>NZ_JCAIUI010000002.1:0-512270 GCF_059445445.1 Agromyces sp. Y575
CCCGCCCACATGGCTCGACCCCAACGGCCGATGGCGCCACACCACGAAATCCCCAACCAGACTCGCCGACCAACTCGAACGAAGACCCCCCGCAATCGCATGACCACACCCTGCGTACAGAGGGGCCACACCGGCACCGTCGAGCCAATCGACGACGATCGGTGAACTCTCCCGTCATGCCGCACCGGCTCGAGGAAGATTCCGCCGCGGTCGCGTGACGGCGCTGGCACGCGGGCTGTCGAGGCGGTCGACGCGATCAACGATCACTCTCGTCATGCCGCACCGGCTCGAGGAAGATCCGCCGCGATTGCGTAACGGCACCGGCACGCTCCGTCACGCCAGTCGACGATATCCGTGATCACGCTCGTCATGCCCGCACCGGTCGGTGCCGGTCGACGAGATTGGTGATCATTTGTCGTGCCGAGGCGTGCCGGCGTCGCGGCCACAGCGTCACAGGCTCAGCGACGCACCGGGGCATACGTCGACGACGTCCGCGGCGGGCATACACCAGCGGGCGTACGGCGGATGCCTCCCCCAGGCGGATGCCGATGCGATCCCGCGCGGCGATGCTGGTGCGAGCACTCATGACACGAGCGACCACCCGACACTCACGACACTCGCGAAAGGAGCGATGATGTCGACGACCACGGGCCGTTCAGCCGCACCAGCTGCACCGGCCGCACCGCTGCCTCCGACCCGCTTCCGCCTGTCGCCACGCACGAGGAAGCTCGTGCTCGTCACGCACATCGCCGCCGCGGGATCGTGGCTCGGACTCGACCTCGTGCTCGGCATCCTGGTCTTCACCGCGTTCACTGCAGACGCACAACCGGCCGCCGCAGCGGCCGTGAGCATCGCCACGTTCGCGACCTGGCCGCTCATCACGATCGGGCTGCTCACCCTCGCAAGCGGCGCCATACTCGGCCTCGGCTCCAAGTACGGACTCGTGCGCTACTGGTGGGTGCTCTCGAAGCTCGCCCTGAATATCGTGCTCGTCACCCTCGTAGTGCTCGTGCTCGCGCCGGGCACCGAGGAGCTTGCCGGCACGGCGTTCGACGCGCTCGCGTCCGGTGCCTCGCCCGAGGTGACCTCGACCATGGTGTTCCCACCGCTCGTCTCGTCGACTGCCGTGATCGTGGCGATGACCCTCTCGGTGTTCAAGCCATGGGGCCGAGTGGGCGCCAGACGCCGCAGGCGTGCGGACGCGACATCCGTCGACCGAGCAGTCACTGACGCACCGCCGGACCCGCTCCTTCGTCACCCGCGCGTGTAGCGCCGGCCCTGCGCAGTGCGCCGGCTCCCGGGCCCAGTCCCGAGCTGGCCGCGACCGGTACCGATGAGCTACCGATGAGCTACCGATGAGCTACCGATGAGCTACCGATGATGTTCCTCGGTGCGGGCACACTCGCGCTGCTCGTCGTCGGCGGCGGCGTCCTGCTCCTCCGGCGGCGCGGTCGGCTGACGTCAGAGCGCCCCGGTCGCCGCCGTCTCGCGCACGCGAGGCGTGCCGTCGAAGACGAGCAGGCGGTCGGCGAGCTTGTCGACGAAGAACCGGTCGTGACTGACGACCACGACTGCACCCGGGAAGTGCGTGAGCGCGCGCTCCATGACCTGCGTCGAAGTGATGTCGAGGTGGTTCGTGGGCTCGTCGAGCACGATCACGCCGGCCCCCGAGAGCAGGCACTGCGCGATCGCCACGCGGGCACGCTGACCGCCCGAGAGGGTGCCGATCTTCTGCTGCAGGTCGGCATCGGAGAACTGCAGCATCGCGAGGAACCGGTTCACGCTCTTCTTCGTCGCGGTGAACGCCAGCGACTCGGGGTAGGCGTTCACGGCATGACCGACCGTGTCCTCCAGGTCGAGCGACGCGTAGACCCGGTTGTACGAGACGAACCTGACACCCTTGGCCCAACGCACGGTACCGGCATCCGCTTCGGTCTCGCCCGTGAGCACGTCGAGCAGCGTCGACTTGCCCGAACCGTTCGACCCGAGCACCGCGACACGGTCGCCGCGCTGCAGGTCGAACGACAAGTTCTCGAAGAGCGGCGTGCCGTTGAATCCCTTCGTCAGCCCCGACACCGTGAGCAGGTCGTTGCTGACCCGCAAGCCGTCGTAGATGCCCGTGATGATCTGGTCGATGGGGCGCGGAGCCTGGCGCTTCTTGATGTCGGCGAGTCGGCGGGTGACCGCGTTGGATGGGTTCCGAGCTGCCTCGCGACGAGCAGTCGACGCTGCCTGCTCGTAGGCCAGCAGCTCCTCTTCGTGCGCGAACTGGCGCTCGAGCATCTTCAGGCGCGACTGCTTGGCGTGCACGTAGGCCGAGTAGTTGCCCTCGTACTCCTGCAGGCGGTAGTTCTCGATCTCGACGATGCGGGTGACGACCCCGTCGAGGAACTGCCGGTCGTGCGAGACGACGAGCACTGCGCCGGCGAAGCCGCCGAGCCACCCCTCGATCCAGCGCACCCCGTCGAGGTCGAGGAAGTTCGTCGGCTCGTCGAGCAGCAACACGTCGGGCGCCTGCACGAGGATCAGCGCGAGCGCGGCACGGTTGCGCCATCCGCCCGACAACCTGCCCACGGGAAGGTGCCGCCGCTCCTCGTCGAAGCCGAGGCTCGTGAGCACCGTGTCGATGGTGTTCTCATAGGTCCAGCCGCCGATCGCGTCCATGCGTTCGAAGAGCTCGCCCTGCTCGGTGAGCAGGCGCGTCATCGCCGCGTCGTCCATCGGCTCGGCGAGCAGCATGCCGATCGCGTCGAGGCGCGCCTGTGTCTCGTGCACCGCGGCGAAGTGGCCGCTCAACGTCTGCTGCACGGTCAGTTCGCCGTCGAGCTCGGAGAACTGCGAGAAGTACCCGATCGTGGTGCCGAGTGTGGCGTCGACGGTGCCGCCCGACGGCTCGAGCCGCCCGAGCACGAGCTCGAGGAAGGTCGTCTTGCCCGTGCCGTTCTTGCCGATGAGGCCGACGCGATCGCCCTGCCGCAGCTTGAGGAACGCCTCCCGCAAGACGGGCCGCCCGTCGAACTCCATGCTCACGTCGTTCAGGCGGATCAGGCTCACTGGGGTCCTTGCGTCGGGATGGGCGATGAGGGCGAGACGGATGCCTCGAGCCCGTGCGTTCGAGATGGCACTGCCGCGCCGGGCGAGTCTACCTGTCGGCAATGCGGCCGGGGCCAGAGGCATCCGCTGACCGGTCGAGGTAGCGCTCCACCCCGTCGGCGGAGCGGCCGGGGCCAGAGGCATCCGCTGACCGGTCGAGGTAGCGCTCCACCCCGTCGAGGATGCGAGCGAGACCGAAGTCGGCGCCCGCGGGATTCATCCGCCGAACGGCACCGGGCGTCGCACCGTGGCGTCGCTTGAACGCTCGACTGAATGAGGCCTCAGAGGAGTAGCCGACCTGACTCGAGATCGATGCGATCGGATCGGTCGTGCGGGTGAGCTCCGAATGCGCCTGCTGCAGTCGCCAATCGGCGAGATAGCGCATCGGTGGTTCTCCGACGAGGGTCGTGAACCGTTCGGCGAAGGTGCGATCACCGCCACACCGAACCGCATGTGCTCGTACGTCTCGCTGACCTGCTCCACCGGGATGTCGAACAACGGCGTGCTCGAGGCATCCGCTGCGCTCAGGATTCTGTGAGGCACTGGCCCTCGCGGGCGCCGTGGAACTCGTGCTCGGAGCGGCCTGCGTCTGGGTGCTGATGCGACGACGCCCGGTGACCGACCACGGGTACAGCCGGCCGCGGGTATAGTCTGCGGACGCGCCGCCGCGACTGTGGCGGCGCGTCCGGACCGTCGATCCGAGGGAGCGAGCCGTGCGTATTCGCGCAGTGGATATCGTCGACGTCTTCGTCTACCTCGTCGTGCTCGGCCTGTTCGTGCAGTTCATTCCGAACATCATCACCGAGTCGTTCGTGGTCTCACTGCTGACAGCCGTGCTGTTCAAGCTCGCGCTCGAAGTCATCGCAACGCTGAAGACGCGCATTCTCACGCGAGTGCGCACGTCGCGCACCGCTGTCGGCAAAACGCTGAACTCCGCGTTGCTGCTGCTGTTGGGCGCCGGCAGCAAGTTCCTCATCCTGTGGCTCACCGACGTGCTGTTCGGCGACGCGGTCCACCTCGGCGGATTCTTCTCCGTCACGCTGCTCATCGTGACGCTCATGCTCGCGCGCTTCGGGGTGCGCAGGCTCATCGATCGTGCACGACCGCGTGACGGGTCCGCGTGAAGCAGGTGGTACGACCGTTACGGCCTGCGCTGCTCATCGACCGCCGCGCCGATCCCACTGCCGTCGACGCCGGAAGCAAGCTCGATATCGCTGTCGTCGTCGTACCGTCTCTCGACAGCAGCGAGCAGGAGGCCGCGCTGCAGCTCCAGTGGCGGGCGCCGGTCCTCATGAGCCACGGTGAGCAGATCGTCGAGGGCTGAGTGGATGCGGCGGGCCACCTGCGGCGAGCCGACGCCGGCAAGTCGCACCTCGGTGAAGGCCAGGGTGACGTAGTCGCCCCACGACATCACTTTCTCCGTCAGGCGCAACTCCCCGTCCTCATCGTGGTGGCGACCGTCCGGAAACTCCCGCCTGACCAGCTCACGCAGGCAGTCGTGCAGACGGTCGATCGCCTGCACCGCCGTGGTCGGGTCCTGCCACGGCGCGTCGGAGAGTGCACGGATGGCCATGTCGACCAGCAGTCGCATCCCGTAGGCGACGTCGTGCTCCAACGTGCGCTCCGGGCGGAGCACGATGGCCCCGTGCACCTTCCGGCGGTCGAGACGCGCAGGGTCACCGTGAACAGTGAACAACCGCCCGCCGGACGGCACGAAATCGCCGAGGGCGGGGACGAGCTCCAACGCGCAGCCGGCCCGCCGCGCGGCCGCGACGAGCTTCTTATACCTGACCGACGTGACGACGCCGGACTGTTCTGCCACGACGACGGTCGCGTCGACGACATCGGGCACCGGCTCCTCGTTCGGGTAGACCTTGTTCACCATCTTGCGGGTGTTGTCCCCCGCGATCTCCACGAGCGCCGAGACCCGCAGCGCCTGGCCGATGTGGTGGATGTACACCACGAGAACAGCGATGCTGACCAGGGAAAGCAGGAACGTCGTGACGATCGCGACGCCCGGCACCTGGCCCGGATCACCGCCGACACCGAT
This sequence comes from Agromyces sp. Y575, assembly GCF_059445445.1. Taxonomy (NCBI): domain Bacteria; kingdom Bacillati; phylum Actinomycetota; class Actinomycetes; order Micrococcales; family Microbacteriaceae; genus Agromyces; species Agromyces sp. Y575. Next base: position 5,144 of record NZ_JCAIUI010000002.1, read on the forward strand.
CCGGACCTCTCGGATCGTCAGGAGCGTGTGGACGAACGTCGCGACGAACAGGCCGATGGCGAACTGGCTCGGGCGGTCTCGGAGCAGCCGCTGCACGATACGCGGGGAGAACTGCCCCATCGCGAGCTGCACCACGACCAAGACGATGGTCAGCACCAGGACTGTGAGGTTGACCATCGACGTGGCGACCGTGGTGAGGATCTCCAGAGCGGCCTCGGGGCCGCCGACGATATCTTCAGGCACGAGCTCGTAGCCGGTGGCCCGGTCGATCGCGATCGTCGTAAGGGAAATCACGAACCCGACCAGGACGCACAGAACTGGGATCAACCAGAGCGAGGTCAGGACGTTGCGCATTGCCTTGTAGACCGTGTTCTGCATGCCGCTCCTTCGCGACGTACCCGAGATCGAGCCGAGCCGATCGCCCGTGACTCGACGCTGCGTGCTTGCTCAGGTTCGCGGGGTGACGTCACCTCAGGCTACTGACGCCCGACGATCGGGGCTATGGGCTTGACGAGTTGCCGATCATGCCCGTCAAGACGACCGGCACCCCCGGGTCACGCAGCTCGGGAGTGAAGTAGATCACGGCGACGAGGCAGGCGGACACGATTTCGAAGCGGCAGGAAGAACCACCGTCCTCACCGCGTTGGCTTCGAGTATGAGAGCGATCGTGTACTCGCAGTCCGGTGATTCATCCGTATTGAACCTGGTGGAGCGCGAACTCCCCGAGCCCCGCGCGGGTGAGGTGCGAGTGCGGGTCGTGGTGTCGGGCGTGAACCCCACCGATTGGAAGGCGCGTGCCGGCGGGCGGCCGGGCAGGCCGACCCCGTTCCCCGAGGTCGTCCCCGATCAGGATGGCGCGGGCGTCGTCGATGCGGTCGGCCCCGGCGTGAGCGGCCTCGAGGTCGGCGATCGGGTATGGCTGTTCCTCGCCGCCCACGAGCGGCCGACCGGCACAGCCCAGGAGGTCACGGTAGTGCCGGCAGAGCGGGTCGTGCCGCTTCCGGATGCCGCGAGCTTCGACATCGGCGCCAGCCTCGGCGTTCCCGCGATGACCGCGCACCGTGCCCTCACGGTCGCCGAGGGCGGCCCGTCGCGACTCGGCCCCGGAGCCCTCGACGGTCGCACCGTGCTCGTCGCCGGGGGCGCCGGTGCCGTCGGCCATGCGGCGATCCAGCTCGCCCGCTGGTCGGGTGCGCGGGTCATCACGACCGTGAGCTCGCCCGAGAAGGCAGCACTCGCGACGGCAGCGGGCGCGCACCACGTGGTGAACTACCGGGCGGGCGACACGACCCGCGCCATCCGCGCGATCGCTCCCGACGGCGTCGACATCGTCGTCGAGGTCTCGCCGGCCCGCAACGCGCAGCTCAACTCGAGCATCATCGCCAACCACGGCACGATCGCCGTGTACGCCACCGACGGCGGCAGCGAGATGACCCTCGACGTGCTCCACCACTTCTCGCTCAACGTGCGCTACCAGTTCCTGCTGCTCTACACCGTCGGCGCCGAGCCCCTTGCCGCGGCGGCTGACGACATCGGCCGGGCGCTCCTCGACGGAGCGCTCGATGTCGGCGAGCGGGCCGGACTCCCCCTGACGCGCTTCCCTCTGGAGCGCACGGCCGAAGCTCACGACGCCGTTGAAGCGGGCACCGTCGGCAAGGTGCTCATCGATGTGGCGGCACCGAGCGACCGAACCGAGCGCTAACCGAGCCCGAGGTACGCCTCGATCACCCGCTCGTCCGACAGCAGTTCGTGCGCCGGCCCGGAGTGGGTGATCTCGCCGGTCTCGAGCACGTGGCCGATATCGGCGGCGGCCAGTGCCCGCCGGGCGTTCTGCTCGACGAGCACCACGGTCGTGCCTGCGTCGCGGATCTCGGCGATCACGGCGAAGACCTCGTCGACGATCTTCGGCGCGAGCCCCATTGACGGTTCGTCGAGCAGCAGCACCTTCGGCTCGGCGATGAGCGCTCGTGCGATCGCGAGCATCTGCTGCTCGCCGCCTGAGAGCGCGCCGGCCTGCAGTTTTCGACGCTCCCGCAGGATGGGGAATCGCTCGTAGGCGCGAGCGACGCCATCGTGAACCGCCTTGCCGCGATGCCAGCCACCGAGACTCAGGTTCTCATCGACCGTCAAGGTACCGAGGATCTCGCGGCCTTCCGGCACCTGCACGAGCCCCGCCTTGACGAGGCGGTGCGCGGGCCACCGCGTGACATCCGTGCCGTTGAAGCGCACCGCGCCGCTGCGCGGGCGCACGAGACCGCAGACCGCGTCGAGGATCGACGTCTTGCCCGCCCCGTTCGCCCCGATGAGGGCGACGATCGCCCCGGGCTCGACCGTGAACGAGACGTCCCGAACCGCGTCCACGCGCCCATAGCTCACGTGCAGGCCCTCGACGCTGAGAATCGGCGTGCTCATCGTGCGTCCTCCGTTCCGCCCTCGTCGCCGTCGCGAGTCGCCGTGTCGACGGCCACCTCGGCGACCACCTCGGCCAGCTCCTCCGCGGCGAACTCGGCTGTCGCGTCGCCGTCGGCTCCGAGATATGCCTCCAGCACGCGCGGGTCGCGCGCGACCTCGGCCGGAGTTCCCTGCGCGATGACCTCGCCGAAGTCGAGCACCATGATCCGATCGCACGTGGCGAGCATCATCCGCACGTTGTGCTCGATGATGAGCACCGCAACACCGTCGGCTGCCAGCGAACGAATCAGCTCGGAGAGGCGCTCCGCCTCCACCTGGTTCATGCCCGCGGCCGGCTCGTCGAGCACGAGCATCGTGGGATGCGACGCGAGCGCACGAGCGATCTCCAGCCGACGCTGATCGCCGTACGACAGGTCACCGGCGGCCGTGGCCGCCTTGTCGCCGAGGCCGACACGGATCAACTGAGCGGATGCCACGGCCGCCGCCTGCCGTTCGAACCTGCGGGCCGACGGGAGGAAGATCAGCCTCCTGAGCAGCGTGTCACGACTGATTCGGTACCCGCCGACGAGCACATTGTCGAGTGCCGAGAGCCGGTCGAAGAGCTTGACCTGCTGGAACGTGCGTGCCACACCCGCTCGCGCGATTCGGTGCGCCCGTGTCTTGGCGGTGAGCTCGACGCCCAGCACATTGCCCGACCCCGTCGACGGAACGGTCACACCGGTGACCATGTTCACGAGCGTCGTCTTGCCGGCTCCGTTGGGCCCGATCAGGCCGAGCACCTCTGCGCCGGTGAGGGTGAGGTCGACGTCGTGAACGGCTCTCACCCCTCCGTACGATTTGCCGAGAGCGTGCAGGCGCATGATCTCCGTGCCTGCTGCCGGGAGCGGCGCGAGTTGCGGCATCGACGCAGGGTCGCTGACGAGCCGGCTCGACGACCTCCACCTTCGCGGGATCAACCCCGAGAGCCCGCCGGGCAGGAACAGGATGACGACGAGGAGCAGTACTCCCGACACGACCGGCCGTATCCATCCCGCGTCGATGCCGAGACTGCGCTGGAGTTCGGGGAGCGCTGAGAGGAAGATCGAGCCGAGAAGCGGCCCGATGAAGAGCGTCGTTCCGCCGACCACTGCCGTGACCAATCCGTCGACCGCCGCCGGGAACGAGAACTCGTTCGGGTCGGCGAACCGCGTGAAGTGCGTGAAGAGCACCCCGTACAGGCCCGCGACCGCGCCCGCGATGACGAACGATGCCATTCGATACCGGGTCACGTTGATGCCCATGGTCGTCGCAGCGAGCTCGTCTTCGCGGATCGCCGCAAACGCGCGCCCCATGCGCGAGCCCGACAGACGCCAGAACCAGAAGGCGACGAGCGCAAGTGCGATCCATGCCGTCTCGGGGCCGACGAGCTTCGGGAAGCTCATGCCCTGCGCTCCGTTCGTCCACGACTGGTTGATCAGGAAGATCCGCACCATCTCGCCGAAGGCGAGCGTCGCGATGGCCAGGAACACTCCGCGCAGTCGCATGACGGGCAACCCGATGATGAACGCTGCGATGACGCCGACCGCCATTCCGAACACGACCCCGACGGCCAGCGGCGGGATGACACCGAACAACGGTTCGGTCGGCACGACGAGGCTCGACGTGAACGCCGCGAGGGATGCGAGGCCGAGTTGCGCGAGGCTCAACTGCCCGGCGATGAGCACCGCGTAGAAGCTGAAGGCGAGGATCGCCGTCAAAGCGATGAAGGTGAGCAGTGACGAGTACTCGAACATGTCTAGACCTCACGCACCTTGCGTGCTCCGAAGATGCCTTGCGGCCTGATGATGAGAATCAGGAAGAGCAACCCGAATGCGACCATGTCCCGCCACGAGCTGCCGACGGTGTTGACCGCGTACACCTCAGCGAGCCCGAGGATGAGTCCGCCGACGAGGGCGCCGGGCAGTGACCCCAGACCGCCCACGATGATCACCGCGAGTGCCTTGAGTTCGACCGCATGCCCGATGCCGAGGTTGGCGGCATTCACGTTGAGGGCGAAGAGCACGCCTGCCACCGCCCCGAGGGCTGAGGAGATGGCGAAGGTGATGCTGCTGATCCGGCCCACGTTCAGCCCCAGGACGGCGGCCGCATGGGGGTTCTCGGCGATCGTGCGCATGCCCCTTCCGAGCTTGGACTTCGCCACGACCCACGTCAGCACGACCATGAGCGACACGCTGACGACGAGGATCACGAGTTGCAGGAGCGAGAACGACGCGCCCAGGAAGTCGAGCCGGGTCGTGGGGAAGGCATCCGCCGGGAACCGCACCGTGTCGGCGCCGTAGAGGGCCAGCAGCACGGAGAGGACGATCGCGCCGAACGCGATCGAGGAGATCAGACCGGCGAAATGCGCGTCGTGCCGACCCGCGAGCGGGCGAAACGCGATGCGCTCGATGAGCACCCCGAGCACGGCTCCGATCACGAAGACGATCGGGATCGCGACCCAGATCGAGACACCGAAGCGGGTGACGACCTCGATGCCCACAAGGGCGCCGGCAGAGAACACCGCGGCGTGCGCGAGGTTCAACCGGTCCAGAATGCCGAAGACGAGGGTGAACCCGATGGCGAACAACGCATAGATCGAGCCGAGGAAGATCCCATCGACGAAGAGCTGCATGATATGTCCCTAGATCGAGCCGTGCTTCAGATCGAGCCGTGCGTCATCCGAAGCATCCGGACGACGCACGGCTCACGCTAACGGTTGCGTGCCGCAGTGACGAGCACTACTCGAGGATGACGAACTCACCGCCCTCGACGATCTGCACGAGTGCCTCGTGCACGGCATCCCGGTTCTCGTCGATCGACACGTCGCCGAGCACCGTGGGAACGTCGGTGATCCCGGCGAGCCCCGCCGTGATGTCTTCGCGCTCACCGGAGCAGTTCGCACGGACCGCCTCGTCGATGATCTGCATGCCCGCATACGCCTGCGCCGAGAACTGGTCGGGCGCAGCGTCGAATCGCTCGGTGTACGCGTCGATGAACGCGACGTTCTGCTCGTTGTCGGAGGCCGAGTTCCACGCAGCACCGACCACCACGCCCTCAGCGGCTTCGCCGGCGCCCGAGATGAGCGCAGGCGAATTGAACCCGTTGCCGCCGATGATCGGCACGTCGAGTCCGATCTCGCGAGCCTGGGTCACGAGGGGCACCGCCGCATCGATGAGCGCCGACACCACGATCGCATCCGGATCGGATTGCTTCGCCTTGTCGAGCAGAGCGCGGAAGTCGGTGTCGGCCTTGAGGAAGGTCAGGGTCTCGGCGATCTCGACCCCCTCCTCTTCGAGAGCTGCGGCGAACGCCTGGTAGCCCGACTCGGTGAAGGCGTCGTCGTTGCTGTACATCACGACGACCTTCTCGAGTCCGAACTTCTCGACCGCGGCCTGCACGGTCTGCGGGATCACCGCATCCTCCGTGAGCGAGTCGCGGAAGATGTGGTCTCCGATCTCGGTGATGCCGGCGGCGGTGTTCGAGACGCCGAGCACGGGCACACCCGCGTCCTGCGCGACCGGATCCGTCTGCATCGCCGTGTTCGAGAGCGTCGGGCCGATGATGACGCTCGCGCCGTCGGCGATGAAGCCGTCGAACACCTGGATCGCCTGCTTGGGGTCGGTCTCGTCGTCTTCGACCGTGAGCGCGTAGGCGACCCCGCCGACTTCGTTGAGGTCGTCGACGGCCATCTCGAGGGCGTTCTTCTGGCTCGCACCGTATTGCGCGGCGGCACCCGTCAGACTGAACGCGGCGGCGATGGGGATCTCTGCGTCGATCGTGCACTCGGCGCCGGTTCCGGTGCCGACGAGGCCCCCGGCATCCGACCCGCTCTCCGGCGTGGACGAACATGCCGCGAGCGCGAGCAGCAGGAGAGAGCCGCCTGCGGCGGCGGACAGTAGTTTCGTTCTCATCGTTGAGGGCCTCCCTGGCCTGATTCGAAAACGTGGCGTGCATTGCGTCGCGTGCGAACAGTGCACACCGATACAGGTGGGAAGTGCGCCCACGACGCCGATTCGTGCGCCATGCTATTGCGCGCTCGCGGCGTCGGCCTCAGGGTATCCCCCGAACGAGGGACAATCGTTACATCGAATGTGCGTGCAGCGAAGCTACATCGCGATCGACGCCGCGGGTAGGCTGACGCCTCAGCGACGACCCCTCACGGCATCAGCGATTTGACGAAGAGCAGGCTGGGCTCGTCGTAGAAGTCGTGAGTGATACCGCGCCATTCCATCCCGAGGCGGGAGCACACCCGTTGGGAGGCGATGTTGTGGGGATCGGTAACAGCGACGACGGTGCTGAGCCCGTTCCGGGCGGCGTCGGCCAGGACCGCATCGGCAGCTTCTGTGGCGTAGCCGGCACCTTGGGTCTCGGGGTGCAAGTGCCATCCGACTTCCACCGGCGCGTTTATGGTCGTCTTGTTGGACAGCGGTGCCGGCTTGAGGAGAAGGTTGCCCAGCGGCCCGCCTGCCTCACGGTCAACGATCACCCAGATCCCGTGAATCGGATGGTCGATGGCCCGGCGACGTTGAATTGACTCGACGGCTTCCCTCTTGTCCACCATCGGCTTTGCCTGCGGACCGAGATACTGAACGGTCTCCCGACGCGATTCCAGATCGAACAAGAAGTCGGCGTCGTCGGTCTGCCACGGACGCATCACCAATCTGTCGCTGACGATCGTTCGCATGCAATCAGTATTCCTGACTCCCGACGTACAGCCCACACACGACCCGCGCGAGCTAAGCGTGCGGCCGGCCGGCCGGCGAAAATGCCAGGGCCGCCGCCCGCAAGGTGCGACCGTGCGAACTGCGGATACATTCGCCATTTCCGGCGGTGACCACTCACGCTGGTCGACCGTGCTCTATGTCACGAGTGCCATCTCGTCGGTCGGCGCACTCGTTCTGATAGTGGTTCGTGCCGTCCGAACTCGCCGCACCCCCATCGCGCTCGAGCACCGATTCGTACGCGTCGTGACTTCCGCGGTCCGCGATCCCTGAGGGCCACATTGACGGTCGACGTGTAGCGGCAATCAAGTGCGGCAGAGTTGTGTACATGAAACGAGTGGTGGTTCTCGGCTCGACTGGCTCGGTCGGCCTTCAAGCGCTTGACGTTGTGCGCGCATTCTCATCGGATCTCACGATCGTTGGTCTCAGCGCGGGCACCAACCGCGAGTTGCTCGATTCCCAAGCAGCCGAGTTTGGTGTGGCAGATACCGCACTCGGGACCACGGATGCCGCAGACCTCGCTGGCTCCGTGGAGTGCGACATCGTCGTGAACGCGATCGCGGGATCGGCTGGGCTTGCCTCAACACTCGCCGCCCTTCGCAACGGACGGACGGTTGCGCTTGCGAACAAGGAGTCGCTCATCGCTGGCGGCGACCTCGTACGAGCGGCCTCGTCGCCAGGCCAGCTCATCTCAATCGACTCCGAACACGCCGCACTCGAGCAAGCACTCCGAGGCGGTTCGGCCGATGAGGTCGAACGATTGCTCGTCACAGCCTCAGGTGGGCCATTCCGCGGCAAGTCGCGGGCAGACCTTCGGAACGTGACGCCCGCCGAAGCATTGCGCCACCCAACGTGGAAGATGGGTCGCTTGATCACGACGAACTCCGCAACCCTCGTCAATAAAGCCCTCGAAGTTCTTGAAGCGCATTACCTCTTCGATGTACCGCTTGACGACATCGAGGTCGTCGTTCACCCTCAGTCGATCGTCCACTCGATGGTCGAGTTCGTCGACGGGACCACACTCGCCCAAGCGGCGCTCACCGATATGCGCCTGCCCATCCTGGCCGGCCTCTTCTGGCCCGACCGCATGCCAACACCATGGCCGCGGATCGACTGGACGGAATCGCACACGTGGACGTTCGAGCCGTTGGACCACATCACGTTCCCAGCCATCACCCTCGCGAAGGCGGCGTCCAGCTCCGGCTCAACATTCCCAGCTGTCTACAACGCCGCGAACGAGGTCCTCGTTGACTTGTTCCACGAACACACCATCGGCTTCCTCGAGATCGTGGACGGCATCGAACGGACACTCCAAGCTCACGAACCCGAGCCGGGCCCCATCAGCATCGAGAGCCTGCAGCGAGCCGAGTCGTGGGCACGAGCGTTTGCAGAGGGACTGTCCGCGCTCACCCAGGCATAACGCCCGCGGCACGGGAATTCCATACATCGAACGGCCGGATTCCGCGGTACTTGTCATCAATGACAAGTAGGTGCCAAGTGTCGCGGAATCTGCCATCTTCGCGCGGAACCTACACGTCGGGCGCCGCGGATTTCGCCGTCACCGATATGGGCGCCCGCGGGTCGCCGCGGCTGTTGCCCGCTGTCGGCTGGCGATGGGAGGCTGACGACATGACGATCGAGGTGCGCGCGGCCACGGAGTTCGACGATGTGAAGACGATGGTCGGGCCGAAGAATCCCACGTCGAACGTGTGCTTCTGCCTGAGCTACCGATTGCTCTCGTCGAAAGAGAACCAGGCGTTGCGCGGGGCCGAGCGGGCCGAGCGCGTGCGAGGGCTGTGCGAGCTCGACCCGCCGCCCGGCGTGCTCGCCTACGACGGCGACGAGGTGGTCGGCTGGGCTGCGGTGCATCCGCGCGCCGACACGAGTTTTGCGAAGAACCGCCTGATCCCGCACGTCGACGACCTCGATGTGTGGTCGGTGTGGTGCTTCCGCGTGCGGCGCGGGCACCGGAAGAGCGGCATCTCGCACCACCTGCTCGCCGGTGCGGTCGACTTCGCTCGCGAGCACGGCGCGCCGGCGATCGAGGGTTATCCGGTCGACAACCGGGGCGAGAAGGTCGACCTGACCATGGCCTATGTCGGCACCCGCAAGCTCTTCGAGCAGGCGGGGTTCACGAAGGCGGCCGACACCGGCTCGGTGCTGAGCGGGTTTCAGCGGGTGCTCATGCGCCTCGAGCTGCCCTGACGCGCTGCGGATGTCGGAGCCCATCGCTACCGTGGCACACGACGAAAGGACCCCGATGACCTCCTCATCCGGCTCAGCCCTGCTCGACCTTCGCTCAGTGCTCAGCGGGCCGCTCATCCTCCCCGGCGATACCGACTACGAGACGGCACGCATGGCATGGAACCTCAGTGTCGACCAGCGTCCGGCGGCGATCGTCGAGCCGGCGGATGTCGCTGACATCAGTGCGATCGTCCGCGCGGCGTCCGCGACCGGGCTCGGCGTCACCACCCAGCCCAACGGCCACGGAGCCTACGACGACCTGGCCGGAGTCATCGTGATCCGTCCCTCACGGTTCGACGAGATCGTGGTCGACGAGCAGGCACGCGTGCTGCGGGCGGGCGCCGGCGTCAATTGGGGTCGCGCGCTCGAGCGGCTCGACGGCACTGGGCTCATCGCGCTTGCGGGATCGAACCCCGAGGTCAACGTCGTCGCGCTCGCGATCGCGGGCGGGCACTCCATGTTCAGCCGCCGCTACGGCATCACGGCGCGCTCGATCATCTCGGTCGAGCTCGTCGATGCCGCTGGCGAGGTTCGCCTGGTGACCGATGCCGACGATGCCGAGCTCATCTGGGCACTGCGCGGCGGCGGCGGGATGTTCGGCGTCATCACCGCGATCGAGCTCGCCCTCTATCCTGGCGACGCCATCTTCGGGGGCGGCCTCATCTTCCCGGCCGAGTCCGCCGAAGCGGTCGTCGCCGCTGCCTTCGCACTCGCAGGCGACGAGCCCGAACTCGGGCTCGACATCGGCATGATGCGCTTCCCCGATGCGCCGATGCTGCCTCCGCACCTGCGTGGCCGCACAGTCGCCACAGTCGGCCTCGTGCACGTCGGCGACGAACTGACAGGGCGCGCATACGCCGACCGGCTCATCGCCGTCGCCGAGCCGATCGCGAACACGCTCGTACCCTTCACGATCGGCTCGCTCGCCGCCGTGGCCGCCGAGCCCGTCGACCCGATGCCCTCGGCCGATTTCGGGGGCGCGCTCGGCGGGCTCGACGCTGCGTTCGCACACGAGTTCGTCGAGGCGTTCCTTCGCGGCGCAGACCACGGACTCATGCGCTGCAGCATCCGCGCAATGGGCGGGGCGATCGCCGACGAGCTCGGCGCAGAGTTCTCAGCGGTCGGCGCGATCCACGCCGAGGGCCTGCTCAGCTCTGGAGTGCTCCTGTTCGACCCGTCGATCGATGTCGCGGCAGCGTTCGAGCCGCTTCGCGATCTCGTGGCGAAGTACCCGGGCGGCGGCACCGTGCCGACCTTCCTCGGGGCCGGCGCGCCGCTCGCCGATGCCTACGACCGCGAGGTGCTCGACCGGCTCGCCGCGGTGAAGCGGCGCGTCGATCCCGAAGGTGTCATCCGCAGCAACCGAACGCTCGGCTGATTCGAACGAAGCTCGAGATGGCCCGCGAGCAGACGAACGGTGCTCAGCATGGGGCTGACGGCGGATCGTCAGAGGAACAGCTTGAAACCGACGTGCGACGCTTCGAAGCCGAGCCGCTCGTAGAAGCGATGGGCGTCGGCTCGGCGGGCATCGGAGGTGAGCTGCACGAGCGCGGCTCCGACCGAGCGTGCATGGTCGACCGCCCAGCGGATCATCTCGGTGCCGAGACCCACGCCGCGAGTCGACTCCGCGACTCGCACCGCTTCGATCTGCATACGGGTCGCACCGCCGCGCGCGAGTCCGGGGATGAGCGTGAGCTGCATGGTGCCGACCAGCTGCCCGTCGGCACCGTCGACAGCCACCAGGGTCTGCGCCGGATCGGCGTCGATCGCCTCGAACGCGCGCTCGTAGCGCGCCAGGTGCTCGGGGTCGGCACTGTCATCGTTCGCACGCAGCGCGTCGGCGGCGATGAGCTCGACGAGCGCGCCCAGGTCCTCTCGGCGAGCACGGCGAAGCGTGAATGAGGAACCTCGGGCATCGATCGTCGCAAGCACCATGCATCAAACCTCTCATGGTGCGTGAACGCGCCGGTTCAGGCGATGGCGAATCGTGAGATGAGTCCGCCGGCGAGCTGGAAGGTGAACTCAGCCGGCCCGTTGTACCCGTTGCCCGAAACGGTCACCGTCAACACGTACTCGTCGGGAGCGTTTCCCGGCAACACGCCGTCGACCTCGAAGTGCTCCTGCCGGCCGATGTTGTCGGACTCGTTCCAGCTGCTCACGCGTGGTGCGGCTCCGTCGCGATCGTCGTCGCAATCGAGCGCAGGTATCCCGTGAGCTCCACTCGGGAGGGTCGAGGAAAACCCGGACCGGATGCCGCGAGGTTGTGGACTGCACCGGTGATCGCGAACCCGAACGCCGCGGTGTCGACATCACCGCGCACGCGCCCGGCTCGCTGCTCACCGATGAGGTAGTCGGCGACGGCGACACCCAGCGAGTCGAAGAACATCGAAGCCTCGGCGGATTCGGAGAGCCGAGCCGTCAGGCGCGCTCCGTCGAGTGACTCCGCGTGGACGAGAGCCGGGGTCTCGGCGTCGAGCAAGATGCTCGCGTAGTGGTCGAGGTTCTCACTCAGGGAGCGAGCGCCGGCCTCGGCGACCCAGGCGGCCATACGGCGGCCCAGGTCGCCGAGCTCCGACACGGCGACTTCGATCACGAGCTCCTCGCGATCGGCGAAGACTTTGTAGGGCAGGCCGACGGCGCACCCCGCCTCGCTTGCGAGCCCGCGCATCGTCAATGCCGATGCACCTTCGCGTCGCACGAGAGCCCGCGCTTGATCGATGAGGTCCGCCCGGAGACGTTCGGTCGCCTCAGGCGTGCGGCGGGGCACGGAGTGAATCGACGATCGTCTCGGGCGGATTCATGGCGTGTTCAGGGTATCAGCGGGCGGAGGCGCCGAGGCTGACGAAGCCCTTTCGACACTCGACGACCGTCACGCGCGCGCCCGCTGAGCGGTTCGCGTCGAGGGCAGCGGTGAGTCGAGGGCCGGGAGCACCGACCACGGTGATCGTCTCGATGGCTGCCAGCTGGAAGGTGCGTTCGATGAACGGAGCGATAGTGGCGAGGTGCTCCTCCATCGCATTCGGGTCTGCGTGCAGCGCGGAGACGGCGAAGCTCGCGTCGCTCAGGCCGACCGACAGCGCGAGGGCGCCTGGCCCTTCAGCGCGAACGGATTCCACGAACTCGGTGACGAGATCGGCCAGCTCGTCGTGCGCTCCGGGATTGACCCGGTAGACGGCTGAGAAAGCGAGTGGGACTTCTGTGACTGGTTTCTGTGAACTCATGTTCACGATGATACTGTGAACGCGCGTTCACGACAACTCTCGTTGAGACATCCGCTGCCACCGCCCGGGTGACGCGACCCCAGATGCCCGACGAGTACCGTGATCGTATGGAGCCGCACCACCTCGACCGCACCCAGGCGCGGCGCATCGCCATCAGCGCGCAGCTGCTCGACGCCTCGCGCCCGACGGAGCTGATCGACGTCGTGCAACGACTCACGCTGCTGCAGGTCGATCCGACCGCCGCGATCGCTCCGAACGCCGACCTCGTGGCGTGGAGTCGACTCGGCTCGGCGTACCGGCCGGCCGATCTCGTGCATGCGCTCGAGGTCGAGCGCAGCCTGTTCGAGGTCGACGCGCTCATCCGCCCGATCGAGGATCTCGCGCTCTTCCGGACCGACATGGCGACGTGGCCGACCTGGCCGAGATCGCGCGAATGGCTCGAACAGAACGAGACGTTCCGCCGCGACATCCTGGCGAGGCTCGGCGAATCGCCCGTGCCGCTGCTCTCCCGCGACATCCCCGACACGAGCGTCGTGCCGTGGCAGTCGACCGGTTGGAAGCACAACCGCAATGTCGGTCAGATGCTCGAGCTCCTCATGATGCGGGGCGAGATCGCCATCGCCGCACGGCGCGGACGCGAGCGGCTGTGGGACCTCGCCGAACGCGTGTACCCGCCGCATCGGTCCGCGCTCCCTGCTGAGGAGGCGCTCCGGGTGCGCAACGAACGTCGCCTCACAGCGCTCGGCATCGCGCGCGAGAAGAGCACGACCATGCCGCTCGAACCCGTCGACGTCGGCCAGGCCGGTGAACCCGCCGTCGTCGACGGCGTGCCCGGGATCTGGCGAGTCGACCCCGCCGCGCTCGGCCGGCCGTTCAACGGCCGCACCGCACTGCTCTCCCCGTTCGATCGTCTGACCTACGACCGCGTGCGCGCGCAGCAGCTCTTCGACTTCGAGTACGTGCTCGAGATGTACAAGCCGGCCGCCAAGCGTCGCTGGGGCTACTTCGCGCTGCCGATCCTGCACGGCGATCGACTTGTCGGCAAGCTCGACGCCAAGGTCGACCGCAAGGCGGGCGTGCTCACCGTGAACGCGATCCACGAGGATGTGCCGTTCACCCGCGACATCCGCCGCGCGGTCGATGAAGAGGTGCGAGGCCTCGCGGAGTGGCTGGGGGTCGAGCTGCGCTCCAGTTAGCATCGCGGCGCAGCGATGCCCCGAAACCGGGGCTCCGGGGCATCGCCGTCTGCGAGGGGTGCAGACCGACGTCTCCTCGCTCTACTTGCGCAGGGCTCTACTTGCGCAGGAAGGTGAGCAGCGCTTCGGTGACCTCTGCCGAGTGGGTCCAGAGCAGGCCGTGCGGCGCACCCTCGATCTCGATGTAGTCGGCGCTCGGCAGTCGCTTCGTGAACTCGCGCGCGGTGGCGTCGATCGGAAGGATGCGGTCGGCGGTGCCGTGCAGGATGAGTGCGGGCACGTCGATCTTCTCGATGTCGGCGCGGAAGTCGGTGAGCCAGCTCTGCACGACGCCCGCCGCGGTGAACCATGACGACGAGGCCGCGACCGCCCAGCTGCCGCGCACGGCGGCCTCGCTGATGCGGGTGCCGAGGTTTTCGTCGAGGTTGTAGAAGTTCTGGAAGAAGTCGTCGAACCAGGCATAGCGGTCGGCCGTGGCAGCCTGCTCGATGCCGGTGAACACGTCGGCCGGCACGCCGGTGGGGTTGTCGTCGGCCTGCAGCAGGTAGGGCTCGAGCGAGGCGAGGAACGCGGCCTTGGCGACGCGCTCGCTGCCGTAGGTGCCGAGGTAGCGACCGACCTCACCGGTGCCCATCGAGAAGCCCACGAGCACGACGTCGCGCAGGTCGAGGGTCTCGAGCACGGTGTTGAGGTCGGCGGCGAAGGTGTCGTAGTCGTAGCCGACGGTGGGCTGGCTCGATTGCCCGAACCCGCGGCGGTCGTAGGTGATGACGCGGTAGCCGGCCTCGAGCAGTGCGGCCGACTGAAGCTCCCACGAGTGGCCGTCGAGCGGGTAGCCGTGGATGAGCACGACCGGCTGACCGGTGCCGTGGTCTTCGTAGTAGAGGTCGATGTTCGTGGAGTTCTCGGTTCCGACGGTGATGAACGACATGGTTCCCCTTCGATCTGACCGGAGTATCTAACCGGCTTCGATTGTTGCAGTGGTTATATGGACATGGAACCACCGTTGTTCCAACCTGTCAAGTGAACTTATGGGGTTAGAATCGGACGAAAGATGAAGGATGCCGCCATGACCACCCGCCAGCAACCGCTGCTGCTCGACCTCGTGAACTCGAGGCTCGTCTACGACGACCACGTCGCCGACGAGATCGGCGATGACCGGTCCGCAGCAGCCTGGCTGCGTGAGCACGGAGCCATCGGCAGCCCCGGCGAGATCACCGACGCCCGCGCCGTGCGAACGGCCCTCGTCGAACTGCTTCGCGACGAGGCATCCGTCGCCGTGCTCTCACCGTGGGTCGAAGCCATGCGTCGCCGCGCCGAACTCACCGACCACGGTGTGCACTGGCGCGATGACGTGCCCGCCGACCGTGCAATCGGCGCCCGTGTCATCGAGGAGTGGGCGGCGCTGCAGGGGCCGGCTGGCTCACGCATCCGCCCCTGCGCGGCATCCGACTGCCAGCACTTCCTCATCGACCAGAGCCGCTCCAACGCCCGCAGGTGGCACTCGATGGAGACGTGCGGCAACCGCGAGAAGGCCCGCCGGCACTACGCCCGCGCCAAGCAGGGCTGAGTTCCGACACTGGCCGCGGTGAGCGAAGTTCGGCAGCATGGGCGCATGGATGTCCCAGAGTGGCTGCTCGACTCCGATCCCGCGATCCGCTGGCAGGTCATGCGAGACCTGCTCGACGCACCGCCAGCAGAGACGGCCGACGAGCGCTCGCGCATCACGACCGAAGGCTGGGGCGCGAGGCTCCTCTCCCTGCAGCCCGATGGCGGCTACTGGGGCGGCGACGAATACGGCCCGAACGGTGAGCGCACGAGCGTCACCTGGACCCTGCACCTGCTGCGCCGGTTCGGCATCGACCCGGATGCGCCGCGGACCCGATCGGCCGTAGCGCGCGTGCGCAACGGGGTGGTCTGGAGGGAGTGGGACGATCTGCCGTACTTCCACGGCGAGGTCGAGGAGTGCATCAACGGCGGAGTGCTCGCGCTTGCGGCGTACTTCGGTGAACTCGGCGCGGGGAGCGACCGCATCCTCGAGCTGCTGCTGCGCGAACAACTCCCAGACGGCGGGTGGAACTGCGAACCGCGCGAGGAGTCGGACCGGTCGTCCTTCGACACGACGCTGTGCGTGCTCGAGGGTCTGCTCGCCTACGAGCAGGCGATTCCGGATGCCCCGGCCGACGTGGTGAACGCCCGTCGCCGTGGTGAGGAGTACCTGCTCGAGCGAAACCTCTTCCGCCGCCGCTCGACCGGTGAGATCGTGCGCCCCCGGTATGCGAACTTCATGTTCCCGCCCTACTGGCTCTACGACGTGCTGCGCTCCCTCGACTACTTCCGCACCACGGGTGACCGGCCCGACCCCCGGGTCGCCGACGCGATCGAGTTGCTGCTCGCCGGGCGCGGCGACGGCGGTCGCTGGCCGGCCGGCGTGCCCTGGCACGGCGAGGTGCATTTCGCCGTCGACGCGCCGCAGGGCGAACCCAGCCGGTGGAACACCTTCCGCGCCCTGCGGGTGCTGCGCTGGTACGACGCCCGATGACCGACGTAGCAGCTGAAGCACTCGCCGACCTCCCCTGCGTCGAGCGGTTCGAGCAGCTCCAGTTCCGCCTCGCCCAAGTTCTCCGGCGGGGCCGGGCGACCGGTGCGGGATCAGACCGGTGCGAGATCAGACCGCTGCGAGCCGCTCCGGTCGGGGCTGCGACGGGTGCGGCACGTCGAGCAGTTCGGCCTGCAGCTCCCACAGCACGACCTTCAGGTCCTCACGTAGTTCGAAGTGCGCGGGGTCGAAGTAGACGTTGTTCAGCTCGTCGGGGTCGGCTTCGAGATCGTACATCTCCCACTCGGGCGGGTAAGCGTGCGGCGAAGCGCCCGGCAGCCCGAGGCCGTCGTTGTAGAAGTAGATGAGCTTGTGCCGGTCGGTGCGAACGCCGTAGTGGGCGAACGCGTGATGGTTGGCGTCGTCGTTCTCGAAGTAGCGGTAGTACATCGCCGGGCGCGTCGGCAACTCGGGCTGCTCTGTCAGCTGCGCCCAGAAGCTCGCGCCCTGCATGCGCGGATGCGCTCCGAGGCCGGCGCTCTCGAGAATGGTCTGGGCGAAGTCCACGTTCGTGATGATCTGGGTGAGTGGTTCCTCGCGATGGGGAATCCGCGACGGGCAGCTGATCACGAGCGGCATCCTGAGCGACTCGTCGTACATGAACCGCTTGTCGAACCACCCGTGATCGCCGAGGAAGAACCCCTGATCCGACGTGTACATCGTGAGGGTGTCGTCGAACGCGTTCCGCTCCCGCAACCAGTCGATCACCCGGCCGACGTTGTCGTCGACGGATGCCACGCAGGCGAGGTAGTCCTCCATGTACCGCTGGTACTTCCAGAGTGCCGCCTGCTCGTAATCGAGCCCCTCGGGCGGCGCCTGCTTCAGGTCGGCGAGCGTCAGGTGATCGGCGATGCGCATCGCCGCCCGGTGCGCGGCCGACGACCTCGTGCGGTAATCGTCGTCGAAGGTCGCCGGCACCGGGATCGGCTCGGTGTACATGCCCCGATGCTTCTCGTCGGGCTCCCACGGCCGGTGCGGCGCCTTGTGGTGGATGAGGAGGCACCATGGCTCCTCGCCCTCGAGCGACTCCAGCCAGGCCAGCGAGAGATCGGTGATGACATCGGTCGCGTAGCCCTCGACGATCTGCACGCCGTCTTCGGTGAGCACCTGCGGATCGAAGTACTCGCCCTGGTCGCGTAGCACGGCCCAGTAGTCGAAGCCCTGCGGATCGTGTCCCGGCCCCTCGCCCATGTGCCACTTGCCGACGATCGCGGTGCGATAGCCGGCCTCGCGCAGCTGCGAGACGAACGTCGGCTGCGCGGCGTCGATCGGCGTCTCCAGCGTGGTGACCCCGTTGACATGACTGTAGGTGCCCGTGAGGATGGACGCCCGACTCGGCGTGCAGAGCGCATTGGTGCAGAAGCAGTTGTCGACGCGCACGCCCGCCTCCGCGATCTCATCGATGCGCGGGGTGCGATTGACGACGGAGCCATAGGCGCTGATGGCGTGCGACGCGTGATCGTCGGTCAGGATCACCACGATGTTCGGGCGACGTTCGGTGGTACTCATTCGTCTCATTCGTCTCGTGCGGGATGGGCAGGCCGAAGCATCCGCAGATCGGCCTGCACGTCGCGCGGCGGAGTCTGAACTCCGCCGCGCGACGGGATGCGGATGGCGCGGTGCGCTCCCCTACTCGCCCGCCTCCACGAACTGCTCGCCGAGGTAGTACTCGGCAGGATCGGTCGGCTCGGTCAGCTTGCCCGCGGTCACGAAGTACTCGTTCAGCGCTGTCAGCCAGGCCACGACGGTGCCGTCTTCGGTGAGCACGTCGAGTTCGGCCGCCGTCATGTACTTGGCGTTCTCGGCCTCGACCGTCAGGGCCTCGACGTCGATCTTCAGCATGTCGGAGGTGAGCTCGATCGACTCCTCGAGGTTCTCAGCGCGGTAGTCCATCGCGTCCCGCAGCACGGCGAGCACCTTCGTGGTCGCTTCGGGGTTCTCATCGGTGAACGTGGGGTTCGCGACGAATGCGCTCGGGAAGGCGACGTCGTCGATGAAGTCCTCGTTCTCGGCGAGGATCTCGAGGTCGGGCACCTGCTCCTGGATCGTGTCGATGAGCGGGTACCAGATGCCGGCCGCGTCGACCTGCTTCGAGGCGAACGCCGACACGACCGTCGCCGGGTCCATCGCGACCTTCTCGACGTCGTCGATCGTCATGCCGGCCGAACGCAGGGCCATCGTGAGGATCATGTCACCCGAGGTGCCTTCGGGCACCGCGACCTTCTTGCCCTTGAGGTCTTCGATCGAGTTGATGCCGGCCTGTGCGATCACGCGGTCGGCGTTGCCGAGGCTGTTGATGGCTGCGACCTTCGCCTGACCGGATGCCGGCAGCCACATCGCGCCCGGGCCGATGTAGCCGAAGTCGAGGTCGTTGGTGCCGAGCGCCTGGATCTGCAGCGGGCCGTTCGTGAAGACCGGTGTTTCGACCTCGATGCCGTGCTTCTCCCAGAGGCCCTGGTCTTCGGCGATGGCGAGCAGGCTCGCGCCGTTGAAGTCGGCGATGTAGCCGAAGCGCACCTTCTCGAGCTCTGCCGAGGCGCCGGTGGCGCCGTCTCCGGCAGCACTGGTGGCGCAGCCCGCGAGGGTGAGGGCTGCGATTGCGGCAGCAGCAACGGCGATGATGCCGCGCTTGCGGTGTGAGTGGGTCATGACATTCCTTGGTGTCGTGCTGTCAGTCGACAGCGGTGTGGGCCGTGCTGGGGTTCTGGTGGTAGACCGCGTTCCAGACGCGGTTTCGGAGCGCCGCGAACTCTGGGCTGAGTCGCATCTCCTCCGTGCGCGGGTACGGCAGGTCGACATCGACGATTTCGAAGATGCGCCCGGGGCGGGCCGCCATGACGACGACGCGGTTCGCCAGGAACACGGCCTCGTCGACGTCGTGGGTGATGAACACGACGGTGCGCTTGTCGCCACTCCAGGTGTCGAGCAGCTGCTCCTGCAGCTTCACCCGGGTGAGGGCATCGAGCGCGCCGAACGGTTCGTCCATGAGCAGGATGCTGGGATCGACCGCATAGGCGCGGGCGATCGCGCAGCGCTGCTTCATGCCGCCCGAGAGCATCTTCGGCAGCGCGTCGGCGAACTGGCTGAGACCGACCATCTCGATGAAGTGCTCGGCCTTCTCACGGCGATCCTTCGCGCTGAGACCCGCGGTCTTCAGCCCGAACTCGACGTTCTTGCGCACCGTGAGCCACGGAAAGAGCGCGTACTGCTGGAAGATCACGCCGCGTTCGGGCCCGGGGCCGGTGACGGCGCGGCCGTCGACGAGCGCCTCGCCCGACGAGGGCATGTCGAGGCCGGCGAGGATGTTCATGAGCGTCGACTTGCCGCATCCCGACGGCCCCACGACGGTCACGAACTCGTTGTCGGCGACGTCGAGGGAGACGTCACCGAGGGCGACGAACTCCTCGCCCTTCAAGTCGAAGGTCTTGCGCACGTGACGCACCGAGATGCGAGCGTCGGTGAGCTGGGCGGTTGCGGTCATCGGCGTTCCTGCCATCCGGTGAGTTTTGTTTCGGCGAACAGCAGCACCCGGTCCATGAGCAGGCCGAGGATGCCGATGACGATCAGGCCGACGAAGATCGTCGGCAGTTCGTAGTAGAGCTGGGCCTGCTGCATGCGGTAGCCGAGCCCTGCTTGCGCGGCGATGAGCTCGGCCGCGACGAGCGTCGCCCAGGCCGCGCCGAGCCCGACTCGCATGCCCACGAGGATGAACGGCACGGAGGCAGGCACGACGACACGGACGAAGATGCCCCCGTCCTTCGTGCCGAGCACCCGGGCGGCGTTGATCAGGGTGCGGTCGATGTTCACGACGCCCTGGAACGTCGAGATCACGCACGCGAAGAACGCGGCGAGGAAGATGACGAGGATCTTCGGCTCCTCGCCGATGCCGAGCAGCACGATCGCGAGCGGGATGATCGCGAGGGGCGGGATGGTGCGGAAGAACTGGATCCACGGCTCGATGAGGCCGCGCGCCCAGGCATACCAACCCATGAGGAAGCCCACCGGGATCGCGACGAGCGTGCCGAGAGCGAATCCGGTGAGCACGCGCGAGAGGCTCGCGACGGTGTCGGTGAGCAGGGTGCCGTCGATGAGCAGTTCCCACCCCCGCACGGCGACCTCGACGGGCGACGGCAGCCGCAATCCCGAAGCGGAGAGCGCCCACCAGAGCAGGATCCCGGCGGCGACACTGATGAGGTTGAGCGCGAGCATGCGACGGCGCGGCGCGGCATCCTTCTTCTTCGGTGTCGTGCGTTGGGAGGCCGCCTGCCGCACGGTGGCATCGGTCACTGCGACCATGCGTGGCTTCCTCGGTTCTGGGGGGACATCAGGTGTTGCTCCTTCGCAATCGGGTGGCCGCGGGGGCGGCGTTCGTCGCCGCAGGCTGGTAGCCGGCGAGCAGTGGGGAGTTCTGGAAGATGGCGATGATGCCGCCGATGGCGCCGCCCTCGTCGCCGAGCGCGGCAGGGCGAATACGCGGCGAGTACTCGCCGACGGGCAGCAGTTCGTAGGCGGTGGTCGCGGCGGCCTGCTCGACGATGACGTCGGAGATCTGGGCGACCTCGCCGCCGATGACGATCTCCGACGGGTTGAGCGCCACCGCGAGGGAGCCGAGCACTCGCCCGACGGCCTCGCCCGCCTCGCGGAGCACTCCCATGACGATCGGGTCGCCCTTCGCAGCGGCATCCGACAGTCCGTCGAGGGAATCAATGGGCACACCGGCTTCGGCGCAACGACGGAGGATCGCGCCCGTCGAGGCGACGGTCTCGAGACATCCGCGCTTGCCGCAGCGGCAGAGCTCGCCCTGCCCGCCGAGGCTGATGTGTCCGAACTCCCCGGCGAGGCCCGATGCGCCAGTCACGAGCCGCCCGCCGACGACGAGCCCGCCGCCGACCCCATCGGACAGGCGCAGGTAGAGCAAGTGCTCCACCCCAGCGGCGTTGTCCCAGGTCGCCTCGGCGAGGCCCGCGAGACGCGTGTTGTTGTCGAGGAGTACGGGCGCCTGGAAGCGCTCGGCGAATGCGGTGCGCATGAAGACCGCCCCGGCCCGCCGCGCGTCGGCGACTGGTTCAGATGCTTCGTGCGGCACCCGCGGCGAAAAGGGCCCGGGAAACCCGATGCCGACCCCGAGCACCCCGTCGAAGTGCAGCTCACGGTCGACCGCGAGGCGATCGACGAGAGAGAAGGCGGCGTCGATGCGGTCGCCCCACGATGCCGATGCGTCATACGCGACGGCGTCAGAGGCGATCAGTTCGTGTGCCGCATTCGCGACCACGATGCGCACGCGACGACGGCCGAAGTCGACGCCGAGGTACTGCCCGGCGGCTGGGTCGAGGGTGAGTCGTTCGGCCGGCCGCCCGCGCCCGAGCCGCGGGGTCTCGTCGGCCGCGACCGAGATCACGCCGCGTTCGAGCAGGTTCGACGTGATCTCGGAAAGGGTGGTGCGGGAGAGGCCGATGCGCTCGGCGAGTTCGCCGCGCGTCATCGCGCCGTGCTCGCGCAGCACCTGGAGAACCCGGTCTTCATGGGTTCGTCGGACGAGTGCGTGCACTCCACTGGGCAAGGTCACACGGACACGCTAAGAGGGCGGATTTTTTCCGTCAACACACCGACATAATTCGCATCGTAATTCGACGCAGTGCGGATGAATGTGCTCAGCGCGGGCAGCAGCCAGCCGCGCCAGCCGATCTCCTCACCGAAGGCGAACGGCGCGTTGATGATCCCACCGATCGGGATCATGACGAGCTGGAGCACGACGAGCAGCACGATCGGCGGCACCGGCGTGCCGGGGGGCAACTGCGATTCGATCAGCGCGGCGAAGCCCGAGAAGCCGACGAGGTCGAATTCCGCGAGGCCGAGCAGGCCGACGACGAGAAGCCCGGCCGCGACGAGGAAACGCGCACCCGGTGCACATCGCGTTCGTGCGCGACCGCTGGGCGGCCGAGGTCGACGACTTCCTCGAACTCGACTACGTGCAGCTCGGCCGAGGCCGGAACCGCCATCTCGCCAGGCCCTACTCGAACGCTTCGACGCGCGCGACGGATACGCCGCGCCGGCGCGACTCGGTGCCACTGCGCGAGCTGTCGAACAGTACGGTGAACGCTGACGGAGGGCGATGCGGGCGGATCAGCTCGGCAACTCGTCGAACTCCTCGATCGTCCATTCGGCGTGCCAGTCGATGGAGGGGCGGTCGCCGTCGAAGCGGATCGGCAGCCACACGTAGTCGGCGAGCGAAGTGTTGGGCTCGCCGAGGTCGATCGCGCCCCATTCGCGCGGTCCTTCGAGGTCGACGCGGAAGACCTCCTCGAAGAGGGCCGGGATGTCGGGCAGGTCGTCGGGCGGCGACACCACCCATCGGTCGGCGATCGCGATGTAGAGGTCACGCCGCGTCGGGTGCTGGAAGATCGACGAGATCTGCGAGCGGAACGAGGTGCGCGACTCGTCGTCGGGATGGGCGTCACCGAGCACCGTCCACGGGCCGTGGTACGAGGGCGCGCTCGCGAATTCCGATGGGTTCGGGAAGTAGCCGGTCGTGCCGGATGTCGCGAGGTGGTGCCGCCCCTTCCGGCGGAAGTACGCCGGCGCCTCCCGAACGAACGGCGGCTGCAGGCGCGGGAAGTGCGTCGAGTAGTAGCCGGTGACATCCGTGTAGTCGTCGTTCAGGTCGGCGACGATGAGCTCGCTGTGCACGCGCTCGAAGATGTAGTACGCCTTTCCATCCGACGGCTCGACGACGAGGTCGAAGTCGCCGGCATTCATGCCGAGCGGCTTGATGCCCTGCGTCACGAGCTCGTACGGCCCGAGCAGATCGTCGGCGGTGAACACGCTCGAACGCTGCTCGCCGTTGCGGTGCATCACCTTGACCCAGCACACGAACTTGCCAGAGGCCTGGTTGTGGATGATGTGCGGCCGGTCGGCCAGCTGCGAGGGGTGGAGCGGGTGCGTCTCGTCATCGAGCACGGGTGGCAGGATCGTGCCGAGGTCCTCCCAGTTGTAGAGGTCTTTCGACGAGTAGCAGCGGATGCCCCAGTGCCAGATGCCGTTGCCCGGCGCCGTCTTCTCCTTGTTCTCGCCGTACCAGTAGAAGATGTCGCCGACGGTGATGATCGACCCGCCGTGGGCCTGGATGCGGTTGCCGTTCGTGTCGAGCCACGGCTCGCCGGGACGGATCGAGTGCTGCACTACGGTTCCTTTCGTGGGGGATCGAGCTGACCATCATGCCGCGCTGGAGACCGTCGCGGGGGCGGCCGGCGCGGCCGAGTCGTCGGACCCTTCCGGCGGTGGCCCACCGCGCCACCGCTTCGGCGGCCGGGGTGGATCGTCGGCCGCCGCCCGAACGGCGCTCGCGAAGGTGTGCCGCCCGGCCGGCACTTCGGCGATGACACGCCCGTCTGGCAGCTCCACGGTCGCCGTGGCACCGACCGGAACGACCACGTCGAGCGTCAAGGCGGTGCCCTCGCGCCGCCAGGCCGACGACGCGAGGCCGAGCGGTCCGCGATGACTCGCTGAGGCGCGGGTGAGCCCCCCGCCCGGGCGCGGGGCGATGCGCAGCGCGCCGCCACCAGGTGCGGCGAGGTCGAGCCCGGCGACCACGCGGTGCATGAATCCGGCCACCGCGCCGAGCGCATAATGGTTGAACGAGGTCATGTCCCCGGGGTTCACCGTGCCGTCGGGCAGCATACTGTCCCAGCGCTCCCAGATCGTGGTCGCGCCCATCGACACCTGGTATAGCCACGACGGCAGCTCCTCCTGCAAGAGCAGGTGGTACGCGGCATCCATGCCGCCGACCATGGCGAGCGCGTCGCAAATGATGGGCGTGCCGACGAAGCCGGTGCTGATGCGGAAGTCGTTCTGCGCCACGAGTTCGATGAGTCGCTCGCCGGCGCGCTGCTGCTGCTCGGGCGCCGTGAAGAGCCCGAAGACGATGCACAGCGCGATGGACGTCGGGGTGTCGCTGACCACCCGCCCGCTCGCGGAGAGGAACTCGTCCTGGAACGCCACAAGCGCGCGCTCGTGGATGGCGCCGTAGCGCTGCTCGTCATCGCTGCGGCCCAGCAGCGCGGCGGTCTCGGCCATGATGCGCGCGGTGCGCACATGGTAAGCCGTCGCGACGAGGTACTTGTCGGTGTGCGAGTCGCCTGGGTTCTCAGGCGGGGCTGCCGGGTCGAGCCAATCGCCGAGCTGGAACCCGGTGTTCCAGAGGCCCGTGCCCCCGGCAAGACGGTCGACGAGGTCGACCCAGGCCCGCATGCTGTCGTACTGCTGAACGAGCACCTGCCGGTCGCCGTCGTGCTGGTACAGCTCCCAGGGCACGATCACCGCGGCATCCCCCCATGCGGCAGTAGGGAAGTTCGGGAACCCGCAGTCGACCCACGGCACGAAGTTCGGCACATGGCCCTGCTCGGCTTGTTCGGCGGCGACATCGCGCAGCCAGCCGGTGAGGGTGCCATGCGCCGCGTACAACCGAACGGCGGTGGGTGCGAAGACCTGGATGTCCCCCGTCCAGCCGAGCCGTTCGTCGCGCTGCGGGCAATCGGTGGGCAAGTCGACGAAGTTGTCGCGCATGCTCCACACGACGTTCTCGTGCAAGCGGTTCAACCCGGCATGCGAGCTCTCGAACCAGCCGGTGCGCTCCATGTCGGTGTGCACAACAAGCGCCTCGACATCGACCGAGGTGAGATCGCCCGGCCAGTTCTCGAGCTCCGCGTAGCGGAAGCCGTGGATCGTGAACCGCGGCGACCAGCTTTCGACATCGCCGGTGCCGCCGTCGACCGGGCCGGCGCAGACGTATTCGTCGATCGAGATCGCGGCACGGAGCGGCCGCACGCCGAGCGAACCGTTCTCGAGCACCTCGGCGTGGTGCAGCCGCACGGCGTGGCCGGCGGGTCCTCGCAACCGGATCCGTAGCTTGCCCGAGATGTTCTGGCCGAAGTCGAGGCGGATGCGGCCACCCTCCACCTCCTCAACCGACACCGGTCGCAACGTCTCGATGACGCGCACAGGCGGCCCGGTCGGCACCTCGAGCCGCGCCGGGAACTCCGCCAGCGGCAGGAGTGTCGGGGCGCACCACTCCTCGTCGTCGAACTCGGGTTCGCTCCAGCCCGCGGGCAGAAGGCGTGCGTCGAAGCGCTCGCCCTCGTACAGGCCCGCCTCGGTGATGGGCGACGGATGCCACTTCCAGCGCTCCTCGAGCGGCACCCGCACGACCAATCCATCTTCGAGGGTCAGTTCGAGTTGCAGCAGCAGCGCGACATCCGCGCCGTAGACGTTCCACAGGCCGCCGTCGAAGCCGATGCGGCCGCGATACCAGCCGTCGGCGAGCCAGGCGCCGATCGCGTTGCGACCGTCGCGCACGAGATCGGTCACATCGAACGTCTGGGTGCGCAGGCGATGCCGATAGCTCGTCCATCCCGGTGAGAGGAGGTCATCGGCAACCGGCACGCCGTTGAGCTCGAGCTCATAGACACCGTGTGCGCTTGCGTAGACGCGGGCATGTCGCACCCGGCTGGGCGCGACACCGAGTTCCGCGGCATCCCATGTCGCTCGCAGCAGGAAGCCGGGGCGCAGCGCTCCGGTGGGCGCCGAGGCCGACGGCGAGACGAACGGCACCTGCCAGTCGGTGCGCTCGAGCAGCCCGGCCTCGACCCGAAGGAGTGCGCTCCACGGGGCATCCGGCATCGAAGCCCGAACCCGCAGCTCGCCGCCGCGCCGCGACCGGAGCGGGGCGAACGGCCAGGCGACCAGCCTGGTCGATCCCGACGGCACCTCGGCATGCTCGACGTCGCCGTCATCGCCGCGGAATTCGACGTCCCAGGCCGCGGACTGCCCGTCCGCGATCCACGAGATCCGCGGCGCGGCCTCGCCGATACCGAGTCCGAGGGCGAGTTCCGGAGCAGTCCTCCGATTCTCGAGCCAGATCTCCTCGATCGCCACGCGTTGCATCGTCATCCCTTCACCGAGCCCGCCGTCAGGCCCTTCATGACCTGCTGGTTGAGGAAGAGGTAAAGCGCGAGCGTGCCGAAGACGTTCACGGCGATGGCGGCGAAGGTCGGCCCGTACTGCACGGCACCGTACTGGCCGGTGAAGTTGAGCAGCCCCACCTGGATGGTGCGCAGGTCGCTCGACGTCGTGAAGGTCAGCGCGATCAGCAGGTCGTTCCAGATGAAGAAGAACTGCACGAGCCCGACCGTGAAGATCGCGTTGCGCACGAGGGGGATGCCGATGCTCCAGAAGGCGCGCAGCATGCTCGCCCCGTCGAGCGTTGCCGCCTCGAAGATCTCGCGCGGCACCGAGCGGAAGAATGTGGCCATCATGAACACCGTCAGCGGCAGGCCCGTGGCGATGTAGGTGAGGATGAGCGGCCAGAGGCTGCCGGTCAGTCCCGTGCGGAAGTAGATGGTGAAGAGCGGCAGCAGGATCATCTGAGCCGGCACCATGATGCCTGCGAGGAAGAGCAGCAGCACGGTGCCCCGTCCCTTCCACACCATGACCTCGAGGGCGAAGCCGGCGGCGACGCCGAACAAGAGGATGCAGAACAGCGACGGGAAGACCGCGATGACGCTGTTCAGGATGTACTGCCCGAATCCGCCGGTCGTGAAGACATCGATGTAGTTGTCGAACGACCACGATGACGGCAGCGCCCAGAACGGCTCGCTCAGGAACTCGCTCTGGGTCTTGAAGGAGCCGAGGAACATCCACAGCATCGGGTAGATCTCGATGACGAGAAGGATCGCAATGATGACGCGAATCGGCAGTCGGGAGAAGAAGTCGCGAACTCCACGCCGCTCGCGCGGGGCGCGCGGCGATGGCGTCGCGACGGTGCGCAGGTCGTGGGAATCGAACGCGGTGGTGGCGGTCACGGCTCAGCCCTTCGTGAGGTCCCGGCGCGTGGACCGGAAGATGAAGACGGTGAACAGGAGGCAGAGGATCGTGAGCATGAGCGCGACGGTCGATCCGTAGCCGTAGTCGCCGTACGTGAACGAGGTCTGGAACATGTACACGGTCAGCGGCGTCGTGGCGTTGCCGGGTCCGCCGTTCGTGAGGGCCACGACCGTATCGAAGACCTTGAGCGTGCCGTTGATGCTGAAGATCAGCGAGGAGAGCAGCACCGGCAGCGAGAGCGGCAGCACGATGCTGCGAATGAGCTTCCACCCGGATGCCCCGTCGAGGCGCGCCGACTCGAGCAGCTCATCGGGGATGTCGACGAGACCGGCGTAGAGCAGTACCGCGTAGAAACCCATCGATCGCCAGAGGTCCATGAGGATGACGATCCAGAATGAGGCGGCGGGCGTGCCGAACCAGTCGACCGACTCGAGCCCGAAGGAGTTCAGCAGGGCGTTGACCGGGCCCGTCGTGGGGGCCGCCTCGAACAGGCGCTGGAACAGCAGCGCAACGGCGACCGTTGGGAGTACGACCGGGAAGAAGACGATCGTGCGGATGACGCCCGAGGCCTTCCGCAGCCAGAACACGTAGAGCAGCGCGAGCAGGAGGCCGACGCCGACCTGCAGCACGGTGAGCACGAGCGCGTAGCGAAGGGTGAACCAGACGGCATCCCACGCTGAGGGGTCGCCGAAGAACTTCACGAAGTTGTCGAAGCCGTTGAACTGGAACCCGATGATGGGGTTGCCGTCCATCACCGTGTAGCCAAGCGACCACACGATCGGCACCAGCATGATGAGCGTGTAGACGAGGAGCGCCGGCCCGAGCAGGATCAGGATGGCGCGCTTGTCGCCGAGTGTTTTTTCCATGACAGCGCAATCTGGTCGGTCGGCCGCGGGCGCGGTGATGGCTGATGCCGCGAGCGGCGGTGGGGCCGGGCCGCGACGACGTATCGCGGCCCGGCGATTCAGCGAACGGAGCGGGTCAGCCGTCCTCGTTCGCTGACTGCACGAGTTCCATGAACTCCGCGCCCGTGAGGGTGCCGTTGCCGAGACCGCCGCCGTTGGTCTGGCTGACGGTGGTGCCCTTCGAGGTGAAGAGCGCCTCGAACCAGAGCACGCTCGACGGAGCGTTCGCGATGACATCCTGCACGATCTGGGTGGTGGCCGGCAGGTCGGCGGGCTGGTTCTCCACGGCGAAGCCCGAGACGACACCGCTCTCGGAGAGCACCGTGTCGCCGTAGTTCTCGGCGATGCACTGCAGCCAGTCGGCCGTCGTGTCCGTGTAGCCCTCCTTCGACAGCATCACGGGGATCCCGACGTTGGCCGGAACCTGGTCGATGCTTCCGGCGCCGCCCTCGACCTCAGGGAATGCCGTGAAGCCGATGTTGTCGGCACCGATCTGGTTCTGCTCCTCGTCGTTGAAGTTCGCGAGCGCCCAGCTGCCCATGTAGAAGAAGGCGGCGCCGCCGGTGAGGAACTGGTTCAGCGCGGCGTTGTAGTCGACCGAGCCGACGGCGTCGCCGAAGTATCCGGATGCACCGAGCTCGGCGACGGCGTCTGCGGCGGCGACGTACTCGGGGTCGGTGAGCTTGGCATCACCGTCGGCGACATTCTTGAGCGCATCCGGTCCGAGGTCTCGCACGAGGTAGTCGCCGACGAGTCGCGTGATCGGCCAGCCGTCTTTTCCGGCGGCGGCGAACGGCTGCACGTCCGCGGCCTGCAGGGTTGCCGCCGCGGCGACGAGGTCATCCCACGTCTGCGGCGCCTCGATACCGTGGTCGGCGAGCAGCTGTTTGTTGTACCAGAACCCTTCGATGTTGAGTTCGGTGGGCAGGGCGTAGAGCGTGTCGCCGCCGTAGAGGGCCTTGATCGTCGATTCGGCGGCGGGCAGGATCTTGTCGGCCACGCCGAGCTCGTCGAGGGCTTTTGAGAGGTCGAGCACCTGGTCGGCGTCGATGAACTGCTGCATGAGCGACGGGGTGCCGGCGGCCATCGACATGTCGGAGAGCGCATCCTGACCGGCCAGCAGCTGCAGCTTCTGGTCCCACTGGGTGCCGGCGATGCTGTCGGACTCGAGGGGGGCCGCCTTCTCCTCGGCCGCGCATTGGTCGGCGCCGAGTGTTTCCAGCGTGTTGATGATGGTGGTGTTCTCGGTCTGGCCGAGGTAGCTGAACGAACTGTCGTCCGCTCCCCCGCCGGAACCCGCAGGGCCGCAGGCGGTGAGCGTCAACGCTCCCGCACCGAGCAGCGCGCCGAGGGGCAGCAAGCGCCGCCGCATGAGTGCTGTGGTCACGATTCCTCCTTGAATCATCGCTTCAATTGAAGCGCTTCACGGGTACTGTAACCTTATCTTCGGCGCCTGTCACGGAGTCTTGGTCAGATTCTTGAAACGCTTCATCGTGTTCAGTCTCCTCGGGCCCCGACCGTGGGACCATATCGAACGAAACCGCGGCCGGCATATCGGTCGTGCAGCACATGGAGGTGCCGCATTCCTGCAGAACGTCGCAGAGGCGCGAGGGCTCAGCCGAGCATGACGGATGTCGCGCGCCACGCCGGTGTTGCGCTCGGCACCGTGTCGAACACGCTCAACAATCCTGACAAGGTCTCGGAGACCACCCGCAGGCGCGTGCTCGCCGCGATCGCCGAGCTCGGATTCGTGCGCAACGATGCCGCACGCTCCCTCGCCGCGGGCAGCAGCTCCACCGTCGGTCTCGTGCTCGCGGACCTCGACAACTCGTTCTTCGTCGACATAGCCCGCGGCGCAGAGACGATCCTGCGCCAGCACGGCATGAACCTCCTCATCGCGAACACCGACGTCGACCCAGCGAGAGAGCAGCGCAACCTCGAGCTGTTCGAGGAATCACGAGTGGCTGGCATCCTGATCACTCCGACCCCTTGGGTCGCCGCCCGCCGGCCGGCGATCCGCAGCACCCCCCTCGTCTACGTCAACGCGCTCCCGGGCGATCCATCGAGCTCCGGGGTCGTGGTCGATGAACGTCGCGGTGGGTATCTCGCCGCCCGCCACCTCATCGACGTCGGCCGCACCCGACTGCTCTTCGTCGGCGGGCCCTTCCTCCTCGAGGCGGTGGCGGCCCGCCGCGACGGTGCGCAGCAGGCGGTCGCCGAGTCCACTGGGGTCTCACTCGCCGTGCTCGAGACCCGCGGCCTCAACATCCCGCACGGACGCCGGGCCGGATACGAGATCGTCGAGGGCGGCGCCGGCCGGTTCGACGGCATGGTCGCCGCATCCGACCTGCTCGCCATCGGCGCGATGCAGGCCTTTGACGACGAGCCCGGCTTCAGCGTGCCCGCCGATCTCGCCATCACCGGGTACGACAACAACCATTTCGCGTCCGAGAGCGCAACGCCGGTGAGCACCATCGCCCAGCCGGGCGAGGAGATGGGCCGGGCCGCGGCCCAGCTGTTGATCAATCAGATCACCGCACCCGACACAGCCCGCCCGCGCACGGTCACGCTCGAGCCCCACCTCATCGCACGGCGATCAACCCTCGGCGAGGCCTGGCGACGCGACTGAGGCGCGCCCCCGCTCCTCGTGCCGGTTGAGCCGGAATGCGAGCGCGGCGATCGTCGCGGCCGCCGCAAGGCGGTATCTGATTGGCATGGCATGCTCCTCGTCGAGACGCTGGTGAAGTGGTGCCTCACGCGAAAGTCGCCACTTCTTTCCGCCAACACTCCGTCAGAATTCGGATGCCACGGGCCCGCCACCTCGTGCTCCTGCGACGGCCGAACTCGCGTCATGGACACCTCGGAGAATCAGCCCAAGCGAGCGGCGACGCGGCCGCGGCGAAACTGCCCGGCAGCCACGAGCACCGCGGCGACGGCCGCGAAGATGGCGCACATGACGAGGCCGAGCGGGCCCGCGACCCAGGCAGCCGGCACGGGCGAGTCGACCGCGACGAGCAGCGCGCCGAGCCCGGCCGAGGCGTTGAAGGCGCCGTGGCCGAATACCGCGGGCCACACCGACGCGGTGCGGAGGCGCGTCCACCCGAGCAGCACGCCGAGCAGCATGCACGAGAGGATCATCAGGAGCACGCCGGTCACGTCGGTGAGCCCGAAGTTGTAGCCGAGCAGGATCAGCGGCGCGTGCCAGAACCCCCAGAACGCGCCGGAGACGAGCAGCGCCGGCCAGACGCCGAGCGGCCGCAGCGCGGGCAGCAGCCAGCCGCGCCAGCCGATCTCCTCACCGAAGGCGAACGGCGCGTTGATGATCCCACCGATCGGGATCATGACGAGCTGGAGCACGACGAGCAGCACGATCGGCGGCACCGGCGTGCCGGGGGGCAACTGCGATTCGATCAGCGCGGCGAAGCCCGAGAAGCCGACGAGGTCGAATTCCGCGAGGCCGAGCAGGCCGACGACGAGAAGCCCGGCCGCGACGAGGAGCGGCAGGACGACGATGGCCGCCGCCGACAGACCGAGTGTGCGGCCCACCGGTCGCAGCGGCCACATGCCGAGGTCGCGCAGGATGCCGCGGGCACCGCGTTTGCCGCGCTGCCGCCGCTCCACCAGCAGCGCTGCGACGGTGGCAATCGCCGGGGTGAGCATCATGACGGCCGCGAGCACCGGCAGCAGGGGATCGGACAACCCCATGCCGCTCGCCCAGAGCGGGGCGGCGACGAGCCACGCGAGCCCGCAGGAGACGACTGCGAACACGGCAACGGCCGCCCACGGCACTCGACGAGGTTCCTCGATCTCGACGGTTTCGACCGCCGGGCTCATGCTGGCGGGTTCGCTGACGGCGTTCGGTGCTTCATTCACACTCGTCACGCTATCGATCCCGATGCATCCGCGAATCCGCCGCGCGACGGAGATCAACGGGGAGACCGCATCAGATTCTGGTGAGTCGGCGCAGTGCTCGGATGTGGGATGCGTATGCCGTGCGGCCCTCTTCGGTGAGGGCGAGCCAGGTTCGGAGGCGGCCGTCTTCGGCGAGTTTGTAGACGTCGTCACCCGAGGGGTGCATCGATCGGCGCTGACGGTCCCCTCAGTCGCGTTCGTGCCCGAGGCGTCGCAGCAGCGCAGCCAGGATCGCCTGCTCTTCACGACTGAGCCCGCGCAATTCCTCGGCCTCTCGCTCGGCGAGCAGCCGCATGGCATCATCCACGCGCGTCGCCCCGTCGGGCGTGAGGCGAACGAGCACGCTGCGCCCGTCGCGCGGGTTGGGCCGTCGCTCGACGAGACCACGCCGGGAGAGGTTGTCGAGTCGGTTCGTCATCGCCGCGCTGCCGATCATGGTCGCCTCGATGAGCTGCGCCGGGCTGAACTCGTGCGGGGGCTCGGTGCGGCGAAGCGCGGCGAGCACGTCGAACTCCCATGCCGCGAGCCCGGCGCCGCTGAACGCGCTCGCCCGCAAACGGCCGAGATGGTTCGCGACCCGCCGCAGACGCGACATCACGTCGAGCGGGGTCAGATCGACATCGGGCAACCGGCGTGACCACGCGTCGATGAGCAGGTCGACCTCGTCATCGCGGTCATCGTGCTCACTCACGCTCCGGGGCATACCGCCACGGTATCCCGACGAGACGGCGCGAGCCCACCCCGCGACCGCATCGACCGTTCGACCGCCGCGCGGCGATGACCGAGCGAAACTGCGTCAGACTGGAAGGTAGCCGCCGCGTGGATCGCCCGCATCGGCATGCTGGGAGGAACAATGACCCTCGATCGAACGACGACCATCGACGGTCTGCTGCCGACGGAGCTCCGGCAGGACTTCCCCTACCTCGCGCAGGAGCTCAACGGGCATCCGCTCGCCTATCTCGACTCCGGCGCGACCGCGCAGCGACCGCTCGCGGTGCTCGATGCCGAACGCCGCTTCCTCGAGCACTCCAACGCCGCGGTGCACCGTGGCGCGAGCACCCTCGTCGGCACCTCGACGACCGCGTTCGAAGACGCCCGCGAGACGGTGGCCCGGTTCGTGGGCGCAGGCGCGCGAGAGATCGTCTGGGCCCTGAACGCGACCGATGCCATCAACATGGTCGCGCTCGGCATGGCGGATGCCGCGGGCGGCCTCGCCGGCCCCGAAGCCGACGTCTTCAAGCTCGGGCCCGACGACGAGATCGTCGTCACCGAGGCCGAGCACCACGCCGACCTCATCCCATGGCAGCGCCTTGCTGCGAAGACCGGGGCGAAACTGCGCTGGATCCCCGTCGCGGACGACGGCACGTGGTCGATCGACGACGCTGCATCCGTCATCGGACCGCGCACGCGGCTCGTCGCCTTCGCGCACGTCTCGAACGTGACCGGCTTCGTCGCACCCGTCGCGGAGGTCGTCGAGCTCGCCCACCGCCACGGCGCGCTCGTCATGCTCGACGCGTGCCAGTCGGTGCCGCATCGCCCGACCGACTTCGCCGAACTCGGCGTCGACTTCGCCGCGTTCTCGGGCCACAAGATGCTCGGCCCGACCGGCATCGGCGTGCTCTACGGCCGCGAGCACCTGCTCGACGCCCTGCCGCCGGCCCGCACCGGTGGTTCGACGATCACGACCGTGACGATGGAGTCGGCATCCTTCCTGCCCTCACCGCAACGCTTCGAGGCCGGTACCCAGCCGGTGTCGCAGGCCGTCGCACTGGCCGAAGCCGTACGCTACCTCGACGCGCTCGGCATGCAGCAGGTGCACGCGCACGAGACGGCGCTCGCCGAGCTCCTCGTCGAGGAGACGTCGAGGGTCGCCGGCGTGCGCCTCATCGGGCCGGCGCCCGGCACCGCGCGCGCGGCGCTCGCAAGCGTCGATGTGCCCGGCGTGCACGCCCACGACGTCGGCCAGTTCCTCGATGCGCAGGGCATCGCCGTGCGCGTCGGCCACCATTGCGCCCAGCCACTGCACCGGCGCCTCGGCCTGCGGGCGACGACGCGAGCGAGCGCCTACGTCTACACCACGACCGACGAGGTTCGCCGATTCGCCGCCGCGCTCGGCGAGGTGCGCGGATTCTTCGGGGTCGGCGCATGAGCGATCTGTCGGGGCTCTATCAGGAGCTCATCCTCGACCACTCACGTCGCCGGCTCGGCGACGGCGAGCTCACCGAACCTCACGCCACCCACCACGAGCTCAACCCCACGTGCGGCGATGAGATCACCGTCGGCATCCGCCTCGACGCATCCGGAACCGTGCTCGAGCAGATCGGCTGGACCGGCGACGGATGCAGCATTTCGATGGCCTCGGCGTCGGCCATGACCGAGCTCGCGGCAGGCGCCGACCTCGACCGGGTGCGGCAGCTCATCGACGGGTTCCGCTCGATGATGCGCTCGCAGGGCGCCGGCGAGCCCGACGAAGAGCTGCTCGGCGACGCGATCGCCTTCCACGGCGTCTCGAAGTACGTCATGCGCGTGAAGTGCGCGATGCTCGCGTGGGTGGCCCTCGAGGCCGCCGTCGCGGCGGCGGCCTCGAGCGCGACACCCGCAGCGCAGACTGAACACCGCGCATAGCGAGGGGCGAACTCAGCGATCAGCGAGCGGATGCGGCGGCGCTGATGACTCGGCGCCTCAGCGCGACAGCGCGCCGACGGCATCGGCGACGGGATTCAGGGCTGCGAACCGTTCCTCAGTCTGCTGCAGCAGGCGCTCACGCTCCTCGACGGTCTTCTCGGTGATCGAGTCGTAGTTGACCCAGCGCAGGTTCTTGACGCCGATCTTGCCGAAGGTCCCTTTGAACAGGATCTTCGTGAGGGGGTCACGGTACCACCAGCGATAGGCCTTGTCGGGAGTGGTCATGATCGAGAGCACCGTCACGCCGCCGAGCCTGGTCATCAGGTTGCGGAACGGATTCCCCTTCGCGTCGGGGAGTTCCTCGAAGACGATCCCCTTGGTCAGCGCTCGGTCGAGAAAGCCCTTGGTCGAGGCCGGCATCGCCTCCCACCACACGGGGAAGGCGAAGACCAGGTGGTCGGCCAGCATCAGCCGCTCCTGGTAGTCGGCGACGATTGGGTCGACGACCTGCTTCAGGCGCCAGGCCACGAGATCGTCGCGGCTCATGACGGGGTCGAATCCGTCGGCCGCCAGGTCGACGAGGTCGACCTCGTGCCCGGCCCTGCGTGCGCCGCGCATCGCTGCCTCCGCCACGGCCGCCGTGAAGCTGCGCCGATGCGGCACGTTGTCGGCGGACTCGATCGTGTACGGGTGGTCCAGAACGAACATGATCCGCATGGGGAGCGCCTTCTTCCACATCGTTGGTTTCTCACTCAACCGTTGCACAAGCAACGGTCGCTTGTCAAACGATTCGATAGGATGCATGCCATGGACAAGGTGGATCTGCCCGACGAGCAGGCGCAGCTCGCGTACCTCATCCGTCGAGTTGCGGGGCTACTCGATCGAAGCGGCGACGCGCTGTTCCGTCGGGAACTCGACGTGACGATGGCGCAGTTCCTCGTGCTGAGCGTCGTGGACGCGCATCCCGGTCCGCTCAACCAGCAGGCCATCGCCGATCGACTCGGCCTCACGAAGGGCACGGTCAGCCGTCAGATCGAGCAAGCCGTTGCGGCAGGGCTCATGAACGTGGAGACCAGCGCGCACAATCGGCGGGAGAACATCCTGAGCCTCACCGCTGAAGGCACCGCGCTGGTGCGTCGCGGCGATGCGCTCTTCGAGCAGACGCGTCGCGACAACCTGCCCGCTCCCGACCCGTCCGACCTGCGAGCCGCACTGCGGATCCTGAATCAACTGAACGAGGCCCTGAGCTGAGCTGAGCCGAGCTGAGCCC
Organism: Agromyces sp. Y575; assembly: GCF_059445445.1. NCBI lineage: Bacteria > Bacillati > Actinomycetota > Actinomycetes > Micrococcales > Microbacteriaceae > Agromyces > Agromyces sp. Y575. Next base: position 41,145 of record NZ_JCAIUI010000002.1, read on the forward strand.
ATCCCGACCTTCGAGTCCCGGTCTCGTTGTTCACGCCAACTCTTTCGCTTGTTCAGTGCCGACGACCGGCGCTCACGCCCTCACAAGGTCGCGTTTCGGAGCTGCTCGACAGCGAGCAGCGCGTTCGACAGGTGGAACGACTGCTGCAGCAGCGTTGGCGAGAAATCATCCAGAGGAACGAGAGAGATCTCGATCTCTTCGTTCTCGTCCAAGGCCTGAGGTGCAACGAAGGCGCACTCGAGTGCCAAGAAGAAGTGCACGCGATTCGTCTGGTTTCCCCAGTTGGCGAACGCGGAGCCGATCTCGACCATCTCGGTGGCGGCGTAGCCGGTCTCTTCCAGGAGCTCTCGTCTCGCTGCCGCGATCGGCGTCTCGCCTCCGTCGCCGACCGCGCCCCCTGGCAAGCCGATCCCGACCACGCGGGCGCCGTGGTGGTACTCCGAGACGAGAATCACCTCACCGGCGACGGTGACCGCGAAGACGCTCGCCCACTCCGGGTACTCCAAGACGTAGTAGGGGCCGACGACTGCGCCGTTCGACCTCCGACAGTAATCCGCCCGGACCTTCATCCATCGATCGTCGACGACCCGACTCGAACGTTCGATGCTCCAGGGTTGAAGCGACACTGTGCTCCTCTGTCAGTCCGGAAAATCCTAGGGAGTCCACCATGGCCTCAGCGGCAGGTCGCCGTTGCCGCCACGCACGTCGGGGTTGACCGCCAGCACCTGGTGCAACTGAATGCCGCCGCTTTCGAAGGCGAGACGGGAACCGGCCATGTACAGGCCCCACACCTTCGCGGTCGGCAACCCGACCTCGGCCACGGCCTCGTCCCAGTGCGCGACGAGGTTGGCACACCAGTCGCGCAGGGTCAGCGCGTAGTGGGGGCGCAGATTCTCCTCGTGCAGCACCTCGAAGCCGACATCCTGCGCCTCGGTGATGATGCGGCCCGAGCCGGTGAGCTCCCCATCGGGGAACACATAGCGGTCGATGAACCCGCGGGCCGACGGTTCGGAACGATTGTCGGGCCGCGTGATGCAGTGGTTGAGCAGCAGTCCCCCAGGCCGCAGCCTCGACTGCAGAAAGCGGAAGTACGACGGATAGTTGCGCACGCCGATGTGCTCGAGCAGCCCGATCGACGACACCGCGTCGAAGCCGCTCTCGGCGATGTCACGGTAGTCGCCGTAGCGGACCTCGGCAAGGTCGGAGAGCCCTTCCGCGGCGATCGCCTGCTGCGCCCAGGCGGTCTGCTCTCGCGACAGGGTCACGCCCGTTGCCTGCACGCCCTGGCGCGCGGCGTAACGCACCATGCCACCCCACCCGCATCCGACGTCGAGCAGTCGGTCACCCGGCTTCAGCCGCAGCTTCTCGAACACGAGCCGGTACTTGTTCTCCTGCGCCTCGTCGAGCGACGCGTCGGGCCCGGGGTAGCACGCGCACGTGTACGTCATCGAGGGGCCGAGCACCCATTCGTAGAAGGTATTCGAGACGTCGTAGTGATGGTGGATCGCCTCGGCGTCGCGGCTCTTGCTGTGGCGAAGTCCCTCGGCGACACGACGCCAACGCGGCGGTACCTCTTGCGGCGGCGGCGCGATCGGTCGTAGGTGCTCGACGCCGATGGAGCGGATGATGCGGGCCATCATCCGCGGCGGCGGGAGCTTGAAGACCAGCTCGTCAGCCAGGGCCTTGAGCAGCACGTACGGGTCGCCGGGGTGCACGCCGTGCACCTCGAGATCGCCCGCGATGTAGGCGCGGGCGAGACCGAGATCGCCGCGCCCCGTCGCGAGATACGTCGTGCCCCGAGGCGTCTTCAGTTCCAGCCCGAGGGCGGCGTCAGGGGGCCCTGCCGAACTCCCGTCGTAGGCGGTGAATTTCAGCGGGAGTCGACCGGCGACGACGATCTCGAGGATCTCGGCGAGGCTGAGTTTCGCCGACGGGTCCGGCGCGTCCGCCGACGGGTCCGGTGCGGCCGCGGCATCCGTCGAGGCCGGCGTTTCAGCCTGCTTCACCGGCGCCTGTCCTTTGGTCGTGGTCATCGTCGTTGCACCGCCTTCGCATAGAGATCGAGCAGACGTGAGTCGGGGTCATACTGCCGCTTCACGGCCGAATAGTCATCGCCGCCGTAGAGCTCGTCGAACTCTTCCGGCGAATAGTACGAGTCGGAGTAGAGCGACTTGTGTCCGTCGAATTCGCTGACGGCTTGCTCGATCGAGCGGTTCGTCGCGCCTTCGGTCACGCCCACCGGAACCGTCGACCAGAACCCGACGTTGACGTAGGTCTGCTGCGGCCGGATCGGATAGAGCGGCCAGCCGCGCTCGCCCCGCAGCCGCAGCGGGCACAGCCAGATCGGCTCGATCGGCACGTTCGCGAGGAACCACTCCAAGAACTCGACGGTGCGCCCGATCGGCACCTCGACGTCTTGGATGACGCGTTCGCGCGGCGGGCGGCCCTTGAGCCTCTCGAGACGATCACCGAGGTCGAAGCGCCGTTCGAGGCGCATGAGGGTCGCGTAGGAGCGACTGCGCCGGTAGCGCCGCGGCCAGAACCGGCGAACGAGCGGATGCTGCGCGCCGAACGCCTGCGAGCACCAGAACCAGTCGGTATCCCAGCGCCACAGGTAGTCGTGAATGGTGAGGCGATCGTGCTTCGCCCCGTCGTCGTGCTGGATGGAGCGATAGTAGGTCTGCTGGCGGGTGTAGTCGCTGACGGGGCCGGATGCCGCGGTCTGCATGCCGACGCACAGGTAGCTCTCCTCGGCGCTGAACACCACGCCGTCGAGGTAGTCGACGGGAACCCCGTCGAGGCGACCGGTTTCGATGATGCGGTCCATCGCCGCCACGAGTTCGGCGAGCGCGTGGAATCGCAGGTGCGTGAGCGCGACGAACGGCTCGACCGGCTCCAACTCGATGCGCAGGCGCACCGCGTAGCCGAGCGTGCCGTACGAGTTGGGGAAGGCGCGGAACAGCTCGGTGTGCTCGACCGGCGATGCTGTGATGACCTCGCCGGCGCCGGTGAGGATGTCCATCTCGAGCACCGACTCGTGCGGCAGGCCGTTGCGGAACGACGTCGACTCGATGCCGAGACCCGTCACCGCACCGCCGAGGGTGATGGTCTTGAGCTGCGGCACGACGAGCGGCGCCAGCCCGTACGGCAGCGTCGCGGCGACGAGGTCTTCGTAGGTGCACATGCCGGCCACGTCGGCCGTGCGCGTTTCGGGGTCGACCGCGATGACGTGCGTCAGGCCCGAGGTGTCGAGGCCCGGGGCATCCGTCGTCGCCCTCGACCGGAAGAGGTTCGAGGTGCGCTTCGCGAGCCGCACCGGCGCCCCCTGTGGCACCGCCCGAGAGCTCTCGAGCAGGCGCTCCACGCCGTCGGCGTGAGCGGTCCGTGCGTCAGTCGCGGGAGCGGACACATCTCCACGCTAGTCCGCGCGAGGATTCACCGCATCGTCCTTCGGCATCGGCACGCTGCTCAGGCGTCGGTCGCCGCACGCGTGAAGAATTCGAGCGCGGCCTTTTTGAACACGCGTGACCCCGGTGCATTGAAGTGGTGCCGCCGAGGCAGCTCGACGAAAGTGCCGTCGGGTGTGGACGCCGCCAGTTGCTTGGACTGCTCGAGGATCGCGTCGTCGCTGCCGGTCGCGAACAGGATCGGCTGCATCGGCGGATGCGTCACATCGGGGTCGGCGTCGCCGAAGCGCATGCCCTCGGCGAGCGCGATGAGCGCCCCGAGGTCGTTGCCCGCCACCCGTTCGGCGAGCGTGATGTAGTTGCGGGTGACCGGATCTTCGACCGGAGTGCCGTGCTCGGCGTACGCGCGCGCCTGCTCGATCTGCAGCCGAGCAAGCGGCCGCCCGTCGGGGATGCCGCCGAGCACCGCACGCTCGACGTGCTGGGGCAGCTGCACCGCGACCTGCCAACCGACGCGCGCCCCGAGCGAGTAGCCGGCGAAGAGCACCGTGTCGAGCAGGTAGGTGTCGAGCACGACCGCGATGTCGTTCACGAAGGCGTCCATGCCGTAGGCGGACGCCTTCTGCGGCTTGGCGCTCGCCCCGTGGCCGCGCTGGTCGATGCCGAGCACGCGGAACCCGGCACGCAAGAGGTCGCGCACCCACCCGGTGTTCACCCAGTTGTCGCGGCAGCTCGAGGCGAACCCGTGCACGCACAGCACCGTCGGCGCATCGTCGTCACCCCAGAGGTAGGTGGCGATGCGGATGCCGTCGGACAAGACGTACTTCGGCGACGGCATCTCGGTCAGGGGCGGGATCGCTGCATCCATGTCAGCCATTCTCGCCGTCTTCGGGCCGTCACACGATGGGCGTGCCGTGCGTGTGGAAGGTCTCGATCGTCTGCAGACCCCAGGCCTGGCCCTTGGCGCGTTCGGCGGCGGTCCAGCTGATGGTCTTCCAGTCGGGGGCGAGGATGACGCGGGCGCCGGCGTTGCACAACTCGATCCGGTTGCCGCCGGGCTCCCAGACGTAGAGGAAGAAGGTCTGCTGGATCGCGTGCTTGTGCGGCCCGGTCTCGATGTGGATGCCCGCCTCGAGGAACACGTCGGCGGCGCGGAGGATGTCTTCGCGGGTGTCGGTCGCGAAGGCCACGTGGTGCAGTCGCCCGTGCGACCCGGTCCAGTCGACGGTGTACACGAGGTCGTAGGTCTTGTTGCCGAGATTGAACCAGACGGCGCTGGGTTCGCCGTCGTCGGTCACGATGCGCTCGGTGCAGCGGGCGCCGAGCACGCCGCCGAGGAACTCGGCCGTCTCGGGCACGTGTCCGGTCAGGTAGTTCACGTGGTCGAGGCGGCGCACGTTCGCGCCCCGGCCGGGGAAGGCGGCCGCCTGGTTCTTCAGCGCAGGCGTGTCCGTCTCATCTGCCTCGTACCAGTCGACGTCCCAGTACAGCCCCATCGGGTGCCCGTCGGGGTCGTCGAACAGCAGCACTTCGCCGAGGCCCCGCACCGAGTCGTCCGTGCCGCGCGCGAGCCCGGCCGACGCGATGCGCTCCCCCACGCGCTCGACCGCCTGCGGGCTCGCACCACGGAGGTACGTACGCCCGATGCCCGGTTGCTCCCGCTCGATGAGCCGCACGGTGTACGACTGGTAGTCATCCCACGCGTGCAGGTACACGGATGTCTCGTCGCGGGCCACCTCGCGCATCGCCATGAGATCGACGAAGAAGTCGCGGCTCGCTTCGAGCACGGGGGTGTAGAGCTCGATGGGCCCGACATGGGCGATGTCGCGACGCGTTTCGGGATCGTGCGTCAGGCGCGGGGTCGCATGCTCGTTCACGTGGCTCCTTCGTCGGGCGCGTCAGCTGCCGTTCTCTGCGGGCGAGGCCAGACCTGCCCATCCATGATCTTGCGGGCGGTTCGCACGAGCGTACTCCGGGCGACGGACGTCGCGGCTCCGGCCCCCGCCAGTTCGACGTCGACCTCGAGTGCGCCGGTCGGATGCTCCACCCGGCACGGGCCCGAAGCGGGTGCGCCGACGGTCGCGATCGTGCCTTCGGCGAGGCATCCGACGGCGACCGAGACTGCGCCGAGAACGCCGATCGCCTCGTGCACGCGATGCGGAATGAAGGTGCGCGTGGTCACGAGGCCGCCGTCGCGTGCGGGCGAGACGATCGTGAGCTTCGGCACCGTCGAGTCGCGCACTTCGCCGAGACCCATGGCTCGGCCGGCGGCGAGCCGGATCCGCTCGAGGCGGCGGCGGAGGTCGTCGTTCGCTTCGAGTTCAGCGGGCGACTCGTCGCCGTCGAGGCCCAGGTCAGATGCGCGGAGGAGCACGACCGGCATGCCGGCGTCGACGCACGTCACGTCGATGCCGTCGAAACGGTCGACGAGCCGCCCGGTCGGGAACGCGGGCCGGCCGTCGCCCGGGAAGTCGAGCGGAATCGCGGCCGCGGGGAACGGCGCGCCCGCCATCTCGGTGTCGCCGTCGTAGCGCACCGCGCCGCCCGGGGTCGCCACACGGGCCACGACGATGCTCGGAGTCGGGTTCACGATGCGGATGCGCACCTCGGTCTCCTCGCCGCCTGCCGCCACGAGCCCGCGCTCGATCGCGAACGGCCCCACGCCCGCGAGGAGGTTGCCGCAGGTCTGCCGATCGCTGATGATCGGCCGGTCGGGCACCACCTGGAGGAAGAGGTAGTCGACATCCGCGTCGGGATGCGTCGACGGGCCGACCACGGCGACCTTGCTCGTCAGCGGGTGCGCCCCGCCGAGCCCGTCGATCTGGCGCGGGTCGGGCGAACCCATCACCCGGAGCAGTAGGTCATCACGCTCGGCGTCGTCGTCGGGAAGGTCCGAGGCGAGGAAGTAGGCGCCCTTCGAGGTGCCGCCGCGCATCAGCATGCACCGGATGCCGTCGGTCACAGGTGCCCTCCGTTCGGAACCCCGTCGCTTGCGACGGATCGCAGGACCTCGGCCACGGCGCGCGCGATGTCGGCACGGCCGCCCTCCGCCTCGACCATCTCGGCCGCCGCCGTCATCTCCTCGACGCGCCGCCCGCTGTGCTGCCGGGTGCCGTCGAGCAGGCCCGCGAGCGTCGGCCGATCCAGCCGTTCGAGGGTCTCGACGAGATGCTCACCGAACCAGTCGGAGAGCCCCTGCGCCTCGGCCGCGCGGAGCGATTCGATCATCACACCCGTGAGTCCCTTGACGAGGAGGCTGCGCAGCAGCTTTCGAGCAGCGGATGTCCCGGCGGGACCGTCGAGCACCTCGACGGGGTAGCCCGCCTCGCCGAGGATGGCACGCAGCGCCTCGGTCGCGACCGGTTCGCCGGAGACCAATACCGGCGTGCGGTCGGCACCACGACGGACGGGTGCCATGATCGCCGCGTCGGCGAATCGAATGCCGGCGGCCGCTGCGCGTGCCGCGAGTTCCGCCTTCGCGCGCGGCCCGGCGGTGGCGAAGTCGGCGTGAACGGCAGATCGCGGCGCTGCGGCGATGGTCGTCGCGAGTGCGTCTGCGCTGTGCTCGGCGGTCGTGAAGGCGAGCACGGCATCCGCTTCGGCGACGGCCTCCTCGCCGGATGCCGCGATTCGCACACCGTCGACCGCGCCCGTCGCGAACGGATCCCACCCGGTCACCACGGCCCGCGCCGAGAGCGAGGTCGCGAACGCACGACCCGCCTCGCCGAGGCCGAGCACCGTGATTCGGCTGCTCATCGATCGGTGCCTTCCGGAAGACGATCCACATAGGCGACGCCGAGTTCGGCGAGGAGAGGTCGCAGCTCGTACAGGTCGACCCCGAGGGTGCCCGACGCGAGCGTGGCGCGCTTGGCCTCCTCGTTCGCTCGGCGGCGGTCCGCGGCATCCGCGACGTCGGCGCCGCGTCTGATCGGCAACACGACCACGCCGTCGTCGTCGGCCACGATGATGTCGCCGGGGTGCACCGCCTGGCCCGCGATCACGACGGGCACGTTGACCGATCCCGGGCTCGCCTTGACCGTGCCCTGGGCGTGCACGGCGCGCGACCACACCGGGAAGCCCATCTCGCGCAGGGTCGCGACGTCGCGCACCCCGGCGTCGATCACGAGTCCGACCACCCCGCGGGAGCGCAGCGAGGTGGCGAGCAGATCGCCGAACATGCCGTCGGTGGATCCGCTCGTCGTCGCGACGACGAGCACGTCGCCCGGTCGGCACACCTCGACGGCGGCGTGGATCATGAGATTGTCGCCGGGGTGGCTGAGCACGGTGACGGCCGAGCCTCCGACCGACGCTCCCGGAAGCCGGGCGGTGATCCGCGGCCCGACGAGGCCGACGCGGCCCGCCGCCTCGTGGACGCTCGCGACTCCGGCGCCGGCGAGGCGTTCGATCACCTCCGCCGGTGCACGGTCGATTTCGCGGACGACGTAGTGGCGGCCCATGGTCAGGCCAGTTCCGATGCGACCTGCGGGTAGTACCGCTGGAACGCCTCGGCGTAGGCGTGCACCGGCAAGCCGAGGTTCGGACCGCTGTTGCGCTTGGCCTGCACGCCACGGCGCTTGCCGAGGTCGGTGTAGTACTCGACGAGGTGCCCCTGTGCGCCGAGCGCATGCATGGCGGCGACCTTCTTCTCCCAGACTTCGCTGATGTCGAGCAGCACGTTCGGAACGAAGCCGCACACCTCGCTCTGGTGGGGCTCGAACGCGAACACGGGCGGCGCGCCGATGACCTCCCCGGGGCCGGAGACGCCGGGAGCCTGCGCGAGCACGCGAGCGTGGAGCGCGATCTCGGCGGCCTTCGGGTGGTCCATGTTGTAGGGGTCGGCGGCGGCGTGCGTGAGCACGACGTCGGGTTGCACCTCGCGATAGAGGCCGATGAGGCTCGCCAGGAGTTCGTCGCTCTCGCGGAGCGGATAGTCGCCGGCGTCGAAGAACCGCACCTCGGCACCGAGCGCGTCGGCCGCGGTCTGGCCCTCTTCGCGGCGGAGCTCCTTGATCTCGTCGAGGCTCTTCCCTGCGCGCCAGGCGCTCGCGGATTCACCCCGTTCGCCGAAGGACAGGCAGGCGATGACCGCGCGCTGCCCGCGTGAAGCGGCGAGAGCGATCGCACCGCCGGCTCGCCAGACGAAGTCGCCAGGGTGCGCGGTGACCACGAGAAGCGGAGACTGATTCGACATTGAACCTCCAGATCGATGTGCGACACCACTCTGCCGAGTGTCGCAACTATTGTCAACAATTTTGCTGACGACCCGTCGGGCGACAGAATGAGTCGAGCGAAGCTGCGTGGCGGACGTCTCGGCGTGACTGAGAATCGCAGATCATCGATGTCGATTCAGGGAAGGGGCGGTCGGTGAGCAACCTCCAAGATGTCCATGCCCAGTTGCGGAGTGCAATCCTCCGCGGGGACTTCGCACCGCGCCAGCGGCTCATCGAGGCCGAACTCGCCGAGCGCTACGGCGCCGGCAGATTCGTCATCCGCAACGCGCTGCTGCAGCTCGCCGCCGACGGCCTCGTCGAGCTGCAGCCGAATCGGGGCGCTCGCGTGCGCGAGATCTCGGTCGACGAAGCGGTCGAGATCACCGAGATCCGGCAAGCCGTCGAAGCACTGGTCGCGGCGCGGGCCGCCGAGCAGGTCGGCGATGCCGAGATCGACGAGCTCCGCGTTCTCGGCGAGAGCATGCGCGTCGCTGTCGAGCAGGGCGAGCTCATGCGCTACTCCGACCTGAACGCCACGCTCCACTCCCGTCTGCGAGAAATCGCGCACCACGCCGCCGCGGCCCGCATCATCGAGCAGCTCAACGGCCAGATGGTGCGACATCAGTTCCGGCTCTCCCTCGTGCCCGGCCGCCCGAGTGTCTCGCTGCCCGAACACCTGGCGATCATCGACGCGGTCTGCGCCCACGACGCAGAGCGGGCCGGTCGACTCATGGGCGACCACATCGGCAGCGTCATCACCACGCTGCACACGCTCGACGACCACGGGCAGTCGATACCACAGCTCCGGTGAACAGCGACGGGCATTGCATCCGATTGCTAACAATTCTGGTCACGTTATTGACAGTGATTCTTGAACAGCCGTAGGGTCGCCGCAGACACGGCAACCAGCCTGGCCGGACGAAGCGTCCTGGCGGGGCCGCCTTCCCTCACAACGGAGTGACATGAATCGCATCAGCATGATCGGGGTCGCCGCGGTGGCCCTGCTGGCCCTTTCCGGATGCACCGACTCCGAAGCCGGCACCGAGACCCCGGCCGCGAGCGCCAGTGCGGCCGAGCTCACCCCCGTCACGGTGGGCGTGATCCCGATCGCCGACACCGCACCCCTCTACCTCGGCGACGCGCAGGGCTTCTTCGAGGAGGCCGGGCTCGATCTCACCATCGAGACCGCCACCGGCGGTGCCGCCATCGTGCCGGCCGTCGTCGCAGGCGACTACCAATTCGGCTTCAGCAACATGCTCTCGCTCATGGTGGCGGCCGAGAAGGGGCTGCCCCTCAAGGCGGTGAGCTCCGCCGTCGCGACGACCGGTGACACCGATTCCGACTTCGGCGCGATCATCGTCAAGGGCGACTCGCCGATCCAGTCCGTGACCGACCTCGCCGGCAAGACCGTCTCGAGCAACAGCCTCGGCAACATCAATGACACGATCGTGCGCACCCTCGTCGACGATGCCGGAGCGGATTCTTCGACCATCTCCTTCGTCGAGGTGCCCTTCCCCGACGCCATCGCGGCGGTCGAGAACAGCCAGGTCGACGCGGCGTTCGTCGTCGAGCCGTTCGTCACCGCGGCGATCGAGGCCGGCGATCGGGTCGTCTCCTACGCCTACGCCGAGTTCGACCCGAAGCTCGACGTCGCGTCGTACTTCACGACGACCGATTTCATCGAGAGCGACCCCGAGATCGTCGAGAAGTTCCAGTCGGCGATGCAGAAGTCGCTCGAGTACGCGCAGGAGAACCCCGACGCCGTGCGCGAGATCATCGCGACGTACACCAAGACGCCGCCCGAGACGCTCGAGAAGATCGTGCTGCCGACCTGGCCCCTCGAAATCGATCGCGGTGCCATGGAGAAGCTCGCCGAGGCGGCGCAGTCCTACGGGGTGCTCACCCAGGCGCCCGATCTCGACGTACTGCTTCCGTGACCCTGACGGGTTCGGAGCCAACCACCACAACGGCGGCCTCCCCGGGACGGCGGCGCGCCCGCCGTCCCGGGCGGGGCCGCACCGCGCTGCTCGGTTCGGCCGGCATCATCGGGTTCCTGCTCCTCTGGGAGGCGGTGTCCCGACTCGGCCTCGTCGACCCCCGGTTCCTCCCTCCCGCCGGAGAAGTGCTCCTCCAGCTCGCCGGCGACCTCGCCGACCGAGCATTCTGGCGCAGTGTCGGCGCCACGATGACGAGCTGGGCCATCGGCCTCGCGATCGCCGTCGTCGCCGGAACGCTCCTCGGGTTCCTCATCGGGTCGAGCCGTTTCCTCGAGCGGGCCACGCGGTCGACGATCGAGTTCCTGCGGCCGATCCCCTCCGTCGCCCTCATCCCCCTCGCCGTCCTCCTCTTCGGGACGAAGATCCAGTCGAGCCTGCTCCTCATCGTCTACGCCGCGTTCTGGCAGGTGCTGCTCCAAGTGATCTACGGCACCCAGGATGTCGACCCGGTGGCCGATGCCACCGCGCGAAGCTATGGACTGCGACGACTCAGCCGCATCCGTCACGTCGTCTGGCCCACCACACTGCCGTATCTCATGACCGGGGTGCGACTCGCCGCGACCATCGCGCTCATCCTCGCCATCACGTCGGAGCTCATCATCGGCACCGACGGCCTCGGCAAGCAGATCGCCCTCGCCCAGTCCGGCGGCGCCGTCGTGGAGATGTACGCGCTCGTGCTCGCGACAGGCCTCATCGGCGTCGCCATCAACCTTCTCGCACGCCTGGTCGAGCGGCGGGCCCTCGCCTGGCACACCTCGGTGCGATCGGAGCTCGAGGCATGAACGCTCTGAAGTCGTTCGCGTACGTCATCGGCCTTCCTCTGGTCCTCATCGCTGCCTGGTGGGCGGCGACCGTGGGTGGCGCTTCATTCTTCGTACCGACGCCCGATCAGTTGCTCGAGACCTTCGTCACGACCTGGTTCGGACCGCGCTTCTGGGAGGACGTGCTGCCAAGTCTCGGCCGTCTGTTCACCGGCCTCGCATGTGCGATCGTGCTCGGCATCGTGATCGGCGTCGTCATCGGATCCGCTCGCACGATCCGCCGGCTGCTCGAGCCGCTGCTCGAGTTCTTCCGGGCGATCCCACCGCCGGTGCTCGTGCCGCTCCTCATGCTCATCATCGGGGTGAACGATCAGATGAAGGTCGCGGTGATCATCTCGGGCGCGATCTGGCCGGTCCTCCTCAACACCGTCGAGGGCGTCCGCGCGACCGACGAGGTCATGCGCGAGACCAGTCGCAGCTACCACATCGAAGGAGGCTTCCGGCTGCGCCATCTCGTGCTGCCGTCGGCGGCCCCGCAGATTCTCACGGGCGTACGGCAGTCGCTGTCGATCGGCCTGATCCTCATGGTCATCTCCGAGATGTTCGCCTCATCGTCGGGGCTGGGGTTCACCATCGTGCAATTCCAGCGCAATTTCGCCGTGCCCGAGATGTGGAGCGGCATCCTGCTGCTCGGTCTCATCGGACTGGGGTTGAGCGCCGTGTTCCGACTCATCGAACGGCGGATCCTCCGCTGGTACCACGGACTCAGGGAGGTCCAGCGTGAATCCTGAACCCTCGCGCGCCGACGCGGCGCCGATGCTCGTCGTCGACGGGCTGCGGAAGGTGTACTCCTCGCCGACCGGCGACGACGTTGAGGCGGTGCGCAACCTGACCTTCACCGTGCCTGCCGGTCAGCTCGTCTGCATCGTCGGGCCATCGGGCGCCGGCAAGACGACCCTGCTGAAATGCATCGCCGGGCTCCTGCCCGCGACGAGCGGCCGGCTGGAACTGCACGGCTCGCCCATCGTCGGCCCGCCCAAGACGATGGCGGTCGTGTTCCAGGAGTACGGGCGAAGCCTCTTCCCCTGGATGAGCGTCGAGGCGAACGTCGAGCTGCCGTTGAAGTCCGCTCGGATGCCGAAGGCCGAGCGCCGCCAACGCGTCGCCGAGGCACTCGAGGCGGTCGGGCTCTCAGACGCGGCGACCAAGTACCCCTGGCAGCTGTCGGGTGGCATGCAGCAGCGCGTCGCGATCGCACGCGCAGTGGCGTATCGGCCGCAGGTGCTCCTCATGGACGAACCGTTCGCGGCGGTCGACGCGCAGACGCGCGCCGACCTCGAGGACCTCATCCGGCGCATCTGGAAGACGCTCGGCGTCACGATCCTCTTCGTCACCCATGACATCGACGAGTCGGTCTATCTCGCCGAGCGGGTCATCGTGCTCACCAGTTCGCCGACTGTGGTGCTCGATGACGTGACGATCGACCTTCCCGCAGAACGCGACCAGATCACCACCCGGTCGGCCGAGCGCTTCGGTGTGCTGCGCACGCGGATCTGGGAGGAGATCCAACGCGCGAAGACCATGACGGGGGCGATGACCGGCATCGCATCCGACCGCTGAGACCGCACGAAGCCCCCTCCGCCGCGCGGCGAAGGGGGCTTCGAGTCATCTCAGCGACCGGGCTTCACACTGAGGGTGTAGCTGCGTCGATCACTTCCATCGGCAGAGGTGACGACGATCTCCGCTTTCGCATTCCGGTGGTGCGATGACACCTGCACGGACTTCGGCGCCTTCACCGAGGCATCCGCTGATGTCGCGGTCGCAGCGATGGAGACCCGGCTGACTCCCTTCGGCACCGTGACCTCCGGCTCGCTGCCGGTCACCACGACCGTCTGCGACCACGACCCGCTCGATACCGTCACTGTCGCGAGTCGCGCATCGGCCGCGGCGAGCGCATTCTCGATCCACTGCATGGCCTCGGGCACGTCGTAGTTGCCGGAGTGCGGGCGATCCCAGGCGAGACGGTAGTTCACGTCGCGCACGTCCCGATCGGATTCGAGTGCCCGGTCGAGGTTGAGCGAGATCGTGAGCGCAGTATCGCGGTCGCGCGTGCCGTGGCGCACGTACCAGTACGGCGCCGTGTCGGCGCTCGTGCCGATGAAGCGCATGGGATCGACGAGGTCGACCTGCTCATCGACGACGGTGCTGCGCTGACGGATGAACCGCGCCCACGTGAGCCCGGTGTCGTCGAGGCCGACCCCATCGCCCGCGATGGCGTTGTGCTCCCAGCTGTACTCGGTGAAGTTCGAGTAGACCTGCGCGGAGGTGCCGAACAGGCTCGACTCCCCCGCCGTGAGGTTGTTCACCCCGGTCTGGTCGAACGAGGGTGCCTGCTTGAGCGTCGCCTGCGTGCCGAGGAACGCGAGATAGCGCTCCATGTCCATCGAGAGCACGGTGTTCGCGTCGTTGTCGACGTCGATCCAGTCGTTCGTGTAGGTGCCCGACTTCGGCGGCGACCCCGGCGACCCCGGGCTCGTGTAGACGATGTCCTCGCCGAGGTCGGGGACGACGTTGGCGGGATCGGCTCGCATGTACGTGACGGCCGAGTTGATGACCTCGCCCCTGATCTCGTCGAGCATGTTGTCGGCGGTGAGCCGGGTGCCGTCGGCTGCCGTCAGGCGAAGGGACTTCTCGTAGTCCGGAAAGTCAGCGGCGAGCGCGGCACTCGTCGCCGGGTCGGCGGTGGATCCGACGGTTGCCCGTGTGCCGAGCGTCGAGAACAGCCATTCGTACGAGATGTCGGCGTGGCCGAGGTCGGTGATCGGGCAGTACGCGGCCACGGCGAACACGTCGTCGTCGATCGTGCTCTTGCCTCTCGACGAGATTCCCGCTGCGCCGATCTCGGCGAGGAAGGGGTCGTAGTCCGGGCTGTTGCCGGAGGCGCCGAGGATCGAGACGAGTGCCCCGCCCCCACTCGTTCCGTTGATGACGACGCGCTCGGCGCTGCCGGGCATGACGGCGTCATTGAGGCGCAGGTACCGTACGGCGGCCTTCGCGTCGACGACGGGCGCCGGGGCCTTCCCGGCATAGCTCGCGTCGGCTGCCACGACGCCGCGCGAACGCGAAGCGACGTCGACGAAGACGAATCCGGCCTTGAGTGCAGCGCCGACGTTGCTCGTGGTGCTGTCGAACTGGGCGCCGTCGGTCACCGATGCCCGGATGTAGCTCGCGAACCATCCGCTGTTGTTGACGGCGAAGTAAATCGCCGCGTCCTGGTCGGCGGCGGCGCTCTCTGGCACGAAGACGTTCATGCTCTGATAGCCGCAGGCGGGGTTGGCGATGGTGTTCTGACCCTGCGTGCTCGACATCAGGATCGGGTCCGCGACGTAGCAGACCTCTTTGTACCAGCGCACCTGCGTGGAGGTGCCGTCGATGGCGACCGTCAGGGTCGTGTAGGCGGAGTCGTCGAAGGCGAGCTTCGCGTCTTCCGCGTCGGGTGCAGAGCGATGTGCGGATGCCGCGGCGGTCGCCATCGGCGCCCCACCGAGCATGACCATGAGCGCAGCCGTGCCGAGGGCGGTCGCCGCCCGGCCGAATGCGCGTGCCGCTCGACGAGCGGATTGAGGACCCTGTCTCTCCGAATCTCTTCGGGGTTGGTTGCCTGCCACGATCTTCCTCTCCATTGGGGAAAATGCCCGGCGGGGAAACGCCGCGCTTGCACGCACCATACTCAGATTGTTGACATTATGGCAAGCAATTTCGTGAACAACATCGTCTGCAAGTTGAGTTCGCCGACGTTCGCTAGCATTCGCAGGCGCAGCGCAAGCGCAGGCGAAGACGCGAGCGCTGCCGCGATCAGCTTGCGCCGCCGCCCACGATCCGGTCGACGCCGAGCGACTCGAGCCGGCTCGGGTCCGCGAGCACCTCCAGGCCGACGATCCGGTCGCCGTCGAGCTCGAACGCCATGATCGAGACGACGCGTCCGTTCATCACCGCGGCGACACCCGGTTGGCCGTCGATCAGGATCGGCGTCGAGTGCGCGGCGAGACGGCCCGAGAGCACGGCCTGCTCGGCGATCGCCCGGGAACCCTCGACGAGCTGCATCGACGTGCCGTAGTCCGCGCGCAGCACCGCGCCGTCGTCGAGCAGCTCGAGCAGCGCGCCGATGTCTCCGTGCTGAGCGGCGGCGAGCCACGCATTCACGATGCGCCTGCCACGTTCCCGATCCGGCCGCGCCGGCTCTTCGGCGCCGCGCACACGCCGGCGGGCCCGAGAGGCAAGCTGCCGCACAGCCTCTGGCGAACGATCGAGCACGACCGCGACCTCGTCGAACGACTGGCCGAAGACGTCGTGCAGCACGAGCGCGATCCGCTCCGCGGGGCTGAGCATCTCGAGCAGCACGAGCAGCGCGACGCTCACGCGGTCGCTCTGCGCGGCGAGTTCGGCGGGGTCGGCCTCGGTCGCAACCGGTTCGTCACGCCAAGGCTCGACCTGCCACGAATGCTCGCGCTTGCGGCGCGGCGCGCGCAGCAGGTCGAGGCTGACCCGCGAGACCACCGTCGTCAGCCACGCCTCGAGATTGTCGATGCCCGCGGCATCCACTCGCTCGAGCCGAAGCCAGGTCTCCTGCACGGCGTCATCGGCATCGGCGGCGGAGCCGAGCAGCTGCGTGGCGATGGCCCGCAGCCTCGGCCGCTCGGTTTCGAACCGCCGCGCCAAGATTCTTCGATCGGTCATGTCACATCTCCTCGAGTTCGATCGTCGGGATATCGACGAGGGAACGCCCTCGAATGTGACATGAGAGGAACTCGACCAATGAACGCACCTCTGCTCGTGACCGGCGGTACCGGCAACATCGGCAGCCGCGTGGTGCCGCTGCTGCGCGAGGCCGGCCGCGACATCCGAATTCTGTCGCGGCATCCGCGTGGTGCCGAGCCCGGCATCCAGCATGTCGCAGGCGACACCGTCGCCGGGCATGGACTCGCCGCCGCGCTCGACGGCGTCGACGTCGTGCTGCACCTCGCCGGAGGAGCGAAGGGCGACGATGTCGCCGCGCGAAACCTCGCTGTCGCGGCGCGCGAGGCCGGGGTGCGTCACCTCGTGCTCATCTCGGTCGTCGGCGCCGACCGCATGCCGATCGGTTACTTCAGGGCGAAGGCGGAGGCCGAACGGGTGATCGCCGAATCAGGAGTGCCGTGGACCGTACTGCGTGCCGCACAGTTGCACGAGTTCGTGCTCCCGCTCGCACGAGGCATGGCGCGGATGCCGCTGCTCCCGGTACCCGGCGGCCTCCGCTTCGAGCCGGTCGACCGCGACGAGGTCGCCGCCCGGCTCGCCGAGCTCGCACTCGGCGCGCCGGCCGGCCGAGTCGCGGACCTGGCCGGACCTGAGGTGCTCGATGTGGCACAGCTCGTGGCGACCTTCACCGAGGTGACGGGTGCTCGGCAACGGCGCGGCCGCCTCCCGATCCGCGTGCCCGGCGCCGTCGGCCGCGCCTACCGCGCGGGTGAGAACCTCGCGGGTGCGGGAGCCGACCGCGGCGCGCGGACCTGGCGGAGCTTCTTGACGGAACTCGAGGTCCCGGCCGTCAGGTCGTGAGCGCCGTGGCAGCGGCGCAGCGTCACGGCCGGGTGCCGTCTGGAGCGGCCTGGTCGACGTCAGTCCACACTTCGGTCATCTCGGAGATGAGGCCACCGCGCACTTCGATGAATGTCGCGACCTCGAAATGCTGCATCTGCCCCTCGCTCAACCCGCTGACATGCGCCCGGGCTGCGGCACGTTCGCCGTCGGCCACGCAGTCCTCGAGCACGAAGTTCTGGAACCCGGGGTACTCCGCATTCACCCGAACCCAGCTGTCGCGGTCGAATGTCTCCCCGGTGTGCACGTATCGGCATGAGAACTCGGGATGGAGCAGTCCGGCGAGGGATTCCCACTCATGTGCATCGATGGTTCGGGCGAGTTGTTGCATCAGTGCGGCTGCGGGCATGTCTACAGTGTGCCAGCAGTTCGCGTGATCACCACCGCCGCTCGACCTCCTCGACGTGGCCGAAGACGTCGGCGAACTCCACGATGTCGCCGTCATCGAGGGCGATGACCCCTGAGAAGTGACCGAAGCACGTGTCGCCTCGGCTCTTGACGATCCAGCGGTCGAACAGGTGCCTGAGGTGGCGTTGCGGCGTGAACACGACGGCGACACCCGGACCCCGCAACGACCACGGCGCGAGCCAGTCGTTCGGGTCGTAACGCCAATCGAGATGCGAACTGATCTTGGAGAGACGTCCGCCGATGCGCACCCAGTTCTCGGTCGAGGGCGTGCCGTCGGTCCATTTGCCGCCGAACTGCAGACCGAGTTCTTCGCCGTTCGCGGTGCGACCGTTGCCGGCGCCCCAGTTCCAGAACGTGAAGTACGGCCAGCGTCCGCGACCCCGATCGTGCACGGCGTACGACGTGGCGGCATCGATCTCGTGCGTGACGCCGTCGACCACGATGTGGCCCTCGGCGCGCAGGCAGTTGTCCTTCTTCGTGTACTGGAAGTGGGTGTCGCTCCACGGCACGACGACGCCCATGGATTCGTGGCCCTCCTCGGCGACCACCCGCACGTCGACCTCGATGCGGGCCGACCTCGCGTGCAGCACGGTGCCGTCTCCCGCCGGGGTCATGCGAACGACGACGTCTTTGCGCGACGCCTCCATCGGCTCGCCGACCTGAGTGTCCTTGAGCCCGCCGCGGCGCGGGAACCAGGTGTTTCCGCCCTGCCGGATCTCTTCGTACGAGGTGCGATCGATGTGCGTCACCGAGACATTCGCCCGGTAGTCGTGGTGCGAGATGTTCATGGTGAAGATCAGGGTGGGTGTGACGATCGACCAGTATTCGAAGCGCTTGTTCCGCCCCCACCCCCGCAGCTTCGTGCGGTGGAGCGGGGTGCGGGTCCACCCGACGGCATCGGGATTCAGCCGGCCCGAGTCCAGGCAGAGGTCGACCGGCGAGGTGATCTCCCGCTCGGTGATGCGTTCCCCGCCCTGCATGACTTCCTTGAGGGGGAGTCTCACTTCAGTTCTCCATTCGATCGTTGGTATCTCTTCCGCCGGGGCCGGCGTTGGTTGGTCACGTCCGCGTCATCCCTTCGTGGCGCCGTCGGCGAGGCCGCGGATCAGCCACTTCTGCACGATGAGGGCCAGGATGACGACCGGCACGACGGTCAGCATGCCGGCGGCCGACAACGCTCCCCAGTTCGCGCCGTTCTCGGTGTCACCGGCCATGCCCGCGATGGCCACCGGAATGGTGGTCGCGTTGCGGTTGGTCAGCACGAGCGCGAACAGCAGCTCTTCCCAGGCGAGGATGATGCTGAAGATGAACGTCGAGATCAGGCCCGGTGCCGAGATGGGCACGATGATGCGGAAGAACGCGCCCATTCTGGAGCAACCGTCGAGCATCGCCGATTCCTCGAGCTCCTTCGGCAGCGCGAGGAAGAATCCGCGCATGAGCCACATGACGTAGGGGATGACGAACGAGCAGTAGGCGAGGATCAGCGTGATGTGCGTATCGGTGATGCCGAGCGTGCGCGCCACCAGGAACATCGGCACGGCGAGGGCGATCGGCGGCACACCGCGCGACACGAGGATCAGCACGCCGATCGTCGCAGCGCCCTTGATCTTGAGCCTTGACAGCGCGTAGCCGGCCATCGCCCCGGCGAAGAGCGACAGTACTCCGGCGCCGAGCGCGACGATGATGGTGTTGACGAGCTTCGGCCCGAGATCGCCTCGCTCGAACGCCCAGAAGTACTGGTCGAGGGTCGGTTCGAAGAAGATCGTGGGCGGAATCGTGAAGATGTCGCGCTGCTCCTTGAACGACGTCAGCAGCATCCACAGGAGCGGCAGGAGGAACAGCACGCAGATGATCACGCCAGACCAGATGCGAGCGCGTTCCCCACGCGGCCGAGCCGTGGCGAGGCGGCGTGGCGGCGAGTCGAATCGCTGTTCTTCCCTTTGCCGAGTGCTGAGCGCGGTCACAGTCGGTCCTCCAGCTTCTTGCTGCCGTAGAGAAAGACGAAGGTCAGGATCATCGTGATGACGAGCACGATCACGGCCATGGCGGATGATTCGCTGAACTTCAGCAGGCGGAAGGCCTGCTGGTAGATGTAGAGGTTCACGACATTGGTGGCTTCGCCCGGCCCGCCATTCGTCGTCGCCAGCACGACGTCGAACATCTTCACCGCGCCCAGCCATCGCACGATGAAGGTCGCGGCGATGATCGGTGCGAGCAGGGGGAGGCTGACGGAGCGAAGCGTCTGCCACCAGTTCGCCCCGTCGACCTTCGCCGCTTCGAAGATGTCCTTCGGCAGTGCGAGCAGCGCGGCCGAGGCGATGAGGGCGACGAATGGAACGGAGCGCCACGTGTCGATCATCACGATGCTGATCATCGACATCGTGGCGTCTCCGAACCAGTCGATCGGGGGGATTCCGAACAGCCCCAGGAACCAGCTGACGCCGCCCCAGAGCGGGTCGAGGATCATCTTCCAGATGCCGCCGGAGACGACCGGTGCCACGACCATCGGGATGAGGAAGAGTGCGCGGATCACTCCGCGCCCCCTCCACTCGGCGTTCATCAGGTACGCGATGGCGAACCCCAGGATGATCTGGATCGGCAACGCCAGCACGAGGTAGATGCCGGTGACGACCAACGAGTTCTGGAAGGTCTCGTTCTTGAACGCCGCCGTGTAGTTCTCGAAGCCGACCCACCCGGATGGAGCGAACGACGCGAGATCGAACTCCGAGAAGCTGATCTGCAGTGTGTAGATCAACGGGTACGCCAGTACCGCGACCAGCAGCAACGTCGCGGGCAGCATGAACATCCACCGGCTGGAGATGTCGCGCCATCGTGACCGCAGTCGTGCCGTGGTGTTGCTTCTCGAGAGTTCGATGCTCATGCGTCTACTTCTGCAGCAGTTCGTCGATCTGCGTGCTCGCCTTTTCGAGCGCCTCCGCAGGTGACAGTTGCCCCTCGACTGCTGCGCTCGTCTGATCGGCCAGGATCTCCTGGATCGCGTTCGACTCGGGAGTGCGCGGTCGCCACATCTCGCCCTCGGCGGCGACGTCGTACGCCTCCTGGAGCGTGCTCAACACCGGAACCAGCCACTCCTCGGTCGGGGTGGCGGCGAGCGTCGACTTGCGAGCGGGGAAGGAGCCGAGGGCGTTGGTGGTCCACACTTCGCCCTCCTTGGAGCTCATCCACTGCAGGAACGTCCAGGCGGCTTCGGGGCTCTTCGAGTTCTTGAAGACCGACCCGCTCCAGATGCCGCGGTGCGTGCTCGCGCTCGCGTCGCCGACGGGCATCGTCTGGATGCCGACCTGGTCCGGGGTGAGCGTGGTGACCTCAGGGTCGACGGCCGCGCTCTTGAAGGCACTGCCCCACGTGAAGATGCTGGCGACCTTGCCCTGGCGGAACGCGTCGAGGGGTTCGGTGTAGTTGTAGGTGTTGGCTCCCGGGGGTGCGTATTCGAGCAGGTCCACCTGCATCTGCAGCGCCTCTTCTCCGTCCTTCGTATCGAAGGTGGGATCGAGCTCATCGTCGAAGAGGCTTCCCGCGTCCGCGTTGAGCGCGGCCTGCCAGAAGGGGGGCGAGAGCACGCCGCGCACCCAGGTGAGGCCGACCGCCCACGAATCGTCCTTGCCGTCGCCGTCCGTGTCCTGCACGAGCTCGGGAGCCTGCTCCATGTACTCGTCCCACGTGAGCTCCGGGGTGGGCGCATCGAGACCGGCTTGCGCGTACAGGTCCTTGTTGTAGATCATGAGGAGCATGTTGGAGCGGAGCGGCACCCCGTACTGGTTGCCCTCCCACTCGCTCGAGGCGAGGGGTGCGGAGTTGAAGTCGTCCCAGTCGTACTCGGCATCAGTCCACTGGTCGGCGTCATCCTTCAGCTCGTAGAGCACGCCCGCCTCGGCGAGCTGCGGCGTCCACGGGTCGTCCAGCGTGATCAGGTCGTACTCGGGATCCGTGTCCGTGCCGTTCAGCAGGCCCTTGGCGAGCAGCTCGGTGTACGGGATCGAGTCGATCGTGACGTCGATGTACGGGTACTCCTTGTTGAACTCCGGTACGAGCTGCTCCTGCCACTGCTGGGCGAATGCGTCATTCGACATCATCGTGATCTCGACGTGCTCGTCGGCGGTGCCGACGCCGCCACCGTCCGTCGTCGCCGCCTCGCCCGATCCGCTGCATGCCGTCAAGGCAAGCATCGACATGAGAGTCACTCCTGCGAGGAACGTCGCGCGCTTCCGCGGACGCCTCCGATCTGTCTGAGCCATGCTCTTCATCTCCTCGTCATTGAATGGATGCGCGGCGACTCGTGCGGAGCGTCCGAGTGTGGTGCGCATCGGATGTTCCTCGACTTCGCGACGTCGGGTTCTCGCCCGGCGGCGGCCGCAGACACACTCAAGCAGACGGAACGGGATATTGCAACGTTGAAACAATCGCTTCTGTCAACGTTGCAACATGGGTCACTACGATGTGATCGTGGAACGGACTCCTGAAATCCCCACCCCGAAGAGGGCCGGCCTGCCGACGCTCAAAGACGTCGCGGCGGTCGCCGGCGTCTCGTATCGCACCGTCTCGAACGTCGTCAACGGGCACAAATACATCAGCGACACCACGAGAACGAAAGTGGAAGCGGCGATCCGAGAGCTGGGGTATCGCCCCCAACTCGCGGGGCGGCAACTTCGAAGCGGCAGAAGCAAGCTGCTCACCTTCTCGGTGCCGTTCATCTCGCATCCGTACTTCGCGCAGTTGGCTCACGCGGTGGTCGCTGAGGCCGAGAGTTTCGACTACGACGTCGTCATCGACGAGACGCGAGGACTGCTCGAACGGGAGCTTCGCGTCGCGTCGGGCTTCCGCACGATCCTGACCGATGGAATCCTCTTCAGTCCGCTCTCCATCGACCTGAAGCGGTTCGAGGCCGAACGGGGCGAAACGCCGCTCGTGCTCCTCGGCGAGCGCTTCCGGAGCGCCGAGATCGACAGTGTCGTGGTCGACAACGTGCAGTCCAGCTACGACGCCACCACCTGCCTCATCGACGCGGGCCGGCGTCGACTCGCGTTCCTCGGCAAGGTGCCTGCCGGCACGATCGGCGCGGCACCCGCCGACCTGCGAATCCGCGGTTTCGAGCTGGCGCTCGAAACGCATTCGCTGACCGTCGATCCCACGCACATCATCGAGGTCTCGAGGTGGGACCAGCTCCACCCCGATGGCGACTACTCCCGCGAAGAGGGATACGAGCGCACGAAAGAACTCATCCCGCACCTGTCGGAGATCGACGGACTCGTCTGCGCCAACGACCTGCTTGCGATCGGAGCCCTCCGCGCATTTCGCGAGGCCAGCATCGGCGTGCCCGACCAGATCGCGGTGGTGGGCTGGGACAATACCGCCGAAGCCGCATACGCTGCGCCATCGCTCACCACGATCGCACCCGACCTCAACGAGATCGCCCGCCTCGCAGTCGTTGCGCTCCTTCGAAGGCTCGATCAGCCCGAAGCCGCGCCGGCGTCGTACACCGCTCCGTATTCGCTCGTGCGACGTGCCTCGAGCGATACGCGACCCTGATCAGAAGCCCTCCCGCACTACGGCGCGCGCCCGTCGCCGGAAGACTCGGTGGCCGGCGAATCGGCGGTCGTGGCGCGGGTCTGACGGTCGAACTCGTCGCGCAACTCGCGCAGAACGGCCCGTACGCGCGCCGCCTCGGCCTTCACGACCGAGCGGTCCGCCGTGAGCAGACCGTTGAGCTCGTCTTCGACGTCGGACAGCTGCGTGTAGACGATCGCTGAGATGCCGCGCCCGATGGCCGGCCCCACTTCGTCACGGTGCAGCGTCTCGAACGCCGCGGTGAATGCTTCCCTCGTGCTCATCTTGCGGTATCCGAACTCGCGCCGGCTGAACTCGTGACCGTCGAGCCGGAGGCTGTAGCCGCCGTACTCCGACACGACAACGGCCCGTCCATCCTTCGCCCAGTTCCGCGCGGGACGAATCGGGCGAAAGTACACGTGCAGGCTGCGCACATCGCCACCGCCCTGATCGTGCCAGCCGCTTGCATGGTCGATCACCCGGTGCGGATCCAGCTCCCGAATCCGCTCGACCGCGTCGAGCGCGTCGAACTGCCCCCAGCCCTCGTTGAACGGCACCCAGCATGCGATACTCGTCGCGCTCTGCAGCAGTTGCACCGTCTGCTCGAGTTGCCGGCCGAACTCCGCCCGGCCCGCGGCATCCTGTCGTCCGAAGGCTCGGTGCCGCCGATCGTTCAGTCGCACCGGCGTCAGCACCGGGGCCGTGATCACCAGCGGGTTGTACGCCCGTCCGCCGTTGACCATGTCCTGCCAGACCAGCATGCCGAGCCGATCGCAATGGTGGTACCAGCGGAGCGGCTCCACCTTGATGTGCTTGCGGAGCATCGTGAAACCGAGCTCCTTCATCGAGCGGATGTCGTGCACCAACGCCTCGTCGGACGGCGCGGTGTACAGCCCGTCGGGCCAGTACCCCTGGTCGAGCACTCCCGCTTGGAAGTACGGCTCCCCGTTCAGGAGCAGTCGCGGTACACCAGCTCGGTCGGGACCGACCCCGAACGAGCGCATCCCGAAGTAGCTCGTGACCTCATCGGCATCGAGCAAGATCGCGAGGTCGTACAGGAACGGGTCTTCGGGGCTCCATGGGCGAATATCCGGGATCGGAATCCGCAGCGGCGTGCCTGCGGGGCCGCGCGCCTCCCCCACATGAACGTCGCCGGCGAAGACCCCGACCACCGCCTCCGCACCGGCGTTCGCATGCACGGTCACTTCGACGACCCGCTCCTCGAGCAGCGGCCGGATGTCGAGGCGCTGCACGTGCACCGCCGGGACCGCCTCCAACCACACCGTCTGCCAGATGCCCGACTGCGGGGTGTACCAGATGCCCCCGGGCTTCAGGGATTGCTTTCCCCGTGAACGGAACCCGGCGTCGGTCTCATCGGTGACCGCGACGGTCAGCACGTGGGCCTGCCCGTCGCCAAGGTGCTCCGTCACGTCGATTGCGAACGGCCAGTATCCACCGCTGTTCGTACCGACCGGCATATCGTCGACGAACACCTCGCAGTCCTGGTCCACGGCCCCGAAGTGCAGCAGCAGTCGCTCGTCGGCCCCGCCGCTGAACCCGTCGGGCAGCGCGAGCTCTCGGCGATACCAGAGCGTCTGGCCGGGCAGCAGCCGCCGACCCACTTCGGAGAGCGCCGCCTCCGGAGAGAACGGCACGACGATGTCGCCGTCCCACACGCTCGGCGCAGCGCCATCCGTCATCGCGTATCGCCAGACCCCGTTGAGGTTGAGATAGCTGTCGCGAACAAGCTGGGGCCGGGGGTATTCGGGGAGCGGGCGGGTGCGGTCGAGGGCGGCCGCCCACGGTGTGCGGCGGTCGGTGGAGACCGCAGGGTCTTGACGGGCGCGAATGACCAAGGCGTTCCTCACTTGCAACGTTGAAATGCGGGCAACTTTACACGGTCTACGTGTCACGTTAGAGTCGAGCGTCAGTGGTTTCAACGTGGAAATGGCGAGGACGTAGTGACCCGAGATCCGCGCTCCGTCGGCGATGCCGCGAACGCTCCGTCTACTGCAGGCACCTCCCCCGGACCGGCCGCGCTGCTCGAGAGGTCGACTCGGTTCGGCCCGCGCAACTGGGTCGCGGTCGTGACCGTCGGGCTCGCCGGTCAGCTCGCGTGGACCGTCGAGAACCTGTACCTGAACGTGTTCGTCTACGACACCATCACCTCCGACCCGACGGCGATCGCCGTCATGGTCGCCCTGAGCGCGGTGGCCGCGACGATCGCGACACTGGTCGCAGGGGCCTGGTCGGATCGTCGTGGAAAGCGGCGCTCACTCATCGCCGGGGGCTACGTGCTCTGGGGCCTGTGCACGATGGCGTTCGGCTTCGTCGGGGTGCCCGAGGGCGCCGAAGCCGCCCCGGCCGTTGCGCTGGCCGCGCTCGTCGGCGTCATCGTACTGGACTGCGTGATGAGTGCGATCGGCTCGACGGCGAACGACGCCGCATTCAACGCCTGGGTCACGGACACGACCAAGCCGGCGAACCGAGGGCGGGTCGACGGCGTCCTCGCCATCATGCCGCTGATCGCGATGCTGCTCGTGTTCGGCGCCCTCGACGGCCTCACCCGGAACGGCGACTGGAAGCTGTTCTTCGGAATCGTCGGCGCCGTCACCTTGGTCGTCGGCGTGGCCTCCTGGTTCCTCGTGCGAGACAAGCCCAGCGACATCCGTCACACCGAAGGCCTTCTCGCCGCCACGATTCGCGGACTGCGCCCGTCGGTCATCCGCGCAGAGCCGGTGCTGTACCTCACGCTCGCGGTGTGGGCGGTCATCGGCATCAGCTCGCAGGTGTTCCTGCCGTACATCATCATCTACATCCAGCGCACCCTCCAGATCGACGACTACGCGCTCCTCCTCGGCATCGTGCTCATCGCCGCTTCCGTGCTCAGCGTCATCGGCGGCAGGGTGATGGATCGAATCGGCAAAGAGCGGTTCCTCATCCCGGCGGTCGTGTTCTTCGCGGCAGGGCTCGTGGCGACGTGGCTCGCTCGCGACTTCGTCGCGGTGGCGATCGCAGCCACGATCATGATGGCGGGAATGATGGCGTCCTTCGCCGCCGTCTCAGCCCTCACCCGCGACGCAACGCCGCCAGGGCGGGCAGGCTCCGTGCAAGGCCTGCGGATGCTGCTGGGCGTGATGGTGCCCATGGTGATCGGCCCGTTCATCGGCGCCGCCGCCATTCTCGGAGGCGGCGAGACCTTCGTCGAGCTCGGGCAGGTCCGGCCGGTTCCCGGCTCGGGCATCTTCCTGGCCGCGGCCGCGGTGCTCGTCCTGGTGCCGGTCTTCACGACGCTCCGCTCCCGCGCAGTGCGCAAGACTCAAGGAACAGGAGCCCGACTATGAGCAAGCCGATCGATGAAACCGAGTTGACCGATCCCGTCGCCCTCTGCCTGCCGAACGGCGACCTCAACCCACGCGCAGTCGGCTGGACCCGCACGCCGCTGCACGACACCGCCGGCATCGGTGGCCGGTCGGGGTGGGGTCGGAACAAGCGCTGGGAGTACTGGGCGGTGACTTCGCCCACTCACCTGATCGCCGCAACCGTGTCGTCTCTCGACTACGCGGCCGTGCCCTCGATCATGGTGCACGACCGGCGCACAGGCGAGACGATCGAACGCGGTGCCGTGGTTCCGTTCGGTCGCGGTGCCGACCTTCCCGCAACCTTCGCTTCGGGCTCCGCCCACGCCCGAGCCCGCGGGCTCCGCATCGACATCGAAGAGACCGCCGAAGGCACACTGCTCAGCGGCGAGACCGCGGATGTCTCGTTCGAGATCCTCGCCGCCCTGCCACCCGGACACGAGCGGCTCGCCCTCGTCGTGCCGTGGTCACGGCGCCGCTTCCAGTACACGGTGAAAGACGTCGCCCGCCCGGCGAGCGGCACGCTCACAGTGAAGGGCGAGACCATCGCGCTGCCCGCCGGTGAGAGCTGGGCCGTCGTCGACCACGGTCGGGGTCGCTGGCCGTATCGCGTGCACTGGAACTGGGGTGCCGCATCGGGCACCGTCGACGGACGAACCGTCGGGCTTCAGCTCGGCGGCCGCTGGACCGATGGCACCGGAATCACCGAGAACGCCACGGTGCTCGACGGGCGCCTCCACAAGATCAGCGAAGAACTCGACTGGATCTACGACGAGCACGACTGGCTGCGCCCGTGGCGCATCCGCGGCACGAACCTCGATCTGACCTTCACGCCGTTCTGGGATCATGTGAGCTCGACGAAGCTCGGCATCCTCTCCACCGCCGGCCACCAGTGCTTCGGGCACTACAGCGGCACAGTGCCCACGGTTGCAGGGCCACTCGAGGTGAGCGGCCTGCTCGGGTGGGCCGAAGACGTCAGGAACCGATGGTGAGCCGCCGTCACGGCCGCTTGTGAGATTCCACTCGAGGTCAGGTCCATTCGACCCGGCGTGCACTCAGCGGCGCAGCGCGGTCTCCTCGTCGAGACGGGACAGCTTCTCGGGATTGCGCACCGCGTAGAGCCCGACGACGCGGGAGTCTTCGATGTGGAGCGTGATGACGGTGTCGATCTCGCCGGCGAGTCGGATGATCAGCGCCGGCCGGCCGTTGACCTGCGCCTGTTGCAGCGACGCTGCGGCCGAAATCCTCCCCATGACGGACAGGACTCCGTCGACGCCGACAATGGGCGAGAGGGAGGCCTGCACGACTCCCCCGCCGTCGCCCACAAGCACGACATCCGGGGCGAGGATGTCGAGGAGACCCCGCAACTCGCCGGTCTCGATCGCCTTCTGGAACGCATCGAGTACGCCTCGGGTCTCGGCCGCGGAGACGACGACACGGGGTCGACGCGCTGCGACGTGCGCCCGCGCCCGGTGCGCGATCTGACGCACCGCGGCCGGGCTCTTGTCCACGGTTCCGGCGATCTCGTCGTACTCGACGTCGAACACCTCTCGCAGCACGAACACCGCCCGCTCGGTCGGGGTGAGTGTCTCCAGCACGAGCATCATCGCCGTCGAGACGCTCTCGGCCAACGCGACGTCGTCGGCCACGTCGGGCGCGGTCAGCAGGGGCTCCGGCAACCACTGACCGATGTATGTCTCCCTGCGGCGACCGAGTGATCGCAGTCTGCTGAGCGCTTGGCGCGTGGCGATCCGCACCAGGTACGCACGCTGATTCTGCACGCTGTCGTGGTCGACGCCTGCCCAGCGCAGCCACGTCTCCTGGAGGACGTCTTCAGCGTCGTCCGCCGAGCCGAGCATCTCGTATGCGACGGTGAACAGCAGATTGCGGTGGGCGAGAAACACCTCGGTCGCAGGATCTGGACGCCGGTGAGCACTCACACCACGCGGGAAATCTTCGTCGGCGGTCTCGGATGTCTCGGACGTCTCGGCCATCGGTGCTCCTCTTCGCTTTCACGTGTCATTCATCAGACGCCGGGCCACGCCGTTTTGTGACATCGGAGGTCATGAAGCCGAAGTGTGTCACAGGGATCGGATCGGCGGCGTCTCATGTTCATCAGCACGCCGTACGCACGTCCCAACGGCCTGTTCATCAAGGAATGCGAGGAGAAGCCCTCGCCATGAAAGGAAGCTCCGATGAGCTCAGCACTTGAAACTCTTCGCCGTGAGTCCGTCGGCGACCTCATTCAACCAGGCGAATCGGAATACGAATCGACGCGTCACTCGATGTTCGTGCCGGGGAGCCCGGCCGTTGTACTGCGGCCCGATGGCGTCGGCGACGTGCAAGCGGGCGTCAGATTCGCCGCCAGTGCAGGCCTCCCGTTGTCTGTGCGAGGAGGCGGCCACGGATTCCCGGGCTTCAGCACGAACGACGACGGCATCGTGATCGACCTCGGCGGACTTGCGAACGTGGAAGTCATCGACGAGGTTCGCCACCACGTTCGGATCGGCGGCGGTGCCACCTGGGGTCACGTTGCGAAGTCCCTGGCGCCGCACGGTCTGGCGATCTCCTCGGGCGACACCAAGAGCGTCGGAGTCGGCGGATTGACCTTGACCGGCGGCATCGGCTGGAAGGTCAGGAAGTACGGTCTGGCATTGGACAACCTGGTCGCCGTCGATGTCGTCACCGCCGACGGCGAGCTCGTGCATGCGAGCGCGACGGAGAACCCCGAGCTGTTCTGGGCGATTCGTGGTGGCGGCGGCAACTTCGGCATCGTGACCGCCTTCGAGTTCGAGGCGCATCCGACGACGGCTGTGTTCTACGGCAGGATCCGCTTCCCGGCATCGGAGGCTGCGATCGTCCTGCAGGGATGGGCGGACTACCTGCGAACCGCTCCCGAAGAGCTCACCTCCCATGCGAGTCTTGCCAATCCATTCGCCGGCGGATCCGAAGCACCCGTCGAGATACAGGTCGCGTTCGACAGCGACGACCCGGAGCGCGCCGCTCGAGCGATCGAACCGATTCGCAAACTCGGCACGATGATCGACGACACTGTCGCACTGACGCCGTATTCGGACACGCTCGTGGACGGCGCGACGCCACCGCCCGGCATCCGATTCGTCACTCGAAGCGCATTCGTCGACCGGGAATCCGTGTCGGAGGTGCTGCAGTTGCTTGCAGAGATCGCGGCGGCGGAGTGGTCGCCGTCCATCTCCATTCGAAGCGTCGGCGGCGCGGTCTCCCGAGTTCCCGACGACGCCACGGCGTATGCGCATCGCCGCGCGGAGTTGATGTTCGTGACGGCCGTTGCCGGTCCGGAGCCGGTCGTCGAGGCCGTTCGGCCCGCTCTGGAAGCGATCTGGGAACGGCTCGGATCTCGCGTGCGCGGCGCGTACGCGAACTTCCTTGCTTCAGCAACCGAGGCGGATGTCGCGGCGATCTACCCGCCCGAGACGTATCAGCGACTCGCGGCGATCAAGCGTCGGTACGACCCCGGCAACCTCTTCGCATCCAACCACAACGTCCGACCCCAGTAGCAACAAGAGGCCGCCGTCGGGAGGGCCTCAACGGGTCCAGCGGTACGGCGTCGTCGTCGACACCTTGACGAGTCCGGAGCGTTCGAGGATCGGACGTGAGAACTCGGTCGAGTCGCTGTTGATGAGCGTCTTTCCCATGGCGAGCGCCGAGCGGGCGCGGGCTGCCGTCAACGCACGGTAGATGCCGCGCCCGCGCCACTCCTGACGGGTTGCTCCGCCCCAGATACCGGCGAAACCGGTGCCCGGCACCGGCTCCAGACGCCCGGTCGTCACGATCTGGCCTTCGAATTCGCCGACCCACAGTTCCATGCCGTCATCGAGCGCGAGCCGGCGCAGCAGGGCATTCGCCATCTCTTCCGAGACAGGATCGCCGAAGACCTCGTCGGCCATCGCGCTCATCGCGCGTACGTCGGACTCCTCGGTGACTCGGCGCAGCGTCACGCCCTCGGGCAGTGAAACGTCGACGGCCAGCCCGATCGCCTCCCCGATCATGATCGACTCGGTTTCATCGGGGACGAAACCATGCTCGAGCAGTGCGTCGTGCAGCCCTGGGGCGTGATCGTGCCCACGGGTCTTCCACTCGACCCGGCTGATCTCGGGGTCGGGCTCGTAGTGGCTCAGCGCCTCGGTCACGAGGCCGCGGATCGCGCCCGCATCTGCACCATCGAGGTTCTGGTAGGTGACGAATCCGCGCCCGCCTGCAAAGGTGACCAGGCGCAGCGGGCCGAGGCAGGTCACGGAGATCGCGCTCGGCGTCTCGGCATCGGTGCGCAATTGTTCGTCGTAGGCCTCGAGGAGCCGCGCAACCCGAACTGATTCGTCGTGTGTCATCAGTCCATTCTTGCCGAGAGTTCGGCAGCCGGATGCCACCCGCTCGCGCTTCTCGCGCTGCTCCGTGCCGGGATCTCAGCCCTGGAAATCCTCCGGGTCCACCTCGTCGAGGAACCGCTTGAATTCGTCGAGTTTCGCATCAGCCTCGTCATCGAGCCGCTCGACCGTCTCGGCCGTCTCGACCGTCTCGGCCATCTCGGCGGGGATTCCGGCATCCTCCAGCACCGCCTCGGCGACGAAGATCGGCGCTTCGGCGCGTACGGCGAGCGCGATCGCGTCTGATGGCCGCGCGTCGACGACGTACGGGCCCGACGTCGAGTCGAGGGTGATCTCTGCGAAGAAGGTGCCGTCCTCGATGCGGGTCACGTCGACGCGCTCGACCGTGGCGCCCAACGTGTCGAGCAGCAGCTTCATGAGGTCGTGCGACAGCGGACGCGGCGCCTTCTCGCCCGAGATGGCGATGAGAATGGATGTCGCTTCCTGCACGCCGATCCAGATGGGCAGCACCATGCCCGCACCCGGCTCCTCGAGCATCGGCTTCAGGAG
This sequence comes from Agromyces sp. Y575, assembly GCF_059445445.1. Classification (NCBI taxonomy): domain Bacteria; kingdom Bacillati; phylum Actinomycetota; class Actinomycetes; order Micrococcales; family Microbacteriaceae; genus Agromyces; species Agromyces sp. Y575. The sequence goes on from NZ_JCAIUI010000002.1 coordinate 72,402, forward strand.
CACGAGGTGCTGCCGGCTGCCATCGAGAGCGATCCCGAGCACGCGAACCTGGATCATGGCGCCTCCCGTCAGGCGATCGGGCGTGACACTGCCGCCGTCTCGAAGGTCGGCGGCTCTATTCGACCGCAGCAGCGTACTCGTTCGCAACCTTCGCGACGTCGTCGACGTAGTCGTTGTCGTGGTTGTAGGAGTACACCGCCGCCCGCCAGCCTTCGACGCTGGTCATCGACCCGGATGCGCACAGGTACTGCGCCGTGGCCTGAGCGGCATCGTCGATCTGGTTCGGGTCCGCGACGCCGTCGTCGTTCGCATCGCTCCCCCACTTCGCCCAGGTCGACGGAATGAACTGCATCGGTCCGACTGCGCGGTCCCACGTGACGTCCTCGTCGAACTCCCCGCCGTCGGTGTCGGCGATCTTCGCCACTCCGTTGCCGTCGAGTGGCGGGCCGATGATCGCGGGCTCGGCGAAGCCGTCGTCATCGAGGACCGCCCCTCCATGGCTGCCGTGACCCGATTCGATCGCACCGATGGCGGCGATCGTGGTCCAGTCGAGCCCGCACTCCGGCTCCTCTTCGGCGATCGAGACGTGCGCGAGCGCGTACGCCGAAAGGGCGCGCTCCGGAATCCCGGTGGCCGTGCCGATCTGCGACGCCCATTCGGGATCGACCTGAGATATCGGTGCGACCTCCGAGCTCGTGACCGCCGCGGGCTCTTCCGTCGTCTCGAGCTGGCGGTCTCCCTCTTCGGCCGTGATCACGGGAGGCAGCGCCACGCGCGCGCCGCTCGCCGCGGGTGCCGCGAATCCGCCGGGCTTGGCCGCGAGCCCGATGGCGCTCACCGCGAAGACCGCACCGACCGTCACCGCGATGGCCCCGGCCACGAGGCCCGTATATCCCGTCACACGGCCGACGACCTGCCGCTTCGAGGCCTTCGCTCGAACCGGTCGACGCTCGCCGTACTCGTCGACGTCGGTGTCGTCATCCCAGGACATGGTGAGCCGCTCCGTTCGGGCGTTGGTTCTCTGGTCGCCCGCCGGGTCGATCGCCGCCCTCTCGACTGAGATTCGCGTCACCGACCCGCCCTTTCAGAATACTCACGCATCGTGAACCCCGCACGAGAAGAATTGACCTGACACCCACTGACGGTGCCTGCTGGCAGACTCGTGCCATGACCATCAGCCTCGGCGCTCCGGGCGGCACCCCAGAACGGCCGGCCGTCTTCTTCTCAACACCCGAGGAGTTCCGCGCCTGGCTCGAGGCCAACCACGCCACCGAGACCGAACTGTGGATGGGCCTCTACAAGAGGCACGTGCCCGATCGCGGGCTCACCTGGGAGCAGGCGGTGCCCGAGGCGTTGTGCTTCGGGTGGATCGACTCGGTGGCCCAGCGCATCGACGAAGATGCGCGTCGCCAGCGCTGGACGCCGCGCAAGCCGACGAGCATCTGGTCGAGCGTGAACATCGCCCTTGTCGAGCAGCTCACGGCCGAGGGGCGCATGCACCCCGCCGGCGTCGCCGCGTTCGAGCGGCGACGCGAAGACCGATCGGGCGTGTACTCCCATGAGAACCCCGACCGCGAATTGCCGCCCGAAGCAGCAGCACGGCTCGCAGCGCATGTCGCGGCATCCGCATTCTGGGAGGCCGCAACTCCGACCTACCGGCGCCAGGTCACGCACTGGGTGCTCACCGCGAAGCAAGAGGCCACGCGCGAGCGACGGCTCGGGCAGGTCATCGAAGACAGCGCGGCCGGTCTGCTGGTGTCCTTCCAGCGATACGGCGAGACACCGAAGTGGGTGGCTCGCGCCGCGGCGGCAGCGCGAGCCGCGGCATCCGAAGATCTGCCCGGCTGATTCCGCGCCCGTTCAGGCGGTGGGCCGGTTCATGTCGGGGATCGTGATGGGGGTCGTGGTGCCCGAAATGGTACCGCACGAACTCGTTCAAGAAGCCGCGGGTGACCCCGAGGTCGACTTGCGCCGGAGAGTGACCGCATGTGAACGGGTGCGAACGGCTCACCGATGAGGCGAGCGAGCGGATGCCGCGGCATCCGCTCGCTCGCTCGGCTACTGCTCCGAACCGACCTCGGGCTGCACGATCCGCCGACGCCGTCGGAGGAGGTATGCGGCGGCGCCGAGCACGAGCAACGCGATTCCGATGGCCAGCGGCAGGGCGATCGCGAATCCGGTCTCGGCCATCCCATCGTGCGAACCGGCGTTCCCGGGATCGCCACTTCCGTTGCCGGGGTCGCCGGCTCCATCGTCGCCCGATCCCGGACCGCCAGGCCCTCCCGGAACATCCGGGTCGTCCGGGTCGCCGGGTGTCTACGTCGTGGATTCGGTCGCGACGCGCAGCGACTCGATCCGGAGATCGGCATTCGAGGTGCGGATGCCGATCTGGCCGAACAGGTGCGGGAGCGGTTCGTCATACTCGATGACTCGCGCCCCGTCGAGGTCGACCGTGAGTGTGCTGCCGAGCGTGCGGACGAAGACGACGTGGGAGATGGTGTCGTCGATCGCCGACGGTACTGCCGCGAGCGTTCGCTCGTCGCGGTCGAGCGCGGATTCCACGACACGGGCTGGTACGGGCCCGCGAGCCGGGGCGCCGAACTCACCGTCGGGGGCCGCCGCGGCATTGCCTTGAAAGCTGCCCGGTACGTGGGGTCAACGAGGCTGCCGGCGTCTTCGTCGACCCCCCGGACCCTCACGACCCAGGCTGTGGCAACAGCTTAGAGCCGGCGGCCGCGCTCAATCCGGGAGTTTGCTCCGAACTTCTGGCGCGCTCGTCGTGATCGACCGAAGCGCGTACTGCCGCACGCGCACGAACCGGGTGGCGGTGCACGTCGACAGCAGGGGTTCGGAGCGGGCCTCCTCCAGCTCCACCACGAGCTCGCCCTCAGTGCCCTCGAGCCGCACGCGCCAGCCCGAATCGGCCGCCTCCTCGGCGATCGGCGCATACGCCTGCATTCGCTCGTCGCCGAAGGTCTCGCGCGCGAAGTGCTGGGCAGCCTGCACCGGATGCGTCAGCGAGCTGCGCCCCCGATACCGCTCGGGCACGATGCGACCGTCGTCGAAGGCCTCAGCGATGCGCACCGGGTCGCCGTCGTCGGCATACCCGTAGTAGAGCCCGTGCGGAAAGACCACCATCGTGCCGGCGAACCTGTCGCCGCCGAGGTGCGAGCACTCCCACGTCTCGTCGGGGCGCGCTTCGGCGAGCGCCGTCACCACGCGGCGGCCGCGCACCGCGCAGCACTGGTCGTGTCGGGCGTGGGTGCAGACGCAATAGATGGGCCGGGGCGACGGGATGCCGGTGGACCCGTCGAGCGGCACCTCGAGGAGGGCCGCGGCATCCGCCACCTCACCCCACACGACACTCTCGTGACCCGGCCGCGAATCGACGATCGCCCACCGCTGCGTCTGCGGAGCAGCGCGGCGGCCGGTGCGCCGGATCGCGAGCGGTCGCATGCCGTCACCCTCGATGCGTTTCACGAGCGCACGGCCGAGCGCGCGATCGAACGGTTCATCGAGCAGGGCGTTCTGCCCCCAGCTCGCCGCGACCTCGACGAGGAACCAGCGCAGCCCGCGCGGCCCGGTGCCGACGAGCGGATCGCTCCGCTCTCGCGCGCGATCGCTGCACGGCGCCCAGTGCTCGGCGGCCAGGGTCACGCGGGCGCCACCACAAATCCCTCGCGCACGAGCCTGCGCACGACGACGACCGCGCTCTCGGTGTCGAGGCCCGGGAGCTCCCCGGCCGTAGCGACCTCACCCGTGGCGAGTCGGCGTACGGCCTGCTCCGCTTCGGCCGGGAGCGACAGCGTCTTCGTGCGCGCCACGATGCGCACCCGGTCGTCGACCGTCGTGACGCGCACGGGAAGCGACGCGCGCCACCGCACCGGGGTCGATGCATCGAGCGTCGCGAGCGCCTCGAGTGTCGCGAGCGGCGCGACCGGCTCCGCGCGGGTTTCGGCGTCGAAGCGTGCACTGAGAATGGCGGCCGGCCGCGAGGCATCCGTCTGCTGCAATGTCTCGACGAGTGCCTGCACCGTCTGCTCGACGATCGGCGCGAGCGCCTCGGGGTCGCGCAGGTCGACGCCGAGCGGCAGCGACGCGCGCAACTCGGCGTTGTCGCCGACCTGACGCAGCAGCGCGTCGGCGAGGTCGGCTCGCGTGTACGCCGCCATGCCGATGGTCAGGTGCACGGATGTCTCGCCGAGCGCGGTCGCCGAATGGATCCACCCGCGCGGGAGGTACAGCGCATCGCCCGGTCGCAGCACCGCGTCGATCACGGGTTCGTGCGTGGCCTCCCGGGCGACGGCTGCCTGGTGCTGCTGCCACGGCTGGGTGCGCAGCGGATCGACGAGCACCGGCGCGTGGATGCGCCAGTGCTTCTCGCCCGAAATCTGCAGCACGAAGACATCATGGGTGTCGTAGTGCGGGTCGAACCCCTGCGACGACGGCGGGGTGACGTAGGCGTTCACCTGCGCCGGGTGGCCGATGTCGTCGATGAGCGCGCGGGTGAAGTCGATGATCGGCGGCCACAGGCGGTGCAGTCCCTGCAGCACGATGGTCGCGCCGCCCGCGAACTCGGTGAGCACCTTGTCGCTCGAGACCTGGTCGGCGATCTCTGCACCGAAACCACCTGAGGCGGTGTAGTCGGATGCCGCGAGCACCGAGCCTTCGTTCGCCATGCGGATGAACGGGGTGCGCACGCCGCGCCGCGTGACGAGTTCGTCGACGGCCTGAGTCGAGAACAGGTCGTCGAAGCGTGCGTCGAGCTCGTCGGCCGTGGAGAGCAGCGGCTCGCGCCCCCAGTAGCGGCCCGCGAACTCCTCAGCCGAGATACGGATGCAGCGCGAAAGCGCGGGCCGACTTTTCGACCCGCGCTCCGGGCTGGTCACTACGCGGAACCGTCGGCGCCGCCGTCGTGGCCACCGGGGTTGGCGCCGCCATCAGCGGTACCCTCGCCCGCAGCCGCGGATCCGTCAGCGCCACCATCGTGGCCACCGGGGTTGGCGCCGCCATCGGCAGTGCCCTCGCCCTCGGCGGCGGATCCGTCGGCGCCACCATCGTGACCCTTCGGGTTGGCGCCCCCATCGGCAGTGCCTTCGCCCTCGGCACCCGGCTCGAGGGTGATGTCGTCATCGTTGATCGTCATGAGAGTTCCTCTCGTTGCGTGCTCGCCCAGCGTATCGAGAGCATCCGTTCGGCGGAATGGGTTGACGTGAACCGGCAGACAACCACACCGCGATCATCGAGATCCTCGTGACTGACGTGGAGACGGTCGCCGCCGCGCGGTGCTGGTGGATGAGATCAGCGTCCGAGATCGCCAGCCCTCAAGTCTGGCGTCGTGCGCTCGGGTCCGCGAGCCGCATGGTCTCCCCCGCTCGCGCCGCGAACGCCGTGGCGCCCGCGGTGATCGTGCGCCGCATGACCTCGACGGCCGTGGTCGGCGCCACGTCAGCGGGGCGGGCGACGCTGATCGTGCGCTCGAGCGTCGGGCCTGCGAGCCGCACCGATCGCAGTCCCGGGCGATCGATGAGCACCATCGCCGGCACGATTGCGACCCCGAGCCCGCGCTCGACGAACCGCAGCACGGCATCCATCTCCGCCCCCTCGAGCACGACGTCGGGTGTGAGATCAGCGGCAGCGAAGGCGGCATCGGTCGCGCTGCGCAGGTCATAAGTCGAGCTGAAGACGATCTGCGGCAGCGCCGCGACATCCGCAAGTTCGATCGTGTCGCGAGTCGTGACCGGCGGCGCGCCGGCCGAAGAGACCACCACGAGTTCTTCCACGAGCAGCGGAGTCACCGTGAACCGCTCGGCCGACGAGGCATCCGTCGTCGTGATCAACGCCAGGTCGAGCTCGCCGCTCGCGAGTTCGTCGAGCAGCCGGCGCGAGCCCTGTTCCGAGAGGTGCAGCTCGATGGCCGGATGCTCCGCGTGGAACGCGCTGAGCACCTCGGCGACGAGGCTGATGCAGAGGGTCGGCGTCGCGCCGAGCCGCACCCGGCCGCGCTCGAGGCCCGCGAGTTCGGCGAGTTCGCGCCTGACGGATTCAGCGTCGGCGAGCATGCGCCGCGCCAGAGGCAGCAGCGATTCGCCCGCGACCGTCAGCGTGCTGCCGCCGCGAGCGCGGTGGAACAGCTCGGCGCCGAGATCGTGTTCGAGCGCGGCGATCTGGCGGCTCAGCGAGGGCTGGGCGAGGTAGAGCTCTTCGGCGGCACGGGTGAAGTTACCGAACCGGGCCACCTCCACGAAGCTGCGCAGCTGTTCGAGGTTCATGTCGATAGCGTACGCGCATCATGGTGACGCTATATATGCATTGGCGTAATCCAATTGTCCAACCTAGCGTTGAACGCATGACCATCTCGACCACCTCAGGCAGCACCGCTTCAGAGCGGCAGATCTCCACGACCGTGCTCGTGATCGGCACCGGCGGATCGGGCCTGCGCGCCGCCATCGAACTCGCCGAGGCCGGCGTCGACGTGCTCGCCCTGGGCAAGCGGCCCAAGTCCGATGCCCACACCTCGCTCGCGGCCGGCGGCATCAACGCCGCCCTCGCCACGATGGATGCCGACGACAGCTGGCAGCAGCACGCCGCCGACACGCTGAAAGAGAGCTACCTGCTCGCGAACCCCCACACGGTCGAGATCGTCACCTCGGGCGCGGCCCGCGGCATCGAAGACCTCGAGCGCTACGGCATGCCCTTCGCCCGCGAAGACGACGGCCGCATCTCGCAGCGCTTCTTCGGCGCCCACACCTACCGCCGCACGGCGTTCGCGGGCGACTACACGGGGCTCGAGATCCAGCGCACGCTCATCAATCGCGCGGCACAGCTGAACGTGCCGATTCTCGACACGGTGTACGTCACCCGCATCCTCGTCAACGACGACGGCGCGGTCTTCGGCGCCTACGGTTTCGACCTCGAAGACGGCACGCGCTATCTCATCCACGCCGACGCGGTCATCCTCGCGGCAGGCGGCCACAACCGCATCTGGCGGCGCACCTCCTCACGGCGCGACGAGAACACGGGCGACTCATGGCGGCTCGCCGTCGAGGCCGGCGGGCGGGTGCGCGACCCCGAGCTCGTGCAGTTCCACCCCTCGGGCATCATCGAGCCCGAGAACGCGGCCGGCACCCTCATCAGCGAGGCGGCCCGCGGTGAAGGCGGCATCCTCACCAATGGCCTCGGCGAGCGCTTCATGGCCAAGTACGACCCCGAGCGCATGGAGCTCTCGACGCGCGACCGCGTGGCCCTCGCCTGCTACACCGAGATCAAGGAGGGCCGCGGAACCCCCAACGGCGGTGTCTGGCTGGATGTCTCGCACCTGCCCCGCGAGACGATCATGACGCGCCTCCCCCGCGTCTACCAGACCATGCTCGAGCTGCAGATGCTCGACATCACGAAGCAGCCGATCGAGATCGCGCCCACCGCGCACTACTCGATGGGCGGCGTGTGGGTGCGCCCCGACGACCACGGCACGGATGTCCCGGGCCTCTACGCCATCGGCGAGGCATCCTCTGGGCTGCACGGCGCGAACCGCCTGGGCGGCAACTCGCTCATCGAACTGCTCGTCTTCGGACGCATCGTGGGGCGGGCCGCTGCCGCGTACTCGGCCGCGCTCGACGCGCAGCAGCGGTCGGCGACCGCCGTGCAGACCGCGCGCGACGAGATCGCTGGGCTCGTCGCATCCGATGGCGCCGAGAACGTGCGCGCCCTGCAGCGCGCCATCCGCGACACCATGACCGAGCACGCCGGAGTCGTGCGCGACGAGACCGGCCTGCTGGCCGGCCTCGCCGAGCTCGACGCGATCGAGGCGCGCATGGCGGATGTCGGTGTGCACCCCGACATCGCCGGCTACCAGGATCTCGCACACGCCTTCGACCTCAAGTCGGCTGCCCTCGCCGCGCGCGCCACGCTCGAGGCGGCGCTCGAACGACGCGAGACCCGCGGATGCCACAACCGCAGCGACTACCCCGAGATGGATGCCTCGCTGCAAGTGAACCTCGTCTGGTCGCCGTCGACGGGGGTCGCCCGTGAGACGATCCCGCCGATCCCCGAGGAGATCGTGGAGCTCATGCGCGAGGTCTCGACGGCCGGCAAGCTCGTCGAGTGACCGCCCTCGGTCATTCCCTCACAGTTCTGCGGCGGGCATCCTCACCCTGAAATGGTCCCCCATATGATGGCCGGATGCCTCTCTTCGACCATCTCGGCGTCACCGTCGACGACTTGCCCCGCTCCATCACGCAGTTCGATCCAGTGATGGTGGCGCTCGGCTGCACTCGGCACGATGCTGACAACAGCGTGTCCTGGTACAAGGGCGAGGAGGAGCTGATCCTCTTCCCCGCCCGCGAAGCGGGCAGTGGACCGCACCAGCACGGCCAGGTCGGATGGCAGCACCTCGCGTTCCCCGTCGATTCACGCGCGGAGGTCGACCGTCTGCACGAGATCGCGGTCGCCGCCGGCTGGACGGCCGTGCGCGATCCGAAGGTGTTCACGAGGTTCAGCGACCGCTACTACGCGTCCTTCGTCGAAGACGACAACGGCATCCGCATCGAGTTCATGTACAACCCGCCGCGAGAGGCCGCCGCGGTCTGAATCCCTGGACCCGAGCTCAGCAGCCGGACGTACCAGGGGCAGCGGTTGCGCTCCGAATTGACCCAGCCGATGACGGCGAGAGACTGACGATCCCGATCCACAGCGCGAGGTAATACGCGACGTACTCGGTTCCTCCGAGAAGCCGTTCGGTTGCGGAAGCAGACCGAACATGTATTAATAGACCGTCGGTCGGTTTATTAATTGGAGGCATGTATGGCGCGAACTCTCAACGCCGGGGCGCACGCGGCAAAGCGGGACTCCATCCTCGACGCAGTCGACCAGTTGATCGCAACGAGCGGATACGAGAATCTCACGATCCTCGACCTGGTCGCTGCCGCCGGGATGTCAAAGGGCGCCTTCTACCACTACTACCCGTCGAAAGCCGACGTGCTCGAGGCACTCCTCGAGCGACGGCTCGACCAATGGCAGGGGCTCATCGGGCCGATCGCGGAGTCCGACGCACCGGCAACGGATCGAATGCGCGGCATGTTGCAGGCAATCGGCGTCGCGAAGCTGCGAGACCGAGAGTTCCTGGTCGACTCGCTGCGCGCCCTCTACGCCGACGAGAACGTCCTCGTCCAGCGCCGAACCCGAGTGGGCGCCGCCACCCGTTTCACGCCCCTCATCGCAAAGGTCGTCGAAGCTGGCGTCGAGTCCGGTGAATTCCGGGTGGATGACCCACCAAGCACCGCGCGCGTCGTCGTCTCTCTGCTCCAAGAATGTGCAGACAACATCGGGATGACGCTGCTCGACATGAGCGAGGGGCGAGCGAGCCGCGACATCCTCACCTCGATCACTCGCGCGTACGTCGACGCGATCCACGCTGCGCTCGGCGCCGCACCAGGCGCCATCGACTTCATCACCGACAAGGACCTCGCGAGCTGGACCCACGCGGCCCGCCCATCACCATCGAAGGAGAGCACTACATGAAAGTGAGCGTGCTGCACGTCGGCGACACCAAGGTGCCATTCGGCCAGTTCTACGGCGGTTCCAACGGTGAGTGGCTCGGGCTGCGGGCGATCTCGAAGTTTCTGACCGACAAGAGCCACTACATCATGGTGCCCTTGTATGCGTTTCTGGTCGAGCACCCACAACACGGGGCGATGCTGGTCGATACCGGTATCAACCTGCGTCAGGCGCACGATCACCGCGACTATTACGACGGGCCGCTCCTTCGCGCCGCCTTCGACGACGACGAGTACTCCCTCGACGAGAACCAGCAACTGCTCGTGCAACTGCGCGAGCGCGACCTTGACGCGAACGACATCAAGACGGTCGCGCTCACCCACTTGCATGAAGACCACCTGGGCGGAGTGCGCGACCTTCTCGGCGCGCGTTTTCTCGTATCCGATGCGGACTGGACCTCACGAAACCTCGGTATCTTCTTGTTCCGCCGTACCCCGTCTCTCAAGGGTGTATTGACCGACCCAGAGCGTGTGCGATTCACAGACGGCCCATTCCACTCATTCGAGTCGAGCCAAGATGTGTTCGGTGACGGCAGCGTGGTGCTGCTTCCGACCCCGGGCCACTCGGCGGGCCACATGGCGGTGTTCATCGACGGGGGCGACTGGCAACTGTTGTGTGCGGGCGACACCCTGTACACATTGCGGCACCTCGCGAGCGGCCAGTTGCGACCGATCATGCTGGGCAAGAAAGCGCAGTCGAATCAGCTCGACTCAATTGACCGGATCAGCGCCCTGCGCGCGGCGATGCCTGGGCTCATCGTCGCGCCCGGTCACGACCACACCGATTACGGTACAAAGCTCGAGCGCACATTCCAGGGCACACCAAGCGCTGCCCAACTCGCGGAGCTTCGGGACTACGCCGACCGGATCATCGACCACAACGGACGTCTTCGCGAGCCGTCACACGCCGTCTATCTGACCGACCCTCAGGGCGGACCCGTGGGCACGGTCGGCTTCGAGTAGTTCGCTCAGCGGCGTCTCGGCGCCCATGGCGACTTCGACCGGCGTGAACCATGGTGCAAGGTCACGACGCACTACATCAGGACTCTGGTGCCTCTTCGGGGATGGCAAGGTCGCGGCGGAACACGCTGTGGCGGAGTGGGGTCTCCATGGCCGCGGTGATGTCGGAGCTCTTGACGTCCGCGAGATCTGCGGGTCGCCATTCAGGCACGGTCTCCTGGTGGAGCGTGCCGGTGCTCTGCGCTACAAGCGCCTGCACTCCGGTGAACAGGTCGGGCTGCATCGTGAACCAGCGGGCGAGGCGGAGTTCACGCTCCAGCGCGTCGCGCAGCGTCTCGCCGTTGCGCGCGGCCCGCACCGAGCGCAGGGTCGCCACGAGAGCCGTCGGTGACAATCGGAGCAGCGTATCGGCGGCATCGGCCGCGTTTGCCGCGGCCCCGGAGTCACTCGAATCGGCGGCGCGGAGTCCCTCGACCTCCTCTCCGTTCGAGAACGCCCAGAGCCGCGTGAGGATGGCCTCGACCGTGTCAGCCGAATAGCACGCGTCGATCCAGTCACGCCGATCGAACAACGTCGATGGACCGGGGTCGGCCGCGAACCGCCGTACCTTTTCGTCAGGTGCGGTCGAATCGTCGCCGTCCGTGAGCGCCGCGGTCAGCTCCGGGATCCGCCCGATCGGCACCATCACGTCGGCGAAGCCGAGGGCGATCGCGTCCGCGGCGGTCATGTCGACCGAGTTCATGGCCAGATACGTGCCGATCTCGCCGGGAACACGCGCGAGTCGCCAGGTCGCTCCGCCGTCGGGAACGAAGCCGTAGCCGGTTTCCCCTTGCCCCAGTTTCACCTGGTCGGTCACGACCCGTGTTGAGACGTGGCCGCCAAGCGAGATGCCGCCACCCATCGTCATCCCGTGCATGATCGACACGACCGGCTTCGGGTATTCGGCGAGCTTCGCGATCAAGCGGTACTCGTCGCGAAAGAAGACCGCTCCGATCGTCATACCCCCAGCCGCACCTGCCAAGACCTCACGGAGGTCTCCGCCCGCGCAGAACCCGTAGTCGCCGACGCCGTCCAGCAAGATCGCCGAGATGGCGGGATCGACCGCCCACCTGTCGAGGGCTTCGGTCAAGGCATGCATCATCGCGAGGTCGATCGCGTTGATCGACTCCGGACGGTTGAGACTCAGGTGGCCGAGGGTTCCGACCGCGACGGCGCTGACAGGTGAATTCACTCGCACAACGGTACGGGAACCTGGCCTATGGCGATGACCCAGCTCCGGATGCCGCGTGTGACGCGGAACACGCGATACGCGTCGTAGCGGGCAGGATCGAGCAGGTCCCAGCACCGCCGCATCCGCCCCATGGATCCCGGGTGAGGCGGGAGTGAGACCCGGGTGAAGCAGAGGGCGATGCCGAGGATGAATTCCCCTGATCCTCGCGCGAAAGAAGAGTATCGCTCGAGAGACTGAACGTGTACTTCTGCCGAACACCTGAAGCCCGAAGCCCGAAGCCCGAAGCCCGAAGATCTCGGAGATCTCAGAGAAGGAGACAGATATGTGCACTCGGGTGATGTGGCCGAACGCCAACCGAGCGGTCATCGTTGGCCGCAACATGGATTTCCACGAGGACCTGCACACGAACGTGTGGACACAGCCGAAGGGCATCTCGCGTGACGACGGCGTAGAGGGCCGGCTCACCTGGACCTCGAAGTACGGCAGCGTCGTGGCGACCGCGTTCGACATGATCTCAGTCGACGGTCTCAACGAAGCAGGCCTCGCCGGTCACGTGCTATGGCTCGCGGAGTCCGACTACGGCACCCCCGAGACTGACCGCACCAAACTGAGTCAGGCCGTGTGGATGCAGTACTTCCTCGACAATTTCGGCACCGTGGCAGAAGCCGTCGCGTGGGTCGAGGAGACGAACGTCCAGGTCGTGCAGATGGTGGACCCGACCGGCGGCAAGCCCCCGGCGATCCACCTCGCGCTCGACGACGCCAGGGGCGACTCAGCGATCATCGAGTACAGCGACGGCAAGCCGAAGGTGTACCACAGCGCCGAGTACACGGTCATGACGAACTCGCCCACGTACGATCACCAGCTCGAGCTCGTGAAGACGATCACCGGTCTCGGCGGCGACAAGCCGATCCCCGGGTCGACGCTCGCGAGCGACCGGTTCGCACGGGCGTCGTACTACGTGTCGCGTCTCGAGCAGCCGAAGACGCAGCTCGCTGCCATTGCAGCGATGTTCAGCGTCATCCGCAACGCGGCGCAGCCGTTCCGCGAGCCCGACCCGGGCAAGCCTGACGCGTCGCAGACACTGTGGCAGGTCGTCAGCGATCTGACGAACAAGCGCTACGTGTTCGAGTCGACGACCCGCCCGAACATCGTCTGGATAGACCTGGATGAATTGGATCTCAGCGAGGGTGCACCGCAGCTCAAGCTCGATCTCGTCGACGACCTGGCCGTCAAGCACGGCATCGCCGGCGACGTCAGCGACAAATTCGAGGACAAAGGGCCGCTGAACCTGCTGACGTTCGCGATGGAGAAGCAGTTCCTCGCTGCAGCGCAGGCGCAGGCTACTGCTGGTGCTGCTTCTGCGAAGTAGCCCGCGCACATTCCGACCGCGTCGCACCTACTGTTCCCAGAGAACAGCAGGGGCGACGAGGTCGATGCGCGTGACGAGACAGGCCAGAACGAGGGCGGCACCATGAGCGCCACCAATCGCGTTTCATACGTGCTCGGTGCACGTGATCCAGGTCGAGCGCGCCTGACTGCTGCCGCCGCGGTGTCGGCAGGGGTGCTCGGGAGTGCGCTCTTCGCGTTGACGGTGGTGCACCTGCTCAACGCAGACAGTGCGCTTCTGGCCATGGCGGTCTTCCTTTCTGTTCAGGCCGGCAACATCGTGAAAGACCGGAGCCCTGGGGGCCGTGTCATCACGGCGGCGCTGCTCGTACCGGTCGTGCTGCTCGCCGTACTGCTCGCCGCAGTACTCTCTGCGTGGCGGCCCGCGGTGGTCGTGGTGTTCGTGCTCCTCACCGGGGTCGCCATGTGGATCCGCCGGTTCGGTCCCCGAGCCACGGCGCTGGGGACGATGGGCTTCCTCGCGTACTTCTTCACATTGTTCATGGCGCCCACGACGGCGGAGCTGCCGGCATACTGCCTGCTCGCGATCGGAGCAGTTTCGACGCAGCTGGTGGCGCGACTACTGCTCGGCATCCAGCGACCGCGACGTGAGCTCGCAGTGCTCTTGACCGAGCTGCGGATCGCCTCGGCGTCGGCTCTTGAAGCAGCGCTCGCTCCTGAGCACACCCGCACGTTGCGCGCACGCCTTGCACGGATGGACGCGATCGGGCGTGCTGTCACGTCGTGGCAGCAGAGATTTCGCACAGATCAGTACATCGACTGCGACGAGGAGACCTTGGCCGAACGGGTTCTCGACGCCCGCATCGATACAGAAGAGGTGTGCTTCGAGCTGACTGGAGTCGCCGGCTCGAAGCACGGCGCAGCATCCGCTGTCCAGGGCCGGCCACTCACCTCTACGCTCACGATGCTCGATGAACAGGCATCTGATGCGCAGATCGCGGAGGCTGCATCGTGGGCCGAACAGGTCCTCGCCGGTGTGCATCACAGCGAGGACGGCAGGTTCGCATACCCCATGGCCCAGAGCACCCTCGCTCATGCGCGCGTTCGTGCCCTCGATCTCAGCCAGGGGTCGTCGACGCAGTCGAAAGTGGGCCCCACGCGGTCGCCGGCTTCTCACCGTTCTGACGCCACGGCCCCAGAGCGGGCGCTGCGATGGAGGCCGTGGCGCGAATGGACTCCGACGAGTCGGCTCGCAGTACAAGCCATGATCGCCGCGTCGATCGCCACCATCGCAGGAGAGGCCATTTCCGCGTCGCGTTGGTACTGGGCGGTACTCACGGCGTTCGTGATCTTCCTCAGCACCACCACACGCAGCGGCATCCTCACACGCGCGTATCGCCGCGTCACGGGGACAGCAGCGGGAATCCTCGTCGGTGTCGGCGCTGCGTACCTGGCCCACGGAAACACCGCCGCTCTCATCGCGATCTGTGTGGTCGGCATCTTCGGGATGCTCTACTTCGGACCGCTCAACTACGTGTACTCGTCATTCTTCATGACGGTCATGCTGGTGGCGATCTACGGCATGCTCGGAGTGCTTCACGGCAACATTCTGGAGCTGCGCCTCGAGGAGACGCTCATGGGTGCGGTCATCGGCGTGCTCTGTGCCTACCTGATCCTCTCGTCGAACTCGCGCCCGGCTCTCGTCACCAAAGTGAATGCCTACTTCGACGCCCTCGATGAGCTGCTGCAGCAGGGGTCGGATCTCCTTGCGACACCAGGCGGGAGCAGCGACGTATTGGCGCGAGTGCAGGCGCTGGAAGCTGCGCAGGAGGACGTCGACCAGACCGTCTCGGCGATGTCGGCGGCATTCCTGGCCGGCCGGCACGAGCGCGAAGAGTCCGCCATCCATCTCATGTACATTGCGACGAGGTCGGCAGTCCGGTTCGCTCAGATGGCCATGGCCCTGGCCATGGCCGGGGGCTCTCCACTCGGGCACCAGCGTGCGCTGCAGGGCGCCATCGCCGACACTCGCGACATGGCGGCTCGTGTTCGTCGGCAGCTGGATGGCTCAGTCGAGTCCCCCACCATCGCTCGGGAACCGCCTCCTGGTTTTCCGGTCATCGACCGTTCACCATCCGGTGGCGATTCGCCCGCCGCCGCGGCGCTGCTTGCGCTCGAACGACTCAGCTGGGCGATGGGACGCCTCAGCGAAGTTGTCGCCCCAGCAGATCGCCGCAGCAAGAACTCCAGAGCGATCGAGGAATCATCCGCTCCGGGCTAGATCGGGTGCACGTTGCCGAGGGTGTGTCACCTCACCGCCAAATGCAAAAGAGTTGGGCCCTCCTGCCGTATGATGCTCGACGTCGAGCGGGTGGCATGCTTGACGCGATGCTCAGGAATCGTCGAGGAGGACGCCCACTGTGAAGATCGTCAGACAGTTCACGGCGTTTCCGACGTGGGCCCGGGTCGCGGCCACCGCCGCCGGCGCGGTCATCCTCCTCGGCGCCGTCTCGATCCCGGTCGCCGCGGTCGCCGCCGACGAGCGCAACCGGCAACTGTCCCTCGAGATCGCGGCGAAAGAGGTGGCTGCCGAGCAGAAGGCCGCGGCGGCGGCGGAAACTCTCGCCGAGGCGAAGGGTACCGCGGCCCGATTCAACGCAGGATTCGACGGACTCACCATTTCGCTCGCTGCAGCAGTGCGTCCCGACGCCGCAACGGCGTTCGAATCCGCGCGCGTCAAGCTCGCCTTCGCCCTCGCGGACGGCGAACTTGAAGAGGTGTCGGCGGCCGTCACTGCCGTCGCCGAAGCCTTGGAGGGCCTCGTCGCAAGCGCCGAAGCGCAAGCTGAAGCGCTCATCATCGCGAGTCCGCTCGCCGGCGCATCCAGAGACTCGCTCGCCCAGGCCGTCGCCGACCTCGGAACTACCGACGACGTCGAGGCAGCACTCGCCCGAGTGAAGACAGCCTCGTACGCCGTCGTTGCAGCTCAGGAGGCCGGCAAGGCGGCGGCCGACGCCGCGGCGAAGCAGGCCGCGGAGGCGGAAGCGGATGCCTCGAGCGGAGGCGACCCGTCTGGGGGCGACCCTTCGAGCGGGACCGGCTCGGCCGAGCATCCCTACGACCCCGGGATCACCGGGATGTGGCCGGGCGAGCGCGCGAGCTGCGGCGAGAATCCGACAGGCCAGGTCGTGACGCTCGGCTTCGGCTGGGAAGCCCGCGAGGGCAACACCGTCGACATCTACTACGCACTCACCGACTCCGATTACCAGGCGACCGGCGGCTTCTCACTGCTCGTGTCGGGCGGCGGATCATCGGGAGCGGTCAGTATCCCGGTGACGTGCCCTGTCGGGCCCGGGCCGACGTCCTTCGTCACCGTCAAAGCCGTCGCGAGCAACCCGAACGGGTCGGCTGCCGCCTACTACTGGGGGCTCTGAGCCAACTCCACCCGGGCCCTCAGCCGCGAGGCGTCCATCCGAATGGCAGCGGGCCGTCGATCGTCGCGCGCTCCAGATCTGCCTCCGCGGACCATCCTGCGCGGTTGTCGCGCGTCATCCGCCCCTTCGTTCCCGTGCGCGTGATCGGTCAGGCGGGCCAGAGCGATGAAATCCGCTCATTGCGCTCGATCCGCTACTGTCGTCGACGTAGACGTCATCAGCGCCCCGGCACCCGTGACCCCGTCGGCCCATCGATGGGGTCTTCTTCATGCCCTCGGCGGCGTCGGAATCTTCGTCGCCTGCATCATCGGGCCATCGATCATTCCGATCGAGTGGGTGAGCTATCCGGTCTGGCTGGCAGTGAGCTTCGCCATGCCGGTGCTCGTCGTCACCTGGATCGTGTTCGTCTCGCGATGGTGGGGCACCGGCCGGCGCCGTCGATCGTCGTGCACGCCGCGATGAACCTCTTCGCGACCGCCAGCGCCTACGGGCTCGTGGCCTGACTCCGCATCGTGACGCCAACCGCATTGCTCATCGCAGGAATCATCCAAGTGTGCAGTGCGCCGGTTTTGATCGTTGGCCGAAACTCAATCGCCGATTGGCTCGCCGCCGACGTCCCGCCGCTCGATGTGGCCTGGTTTCACGTGCGGGGCGGGCTCTTCATGACGCTCGGAGGCATCGCCGGTGCCGTCTCCGGCGCACTCTTCATCGTCATGGGAGTGATCTCTCTCGCCCACGCGTAAGCGGGCCGTTCAGACCGCCGACGATCGCGTCGATCGTCTCGCGGAGTCGGCTCCGCTCGGCGTCGATCGCCTCACCCTCGGCGTAGTTGCCGAGGAACAGGTCGGCGAACTCCACCGGGTCCTCCCCCACGATCGAACGCACCGCGACGCCGTCGGCCGCGCTCTGCTCGAACAGGTCGGCCAGATCGTCGAGCAGGCGATCGAGGATGTCGCCGTTGGTGAGGTCGCCCCGGCGCACCAGGTACCGCTCGACGGCATCGATGGCTGCGCGGTACTGGGCCGGCAGCTGACGCCTGCGGGCCTCGGGCTGTTCGGTGTTCGCCACGTCGGCGGATGCGTCGGCAATCGCGCCGGGCCATCCAGTTGCCACGCTCATGTTGCTCCTCTGCTCCGGCGCGACGCCGCCCGGGCGCCACCACTGCTTCCGTAACGACACGCTACGTGTCGTGTTGGTCAGAAAGTAGCAGATGGCCGAGCGTCAATGCAACACGACACGTAGCGTGTACTCTGATCGAGTGACCACGCCGCAGAATTCGGTGACCACGCCGCCCGATCCCAGCAGACGCAGCGAGCGTGCTCGCGTCGCGGTCCTCGGAGCCGCGATGGCACTCTGCCGCGAGACCGGATTCGCTCAGTTGACGATCGAGGCGATCGCGAAGCGCGCCGGAGTCAGCAAGAAGACGATCTACCGATGGTGGCCCTCGAAGGGCGCAGTCCTGCTCGAGGCGGTCTCCGACCTGACCGCGAGCACGGCGAGCCACGCCGACACGGGCGACCTCGCGCGAGACCTGCACACGCAGTTGACCGCGGTCGTGGCGCTCTACATCCCGCAGGACACGTCGCCGGTCGCCGCGATCATCGCCGCGGCGCAGCGCGATCCGGCGCTCGCGACCCAGCTCCGCGAGCAGATCATCCGGCCGAACATCGTGCTCTTCGAAGATCGCTTGCGGTCGGCGCAGCGTGCAGGCGAGATTCCCGAGGATGCCGACCTCGGCGTCGCGCTTGACCTGCTCTACGGCCCCGTCTACCACCGCCTGGCCTTCCACCTCGGCATGCCCGACGCCGACGAACTCCGCAACCGCATCGCCCACGTGCTCGCAGGTCTGCGACACGTCGGCGACACGGCCGGCTGACACACGCCGCTCGCTGCATCGGTCGTTCGGTCAGCCGCGAGGCGTCCATCCGAATGGCAGCGGGCCGTCGATCGCCGCGCGCTCCAAGTCTGCCTCCGCGGACCATCCCTGCGCGGCATCCGACGCATCGAACCCGCCGCGCGCGACACGGAACCCGACGTCTTCATGGTGCATGCGCGGAGCGCCGCCCCGCCGGGTCGACGCCCTGACGCTCCAGGCGTCATCGGCGAACCCGCCGCCGCGGAACACGCGGTAGGCGTCGTAACGGGCAGGGTCGAGCAGGTCCCAGCACCACTCCCAGACGTTGCCGAGGATGTCGAAGAGCCCGTTGAGGTTCGGATGCTTGCCGCCCACGTCTTGCGGCGAGGTCACGCCGTCCGCGCTCGTCCAGGCGACCTCGTCGAGCGGGCCGTAGTGCGGCCGCGTCGACCCGGCCCGGCACGCGAACTCCCATTCGGCCTCGGTCGGCAGGCGGAACCCGTCGGAATCGACGTGCCAGCTGACGTCTTCGCCGTCGTACGTGTAGGCGGGCTCGAGCCCCTCCCACTCGGATGCCGCATTGCAGAACCGGATCGCACGCAGCCAACTCACGTCGGTCGCTGGCCGCCGGGGATGCGTCGCGGTCTCGCCGAGCATCTCGGCGAGCTGCTCCTGCGTCACCGGGTACACCCCGATCTCGAACGGCTCGAGGTCGACGCTCCACCGCACCTTGCGGCGCGCGTCGTGCAGGGTCACCGTGCCGGCCTCGATGCGCGCCATCTCGATGTCCGTCACCGAGGCAGTCTCCCCTCGGGCCATGCCAGCCGGAGCATCTCTTCAGCGAAGAGGGTGAGATCTTCGGGGGTGTCAGTGAGGATCATCGACTCGTTGCCGTGAACCTCGATCGTCCAATCCACGATCGCATCGGCTCTATGGATGTCGAGAAAGCGAATCAGCTCGATGATGTCCTGTCGGTCTTTCATCCTTCCGGCGGCCATTTTCATTGCAAGCAACCATTTCGGAGAAGCCAGTCGGATGGTGATTCCGCGCAACTCGATGACGCGCGCTTCTTTGTCATCTGTCTTCGCCCAAGTGGGGATGTACGAACGAACTCGAGTGCTGAGCCACGAAGAGGGGATGCTCCGTTCACCAGCGATCTCTTCTGCCAGTTCGAGTACCAGATCGTGGTTCGAGAACAGCCCATCAACATCGTCGGTACTCGTTCGGAAGCCGAGGTTGAGCGCTATCGCCACGCCTCCGACGATGTACGCATCGACATGTTCGTGTCGATCAGCGATGCGGTTCCCGAGATCTTCAAGAATCTCGCGGATCTCGTCGGCGGTGAAGAGCCCGTCCTCGTTCTCAGGCCGTCGCAAGGTCACGTTCTCTCAGCAGGATTCCCTTCGTGAGGAACTCTGGGTCGGCCTGCCGCCGGATCATTTCTAGATATTCGTCTGACGGTCGACCCGGAGTCCCCGGGAGCCACTCCGTTCGGAGCGCCGGCATGCGCGTCCAGGCCGGTCTGGGTCTGCCAAGCCGCTGAGCCTTCCAGCCAATAGCAGTAGCGAGCAACGTGTCCCACTTCAGATCGCCAGTCGAGTTCGGCCTGCGAAGGAAATCTGCTCGCTCCGTAGGAGTCTCGGCCGAGTCGAAGTGTTCGAGTGACTGAATCGCAATACGAAGCGCGGTGTCCTCGTCACGCTCCTTGAGCTTTCGAGCGATCGCCTCTGCTGCCGACCTGGAAGTGAGCATTCGCTTGGCTGCCATCGGAGCGTCGTACGCTTCTGAAGCCATATCGGCCCCCATGGCCTGAAGCGCTCGCTTCAGAGTCGTGACCCGAATTGAATCGTCTCGCTCGGACTTCTCCATCTGCGACACTGCGCCAGGGGTGACGCCGAGAAGCCGCGCGAGCTCGTATATCGTGAGCCCCCGCTTTTTCCGCGTGTCTCTGATCAGTGTTGACATCCGCCCCTCCTGTATAGGAATAACTATACTTGACTACGGCTCAACTCTCGCTGAAGCGATGCTCAGTAGTTCCCTGCGCTGTACTCGTACGGTCGACGCCCTGACGCTCCAGGCGTCATCGGCGAACCCGCCGCCGCGGAACACGCGATAGGCGTCGTAGCGGGCAGGGTCGAGCAGGTCCAAGCACCACTCCCACACGTTGCCGAGCGTGTCGAAGAGCCCGTTGAGATTCGGATGCTTCCCGCCGACGTCTTGCGGCGCGGTCACGCCGTCGGCACTCGTCCAGGCGACCTCGTCGAGCGGGCCGTAGTGCGGCCGCGTCGACCCGGCCCGACACGCGAACTCCCACTCGGCTTCGGTCGGCAGGCGGTACCCATCGGCGTCGACATGCCACGTGACATCCTCGCCATCGAACGTGTAGACGGGGTCGAGCCCCTCCCACTCGGATGCCGCGTTGCAGAACCGAATCGCACGCAGCCAACTCACATCCGTGGCGGGCCGGTAGGGATGCGTCGCGGTCTCACCGATCATCTCGGCGAGCTGCTCCTGCGTCACCGGGTACACCCCGATCTCGAACGGCTCGAGGTCGACGCTCCACCGCACCTTGCGGCGCGCGTCGTGGAGGGTGACCGTGCCGGCCTCGATGCGCGCCAGCTCGATATCCGTCACCGGTGCAGTCTCCCCTTCATGCCGAGTCAGAGCAAGCCGGCGGCTCGGCGCAGGGTCGGCTCACTGGACTCCGACCAGCGATCGATGATGCGCCGGGCGCGCGTGGCATCCGGCTCCTCCAAACGTTCGAGCAGCGGACGAACCACGTCGATGGCCAGAGGGTCGATGAGCCCGGGGACACGCGCCTCACGAACGAACTGCTCGATCCGGGTGAGATCACTCCCCCGCAGCCTCGGCAGCGAGCGCTGCAGCAGGACGATCGCCGCGAGCCGGCGCTCGTAGACCGGCTCCGCCCACAACTCCGCGGCGAGCGCGGTGACCTCGTCGTGCGACATCCCGGGATACCGTCGGTCGGCGTCCCGCACCGTGCCGCGCACAGCGCCGACCGACGCACCGTAGAACCTGAGGCCATTGCCGATCCGGCTGGCCTCCGCCTGCGCCCGCACTTCGGAACCCTCGGCTTGGAGCGTGCGGTCGATGAACTCGGCCGGCGTCGTCATGCTTCGATTCTCCTCTTCGGCGACACCGGTGGACGCGACACGAACGTCCTTCTTCCGAACGCTGATCTTGGTCGCAGCCGAATACCGTCTGCCGTTGAGCCAGTGTGAGTCCCGCAAGCGGATGGTCTACTGAGACGGGCGGCCGTCTGGTCTCCCGCGCTGAGGTCGCTCTCGCAACGGGGCGAGAATGCCGGGGCTCGCCGGAGACATGACGGACCCCCGCTAGCGTGACCGCATGGACTTCACCGCTCTCCACCGAATGCTCGGCCGAAACCCTGGGCCGATCACCGATGAAATGATCGACGCCGCCGTCGAAAGCGGCTTGGCCGAAACCGACCAGCTCGATTGGAAGTCAGAGCTGCCACCAGCCAAGGGCCTGACCCAAACTGACTACCCCAAAGACATCGCGGCCATGGCCAACAGCGGCGGCGGCGGGACGATCGTCTACGGGGTAGAAGAAGCTCAGAAGACCGCAACCGGTCGACGCGATATCGGTGTCCTGGATGAAGGCTACGAACGCGCATTGCGAAGCGCTGCAGTCACGGGGGTCAGCCCGCCAATTTTCGGGCTCGGCATCCACCGCCTAGGCGAGGACGGACGGCGAGCGGTGGCGGTCGTCGTCCCCGAGAGCGTCGACGGCCCTCACCTGATCTACCGAGGCGAATACTTCGGAGCACCGATCCGCAACGATGCCGATACCGTCTGGATGAAGGAACGCCAGATCGAGGCCATGTACAGGGCTCGATTCGAGGAACGCCGCCACAGCGCCGAGGCAATCACGAACCTCTACGACGAAGCAGCAGCGGGCAGGGACACCCGCGCAAGGGCCTGGCTCATCGCTGTGGCGCATCCCCGCCTGCCAATCTCGAACCCGGTGCGCCCGACGGCCGAAGAGGCGCGGGGACTATTCGACGTCGCCGGAAGAAACGCACTGGTGTATGTCGCCCGCAATGGGATGCACCCGTTCGAAAGTATCGATTTGGCCAACCCGCGGCCGGGGCTGCGCCGTTGGGTCGCGCCGAACACGGCCACCACGGAGAACACGCGGTGGAGAGAAGCATGGGCAAGCATCCACCACGACGGGTCGGTAACGATCGCCGCCGCCATCGGCGGGCACCGCTCCCGAGAGGGCCAATCACCAGGTCAGTGGGTGGACTCGGCTGCGATTGAGGCTGCGGTCGCTGATTTCATGGGCCTTCTCCGAGCCGTGAGCGAACGCATGGGAACAGGCGAATACGAGGTGCGAGTCGGAATTGAGTGGACAGGCACGGCGGCTCTGCTCATCCAGACCGTAGACGGGAGCGGATTCCGGTTCGACGGCACGTCGATACCTCTGGGTCGATACGTACCAGTGAACATGACGGTTCTCGCGGACGCAGAAAGCGTCGACTTCTATCATCAAGTTCACGACCTCGCAGAGGACTGCATCAACCAAGGTGGGATCACCAACGTACGAATGATCTACCCGCCTCCCCGCGACTAGGAGCGTGCCGACAGGCCTCGTGCGTGTCCTTTTGACGATCCGTCATCGGCCAGTCGTGCAGCGATGACCGGCCGGCTTGGAGGCGTCCCGTGCCGGCGTCCAGACGCCTGGTCTGGCATGGTTAGGCTCGAGACCAATCGCTTGGTCTTCTGCGACTTCGATGGCACCTTGGCGTATCGAGGAGGACTCTGGTCCTCGACCTGAGAAAAGGCTTTGCAGCCGATCGCTCCGGCGGCTCAGAGAGAACGGTGCACACACATGCGGATAGGCATCATCGGGGGTGGCGCGGCCGGTCTGGCGACGGCCTGGCTGTTGGAGCAGCATCACGACGTCACCCTGTTCGAGAAGGACGACCGCCTCGGCGGTCACGCCCACACCGTCGACATCGAGGTCGATGGGCAGACGCTCGCCGTGGACGCGGGATTCCAGTTCTTCGGGCGGAGCGCCGCGTATTCGACGTTCAACCGACTGCTCGACGCGCTCGACGTGCCGCGCACCACGTATCCGGCGACGCTCACCGTCGCTCGCGGTAACGGCAGCCGACCGGTCGTGATGCCGCCGCTGAACAGCGGCCGCCCGGTGTGGGCGTCGCTGACACCGCGCGCTATCATGCATCTGCTGCGCTTCCGGGCGTTCCTGTCGGGCATCCCCGCGTTCCTCGCCGAGCATGACACGACGATCACGATCGCCGATTATGTCGAGCGCTGCCGGCTGCCGAAGTCGTTCGTCGATGATTTCCTGTTCCCGCTGCTGCTCGCATTCTGGTGCGTCGACCTCGCCGATTTCCGCCGGTTCGCTGCATACAACGCGCTGTACTACCTGGGCGCGAATCTACCGAAAGGTTTCGCGCCGCCGGAGCAGAGCGAGGTTCCCGGCGGCCTCCGGGTCTACGTCGACGCCCTCGTCTCCTCGCTCGAGCGCGCGCAGCTGTTCCCTGGTGCGCCGGTCGATTCCCTCACTCGGGATGCGGACGGCTCATTACTCGTCGAGGCGGCAGGCGTGCGGCATCCCTTCGATCATGTCGTGCTGGCCTGCGATGCCCGCACCGCGCTTGACCTGCTCTCGCCGCTGCCGGAGCTGTCCGAAACCCGCGAGCAACTGGCGCGCTTCGGATACTTCGACACGACCATCGCGATCCACGGTGACCGGCGGCTCATGCCCCGCGACGAGACTGCGTGGTCGGTCGTGAACGTGCGCACAGACGGGGCGCACAGCTCGCTGTCCGTGTGGAGCCCTGCGCGCGGAATGCCCATCTTCAAGAGCTGGGTGACGTTCGACGACGAACTGCCGCAGCCGCTGTACGCGACCGCGACCTATCGGCACGGGCTCATCGACACCGCGTACTTTGACGCGCAGCGGCGGCTGCGCCCGCTGCAGGGCGCGCACGGCGTGTCGCTGGCAGGGCTGTACACCGCCGACGCCGATTCGCACGAGAGCGCGATCCTGTCGGCGGTCGCCGTCGCCGCGCGCCTCGCGCCCGACGCGCCGCGCCTCGCGCGCCTGCGTGCTTGACCCGTCGCGGTCGCCGGTCAGCCCGGCTGCCTGGTCGTCCCCGGTCGCTGAGCTTGTCGAAGCGCCCGATCCAGGGAGCTGAACCGTACCGAGCAACGATGCCGCCCGGTGAAGAACACGCACCCCTGTTCTAGAACATGCCTCGGCAGCGCCGGAAGCCGGTCCATCAGCGCAAGGCTTAGCGGGTGCCCCGCGGAATGGGTCACCGCCGATGACCCGCTGGTTGCCCATTCTCGTATCACCCGCCCGAGAAACGGCCCGGTGAAGGTGCGGCGGATTCTGACGATCGACGCAACAGAGTAGGTGTTCGCAGGCTATCGGAGTGCTGGTTGCGGGGTGCGGTGTTCGTCCTTCAGGCGTCTCGCTGGGGTGTCGTAGTCGAGGGTTTTCCGTGGGCGCTGGTTGATCTCGTTGACGATGCGTGCGACGTGTGCGGTCGAGTGTTAGGCGAGGTTCGTGCCTTTCGGGAAGTACTGGCGGAGGAGGCCGTTGAAGTTCTCGTTCGCGCCGCGCTGCCAGGGGCTGGCGCGTTCGGCGAAGTAGATCGGGATCCCGGTCGCGGTCGTGAGGGCTTCGTGGCTGGACATCTCGACGCCCTGGTCCCAGGTCAGGGAACGCTTCAGATGCGCCGGCAGTGTGGCGAACGCCCCGATGACGGCATGGTTCACGGACGCGGCGGTGTGATCCTTCGGCAGGTTGATGACCATCCCGTAGTGAGTCGTCCGCTCACGCAAGGTGACCATCGCGGAAACGGATCCGACACCAACGATGAGGTCGCCTTCCCAGTGGCCGGCGGTCTGCTTCGTCTCGATCTCCGCGGGGCGTTGATCGATCATCGTCATGTTCCGGATTCTCGATCCCTGCCCGGTGCGGGTGCGCCACCGGGTCTTCCGGATCCGGCGGCCGGTGCGCAGCTTCAACG
The DNA here is from genome assembly GCF_059445445.1 of Agromyces sp. Y575. Lineage (NCBI taxonomy): Bacteria > Bacillati > Actinomycetota > Actinomycetes > Micrococcales > Microbacteriaceae > Agromyces > Agromyces sp. Y575. Next base: position 97,837 of record NZ_JCAIUI010000002.1, read on the forward strand.
CGTACCGCTGGTGCAGCCCAGCGCTTTCTCGCAGCAGCAGGGCGCGGTAGATGGTCTCGTGACAAAGCTGCATGGTGGCGTCGCCCGGGTAGGTCTTACGGAGCCAGCCGGCGATCTCCTCGGGTGACCAGCACCGGTTCAGTTTGCGTTGCACGAGCAGCCGCAACGGCCCGTTGGCGACCAGTCTTGGGGTCTTCGGGCGGGCGCGTTGCCGGTGCGCGTCATGGTCGGCGGTGCGGGGCAGGTAGTTTCCGTGCGGGCCGCGGTGTCGACGCAGTTCCCGGCTGATCGTCGACGGGTGCCGGCCGAGCTGCCGGCCGATCTGGCGCATCGAGCACCCCAACCGCAGCAGGTCCGCGATCTGCACCCGCTCCCGCCCCGTCAGGTACCGCCCCGTCGACCGTGCCGGGGTGAGCGAAGGAATGAGGAAGTTGTTCTGCTGACGGATCAGGGTTCCTGCGCGACGAGACATACCCATGAGTCTGCAAGCGTCCACGTTGCTGACGCCCTCCCGCATCAACTGCCAGTACCGATCGACCCGTTCCCGACGACGTTTCGACGCGTCCGTTTCTCCGAGCATCGCGTCGACCAGTCCTGCCGACGCATGCAACGCGTCACGGTGCGCGGCAGTCGCCGCGCTCTGCTTGTTCCGTTCCGTTGCCTGCCGGTCTCGTTCGAGTTCCTCGGCCCGACCCGGAGTCAGCCGCAATCGTCGTGCACACTGCGCCACCCCGGCCCCGCCGGAACGGAGCTCACGAAACCGGCGTTGCATCCACCGGTAGCCCGTGGAACGCGAAACCTCCGCTGCCCTGCACGCGGCATCGCAGTCCGCCCCAGACTCAAATGCCGCCCAGAACACCTGCTCCCGTGACGAATCCACCCGCAGATGATGGCGATCATCACGCCCGACCAGCGCTTCCCAGTCCGGCAACCGACTCGAACGGAACCCGAGCGCATCGACCGCGTCACCAGAACTCAGCCCGCCACGACGCAGCTCAAGATACCGATCACGCAGGAACCGGTAACCGACCTCCATATCGATCCCCGCCATCCGGGCGGATCCTTTGAGGCCATGCCCCTGGCCTACCGCGGCCAGAAACCGCACAGCCGCAGGAGAAGAGAACGACAACACCACGAGCAACGACCTCCAGGAAGGGGCGTTGCATCGATCAACAGAATCCGGGCTACCTCAATCGCTTCAGCCTCGACACGCTCTCCGCCGTCTCCTTGGCCTGTCGGTCGAAAGCTCTCACAAGCTCTAGAAGTCCCAGTCCTCATCCTCGGTGACCACGGCCTTGCCGATCACATACGACGACCCGCTACCCGAGAAGAAGTCGTGGTTCTCATCCGCGTTCGGGGAGAGCGCCGAGAGGATCGCCGGGTTCACGTCGGTGACGGTCTTCGGGAACATCGGCTCGTAGCCGAGGTTCATGAGGGCCTTGTTGGCGTTGTAGTGCAGGAACTTCTTGACGTCTTCGGTCAGGCCGACGCCGTCGTAGAGGTCTTGGGTGTACTGCACCTCGTTGTCGTAGAGCTCGTAGAGCAGCGAGAACGTGTAGTCCTTCAGGTCGTCGCGCTCGGCCTGCGACAGCTGCTCGAGCCCCTTCTGGAACTTGTAGCCGATGTAGTAGCCGTGCACGGCCTCGTCGCGAATGATGAGGCGAATCATGTCGGCCGTGTTGGTGAGCTTCGCCCGCGACGACCAATACATCGGCAGGTAGAAGCCCGAGTAGAACAAGAAGCTCTCGAGCAGCGTCGAGGCGACCTTGCGCTTCAGCGGGGAGTCGCCCTGGTAGTACTCCATGACGATCGCGGCCTTCTTCTGAAGGTTCTCGTTCTCGACCGACCAGCGGAAGGCATCGTCGATGTCCTTCGTCGAGCACAGCGTCGAGAAGATCGACGAGTAGCTCTTCGCGTGCACCGACTCCATGAACGCGATGTTCGTGTAGACGGCCTCTTCGTGCGGGGTGATCGCGTCGGGGATGAGCGAGACCGCACCGACCGTGCCCTGAATGGTGTCGAGCAGCGTGAGGCCCGTGAACACGCGCATCGTCAGAATCTGCTCGTCGCGGGTCAACGTGTTCCACGACTGGATGTCGTTGGACAGCGGAATCTTCTCGGGCAGCCAGAAGTTGTTGACCAGACGGTTCCAGACCTCGAGGTCTTTGTCGTCTTGAATGCGGTTCCAGTTGATCGCATTGACGTGGCTGACCAGCTTCAACTTGCCGCCCGTGTGGGCGGGATCGTTGCTGGCCGAATTCACCGGGTCTGTGAGAGTCATGTCATATTCCTTCTGAGCGGATGTCTCGTGGCGGATGTCTCTGGCGGTGGGTTTCGACAGGCTCAACCCACAGTTAGTGAGTAATTCTCACTAAAGCATGCACGAAACACATTCCGTCATGTCGGTGCCCTCGAGGGCCATCTGGCGCAGGCGGATGTAGTAGATCGTCTTGATCCCCTTCTTCCATGCGTAGATCTGCGCCTTGTTGATGTCGCGGGTCGTCGCCGTGTCCTTGAAGAAGAGCGTGAGCGAGAGGCCCTGGTCGACGTGCTGCGTCGCCGCGGCGTACGTGTCGATGACCTTCTCGTAGCCGATCTCGTAGGCGTCCTGGTAGTACTCGAGGTTGTCGTTCGTCATGAACGCCGCCGGGTAGTAGACGCGGCCGAGCTTGCCCTCTTTGCGAATCTCGATCTTCGACGCGATCGGGTGGATCGAGGCCGTCGAGTTGTTGATGTACGAGATCGAACCGGTCGGCGGCACGGCCTGCAGGTTCTGGTTGTAGATGCCGAACTCGGCGACCGACGCCTTCAGCGCCTTCCAGTCCTCCTGCGTCGGAATGTGCACGTTCGAGTCGGCGAAGAGCTGCGTGACCTTCGCGGTCTCGGGCACCCACGCGGCATCCGTGTACTTGTCGAAGAACTCACCCGACGCGTACTTCGAGTCGGCGAACCCATCGAAGGTCTCGCCGCGTTCCTTCGCGATGTTGTTCGAAGCCTGCAGGGCGTGGAACAGCACCGTGTAGAAGTAGATGTTCGTGAAGTCGATGCCCTCTTCGCTGCCGTAGAAGATGCGCTCGCGGGCGAGGTAGCCGTGCAGGTTCATCTGGCCGAGGCCGATGGCGTGCGACTTGTCGTTGCCGTCTTCGATCGAACGCACCGAGGTGATGTGGCTCATGTTCGACACGGCGGTGAGGCCGCGGATGGCGGTGTCGACGGTCTTGCCGAAGTCGGGCGAGTCCATCGTGAGCGCGATGTTCAGCGAACCGAGGTTGCACGAGATGTCTTTGCCGATCTCGTTGTACGAGAGGTCTTCGTTGTACGTCGTCGGCGTGTTGACCTGCAGAATCTCGCTGCAGAGGTTCGACATGTTGATGCGGCCCTTGATGGGGTTCGCCTTGTTCACCGTGTCTTCGAACACGATGTAGGGGTAGCCGCTCTCGAACTGAATCTCGGCGAGGGTCTGGAAGAACTCGCGGGCGTTGATCTTCGTCTTCTTGATGCGGGGGTCGTCGACCATCTCGCGGTACTTCTCGGTGACCGAGATGTCGCCGAACGGCTTACCGTAGACGCGCTCGACGTCGTACGGCGAGAAGAGGTACATGTCTTCGCCGTTCTTGGCGAGCTCGAACGTGATGTCGGGCACGACGACACCGAGCGAGAGCGTCTTGATGCGGATCTTCTCGTCGGCGTTCTCACGCTTCGTGTCGAGGAACCGCATGATGTCGGGGTGGTGGGCGCTGAGGTACACCGCACCGGCACCCTGGCGAGCACCGAGCTGGTTGGCGTAGCTGAAGCTGTCTTCGAGGAGCTTCATCACGGGGATGATGCCGCTCGACTGGTTCTCGATCTGCTTGATCGGGGCGCCGGCCTCGCGAATGTTGCTCAGGGAGAGCGCCACGCCGCCGCCGCGCTTCGAGAGCTGCAGGGCGGAGTTGATGCCGCGCGAGATCGACTCCATGTTGTCTTCGATGCGCAGCAGGAAGCAGGAGACGAGCTCGCCGCGCTGCGCCTTGCCCGTGTTGAGGAACGTCGGGGTGGCCGGCTGGAAGCGGCCGCCGATGATCTCCTCGACGAGGTTGACGGCGAGCTTCTCGTCGCCCTGGGCGAGACCGAGCGCGGTCATGACCACGCGGTCTTCGAAGCGCTCGAGGTAGCGCTTGCCGTCGAAGGTCTTGAGTGTGTAGCTCGTGTAGTACTTGAACGCGCCGAGGAACGTCTCGAAGCGGAACTTCTTCGAGTACGCGAGATCGTTGAGCTTCGTGATGAACTCGAACGAGTACTGGTCGAGCACGGCCTGCTCGTAGTACTCCTTCTCGACGAGGTAGTCGAGCCGCTCTTTCAGCGAGTGGAAGAAGACGGTGTTCTGGTTGACGTGCTGCAGGAAATACTCCCGCGCGGCCTCGCGATCTTTCTCGAACTGGATCTCACCGTTCGGACCGTAGAGGTTCAGCATCGCGTTCAGGGAGTGGTAGTCCATGCCGCTCGCCGATCGCGGTGCGTCGATGAGCGCTACGCCGTCAGTTGTCGCTGTGTTTGCCAAAATACGTCCAATCCATCGTTGACGGCGCGAACGTCGTCTGGTGTTCCGAATACTTCGAAGCGGTAGAGGTGCGGCACCCCGGTCTTGGCGGCGATGATGTCGCCGGCCAGGCCGAAAGCCGTACCGAAGTTGGTGTTGCCCGCGCTGATGACGCCGCGGATGTTCGAGCGGTTGTCGGGATCGTTCAAGAAGCGGATGACCTGCTTCGGAACGGCACCCTTGCCGTCGCCGCCGCCATAGGTCGGCACGACGAGCACGTACGGCTCGTCGACGTGCAGTGCTTCTTCACGCGCATGCAGCGGGATGCGGGCCGCAGTGCGACCGAGCTTCTCGACGAAGCGCTTCGTGTTTCCCGAAACGCTCGAGAAGTAGACCAGGTTCGTCATGGTTACCCTCCCTCGTTCGCTGAGCCTGTCGAAGCGAACCCCCGCTCCTTCGACAGGCTCAGGGAGCCTCAGGCGAGTCGAGACGCGAGTTCGGCGATCTTGTCGGGCCGGAAACCCGACCAGTGGCCTTCATCGGTGATGACGACCGGAGCTTGCAGGTACCCCAGTTCCTTGACCTGCGCGAGCGCGCTCTCGTCGACAGAGAGGTCGAGCACTTCGTACTCGATGCCTTTGCTGTCGAGGGCGCGGTACGTCGCGTTGCACTGCACGCAAGAAGGCTTGGTGTAGACCGTGACCGTCATTGTTTTCCCCTCGTTCTCAGGCTCTGGAGGAGCCCGTCCCCCGGTGTTTCTTTCGTTCTTCAATACTACATCTAGTGTTCGTGGAACTCGAATGCCACAACATGCAGTAGTTACATTCGTGTAGTTATCCACCGGGTTATCCACCGGTTGTGAACAATGGATGCCGCGGCGACCGGCGGATTCTCGGGGGCTTCGACCCGGGTTATCCACACCCGCCGAGTTCGAAATCTCTTGGCCTGTGGACGGATGCCGGGCGTGTCGCGAATCGGAACCCTTGGGGGCGATTCGCCTCGCCGACCCCTACATATGGTGTTGTAACCCCCACGATGCCACCACCCACCGACATTCCCGCTCTGCAGGTTGAGCCCGTCGAAACCCTCTCTCTGCGGGTTGAGCCTGTCGAAGCCCCTGTGGCGCTGGGTTTCGACAAGCTCAACCCGCACGGACGACACCCTCAACCCCCGGCAGAATGCGCCCAGCAGGCGTAACCTGACCCCGAGCGAAGGGGCCCGCCTGATGACCGAGTACGTGACATCCGCCGACGGCACACGCATCGCCTACGACCAGCAGGGCTCGGGGCCGCCCGTGATTCTCGTCGACGGGGCGATGCAGTTCCGCGCCTTCGATCCCGCCACGACCGAGATGGCCAAGGAGCTCGCCGGTCACGGCTTCTCCGTCGTGCACTACGACCGGCGCGGCCGCGGCGAGAGCCCCGCCGAGCCGCCGATCACCCTCGAGCAGACCCTCGACGACCTCCGCGCGCTCATCGCCGAAGCCACCGAGGGCGCCGACGACGCCGTCGCGCTGTTCGGCAGCTCGTCAGGTGGGGCGATCGCCCTCGCCGCGGCATCCGCGGGTCTGTCGATCTCGAAGCTCGTGCTGTGGGAGGTGCCGCTCAACGCCGAACTCGGCCCCGAAGGCGAGCAGTTTCTTGCCGGTCTTCGCGAACGCATCGCGGCGGGCGACGGCGACGCGATCATCGAGTATTTCATGAAGGACATGCCGCCCGAGTGGCTCGCGGGGTCGAAGGCGAGCCCCGGCTGGCCGATCATGACCGCGATGGGGCCGAGCCTCGAGCCCGACTCCGAGGCGCTCGCCTGGACGCAGAGCGCGCCTCGGGCGTCGCTCTGGGCCGGCATCACGCAACCGACGCTCGTGCTCATCGGCGAGCAGACCCTCGAAACCATGCGCCCCGCCGCCGACTCGCTCGTCGCGAACCTGCCGAACGCGGTGGCCGGCACGGTGCCCGCCGCCCAACACGCCTGGGAGCCGAAGTCGATGGCGCTGACGATTGCGGGATTCCTCGTCGGCTGAGGGCTCTCGCCTGATTCGGCGGCTGCAGCGGCGGCTGAGGGCTCTCGCCTGATTCGGCGGCTGCAGCGGCGGCTGCAGCGGCGGCTGCCTCGGCGCCAGCGTCGGCGGCTGCAGCGGCGCCAGCCGGATCGGCGCCAACTGGAGGGGCGCCAGCCGGATCGGCGCCAGTCGGAGGCGTGTCGGAGGCGTGTCGGAGGCGTGTCGGAGGGGCGCCAGCCGGAGGCGTGTCAGCCGGAGGGCTGTCAGCCCTTCGCGGCCTTCGCCGCCGCCTTCGCCGCCTGCTTCGTCGCGCGCACCTTGGCGAGCGACTCGGGGTCGACGATGTCGGCGACCGAGCGGAACGCGCCCTCGTCGCCGTACGCGCCCGCGGCCTCACGCCAGCCCGGCGCGGTGAGGCCGCGCTGCTTGCCGAGGAGCGCGAGGAAGATGCGCGCCTTCTGGTCGCCGTAGCCCGGCAGCTTCTTGAGTCGAGCGAGCACTTCGGCACCGTCGGGGTCGCCCTGCGTCCAGATCGCGGATGCATCGCCGCCCCAGTCGGCGACGACCGCCTCGGCGAGCGCCTGCACACGACCGGCCATCGATCCGGGGAAGCGATGCACGGCCGGCGTCTGCTTGAACGCCTCGACGAAAGCCTCGGGGTCGTACCCCGCGATCGTCGCCGGGTCGATCGAGCCGATGCGCGAACGGATCTTCTCGGGCCCGGCGAACGCCGACTCCATGCTCACCTGCTGGTCGAGGAGCATTCCCGTGAGCAGTGCGAACGCGTCGTCGCTGAGCAGTGCGTCGGCGGCCGGATCTCCCGTGATGTGCAATGCCATGCGTCCCATCCTTCCACCAAGCGGCACGGGCCGCCCAGACGAGAGTGCACTCCGCGCCCACCACACGGCAACAACTGCACTCTCGACCGAGCTCGACGGCCGAATGTCGCGGCGTGAGCCGCGGCATCCGTAGCGCTCGAATGCGGACGGAAACTGACCGCATCGTTGTCTACCGTGAAGGCAAGCGATTCGATGGAACGAATCGCACCTCATCGCATCGAATCCCCGAGGAGTCACCATGGACTGGAAGATCGAACTCATCCACGTGCCCGTCACCGACATCGACCGCGCGAAGGACTTCTACGTGAACAAACTCGGCTTCAACGCCGATCACGACCAGGTGGTCAGCGAGGGACTGCGCTTCGTGCAGCTGACCCCGCCCGGATCTGCGTGCTCCATCGCCTTCGGCGAAGGCCTCGGCGGCACGCTCGAGCCCGGCACACTCGACGTGATCCAGGTTGTGATCGCCGACGCCGACGCCGTGCTCGCCGACCTCCGCGCGAAAGGCGTCGAGGCCGAGGGCGTCGACGAGCAGGCGTGGGGCCGCTTCGTCACGGTGAAGGATCCCGACGGCAACACGTGGACGCTGCAGCAACTGCCGGACTGGAGCCAGCAGGGGTAAGACCCGCAGTCGCGGCGGTCGCGGCCGCGCACAACTCCGGAGATCCGGACGCAACCACGGCGCGCCGCGTCCAGGTGAGCGGCGTGTCAGCGGCGAACTCCGGAGTTGTGCACGGCAAGCGGGACAGGATCTCGCGGCGCTCGCCCCTCGATCAGCGGGGTACGGGGTCGATGGCCCGCGTCGACGCCCGCACCACGAGGGTCGGCGCCCGCACGAGCAGGTCTTCGGCCTGCTCGTCGCCGAGCACCGTCAGCACCGCCGAGACCGCGTCGCGGCCGAGCAGCGCGAAGTCCTGCCGCACGGTCGTCAGCGGCGGTGCGATGTGCTCGGCCTCGGGGATGTCATCGAAGCCGACGACGCTCACGTCTCCGGGCACCGAGCGACCCGACTCGGTCAGTGCGTGGATGAGCCCGAGCGCCATCTGGTCGTTGCCGACGAACACGGCGGTGAAGTCTGGGTCGGATGCCGCGAGCTCGAGCCCGAGCCGGTACCCGCTCGCCGGCGACCAGTCGCCCACGAGCGGCTCACGCGCGACGAGCGAGTGCGCCGCGAGCACATCGCGCCAGCCGCGGGCGCGCTCGGCGGCATCCATCGAGTCGGCAGGCCCCGCCAGGTGACGGATGTCGCGGTGCCCGAGCTCCACGAGGTGCGACGCCGCCCGGCGCGCCCCCTCGAACTGGTCGAGCGTGACCCGGTGCGCGAGCCCCCCGTCTTGCGAGGCGACGGCGATGAGCGGCACCCCGAGCTCGATGCCCTGCACCGCGTCGACGGCCGTGCGGTGCGCCGCGATGAGCACGATGGCCTCGACGTTCTGCCGCACGAGCATCTCGGCCGCGGCACGCAGCGACGCGGCATCCGTCTCGAGCAGGCTCGCCATGATGACCGCATAGCGGGCGTCGCGCGCGGCCTGGTTGAAGTGCAGCGCCGTGGCCGATGGGCCGAAGTCGGGAGCGCCCGTCGTGATCAGTCCGAGGGTGCGTGAGCGTCGGGTGACGAGTGCGCGCGCTGCTTGCGACGGCACGTAGCGCAGCTGCTTGATCGCCTTCTCGACGCGGTCGCGCGTGGCCGGCCGCACGTTCGGCAGGTCGTTGAGCACGCGTGACACCGTCTGGTGCGATACGCCGGCGAGCCGCGCCACATCGAAGATGGTGGCCGCGCGCGCCTTGTCGTCTTCACTCACCGGTTCCGTCGGCTCCTGCCCGGCGCTTCCGCGCGCACTCTGCTGCACCTCATTATCCGAGACGGCGGGCCGCTACCGCCGCCGCGACGTGAGCACCTTCTGCAGGATGATGAACACGAGCAGCAGCGCACCGATGAAGATCTTCGTCCACCACGAGCTCAGTGTGCCCTCGAAGGTGATGAGAGTCTGGATGACCCCGAGCACGAGCACCCCGAGCACCGAGCCGAGCACGAAGCCGTAGCCGCCCGTGAGCAGCGTGCCGCCGATGACGACCGCCGCGATCGCATCGAGCTCGGTGCCGACCGCCGTCAGCGAGTAGCCCGAGAGCGTATAGAAGGAGAACAGCACGCCCGCGAGGCCCGAGCAGAAGCCCGAGATCACGTAGACGAGCACCTTCGTGCGGGCGACCGGCAGGCCCATGAGGCGCCCCGACTGCTCGCTGCCGCCGAGCGCGTAGACGGTACGCCCGAGCCGCGTGGCGTGCAGCACGACCACGGCGATGAGCACCGCGACGATCGCGATGATGACGCTCGGCGTGATCGACAGGTTGCCCCCGAGCGGGATGCGCGTCACGGCGAGCGAGACGAACGAGGCATCCGTGATCGAGATCGAGTCTTTGGAGATGACGTAGCAGAGCCCTCGTGCGAGGAACATCGCCGCGAGTGTCGCGATGAACGGTTGCACTTGGAAGACGTGGATCATGAGTCCGACCGCGAGTCCGAGCACCGAGGTGAGCACGAGGATGAGCGGGATGACGGCGCCTGCCGTCCACCCGGCCTGCAGCAGGCTCGCGGTGATCATCGTCGAGAGGGCGACGACCGCACCGACCGAGAGGTCGATGCCGCCGGTGAGAATCACGAACGTCATGCCCACGGCGAGCACGATCAGGTAGGCGTTGTCGACGAAGAGGTTCAGGAACACCTGCCCAGAGAAGAACCCGCGGTAGCGGATGCCGCCGATCACGAACACGGCGATGAAGAGCACGAGCGTCACGAGCACGGGCCCGTACTTCGGGCTCGTCAGGGTCGAGCGGATGCCGCTGACGATGCGTGAACCGAGGGAGACGCCCGCGCCCGTGGCGCCGGTGGCCTGGATGCTGCTCATGATGCGGCGATCCCCTTTCCGGCTCTGAGTGCCAGTCTTCGGCGGAATCCGGCGAGCGCGGCGTTCGTCGTGGGCGATTGGAGCAGGCACACCGCGGTGACGACGGCGGCCTTGAAGACCATCGTCGCGATCGGCGGGATGCCGACCGTGTAGACGGTCGTGACGAGGGTCTGGATGACGAGGGCGCCGACGAGGGTGCCGGTGAGCGAGTAGCGCCCGCCGGCGAGCGAGGTGCCGCCGATGACGACCGCGAGAATCGCGTCGAGCTCGATGAACAGGCCCGTGTTGTTCGCGTCGGCCGCGGTCTGGTTGGCCGTGAGGATGAGCCCCGCGATCGCGGCGGAGAACGCGCAGCACGTGTAGACCGCGAACAGCAGCCCCCTCGCCCGCACGCCCGCCTGGCGGCTCGCCTCGGGGTTGATGCCGACCGACTCGATGAGCATGCCGAGTGCCGTGCGCCGGGTGAGCAGCGCCGCGACGCCGAAGACGACGGCCGCGATGATCACCGCGATCGGCACGCCGAACCAGAAGCCCGAGCCGATCGCCTTGAACGGCGGGCTGTTCACCGTGAGGATCTGCCCCTCGGTGATGAGCATCGCCATGCCGCGGCCCGCCGTCATCAGAATGAGGGTCGCGATGATCGGCTGAATGCCGAGCACGGCCACGAGAAATCCGTTCCACACGCCCATGACGAGCGAGATGAGGAGGGCCACCGTCACGGCAACGGCTACCGTCGCGGGGCTGCCCGGGTCGGGCGAGCCGAGAATGATCGAGCACGCCACCGCGCCGGCGATCGCCGCGACGGCGCCCACCGAGAGGTCGATGCCGCGCGTGGCGATGACGAGCGTCATGCCGACCGCGATGATGAGCGTCGGCGCGCCGTTGCGGAGGATGTCGACGAGGCTGCCGAAGAGGTGCCCGTCTTTGATCGTGATCGAGAAGAAGCCGGGGAAGGCGACCACGTTGATCACGAGCAGTGCGACGAGCATCACGACCGGCCAGAAGAGGCGGCTCGCGACGATGCGAGCGATGATGGCGCTCATGGGCGGTCTCCGGTCGGGTCGGTGGGTGAGTGAGATGGGGGTTCGCTCCCCGAGTTCCCTGAGCGCGTCGAAGGGGGTTTGTTCCCTGAGCCCGTCGAAGGGGGTTCGCCATCCCCAGCGGCATCCGCTTCGACAGGCTCAGCCGGCGAATCAGAGCCCTCGGCGATGAGGGCGAGCAGTGCCTCGACGCCGAGGTCGTCGTTGATGAGGTCGGCGACGATGCGCCGGTCGCGCAGCACCGCGACCCGGTGACTGAGCCGCAGCACCTCTTCGAGCTCTGCGGAGATGAAGAGCACGCTCATGCCGTTCTCGGCGAGCGAGTAGACGAGCTTCTGGATCTCGGCCTTCGCGCCGATGTCGATGCCGCGCGTCGGCTCGTCGAGAATCAGCAGGTGCGGGGCGATCGCGAGCCACCGGGCGAGCAGCACCTTCTGCTGGTTGCCGCCTGAGAGGTTGCGCACGAGCGCGTCGGGGTTCGCCGGCCGAATATTAAGGGCCTGGATGTAGCTCTGCGCGAGCTCCTCCTGCCGTTTCTTCGGGATCGGGCGGAACCAGCCGCGGTCGGCCTGCAGCGCGAGCACGATGTTGTCGCGCACCGTGAGCTCGTCGACGACACCCTCAGCGCGACGGTTCTCGGAGGAGTAGGCGATGCGCCGCGAGATCGCCTGCCGCGGGGTGCGCAGCTTCGTCGGCGTGCCCTCGATCGAGAGGGTGCCCGCGTCAGCGCGGTCGATGCCGCCGAGGAGGCGGGCGAGCTCGGTGCGTCCCGACCCGAGGAGGCCGGCGAGGCCGACGACCTCGCCCGGCGCGATGTCGAGATCGAACGGGGCGATCGCGCCACGACGGGCGAGGCCGGCCGCGGCGACGAACGGCGGCTCAGCGACATCCGTCACCGCCTCGCCTTCGCCGCCCGCGGCGGCCGCGTGCGCCCGCCGCTCGAGGGCGTCGAGAGTCTCGAGCTCTTTGCCGATCATCTTCTGCACGAGGTCGATGCGCAGCAGCTCGTCGGTGAGGTACTCCCCCACGAGCTTGCCGTTGCGGAGCACGGTGAGGCGGTCGCAGATCTCGTAGACCTGGTCGAGGAAGTGGGAGACGAAGAGGATTGCGACACCCTGCTCCTTGAGCGAGCGGATGACTCGGAAGAGCTCGGCCACCTCGTCGGCGTCGAGGCTCGAGGTCGGCTCGTCGAGAATCAGCACCTTCGCCTGCACGTCGATCGCGCGGGCGATCGCGACGAGCTGCTGCACCGCGAGCGAGTGGTCGCCGAGCAGTGATCCAGGATCGATCTCGAGGTTCAGGCCGTCGAGCAGCTCGGCGGCGCGGCGCTTCGTGGCACGCCAGTCGACGAGGCCGAAGCGACGAGGTTCGCGCCCGAGCATGATGTTCTCGGCGACCGTGAGGTTCGGCAGCAGGTTCACCTCTTGGTAGACCGTCGAGATGCCGGCCGCCTGCGCCTGGGCCGGGCCGTTGAACGAGACCCGTTCGCCCGCGAGCATGATCGTGCCGGCGTCGATGCCGTAGACGCCCGTGAGGGCCTTGATCAGGGTCGACTTGCCGGCGCCGTTCTCGCCCATGAGCGAGTGCACCTCGCCCGGGAACATGCGGAAGTCGACGCCGTCGAGGGCTTTGACGCCCGGGAACGTGATCGAGATGCCCTGCATCTCGACGACCGGCGCGGCAGCGGGTGCATTGGTCACGAGTCTCTCCATCGAGGGGGTTATACGGGTTGAGCCTGCCGAAACCAGATCGAACCCTGCGGGTTGAGCCAGCCGAAACCCGTCCAACAGGTTTCAGTCTGTGCGGGTTGAGCCTGCCGAAACCAGATCGAACCCTGCGGGTTGAGCCAGCCGAAACCAGTCCAACGGGTTGCAGTCTGTGCGGGTTGAGCCTGCCGAAACCCTACTGCCCGGTTTCGTCGAACCGACCCAGAACGAGCGAGCGGATGCCGCGGCATCCGCTCGCTCGAATCTCTCAGTACTGGCGGTCGGGCAGCGCCTCGATCGCCTGCTCCTGCGTGAAGGTCGTCTCTTCGGTGATGATGCGCTTCTCGGGCGCCTCACCGTCGTTGATCTGCTTCACGATGTCGACGAGCTGCGCCCCGAGGAGCGGCGAGCACTCGACGATGAAGTTGATCTTGCCGTCGGCGAGGGCCTGCATGCCGTCTTTCACCGCGTCGACCGTGACGATCTTGATGTCTTGCCCCGGAACGAGCCCGGCCGCCTCGATCGCCTCGATCGCACCGAGACCCATGTCGTCGTTGTGCGCGTAGATGAGGTCGACGCCCGGGTTGGACTTCAGCAGCGCCTCGGTGACCTGCTTGCCGCCGGCACGCGTGAAGTCACCGGTCTGGCTCGCGACGACCTCGAGGTTCGGGTTCTCGGCGATGACGTCGGCGAAGCCCTCGGCGCGGTCGATCGCCGGAGCGGCGCCCGTCGTGCCCTCGAGCTGGATGATCTCGACGGGCTCGGTCGCGTCGGCGTACTCCTCGAGCACCCAGGCGCCGGCCTTCTCGCCCTCTTCGATGAAGTCGGAGCCGAGGAAGGAGACGTAGAGCGAGTCGTCTTGCGAGTCGACCGCGCGGTCGGTCAGCACCACGGGGATGCCGGCAGCCTTCGCCTCGTTGAGCACTGCGTCCCATCCGGTCTCGACGACCGGGGAGAACGCGATGACATCGACCTGCTGCTGGATGTAGGAGCGGATCGCCTTGATCTGGTTCTCCTGCTTCTGCTGCGCGTCGGAGAACTTGAGCTCGATGCCGGCCTCTTCGAAGGCGGCCTGAATGTCTTTCGTGTTCGCCGTGCGCCAGCCCGACTCGGCGCCGACCTGGGCGAATCCGACGACGAGTTCGTCGAGCGCCTTGGGGCCTTCGGCGGAGCCCGTGCCGCCGTCGCCGCTCGCGCAACCGGCGAGGGCGAGAGCGAGTGATGCCGCTGCGGCGATGCCGATCAGCTTCTTCATCATGAACCTCCTTGTTCAGGGATCCGGCTCGGATGTGCTGCGAGCTCCTGGCGCCGGCCGACCAGATCGTTCTGGCCGTGCTAGGGATGTTAGCGCTCACTTGTGAGCGCTCACAAGTACGAGTTTCATAACGTCTTGGTCACGACGTTGCCATTGCTCTGGCTGGGATAGGCGCTCGAGAGGTCAACGAGCGCGTGCGCCGATGTGAGCGCTCATATCCGCGGCCCGCACGCGAGCCGATCCATCCCCGAACGGAGTGCCGGCGCGTAGGCTGGCGGCATGTCCGACCTCTCGCGCCACCTGCCGCTCAGCCAGCGGGCGCAGCAAGACGAGTCGGGTGTGTCCTCGCACTGGGATGCCGAACTCGCCGCCGTTCTCGGTTCCCTGGTCGACGGTCTCCGCACGCAGCCGCCTGAAGCGTGGCACGTCCCGACGCTCCGCCGCGGCTGGACGGTGCGGATGTCGGCCGCCTTCATCGTGCAACAGCTCACCACGCCCTTCACAGGCCGCATCACCGCTGCCGCCCTCGGCCTCGCCGAGCACGTCTTCAGCCGGAACGCCGCCGAGGCGGCCTCCGCCCTGAAGGCAGCCGATGCGACGAACCCCGAGGAGACGCTCGACGCCCTCGCCGCCGTCATCACCTCCGCCACGGCGGCCGCAGCGCTCGGCGTCGGCCATATGGGCATCCGCCAACTCGAGACGGCCGTCGTCGGCGGCCTCGACATCGCACTGCCACTCGGCATCGAACTCGCCCTCCCGGCATCGGCGACCGGCCCCGTCGCCCTGCGGCGAGCCCTGGCTGCGCCGGTGGAGATCAAGGCCGTCATCCGCGGCCACTCGCTGCGCGCCACGGATGCCGGTTGGAGCTTCGGTCGCGGACCCGAACTCGTCGACACGGCTGCCGGCCTGCTCCTGTTCCTCTTCGACCGCAGCGACGTGCCGCCGCATCCGCGCGGCGACCTGAGCACTGACAACGGCAGTGCGAGCGCCGACGGCGACGGGGCGACAGACGGGAACAGCAGCGCACCGCGCTGACCGTCGACTCAGACTCGCGCCGTACTGCTGCGCACCACGAGCTCGGGAAGTCGGGCGATGCGGTCGGGAGCATGCTCCTCATCTCCGAGCACGTCGAGCACATTCGCCATGATGTCGCGCCCGAGCCCCTCGAAGTCCTGCCGCATGGTGGTCAGCGGTGGGGCGAAGTGCGCGGCCTCCGGAATGTCGTCGAAGCCGATCACGCTCACGTCTTCGGGCACGCGGATGCCCGCGTCACCGAACGCGTGCAGCACGCCGAGCGCCATCTGGTCGTTGCCGACGAATACCGCCGTGAATTCGCCGCCGTCGATCTCTCGGTTCGCGGCGAGCGCCTGCCCGGCACGATAGCCGGACTCCGACGTCCAGTCCCCCACCATCGGCTCCGACGCCGGAAGGTCGTAGTCCCGCAGCGCTGCGGCCCAGCCGCGCACGCGCTCGCCTGCGTCCATCGCATCGGGAAGCCCGGCGACGTGGCGGATGCGCCGATGCCCGAGGCCGATGAGGTGCTCCACTGCGACGCGGGCGCCGTCGTACTGGTCCATGGCCACCTGGTGCATGCCGTCGACCGGCTCCGAAGCCAACCCGACGAGCGGCACCTCGATCTCGATGCTGCGGGTGGCGGTGATCGCGGCCCGCTCACCCGAGATCAGCACGATCGCCGAGACGTTGTGGCGCACCATCATCGAGACAGCGGCACGCAACGAGGTCGCATCCACCTCACGCATCGCCACCTGGGTGACCGTGAACCCCGCCTCGCGGGCGGCCTCGTTGAAGCCGAGCGCTGCGTTCGACGGCCCGTAGTCCGGCCGGCCGGCCGTGATGAGGCCGATCGTCTGGGAACGGCGGGATGCCAGAGTGCGTGCGGCCGGCGATGGCGTGTACGACAGCTCGCCCATCGCCTGCTGCACTCGCGTGCGGGTCGAGGCCCTCACGCCAGGCAGGTCGTTGAGCACCCGCGAGACGGTCTGGTGCGAGACGCCCGCGAGCTTGGCGACGTCGAACATCGTGGCCGGCTGATCACGGCGTGCGGATGCCGCGGCGGAAGGCGCGGGCGCAGGTGCATCCGTCATCGCATCCCTCTCCCCCACCACGCGGGATCTACGCGCCGCCGGAGCGGCGCTTGTTGTACACGTCGAACGCGACGGCGAGCAGCAGCACGAGACCTTTGACCGCCTGCTGCCACTCGATGCCGATGCCCATGATCGACATGCCGTTGTTCAGCACGCCGATGATGAGACCACCGATGATCGCGCCGCCGATCGTGCCGACGCCACCCTGCACCGCTGCTCCACCGATGAAGGCGGCGGAGATGGCCTCGAGTTCGAAGCCGTCACCGGCCTTCGGGCCGGCGAGGTTGAGGCGGGCGGTGAAGATGAGACCGGCTAGTGCGGCGAGGAAGCCCATGTTGACGAACAGCCAGAAGTCCACACGGCGGGTCTTGATGCCTGAGAGTTCGGCCGCGTGACGGTTGCCGCCGATGGCGTAGATGTGGCGGCCGAAGACCGAGCGGTTCATCACGACGCCGTAGACCATCACGAGCACCGCCAGGATGATGAGCGTCACCGGGATGCCCTTGTACGAGGCGAGGGCGTAGACGAAGAAACCGATGGCCAGCGAGACGAGCACGAGCTTCGTGACGAACCACACGATGGGCTCGACATCCTGGCCGTACTTCTGGCGTCCGCGGCGAGTGCGCGCCTGCTGCACGATGAGCGCGAGGATGGCGATGACGCCGATGCCGAGGGTGAAGATGTCGGGATCGGACTCGCCGAAGATGCCGTTGACGAAGCCGTTGCCGAGGGCGCGGTACTCCGCCGGGAAGGAGCCGATGTTGGCGTTGCCGAGCACCACGAGCGCGAGACCACGGAAGATGAGCATGCCGGCCAGCGTCACGATGAACGCGGGTATGCCGACGTAAGCGATCCAGAATCCCTGCCAGACGCCGACGAGGGCGCCGATCGCGAGAGAGAGGATGACGGCGAGCCACCACGGGAGGCCCCACGTCACGGCGAAGAGGCCGGAGCAGGCGCCCACGAAGGCGGCGACCGATCCCACTGACAGGTCGATGTGACCGGCGATGATGACCATCACCATGCCGATCGCAAGAACCAGGATGTAGCCGTTCTGCACGATCAGGTTCGAGATGTTCTGCGGTCGCAGCAGGATGCCGTCGGTCAGGAAGGAGAACAGCACCACCACGATGATGAGGGCGATGAAGATGCCGTTCTTGCCGAGGTCCGACAGGATGTGACTCAGGCGGTCGGTGAATTTGTTCTCGACCGGATTGATGTTGCCGCCGACGGCCTCGGACTCCGTCTGGGTCGGCGTTGGGTCTGACATTTTGTCTCCTCTGAGGGGCTGGAAGGAAAGGCCGCGAGCGTCGGCGCTAGCGGGGCTTCTCCATGGTCATGAGCTTGAGAACCGATTCGGGGCTCGCTTCCTCGATGGGAAGCTCGCCCGTGATGCGTCCTTCGGAGAGGGCGTAGATGCGGTCGCAGATGCCGAGCAGCTCGGGCAGCTCGGAGGAGATCACGATGACGCCCTTGCCCGCTGCCGCCAGCCGGTTGATGATCGTGTAGATCTCGTACTTCGCGCCGACGTCGATGCCGCGAGTCGGCTCATCGAGGATGAGCACATCGGGATCGGAGTAGATCCACTTCGACAGCACGACCTTCTGCTGGTTGCCGCCCGAGAGCTTGCCGGTCTTCACGAGCACGCTCGGCGCCTTGATGTTCATCGAGGTGCGGTACTCGTTGGCGACCTTGAACTCCTCGTTGTCGTGCACGAGGCCGAACTTCTCGAGTTTGCCGAGCGACGCCATCGAGATGTTGCGCTTGATGTCGTCGATGAGGTTGAGACCGAAGGTCTTGCGGTCCTCGGTGGCGTAGGCGATGCCGTTGCCGATCGCCTCCGACACGGTGCGCGTCTTGATCTCCTGGCCGCGCTTGAAGACCTTGCCCGAGATGCGCGATCCGTAGCTCTGGCCGAACAAGCTCATCGCGAACTCGGTGCGACCGGCGCCCATGAGGCCGGCGATGCCGACGATCTCGCCGGCGCGCACATTGATGCTCACGTTGTCGACCATCACGCGCGAGGTGTCCTGGGGGTGGTGCGCCGTCCAGTCCTCGACCCGCAGCAGCTCTTCGCCGATGTTCGGCGTGTGCTCGGGGTAGCGGTGCTCGAGGTCGCGGCCCACCATGTCTTTGATGATGCGCTCTTCCGAGACATCCGCCTTGGAGATGGTCTCGATCGTCTTGCCGTCGCGGATGACCGTGACCGTGTCGGCGATCTTCTTGATCTCGTTGAGCTTGTGGCTGATGATGATCGACGTGATGCCCTGCTCTTTGAGGTGCAGGATCAGGTCGAGCAGGTGATCGGAGTCCTCGTCGTTCAGCGCCGCGGTCGGCTCGTCGAGGATGAGCAGCTTCACGCGCTTCGAGAGCGCCTTGGCGATCTCCACCAACTGCTGCTTGCCGACCCCGATGTTCATGATCTTCGTCGTCGGGTTGTCGCGGAGGCCGACGCGGTGCAGCAGCGTCTGAGCTTCGTGGTTCGTCTTGTTCCAGTCGATGAGCCCGCCGCGACCCTTGACCTCGTTGTTGAGGAAGATGTTCTCGGCGATCGACAGGAAGGGACTGAGGGCGAGCTCCTGGTGGATGATGACGATGCCCTTGGCTTCGCTATCGGTGATCTCCTTGAACTCGACCACCTCGTCTTCGAAGACGATGTCTCCTTCATAGGTACCGTGGCCGTACACGCCCGAGAGCACCTTCATGAGGGTGGACTTGCCGGCGCCGTTCTCGCCGCAGATGGCGTGCACCTCGCCGCGCGCGACCTCGAGCGTCACGTCCGAGAGTGCCTTCACCCCGGGGAAAGTCTTCGTGATGCTGCGCATCTCGAGAATGTTCGTCATTGATTCTCCTGCTTCCTTGACGGATGCCTGGACTGCTCAGAGGCGTCCGCGTGCCGGGGCTTGGTGCGAGAGTACTCGCCACCGGGCCCCGGCACGCGACCGTCGATCAGCGCGTGATCGGCAAGACCGGGCGATCAGCCCGTGATGTCTTCTTCGGTCCAGTAGCCGCTGTCGACGAGGATCTCGTTGATGTTGTCCTTGACGACGATCTGCGACTCGAGCAGGTACGACGGAACGACCTTCTTGCCGTTGTCGTAGTCCTCGGTGTTGTTCACCTCGGGCTCTTCACCGTTGAGCAAGGCGGTCGCCATGTCCACGGCCACGACCGCGAGCTTGCGGGTGTCCTTGAAGATGGTGGCGTACTGCTCGCCGGAGTTGATGGCTTTGACCGAGTCGAGCTCGGCGTCCTGGCCGGAGATGATCGGCCATTCGGCGCCCACGGTGTATCCCGCGTCCGTCAGAGCCGAGATGATGCCACGCGACAGGCCGTCGTAGGGCGAGAGCACCGCGTTCACCTTGGAGCCGTCGGAGTAGCTCTTCGTGAGGATGTCCTCCATGCGGCTCTGGGCGACCTCGCCGTCCCAGCGCAGCGTCGCCGCCTGCTCGAAGTCGGTCTGGCCGCTCTTGACGACGAGCGTTCCGTCGTCGATGAGGGGCTGCAGGGTGTCGATCGCGCCGTCCCAGAAGAACGTGGCGTTGTTGTCATCCGGCGAACCGGCGAACAGCTCGATGTTGAACGGGCCGGCGGGAGCACCGTCGACCGGCTCGCCCTCGAGGTCCGTCAGGCCGAGACCGCTGAGCAGCGAGGTGGCCTGCTGCACACCGACCTTGTAGTTGTCGAACGAGGCGTAGTAGTCGACGTTCTCGCTGTCGCGGATGAGGCGATCGTAGGCGATGATCGGGATGTCGGCGTCAGCCGCATCCTGCAGCACCTGCGTGAGGGTCGTGCCGTCGATCGAGGCGATGATCAAGGCCTCCGCGCCCTTGGTGATCATGTTCTCGATCTGCGAGACCTGCGTGGGGATGTCATCCTCCGCGTACTGGAGGTCGACCTTGAAGCCCTGCTCCTCGAGCTGCTCCTTGACGGCGTTGCCGTCCTGGATCCAGCGTTCGGAGCTCTTGGTGGGCATCGCGACGCCGATGAGGCCGCCGTCGCCGCCCCCGTCGCCCGCGTTGTCCCCGGATCCGCCGGAGCAGGCCGCGAGCGCGAGCATCGAGCCCGCTGCCAGCGTTGCGAGAAGAACCTTCTTGGTGGTCTTCACTGTGTTTCCTTTCACTGATGGACGTCGTTGTTCACCTGGGCGGTGTGCGGCTTCGATGTCGTCCATGAAGCATCGAATCCGCTGCCGACGGCCGAAGCGACCGTACGGCGGGTGTTCAGTTGTGTGAATCGGCTGTGCTTCGTCACAGTCCTTGCGCCAGGCGGTAGTACGCCTGGTTCCAACGCACCTCGCGCGCGAAATCGCGCTGGGTGGTGGTCTCATCGATCACGAGCAGCTCGGTGCGAGCGATCTCGGCGAAGTCACGGAACACGTCGACGCCCACAGCGGTCGACATGACGGTGTGGTGCGCGGCACCGGCGGTCAGCCAGCATGCGGCGCTCGTGGCGAAGTCGGGCGCCGGCTTCCAGACGGCGCGCCCGACGGGCAGTTTCGGCAGATCGGGCGCCGACACGTTCTCGACCACGTTCGCCGTGAGGCGGAAGCGGTCGCGCATGTCGGAGAGCGCCACGACGACGGCCGGGCCGGGGTCGGCAGTGAAGACGAGGCGCACGGGGTCGTCCTTGCCGCCGATGCCGAGCTCGTGGATCTCGAGCGTCGGCTTCGACGTCGTCAGCGACGGGCTCACCTCGAGCATGTGCGCGCCGAGGATTCGCTCCTGCCCGGGCACGAGGTCGTAGGTGTAGTCCTCCATGAGACTCGCGCCGCCGGGCAGGCCTGCACCCATGACGTTCGCGATGCGCACGAGGATGGCCGTCTTCCAATCGCCCTCCGCGCCGAAGCCGTAGCCATCGGCCATGAGACGCTGCACGGCGAGGCCTGGAAGCTGCTTGAGGGCGCCGAGGTCTTCGAAGCTCGTGGTGAAGGCCCCGAACCCGCCCTCCTCGAGGAAGGAACGCAGTCCGATCTCGATGGCGGCGCCGTCGCGCAGACTCTGGTGGCGGTCGCCACCGGCACGCAGCTCGGGGACGACCTCGTAGAGCTCCTCGTATTCGGTCACGAGGGCGTCGATGGCCGTCTCGGATGCCGCGGCAACGGCATCCGCCAGTTCGTTGACGCCCCAGGTGTTGACCTGCACACCGAAGCGCAGCTCGGCCTCGGTCTTGTCGCCCTCGGTCACGGCGACGTAGCGCATGTTGTCGCCGAAGCGGGCGAGCTTGAGGGTGCGCGATGCCGCCCAACCGGCCGCTGCGCGCTGCCAGGTCTCCACCTGCTGCTGCACGGTGGGGTTCGACACGTGGCCGACGACCGTCTTGCGGGCGATGCCGAGGCGGGTCTGGATGTAGCCGAATTCGCGGTCGCCGTGAGCGGCCTGGTTGAGGTTCATGAAGTCGAAGTCGATCTCGCCCCACGGCAGCTCGACGTTGGCCTGGGTGTGCAGGTGCAGCAGCGGCTTCGCCAGTGCGTTGAGGCCGGCGATCCACATCTTGGCCGGGCTGAAGGTGTGCATCCAGGCGATGACACCGATGACGTTGTCGACTGCATTGACCTCGAGCGCGAGGCGGCGGATCGCATCCGAGTCGGTGAGTACCGGCTTCCAGACGACCTTCACCGGAACGCCCGTGCCGAGTTCGTCGGCGATCGCGCGCGACTGCTCGGCCACCTGGGCGAGCGTCTCCTCGCCGTAGAGGCCCTGGCTCCCGGTGAGGAACCAGACCTCGTACTCGTCGAGGGAGGTGGTGAGGGGCGAGCGGGTCATGTGTCGTCTTCCTGTGTCGGTTCGTTGGATTCGGATGCGCCGGGGTCAGAGTGCTTCGACGGCGGCGGCCTCGGCCGAGAGGCCCGCTCGGTATCGGTCGAGGAACACCGCGAAGCCGGCCACGTCCTCCGCGACGGGCGTCACGGTGTCGAACTCGGCCCGGGCGAAGACGCTCTGGGCGAGGTAGGCGCCGAGGTCGGCGTCGGGCGCAGCCGAGAGATATGAAGCGAGCACGGCGATCCCCCATGCACCGCCTTCCGAGGCGGTCTCGCCGACGGCGACCGGGGCGTCGAGTGCGCCGGCGAGCAACCGCTGGGCGACACCGGCCGTACGGAAGATGCCACCGTGAGCGAACATCCGCTCGATGGCGACGTCTTCACCGACGAGCACGCGCATGCCGAGGCTGAGGGTTCCGAAGACGCCGTACAGCTGCGCGCGCATGAAGTTGGCGAGCGTGAGCCGACTGTCGGGAGTGCGCACGACGAGGGGCCGGCCCTCCGTGAGCCCGGCGATCGGCTCCCCGGCCAAGTGGTTGTAGGCGAGCACCCCGCCGGCGTCGGCCTCGCCATCGAGCGCCTCCCGGAAGAGCACCTCGAAGACGGCGTCGGTGTGCGCTTCAGCCCCGGATGCCGCGGCGAATCGGGTGAACAGGCCGACCCAGGCCGCCAACTCGCTCGCGCCGTTGTTGCAGTGCACCATGGCGACGGGATCGCCGGCCGGAGTCGTGACCACGTCGAGTTCGTGGTGCGCGTGCTGGAGTGGTCGTTCCAGCACGACCATCGCGAAGATGCTCGTGCCTGCGCTGACATTGCCCGTCCGCGGCGCAACCGAACACGTCGCGACCATGCCAGTGCCGGCGTCGCCCTCAGGAGGGCACAGCGGCGCACCCGGCTGCAGGCTTCCCGAGGAGTCGAGGAGCGCCGCGCCCTCGGCAGTGAGCCGTCCGGCCTCGCGTCCGGCGACGAGTACCTCCGGCAGCAGCTCGGCCACGCGCATGCCGGGCGCCCGCTCGGCGACGAATTCGTCGAAGTTCGCGAGGAGCCGCTCATCGTAGTCGAGCGCCCCGGAATCGATCGGGAACATCCCGGATGCATCGCCGACGCCGATCGCCTTCCGGCCGGTGAGCCGCCAGTGCACGTATCCGGCGAGAGTGGTGAGGAAGCTGATCGCGGGAACGTGCGGCTCCTCGTCGATGATCGCCTGCTGCAGGTGGGCGATCGACCATCTCAGCGGAATGTTGAGCCCGAACCGCTCGCTCAGCTCGGCGGCCGCCGGCCCGGTCGACGTGTTGCGCCATGTACGGAACGGCACGAGCAGCTCGTCGTTCGAATCGAACGCGAGATAGCCGTGCATCATCGCCGAGATGCCGATGGCGCCGAAGGTCTGCGGCACCACGTCGTAACGGGCTCGCACGTCGGCGACGAGGTCTGCGTACGCCGCCTGCAAGCCCGACCAGACGTCTTCGAGCGAATAGGTCCAGACGCGGTCGACGAAGCGGTTCTCCCACTCGTGGCTCCCGATGGCGAGCACGACGGTCGGATCCTCGCCGACCAGGCACGCCTTGATGCGGGTCGAACCGAGCTCGATGCCGAGCGAGGTGCGTCCCTCGAGGATCGCCGCGGCCGCATCGGCACGGGCCCGCTGGTTCGTCGGCTCGGCCATCAGCGCGCATCCCCCGCCTGCGCGGATGTGCCGGTCTGCCCGGCTGCGCCTCCTGGACGGGCATCCCCGGCATCCCCGGCTGCGCCTTCTGGACGGGCATCCCCGGCCTGCCCGGCTGCGCCTGCTCGACGGGCATCCCCGGCCTGCCCGGCTGCGCCTGCTCGACGGGCATCCCCGGCCTGCCCGGCTGCGCCTTCTGGACGGGCATCCCCGGCCTGCCCGTACACGTTCTGATACCGGTCGTAGAGGCGGTCGATCGCGTCCTGCGGAATCGGGATGAGCGGCCCCGCCTCGCGGGCGAAGTGCACACTGCGCGCGACATCCTCGACCATGACGGCAGCCTTGACCGCGGCCTTCGCGTTCGCTCCGATGGTGAACGGACCGTGGTTCGCCATCAGCACGGCAGGAGAACGGTGCCCCGCGAGGGTCTCGACGATGCCGCGGCCGATCGAGTCGTCGCCGATGATCGCGAACGGGCCCACCGGGATCGGCCCGCCGAACTCGTCGGCCATCGCCGTGATGACGCACGGGATCTCTTCGCCGCGCGCCGCCCACGCGACGGCGAAGGTCGAGTGGGTGTGCACGACGCCGCCGACCTCTGGCATATGCCGGTACACGTACGCGTGCGCCGCCGTGTCGCTCGACGGGCTTCGGTCGGAGCCGGGCGTGCCCGGGATCACGTTGCCGTCGAGGTCGCAGAGGATCATGTTCTCGGGGGCGAGCTCGTCGTACGAGACGCCAGAGGGCTTGATCACGAAGAGGTCGGCGCCCGGCACCCGGCCCGAGACGTTGCCGCCCGTCCAGACGACGAGTCCGTAGCGGGTCAATTCGCCGTGCAGCGCGGAGACATCGTCGCGAATCCGCGTAATCGCGGCCTGGACCTCGCGCGCGAACTCGGGCGCCGTGCCGCTCATAGAGACTCCTTCGTCGATTACGTTAGCGCTAACGAAGCCCTATGTTAGCGCTCACGACGACCGCTGCAAAACCTCGGCTCACGCTGCCCGATTCCGACTCAGGTGAGCGGATGCCGCGGCATCCGGCCGCCCTGCCGTGCACAATTCCGGACCACGGATGCCTCGCCCGGCGAGTCGTGACCCGTTGACGGCGTGTCGGCACGCCTGCTCCGGAGTTGTGCACGGTCGCTCCGGGCCGCGTCAAGACGAACCGCCACCACGCAGCATCCGCACCCACCACAGCACCCGCCACCACGCAACATCACCACAGCACCCGCCACGCAGCATCCGCACCCACCACAGCACCCGCCACCACGCAACATCACCACACAGCACCCGCCACCACGCAACATCACCACACAGCACCCGCCACCACGCAGCATCCGCACCCACCACAGCACCCACCACCACGCAACATCCGTGACACGAAGCACCCGTGGCACGACGAAGGCCCCCGCTCCCGAAGGGGCGAGGGCCGACGTGCGTGGGGTGACTAGCCCGCCGCGTTCACGATCTCGAGGAGGTTCGGGTTGTTGGCGTATGCGTCAGCCGCGTTCTCCTTCGTCACGATGACCGGCGCGAGCAGGAAGGCGGGAACGATCTTCTCGCCGTTGTCGTACTGCTCGGTGTCGTTGACCTCGACCTCTTCGCCCTTCTGGAGCTGCTGGATCATCTTGATCGTCTGCTCCACGAGGAGGGTCGTGTCCTTGTTGATGGTCGAGAACTGCTCCCCGGCCATGATCGACTTGACCGACTCGACCTCGGAGTCCTGACCGGTGACCGTGATGGTCGCGATGTCCTTGCCGGCCTGATTCACCGACGTGATGATCGCGCGAGCGAGCGTGTCGTTCGGCGAGAGCACACCGTCGATGGCGGCGGTCCCGTACGTCGAGGTCAGGATCGAGTCCATGCGGCTCTGGGCGTTCTCGGCTTCCCAGCCCTGCGTCGCCGTCTGGGCGATGTCGGTCTGGCCCGAGGCGACGACGAGGGTGCCGTCGTCGATCTTCGGCTGGAGAACCTCCATGGCGCCGTTGAAGAACACGGCGGCGTTGGCGTCGTCAGGCGAGCCCGAGAACAGTTCGATGTTCCACGGAGCCCCGTGGCCCGAGCGCTGCTCGAGACCGTCGAGGAGCGCCTCGCCCTGCAGCTGGCCGACCTTGAAGTTGTCGAACGCGACGTAGTAGTCGACGTTCGGCGTGTTCTCGATCAGACGGTCGTAGGCGATGATCGTGACGCCGGCGTCGGCAGCCTGCTGCAGCTGCGTTCCGAGCTGCTTGCCGTCCTTCGCACCGATGACGATGACCTTCGCACCGTTGGTGACCATGGCCGAGATCTGGTTCTGCTGCTCGGCGACGGTGTTCGAGGCGGGCGCGTACTGCACGTCGCCCTTGAAGCCGGCCTCTTTCAGTCCGTCTTCGAACAGGCCGCCGGCCAGTACCCAGTTCTCCGACGTCTTGTCGGGCAGTGCGACACCGATCGTCGAATCGGCTGCGAAACCGGCAGCGTCGGACGCTTCGCCCGTGTCGCCGCCACGGTCGCCACCCGCGCAACCCGCGAGGGCGAGTGCAGCGACCGCAGCGAGGGCGGTAGCCGCAAGAGTGATTTTCTTCATTGATCATTCACTTTCTGATTGGGATTGTCGGACTTCTCTTGGACGGTGACGAATGAGCGGATGCCGCGGCGGTGACCTCAGCGCCGTGAAAGGTCCTCGGGCCGCGACGACACGTTGGACGGCCCTGTCGGGGCGACCGTCGGCGCCTCGTCCGGTGCCTGCGTCTCGAGCCGCGCCTTGCGCCGCGTCGACCAGATGCCGAGGATCGACGGGCGGCCCTGGCGCTTGCTCCACACGTCGACCGCGACGGCGAGGAGGAGCACGAGCCCCTTGATGATCTGCACGACGTCGGCGCCGGCACCGATGAGTTGCAGGCCGTTGTTGAGGAACGCCATCACGAGACCACCGACGATCGAGCCGATCACGGTGCCGATGCCGCCCGAGACGGCCGCGCCGCCGATGAAGACCGCGGCGATCGCGTCGAGCTCCCAGCCGTTGCCGTCTTGCGGGCCCGAGGCCGTCGAACGGGCGACGAAGATCATGCCCGCGAGCGCGGCGAGCACCGACATGTTCATCATGACGAAGAAGTCGACGCGTCGGTCCTTGACACCCGAGAGCGTCGCGGCGAGGCGATTGCCGCCGACCGCGTAGATGTGTCGGCCGAAGATCGTGTTGCGGGTGATGAAGGAGTACAGGATGACGAGCACCACGAGGATGATGCCCGAGATCGGGAAGCTCGTGCCGGGGCGTCCCGTGGCGAACAGCCACGCCGCCCAGAGCAGCACGCCGGCGAGCACGATGACCTTCACGACGCTCACCCAGACCGGCGCCGAGTCGGAGCCCAGCTTCTTCTGCACCCGGCGCATGTGGATCTCGTTCCAGACGATCCAGCCGGCACCGATGACGCCGAGCAGCATCGTCAGCACGTTGAAGTTCAGGGGCAGCGCGAGCTCGGGCAGGTAGCCGGCACCGATCTGGCCGAACTCCGGCGGCACCGGCGTCGTCGTCGACTGCCCGATGAACTGGTTGCCGCCACGGAAGATGAGCATGCCGGCCAGGGTCACGATGAATGCCGGCACGCCGACGAACGCCACCCAGAATCCCTGCCAGGCGCCGATCGCCGCCCCGACGGCGATGCCGAGCAGAATCGCGAGCGGCCACGGGAAGTTCCACTCCGCCATCGACTTCGCCACGATGATGCCGGTGAAGGCGGCGACCGACCCGACCGAGAGATCGATGTGGCCCATGATGATGACCATCACCATGCCGATCGCGAGGATCAGGATGTAGGAGTACTGGTTGACGACGTTGATGAGGTTCGTCGGCGAGAGCGTCAGCCCGCCCGTCCAGATCTGGAAGATCACGATGATGAGGATGAGGCTGCCGAGGATGCCGAACTGGCGGAGGCTCGACTGGCCGCCTCCGAAGATCTTGCGGATGTCGGAGAACCCGCCCTTCTTCTGGGCGGTCGGGTCGTTCGCCGTCGTGCTCATGCGTTCGCCTTCTTCTTCGTCGAGGTCATGCTGCGCATGAGCGCCTCGGGGTTGGCTTCGGATGCGGGGATATTGTCGGTGATCTGACCTTCGAACACCGTGTAGATGCGGTCGGCGATGCCGAGCAGTTCGGGCAGCTCGCTCGAGATGAGGATCACGCCCTTGCCTTGCGCGGCGAGCGCCTGGATGATCGTGTAGATCTCGTACTTGGCGCCGACGTCGATGCCGCGCGTCGGTTCATCGAGGATCAGCAGGTCGGGGTCGGTGAACATCCATTTCGCGAGCACGACCTTCTGCTGGTTGCCGCCCGAGAGCTTCGAGACACCCACATCGACGCTCGGCGTCTTGATGCGCAACTGCTTGCGGTAGTCCTCGGCGATGCCGAACTCCTGCGACTCGTCGATCACGCCTCGCTTGGCGATCTTCGAGAGCTTCGCGGCGACGATCGAGCGCTTGACCGTGTCGAGCAGGTTCAGCCCGAGCTGCTTGCGGTCTTCGCTGACGTAAGCGAGGCCGTGGTTGATCGCCGACTCGACGTCTTTCAGCACGATCTCCTTGCCGTCTTTCACGATCGTGCCCGAGAGGTAGTTGCCGTAGGAGCGGCCGAAGATGCTCATCGCGAGTTCGGTGCGACCGGCACCCATGAGCCCGGCGAGCCCGACGATCTCGCCGCGGCGTACGTTCAGGTTCGATCCCTTGGCGACGAGCCGCTCGGGCACCTGCGGGTGCTGGATCGTCCAGTCCTTGACCTCGAAGAACACCTCGCCGATGTGCGGCGTGCGGTCGGGGAAGCGGCTTTCGAGCGAGCGGCCGACCATGCCGCGGATGATGCGGTCTTCGTCGACCCCGCCGGAACTGACGTCGAGCGTCTCGATCGCGTGGCCATCGCGAATGATCGTGATCTCGTCGGCGACCTCTTCGATCTCGTTGAGCTTGTGCGAGATCATGATCGAGGTGATGCCCTTGCCCTTGAGGCCGCGGATCAGGTCGAGCAGGTGCTGCGAGTCGTCTTCGTTGAGGGCGGCGGTGGGCTCGTCGAGGATCAGGAGCTTCACGTCTTTCGCGAGCGCCTTGGCGATCTCGACGAGTTGCTGCTTGCCGACGCCGAGGTGCTTGATCTGCGTGTCCGGGTCTTCGGCGAGGCCGACGCGCGCGAGCAAGTCGATGGCCCGCACCTTCGCGGCGCGCCAGTCGATGCGACCGCCGTGGTTGATCTCGTTGCCGAGGAAGATGTTCTCGGTGATCGACAGCTCGGGAATGAGCGCGAGCTCCTGGTGGATGATCGCGATGCCGGCCTGTTCGCTCTGGCGGATGTCCTTGAACTGCACCTCCTCGCCGCGGAAGATGATCTGCCCGGTGTAGGTGCCGTGCGGGTAGACCCCGGAGAGCACCTTCATGAGGGTGGACTTGCCGGCGCCGTTCTCACCGCAGATCGCGTGGATCTCGGCGGGCATCACCGTGAGCGAGACATCCGCAAGCGCCTTGACGCCCGGGAACTCCTTGGTGATGGAGCGCATCTCGAGAATGGGCTGCGGGCTCATCGGGCGTCTCCTGTGGCGGGTCGGCGACGTGCGGACCGGCCCGCGGGCATGGCTTCGACCGATCCACGCTCGCGGGGTTCCGCAAGGGGCGTCGTCGGCGACTCGTTCACGTGCAACCTCGATGTCATTCGTTCGGGGCGGTATCTGCGTGCGATCACGTGTGACCGTTCACATCGATCCCTATGGTGCATCTGAGATTCCTCCCTGTCAAGCCGAGCCAGTCACGCTTGCATAACGAGGGCGCCGACCGGATGCCTCCGCCGTCGACCCTCGCGTGACGAGCCTCGGTACGATCTCCTCGACCTCGGCCACCTCGCGCCCGTGCACCTGGTTCAGGAGCAGCGCCACGGCGCGGCGCCCGATCTCGTGAAAGTCCTGGTGCACCGTCGTGAGCGGCGGCCAGACGTGCTGGGCCACCGGAATGTCGTCGAAGCCGACCACGCTGACCTCCCCCGGCACGTCGAGGCCGACATCGCGGAACGCGTGCATGAGGCCGATCGCCATCACATCGTTCGCCGCGAACACCGCGGTGAAGTCGAGGTGCCGGCTGAGCTCGCGGCCGGCGAAGTAGCCGAAGTCGGCGCTCCAATCACCGAGGATCGGCGGGTGCAGCGTGAGGTCGGCATCATCGATCGCGTCGAGGAAGCCACGCATGCGGGCCTCGGCTTCGATCCAGTCCTGCGGACCGGCCAGGTGCACGATCTCGCGGTGTCCGAGGCTCACGAGGTGCTGCGTGGCGCGGCGCGCACCCGTGACCTGGTCGACCGAGAGAGCGAGATGATCGCTGCGCCCGGTGGATTGGAGGCTCACGAACGGCACCCCGATGGGCGAGGTGGCGAGCACGTCGAAGACTCGCACCTGCGGGGCGATGACGACGAGCCCCTCGATCGCCTGCAGCATGAGGTGCTCGAGCGCGTCGGCGATGCCCTCGGGCGTGGCCTCGGTGAGGTTCGCGGTGTTCACGTAGTAGCCGTGCTCGCGCGCCGCGTCTTCGATCGCCGCGATGCTCGTCGCCGGACCATACTCGCTGCTCCGGGCGGCGAGCACGCCGATCGTGTGCGAGCGGCTCGTGACGAGCGCCCGCGCAGCGCGATTCGGCCGGTACTGCAGCGTCTCCATCGCGGCCAGCACGCGCTCTTTGGTCTCGGGCCGGATGCTCGGGTGGTCGTTCAGCACCCGGGAGACGGTCTGATGCGAGACCTCGGCGAGGCGCGCCACATCGCGGATGCTGGGCGCCCGCCCTTTGGGAGTCTCAGGAATCACAACCAGACCGTTCACCCCAATGTGCACGTTCACATCGGCGGCGGTTCCATTATGCACGCGCGCGCCGGTTCCCGCGCATTGCGGATCGTGTGACAGTCACATGGGGGTGTCACGGCGACACGAGGTCACGTCATACGCGCTGCGACGGCGTTCGATCCGAGCTCGCGATGACCATTCAGACGCCGACGGCCGCCCCGCCGCGGGGCTTCACGCGCGACGCGAGCACCACCGCCACAAGCGCGATCACGACGGTCACGGCGAACTCGGCCGTGAACGCCCCTCCCACGACCGCGCTCGCAACGAGAGCGGTGACGGCGAGGGCGACGGATGCCCCGAGCGACTCGCCGATCGACAGCGCCGCGCTGTTGAACCCCTGCGCCGAGACCGGCGAGAGCTTCAACACCGCCACCGAGAATCGCGGATACATGAAGCCCATGGCGCCGCCCGCGAAGGTCCACGCGACGAATGCGATCGCGGGCGTGAGGGTGAATGCCGCGACGAGCAGCACGATCGCCAGCGACACCGTGAGCAGCGCGGCACCGATCTGTACCGCCTGCGTGTTCGACACACGGTCGCCGAGTCGGCCCTGCAGCCACGACGCGGCAGCCCAGCTGACGCCCGCGCCGGTGAGCACCGCCCCGGCGAGGCTGGGTGAGAAGTCGTATCGCTCGATGAAGAGGTACGGCAGGTAGATCTCGGAGCCGAAGAACGCACCGGCGACGATGAGCCGGAGCAGCACAGTCGCCGGCATGCCGCGCGCGGCACGCAACGTGCCGGCGGGCAGCAGCGGTCGTACGGCCACGGCGACGAGCACGATGGCAACGACGGCGATGACCCAGCGCCACGGCTCCCCGACCTCCTTCGAGAGCGACAGGGCGAGCGCGGCCGCGGCGGTGAGCACCGCCCAGCCAACGCGCCCGAGGCTCCAGCGCACCGACGTGTCGCCCTGCACCTGGTCGCGCACACGGAGCATCGGCCGCAGCATCATCGCGGCTGCCGGCACGATCAGCACGATCACGCCGAGGAACA
This sequence comes from Agromyces sp. Y575, assembly GCF_059445445.1. Classification (NCBI taxonomy): domain Bacteria; kingdom Bacillati; phylum Actinomycetota; class Actinomycetes; order Micrococcales; family Microbacteriaceae; genus Agromyces; species Agromyces sp. Y575. The sequence goes on from NZ_JCAIUI010000002.1 coordinate 129,464, forward strand.
CCCAGTGCCAGCTGGTGGCTTCCGCGACGACGCCGGCGAGCGCCGGCCCCACGATCGACGGAATGACCCACGCTGCAGCGAAGCCCGCGAAGACCCGCGCCCGCAGCTCCTCGGGGTAGACCCGACCGACAATGACGTAGAGGGGCACGATGACGGCGGCGCCAGCGAGTCCGTGCACGAAGCGCCCGACGACGAACACTTCCATGTTCACGGCGGTGCCCGCGATCACGAGGCCGAGCACGAACAGCACGGCCGCGGTGACGAGCGACGGGATCGGCCCCGACCGGTCGGTCCAGTTGCCCGCGAGCACCATGCCGATGATGCCGGCAGCGAGCGGCACTGCGAACGCGAGCGCGAAGAGCGACTCGCCGTCGAGCTGCTCGGCGACGAGCGGCATGATGGTCGTGACCGCCATCGCCTCGAACGCCGCGAGGAAGATCAGCGAGAACATGCCGATCGAGAGCCAGCGGTACGGCATCGCCAGCGGACCGCCGGCAGGCACCGGCGATACTGCAGCGGCGGATGCCTCGGCTGATGCGCCCCGCGAGGTCTCGGCATCGTCGGTCGAGGTCGGTGTTGGCGTCTCAGCGGTCGGTGTTGGCGTCTCAGCGGTCGGTTCGGTCACTCTGTCGAGCCTACGACTTCAAGCGGGCTTGAACTCAAGCCGAGAGGCGCGGCGACCTCAGAGCTCTTCGTGCGTGTCGGGGTCTGCGCCCCAGATGCGCCCGCGCGAGAGCGACGAGATGGCGTCGACCTCTTCTGTCGTGAGCGTGAACCCGAAGACGTCGAGGTTCTCACGTCGGCGCGCGGCATCCGACGATTTCGGAATCGGTACCGACTCGAGCTCGACGTGCCAGCGCAGCACCGTCTGCGCCGGCGAGACGCCATGCGCTCTGGCGATCGCCGTGACGACCGGCTCCTCGAGGAGTTCGGTGCGGCGAGCGAGCGGGCTCCAGCTCTCGGTGCGGATCTCGTGCTCGTCGTGGAAGGCGCGCAACTCCTGCTGGGGGAAGTAGGGGTGCAGTTCGACCTGATTGACGACCGGCACGACACCCGTCTCGTCGATGAGGCGGCTGAGTTGCGCCGGCGTGAAGTTCGAAACGCCGATCGCGCGCACGAGGCCCTTCTCGCGCAGCGAGATCATCGCTCGCCAGCTGTCGACGTACTTGTCGATGCGCGGCAGCGGCCAGTGGATGAGGTACAGGTCGACCCAGTCGAGGTCGAGGCGGGAACGCGACTGCTCGAAGCTCGCGATGGTCTCGTCGAACCCGTGATGACGGCCGGGAAGCTTCGTCGTGATCTCGAGGTCGCTGCGATCGACGTCGGTGCGGCGGATCGCCTCGCCCACGGCCTCTTCATTGCCGTAGTTGTACGCCGTGTCGATGAGGCGATAGCCATCGGCGATGGCCCCGGTTATCGCGTCGATGCCCGCTTGATCGTTGAGACCGTAGGTGCCGAGCCCGAGTGCCGGGATGGTGTTGCCGTCGCGGAGGGAATACTCGGGTGCGATCATCTGTCCATCCTCACGCACTCGAGGGGCGGTGCCAACACTCCGACATGCTCGATTCGACCGATTCGCGATTTCTGCGGGTTGAGGAGGCGCGCCAGCGCCGTCTCGAAACCACAACATGAACACCGAGCGGGTTGAGGAGGCGCGCCAGCGCCGTCTCGAAACCTACGACAGCGGCAACTCAGCGAACGCGCGAACCGGGAAGGTGCCGAAGCCTGCGACGCGAGGCGGCACCGCCGTGAACCGCGCCCCGCGCGGCGGCACGTCGGCCAGCGCGGTGAGGTGTTCCACCACGTGGATGCCCGCCGCGAGAAGAATCGAATGCGCCGGCCGCTCGCCCCCCGACTCGGTGTCGTCGATGTTGAGGGAGTCGATGCCGACTATCGCGACTCCGGCATCGGCGAGGTGCCGGGCGCCCGCCTCGGTGAGGAACGGCGATCCGTGCGCGTACTCGGGCCGCCCGAAGTGACGGCTCCAGCCGGTGTGCAGCAGCACGGCCGTGCCGGCGAGGTCACGGTCGAAGAAGACCTCGGCGGGGATGCCGCGCTCGGCGGCATCCGTCAACCCGAAGACCTCGGCGGGCACGCCGACGAGCGTTTCGAGCGACAGGCTCGCGAGATCGCCGCCGCCGTCGTAGCGGTGGAACGGGCTGTCGAGGTAGGTGCCCGTGTTGCCGGCCATCGCGATGACGTCGATCTCGAATTCGGTGCCGGGCGCGTAGACCGCGCGTGACGCCTCGCGCGTGAGGTGCGGCGTGATCACCGGTACGGGAAGACCGGGGTAGGTCACGAGCCCGGCGCTGATCGTGTGGCTGAGGTCGACGAGACGACCGCGCTGCGTGACGTCGAGCCCAGCGGATGCCGCCTCGCTCGTCTCGCTCGCATGCACGCCTGCATCGGCCACGCCACGAGACCCGCGGTGCGCCTCTTCGACGATCGCGAGGTTCGAGAGTTCGATGCTGCCGACGAGGGCGAGGCCGAGGTGGCGTACGAGCAACTCGCCGATCTGGCCCTCGGTGAGTTCGGCCGACGGCACGTCGAGCCGGAAGGCCTCGGCGCGAAGGCCGCCCCCGTTCACGAACGCGATATCGGCATCGAAGTGGGCTCTGTAGTCGGTCACAGTGGTTCCTCTGCAATTGTCGGCGTGGGCGACTTCGGCGTGCGCGACGTCGGCGTGCGCACTCGGCGCACCACCGTGACGATGACGGCGGCCACGGCGAGCACGAGCGGCACGACGAGGTTCGCCCAGGCGAGCACGAGGAGCCCGGCGGTCATGACGGTCGCGACGACGGCGAGCCACCAGCCGAACGACCAGCGGCGCAGCAGCAGGGTCGCGGCGAGCATGCCCACGGCGTAGATCGCGACCATGTTGCTCGTGTGAATGAGGATGAAGCCCGTGAGGTCGAGGTCGTTGAGCAGCATGAGCCCGAAGTAGACGACGATGAGCACTCCCGTGAGCGCGAGGGCTCGGCGCGGCACCTCGCCGTCGGCCGCGCCTTTCGCGAAGAACCGCGGCAGGTCCCCGTCGCGACCGAGCGCGGCACCGAGCTTGCCGAAAGCCGGCAGGTACGCGTTCATCACGCCGACCGTGACGATCGCCGCGATGATCGCGACGAGCACCGGCCCGATGCCGGGCGCGGTCGTCTCGACGAGGTCGAGCAGCGGCACCTGCCCCTCGCCTGCACGATCGCCGAGCACTGCAACGGTGACGAATTGCAGTGCGAGGTAGCCCGCGCCCACCACGACGACGGCGATCGCCGTCGCGAGTGGGATCGTGCGCCGTGGGTTCTTGAACTCACCGGCGAGGTGGGTGCCGACCTCCCAACCGGCGAACGCCCACACGAAGAGACTGATCGCGATGCCGACGCCGCCCCAGCCGTTCGGCAGGAACGGCTCGAAGTTGGCCGCGTCGACCGCCGGGAACGTGACGGCGACGACACCGACCACGACGGTGATCAACAGCCCGGTGAGCACGAACTGCACCCAGCCGGCGACGCGGATGCCGAACCAGTTTGCGATGAACGGCGGCACGAAGACCGCGAAGCCGATGATCGGCACGGCTGCACGGTCGACGCCGAGCACGGCGACGACGTACTCGCCGCCGAGGATCGCGAGCACGGGCGCGCCGACGCAGACACCGAAGAAGAACCAGTAGCCGGCCATGCGTGCAGCGGTGCCGCCGAGTGCACGGCGCACGTAGCTGGCCACCCCTCCCGCGTCGGGGTAGCGCGAGGCGAGCGCCGCGAAGGTGCCGGCGAGCGGGATGGAGAGCACGAGCACTGCAGCCACGGCGACGATCGACGCGGGGCCCGCCGCCGCAGCCGCGAGCCCCGGGAGCACGAGGATGCCGGTGCCCAGCACGCTCGCGATGTACAGGGCCGTGCCCTGCACGAGACCGAGGGTGCCGCGATGCGCCTGCGGGGGCGAGGCGGCGCCGGTTGGCGCGCCGACAGCGCCTGCGACGGCGGCTGCGGTGCCGGCCGCCACGGAAGTATCATTCGAAGTCACCAGCACATTCTGGGGCATCCCACCGACGGTCACCGCTGGCAGCCCGGACATGCTACGTCGATAAACTGCCAACCCTGCGCGGCCCATGCGCGGCCGTAATCCGCGCCCACCGCAAACGGGCACGCCCACTGACTCGCATTCGTGGCCGCCGGTCGCCCACCGCCGGTCGAGTAGCGACGAAGGAGCGTATCGAGACCCACCCGCGATGGGTCTCGATACGCGTCCTCCTTCGTCGGGCGCTACTCGACCTGCGTGGGCCCACAGGCGGGCGCTACGCGACCAGCGTGGGCCTACAGGCGCGCGAGCGCTCCGTCGATATCGGCGAGCAGGTCGGCGACGTCTTCGATGCCGACCGACAGACGCACGATCGACTCGGGCACCTCCGCCTCGGTGCCCTTCACCGAGGCGTGCGTCATCTCCGAGGGGTAGTTGACGAGCGACTCGACGCCGCCGAGCGACTCGGCGAGCTGGAACAGCTCGGTCGATTCCGCGAACCGTCTGGCCGCCTCGCCGCCGCCGGTGAGCGCGATCGACAGCATGCCGCCGAAGCCCGACATCTGCCGGGCGGCGAGCTCGTGTCCTTGGTGCGACTCGAGCCCCGGATAGTACACGCGCTCGACGCCCGCGTGACCCTCGAGACGCTGCGCGATCGCGAGGGCGTTCTGGCTGTGCCGCTGCATCCGTACGCCGAGGGTCTTGATGCCCCGCGAGGTGAGGAACGCGTCGAACGGCCCCGAGACCGCTCCCGCCGCGAACTGCGTGAACGTCACCCGCTCGACGAGGTCGGCGAGCTCGGCTCGCCCGGCACCCGTCTCCGAGCCGAACACGAGCGCGCCGCCGACGACATCGGAGTGGCCGCCGAGGTACTTCGTCGTCGAGTGCACGACGATGTCGGCGCCGAGTGCGAGCGGCTGCTGCAGCGCCGGTGAGGCGAAGGTGTTGTCGACGACCACGAGCACGCCGGCCTCACGACCGAGCTCGGCGAGCGCCGCGACATCCGAGATCTTCATGAGGGGGTTCGACGGCGTCTCGACCCACAACACCTTTGTGCCGGGCTCGATCGCCCCGCGCACCGCATCGAGGTCGCTCGTGTCGACGGTCGTATGCCGCACGCCCCATGCGCCGTGGATGCGACGGATGAGCCGGTGAGTGCCGCCGTAGACGTCGTTGCCGATGACGACGTGATCGCCCGGCACGAGCACGGTGCGCAGCAGGGCATCCTCGGCAGCGAGGCCCGACGCGAACGACAGGCCGCGCACGCCGCCCTCGAGCGCGGCGAGCTGGGTCTCGAGGGCCGTGCGGGTCGGGTTGCCGCCGCGCGAGTACTCGTAGCCGCCGCGGAGGCCTCCGATGCCGTCTTGCACATACGTCGACGTCGCGTAGATGGGTGGAATGACCGCGCCGGTCGTCGGATCGGACTCCTGGCCGGCGTGGATCGCGCGGGTGTCGAAGCGGGCCCCTGGCGCGCCGTTTTCAGGAGTTTTCATGAGCGTGCCGCTGCTTTCTAGTCGAAATGAAGGGTGAGGACTTGATCGGTGGCCGGTCTGCCGGAGCAGCCGGAGAACTTCCTGAAAAAAGCAGAAAGCGCGTCAGGCCGAGAGGTAGCTGAGCAGGTCGGTGCGGGTGATGACGCCGAGCGCCTTGCCGCCATCGGTCACGAGCATCGCGGGCGCCGCCCCGAACGCAGAGCGAGCGGATGCCACGGGCTCATTCACCCCGATGAGCGGCAGCGAGTCGCCCACCACGCTCGAGACCTTGTCGGTCAACTTCACCTGGCCTGAGAACACCAGGTCGAGCAGCGTCTCTTCATTCAGCGCACCGAGCACCTCGCCGAGCACGACGGGCGGTTCGGCGGTCAGCACGAGCAACTGCGAGACCCCGGTCTCGGTCATGCGGTCGATCGCCTCGCGCACCGTGTCGTTCGGGTGCACGTAGACGAGGGGTGCCGTGCGGTCGGCCTTCGCCGCGAGCAGCTCGGCGATCGTGTGGCCGGCGGGCGCGTTCGAGAAGCCGTAGGCGCGCATCCACTTGTCGTTGAAGATCTTGCCGAGGTACCCGCGACCACCGTCGGGCAGCAGCACCACGAACACGTCGTCGGGGCCGGCGGATGCCGCGGCCTTGAGCGCCGCAACTACGGCCATGCCGCTCGAGCCGCCGACGAGCACGCCCTCTTCACGAGCGAGCCGCCGGGTCATGTCGAACGACTCTGCGTCTGAGACGGCGATGATCTCATGCGGCACCGCGGGGTCGTACGCCGTCGGCCAGAAGTCTTCGCCGACGCCCTCGACGAGGTACGGCCGGCCGGTGCCGCCCGAGTACACCGAGCCGTCAGGGTCGGCGCCGACGATGCGCACGCGATCTTCGGACACCTCACGCAGATACCGTCCGGTTCCCGTGATCGTGCCGCCCGTGCCCACGCCGGCGACGAAGTGCGTCACCTTGCCCTCGGTGTCGCGCCAGATCTCGGGGCCGGTGGTCTCGTAGTGCGAGCGCGGCCCGTTGGGGTTGGAGTACTGGTCGGGCTTGAACGCCCCCGGGATCTCACGGGCGAGCCGATCGGAGACGCCGTAGTACGACTCGGGACTGTCGGGCGCGACCGCGGTCGGCGTCACGACGACCTCAGCGCCGTAGGCCGTGAGCACGTTGCGCTTGTCTTCGCCGACTTTGTCGGGGCACACGAACACGCAGCGGTAGCCGCGCTGCTGCGCGATGAGCGCGAGCCCCACCCCGGTGTTGCCCGAGGTCGGTTCGACGATCGTGCCGCCGGGCTTCAGCTTGCCCTCGCGTTCGGCCGCGTCGATGATGCGAGCCGCGATGCGGTCTTTCGATGAGCCGCCGGGGTTCAGGTATTCGAGCTTGACCAGCACCGTGGCATCCGTCACCCCCTTCGTGACGTGCTGCAGCTTCACGAGCGGGGTGTCGCCGACGAGATCGACGATGGATTCTGCGTACTTCATGCTGGTGTCCTAGCTGGTCGGCTCGGTCCGCTTCGTGGGCGGACGAGAGCGGCGAACGATCGGGCGTGCGGGGTCGGTCGACGTCAGCGGCGACAACACAGCGCGAGGATCGCGAGGCCATCCTACTGTGCCCCTCGAGCCTGCCTATTATGCCCCCTGAGCCTGCCTATTACGCCCCCTGAGCCTGTCGAAGGGCGTTCGAACGGGCGGCCTGCGCTTCGACGGGCTCAGCGAGCAGAAGAGGCGAGCGGATGCCGCGAGCAGGGTGTTCTCCCAGCGTATGCGTTCGTATGATTGAAACGACAACCTTTCGAGAGAGGCCCACGCGTGAGCGCGACCCCGCCCGTTCCCCCCGCAGTCAAGAAGCAGCTGTCGATCAAGCAGCAGCGCGCCGAAGAGCGCGCGCGCAAGCTCGAGGAGTTCAGGAAGCGCGAGGCTCGCGCCAAGCGCAATCGGCGCATCGGCATCTGGTCGGCCGTCGTCGGCGGCGTCGCGGTCGTCGGGCTGCTCATCGCGGCGATCGTGCTGACCCCGCAGCCGGTCTCGTACAGCGCTGGCGGCGACGGCACCGAGATCGAGGGTGTGGAGACGTTCGACAACCCCGCCGGCCACGTCGAGGGCGTCGTCGACTACGCCCAGACCCCGCCCGCGGGCGGCGAGCACAACCAGATGTGGCTGAACTGCGGCGTCTACGAGCAGCCCGTGCCGAACGAGAATGCCGTGCACTCGCTCGAGCACGGCGCGATCTGGGTGACCTATGACTCCGAGCTGCCCGCCGGCGAGCTCGATGCGCTCAAGAAGCACCTGCCATCGACGTACGTCGTGCTCTCTCCCTTCGAAGACCTCCCCTCGCCGATCGTGCTGAGCGGCTGGAACACGCAGCTCGCCGTCGACGATGCCGGCGACACGCGCATCCCCGCGTTCTTCGAGGAGTTCTGGAAGAGCCAGAATGTGCCCGAGCCCGGCGCGCTCTGCACGGGCGCATACGACGCGCCCGGCAAGGTGTCGTGACCGCCGGCACCGAAGCCCCGAGCCCCGAGCCCCGGCGCGGCGGCCGGGTCGCCGTCATCGTCGTGGCATCCGTCGCCCTCGTCGTCGTCGCGATCGCCGCGTTCTCGATCGGCCGACTCTCGACGCTCGCCGAGCCGACGCCCACCGACACGAGCGCCGAAGCGGGGTTCGCCCGCGACATGCAAGTGCACCACCTGCAGGGCGTCGAGCTCGCGATGATCGTGCGCGACGCGACCGACGACTCCGAAGTGCGCCTGCTCGGCTACGACATCGCGACGACGCAGGCCCAGCAGGCCGGGCAGATGTACGGCTGGCTCTCCGAGTGGGGCCTCTCGCAGGCCGGCAGCGAGCCGTCGATGACGTGGATGACCCGGCCCGCGGCCGACGGCGCGTCCGGCCATGACGCCCACGCCACCGACCCCGCCGCTCATGAACCGGGCGCGCCGATGCCCGGCCTCGCGACGCCGGCCCAGGTCGAAGAACTGCGGGGCCTGACCGGGATCGACGCCGAACGGCGCTTCCTCGAGCTCATGATCGCCCACCACCAGGGCGCGGTCGAGATGGCGGATGCCGCGCTCGCGCGCTCCTCGAACGACGTCGTCGTCTCGCTCGCACGCTCGATCGTCGACAGCCAGACCTCGGAGATCGAGCTCATGACCGGGATGCTCGCGGAGCGCACGCCGGCCGGGTAGCGTGCGTCGTTCGACATCGCCGTGCAGAACTCAGCGCTCACTCTGCTCACTCGGTGCTGGGCGCTGGCTTCGCCGAACGCGCACGATGCCTGCGCACGGCATCTCGATTCGCGCAGCGCACGGAGCAGTAGCGTTGGCGGCCGTTGCGGGTCACGTCGACCACGACGTTCCTGCACGGGTCGCCGGCCGTGTGCCCCGCTGCGCATCTGCCCAGCCGATGCATGCCGCGGGTACTGAGATGCAGCGCGGTTCCGACGCTGATCACGGCAACCATCACCTGCGGAAGAGGCTGATCGAGATCGCGATAGTGCAGGTGCCAGCCTTCGCCGTCGTGGTCGGTCAGGCGCGGGTATGCGGCGGCGGAGGCCATCTGGGCATTCAGTCGTCGTGAACGGATCTGGGAATCGGGTTCGTCGACGACCAAGAGCCATTCGTCGACGACACGTCGGGTCAGCGAATGGTCGTCATCGGCGACGGGGAAGTCCATGGTCATGCCGAACTCGCGCGTGCGGTCGACGATGCCATCGCGGTCTTCCGGCCAGTCATTGGCCAGGGATGCAGCGAGCAGCACTGCGTACTCGCCGTAAGGGTTGAGATGCATAGTGACATTACATCATCGTTGACGCCATGATGCTCTTCGGAAGTGCCGTCTCCTTGGTGGCGGCGGGCGGCATGGCACTGACCGCCCTCGGAATGGTCCTCACACCCGGCCCGAACATGGTCTACCTCGTCTCGCGAAGCGTGAGCCAAGGGCGGCGGGCGGGAATGATCTCACTCGGCGGCACCGCAGTCGGCTTTCTGATCTACCTGACGATGGCGAACCTCGGACTCGCAGTGGTGTTCGTCGCCGTGCCATGGCTGTACACCAGCCTGAAGATCGCCGGAGTCCTCTATCTGATCCACCTCGCGTGGCAAGCGCTCAAACCAGGCGGACACGGCCCGTTCGAAGTGCGCCCCCTCCATCGGGATTCTCCCGCGACGCTGTTCCGGGTCGGCCTGCTCACCAACCTCCTGAACCCGAAGACCGCCGTCATGTATCTCGCGCTCATCCCCCAGTTCATCGACCCGAGCCGCGACGGAACGACCGCGCAGGGCTTCATCCTCGGTGCGATCCAGATCGTCGTGAGCATGGCGGTGAACGCAGTGATCATCTTCGGCGCAGGCTCCATCTCGGGCTTCCTCTCCCAGCGGCCGAGCTGGACGAAATGGCAACGGCGCGTCACCGGTTCGATGCTCGGAGCAGTGGCTGTTCTCCTGGCGCGAGACGTGCCAGAGCGAGCACAGGCCTGACCGGGCTCGCGGCGGCCGGCTCGCTTCGGTCGTCCGCGGCGGCGGGCTCGCGGCGGCGGGCTCGCGGCGGCCGGATCGCTTCGGCGGGCTCGTGGCGGACGCGCGTCGGCTGGCTCGGCCGGCCGGCCGGATCGGGTCAGCCCTCGAGCACCGGCCGTTCCTCCTGCTGGCGGTAGAGCGAGGCGTAGACACCCTCGACGCCGACGAGCTCGGCGTGCGTGCCCTGCTCGACGATGCGGCCCGCAACGACCACGAAGATCACATCGGCACCCACCACCGTCGAGAGGCGGTGGGCGATCGCGATGGTCGTTCGACCACGCGCGGCGTCGTCGAGCGCCTGCTGCACGACGCGCTCCGAGATCGTGTCGAGGGCGCTCGTCGCTTCGTCGAGCACGAGCACCGCCGGGTCTTTCAGAAGCACCCGCGCGATCGCGATGCGCTGCTTCTCGCCGCCGGAGAGACGATAGCCGCGTTCGCCCACCACGGTGTCGTAGCCGTCGGGGAACGAGGCGATCGTCTCGTGGATGTTCGCGGCACGCGCCGCGGCCTCGAGTTCGGCATCAGAGGCATCCGGTTTCGCATACCTCAGGTTCTCGCCGATCGTCGCGTGGAAGAGGTAGGTCTCCTGACTGACGATGCCGATGTGTGAGATGAGCGATTCCTGCACGAGATCGCGCACGTCGACTCCGGCGAAGCGCACGGCGCCGGCGGATGCCTCGTACAGTCGTGGCACGAGATACGACACCGTCGTCTTGCCCGCGCCCGACGGCCCCACGAATGCCGCGAACTGCCCCGGCTCGATCGTGAAGCTCACCCGATCGAGTGTGGGGCGAGAATCGTCGTCGGCGTCGGGGTAGCGGAACGAGACCTCGTCGAACTCCACCCGCCCGAGCATCCCGCCCGCATCCGTTGGTCGAGTGGCGCCCGACGAAGGAGGACGCGTATCGAGACCCCCCGCCGAGAGCACGATCGCATCGGGCTTGTCGGTGATCGCCGGCTTCAGGTCGAGGTACTCGAAGATGCGCGCGAACAGAGCACTCGAGGTCTGCAGGTCGAGGGCCACACGCATGAGCCCCATGAGTGGGAACAGCAGGCGCGCCTGCACGGTCGTGAATGCGACGATCGTGCCCGCCGTGACATCCGCTGCGCCGCCGGTGACGAGCCACCCTGCGACCAGGTAGACGATCGCGGGAATCGACGACATGAAGATGTTGACCATCGCGAAGAACCACTGGCCCGTCATCTGCTGCTTGACCTGCAGCTGGATCTGGTTCTGGTTCTCGTCGGCATAGCGCTCGATCTCGCTCTGCTGCCGGGTGAAGCTCTTCGAGAGCAGGATGCCCGAGACGCTCAGCGTCTCCTGCGTGATTGCGGTCATCTCCGACAGCGACTCCTGCGTCTTGCCGGCGATGCGCGCACGCACCTGCCCGACCCGGCGCTGGGCGATGACCATGAACGGCATGAGCACGAGCGCGATGATCGTCAGCTGCCAGTTGAGGATGAGCATCGCGATGAACGCCGAGATCACCGTGACCGTGTTGCCGAGCACGCTCGACACGGTGTTGGTGAGCACGCCGGCGACGCCGCCGACGTCGTTCTGCAGCCGCGACTGGATGACACCAGTCTTCGTGCGGGTGAAGAAGCTGAGCTCCATCGCCTGCAGGTGCGTGAAGAGGCGCACGCGCAGCGCGCCCATGACCTTGTTGCCGATCGTCGCGGTCAAGTACGTCTGCCACACACCGAGCAGCGCCGAGACGATGTACACGGCGATCATCGCGATGACGAGCCACATGAGCACAGGCAGGTTCGGTCCGGATACCTCGCCGCTCGCGTCGACTGGGAACAGTCCGTCGTCGAACGCTCGCTGGGTCAGCAGCGGCGGGATGATGGCGAACGCCGCGCCGATGAACACAAGCACGACCGTCGTGATGAGTGCGGCCTTGTGCGGGGCGAACAGCTCGGAGATGCGGCGCAGCAAGTGCGGCACCCGCGGGGCCTCGGCATTCGCGACGCGCTGGGCCTCTTCATCGCCTGAGAACACGCGGCGCGAGCCCCCGCCACCGCCGCCACCAGCACTGCCGCCGCCGCCGCGACCGCCACCGGCGCCGCCTCCGCCTCGAGGCGCTCCCCCGTGCATGCTCATGCGTTCACCCTATGCCGCGCCCCGCACCCACCTCCGCTGTTCGCCTGCGGCGCAGCGCGCATCCTGTTGCCCCAACCCGCACGCTCGCGCCGCTCGCCGCTCGCTGCTCGCTGCTCGCCGCTCGCTGCTCGCCCCGCCCCATCTCTCGCCCCTCGCTCCTCGCCCTCGCCCTCGCCTTCACCCTCGCCCCTCACCCCTCGCCCCTCGCCCCTCGCCCCTGCAGCAATTCAGGAGGGGAGGTGTGTCGCGCGCCATCCGACGCCGATTCGGGGCGCGACACGCCCTCCCGTCCTGAATTGCTGCAGGGGCGAGGAGGAGGAACGGCCAACCCGCCCTCCACAGCGCTGCCGGGCGGCGAGACATCCACAGGTCGCCGTCTTCGAACCACGGATGCCTCGGCGCCGCGTTACTCAAGAGTGATGAATCCCATCCCAATGGTGCGTCGGCTCGGCGGTATCGCAGAGACCCGGGAGCTCGTCGCGCTCGGAATCGAGCCGCACGCACTGACGGCTGCTGTACGCTGCGGTGATCTCCTCCGCGTGCGCCGCGGCTGGTACTCGCTCCCCGAGACCGACCCCGTGCTGCAACAGGCGATTCGAGTCGGTGGCAGGCTCGCCTGCGTTTCGGCTGCGGCCCACTACGGCTGGGCGACCCCGGAGCGCCACGGTCTGCACGTCTGCGTCCCCGAGAACAGTTCGAGGCTCAGATCACCCTCGAGCATCGGCGCGAGTGCCGCGCCCGCCCTCGTGGTGCATTGGACGTCTCCACTGGCGTCTGCCGCCCGTCCGCGCTTCGTGACGGACCGCTTCGAGACCGTGACCCAGATCGTGAGTTGCCTGTCGCCCGAGTTCGCCATCGCCGCGTTGGACTCATTCCTGCATGACGACCCTATCGGCAGCCGCGATCTCGAGGCCTGGCTGAGCACCATGCCGGCCTGGCTGGTGCGCGAGCTTCCGACCAGAAACGCGCTCTGTCACAGCTTTCTCGAGACGATCGGACGCATCAGGCTCGAACAGGCCGGCATCACCGGCCAACATCAGGTCGACTTCCCCGGCATCGGACGGGTCGACCTCGTCATCGGCGATCGGCTCGTCATCGAATGGGACGGCGGCACACACCGCACTGCCGCGCAGCAAGACGAGGACTGCCGCAGAGACGCGCTGCTCGCGACGATGGGGTACCGCACACTGCGTTTCTCGTATCGCCTCGTTATGGATGAGTGGCACGTGGTGCTCGCCGCCGTGCGCGCGGCGCTCGCCGCCCCGGCGCTCTGACCCGGGTCCGCCCTCAGGTGGGTGCGCTCGGACGCAACCCCCTGCGGTCGAGCGCACCGTCTGCAGTCGCATCACTCATGGTTGCTCGTCTGCCGCGCAGCAATTCAGGATAGGAGGGCGTGTCGCCCCTCCGCGCGAGCTTTGGGACGGCGCGACACACCTCCCGTCCTGAATTGCTGCAGGGTGGAGCAGCACGAGCGGCAGCGAAGGCCGGGCGGCAGCGACGGATGCCGCGAGCCTCCGCCCGCGGCATCCGTCGCCCCTGCCCGTCTGCGACGTCGTTGGGACTACCCCTTCGTGGATCCGGCCAGCAGGCCGCGCACGAAGTAACGCTGCAGACCGAAGAACACGGCGAGCGGAACGATGATCGAGATGAACGCCGCGGCCGTGAGCCGTTGCCAGTCTTGACCTCTCGTGCCGACCATCTCCGCCAATCGCTGGGTGAGTGGTGCGACGTCTTGCGTACCGCCCGAGAAGATCAAGGCGACGAGCAGGTCGTTCCACACCCAGATGAACTGGAAGATCGCGAACGACGCGAGCGCCGGGGTCGCGAGCGGCAGCACGATACGGAAGAAGATCTGCCCGTGGGTCGCGCCGTCGACCCGCGCCGCCTCGATGACGTCGGACGGGATCTCGGAGATGAAGTTGTGCAGCAGGAAGATCGCGAGCGGCAGGGCGAACATCGAGTGCGCCAGCCACAGCGGCAGGTAATTCTGCTCGGGGATGATCGGCACGACGTCGTGCAGCCACGCCTGCATCGGACGAAGCCAGGTCGAGAAGATCTGCAGCAGCGGCACGAGCGCCATCTGCAGCGGGATGATTTGCAGCGCGAACACGAAGATGAAGAGCCAGTTCACCCATTTGAACCTGATCCAGGCGAAGGCGTAGGCCGCCATCGATGCGAACACGAGCGGGATCAGCGTGGCGAGCAGCGAGATCGCGATCGAGTTGACGATGTACGCGCCGAGCTGCGGAGATGACGACGAGGTGGAGAGCAGCACGTCACGGTAGTTGTCGAGCGTGAAGCCCGGGTTCTGGAAGATCGTCCACCAGCCGGTCTCGCGAATGAGCTCGGCGGGCCGGAACGACGAGACGAGCAGCCCGAACGTCGGGATCGTCCAGACCACCGCGATGATGAGCGCGATGATGGTCGCCGTGCGTGAGGTCAGCCGCTTCTTGACTCGAGCCGTCTTCGTGCCGTATTCGGCCACCTCGGCGGACTCGATCGAGCCGAGCTTCTGGCCGGTCGGGAGGTCGGCGGGGGCGACGCTGCTCATCGGATCTCCCTCTGCTTGCGAAGCACATTGACGTTGTAGATCACGATCGGGAGCACCAGCACGAACAGGATCAGCGCGAGCGCCGAACCTCGACCCACTTCACTCGCGCGGAACGCCTGGGTGTACATCTCGTTCGCGATGACGCTGGTGTTGAAGTTTCCGGCTGTCATCGTGCGGACGATGTCGAAGACCTTCAGCGTGGCGATCGAGATCGTCGTGAGCACCACGACGAGCGCGCCCCGGATGCCCGGCACCGTCACGTTCAAGAAACGCTGCCAGCCGTTCGTGCCGTCGAGTTGTGCCGCCTCGATCTGCTCGGTCGGAACGCCCTTGATGGCCGCGCTGAGGAGCACCATGGCGAACCCGGTCTGGATCCAGATCATGACGACGATCAGCAGGATGGTGTTGATCGGGTCGGACTGCAACCACTGCACCGGTTCGCCACCGAAGGCGGTCACGATCGCATTCAACAGGCCGATCTGCTCACGATCGCCCCCGCGGTATTCGTAGACGAAGCGCCAGATGACACCAGCGCCGACGAAGGAGATCGCGATCGGCATGAACAGGATGACCTTGTAGTAGCGCTCACCCCGCGATCTGTCGATGAATACGGCGTACGCGAGGCCGACGGCCGTCGAGATCGTCGGCACGAGCGCCACCCAGATGATCGTGTTGATCAGCGTGCGGATGGCCGCGGGCTGCGTGAAGGTCCAGACGAAGTTGTCGAAGGTCCAGTCGCCGCTCGAATCCTGGAATGCCAAGAGGCTCGTGCGGATCGCCGGATACACCAGCCCGACCACGATGAAGAGCATCGCCGGCAGCAGGAACAACACGAGCTGCCAGTAGTCGCGGCCCTTCTTCGGGGCCTTGTCGATGAAGAAGATGAGGAGACCGACCACCGCGGCGAATACTGCGAGACCCATCACCACCTGGAGGAGCTTGCCGAGCAGATCGGCCGTGGTCATTGTGCCTCCCATGTTCTTCGTTGAAATCGGAGTCGTTCGTGCAGTCGGGTGACAAGGGGCGGGGTTGAAAGCCCCGCCCCTCGATCATGCCGGTATCGGCGTGAGTTGCGCCAGCTAGCTCGCGGGCCAGCTCGACTCGATGGTGTCGAGCACCTGTGCGGTGTCTTCACCTGTGACCCACGCGACGATGCCCTTCCAGAAGGAGTCGGCACCCACGGCACCGGGCATCAGGTCGGAACCGTCGAATCGGAACGTCGTCTCGGGATCTTGGAGGATCTCGATCGACTGCGTCAGCAGCTCGCTCGACGCGACCTGGGGGTCGAGCCCCTTGTTCGCGCTGATCACGCCACCGAGGCTCACCCGGTTGTTGGCCCAAGTGTCGCTCGCGAGGTACGTGCGGAACGCCTCGACCTCTTCGGCGTCGCGGAACGCCACCGGGAACTCGCCGCCGCCGGTGACCGCTTGCGGGTCGTCGGCATTGACCGGCGGAAGCAGGAACGCGAACACGTCGCCGTCGGACGCGACGGTCACGTCGTCGCCTCCCTCGGGGTTCCAGAAGGTCTCGTAGAACGACGCCTGGTGGTGCAGCGAGCACTCCCCGTCGAGGATCGGCAGTCCGGCGGTCTGGAACGCTTCACTGACCTGTGTCGACACGTTGCCGATGCCGCCGTTGACCATGTCTTCGTTCTTCAGGTACGCACCGGCCGCGTCGAACGCTTCAGCGACCTGCGGGTCGTTGAACGGGATGCCGTGCGTCACCCACTGGTCGTACACGTCGGCGCCGTGGAGGCGCAGCATGTAGTCCTCGATCCAGTCGGTGCCCGGCCAGCCGGTGGCGTCGCCCGACTCGAGACCGACGCACCACGGCTTGTGGTCGCCTTCAGCCGCGATCGTCTCGGAGAGATCGGTCAGCTCGTCGAGGGTCTTGGGGATCTCGTACCCATTCTCTTCGAACTCGGCCGGCGAGTACCAGACGTAGCCCTTGATGCTGGCCATGAGCGGTGCGGCGTAGAAGGTGTCTTCGTAGCTGCCGTACTGCTTCCAGTCTTCGGACCACCACTCGTCGACGTTGTCTTCGACGGTCTGGGAGGCCGGGATCAGCCAACCACCGGCGGCGAGACGCGCGAGCAGGCCCGGCTGGGGCACGATGCCCACGTCGGGGGCGTTGCCGCCCTCGGCGAGCACGGCGATCTGCGCCTCGAACTCGCTGGAGCCCTGGTAGTCGACCTCGATGCCCGTGCAGGTTTCGAAGTCGGCCCACGACTCATTGAGGCGATCCGCTTCGAGGTCGAGGATCGTGCCGGCGACCGTGACCGTGGCATCCTCGAACGTGCCGTACTCCTCGTAGGGGCCGCAATCGACGTCGGCGGAACCTTCGTCCGCGACGTCACCCGTACAGCCCGTCAGGGCGAGGCCGACCGCTGCGGCCGCCACCACGGGGGCCATCCAACGGCGATGCCGTCTGATTCTCATGTCATCTCCTCGTTGAGTGAGTGTGGTGCAGGGGAAGCCGGGAACCGGTTCCAGCCTCCACGCTAGGTCAACCGCGGCCCTCCTCACAAGTGATCGGAGGTCACGGTTCGGCCACCGCCGCCGAAACGCCGTCGAAACTGGAAGAGAGCGCTCCCAGCGCGCATCCCGAAGTTCGTTCGCCTTTGTCCCCGCCCTTCGGGAAACGGTTCCACATTCGCTCTGCCGAGCAGTACACTCTGCAGCGGAGCAGCCCGACGAGGGGAGGCACGGATGCCAGTGATCGGCGACGTCGCGCGCCTCGCCGGCGTCTCCAAGGCGACGGCATCACGAGCGCTCAGCGGCAAAGGCTACGTGGCCGATGACACGCGTCGACGCGTCGAGGCGGCCGCGGCCAAGATCGGCTACATCGTCTCCCCCGATGCGGCGAGCCTCGTCACCGGACGCACGAAGAACGTCGGCGTCGTCATCCCCTTCGTCAACCGGTGGTTCTTCGGCGAAGTGCTCGAGGGCATCGAGCGCGCGCTCCTCGCCGCCGGCTACGACCTCACCCTCTACAACGTCGCCGCCACCGGCCCCGAGCGCGACCGCGTCTTCGACTTCTTCCTCGCCAGGAAGCGGGTCGACGCCGTGATCGCCGTGGGCGTCGACCTCAACGAGCGCGAGGTGTCCTCGCTCGATCGTCGCGAGAAGCCCCTCGTATGCCTCGGCGGAAGCGGCGGCGCGGCAGCGCGACTCTCGGTCGACGACCGCGCGGTCGGCATCCTCGCCACGGAGCACCTTCTGCACCTCGGGCACACCCGCATCGCGCACCTCGCCGGCAACGGTGCCATCGATCGCCCCTCGAGCGTGCAGGGCCTGCGGCGGCAGGGGTATCTCGAGGCGATGACCGGTGCGGGCCTGCCGCCGTCGGCGGGCGACGTCGTCGAGACCGAGATGAGCATGCCGGGCGGCTACCGCGCCGCCCTGCAGTTGCTCGGGCATCCCGGGCGTCGCCCGACGGCGCTGTTCGCAGCATCCGACGAGGTGGCCTTCGGTGCCATGCGCGCGGCCGAACGGCTCGGCATCGACGTGCCCCGAGAGCTCTCGATCGTCGGCGTCGACGGGCACGAGTATGCCGAGATGTTCGACCTGACGACCATCGAGCAGCATCCTGGCGAGCAGGGCCGATCGGTCGTCGACGTCGTACTCCGCCTGCTCGGCGACAGCACCGTCGCCGACCCGCTGCCCGATTCCGGCGCCCCGATGCCGACCCGACTCGTCGTGCGGGCGAGCTCGACGGCCGCCCAGCGCTGAGCTGAGAAGGTGCGGGCGAGCGGATGCCCCGATCTCGACGACTCACCAGAAAGCCCTTTCTCGAAAGTTCGGTGATTTTCCCTGGTTCCTCAGGCTCGCGCTCGTCACGGTCGGGCCGATGGTCGCCTCGCTCGTGCTCTCGTTCACCCGCTACAACCTGTTGAGCCCCCCGAAGTTCAACGGTCTCGACAACTTCGCGCGCATGCTCGAAGACGAACGGTCACCGGTATCGACGACATTCCGCTCGTCCGCTTCGCGGCTCCGGCGCCCACGACCATGTCGGTGCCGCGGGTCGAGCTCGGTGCGCAGTCGTGGCGCCGACTCCGTGATGCCGTCGCACCGTCGACGGATGCCGGGGCGGGTCGACGCACGCTCGACGGTGTTCCCGTGGTCGATGGTGTCGTGACGAACCCGCTCGCCCATGCGGTCGCGACGGGGCTCGCCGTCGCCGGGGCTCGCCTCGAAGCCGACGTCGCGAACGTCGAGCTCAACCTGTACCGGGCCAACGACATCGAGGCCGACGACACTTCGTCGCTCATCGTCGATCTCATCGACGGCTACCGTTTGGCGAGTGCCCTCAGCCTCACCGCGTCCCGGCGAAGCGAGCCGAGCATCATCGTCGAGGGCACCCGTGGCCGCCTCGTGCTCTGGTACACCCTCGACATCGTGCAGCTCATGCGACCGGGCGCCGCCATTCCGACGACGACCGCGTACTCGCGGCGCGGGCTGCTGGCGAATCTCGTCGACCACGTCGTCGATGGCACACCGCTGCTCGTGGCTGCGTCGTCGACGGGTGCGTTCATGCGGGTGTTGGAGGCGGTGCGCACGGGGCCGCCGGCCTCGCCGATCGACTCGCGTCACATCGATCGCCGCGTCGATGATGACGGCGAGCACCTCGTCGTGCACGACCTCGAGCAGTGGAGCGAGCGCGTCGTGACCGAAGGCCGGACCTTCGCCGAAGTCGGGGCGCCTTGGGCGAACGGGCACTGCTCCTGACACCTCGCTGAGACGACGGATGCCCCGTGGCTCGTGAGCCACGGGGCATCCGTGTATTCAGGTGACGCTCGTCATCTCAAGCAGCAACCCTCTCGCGAGGGTGGCGACTACTTGATGTTGACGGTTGCCGTCTGAGTGCTGCCTTCTTCGAAGGCGGCGACTACTTGAGGTTGACGGTTGCCGTCTGAGTGCTGCCTTCTTCGAAGGCGGCGACTACTCGATGTTGACGGTTGCCGTCTGAGTGCTGCCTTCTTCGAAGGCGGCGACTACTTGATGTTGACGGTTGCGCCGGCTTCTTCGAGAGCAGCCTTCGCCTTGTCAGCGGCTTCCTTGGACGCGCCCTCGAGCACGGCCTTGGGGGCACCGTCGACGACGGCCTTGGCCTCGCCGAGGCCGAGCGAGGTGAGCTCGCGGACGACCTTGATGACCTGGATCTTCTTGTCGCCGACCGACTCGAGGACGACGTCGAACGCCGTCTTCTCTTCGACCTCTTCGGCAGGGGCAGCGGGGCCCGCAACGCCGGCAACGGCGACGGGAGCAGCAGCGGTGACCTCGAAGGTCTCCTCGAATGCCTTGACGAACTCCGAGAGCTCGATGAGGGTCAGGCCCTTGAACTGCTCGAGCAGCTCTTCAGTGGACAGCTTCGCCATGATTATTCTCCTTAGATTCTGTGGTTACTCACCGCTTGAGAGGCTCTCGCCTACGCAGCGGACTCCTGCTTCTCACGCAGCGCGTCGACCGTGCGAACGGCCTTCGACAGCGGTGCGTTGAACAGATATGCGGCTCCGAACAGCGAGGCCTTGAATGCGCCGGCGAGCTTCGCCAGCAGCACTTCGCGGGACTCGAGGTCGGCGAGCTTGCCTACCTCTTCGGCGGTCAGGGGCTTGCCATCGAAATAGCCGCCCTTGACCACGAGGAGAGGGTTCGCCTTGGCAAAGTCACGCAGGGCCTTCGCGACGGCGACCGGGTCACCGTGCACGAATGCGATCGCGGACGGACCGGCGAGCTCGTCGTCGAACGACGAGATTCCGGCCTTGTTCGCTGCGATCTTGGTCAGCGTGTTCTTCACCACGGCGTAGCTCGCGTCCTCACTGATGGACTTGCGCAGCGTCTTGAGCTGGGCAACAGTGAGGCCGCGGTATTCGGTCAGCAGAACGGCGGTCGAGCTCTCGAACAGGTTCGTGAGTTCGGCAACCGAGGCTTCCTTGTTCGCCATGGCCACTCCTTGTGTCTTCAACGTGCAACGCGGAAGCGGTGCACGGCCTGGAGCGCTGGAACGTGAATGGGAAAGAAAAAAGCTCCGGCGCAGTTGCGCGGAGCTTGGCCGGTCACCCGGAAGTCTTCGTCACACCTGCGCAGGCCCTTGCTTTCGCAAGACTTCGATCGCACATCTCTTTCGAGGCGCACGACAACCAGCGGTCTTCGGCTCCGTAGAGACTAACGGATGCCGCGGCATCCGCCAAATCGCAAACCGCGATGGGAATAGTTGACATAAATCGATAGTTGACAAAGCGCAACGACAGTTTTATTGTTGACGTCGATCAACTTTCTTTCGCAGGAGCAACCTCACTTTGACTGCAATTTCAGCAACCCCGCCCGAGACCACCCGATCAGCTCGAGAGGTCTTCACTGCCATCTCCGGACTCGTCGTCGGCATGTTCGTCGCCGTGCTCTCCGGAACAATCGTATCGACCTCGTTGCCGGTGATCATCGCCGACCTCGGCGGCACCCAATCCCAGTACACCTGGGTCATCACCGCGAGTCTCTTGGCCACGGCGGTCTCCACCCCGATCTGGGGCAAGCTCGCCGACCTCGTCGATCGCAAGGTCCTCATCCAGGTCGCGCTCGTTCTCTTCACCGTCGGCACCGTCATCGCCGGCTTCTCGACCGACACCAACATGCTCATCGCAGTCCGGGTCGTGCAGGGTCTCGGCGTCGGCGGCCTCATGTCGCTCGTCATGATCGCGGTCGCCCTCATCATCTCGCCGCGCGAGCGAGGCAAGTACATGGGCGTCGTCGGCGGCATCATGGCCCTCGGCACCATCGGCGGCCCGCTGCTCGGCGGCGTGATCACCGACTGGTGGGGCTGGCGCGCCAACTTCTTCGTCGGCGTCCCGTTCGCGATCGTCGCGCTCGTGCTGCTGCAGTTCACGCTGCACCTGCCCAAGCCGAACCGCTCGAAGAAGATCTCGATCGACTACTTCGGCATCGTGCTGCTCGCCGTCGGCGTCTCGCTGCTCCTGATCTGGGTGTCCATGGGCGGCAGCCAGTTCGACTGGGACTCAACCACGAGCTGGACCATCGCCATCGGCGCGGCCGTGGCGATCCTCGGCTTCATCGCCGTCGAGTTCTTCGTGAAGGAGCCCATCGTTCCGATGACGCTCTTCAAGAACCGCACCTTCACCCTCTCAGTGATCGCCTCGATCTCGATCGGCGTCGCGATGTTCGCCACCTCGGTGTTCCTCGCGCAGTACTTCCAGCTGGCCCGCGGCGCCACCCCGACGGAGTCGGGCCTCATGACGATCCCGATGATCATCGGCCAGATGGGCGCCTCGATCATCATCGGCCAGCTCGTGAGCCGTTTCGGCAAGTGGAAGGGCTGGATGGTGACCGGCTCGGTGCTGACGATCGCCGGCGTGAGCCTCATGGCGACCCTGCGCTACGACACGCCGTTCACGTTCGTCGCCGTCTACATGATCGTGCTCGGCGCGGGCCTCGGCATGGTCATGCAGAACCTGACCCTCATCGTGCAGAACGACACCCCGGCCGCCCAGCTCGGCGCCGCATCGTCGAACGTGAACTTCTTCCGCACGATCGCCGGCACCATCGGCGTGACGATCATGGGCTCGCTGCTCGCCACCAGCGTGACGAGCTACATCACCGACGGGCTCGCGAACTACACGCCGGGCTCGAAAGGCGAGGTGACCGCGCTGCAGAAACTCGCGTCCGGCGAGGTGCCCACCGTGTCGGCGCTGCCCGACGCGCTCCGCTCGGTCGTCGAGAGTGCCTACGGCCACGGCATCGCCGATGCGTTCATCATCGCGATTCCGCTCGCCGTCATGGGCTTGATCGCGATCGCGTTCGTGCCCAACAAGACGCTCTCGACGAAGTCCGCGGGCGACGAACTGCGCGAGCAGGTCGAGGAATCGATCATCGAGATCGCCGAGGCCGAGGTCGGCGCGGCTGCGACCGGTTCCATTTCCGCGATACGCGCCGCGGACTCCGGCATGCCGACCACCGCGACCGGTTCGATCGCCGTGCTCGAGCGCACCGACGGCGAGGAGCGGACCCGCTGAGATGACGACGGCAACCGGTGGGCCCGCCGTCGCCGAGACGGCGCTGAGCGAACTCGACGACGCGATCGCCGAGGTCGAGGGCCGGATGAACGTCCTGTTCAACCGCGTTCGCCTGATCTGGAAGGAGTCGGCGGCGCGGGTCCACCCCGAGTTGCAGCCCGCGGGCTACAAGCTGCTGTCGTTCATCGCCCGCACCGGCACCGCGAACGCGCACCTGCTCTCCGACGTCTTCGAGATGGACAAGTCGGTCGTCAGCCGCCAGGTTCGGATGCTCGAGGAGTTCGGTCTCGTCGATTCGCAACCCGACGAGCGCGACGGCCGGCAGCGCGTGCTCACGGCGACACCCGGCGCGATCACCGCCCTCGATGCGGCACGCAGCGACAACCACGCCCGGATGCGGCGTGCACTCGCCGAACTCGAGCCGTCCGAACTGCTCGCGGCCGCCCACGTCTTCCGGTGCCTCGCCGAGGCGTGAACCACGGCGATGACGGCCCGCTCCGGTGGGGGCGGGTCGTCGTCGTCTCCGCCCCCGTACACTCATGGGCATGACCGCCGACGCCGCGCACCCCGACGCGACCGAGGCCGATGGAGCCGCCGACGCGGCCGTCGGCAACCGCGACGACGACCGCCCCGAACTCGATCGCGCCATCGCCGTCGTCGAGCAAGAGCTGGGCGCCCTGTTCGCGCGCATCCGCGCCGGCTGGCGCGAGGCCGCAGCGACCGTGCATCCCGAGTTGCAGCCGCTGGGCTACCAGGTGCTGGTCTCGATCGAAAGCGGCAAGGCCGACAACGCCGGCGCCATCATCGAGCGCCTGCAGACCGAGAAGTCCGCGGTGAGCCGGCAGGTGCGCCAGCTCGAGGAGCTCGGACTCGTCGAGAGCCTGCCCGACCCCGCCGATCGCCGCGCCCGCATCCTCGTTGCCACCCCACTGGCCCAGGAGCGCGTGCGGGCCGCGCGCGAGCGCTACGAAGCACGCCTCGGCGAACGGCTGCGCGCGTGGTCGGTCGACGACCTCGCGCACTTCGCCGACCTCCTCGGACAACTCGGTCGCTGAGCGTCGCGCGGCAACTCCTCGCACGCGGCGACCTGCGTGAGCTGCGCCGAACAGGGCTAGCCCAGGCCGGGCGAGAAGAGCAGAATTGTCAGATGGAGATCACACACCTGAACCCCGTGAGCCTGCACGCGAATCTGGCCTTCAGCCAGGGAGTGCTCGTGAGCGGGTCGCACCGCACGCTGCACGTCGGCGGGCAGAACGGCACGGATCCCTCCGGCGCCATCGTGCCGGGCGGCCTCGGCCCGCAGACCGAACAAGCGATCAGGAACGTGCTCGCGGTGCTCGCCGAGGTCGGCGCCGACCAGTCGAACGTCGTGCGGCTCGCGGTCTACCTCGTCGCGGGGCAGTCGGTCGACGACGCGTATGCCGCGTCCGCGCGCGTCTGGGGCGCGACGCCGACCGCGCTGACCGTGCTCATGGTCGCCTCGCTCGGCCGCCCCGACGCGCTCATCGAGCTGGAGGCTACAGCGGCCATCGAGTGAGTCGCGGTGGCGAGCGGGCATCTTGACATCAGGCAGCGGGAACGGCGGGGCGCAGCGCTGCACACGCAGCGGGGCACCCGGGCCGTCGACCCGGGTGCCCCGCGCGATCAGACGCGCGACGATGCGCCGATGCGGCGCATCGGCCCGCTCAGGGGCGCACCTCGACGGTGAACTCCCCGACCGGACCGATGTTGCCCGCGGCATCCGTCGACCGGTACTCGACACGGTGCGCTCCGTAGCCCGGCTCCCGCTCCTGGAACGGAGAGAGGGACATGCCGCCCGTGCCGAGGTTGCCGTAGATGAGGTCGTCGACGTTCGTACCGGTCGGCGTGAACAGGAACGGCGCCTCGGCGTCCGTCGGCCAGCCGTAGTAGTTGTGCCAGCCGTCGCCGTCGAGGCGGAACTCGGTCACGAGCGCACCCGCCTGGTCGTCGCTCGCCGTCAGCTTCATCGTGAACGACTCGTCGACGACGAAGTGCGGCTCGCCGTTCGCGCCGACCGAGGTCTCGACCGGTGCGGAGACGACGGACTCGACGGTGGGCCCCTCGGCGTCGACGGTCCACGTCCGGGTCTCGGCGGCGGCACCGGGGCGCTTGGAGTCTCCGACCGACGCGGTGACCGTGTGCGTGCCCGCCGCGAGCCCGAGTTGGGCGAGCCCGAGGGTGCGCGCGTTGTGCGGGTTCGGCTGGCGGACGCCGTCGACCGTCCAGATGACGTCGAACACGCGGTCGGGCCGGTGCGTGGTCTCGACGTAGAGCACGTCGAGTGAGCCGACCGGGCGCTCGGTCCGGGTCGACTCGGTGAACGCCGGCTCGACGCCGGTGGCCGCAGACCGGTCCGTGCCCACGGTCCACGACCGCGTCTGGGTCATCGACGCCGAGTCGCGGAGCGCGGGGTCGCGCACGAAGGGCGTGTTGTCGACGACCGTGACCGTCACCACGTCACCGGACTTCGCCCGCGTCTTCTTGAGTTCGAGCTGCGTCGTGTTGTGGGGGTTGGGGACTGCCTTGCCGTTGATCGCCCAGTCGACGTCGAGCTCATGGTAGACGGGGTGCGCGACGTCGATCGAGATCACCTCGTCGGCCGCGACGGGCGTCGCCTCGTTGGGCGCGTCCGCGATGAGCGGTATCTTCGACGAGATGCGCTCGGTCATGATCTCGCGGGAGACCTGGTCCATCTGGTACCCGAGGGTCTTCATCATCGAGTGGCGGCTCGGGCGGAAGATGCCGGTCGAGTAGTACTGGCCGCCCTCGTACGCGCCGATGATGCCGCCGGCCTCGCTCGGCTCCCCGAGCCAGCGCCACCACTTGGCGTGCTGCGCGGCCATCTCCTCGACGGTCATGATCGTGTGGTGCTTCGAGCGGGGCTCGCCGCCCGTGTAGTCGCCCGTCGTGATACCGCGCGTGTAATAGTCGTACTCGTCGGCGAGTCCGCCGAGCGAGTGCCCGATCTCGTGCGGCGAGATGAGTGCCGAGAGCGAATTGCCGCCGCTCGCCGTCGCGTAGCTGCCGCCCGCGCCGCCGTACGTGTCGCTGTTTGCGAGGGCGAGCACCTGGTCGACCTTGGGCGCGGCCGTCGCGTACTCGCGGGCCTTCGCGCTGTCCATCGTGATCAGCCGCTGCACGCTGTTCGGGTTGCAGCCGCCCCAGAACGACATCTTGAGCGGGGTGTCACGGCGGGGCGAGTCGAGGGACGAGTCGCAGCTGATGCCGGACTCCCCCGAGATGATCTCCACCGCGTAGACGTTGAAGTAGTTGCGGTAGCTCTTGTACGGCTCGATGCTCCACATCGTTTCGAGGTGCTTCTCGACCTGCTCGCGGAAGAGCGGCTGCTCGTCGGCGGTGTACCCGTCGCCGAGGATCACGAGCGAGAAGCGCTCGGAGGGGTCGCCAGTCACCTGGATGGGGACGAGAGTCGAGCTACCGACGGCGGGCTCGTCGGCGTACGCGGCCTGGGCCGCGGTGACGGTCAGGCCGGTGGTCAGCACTGCGGCGAGCGCGAGGGCGCCGGCGCGACGACGCCGCGCGCGCGGCGTGGCCGTACGCGCAATGAGTGGCGGGGCGAGCGGTTGGGAGTTCATGCGATGGTTCCCTTCATCTGGATGTCCCGCGGCGCTGCATTGCGGCGCGGTCGGAGGAGTATCGCCGCATGGATGGTGCGACGAACTGGTCCCGCTGCGGTGACGGCGGTGGTGCTCTCTTCGCCGGACGACGCGGCCGGCCTGCGGCCCTGGATCATCAGCGTCCCCGTTCTTACCCGTGTCAGGTGCCTCACAGCCTAGAAACACCTCGGCGAACGGTCATCGACCAGCTGTCGAGCAACCGCGCGCGCTCCTCCGACAGTTGTCGAACGACGCACCGGCGTCGCACGACCGGCGCCGCACGACCGGCGCCGGACCGGCGGGACCGGCGACGCATCCTCGGCAGCGGATCCCGTCAGGCCGTGAGATTCGCCTCGATGGCCGCGGCGACCTCGATCCGGCGCAGGAGCAGCGCTAGGTGGAGCCCGAGGTGCTCGAGCCCGTCGCGCAGGTCGATGCCGAGGATGCGCTCGATGCGGGCGAGCCGGTGGTAGACCGTCGCCCGGTGCACGTTCAGCCGCCCCGCGACGTCGCGGAGGCGACCCCCGTGCCGGAAGTAGGCCTCGAGCGTCTCGAGGAGCACGTCTCCGTCACGCTCGTCGAACAGGCTCGCGAGCCCGGTCGAGAAGTCCGTCGAGCGCATGCCCAGCGCGGCCGCGGACTGCAATCCGCGGTACACGCCGAGCTCGTCCCAGGCGACGGCGGGCCCGGGCAGGCGGAAGGCCGCGGCGATCGCGAGCGCACGCTGCGCCTCGCGGTGGCTCCGGGCGGAGTCGGGCAGGTGCACGACGGCGCCGCCGATGGCGACGAGCGGATCGCTCAGGGTGCCGCCGCCGCGCACGGCGGCCGACCGCAGACGCTCGACGATGGCGTCCACGGCCGGGCGCAGGCGCCCGCCGTCGTCCGGCACGATGACGACGACGCCGTTGGCGGTCACGAGCGTGAGCGGGCCGAGGCCCGCGAGGGCCCGGCGGATGCGCCGATCGGCCGCCTCGAGGTCCTCCCGCCCGAGCGCGCCGGGCTCGCGCGTGGTCAGGAGGTAGGCCCGGAGTGCGCCCGAGGCGTCGATGTCGCCCGAGGCGACCAGCTCGTCGGCCGCGAGGAGTCGCTCGCGCGCCTCCCCCATGAGCAACACCCGGGTGCGCTCCGCCCGGCGCGCCGACTCGTCGTCCCGCAGTGAGAGCACGCGGGCCCATTCCTCAGCCAGCCGCCCGGCGAGCTCGACGGCTCGAGCGACCTCCTCCGGCCACATCGCGTCTGGCTCCTCGATGAGCCAGAGGTGCGCACGGGCGCCGTCCTGGGTGCGGATGGGGACGTAGAGGCGTTGCAGCATGCCCAGGCCGGGGTTCCGCGGTACGTGCATGGCCACCTCGGAGCGGTAGACCCCGAGTCCGGCGAGCCAGGAGTGCACGCCCGGACCGGCGTGGTGCTCGAGGATCGAGCGCCGCCGCACCTCGTCGATGACCTCGAACTGCGGGCTGAACGCGACGACGCGGTAGCGACCGTCTTCGAGAAGCGCCGGGCGGCCGAGTTCGCGGGCGATGAGATTGACGAGCTGACTGACGGTCACCGGCTGCCTCCGAGGTGCGCTGCTCAGGGGGATTCCGACGGAGGTAGGTGTCGCATCTGGGATCTCAGGATACCGTGCCCACCAGCCGAAACAGTTGACCAACGTCGAAGGTCGAAGCCGAGCTGCGGCACCGCACTACTGAGGCCTGACACCCAGCTCGCCGATCCTGTCGCGAAAGCCCGCGCCCCTTCCAGGCGGGGGTCTTCGATAGTTGATATAAGTCCACTACTTGAGCTATAGTTGACGATAGTCAATCAATCTCAGGAGTTTAATGGCATCCGCCTCGCGCGATCGCGCGCCGAAGAAGTCCGCACCGAAGAAGAGCCTCGATGCCGCGGCATCCGTCGAACTCACCGAAAGCGGCATGACGCATCGCGAGGTTCTCACCGCACTCTCGGGCCTGCTGCTCGGCATGTTCGTGTCGATGATCGCCTCGACGGTCGTCGGCAGCTCGCTGCCCGTCATCATCTCCGACCTCGGGGGCGACCAGTCGGCGTTCACCTGGGTCGTCACCTCGACTCTGCTCGCGACCACCGTGTCGACCCCGATCTGGGGGAAACTCGCCGACCTCTTCAATCGCAAGCTGCTGCTGCAGCTCGCCCTCGTGATCTTCGTCGTCGCCTCGGCACTCGCCGGTTTCTCGCAAGACGCCGCCACCCTCATCACGATGCGCGTCTTCCAGGGCCTCGGCGCCGGCGGCCTCGCCGCCCTCAGCCAGATCGTCATGGCCGACATCATCAGCCCGCGTGAGCGCGGCAAGTACGCCGGACTCTTCGGTGCCGTCATGGCCGTCGCGACCGTCGGCGGCCCGCTGCTCGGCGGTGTCATCACCGATGTCGCGGGCTGGCGCTGGAACTTCTTCGTAGGCCTGCCCATCGCGGTCGCGGCCATCATCCTGCTGCAGCGCACGCTGCACCTCCCGAAACGACCGAAGACCAAGGTCTCGATCGACTACTTCGGCATCGTGCTCATCTCGGTGGGTGTCTCGCTTCTGCTTCTCTGGGTCACCTTCGCCGGCAACGAGTTCGATTGGATCTCCGTACCGAGCTTCCTCATGGCCGGGAGCGCTGTGCTGCTCCTGATCATCGCGGTCGTCGTCGAGCTGAAGGTCAAGGAGCCCGTGATCCCGCTCGGCCTCTTCAAGAGCCGCACCTTCACCCTCGCCGTCGTGGCCTCACTCTCGGTCGGCGTTGCAATGTTCGGCACCTCGGTGTTCCTCAGCCAGTACATGCAGCTCGCGCGCGGCGCGACACCGACCGAGTCCGGTCTGCTGACGATCCCGATGATGGCGGGCGTGCTCATCTCCTCCACGATCGTCGGCGCCCTCATCAGCCGCTTCGGCAAGTGGAAGTCCTACATGATCGTGGGCAGCGTGCTCCTGACGATCGGCGTGCTGCTGCTCGCCCAGCTGCACCACGACACGAACTTCTGGTACGTGGGCGTCTCGATGTTCTTGCTGGGCGCCGGCGTCGGCATGGTCATGCAGAACCTCGTGCTCGTCGTGCAGAACACGACGGCCGTGAAGAATATGGGCGTCGCTACGAGCTCCGTCACGTTCTTCCGCAGCCTCGGTGGTACGATCGGCGTCTCGGTGATGGGATCGATCCTCGGCACGGTCGTCGCCGAGAACATCAAGACCGGCATCGGCGGGCTGCCGCCCGAGCAGCAGGCGCAAGCGGCAGAGGCGCTCGGCACCGGCGGCACGATCCCCCAGATCAGCGCCCTGCCCGGTTTCCTCCGCGTCGTCGTCGAGTCGGCCTACGGCACGGGCATCGGCAGCGTCTTCCTGGCTGCACTGCCGCTCGCGATCGTCACCCTCATCGCGGTGATCTTCCTGCCGAACATCGACCTCGGCACCCAGAGCGCCATCCAGCGCGCGAAGGCCGAGCAGCGCTCCGGATCGCCGCTCGAGCGTGAGCTCGAGCAGGCCGGCGAAGAACTGTTCGAGGTGTCGGAAGCCTCGGTCGCGGTTCCCGTGACCGGCGCCATCCCAGCCGTCGACGCCGATGCAGGCGTGAGAGGCGGGCGAGCTTAAAATGACCGGCATGACCACCGAACCCGCCCTCGACACCGAGCAGGCCATCGCGGCCGTCGAGCAGCAGTTCGGTCGGCTGTTCCACCGCGTGCGTGCCAACTGGAAGCGCTACGCCACGCTGCTGCACCCCGACCTGCAACCCCTGGGCTACAAGGTCGTGTCGTCCCTCGTCTCGATGGGGCCCTCACACGCCGGCTCCCTCGTCGAGGAACTGCACACCGACAAGAGCGTGCTCAGCAGGCAAGTGCGCGTGCTCGAAGAACTCGGGCTCATCGAGTCACGCGTCGACGAGCTCGACGCCCGTGCACGACTGCTCGCCGCGACGCCGGCCGCGACGGAGCGGATCAACACCATCCGACGCGACAACCAGGCCGAACTGCGCGAACGGCTCAGCACCTGGCAGCCGCACGAGATCAAGATGTTCGCCGAGTTGCTCGGTCGCCTCGGCGACTGACCGCGAGTGCCGGCCGCCTCACTGGAGGCAGCCGGCACCCGCTCGCATCACTTCGCCGCGTGCAGTGACTTCTGCAGTGCGCCCATGCCGCCGACGAGCGGCAGGTGCACGGTCGATGCCGACGGCTTGAGCGTCAGCTCGGTGCCGGGCGCCGGGCGCACGGTGTACTCGTTGTCCGACGACATGATCACCACTCCGATCTGCGAGCCGGCGGAGAACACGTAGTCCTTCGGCTCGAAGTCGAAGTCGAAGGTGTACGACTTCCCCGGTGTGATCGGCTCGGTCACGGCCGAAGAACCGCGGTTCTCGACATCCATCCAGCCGCGGGTGATGATCTTCGGCGTTCCCGTCGCCGGGTACTCCACGAGCAGCGCCGAGAGGTTCGCCTTCGAGCGATCCACCGCGACTTCGAGCGAGACCGACGGCGTGCCGGAGAGGCGCATGGGCTTGCCGAGCACACCTGTGCGGTACGCGAGCCGGTTCGGCGAGGACTCCGCCGCAGCGAGCGCCGATGCCCGGATGCCCGCGTCGTCGATGAGGTTCTCGGTCGCACGCGAACCGTTTCGGGAGACGGCGAGCCCGCCGACCCCGTCGGCCGCGGTTGCCGGTGCGAACTTCAGCTTGACCGAATCCGCAGCCTGGTCGGGCCACTCCGGGTACTCGGTGAGCGTCTTGTCCTCGCGGACGACGTACGCCTTCGGCAACTGCTCGACCCCGTTCTCGACGTCGTAGAGATAACGCGTGAACCAGCGGTTGAGCAACGTGTCGTTCGGGTTGCCTCCATGGCCGCCCTGGTGCAGGTAGATCTGGTGCGGCACTCCGCGCGCCTTCAGGGCCTCGTAGAGGTCGGAGGCGTTCTTCGTCATGACGTTCCAGTCGTTCAGACCGTGTGCGACGAGCGTGGCGGCCGTGATCTGGTCGGCGTCAGCGAGATAATCGCGCTCTTCCCAGAACGCGCTCGAGTCACCGGTGGCGCGATCCTGATTCGCACGGAGCTCGTCGATGACCGGCTTGCAGATCTCCTGGTCGAACCGGGAGTACACGTAGTCGGCGAGCACGTCGAGGTCTTCACCCTGGTAGCCGCCCGGTGCACGAACCGTGCCGTTCGAGCGGTAGTAGTTGTACCAGTTCGAGATCGCTGACACCGGGACGATCGCCTCGAGGCCCTCCACGCCCGTGCTCGCAACGCCGATCGGCAACGTGCCGTTGTACGAGGTGCCGATCATGCCGACGTTTCCGGTCGTCCAGTCTGCAGAGACCGTCGACGCTCGATCGGGGGCGGTGTACGCAGTCGCTCGGCCGTTCAGCCAGTCGACGACCGCCTTGCCGGCGAGCGACTCGTTCTCGCCGCCCGAGGTCGGGCATCCCTCGGACCAGCCGCTGCCGAGCCCCTCGGCGTGCACGACCGCGAATCCACGAGGCACCCACGTGCTCTCGAGCGAGCCCGAGATGCGCGGGCTCGTGCGATTCGTGGGTGTGAAGGTCGGCCACGCGGGCTTCTCCGTCGGCGGGGAACCGATCTCGTGGTCGACCGGCCAGTTCGAGACATCCGTGCCGCCGGCGTAGTAGGGACTCATCTCCATGAGCACCGGCACCTTGAGGCCATCGGCGGTCTCCGGCACGCGGCTCACATCGATGTGCACGAGGTCCGGCCTGCCGTCGCGATCCGAGTCGACTTCGCTCTCGACCCACGCCTCCTCGTTGATCCACTCGGTCGACACCTTCGTGAAGACCGCCTGCGAGAGGCCGTCC
Organism: Agromyces sp. Y575; assembly: GCF_059445445.1. Classification (NCBI taxonomy): domain Bacteria; kingdom Bacillati; phylum Actinomycetota; class Actinomycetes; order Micrococcales; family Microbacteriaceae; genus Agromyces; species Agromyces sp. Y575. Next base: position 161,576 of record NZ_JCAIUI010000002.1, read on the forward strand.
TGGAACGTCGGCTCGACCGGTGCCGCCTCGGGTGCCGCCTGCGCGGGAGTCGCCGCGACGACGAGGCCGCACGCGAGTACCGAGGTCAGGGCGATGGCGACGACGCGACCGCGCCGTCGGCCGCCGGCGTATGGGACCGCTGGTGTCATGGGGTGCTCCTTCGAACGTGGTCGGGGGGCATCCGCGTCCGCTGATGCGGGCGAGGGCGACCACCCGTGGCATCCACAGGCTAGGCACAGGTGCCTCCGAGGGCACGCGTCAGATGTTGCGGCGGGCTCGAGCACCGATCGACAGATGTCGACGCGGCACCGGAACCGGGCCGTTCACGCGACCTCGGAGGCTCCGCCGACGTGGCTCCCGCCATCCCCCGCCTCGCCTGCCCACAGCAGGAGCGCGACGTGCAGGCCCAAGCGATCCAGACCGTTGCCGAGGTCGATGTCGAGGATCCGCTCGACACGGGCCAGCCGGTTGTAAAGGGAGGTCCTGTGCACGCCCAGGCGCGCTGCAGCCGCCTGCACATGCCCGGCCGCCGCGAGGTAGCACTCGAGCGTCTCGATCAGGGCGTGGCCGTCTCGCTCGGCCGCGACGCGCTCGAGCCCCGGCTGGAAGTCGCTCGACCGGAGCCCCGACTCGGATGCCGCGTCCAAGCCTCGATAGACACCCAGGCGATCCCAATGCAAGACGGCGCCGTCGAGGCGGAACGACTCGGCGATGCCGAGTGCGCGGCGAGCCTGCCGGTAACTCTCGCGAGCGGCGACGACCGACGCCTCTCCGCCGACCGCGATCCGCAGCGTGCCGAGGCCGGCCGAGGCCGTGTCGACCGCCGACTCCGCGATGACCCCCGCTATGCGGTCGTAGTCGGCGAAGCGCCCAGGCGAGGACTGAACGACGACTGCCGCGTGGTCCCGCCGGACCAGTGCCAATACTCCGCGACCGCCGAGCGACTGACGTGCGCGGCGCGCGGTTCGCTCGAGCGCCTCGCGGACCGATCCGTCGTGCGCGATGGACGACGACCCGGCATCCAGCACGTAGACGCGGAGCGATCCGCTCTCGAACCGGCCCGACTCGACGAGTTCGTCGGCGGCTCTGCGCCGCACCTCGGCGCGGCCGAGCACCAGCTCGCGGGCCAGCTCGTGCTCGTGTGCGGACTCGAGGTCCTGTGACATCCGCACGCGCGCCCACTCGTCGGCGACCTGCTCCGCACAGTCACCGACTCGCGCGAGGTCCAGCCGTTTCGCGAACCCCGCCGGCTCGATGAACCAGAGATGGCCGAACACGACACCGGATCGACTGATCGGCACGCACACGCGCGGGAGCATGCCGAGCTCGGAACTGCCCGGAACCCGGACGGCGGAGACCGCCGAGTAGACGCCGAGCCGGCTCAGCCAGGCGTGGACCGCTGGATCTGCCCGATGCTCGAGGATGGAGCGCCGGCGCACATCGTCGATCTCGTCGGGATGCGGACTGTAAGCGACGACGCGACGGCGATGGTCCTCGACGAGGGCCGGGCACCCGAGTTCGACGGCGATGCGGGTGATCAACTGCTGCAGGCTCATGTGAAGTCTCGGGTCGCTGCGATGGCGGACGACACCAGCCTAAGCGTGAGCGCCGCGGGATCGCCGCGGGATCGCAGTTCGATGCCCTCCAGCGCCGCAGCCCGCCCGGCCCAACCCGGGTGCAGCGCTACCCTCCATGTGCGGCGGGCACGTCCTCCGGAGCGAGAGGCAGCTCGACGACGAACTCGGTGCGCCCGGGCTCGCTGGACACCGACACGTCGCCGCCGTGCGCCTCGACCACCGCACGCACGATCGCGAGCCCGAGACCGGTGCTTCCGGCAAGACGCGATCGTGACGAGTCGCCGCGCGCGAAACGTTCGAAGAGCGAGTCCACCTGCTCCGGTGGGATGCCGGGCCCGTCGTCCTCGACGGAGAGCACGACATCGTCGCCGACGCGCGCGAGCGACGCGACGACCGAGGTGCCCTCTGGCGTGTGCACGCGGGCATTCGCGAGCAGGTTCGTCACGACCTGGCGCAGGCGCGGCTCATCGCCGATCACGGTCACCGGGGCATCCGGAAGCCGCACCTCCCAATCGTGGCCGGGGCCGGCTGCCTGCGCATCGCCGACCGCCTCGACGACGACCCGGCCGAGGTCGACCGGCAGCGCCGAGAGCTCGCGCCCCTCGTCGAGGCGAGCGAGCAGCAGCAGGTCTTCCACGAGCTCGGTCATGCGCACCGACTCCGACTCGATGCGGCCGATCGCGTGCATGACGTCAGGCGGCAGCTCACCGCCGTGCAGGCGAGTGAGCTCCGCGTAGCCGCGGATCGAGGCGAGCGGCGTGCGCAACTCATGGCTCGCGTCCGCGACGAAACGGCGCACCTTCTGCTCGCTCTGCTCACGCGCCGAGAGAGCGGATGCCACGTGGCCGAGCATGCGGTTGAACGCACCACCGAGCTGCCCCACCTCGGTGCGTTCGTCGTCGATGTCGACCCGTTCGGCGAGTGCGACGTCGCCGTGATCGAGCGGGAGCTCCGAGACGCGTTGCGCCGTCGCGGTGACCTCGGCGAGGGGGCTGAGCGCCCGCCGCACGACGACGGAGCCGACCGCGAGAGCGAGCACGAGTCCTGCGAGTGCCACGATCGCGATCGTCCAGGCCAGCTGAACGGTCTGAGCGTTGAGATCGGTGAGCGGCAGTGCGAGCACGACCCGGTACTCGGGCTGCGTCTGCACGGCGAGTGCCCGGTAGTCACCGAGCGAGCCTGCGGTGATCGTGTGCGGCTGCCCGTCGGCGGGCACCTCGGCCAGCGGGAGTGTCGCGCCCTCGCCCGGGTCGGGTAGCTCGCCTCCTGTCGAGATGTACTTCGCGAAGACCCTGCCGTCGGGGAGGATGAGCGCGCCGAGCGTGCCCTCCGGCTGGCCAGGCACCCGGAGGAATTCGTCAACGCTCGCTGAGGGGTCCAGGGACATTCCGGACGGGGAGGCCTCGACCGCGCGTGTCGCCGTCGCACGCAGACTCGCGTCCAGGCGATCGACGGACGAGGTATGGAACACGAGCACCGTCGCCACGCCGATCACCGCACTCACGGCGATGAGCAGCGCGGCGACCACGACGAGGAGTCGACGGTGCAGGGTCCAGGGGTGGCGTCGGCCCGGGGCATCCGCTGCCTCGTCGTCGCCGAGCGCGGGCGTCGCCGCGGTCACGGTCGCCCGCGCAGACGTCGCATGGCCGGGATCGCCCGGCCGGGTCATCCGACGGCCTTCAGCATGTAGCCCGCGCCGCGCACGGTGTGGATCATCGGCTCGCGGCCGGCATCGATCTTCTTGCGCAAGTACGAGATGTAGAGCTCGACCACGGATTCCTTGCCGCCGAAGTCGTACGACCAGACCCGGTCGAGGATCTGCGCCTTCGAGAGCACCCGGCGCGGGTTGCGCATGAGGAAACGCAGCAGCTCGAACTCGGTCGCGGTGAGCTCGATCGGCACGCCGGCGCGGGCGACCTCGTAGGAGTCCTCGTCGAGCGTCAGGTCGCCGACGACGAGCACCGGGTCTTTCGCCTGGGCGAGAGTGAGCGTCGAGCGGCGGATGAGTCCGCGCAGGCGCGCCATGACCTCTTCGAGGCTGAACGGCTTGGTGACGTAGTCGTCACCGCCCGCGGTGAGACCGGCGATGCGATCGTCGAGCGCGTCCTTCGCGGTGAGGAAGAGCACAGGCGTCTCTGAACCATCGGCCCGCACCCGCTGGAGCACCTCGAGCCCGTCGATGTCGGGCAGCATGATGTCGAGCACGATCGCGTCGGGGCGGAACTCGCGCGCGATCTTGACTGCGGAGTAGCCGTCGCTCGCGGTACGCACGTCCCAGCCCTCGTAGCGCAGAGCCATCTTGAGCAGTTCGGTGAGCGAGTGCTCGTCATCGACCACGAGCACTCGCACCATCGACCCGTCGCCCTTCGCGATGGCGGGGGCGCGGTGCGGGGCCGAGGCCGAGGCCGGTGCAGTGCTCATGTTTCCAGTATCCGCGCGCGGCTTTGCGTTTCCTATGACTTCCATGAGCGGATGCCGCGTGGCCACGAGACGCAGCAGATGTCACGCGAGCCGCTGGCGCCTCGCCTCGTAGAGCACGATCGAAGCCGCGTTCGCCGCATTGAGCGAGCTCGCCGCTCCCGTCATGGGGATCGACAACGTCACATCGGCGGCCTCACGCCAGCTCTGGGACAACCCCGACGTCTCGTTGCCGATGAGCAGCAATATCGGCTGCGTCAGATCGAACGCGGACACGTCGGCGTCTCCGACCTCATCGGTGGCGACGACGACGATCGGCGTGCCCGCCACCCGTTGCGCCTCCACCCACTCCATGACTTCGCGCTGCGAGGCTGCACGCACGGTTGGCACGGCGAAGAAGGATCCCGTCGACGCGCGCACGGACTTCGGATCGTACGGGTCAGCGGCATGGCCGGTGGTGACGACCCCGTGCGCGCCGAACGCGTCGGCGGAGCGGATGATCGAGCCGATGTTCCCCGGTTGGGTGGGCCGGTCGAAGACCACGCCGAGGAAGTCGGGGGCGACCGGCATCCGGTCCAGGTCATCGGGGCGCATCGCAACGACGGCGAGCAGCTCGGCGGCACCGTCGGATTTCTCGCTCAGCTCCATGAGGAGCTCGGATGACATGGCGATCTCCTCGGCGTCCCGGCTGCGGTCGAGGAGGTCGCGGGCCCACGTCGAGAGCTTCCGGTCGACGTCGTGGATCAGGCTTCGGATCTCCCAGCCGTGCTCGACGGCCAGGTTGATGGGTCGCACACCCTGCACGATGAACTCGCCGGCGCGGTGCCGCTTCGTGCGGTTCGCCAGCAACGTCTGGAGCAACTGGAAGCGGGCGTTGCGTGAGGTGATCCGGATCGCAGGCACTCGTTCTCCACGGGAATTCGGCGCGCAGCGCGGGATGCCGAGCGGTCCGTCGGTCAAGACTACTCGCGCGTCTCCACCTCGGCATCCGCTGCGGGGTATGCAGCAATTCAGGTACGGGCCGGCACTCGCGGACGTACCGCGGGGCGATGCCCGTGGTCGTCGCGAAGGCGGCGGCCGTGGTCGGGGTCTCGGACATCGTCGGTTCCTTGCGTCATGGTTCGGCCGGCGGATGCGCGGCACGAGAGGCAAATCAACGCCGCAGTCGCGTCGTGCGGAACCGCCCGAACCGGCCAACTGCGGGTGGCCGGAACCGGCCACCTCGCGGCATCCGCTCTTTACAGCAATTCAGGTTCGGAGGTGTGTCGCGGCCGCGACACGCCGACCGATCCGTCGACACGCCAACTCCGTTCCTGAATTGCTGCACAAGCTCGGCGGGCGCAGGCAGGCGCAGGCGGGCGGGCCTCAGATCAGCTCGTTTCGGAGCGCCCACGCGGCCGCGGCGGTGCGCGACGGGACGCCGAGCTTCGTGCGGATGTTGGCGATGTGGCGATGCACGGTGTGCGCCGACAGCACGAGGTGGGCGGCGATCTCGGCGTCCGTCTCGCCGCGGGCGACGAGACGCAGCACCTCGCGCTCTCGCTCGCTGAGCCGGGCGGGCGCGCCGGATGCTCCGGGTCCGCCTGCCGCGCTCCCGGACTGCGCCGCCTCGACTGGCACGCCGAGGAAGGCGAGCGTCTCGCGGACGACGGAGTCCGAGTCGCCCCGCCACGGATAGTGGTCGTCGCCTTCGAGCGCGACGAAGCGGGCATTGCGGATGCCGCTCGCCACCTCTTTGCCGAGGGCGAACGGGATGGCGCGGTCATCACGACGGTGCAGCACGAGCGTCGGCCCGAGCACGTCGCCGAGATGGCCCGTCGAGTCGAAGTCGTACACCGCCTGCAGCGAGGCGCGTGCGACCTCACGGGAAGCGGAACGTCGCTGGAACTCGGCGAACTCACTCCGCTCCTCGGCCGTCGCGTCGGGCAGGAACAGATCGGCGAGCACACGCGAGCCGAGACCCCAGTGCTGGTCGATGACGGCGAGCATCGTCTCGCGGGCGGCGGGCGGTGCGAGGTCGACGCCGCGGGCGTAGCTGCCGTACAGCACGAGCCGGTCGACGCGTTCCGGATGCCGCGCCGCGAACAGCGACGCGACCCCGCCGCCCGACGATGCGCCGAAGAGCGAGATCACCGCCGGAGCCGGAGCCGCCTCCTCGACGAGTGCCTCGAGGGTCGCGAGCTCCTCCTCGAGCGAGCGGGCGGGAAGCGCGCCCCGATCGGAGACGCCCGCTCCCGGTCGGTCGTAGCGGATCACCGTCCGATGTCGCGCGAGCAGCGCGACGAACCGCCGGAACTTCGTGTTCCGCCAGTCGTATTCGAGATGGCTCGACCACCAGCCGCCGATGACGAGGGGCGGGCCCGAGCCGACCGCGGACCACGCGATCGACGAACCGCCGAACTCCGCATAGCGGATGATCTGATCCTCGGGCTGCACGCTCCAAGTCTAGGAAGTCGAGGAATCCTCGGACCACACCACGCTGGACAGCACGCGCGGCAGTTCGGCGCGGTGCTCGGCGAGGAGCACGCGGGCACTGTCGAGTTCCGGTCCGCCGTGATCGCCGAGCAGGATCGGCACGTGCTCGCCCGGGAGCAACAGCTCCTGGCGGTCGCCGGTCGGGGCCTCGACGACGCGGAGCACTCCCGCCGCGCGCTGCTCCTCGAGCCAGGCGCGCGCGAGGTGCTCCGGCACGGCGGCGAGCGCCGCGAAGGTCGGGGCATCCACGGGTCCGGCCTCGAACAGCAGCCGGTAGTAGCCGCGCTTGCGCCCGAAGGCGATCGAGGCGCGGGTGCGGCGTTCGGCGGCCGTCGTGTCGGTGTCGGTGTCGGTGTCCATGATGACTCCCTTGGAACGGTGCCACCCCGGTCGGGGCGATTCAGCACGCTCCGATTCCACCGCGGCCGGCCCTCACCGGACATCGCGCGTTCCGGCCACTCGCGAATGGCCGGAACGGGCCACGAAGCCGGGCTGGGCGGATGCCTCGGCGCGCCTCGTCCGCCCGCGGCATCCGCTCGCTCGTCGACGCCCCTTGTCAGTGAACCGGTCCGCTGCCAGAGTGAGCGGAGCGGCCGTCGATGATGGGGGAATCATGTCAGAGCCCGACCAGGTCAGTTCAGGACTGAACGCAGATGAGATGGCGAAAGCAGTTGCGTCGCTCAGTACCGCCGACACGGTGTCGTCGCCGTTCGGCGAGCTGCGCTTCTTCGACGGGGTGCCGCTGCCCGAGACGGTCGACACCGCCTACGACGCGCTCGACCTCATGCGAGGCATCGAAGTGTTCCTGAATGCCGTGCCGGGTGCGTCGCTCGTGGCGTTCCGAAAGGGCCTGCGCGCTGCGGGTGTCACTACGGCTCGGCAAATCGGCATCACCGAACCGAGGGCGACGTCGAAGGCGTTCTACCTCACGCCGAACACGGAGACGACCTACGGTGTCACGATGCTCGACCTGAAGGCCTGGGGCCCCACGGTCATCGAAGCGCCGCCGCAGTCGCTCTGCGTCGTCGACGACTTCTGGTTCCGGTACGTGGCCGACATGGGCATCGCCGGGCCCGATCGGGGAGCCGGCGGCAAGTACCTGTTCCTCCCGCCGGGCTACGACGGCGAAGTGCCAGACGGGTACTTCACGTATCGGACTCCGACCTTCACGAACTTCGTCGTGCTGCGAGCACTCGGCGGGGTCCCGGCCATGAAGCAGACGCGCATCTATCCGCTGGCGCAGGCCGAGAATCCCGACGCGAACGAGTTCATCAACATCTCCGACCTCGCGATCAACACGGTGCACGCCAACGATTTTTCGTTCTACGAGGAAGTGTCAGAACTCGTGCAGGAAGAGCCGACCGACGCACTCGACGCCGAACGGGCCGGGCAGCTCGCCGCGATCGGCATCGTGAAAGGACAGCCGTTCGCGCCCGACGCGCGGCTCAAGGCCATCCTCGAGCGGGCCGCACCGATCGCCGCCGGCATCGCGCGCGTGATCGCCTACGCGCCGCGCGACCCCGACGCCGTGCTCTACGGCTCGTGGCGCAACGGTTTCGTCGGCGGCAGCTACGAGTTCCTGCGCAACGGAGCCCGCCTGCTCGACGCCCGAACCCAGTTCCACTACCTCGCCACGGTCATCACCCCGGCGATGGCGCACGCCCAGGTCGGTGCCGGATCGGCGTACGCCTACACGGTGCACGACGCGAACGGCGACCTTCTCGACGGCGCGCGCACCTACAGGCTGCACGTCGATCCGAACCCGCCGGCGAAGAACTTCTGGGCGGTCGACGTCTACGACACGCAGACCCGGTCGCTCCTCGTCGTTCCATCGACCCCCTACCCTGCCGTTGCCAGCAACGACGGCAAGGTGGCGGCCAACGACGATGGTTCGTACGACCTCTACTTCGGCCCGCAGGCGCCCGAGGGCAAGGAATCGAACTGGGTCGAGACGATCCCCGGCAAGTCGTGGTTCCAGCTCTTCCGCATCTACGGCCCTCTGGAGCCGTGGTTCGATCAGAGCTGGCGGCTCAACGAGTTCGAGCCACAGGACTGACGGCACGGCGGCGCGGCGCGGCGCGGGCGTCTGCACAGCTTCATTTCGTACCGTGGAAGCGATGGCCCCTACCACGACCGACCGTACCTACCGCCTTCGCCGCACGCTCGTCGCGCTCGGCCTGGTCGGCATCCTCGCCATCGGCGGCGGCGCATGGGCGATCGTTCAGGCGAGCTCGGCCGGTGATGCTCAGGCGTCGACGTCCGGTGACACGACCACGGGTGTCGACGGCGACGACCGCGAGGCATCCGAATCGGAAGCCCAGGTGGCCGACTTCTCCGCCTACTCGACCTCGGTCGCCGCGCAACTCGAGTACGCCTACGAACACTGGAACGACACCGAGAGCGACCAGTTCGGATACGTCGACGAGAACGACTGCGTGAACTTCACGAGCCAGTCACTGCTCGCCCGCGGCTGGATCGAAGACGACGAGTGGTGGTACGACGAGTCGGGCAACGCCTACGACAGCGCCGACGCGTGGATCAGCTCGACCGCGCTCATGAATTACCTCGAGGAGCACCCCGAGCGCGCGACCGCGCTCACCGATGATGAGCGCGCCTCGGTGAAGGTCGGCGACGTCGTGCAGTTCGACTGGGATGACTCGGGCGATCGCGACCACACCGGCATCGTCACTTCCGTCGAGCCGGAAGCCGACGGTTCGGTCACGATCCTCTACGCCGGGCACACGGATGCGACGTGGGACCGCTCGGTCGACATGGCGATCACCGAGCTGCACCCCGGCGGCGTCGCGTACTACTGGAGCATCCCCGACTGACGGGACCTACTGGTTCGAGAAGGCCGCATCGAACGACGTTGCCGGCTTCGGCCAGAGCAGCGAGCGGATGTATCCGACCGCCTCGGCTGCACCGTGCAGCCGGTCCATGCCCGCGTCCTCCCACTCGACCGAGATCGGTCCGTCGTAGCCGATCGCATCGAGTGCGCGGAATGCGTCCTCCCAGGGCACGTCGCCGTGGCCCGTCGACACGAAGTCCCAGCCGCGGCGAGGGTCGCCCCACGGCAGGTGCGAGCCGAGCACGCCGGCGCGGCCGTTGGTCGGGCGCATCCGCGTGTCCTTGCAGTCGACGTGGTAGATGCGGTCCTTGAAGTCCCAGATGAAGCCCACCGGATCGATGTGCTGCCACATCATGTGCGACGGGTCCCAGTTGAAGCCGAACGCCGGTCGCCGATCGATCGCCTCGAGAGTGCGCACCGAACTCCAGTAGTCGTACGCGATCTCCGAGGGGTGCACCTCGTGGGCGAACCGCACGCCCTCGGCATCGAAGACGTCGAGGATCGGGTTCCACCGGTTCGCGAAGTCCTCGAAGCCCGCGTCGATGACCGATACGGGCACGGGCGGGAACATCGCCACGTAGGGCCAGATCTTCGAACCCGTGAACCCGACGACGGTGTCGACGCCGAGCGCCCGCGCGACGCGAGCCGCGCGCTTCATGTCGTCGGCGGCACGTTGCCTGACCCCCTCGGCGTCACCGTCGCCCCAGGTGTAAGGCCGCACGATGGCCTGGTGGCGGAAGTCGATCGGGTCGTCGCAGACGGCCTGGCCGGTCAGGTGGTTCGAGATCGCGTACACCTCGAGCCCGTGTCGCTGCAGGATCTCGCGCCGCTCGTCGAGGTAGCCGGGCTCCTCATCGGCGAGTTTCAAGTCGAGGTGGTCGCCCGAGCAGGCGATCTCGAGGCCGTCGTACCCCCACTCGGCCGCGCGGCGCGCGACCTCCTCGAACGGGAGGTCGGCCCACTGGCCCGTGAAGAGCGTGACCGGGTGGGTTGCGGGACCGCTCGCTGCGCTCGTCGAAGCGGCCGATGTGTTCCCTTCGACAGGCTCAGGGGGCTCTCGAAAGCTCATCGTCGTTCCCTTTCGTCTTGCAGCGCGGTGAGATAACGGATGCTCCGTGCCGCCAGTTCGTCTTGCGACACGGCGAGCGGGCGCCACACCGAGGCGGCGACCGCGATGGTGTCGTTGTCGCCGGTGAAGCTCTCGAGGCCGAGCGGGCCGCCGTAGCCGACGTCGTCGAGCGCGTCGAGGAAGGCCGGCCAGTCGATGTGGTCGTCGCCGACCGCGCCGCGGTCGTTGCCGCACACCTGCACGTATGCGAGATGCTCGCCCGCCAGGCGGATCGCGTCGCCGATGCGCTGCTCCTCGATGTTCAGGTGGTAGCTGTCGAGCGCGAGGCCGAGTCCGGGGCCGAGCAACGGGCCGAGCGCCTCGAGCGCCTGCTCGACGGTGTTGATGAGGCTCGTCTCGTAGCGGTTGAGTGGTTCGATGGCGAGACGGATGCCGCTGCGCTCCGCCGCCCGCACGACCGGCCCGAGGCTGCCCCGGAGCTCGTGATAGCGCTCCTCGCGCTCCTCGGCATCCATGCGCCAGGTGCGCCCGGTGGCCGCGGTGAACGGGCCGGCGACGATGCGGGCGCCAAGGCGTTCAGCAACGCCGACGCAGTGCACGAGGTAGTTCTGCGTGGCGACGACTTCGGAGCCGGGCGCCGCGATCAGGTTGCGGCCGGGGCCCATCGCGCCGACCACGACTGGAGCGAGTCGGTGCTCGTGCAGCACCTCGGCCGCGGCATCCGATGACCAATCGCCGGGGTTCTCGACCGGCAGTTCGATGGCGCCGAAGCCCATGCCCGCCGCCTTCGCGGCGATCTCGGCGAGCGCGGCATCATCGAGCGGCGATGTCCAGACCCAGGTGTTCACACCGACGATGCGACGCATGCTGCCTCCTTGCAGTGAGGGAACCGCCAGTCGGTCCCCGTTGGTCGAACGCCGGATCGAGTAGGCGCGCCGGCGCCGTATCGAGATCTAGCGAGCGAAGCGAGCGTATCGAGACCCGGCCTCCTGAGCCCGAAGGCCGGTCGCCGGGTCTCGATACGGCGCTTTGCGCCTACTCGACCAACGAGTCTTCCCGCCGGTTACGGGATGATGCGCTCCTGCCACACCTGCGGGTAGCCGGGCAGGTCCTCTCCACCGAACTTCGCGTAGTGGCCGTCGGGCATGCCGTCGTTCGCCTCGAGGTACTGGTCGACCTCTTCTGCGGTGATCGGGCTCTGCGGCAGCACCCACTCCTTCGGGATCTCCTCGCCCGCGAAGATCTTCTGCGCGGCGAGGAGCGGCGTGCGCCACTGGAAGTTGGAGTACACCGGTGCGAGACCGGTGAGGCCCGTCTCCTTCCACTTGCGCAGGAAGCTCATCTCGTCTTCGCCCGTCATGACGGGGTAGTCGACGCCGGCGTCCTCGAACGCCTCGATGGCCGCGACGGCGCCGTCACCGGCATCCATCCAGATGCCGTCGACGTCGCCCTTCGCGAGTTCGTCGGAGATGATCTTCTTGATCTCGGCGGGGTCGCCCCCTGAGAAGTAGTCGACCGCGTCGATGTCGTTCTCACTGAAGAGCTTCTCGGCCGCGGCCCAGCGCTGTTCGAGCACGTCGACGCCCGGGAGGATCCGGAGCGCGACGACCTTCGAGCCCGGTTCGAGCTCCTCGATGAGGAACTCGGCGGTGTCGATACCCCACGCGAATCCGCCGATGGGGTGGATGAACGTGACGGGGCAGTCGGTCTGCACGCCGCGGTCGAAGACCACGACGGGCTTTCCGGTGTCGCACGCACGCTCGACGGCCGGGGTCATCGCCGCCGTGGAGTTCGGCGAGATGAGGAAGATGTCGCAGCCGCCCTCCTCGATGAAGTAGTCGATGTCGGCGATCTGCGTGTCGTCGGAGTCCTGCGCGTCGCGGGTCTCCATCTCGGAGATGACCCCCGCGTCCTGCATGACCTTCAGCTGCTGGTTCATGGTGATCCAGCCGGTGGTGCGCCACGGGTTGGAGATCGAGGCGTTCGCGAAGCACGCCTTCTTCGCGCCCGTTCCCGCGTACTCCGCCGTGTCGGTCATCTCGGCGTTGATGTACTGCAGCCATGGCTGCCCCTCGGGCCCTTCGGGCACGACGGATCGTTCGGCGTCCTGCTTGTCGAAGAGCTCTTGGTCGAACCACTCGACCGCTTCCTCCATGGCTCCGGCGTCATCCGACGGCGCGGCCACATTCGGGTCGGTGGTACATCCGGCCAGTGCGATCATCGCGAGAGCGGCGACCATGGCGGATGCCACTGCATACCTGCGTCGCATCACGAACCTCCCTTGGTTTCGTTGTCTGCCCTCAGCGTTGAGGGAATGGGTGCAGGGCGAGCGGATGCCGCAGCATCCTGCTCCTCCGCCGGTGCCGGCGAAGTCTGGGTCGCCGCGGACGGCGAAGTCTGGGTCGGCACGTCCGACGAAACCGACGGCGAGACCGTGGTCGCCGCGGACGGCGAGTCGGGGGCAACCGGTGCCGGCGGAGTCGTCGGTGCTTCGAGCGCACGACCCTTTCGGCGCGCGCGGATGGTGGTAGCCGCATAGGCGACGGCGAGGATGATGATCGCGCCCTGCACCGCGTCGCGGTACGTCGATGGCACGCCCGCGAAGTTCAAGAGGGTGAAGAGTGCTTCGAGCGCGAACGCGCCGGCCGCCGCAGCGACGACCCAGCCGCGACCGCCGCCGAGCACCACGCCGCCGAGCACGACCGCGGTGATCGCGGTGAACTCGTAGCCGCGACCGACGCTCGGGTGCACCCCGGCGTAGCCGACGAGCAGCACGCCCGCGATGGTCGCCGCGAGCGAGGAGATCACGAAGGTCGAGGTCTTCACCCACCACGTGCGGGTGCCCGAGTAGCGCGCCGTCGTCGGGTTGTCGCCGAGCGCGATGATCGTGCGGCCGAACGGTCGTCGCGCGAACCAGATCGCGATGACGAGCACCACGACGAGCACCACGACCGACCACGGCAGGATCTCGATGACCGGAAGACCGCGGATGCCGCCTCGGCCGATCTCGCGGAACCCGTCTGCGGGGTTGCCTGTGGCGGCGCCGCCTGTCCAGTAGAGGATGGCGCCGAGGAGGGCGAGCATCATGCCGAGCGTGGCGATGAAGCTCGGCACCTTGAGCAGGGTGACGATGAGGCCGTTCACGAGGCCGATGAACGCGCCGAACGCGAGCATGAACGCGAGCACCGGCAACGACTTCGCCTCGTCTTGGCCGATGAGGTTGCCGGCGATCACAACCTGGGCGGTGACGACCGAACCCATCGAGAGGTCGAACTCACCGCCGACGATCACGAAGAACTGGCCGATCGCGACGATGGCGACGGGCGCCACACGCTGCACGAAGCGGATGAACTGGCTCGGCTCGGCGAACGACGGGTTCAGCACCGTGATCGCCACGAGCAGCACGACGAGCAGCAGGAAGACGGCGCCGCGGGGGCTCACGAGGTTTCGGCCGAAACCGGCGAGGCGCTGGCCGGCCGTGGGCTGGTCGGATGTCGCGGCGCTCATGACGATGCCTCCTTCGAGTCGTCGCTCGCTGAGCCAGCGGCGCCCTGAGCCTGTCGAAGGGTCGAAGCGAGCCCGCCCGCGCCGAATCTCGGCCGTCGCCGGTCGAGCGATCGGCTCGTGTAGACCGCGACCGCGGCGACGATGACGACCCCGCGCACGACGTCCTTCAAGAAGGGGTTGACCTGCATGACGCTCATGACGTTGTCGACGACCGCGAAGATCGCGACACCGCCGATCGTGCCCCAGATCGAACCGCGGCCGCCCAAGAGCAGCGTTCCGCCGAGCACGACCGCGGCGATCGAGAGCAGGTCGTAGCCGCCCTGGGTGCCGACGGTCGGGCTGCCCACGCCGAGCCGGCTCGCGAGCAGGAGACCGGCGAGCGCCGCGGTGATCGAGCACAGCATGTGCGCCACGATGACCGGCCGCGCCGTGCGGATGCCCGAGAGGCGCGCGACCTGCTCGTTGCCGCCGACGGCGAACATGTGGTTGCCGACTCGGGTGCGGGCGAGGAAGAACGCTCCGGCGAGTGCGACGACGAGCATGATGAGCGTCGACACGGGCACCGGCCCGACGCCGGTCGCGCCGATCAGCTGGAACTCCCACGGCACTTCGCCGCTCGTGCCCTTGTAGTTCGTGTCGAGATAGCCCTTGATGATGAGCCCGGTACCGAGCGTCGCGATGAACCCGTTGACCTTGAGCTTTGTGACGATGAGCCCATTGGCGAGGCCGATGAGCGCAGCGACGACGAGCACCGCGAGTACCACGACCGGGATGTTCGCGGGGTTGCCGGCCATCATGTCGGCCGCGATGAGGCTCGAGAGGCTCACGACGTAGGGCACCGAGAGGTCGAGCGAGGCGCAGAGGATCACGAGCGTCTGGCCGATCGCGACGAAGCCGAGCACGCTCATGCCCGTGAGGATGTCGCGGATGTTGCCTGCACTGAAGAAGTTGCGCCCGATGCTTGCGACGAGGATGGCGCCGATGATGATGACGCCCACGAGCGCGATGCCCACGATGAGGCTCGCGTCGAGGCGGCGACGACGACCTCGGCGAGCGGATGTCGCGGTGACGGTGCTCATCGATCGTCCTCCTCGCCCGAGGCATCCGATTCGCTCGCCGGGCTCGCGGTACCCTGAGCCTCGGCCGCTGCGGGCCCTGGCTCAGGAAGCCTCAGCGTGCCGGTGGCCGCCGAGAGGATCGTCGCCTCGTCGCTGCGAGCCTGCAGCTCTGCCGAGGCGCGGCCGTCGTGCATGACGATGATGCGGTCGGACATGCCGATGACCTCGGGCAGTTCGGAGGAGATCATGAGGATGGCGACTCCTTCTTTCGCGAGCCGCCGCATGAGCGTGTAGACGGCGACCTTCGCGCCGACGTCGATGCCGCGGGTCGGCTCGTCGAGCAGTACGACGCGCGGCTTCGTGGCGAGCCACTTCGCGAGCACGACCTTCTGCTGGTTGCCGCCCGAGAGATACTGCACCTCTTGGTCGACTCCGCGCGAGGCGACCTCGAGCGAGGAGAGCACGCCGGGCAGTTCACGTCGCGCCTCGCTCGTGCGACGAGCGAAGACCGAGCGGATCACGAGCAGCGCGTTGTCACCGACCGACTGGTTCAGGGCGAGCCCTTGGGCCTTGCGGTCTTCGGTGATGAGCGCGACGCCCGCCTTCACGGCCTGCCGCGCCGAGGTCATGCGAACGGGCCGTCCGTCGAGGAGCATCTCGCCGCGGGTGAACGGCGCGATGCCGAAGAGCGCTTCGACGAGCTCGGTGCGACCCGAGCCCTGCAGGCCGGCGACACCGACGATCTCGCCGGCGCGCAGCTCGAGGTCGATGCCGTCGACGTAGGCGTTGCCCGCGCCGCGCAGTTCGAGCCGCGGATCGCCGACGACGGTGCCCTCCTCCGCCCCCGGGAAGTAGGCGGAGATCGGTCGACCGACCATCCGGCGCACGAGTTCGTCGGTGTCGAGTTCGGCGGCCGGTCCGCTCGAGATGAGTGCGCCGTCTTTCAGCACGGTGATCGTGTCGCAGAGGTCGAAGATCTCCTTCAGCCGGTGCGAGACGTAGAGAATGGCGACGCCGCGTTCGGAGAGGCGACGCACGATCGTGTAGAGCAGCTCGACCTCGTGGTCGGCGAGCGCGGCCGTCGGCTCGTCCATCTGGATGACCCGCGCGTCGACCGAGAGCGCCTTCACGATCTCGACGATCTGCTGCTCGGCGACGGTGAGCGTGCGCACCGGAGCATCCGCGTCGATCGTGTCGATGCCGAGGTCGGCGAGCAGCGACCTCGTCTCGGCGAGCATCGCCCTCTTGTCGACGAAGCCGCCGCGCCGCGGCTCGCGGCCGAGGAAAACGTTCTGCGCGACGGTGCGCTCGGGCAGCAGGTTGAACTCCTGGAAGACCGTGGCGAGCCCCGCGCGTGCCGCCTCGACCGGGTGGCTGAACGCCACGTCGGCGCCGCCGAGCGTGATGGTGCCCGCGTCTCGTTCGTAGACGCCGGCGAGGATCTTCATGAACGTCGACTTGCCCGCGCCGTTCTCACCGACGAGGCCGTGCACCTCGCCCGGCCGGAGCGTGAGGCCGACTCCCTGCAGCACCGTGACGCC
Source organism: Agromyces sp. Y575 (assembly GCF_059445445.1). NCBI lineage: Bacteria > Bacillati > Actinomycetota > Actinomycetes > Micrococcales > Microbacteriaceae > Agromyces > Agromyces sp. Y575. Next base: position 178,069 of record NZ_JCAIUI010000002.1, read on the forward strand.
GAAGAACGACTTCTCGAGGCCCGTGGCGACGAGCACCGGGTCGGCGTCGAGCACGGTGCCGCGCCCGGTGTCGCCCCTCGGCTCCTGCTGTTCCGCGCTCATGCGGCCACCTCCACCCAATTGCCGGATGCCGCGGACTCCAGTACCGCCTCGGTCACGCGCACCGCGCGCAGACCGTCGTCGAAGCGAGGCAGCCCCTCTGGCGACGCGCCGCCGATCGCCGCGTAGGCGTCGGCGATGAAGGCGTTGAACGCGTCTTGGTAGCCCATCGGATGCCCCGCCGGCACGATCGCCAGCCGTGCTGCGTCTTCGGCGAGCCGTGCCGGGTCGCGCTCGATGATGCTCGACGCGTCAGTGCGCCCGAGCCACAGGGTGTCGGGGCGCTCCTGCTCGAACCGCACGCTCGCCTCGGTGCCGGCGAGCTCGATCGAGAGGGCGTTCTTGCGGCCCGGCGCCACCTGCGAGACGAGCAGTGTGCCGACAGCGCCCGAAGAGAGCTCGACGACGACGGCGACGAGGTCTTCGGTGGCGATGTCGTCGTGCGTGGCGCGGGCCTCGTAGACGGTGCGGGTCGAGGCGCTGAGTCGTTCGATCCGCTCCCCCGAGACGAACTCGAGCAGGTCGACGAGGTGCGAGCCGATGTCGGCGAACGCGCGCGACGGGCCGCCGAGCGCGGCGTCGACCCGCCAATCGTCGTCATGAGGTGCGGCGAGCCAGTCCTGCAGGTATGCACCCTGCACGCTGAGCAGCCGCCCGGTCTCGCCGCGGGCGACGCGGGCACGTGCCTCGCGCGCCATGGGGTGGAAGCGGTAGATGAACGGCACGGCGGCCACGAGGCCCCGATCGGCGGCGAGTGCGGTCAGCGCCGCGGCATCCGTCGCCGACGTCGCGAGCGGCTTCTCGCAGATGACGTGCTTGCCCGCCTCGAGTGCGACCCGAGCGATCGCAGCGTGCGTCGCGTTCGGCGTGCAGACGTGCACGACGTCGATCCCGGGGTCGTCGAGCAGCGCGGCGACCGAGTCGAACGCCGTGGCGAACCCCAGCCGTTGTGCGGCGTCGCGAGCGCGATCTGCCGACGATGAGGCACCGCCCGCGAGCTCGGCCCGCGCGGTGCGAGCAGCCCGGGAGTGCACGGCGGCCATGAAGCCGCCACCGACGAAGCCCGCACGAAGAGTGCGGACCGGGGCGACGACATCCATTGTCATGGTCGATATGGTGGCACAAGAATGATGACTTCTGCTAGCCGTTCATCAAAAGTTGCAGAAGTCGTTACATCTTCGAGATTTGTGTGCGCGCGAAGACCGTGTGCTTTACTCAGTGCATGGTTGACATCAGCCGGGGATCAGCACTCGGTGCCTCGGGGGCGAGCGAGCTCTTCCAGCTGCTCCGCGACGGCGCACCCCGCACCCGCGCGTCCCTCGCGGCCACCACCGGTCTCGCGCGATCCACGATCGCGGCGCGCGTCGACGAACTCATGCGGCTCGGGCTCGTCTCCCCCGTGGCCGATGCCGCCTCGACCGGCGGCCGCCCGCCATCGCAGTTCGCGCTCAACCCCGCGGCGCGCATCGTGCTCGCCGCCGACCTCGGTGCCTCGCACGCCACGATCGCCGTGACCGATCTCACCGGCACGGTGCTCGCTTCACGCGGCGAGCGCATGGACATCGCCGAGGGCCCCGAGGCGGTGCTCGGCTGGATGGTCGACGCCGGCCGAGCACTCATCGAAGGGCTCGGCCGCGACCGGCACGAGCTCGCGGCCATCGGCATCGGCGTGCCCGGACCGGTCGAACACTCCACCGGTCGCCCGGTGAACCCCCCGATCATGCCCGGCTGGGATCGCTTCGACGTGCCCGGCTGGGTGCAGCAGCACCTCGAGGTACCCGTGCTCGTCGACAACGACGTGAACATCATGGCGCTCGGCGAACGCGCCCTCGCCTGGCCGCAGGTCGAGCACCTCATGTTCGTGAAGGTCGCCACGGGCATCGGCTCCGGCATCATCTCGGGCGGCCTGCTGCAGCGCGGTGCGCAGGGCATCGCGGGTGACATCGGCCATGTGCGCGTCGCGCGCGGCAGCGAGGTGCCTTGTCACTGCGGCAACCGCGGATGCCTCGAAGCCCTCGCCTCGGGCCCCGCCATCGCCCGGGCGCTTCGCGAGCAGGGCGTCGACGCGACATCCGGCAACGATGTCGTCGAGCTCGTCAAGCGCGGCGACATCGATGCGATCCAAGCGGTGCGCCAGGCCGGTCGCGACATCGGCGAAGTGCTCACCGCGTGCGTCAGCCTCGTGAACCCCTCGGTCGTCGCGATCGGCGGTTCGATGGCGAGGGCCGGCGAGCACCTCATCGCCGGCGTGCGAGAGGTCGTCTACACCCGTTCGATGCCGCTCGCGACCGAGCACCTCGCGATCGTGCAATCGGCCGCGGCGGAGAATGCGGCCGTGCTCGGGGCGAGCATGCTCGCGATCCACCACGCGCTCTCACCCGAGGGCATCGACGCGCTCGCAGCGCGCTGACGCGGCATCCGCTGCCCCCTGTTCGCGGCCACCTCGCCACCTCGCCACCTCGCCACCTCGCCACCTCGCCACCTGCAGCAATTCAGGTCCGGAGACGTGTCGCACCCCTGATTTGCCGCCGACACGCCGCGACACGCTCCTCCCGTCCTGAATTGCTGCAGGCGACCGCGAGTATGGCGCACCGACGACGGAGCCCAGCGGTACGCTCGAGGGGTGCCCGACACCCCCTTCGCCTTCTTCGATCTCGAGAGTGTGACGACTGCGGTCGCGGTCGAGGAGCGCCCGCGGCATCCGTGCCAGTCGCGCGTCGTGGCCGACTCGAGCGATCGGGTCGCCTGGCTGCGGGCGCGATCACAGGGCATCACCGCGACGGATGCCGCGAAGCTCGCGACGCGCGAATCGGTGCGCACCGCCGCGCACGAGAAGCTGCACGGCAGCCGGTACAGCTTCGGCGGGAGCCGTTACACCGACCACGGCCGGGCACGCGAACCCGTCATCGCCGAGTGGGCACGACACAGTTACAGCATCGAGCCGTCGACGCTGCTGTACCACTCGGAATTCGAACGCCGCCACCTCGCGACACCCGACGGCCTCAGAATCGCGCCGAACGGCACCCTCGAACTCTGCGAGATCAAGACCACCTCCAAACCGTGGCGCGGAATCCCACGCGGATACCTGCGTCAGGTCTGGTGGCAGCAGTACGTGCTGGGCGCCGAGCGCACGCTCGTCGTGTGGGAGCAGCACGACGACTTCATTCCGGTCGCCGCCGAGCCGCAGTGCCGGTGGGTCGACCGCGACGACGATCAGATCGCGATCCTCGTCGGGTTCGCGAACGAACTGCTCACGGCGATCCGGCCAGCCGGCGCCGACCACGACCCACGTGCGATCTACCGGCCGGGTGCTCTCGCGTGACGACCGTCCTCCTGCACGGCCTCGGTGCCGACCGACGCCAGCCCCTCGACCTCTTCACGCCCGCGGTGCACGCGGCGATCGGATCCGACGAACTCATCGTCGCACCCGACATCCGCGCGCACGGCGGGTTCCTCACGGTCGGCGAACCCGACGACTTCCGGATCGACCGGCTCGCCGCTGAAGTCGCCGCGACCGTGCGGGAGACGATCGCCGAAGCGGGCGAACCTGCGCCCGAGCCATCCGCCCCGCTCACCATCATCGGCGTCTCTCTCGGTGCCGCGCTCGCGCTGCGGCTCGCGCTCGACGAACTGCTGCCCATCGAGCGGGCGATCTTCGTGCGGCCGTCCTTCAGCGACGAATCGCTGCCCGAGAATCTGCGCCCGTTCCCCGTGATCGGACAGATCCTCGCCGACGCCGGGCCGGCGGGCATTCAAGAGTTCCGCGAGCGCGCGATCTTCCACCACGTCGCCTCCGTCTCGCCCTCTGGCGGGCGAGCGCTCCTCGCGCAGTTCACCGCTCCCGATGCCGCGCGGCGGGCGATGCGCCTCGTCGAGATCCCGCGCAACCGAGCGTTCACCGCCGACTCCGAGCTCGCCGGGCTCGGAGCCCGCGGCATCCGTTCACTCGTCGTCGGCGCACCGCGCGACCCGGTGCATCCGTACGCGCTCGCCGAGCGATGGGCTGCCGCGCTCGACGCGCCACTCGTCGAACTGCCGGCCCGCGACGACGGGCTGCCCGTGCAGACGGCGCTGCTGCGCGAGGGTATCGCCCGCTGGCTGCAGCACACGCGCGCCTGAGCCTTCCCGGCGCGAATCGCGATCGTCAGCGCTGAGGCCGAGTCGGCAGCTCACCCGCGAGCAACCGAGCGAGGACGGAGCCCTCGGGCACCGCGTCGGCGTCGTACTTGTAGCTGAGCTTCTGCACGAGTGCCACGTCGAGGATGCGGGCGACCTCATCGGCGTCGTACGGCCGCAGCATCGCGAGTTGCAACAGATGACTCGGAATGGTGCTGCGCTTCGGCATTGCGCTCGCAATGCGCCGCGCTCCATCGTCGGCCGCGATGATCGCCGTGAACAGTCGGTGGTAGAGGAAGTAGTCGGGCAGCTCGTCGCGCTCGCGCCACCACGCCTCGAGGGCGGCGCGTTGCAGCGCGATCAGGCGATTGCCCGGCCGGGCCGCGATGAACCAGTTCGAGATCTCGTTGCCCGCCCAGCGCAGGTAGAACGAGCCGGCTCCGAGCAGCGGTTCAACTCGCGGTGTCAGCGGCCGGGGCGCGTATGCAGTGGCATCGACCCAGATGCCGCCGTGCCGCTCGAGCAGCGAGACCCGGATGAGGTCCGAACGCTGCGCAGGACGCTCGGCCAGCCGCTGCTCGACGATCGGCGGCAGCCGGACGAACTCGGCGACGGTCTCTGCGTCGAGGATGCGAACCTCAGGATGCACCCGCCGCAGCTGGGCGAGACAGGCCCGCACGAGCGGCGGCGCGGACTCCTCGGGCCCGTCCCAGTAGCTCCAGACCGGCATCCGATCGCCGTCGAGTTCGACGACCCGATCGGCGGCGATCTCTGCGGCCTCCTGCAGCACGGTGAGATGTGAATCGACGAAGGCGCGAGCCTCGACGGCCGCTCGCGCCGAAGCGGCCGGATCGATCGTCGGCACGTAGTACTCCTGTGCACGGCGCAACTGGGTGCGCAGTCGCTCGATCGGGCCGGCGCCATCACCGTCGCCGTCACCGGCGCCATCGCCGTCGCCGTCGCCGTTCGCCGGGTTCGTCATCTGCCGGCTATCGCGCTCATGCGGCCGCGGGCTCCTCGGGCGCCGTCCGGTACGCCGAGGCCGCCCGGCTGATGCCGAGGATGCCGGCGCCGACGAGCAGGAACGCGGCGATCGCGATGACGTAGACGGTCACGCCGTCGTAGCCGACGCCGGGCGCGATGTCGGGGTTCAGGAACGGGTACGGGTACCAGCCGACGACCGCGGTGACGATGCCGGCCGCCGCCGCGATCCTGATGACGCCCCATTCCGCACGCATTCGCACTCCCCCTGTTCGGCGACGCCACCGGTCACCCGGGTGTCGGTGCGATCATAGCGATGGCGGATACTGGGCGAAGGACAATCTCGGGAGGGTGTGTCGATGCGGGCATTGGTGATCGATCAGACAGGCGGAGCCGACGAGCTGCATATGGCAGAGATGCCCGAGCCGATCCGCATCAGCGACGAGGTGCTCGTGCGGGTCGTCGCAGCCGGCGTGAACCCGATCGACGCGAAGACTCGAGCCGGGCGCGGAGTCGCCAGGGCGATCCCCGCCTACCCGGCCGTGCTCGGCGGCGATTTCGCCGGCGTGGTCGAGGCGGTGCCCTACACGGCCCATCCGCTGCAGCCTGGTGACCGCGTCTACGGCATGGGCCGGGTGCCCCGGACCGGCGGCAGCTACGCCGAACTGATCTCGGTGAGTTCGATGGGCATCACCCGCATGCCGGCTTCCCTCTCCTTCGCCGAGGCGGCGGCGGTGCCGCTCGCGGCGCTCACCGCGTGGGGCGCAGTCGTCGACACGGCGCGCGTGCACGACGGGCAGCGCGTGCTCATCCACGCGGGTGCAGGCGGGGTGGGCCACTTCGCCGTGCAGTTCGCCGCCTACTTCGGGGCCGTCGTCACCGCCACAGCTTCCGCCCGCAACGCCGACTTCGTACGCGGCCTCGGTGCACGCCGCGTCATCGACTACAACGTCGAACGATTCGAAGAGGTCGTCACCGACCAAGACGTGGTCATAGACCTGCTCGGCAATGTGACGGATGCCACGGGCACCCGTTCCCTCGACGCGCTCCGGCCGGCCGGCCTGATCGTGACGGTACCCACGGGATCCTGGCCGAGCATGGCCGAGGAGGCCGCAGCCCGGGGCATCCGTTCGAGCGGCTACACCGTCTCGCCCGATGCCCGCACGCTCTCGGTGATCACGCGGCTCATCGACGACGGTGCCGTACGTGTGTACGTGGAGAGAGAACTCCCCCTCGAAGAGGGCGCCGAGGCGCACCGCCTGCTCGAGGCCGGGCACGTGCGCGGCAAGCTCGTGCTGCGGGTCTCGCCCGACCCCGCCTGAGCAGCCGTAGGTTGAGGAGGCGCGCCAGCGCCGTCTCGAAACCCCCGGGTCGCGAAAAGGGGTTTCGAGACGGTCGCTTCGCTCCCTCCTCAACCCGCGGGCCCATAGGTTGAGGAGGCACGCCAGCGCCGTCTCGAAACCCCCGGGTCGCGAAAAGGGGTTTCGAGACGGTCGCTTCGCTCCCTCCTCAACCCGCGGGCCCATAGGTTGAGGAGGCACGCCAGCGCCGTCTCGAAACCCCCGGGTACGAAAGGGGTTTCGAGACGGTCGCTTCGCTCCCTCCTCAACCCGCGGGCCCATAGGTTGAGGAGACGCGCCAGCGCCGTCTCGAAACCCCCGGACCCGGTCAGCCGGTACGGGCGTCGAGCAGGGCGCTGCCGAGTTCGCTGCGGAGGTAGAGCACGCTGTGCCCGTACCTCGTCGAGACGAGCAGGCCGGCATCGCGTAGGGCGCGGAGGTGTTGGTTGACGGCCGATGGGGTGACGCCGAAGCGCACGCCGAGCTCTGTCGACGAGGCCGGGTCGCCGAGAGCGGAGAGCAGGCTCGCCCGCGTCTCGCCGAGGATCGCAGCGACCGCGGCGGGATTGGCCAACCGCTCGGTCTCCCAGAGCGCGCCCTGGCCGCGCGCCGGGTACATGATCATCGGTGGGCCGTCGCCGACCGGCGCGGAGCCTCGGCGCGTGAACATCGTGGGGACGAGCGTGAGGCCGAGGCCGTCGATGCGCTGCAGGCGGTCGTTCGGGTCTCTCAGCCGCACCGAGACGACCCCGTCGGCGTAGTCGACCGTCGACGAGATGCCATTCAGCATGGTCGACAGCCCGCTCTGGGCGATCTGGCGGCCCCGGTAGACGACGTCGGCCTCGAGCACCGCACGCATGCGCGGCCAGTACGGCGCGAACGAGGCGTCCCAGAGCTCGTGCAGCGCACGCACGATGCGCCGAATCGCGGTCTTCGGCGAGCCGGCGAACACGGCCGGCACGTGCCCGTGCACCGCGACGAGGTCGCCGATGAAGGTCTGCGGAGGTGTGGCGAGCAGTTGCTCGAACTCGTCGTCGAGGCGCGTCAGCGGCGACTCGGGGCGCGGGTTCATGAAGTCGGGCGTCCACAGCCGCTCGTCGATGAGGCCGTGCAGTGCCTCGACGTCGAGGTTGGCACGCGCTGCCTCGGTGCGGCGCAGCCACGGCAGCTGCAGGGGGAATCGGGCGGGGTCGTCGATCGCGCGCAGCGACAGTCCGAGTTCGCAGAGCGGCGAGATGCCGAAGCGCACGGCCGCGACGTCGCCCTCGTTGAGCACGTATCGCAACATGAAGCAAAACGCTACATCAATTTCGCCACGACGGCGGTTCTGGAAGAACTGTACGAGTGAGCCCTACCCCCGCATCGCCCCCCGACACGGGCACCGTGCCGACCGTCGACCCCGAATCACCGCCGAAGCCCTCGCTCGTCGCCCGCGTCGCGGCATCCGTGTCCGACCCGGTGCTGCGCATCCTCGTCGGCGCGACCCTCATCTCGCGCGTCGGCCGCGGCATCTTCCTCACTGTCACGGTGCTCTACTTCACCTTCATCGTCGGCCTGGCGCCGCACGAGGTAGCGATCGTGCTCTCCGCTTCGAGCGCCGCGGCAGTCGGCGCGACCCTCGCCGGCGGATGGCTCGCCGATCGCTTCAGCGCCAAGCGCCTCCTCATCGTCTTCACCACGATCGAGGGCCTCGCGCTGATCGCGTACGTCTTCGCCGGCGATTTCATCACCGCACTCATGGTCGCGGTCGTCTGCGGCGCCTTCGGACAGGCCGCGAACTCGACGCGGGCGGCGATCATCGCCCGGGCGTTCGAAGGTCAGGGTCGTGTGCACGCGCGGGCGATGCTGCGCGCAATCACCAACATCTCCATCGCCGTCGGCTCAGGACTCGGCGCGCTCGCGCTCGCCATCGGCACAGCCGAGGCGTACCGCGCGCTCATCCTCGGCGCAGGCGCGCTCTACCTGCTCGGCTTGATCCAGCTCGTCAAGCTCCCCTCGAGCGTCGATGCGCCCGGGAGGGTCGCGACGCCGCCGGTGACCACCGCGACCGGGTCGTTCGATGCCGCCGCCAGCGCCGAAGCAGCCGCGGCTGAGCGTCGCAGCTGGCGCCGGCACTCCCCGTGGCGAGACCCGAGGTATCTGCTGCTCACCGCGCTCACCGCGGTGTTCGGCATGCAGTTCGGCGTCGCCGAGTTGGGGGTGCCGCTCTGGATCGCGAACGAGACCACGGCGCCCGAGGCCCTCATCGCCGCACTACTCATCCTCAACACCGTCATCGTCGTGATCTTCCAGGTGCCGCTCTCGAGGGGCACGCACGACCTGCGGGTCGCGGCCCGAGTGTCTGGCATCGCGGCGTGGCTGATGGCGGCCGCCTGCCTCGTGTACGCCTCGGCCGCAGGGCTCCCCATCGGCTTCGCGATCACCGTGCTCGTGATCGCCGCGATCACGCACGCCTTCGCCGAGGTGTTCTCGCAGGCCGGTGGCTGGGGGCTCAGTTTCGAACTCGCCGACCCCGTGCAGGCGGGCAGCTACCAGGGCGTGTTCGGCATGGGCTTCTCGGTCGGCGCGCTCGCCGCCCCGCTCGTCGTCAACGCGACGGCGATCTCGAACGGCTTCTCGGGTTGGGTCGTGCTCGCCGCGATCTTCCTCGTTTCGGGCCTCGGCATCTGGTGGCTCGCGCGCCGCGCGGCACGCACGGCCGAGGTCACGGCGGTGTAGCCGGCACACCGCGACATCCGCCAGCGCACTGTCGCATTGCGCGGCGTGCGTGGCATGATCGGCGCATGGCCGAGCCCAGCACGCCGCTTCCGGCGCACTCCGACGACGGACGATCGTTCACGATTCCGGATGCCTCGGGCACCCCGTTCATCGCCGGCACCCTGCTCGTCATCACGACCGACCGAGGTCGGCAGCTCGCCCTCGTCGAGGAGCGTGAGACAGGTGAGGCGAGCGGGCCCGAGGCCCTGCGCGGACGCCTCCTCGGCGTGATCGACGGCGAGCGTTTCGACGCACGCGGCAGCCACGGGTTCGCCGTCGGCGCCGTGGCAGCGGCCGACGCGGCCACGATCGACCTCGTGCACACGGCGCTTGGGGCGACCCTCGAGATCGGCGTGAACCTCAGCCCGCCGAGCAGGCCGGCACGACTGCTGTCGCATCGATTCAATCGGCACACCTTCTGGTGCGGCCAGAGCGGCTCGGGCAAGACCTACGCGCTCGGCGTGGTGCTCGAGCAGCTCATCGCGCACACGGCGCTGCCCGTCGTCGTGTTCGACCCCAACTCCGACTTCGTTCGGCTCGGCGAGCTGAACGCCGATGCGAGCGGGCCAACCGCCGAGCTGCTGGCGCAACGTGACATCCGGGTGCTCCGTCCGAACACGGCAGGTGCCGATCTGCTGCGCGCCCGGTTCACCGCGATGACGACCGAGGCGAAGGCGGCGGTGCTCCGCCTCGACCCCGTCGTCGACCGCGAGGAGTTCAACGCGGCCGTGCACCTCCGCGACACGCTCAGCGTGGTCGAACCGGGCGAGTTGCTGCCCGAATTGCTCGGCTCCGACGAACCGGCGCGTCGTGCGCTCGGCCTCCGTATCGAGAACATGGGCATCCTGAACTGGGAGGTGTGGGCCGGCCCCGACCGTGAAGCGACACTCGTCATCGATGAGCGAGCGGATGCCACGGTGCTCGACCTCGGCGGCTTCTCGACGCCCGACCAGCACCTCGTCGTCGCGCTCTCGGTGCTCGACGAGCTGTGGGCCCGTCGAGAGGAGCGCCGACCGGCGCTGCTCGTGATCGACGAGGCTCACAACCTCTGCTCGCCCGCACTGAGCTCACCGCTCGCGGTCGCAGTACGCGAGCGCATCATCCAGATCGCCGCCGAAGGCCGGAAGTTCGGTCTGTGGCTGCTGCTCTCGACGCAGCGGCCATCGAAGGTGCACCCGGGCATCATCTCCCAGTGCGACAACCTCGCCCTCATGAAGATGAGTTCCCCCGTCGATCTCGATGGACTCGCGACGTACTTCGGGTACGCGCCCGAGGCTCTCATCGCGCGGTCGCCGTGGTTCCGGCAGGGCGAGGCGCTCTTCGCCGGCGGATTCGTGCCCGCGCCGACGTTGCTCGCGATGAACGCGCGGCTCACGCCCGAGGGCGGCAGCGACGTCGGTGTGCCCCTGCGCTGACCACACCCCGCCGGTCGAATAGCGACGCACCCGCCGGTCGAGTAGTAGCGACGCAGGAGCGTATCGAGACCCGTCACGAGGTCTCGATTCGGTGCTGGCGCGCCTACTCCAGCAGCGAGCGCGCCAGCACCCAGTCGTCTTCGACGCGACCGCCGACGACGAAGTGCTTGCGTCCGACCTTCGAGAAGCCGTGCCGCTCGTAAAACGCGATCGCCCGCGAATTCTCCTCGTTGACGCCGAGCCAGGCCGTCACGGCTCCGGTCGCCTTCGCCGCGTCGAGCGACGCGCGCATGAGCGCGGCGCCCGCGCCGGTGCCGTGCGACTCCGACAGCACGTAGACCTTGCTCACCTCGATCGCGGGCCGCGCCGTCACCGCGCGAGCGGCGTCGGCGTCGCCCGGTTCGCCGCCGACGAGCATCGTGTAACCGAGGAGACGGCCTGCATCGGGCTTCGCGACGACCAGCAGCACGCGCTCGGGGTCGGCGAGGTAGCGCTCGAAGTTGCGCACGGCGAAGTTCTCGGCGATGAAATCGGCGATCGCCTCGGCGGTGGTGTGGGGCGGGCACGCGAGCGGGAACGTCTCGGCAGCGAGCGACGAGAGCGCAGCTGCATCCGACATCGCTGCCGGTCGGATTCGCACGGCGGTCTCGTTCGGCAGGGTCACGATCATCGATTCTGGCAGACCAGTGCGGGCTGAGCATGTCGAAGCCTGCCCGGGAGGGACGGTTTCGACAAGCTCAACCCGCATTCCGTCTCAGAGGAAGCGCGCGTAGGCACCCACCGTGAGGAAGGTCGGGAACTCGGGCTCGAGTGCGACACTGCGGAACACCGAGATCGCGTCGTCGAACCGGTCGCCCTCGAAGCGCGGCAGCTCGGCGACCGCGGCCGCCATGAGGCGCACGATCGACGTCTGGTCGATGCGCGTGCCCTCGGCGGTGACGGTGTTCTCGTTCAGCCACTGCCAGATCTGCGAGCGCGAGATCTCGGCCGTCGCGGCATCCTCCATGAGGTCGTCGATCGCCGCAGCTCCCGTGCCGCGCAGCCACGACTCGATGTAGCGGATCGCGATCGAGATGTTGCCCCGCACGCCGCCCTCGGTGACCTCGCCGCCGATCGACGGGATGTCGAGCAGCTCGGCCGCCGTCACGTTCACGTCGTCTCGCAGCCGGTCGAGCTGGTTCGGCCGTTCGCCGAGCACGGCATCGAACTCCGCTCGCGCGGTGGGGATCAGATCGGGGTGCGCGACCCACGTGCCGTCGAAGCCGTCGCCGGCCTCGCGTCGCTTGTCGGCCGACACCGCAGCGAGCGCGTGCTCGGTGACCTCGGGGTCGCGGCGGTTCGGGATGAACGCGCTCATGCCGCCGATGGCATGTGCTCCCCGCTTGTGACTGGTCGCGACGAGCAACTCCGTGTAGGCCCGCATGAACGGCACCGTCATCGTGATCGCCTTTCGGTCGGGCATGACCCAACGACGACCGCGCGAACGGAACGTCTTCACGATCGAGAAGATGTAGTCCCAGCGGCCGGCGTTCAGACCCGCGCAGTGGTCGCGCAGTTCATAGAGGATCTCGTCCATCTCGAACGCGGCCTGGATCGTCTCGATGAGCACCGTCGCGCGCACCGTGCCCCGCGGGATACCGAGCCGCGTCTGCGCGTAGACGAAGATGTCGTTCCAGAGCTTCGCCTCGCGGTGCGACTCGAGCTTCGGCAGGTAGAAGTACGGCCCGCGCCCCGCGGCGATGAGCGCGTGCGCGTTGTGGAAGAAGTAGAGCCCGAAGTCGACGAGCGAGCCCGAGGCGTGCATCGCGCGCCCCGCACGGTCGTGGAACTTCAGGTGCTTCTCGACGAGGTGCCAGCCGCGCGGGCGCATCACGATCGTCGGGGTCTCGGCGAGCGGGCGCTCGACGCGATACTGCTTGCCCTCGGCACTGGTGTACTCGAGGCGGCCACGCAGCACGTCGAAGAGGCTCAGCTGGCCCTCGATGACGTTCGGCCAGGTCGGGCTCGTCGCATCCTCCTGGTCGGCGAGCCAGACCTTCGCGCCCGAGTTCAGCGCATTGATCGCCATCTTGCGATCGGTCGGCCCGGTGATCTCCACGCGGCGGTCCTCGAGGCCGGGTCCGGCGCCGGCGACGCGCCAACTCTCGTCGTTCCTGATCCACTCCGTTTCCGGCAGGAACTTCGGATCCCGCCCGTTGGTGGCGTCGACCCGCGTCTGCAGGCGGGCGGCGAGCAGCTCGTGCCGGGTGCCTGCGAAGCGGTCGTGCAGCTCCGCCAGGAAGAGGAGCGCCTCGGGCGTGAGGATCTCCTCGTAGCGTTCGCCGAGCGGCGAGGTGATCTCGATGCGGGGTTCGACGGTCTGGAAGCTGCCAGTGGCGGGCTTGGGTTCGGGCAGCCGAGCGGATGCGGCATCCGCTCGCTCTCGCTCGAGGGTCATGCTGGGCGTCGTGTTCATGGTCATCTCCTCCGTTGCACTCTTTTCAGGAGAAATTCGCTCGGGAGCGGCGTTCGCGCCGAAAACTCCTGATAAGTGTGCGATTCTGACCCACTTGTCCTGAGAAAAGTGGGTTGCGGGTCAGTGGCTGAACTGTTCTTCCTCGGTCGACCCGACGAGGGCGAGCGTTGAGCTGTTGGGGTTCAATGCGGTGGCGATCTGGTCGAAGTAGCCGGTGCCGACCTCGCGCTGGTGGCGCGTCGCGGTGTACCCGTGCTTCTCAGAGGCGAATTCCGCCTCCTGGAGTTCGACGTAGGCGCTCATGTGCCGCTCGTTGTAATCCTTGGCGAGCGTGAACATGGAGTGGTTGAGGGCGTGGAAGCCCGCGAGGGTGATGAACTGGAACGCGTAACCCATCGAGGCGAGCTCGCGCTGGAACTTCGCGATCTGGTCGTCGTCGAGGTGACTCTTCCAGTTGAACGAGGGCGAGCAGTTGTAGCTCAGGCGCTTGCCCGGGAACTTCGCGTGCACGGCCTCGGCGAAGCGCCGCGCGAGGTCGAGGTCGGGCTCGGCCGATTCGACCCAGAGCAGGTCGGCGTATTCGGCATAGGCGAGGCCGCGGGCGATGACCGGCTCGATGCCGTTCTGCACCTCGTAGAAGCCCTCGGCGGTGCGCTCGCCCGTGACGAAGGGGCGGTCGCGCTCATCGTGGTCGCTCGTGAGCAGGGTCGCAGCGAGCGCGTCGGTGCGGGCGATGATGATCGACGGCACGCCGGCGACATCCGCCGCCAGGCGTGCGGCGTTGATCGTGCGGATGTGCTGCGACGTGGGCACGAGCACCTTGCCGCCCATGTGGCCGCACTTCTTCTCGCTCGCGAGCTGGTCCTCCCAGTGCACACCTGCGGCGCCGGCCTCGATCATCTGGTGCATGAGCTCGTAAGCATTGAGCGGGCCGCCGAAGCCTGCCTCGGCGTCAGCGACGATGGGGGCCATCCAGTCCTTGCTGGTTGAGCCTGTCGAAACCGAGCCTGTCGAAACCGAGCCCCCTTCGACAGGCTCAGGGCGCGATTCGATCTGCCCGGCGCGAAGGAGCGCGTTGTTGATGCGGCGCACGACCGCGGGTACCGAGTTCGCGGGGTAGAGCGACTGGTCGGGGTAGGTCTGGCCGCTGAGGTTCGCGTCGGCCGCGACCTGCCAGCCGCTCAGGTAGATCGCCTTGAGCCCGGCGCGCACCTGCTGCACGGCCTGATTGCCCGTGAGGGCGCCGAGCGCGGCCGACCACTGCGGGTCCTCCTGGCGCTCGAACGCCGTACCCGTGTTCTGCTGGATGTCGTCCCACAAGCGCTCGGCGCCGCGCTTGGCGAGCGTGCGCTCCTCCCGAACCGGACCGCGCAGGGCGACGACGTCGTCGGCCGTGTAGTCGCGGCTGACGCCATCCCAACGCGAGTCGGCATCCCACTCGAGCTGCAGTTCGGCAGCGGTCTGGGTCTGGTCGCCGGGGCGGTTCGTGGTGCTCATAGTGTCCTCCGAGTGGTGCTGAGCGGATGCTTCGGTGTCCCGTCCGACGTCTGCCTCGACGTCGTTCGGGGGTCTGTGGCATCCACTCTGCGCCCGCTCGGTACCTGCTCACCCACGATCCCATGGGTGAACTTTCCCACTCTTTCTGCGTGGCGGAACAAGCGCGCCGCACGACCCAAGGCCGAGCGAATACTCCAGGAGCGCGTTCTTTCCGTTGAGAAGCGTGAGCAATCGACCGATTCGCGCGCCAGTTGCATGCGAGTCGGAGAAGAATCGTGATTCTTCCGTTTGCGGCATCCGTTCACCCGTGTGACCATCGAAGCATGGTCATCGCGGATCGCACGGGCTCGGCGGCACTCACCGCCGCACTCGCTGCGCCCGCCGCCGTCGGCGAGACCGCCGATCCGGCCGCCGAAGAGGTCGACGCGCTCACCCTCGGCCGCCGCATCCGCGAGCGTCGCACCGCCCGCGGCATGACCCTCGGCGAGCTCGCCGCCGCGATCGACCGAGCGCCGAGCCAGGTCTCCGCAATCGAGAACGGCAAGCGCGAGCCCCGGCTCTCGATGCTGCGCACGATCGCGCTGGCGCTCGGGACATCCGTCGACGAACTGCTCCGAACGGATGCCCCCTCTGCCCGTGCCGCCCTCGAGATCGCCGTCGAACGCGCTCAGCGCGGGCCGGTGTTCGCCGCTCTCGGCTTGCCCGCCTTCCGTGTCGCGAAGGGCATGAACGACCAGACCCTGCAGACGATCCTGAGCCTCGCCAACGAGATCGACCGGCTGCACCGCGAACGCGCGGCGACGCCCGAAGAGGCGCGACGCGCCAACGCCCAGCTGCGCGCCGAGATGCGCGCCCGCGACAACTTCTACCCCGAGCTCGAGGCGAAAGCCGCCGAGCTGCTCGAAGCCGTCGGCCACACGGGCGGCCCGGTCTCCCACCAGCTCGTCGCCGACATGGCGAGCCATCTCGGCTACTCCCTGCACTACGTGGGCGACCTGCCGCACTCGACCCGATCGGTGACCGACAAGCGCAACGGACGCATCTACCTGCCGACGCAGCAGTCACCGTCGCGCGACTCGCGTTCACCCATCCTGCAGGCGCTCGCGAGCCACCTGCTCGGCCACGAGGAGCCCGGCGGCTACGCCGACTTCCTCCGCCAGCGCATCGAGACCAACTACCTGACGGCGGCGATACTGCTGCCCGAGCAGGCTGCCGTTCGCTTCCTCGCCGAGGCGAAGAACCTGCGCCGAATCTCGATGGAGGAGCTGCGCGACCACTTCGCCGTCTCGTACGAGACCGCCGCGCACCGGTTCACGAACCTCGCGACGGCGCGGCTCGGTATCCCCGTGCACTTCATCAAGGTGCACGAGTCGGGAACGATCATCAAGGCGTACGAGAACGACCGCGTGCGCTTCCCGTCCGACGCGCTCGGTGCGATCGAGGGCACGACGATGTGCCGCAATTGGACGGCCCGCACGGTGTTCGACGTCGAAGACCGCTTCAGCCCCTGGTACCAGTACACCGACACCCCGTCGGGCACGTTCTGGTGCACCTCGCGCATCGAGAAGGCGAAGGAGGGCGAGTACTCGGTGTCGGTCGGCGTGCCGTTCGAGCATGTGAAGTGGTTCCGCGGGCGCGAGACACCGCATCGTGCGGTGTCGCGCTGCCCCGACCCCGCATGCTGCCAGGCGCCGTCCAGCCTCGCCGATCGGTGGGCGGATGCCTCGTGGCCCGCCGCCCGCACACCGACCTCGCTGCTCGCCGCGCTGCCGACGGGCACCTTCCCGGGCGTCGACCAGACCGAGGTCTACCAGTTCCTCGAGGCACACGCCCCGCACTGACCCGCCCTCCCTCCCCACACTCGCCGCACTCGCTCTGCAGCTCCCGCGACGCTTTGCGCCTCCCACGACCATTCGGAAACCCCCGCATACCGGCAAAACGTCGCACGAACGGGCGGGCACGGGCGGGGGCAGAGGGCAGAGGGCAGGGGGCAGAGGGCAGAGGGCAGAGGCATCCTGTCCGGGAGCGAGCGGATGTCGCGACAGCACGCTCTGGTGCTCGGTGCACGCCCCGCGGGAAGATGAGACCATCACAACCGCATCGGAGTGATCCCCGTGGGAACGACCGTCTTCGAACGACGCCGGCCACCGGCATCCGTCGTCACTCATTCGCTCGAGCACACCGCGCGGTCGGTGTTCTGGCTCGACGACCTGCCCGCCGGCGCCGTGGGTGGCCGGCCGAAGCTCGCGGGTCACCATGTCGCCGATCTCGTCATCGTCGGCGGCGGCTACGCCGGTCTCTGGAGCGCGGTGCTCGCCAAGCGCCGCAACCCGAGGACCCGCATCGTGCTCGTCGAGGCGAAGACGATCGGCTGGGCGGCCTCCGGTCGCAACGGCGGCTTCTGCGAGGCGAGCCTCACCCACGGGCGCGAGAACGGCATGGCGCGGTGGCCGAAGGAGATGGCGACGCTCGACCGGCTCGGCATGGCGAACCTCGACGCGATCGAGGCCGCCGAGGCGGAGTACGGCATGGACTTCCACTTCGAACGCACCGGCGAGCTCGCGCCGGCGATCGAGGAGCACCAGGTCGCGTGGCTGCGCGACTGGCACGCCGAGGCCGTCGAGCGCGGTGAGGAGGGCGTCATCTTCCTCGATGAACGCGAGGTGCAGGCATCCGTCGCCTCACCGATCTTCCTTGCGGGCGTCTGGGAGCAACGCACGAGCGGCATGCTGCACCCTGCGCGCCTCGCCGCCGAGCTCGCACGCGTCGCCGAGGAGCTCGGTGTCGAGATCTTCGAGCACTCCCCCGTCAAACGCCTCGAGACGCCGGGCTCGACCGGGGCCGTCTCCGCCATCACCGATGCCGGGCGAGTCGATGCGAGGCAGGCGGTGCTCGCGACGAACGTGTTCCCGTCGCTCCTGAAGCGCAATCGCCTGATGACAGTGCCGGTCTACGACTTCGTGCTCATGACCGAGCCACTCACGAAGCAGCAGCTCGCCGAAATCGGCTGGAAGGACCGCCAGGGCATCGGCGATCTCGCCAACCAGTTCCACTACTCCCGCCTCACGAAAGACAACCGCATCTTGTTCGGCGGCTACGACGCGATCTACCACTACGGCCGCAAGGTGCGCGCGCAGTACGAGAACCGGCCCGAGTCCTGGCGGAAGCTCGCAAGCCACTTCTTCACGACCTTCCCGCAGCTCGATGGTCTGCGGTTCAGCCACCAGTGGGCCGGCGCGATCGACACGAGCACGCAGTTCACGGCATTCTTCGGCACCGCACGCGACGACCGCGTCGCCTACGCGTCGGGCTTCACGGGGCTCGGCGTCGGGTCGACCCGGTTCGCGGCCGAGGTCATGCTCGACCTGCTCGAGGGTCGTGAGAACGAGCGCACCTCGCTCGAGATGGTGCGCAAGCGTCCGCTGCCCTTCCCGCCCGAGCCTGCCGCGTCAATCGGCATCAACGCGACCCGATGGTCGCTCGATCGAGCCGACCACGACGGCGGCCGGCGCAACCTGTTGCTGAAGACCCTCGACGCGCTCGGACTCGGGTTCGACTCGTGAGCACGGCAGAGCGGGCGACACCCTGCGTCTCATCGCCGGCATCACGGATGCGGGTCAGCCGCAGAACTCCTTGGGCACGCCCGCGACATCTTGCACGCCGATGAGAACGACGACGCCGTCTTCGACGAGGAAGTCGAGGTACCCGTTCGCATCATCGCCGACGGCGTAGCCGAACGAGTCTGCCCCCGTCTGGTTCACCGGCTGGAGATCGGGGTAGGCGGTGGTGAGCTCGTCCATCGTCGACCCGACCACGATGCCGGCCTCCGTCGACGGAGACGCCGGGATGACGCCCGCTTCATCAGCCCGTCCGTTGACCCACACCGATGTGATCTCCTCGCCGCCCTCCGGGTGGGTCAGGAGCATGGAGGCCGCACCCTCGGTGGTGAGCCCCGCCACCCATGCACACCACTCCGACACCTCGAACGACGGCAAGCCGGCGATGACCTCTTTGTATGGGGCGCCACGTTCGATCGGACCGATGCCCGCGGTGGTGATGACCCACGTGGTCACGTCGGCGGGATCGACCGCGGCCGGCGTGGTCTCGGACGGCGTGGGTGTGGGTGGCACCGAGGACGTGGCCGTCGTCGGCTCACTGGCGACCGCCTCGCCGGGCGACGCGCACCCCGCGAGACCGAGCACGGCGAGAGCTGCCGTGCCGAAGACTACGGCCATCGAGGCGAGTGGACGGATCCGTGACATGGATTCTCCTTGAGTCGAGCGCCTGCGGGGGAACCGCCTGGCCTCAGCGTATTGGCCGGTTCACCGGTTTGACAGGAGTCCTGATATCACTTCCATAACTCCCGTGGCATCCGGCTTCAGGCCACCGCCGCGTCGATGGAGGAGGCCGCCGGCCCCGGGGGGTCGATGCGGAACGTCACGGTGAACCGGTCGAGGAGCTCGGGATCGCCCACGAACCCGCTCGGCGCGGCGGACTCACCGGCGAGCAGCGCGCGCAGCAGCCCGGGTTCGAGTTCCAGTTCGAGCACCGCCTGCGGTATCGGTTCGAGCGCCGAGCGCCGGCGCGGCTGCGGCAGCGCGCCCGCGCCGACCGGCACCACGTCGAGGCTCGGGCCGACCACGATCGCGGAGACCGAGGTGGCCGCCACGTGCAGCACGTACTCGGTCGGCGGCAGCGTCGCCGCGGCATCCGGCCGGAATGCCGCTCGCAGCGAGACCGCGAGTGCATCAGCGCTGACCGCCTCTTCGGCGCCGGGCTCACCGAGCACCGCCCACCCCCAGCGCTCGAGCGCGACGACGACGGGCTCGAGCCCGCGACCAAGCGCCGTGAGTTCGTACCCGCCGCGCACTGTCGGCACCCGCCGCACGACCCCCGACTCCTGCAGCTCTTTCAGCCGGTCGCTGAGGATGTTCGTCGGGATGCGGGGCAGCCCGGCCTTCAGGTCGCCGTAACGGCGCGGGCCGACGAGCAGGTCGCGGACGATGAGCAGTGCCCACCGATCCCCGACCCGCTCGAGGGCCCGTGCTGCGCCGCTGTACTGGCCGAAGCCGCGTGCGGCGCGTGTTGCCATGGAACTCGCCCGGTCAGGCCGACGCCGAAGGCGCCGGAACTCCCTGCTCGGCCAGGTATGCCTCGGGGCCCTTGTCTGCGGCCGCCGGGTCCATGTAGAGGAACTCGAGGATGTTGCCGTCGGGGTCTTCGAGGTCGCGCGAGTACATGAAGCCGTAGTCCTGTGCCTCGCGCGGCTCGTTGCCGCCAGCGGCGAGACCCTTGCCGAGCACTGCGTCGACGTCGTCGCGCGACTCGCGACCGAGCGCGATGAGGGCCTGAGCGTGCGTCTTCGGGTCGATGATCTGCTTGTCGGTGAAGGTGCCGAGGTACTCACGGGTGAGCACCATGAAGTAGATGTTCTCGCCGAGCACGACGCACGCCGCGTTCTCGTCGGTGAACATGGGGTTGATGCTGAACCCGAGCGCCTCGTAGAACGCCTTCGAGCGCTCGAGGTCGGTGGTGGGCAGGTTCACGAAGATGTTGGTTGCGGTCATGATCTCCTCCGGAGGATCGTCATTGGTCTGCGGGATGCTGCATGCCCAGCTTGCTCTTTGCAAGTGCACTTGTCAATAGCAAGTAACACTCTGCTAGTCGAGTAGTCGCGCCAGCGCCGGATCTCCTCCGTCGCGACTCGACGAACGATTCAGGGCACGACGCTGCGCCGCACGAGCAGCGCGAGGTGCAGCGCCGTCAGCGTCTCCCCATCGTCGAGATCGACGCCGAGCAAGTCACCGATGAGCGCGAGCCGCTGATAGAACACTGAACGCGACAGGTGCGAAGCGGATGCCGCGGCGGTGCGATTGCCCGGATGCGCGAGCATCGCAGCGAGCACGTCGAGCAGGTCGCCGTTGCGGGCGAGGTCGTAGTCGATGAGCGGCTCGAGCATGCGCTCGCCGTGCTCGAGGAGTCGGTGGTCGTCGCGGAGCGAGGTCACGAGTCTCATCAGCGGACGATCGTCGGAGCGGCGCAACACCGGGCCACGCGAGGCGCGGGGCGCGACGCCCCGCGCCACGTCGATCGCCTCCTGAACCGAGCCGAGCAACGCGTCGAGCGAGCCCGCCTCGGATCCGATCGACAGCACGAGCAGCTCGGTCGCCGCGGAATCGCCTTCGACGAGCGCTCGAGCGAAGGCCCGCGCCGACGCGTCGTCGAAGTCACACGTGATCGGCAGTGAGAGGAGCACGATCGTGGCGGGTGCTGCGAGCGCGCCGTCGGGAGCTGCGCCGGCGATCGCGCGGCCGCCGAGATCGCGAGCCGCGGCATCCGCTGCTGCCGCTGCCACCGCGACCCCTGTCACCACGACGGCGAAGAGCCGCATGCGGTCGAGCGGCAGGCCGGCCGCCTCGACGCGGGCGGATGCGGCCGACAGGCCGGCGAACCTACCGGCGAGGAGCCCGTCGAGGAGTCGCTGCCGGCCGAGACGAGTCCACTCGTCGGCGTCGCCGTCGGCGAGGCGTCCGAGGGCGAGAGCGATGGCGCCCTGCTCGAGCACACTCGTGCGCCCTGCCGGATGCGTCGGGCCCGGCAGTGCGATGAGGTGACCCCACCGGATGCCTCGCGCCTCGACCGGCACGATGAGCCACTCGTCGACCGAAGCCCCGAGGTCATGCCGCCGCCCCGAGCGCTGCCGATGCGCGAGCCGCGACCGCGCCTCCCACCCGGAGAAGAGATCCGCCTCCGCGGCCAGCGGCACCTCAGCGGCTACGACCTCGTGCGCAAGGTTTTCGAGCACGACCGCAGCGCCGAGCGTCTGCGCCAATTGCTGCACGATGAAGTCGGTCGGCGAGCCGCGCAGCGCGAGTGCGGTGAATCGCTCGCGCACCTCGTCGCGGGCACGCAGCGCCGCGGTCTGCTCCGAGATGATCCGGCTGTGCACCGCCTCGGTGAGGGTGACGAATTTCACCTCTCGGTGCAGGGCGACGAGGGCCAGCCCATGCTCGCGCGCCGCCGACTCGACGACCGCGGGCACGTGCTGGTAATGCGCCCCGAGTTCGAGCACGATGCCCGACAGCCCGGCACCCGCGAGCCCGCCGATGAACCCCGCGAGCTCTGCCGGCTCCGTCGGCCACCCCGATCCCGTCGAGAGCAGCAGCTCGCCGCCATCGAGCAGTCGGGCGACGCCAGGGCTGTCGGAAACGTGCGCCCAGCGCACGTGGGCGTCGAGCGCCTCGGCACTCGAGAGCACCTCGGGACGGCCCTGCGCGACCGCGGGGATCGCGAGGATCTCGCGGACGGTCGGCAGACCGTGGTCGGCCGTCTCGACCTCCGGACGATTCGTCCGGATCACCTCATCTTCGCGACGGTCTGTCAACGGCATCGCCCTTCCTCCTCTGTCAGGCTGGGTAGCACCAGCCTAGGTGCTACCCAGTCAATCTGTATGGGCGGCACCGAATGGCGACACGATTCGCGCGGCACTGCTCCGCGACATCCGCTGCCGCCGCCTTCGAAGGAGTACACGCATGCCCTTGGTTCAGCACTTCATCGACGGTCGCGAGACAGCTGTCGCCGAACGCACCGGCCCGATATTCAACCCGGCGACCGGTGCGAGGCAGCACGAGGTCGCGTTCGCGTCCGCCGCCGAGGTCGAGCAGGCGATCGCCGTCGCGAAGGCCGCGCTGCCTGGGTGGCGGGCGACGGGGCTGGTGAAGCGAGCTGACGTCTTCTTCCGCTTGCGGCAGCTGCTGAAGGAGCGCACGCCCGAACTCGCGGCGATCGTCACGAGCGAGCACGGCAAGGTGCTCTCCGACGCCGCGGGCGAGATCTCGCGCGGCATCGAGAATGTCGAGTTCGCCGCGGGACTCGTGCACCTCTTGAAGGGCGAGCACTCCGAGCAGGTTGCGCGCGGTGTCGACGTGCACTCGACGAAGCAGCCGGTCGGGGTCGTCGGCGCGATCACGCCGTTCAACTTCCCGGTCATGGTGCCGCTCTGGATGATCGCCTCGGCGATCGCGTGCGGCAACACCGTCGTGCTGAAGCCGTCGGAGAAGGATCCGAGCGCCTCGGTGTTCCTCGCGAAGCTCTTCCAAGAGGCCGGGCTGCCCGACGGCGTGTTGAACGTCGTGCACGGCGACAAGGTCGCGGTCGACGCGATCCTCGACTCCCCCGACGTGCGGGCGGTCTCGTTCGTCGGCTCGACGCCGATCGCCCGCTCCATCTACGAGCGGGCCGCGAAGCAGGGCAAGCGCGTGCAGGCCCTCGGCGGCGCGAAGAACCACATGGTCGTCATGCCCGACGCCGACCTCGAGGGCGCGGCCGATGCCGCGATCTCGGCCGCCTACGGTTCGGCCGGCGAACGTTGCATGGCCGTCTCTGTGCTCGTCGCCGTCGGCGAGGTCGCCGACGACCTCGTCGAAGCGGTGCGCTCGCGCATGGGCGCGCTGCAGATCGGCGACGGTACGGATGCCGCGAGCGAGATGGGTCCGCTCATCACCCGCGAGCACCGTGACAAGGTCGCCTCCTACGTCACGGGTGCCGCTGCCGAAGGCGCGACCGTCGTCGTCGACGGCACCGCCGCGCAGTTCGACGGTGACGGGTTCTTCGTGGGCGTCAGCCTCGTCGACCACGTCAAGCCCGGCATGAAGGTCTACGAAGACGAGATCTTCGGCCCCGTGCTCTCGGTCGTGCGCGTCGAGAACTACGACGAGGCCGTCGCGCTCATCAACGCCAATCGCTATGCGAACGGCGTGGCTGTCTACACCCGCGACGGTGGCACCGCGCGACAGTTCGAGATCGACATCGAGGTCGGCATGGTCGGCGTGAACGTGCCGATCCCGGTGCCGATCGGCGCCTACTCGTTCGGCGGCTGGAAGGACTCGCTCTTCGGCGACTCGCACATCTACGGCCCCGAGTCGGTGCACTTCTACACCCGCACGAAGGTCGTGACGAGCCGGTGGCCCGAGCCGAGCGAATCGCAGATCAACCTCGGCTTCCCCTCGAACCACTGACCCCTCTCGCAGGTTGAGGAGGCGCGCCAGCGCCGTGTCGAAACCCACTTCCCGGTCAACAGGGTTTCGGTGGCTCCTCCGTCGCTCCTCAACCCGCGAATACCGGGTCTCGATACGCGTCCTCCTTACGTCGGGCGCTACTCGACCAGCGATACGGGACATCCCTGAGGGCGCGCGGCTTGCTGCGGAGTAGCATGGCGGCATTCACGGGAACTCCGTGTCGGCGGAGCCTCCCAGATCCCGAGGGAAGCGCTCATGGATGACCGACTCACTTCCGATCGCGTCGCGAACGTGCAGGCCGCGACGCCGTTCCAATTGCTCTACGAGTTCTACCGGCTCTCGGGCTACGAACGACGACGACATGAACCCGGCGTGCTCGACTTCACGTTCGGCGACCCGCACGAACCGGCGTCGACGGCCTACGTCGAGATCCTGCGCGACGCGCTGATCCCGCAGCACGAACTGTGGTTCGCCTACAACTTCGGCGATGCGACGGCGATCGCGGCTGCGACCGAATCCCTGCGACGTCACGTCGGCATCCCGTTCGAGACCGACGACGTGCACCTCACGACCGGTGGGTTCGCGGCGATCTCGACCGCGCTGAAGCTCGTCGGCGATGCGGGCGACGAGGTCGTCTACAGCCTGCCGCCGTGGTTCCTCTACGAGGGACTCGTCCGCGAGGCCGGCCTCGTGCCGGTGAAGGTGTCGATCGATCGCGAGACCTTCGACCTCGATCTCGACGCGATCGCGGCCGCCATAACCCCGCGCACGCGCATCGTCATCGTCAACAGCCCCAACAACCCCACCGGCCGCATCTATCCGGTCGAGGCGCTCGAACGGCTCGCCACCTTGCTCGACGAGGCCTCCGAACGGAACGGCCGGCGCATCTTCCTCATCTCCGATGAGGCCTACAACCGCATCGTCTTCGACGGCGCGCAATTCAGGAGTCCGGTCGAGTTCTACCCGTGGAGCTTCCTCGCGTACAGCTACGGCAAGACGCTGCTCTCGCCGGGCGAGCGCATCGGCTACCTCGCCGTATCGCCCACAATGCCCGACCGCGAACCACTCCGCGACGCGATCGAGGCGATCCAGATCACCGGCGGATGGCTCTTCCCCAACGCCTCGATGCAGTACGCGCTCCCCCGCCTCGAGACGCTGGAGTTCGACATCCCGGGATTCCAGCGCAAGCGCGATGTCATGGTCGCGGGGTTGCGGGAGATCGGATACGACATCACCGTGCCGGAGGGCACCTTCTACCTGTTCCCGACCTCGCCGATCGCCGACGACGCCGCATTCGCCGCCTCGCTCGACCGGGAGGGTGTGCTCGTGCTGCCCGGGCGGATGTTCGAGACACCCGGATTCTTCCGCATCTGCCTGACCGCCACGATGGAGACTATCGAGGCGAGCCTGCCGCGCTTCGCGGCCGCGTTCCGCGCGAGCGGCTCGCCGTCCGCGCAGTGAGCGGGCGGCCCGAATCCGAGTGACCGGCATGCGCCACCCCGGGTAGGCGCGCCGAGCGGTCGGCTAGCCTGAACCCATGGAATCACGGGGAGCGCCGGGCGGCATGGCCCGGCGAACCTTCCTCGCCGCCTCGCTTTCGGGACTCGCGACGCTCACCCTCGCGAGCTGCACCTGGCCCGAACCCAAACCGAGCCCCGTACCCACGGCACCGCCCACGACCGCCGCACCGCCCGCCCCGACGAACGGCGTTCCGCTGCCAACTGCGATGCGCCGTTCACGTTGGGGAGCCGATCCGTTCGCCCGTGGCGCATTCAGCTTCGATGCGGTGGGAAGCACGCCCGAATTACGGCGCGCGCTCGGCGAGCCGGTCGCCGGTCGACTCGTCATCGCCGGCGAGGCGACCGACCCCGACGCGCCAGGCACCCTCGAGGGCGCGAGGGCGTCGGGCATCCGAGCCGCCGCCGACGTCGCACGACTCGGCGAAGCCGGCGAGCGCGTCGCCGTGATCGGTGCCGGCATCGCGGGGCTCACTGCGGCCCGTGAACTCGTCGACGCCGGGTTCGAGGTCGTCGTCATCGAGGCGCGCGACCGGCTGGGCGGCCGCGCCCACTCCGTGGACGCCGCGGGGTTCGACGCACCGGTCGAACTCGGCAGCGTGTTCGCGGGCGACGACGACGGTCTGCTCGACGCACTGCACGAGGCATCCGTCGACACCCGACAGTTCGTGCCGATCGTGGCGGCCGCCACTCCCGCGGGCGTTCGCGTGCCGATCCCCGCGACCGGAGCCGACGCGATCGCCACTGCGCAGCAGTGGGCGAGCAGCCAGCTGCACGATGTCTCGCTCGCGACCGCTCTCGCGGGTTCGGGCGCAGCGCCGCTGTCGGCGGAACCGGGCGCCGACGGCGTGAGCCCGGCCGACTGGCTCGCGCATTCGATCAACAGCGGTGTCAAGCCGTCGACGGGCGCCGCCGCCGCAGTCGTCTCGGCCGGCCAGTACGACTCGCGTCGCCTCGAGCAGCTCGGCAATCTCATCACCGGGCGTCTCTCCGACTACGTCGACGAGCTCGCGGAGCCGCTCGACATCGCCGTGTCGAGCGTGGTCACTCGCATCGCCTACAACGACAGCCGGGTGAGCCTGCGCCTCGACTCCGGAGAGTCGCTCAACGTCGATCGGGCGATCGTCACGGTGCCGCTAGGCGTGCTGAAGACCGACACCGTGCGCTTCAGCCCGGCGCTGCCGCTCATGCATCAGCGCGCGATCTCCCTGCTCGGCATGGGCGTCGTCGACACGGTCTGGCTGCGCTTCGAACAGGCATTCTGGCGAGCGGATGCCGCGGACCAGCCCGAGGATCCCGAAGCTGAGCCCGCCGCCGATGTACTCACGATCGTCGGCGAGTCGCCCGCGGTCGCGGCTTGGATCGACGCCGGACTCGACTCCGGCGAACCCATCCTCATCGGCATCATCGCTGCAGAGCAGGCGACTCGGCTCGAGGCGCTCGACGATTCGGAGTTTCAGGCCGAGGTGCTCGACGACCTCGTGCCCTACGCCACAGCCACCGGTTGACGGCCACGAGCGCGGCCGTCAGTGTGACGAAGATCACGACGATGAGCACGCAGTAGAGCGCGACTCCCACGGGCCCGCCTACCTGCACTTCGTCGAGGAAGAAGTACGGGTACCAGCCGGTGTCGGCGCCGCGGAACAACGTGTACACGAGCCAGATCGTCGGGAAGACGAGCACCCAGCCTGCAGTCGCCCACGGCACGCGAGGGTTCACTGCGAGCACACTGTCAGTCGTCCACGCGATGACGGCGAGCGCGGGAACGACGAAGTGCAGCACGGTGTCCGACCACGGCACCTCCATGCGGTAGTCGCGCGTCGACGCCTGCGCGACGATGATCGCGAAGACGATGCCCGAGACGAGCACGTACACGGTCACCATGGTGCGGAGCACGCCGAGCCACGCCGGGTCGCGGGGAGCCGACAGTGCGAACACCCCGGCGAGGGCGAGGGTCACGACCGCAGCGAAGGCCGACTGCACCGTGAAGTAGCTGAAGAAGTTCGCCGTCGCGAACAGGCGGAAGCCGAGCACGTACTGGAAGTTGCCGACGAGTGCCGCGATCTCGAGCGCCGCGATCGTCAGCCGGAAGACGCCGAGCATCCGCCGTGCCCGCACCCCATTGTCAGCGCGGATGCGTGGCGAGCGGGGCATGCTTCAACGCTAGCCGCCCCCCGTCGCTCGCTGAGCTTGTCGAACCGGAGGCGGGAGCTCGCTTCGACAGGCTCAGCGAGCGGATGGTGCTCAGTCGAGCGGCCGCAGAATACGGTCGAGGAACTTGCGTGTGCGCTCGTGCGTCGGGTCGGTGAAGATCCGCCCGGGCGCGCCGCGTTCCACGACGACACCTCCGTCCATGAACAGCACCTCGTCGGCGGCCTGCCGCGCGAAGCTCAGCTCGTGGGTGACGACGACCATCGTCCAGCCCTCGTCGGCGAGCTCCTTGATGACCTGCAGTACCTCGCCCACGAGTTCGGGGTCGAGTGCGCTCGTCGGCTCGTCGAAGAGCAGCAGCTGCGGCTTCAGGGCGAGCGCCCGCACGATGCCCACGCGCTGCTGCTGCCCGCCCGAGAGCTCGAACGGATAGGCGTCGCGCTTCTCGGCGAGCCCGACCCGGTCGAGCAGGGCGGATGCTTCGGCGATCGCACGCGCCTTCGGCACTCGTTGCACGCGCACCGGTCCTTCGATGACGTTCTCGATGACCGTCATGTGCGGAAAAAGGTTGTGCTGCTGGAACACCATCGCCGAGCGATCGCGCAGAGCGAAGCGCTGGGCCTTCGAGATCGGCTTCGCGAAGTCGAGCTCCGGCCCGCCGGTGAAGTCGATCGTGCCGCCGTCGGGCGTCTCCAGCCCGTTCAGCGTGCGCAGCACAGTGGTCTTGCCCGAGCCGCTCGGACCGATGAGCACGACGACCTCGCCGCGGCGCACCTCGAGGTCGATGGAGCGGAGCACCTCGTTGTCGCCGAACGACTTGCGGATGCCCCGTGCCGAGAGCAGCACCGAGTCGTCGGGAGCGGCCAGCGGGGCGAGCGGGTCGCCGCCCGAGGCATCCGGCCGCTTCATGTCATCGCCGGGGTCACTGTTCGACATGTCACGTCGCGACATAGCGGTCCAACCTCTTCTCGAGCATGCCCTGCCCGCTCGCGAGCACGATGCAGATGAGCCAGTAGATGAGCGCAGCCTCGAGGTAGAGCAGCATGAACTCCTGGCTGAA
Organism: Agromyces sp. Y575; assembly: GCF_059445445.1. Lineage (NCBI taxonomy): Bacteria > Bacillati > Actinomycetota > Actinomycetes > Micrococcales > Microbacteriaceae > Agromyces > Agromyces sp. Y575. The sequence continues at coordinate 206,474 of NZ_JCAIUI010000002.1, forward strand.
CGCCGCGATCTCCTGCGACACCCGGAACAGCTCGGTCACGAGGATGAGCGAGGCGAGCGAGGTGTCCTTCACGAGCGAGATGAAGGTGTTCGAGAGCGGCGGCACCGAAACCCTCGCCGCCTGCGGCAGGATGAGCCGGCGAAGCGTCATGCCGTTCGACATGCCGATCGTGTACCCGGCCTCCCATTGCCCCTTCGGCACCGAGAGGATCGCGGCACGGATCACCTCGGCACCGTACCCGCCGACGTTGAGCGAGAAGGCGATGATCGCGCTCGGCCACGGGTCGATGACGAGCCCGAGCGACGGCAGCCCGTAGAAGATCACGAAGAGCTGCACGAGCAGCGGCGTGCCCCGGATCACCGAGATGTAGAACCGGGCGATGCCCGATACCACCCGGCTCTTCGAGAGCCGCATGAGCGCCACCCCGAGTGCGAGCACGAGACCGATCGCGAACGAGGCGAGGGCGAGCGGGATAGTGCCGCTCACGGCGCCCCACACGAGGGGCCAGAAGGAATCGAGGAACAGCTGCCAGCCGCTCATCGCCTCACCGCCTTTCCGGCTCAGCTGGCCGATGTTTCCGTTCACGCACGGTGTTCCCGCCGGAGCGGAGACATCCGGCGCGTACGGAAACGTCGGCAGGTGCCGAAAGACTACTCGGAGACGTCGGCGCCGAAGTACTTCTCGCCGAGTTCGGCGAGCACGCCCTCGGCGCGGAGCTCGGCGAGCGCCTCGTCGACCGCGGCGACGAGGTCTTCCTTGTCCTTCGTGAACGCGAGTGCGCTGAGTGACGGGTCGTCGGTCTCGGCGGCGATCTCGATGCCCGAGGTGCGGTTGGTGTTCACGTCGTCGAGGTAGGTGAGCTTGTCGTTGATGGTCGCGTCCACCCGGCCCTGCTTGAGGAGCGCCACGGCTTGTGCCCAGCCCTCGACGGCCTCGACGTTCGCGCCCGACTCCTGGGCGAGCTCGTACCAGTTGCTCGTGAGCGACTGGGCGGTCGTCTTGCCGGCGAGGTCGGCGAAGCTCGAGATCGAGGTGTCGCCCTCCTTGACGACGATGACGCCCGGCGAGACGGTGTACGGCTCGCTGAAGAGGTACTGCTCCTCGCGTTCGGGGTTGATCGACACCTGGTTCGCGATGACGTCGAACCGGCCAGCGTCGAGGCCCGCGAAGATCGCGTCCCACTGGGTCTCCTGGAACTCGACTTCGAGGCCGAGCTTGTCGGCGACCGCCTCGGCGAGCTCGACGTCGTAGCCCACGAGGTCGCCGGAGCCGTCTTCGTGGAAGCTGAACGGACGGTAGGTGCCCTCGGTCGCGACGGTGAGCGTTCCGGCTTTCACGAGTCCGAACTCGTTGTCGGTCGCAGCGTCGCTCGATGCCGGCGCACCACTCGAGCAGGCGGCGAGGGCGACGACGGCGACGGATGCCGCTGCGAGACCGAGCAGGGTGCGAACGCGGGGTGCGCGAGACATGTGGGGCTCCGTTCGTTGGGAGTGCTGTGCCCGCACCGTGGTGGCGTGCGCGGGGGTCGAGTTCGGGTCGAGTCCATCACGGCCTCGCCAGTGACGGAAACGGCGTTACCTCCGGTTTCATTCCGATGCACGCGGATCCGAATGGATTCGACGCATTCCGCTCGCGGCATACCGTGCGAAGCCCACCTCCCGCAACCCCTTCCTCGTGCGCTCACCCACGGATACGCTGGCCGCGGCGATGGAGTCCTCTCCGTCGTCGCGGTGCCTACCCACACCAACCGGAAGGACCCTTCACCCGTGATCACCCTGTCATGGCTCCTCCTCATCGCGCTCGTCGGCGGCGTGCTCGCCCTCATCGACGGCATCAGACGTCTCCGCGGGCGCGGCGGCTCGGTCGTCGGCATCATCGAGATCATCGTCGCCGCACTGTTCGTGCTGTCACTGTTCCTGCCGGGAATCCCGTTCGGCTCTCTCGTGCTGGGCATCGCCACGCTCGTCGTGCTCGTGGTCGCACTCATCGCCCGCGGCCGAACGGGCCTGACGCTCACGGTCGCCGCGATCGTGCTCGTCGCGGTCTGGCTCATCCTCGTGAACCGTTGGCTCGTCATCCCCGGCATCAACTGAATGCCCGACACGGAGGGGCGGCCCCTCGGGGCCGCCCCTCCGTGTCGACGACGGCCGATGTGACATTCGTCCTCCCGATCTCGGGACGACGGCACCTGTCGGCGCCTGGGGCGACATCCGTAGCGTCGATGACATGAACAATTCGACTGCAGAGACCACGACGGTCACGATTCCGGATGCCGCGGCGCCGCATCGCCCGACACCGCACCGCCGAGGCATCCGTGCGTTGATGCTCGTGGCCGCGGCCCTGGCGGGACTCGCCGTCTGGGTAGTGAGTGTGCCACTCCTCGGCATCGACCTCTCCGTCGGAGCCGGGCCCGCCGCGCAGACGATCGCCCCGATCCCGATCGTGCTCGCTTCGATTTTCGCGGGCGCCATCGCGTGGGGACTGCTCGCGCTCCTCGAGCGGCTCTTCCGCCGGGGGCGCCTCGCGTGGCTGGTCATAGGCTGGGTCGTGCTGGCCCTGTCGCTGGCCGGGCCGTTCTCGATGGGGGCGGCGGGCGCAACCCTGGTGAGTCTGGTCGCGATGCACCTCGCGGTCGGGGTGACGCTGATCCTCGGACTCACCACGTGGAGCGACCGTCGTGTCACGAACTGATCGGGTGGATTCCATGCAGATCGACGAACGAAACGAACTCTGCAACGAGTTCGACCCGTTGCTCTCCCGAATCGCGCGCCGGCCGGGGCCCTGGTTCGCGCTCGTGTGGGCGCCGTTGCTCCTCCTCGGGCCCGTGATCGACGCCATCGGCACGGCCGACCCCGTGCGCGTCGCCGCCCTCGCCGTCCTGGCGGCGGTGTTCGCGATCGCCGCGTGCCTGCCGTTCCAGAGCATCGGCCGTCCCCGGTGGCGATCCGAAGTCGTGTTCGTGCTCTTCATGGCGCTGGTGACGGCATACGTCTACATCTGGCACACCGATCAGGAGTTCCTCTTCCCGCTCATCGCGATCGCGGCGGCCGTCGCCGTGCGCCGCCGTTGGGCGCTCAGCGTCGTGGGAGCTGCGGCGATCAGCGGCGCCATCGCAACGGGCATCGAGCGTGAATCCCTCGACGCGGCGCTCTTCCTCGGCTTCTCCACGTACATCGCGGGAGCGGCGACCTTCATCGTGCAGTACCTCGTGGAGGTCGTTGCCGAACTCCGACGCACCCAGGAGCGACTCGCGAACACCGCGGTCACCGAGGAGCGCCTGCGCTTCTCCCGCGACCTTCACGACTTGCTCGGCCACACGCTCTCGGTCATCGTCGTGAAGGCAGAGGCGATCCGGCGAGTCATCGACACGCAACCCGACGCCGCCCGGGCCCACGCGGCAGACGTCGAGACGATCGGCCGCCGCGCCCTCGCCGATGTGAGAGACGCCGTCACGGGATATCGCTCGGTACGGCTCGGCGAAGAACTCGACGCGGCGCGCGCGGCACTCGCAGCGGCCGGCATCGAGTTGGAGGTCGCAGTTCCGCCCGATGGGCTCGCTGCGCAGGCCGACGCCGTCCTCGGCTGGGTGGTGCGGGAGGGTGCGACGAATGTGCTGCGCCACTCCGGAGCACGACGATGCCGCATCGTGGTCACCGCGGAACGCGGCGTCGCACGCATCGAGATCACCGACGACGGGCACGGCGGGGGCGGCGCACCGGAAGGCGGCGGACTCACCGGCCTGCGGGAACGGCTTCAGGCGTTCGACGGAGAGCTCTCGGCGGGCACGACCTCCGACGGCTTCCGCCTGACCGCGATGATCACCGACGCGGCGATGGCAGGGAGGCGACGATGAGCGAAGCCACGACCATCCTGATCGCGGAGGACCAGGGCATGATGCGCTCGGCCCTGGCCAGCCTCCTCGAACTCGAGCCGGACATGACGGTCGTCGCCGAAGTCGCCCGCGGTGATGAGATCATGGCTGCCGCGCGTCGCACGATGCCGGATGTGGCACTCCTCGACATCGAACTGCCCGGGCGGAGCGGTCTCGACGTCATCCCCGAGCTGCGGGCGGCGGTGCCCGAGTGCGTCATCGTGATCGTGACGACGTTCGGCAGGCCCGGGTACCTGCAACGGGCGATGCAGGCAGGCGCGCGCGCATTTCTGATGAAGGACGATCCCGTCGAACAGCTCGCCGCAGCCATCCGGCGCGTCAGGGCCGGTGAGGTCGTGGTCGACCCGAAGCTGGCGACCCAGGCCCTCAGCATCAGCCCGAATCCGCTGAGCGATCGCGAACGCGAGGTGCTCGGGTCATCCATCGACGGCGCCACCATCGCCGACATCGCGGGCGAGGTCAATCTCTCGCCGAGCACGGTGCGCAACTACCTGTCGTCGGCGATCGGCAAGACAGCGACCCGCAACCGATCGGAGGCGCTCAGCGTCGCCCGCGACAACGGATGGCTCTGACCCGTTGAGCTTGCACACACGTCAGAACGCGCTCAACCCCGTGAGCTCGCGCCCGAGGATCAGCTGGTGGATCTCGTCGGTGCCCTCGTACGTGCGCACCGATTCGAGGTTGGCCGCATGACGCATGACGGGCCACGCATTCGTGATGCCGTCGCCCGCGAGGATCGCACGCGCCTCGTGCGCGATCGTGAGCGCCTCGCGCACGCTGTTGAGCTTGCCGACGGAGATCTGTGCGGGCGTGAGCGTGCCGCGCTCTTTCAGACGGCCGAGGTGCAGCGCGAGGAGGATGCCCTTCTCGACTTCGAGGAACATGTCGGCGAGTTTCGCCTGGATGAGCTGGTTCGCGCCGATCGGCTTGCCGAACACTTCACGCGACGTCGAGCGTTCGATCGCCGCCTCGAGGCAAGAGCGGGCAGCGCCCATGGCGCCCCACACGATGCCGTAGCGCGCTTCGTTCAGGCAGCCGAACGGACCCGAGAGCCCCTTCGCACCCGGCAGGATCGCGTCGTCGCCGATCCGCACGCCGTCGAGGTCGATGTCGCACTGCACCGAGGCGCGCATCGAGAGCTTGCCGTCGATCGGCGTCGCCGTGAAGCCCGGGGTCGAGGTCCGCACGAGGAACCCGCGCACGCTGCTCCCTGAGCCCGGGCCCCCCTGAGCTTGTTGAAGGGTCGATGGGTGCCCTTCGACAGGCTCAGGGAGCGAGCCAGGCTCAGGGAGCGAGCCAGGTCCCGGGAGCGAAGCCCGCTCAGGGAGCGAGCCCTCGTCGACCTTCGCCCATACGACGGCGACGTCGGCGAACGAGGCGAGGCCGATCCAGCGCTTCGCGCCGTCGATCACCCACCCGTCGCCGTCGCGGCGGGCGGTCGTCGTCATGCCGGCGGGGTCGGAGCCGCCCTGCGGCTCGGTGAGCGCGAAGCATCCGACGAGGTCGCCCGCTGCCATGCCCGGCAGCCACCGCTGCTTCTGCTCCTCCGAGCCGTACTTGTGAATGGCGCTCATCGCGAGCGAGCCCTGCACCGACACGAACGTGCGCCAGCCCGAGTCGGCGGCCTCGAGCTCGAGGCACACGAGCCCGTATGAGACGGCGCCCGCGCCGGCGCATCCGTAGCCCTGCAGGTGCATGCCGAGGAAGCCCAGGTCGCCGAGCTCCTTCACGAACTCGCGGCGGAAGTGCTTGGCCTCGAAGTCCTCCTCGATGACCGGGAGGATGCGCTCCTGCGCGAACGCGCGCGCCTTCAGCTGCCACTCGCGCTCCTCGGCGCTCAGCAGAGCATCGAGGTCGAACACGGCGTCGATCGTGGGGGCGGAGGTCACAGGTGCGGTCCTTTCGAAGGGGTCGGATGCCAGTCGGCGCCCGCATGCTCGTCGAGCGCGGGCGGCGGTATGCGGTAGACGGCGGGGCTCGCCGAGAGGCCGATCGGGTTCGCGATCGTGCGACTGACCTGTTCCCTGAGCTTGTCGAAGGGAGCTCCGGGATTCGCTTCGACAGGCTCAGCGAGCGACACGGCGATCTCGGCCACGGGATCGAGGCCGAGCGATTCGCCGAACGCGATCGCCTCGGCGACGTCGTTCACGAGGCCCGCGGGCACGCCGGCTCCGTTCAGCACTTCGACCCAGTGCGCAGCGGATGCCGCGGCGAGCCGCTCCTCGATGAGCGCCGTGAGCTCGGCGTGATGGGCGACGCGATCGCTGTTGCTCCCGAATCGCGGGTCGTCGGCCAACGCTGGTCGAGTAGCGCCCGACGAAGGAGGACGCGTATCGAGACCCCCTGACGACGACTCGAGCACCGCGGCGAGCGCGCGGAACTGCTTGTCGTTGCCGACCGCGATGACGAGTTCGCGGTCGGCCGCGTGGAACACCGCGTAGGGCGCGATGCTCGGGTGCGCGTTGCCGAGGCGTCGCGGCGGCGTGCCCGTCGCGAGCGTCGATGCTGCTTGGTTCGTGAGCGCCGAGAGCAGGCCCTGCATGAGGTTCACCTCGACGAGCTGACCAATGCCCGTGCGGTCACGCTCGCGCAGCGCGAGCAGGATGCCTGCCACCGCGTTCTGCCCGGTGAGCACGTCGACGAGGGCGACGCCTGCCTTCGCGGGTTCGCCGTCGGGTGCACCGGTGATCGACATGAGCCCGCCGACAGCCTGCACGAGCAGGTCGTACCCGGCGAGCGCAGCGCCCTCCCCCGTGCCGAAGCCAGTGATCGAGCAGTAGACGACACCGGGGTTCGCCTCGCGCAACGCGTCGTAGGAGAGCCCGAAGCGATCCATGACGCCGGGCCGGAAGTTCTCGATGACGACATCGGCGGATGCCGCGAGCCGACGTGCCTCGGCGAGCCCCGCGTCATCCGTGAGGTCGAGCGCGACCGAGCGCTTGTTGCGGTTGACGCTGCCGAAGTAGGTGGCTTGCCCGTTGGCGTCGACGGGCGGCCGCCAGTGTCGGGTGTCATCACCTGTGGGCGACTCGATCTTCACGACGTCGGCGCCGAAGTCGGCGAGCATCATCGTGGCGTAGGGCCCGGCGAGCACCCGCGAGAAGTCGGCGACCCGCACACCGGAGAGCACGCCCGCGGGTCTGGTCGGCGCATCGGTCGGCGCATCGATCGGCGGCACACGCGTCTCGTCGTCGGTGCGTCGCTCGTGCATCCCATCCGCCTTCGCATGTCAGTGGCTGCCCGGCAACACTAATTCATCCTATCTTGAATGATTTCCGCGCGCGCCGCCAGCCGGGCGAGGTCTGCTCGGCTAGCCTGAACGCATGGAGTCGAGGGTGGGGCCGGGCGCTCGCGAAGCCGTGTTCGCCCAACTCGCCGACACGGGCCGCGCCGAGCAGGTCGCGCAGCGCCTCACCGACGGCATCGTGCTCGGGGTACTGGGCGCCGGAGAGCGCCTGCCGAGCGAACCCGATCTCGCCCGCCGCTTCGGCGTCGCGCTCATCACTGTGCGAGAGGGACTCGGCATCCTCCGCGAGGCGGGTCTCGTCGAGACCCGCCGTGGTCGCGACGGCGGCAGTTTCGTCGTCGCCGACGACGCCGACCACCGCTCGCTCATCACCACCCGCTTGCGCGGCCTCGCCCAGGTCGAGCTCAGCGACATGGCGGTCTTCTTCGGGGCCATCCTTGCGGGCGTCGCCGAGCGCGCCTCGGAGCGGGCTTCAGCCGCCGATGCCGAGCGCCTCACTGCCTGGCTCGCCGCGGCCGACTTCGGCGCAGCGGCATCCGCTCGCACCAATCAGGGCGGCTTCTTCCTCGAACTCGCGGTACTGAGCCAGTCGGCCCGGCTCGTTCGCGAGCAGATCCGCCTGCAGGCCGAGTTCGGCCCGTTGCTGCTGCTCGGCCTCGACGGCGAACATACCCGCGCGGATGTCGCGGCGCACGACGCTGCCATCATGCACGCCGTCGCGTCGCACCGCCCTGCACCTGCACGCGAAGCGGCCGGCGACCTCGTGCGAGGCCTTTCGGAGCACCTGCTCGCGGCGAAGGCCCGCATCGAACGGGGAGGTGGTCTCGATGAGCCGAACAGCGCATGACGTGGCCGCCGGCGTCGGCGAGGTGTTCGCGGGCGTGTTCGAGCAGCTCGCCGAATGGCGGCGACCCATCGAGGCCGTCATCGACGCATCGCCAGAAGTGCGGCCCGCCGAGCTCGATACCGTGGTCTCGGAGCTCGTGCTGCCCCGACTCACCGAACCCGACCCACTGCTCGTCGGCGCCGGCTTCATCGCCGACGGCGCGATCGTGCGGGGCCGCGACGTGCACTTCGCTTGGTGGCTCGGCCCGCTCGACGCGAACCCCGTACTCGGCTCGACGACCGAGCCGACCCGTCTCGATCTCTCGACGCGCGGCTACACCGAGTACCTGCGCGACTTCCGCGCGCTCGAGTGGTACTCGATTCCGGCGACCACGCGGCACGCGCACGTCACGGGCCCCTATGTCGACCACTTGTGCACGTGCGACTACATCCTCACGCTGACGATGCCGGTGCACGCCGCGGCGAGCGACGCAGCGCCCGGCGACGACGTCGCACGCATGGTCGGCGTCGTTGGCGCCGACATCGCGGTGCGCCGCCTCGAACAGGAGCTGCTCGGCGCGTTCCTCGATGTGCCGGAGCCCCTCGCGCTCGTGAACGAGGCCGGGCGCGTCGTGCTCTCGACCGATCCGGCGCTGCAGGTCGGGCAGCTCGCCGGCCGTGCGGCACACACCGAGCCGTGCCCCGGTACACCGTTCCGGGTGCTCGTCGACCCCAACGCGCACCCCGCGGCATCCGGGTCGAAATGAATCATCCGCTGTTATATCTTTGACGTGAGCGTATGCATCGCGGCAGACGACCCCCTTCGTGAAGGTCAAGGACTCGCTGGCGTGTGTGCACCCGAGAAGGAGAACCCCATGAGCTATGCCGTGACCAATCCTGCGACAGGTGAGACCGTCAAGACGTACCCGACGATCACCGACGCCGAGCTCGAGGCCGCCATCGCCTCGGCCGACGAGACGCACCGTACCTGGTCGCGCTCGACCACCGTCGCCGAGCGCGCCGCACTCGTCCGCCGCGTCAGCGAGCTGCACCTCGAGCGCCGCGACGAACTCGCCGCGATCATCGTGCGCGAGATGGGCAAGCCGATCGAGCAGGCCTACGCCGAAGTCGATTACAGCGCCGACATCTACGCGTACTACGCCGACAATGCCGAGTCGCTGCTGAAAGACGAGCCGATCGAGCTGCTCGCGGGCGAGGGCTCTGCGCTCATTCGCCGCGATTCGCTCGGTGTGCTGCTCGGCGTCATGCCGTGGAACTTCCCGTATTACCAGGTCGCCCGCTTCGCCGGCCCGAACCTCGTGATCGGCAACACGATCCTCTTGAAGCACGCCGAGCAGTGCCCCGAGTCGGCCGCCGCGATCGAGCAGATCATCCGCGACGCGGGCTTCCCCGAGGGCGCCTACGTCAACATCTACGCGTCGCACGACCAGATCGCCACGGTCATCGCCGACAAGCGCGTACAGGGCGTCTCGCTCACCGGGTCCGAGCGTGCGGGCGCAGCGATCGCCGAGATCGCCGGCCGTCATCTGAAGAAGGTCGTGCTCGAGCTCGGCGGCAGCGACCCCTTCATCCTGCTGTCGACCGACGACCTCGATGCGACCGTCGAAGCGGCCGTCGCGGCACGCCTCGACAACAACGGTCAATCCTGCAACGCCGCGAAGCGCTTCATCGTCGTCGATGAGCTGTACGAGCCCTTCCTCGACAAGTTCACCGCTGCGATCACCTCGGTCGAACCGGGCGACCCGACGAAGGAGGGCACCGGCCTCGGCCCGCTCTCGTCAACGAAGGCGACCGAGACCCTCGCCGAGCAGGTCGAGCGCGCCGTCGCGCAGGGCGCCACGCTCGTCGCGGGAGGCACCGCTGATGGCAACTTCTTCACCGGCACCGTGCTCACCGATGTGAAGCCCGGCTCCGACGCGTTCCACGAGGAGTTCTTCGGCCCCGTGGCGCAGATCTTCAAGGTCGCAGGCGAAGCCGAGGCCGTGCAGCTCGCGAACGACACCCCGTTCGGGCTCGGCTCCTACGTGTTCACGACCGACGCCGAGCAGGCCCTGCGCGTTGCCGATTCGATCGAGGCCGGCATGGTCTTCGTGAACGTCGTGGGCGCCGACGGCGCCGAACTGCCCTTCGGCGGCATCAAGCGCTCGGGTTCCGGCCGCGAGCTCGGCCGCTTCGGCGCCGACGAGTTCGTCAACAAGAAGATGATCCGCATCGGCTGATCACCGGAACATGAGCGGATGCCCCGGGGCCGGCGCCCCGGGGCATCCGTCGTCTCAGCGGCTCGTGCGAGCGCGGCCGCTCAGTACCGCGACCGGGCCGCTTGGCTGCGCGTCGACGCCTCTCGCTGGAATCGCACCTCGCCGCCGACCACCGTCGTCGCGACGCGCAGCTCGCGGAGCTCGGCCGGCTCCACCTCGAAGGGGTCGCGTTCGAGGGCGACGAAGTCCGCGAGCTTGCCGACCTCGAGGCTTCCCTGGCGCCCCTCGCGGTGCGCGGCGTAGGCACTGCCGGCCGAGTGGGCGGCGAGTGCCTCGGCCACAGTGATCCGCTGCTCGGGCTCCCAGCCGCCGATCGGCCGCCCCTCGGCGTTCTGGCGGGTGACCGCCGCGTGCACGGCGTATATCGGGTTGGGGCTCTCGACCGGCGCATCGGAGCCGAACGCCAGGTGCGCGCCGGAGTCGGCGAGCGCGCGCCACGCGTAGTTCGCGAGGCTGCGGCCGGCGAGCAGGGTCGACGCGAGTGCGATGTCCGAGGTGCAGTGGGTCGGCTGCAGTGAGGGGATCACGCCGAGCTCTGCGAAGCGCGGTACATCGTCCCAGCGGATGTGCTGGGCGTGTTCGATGCGATGCCGTAGGCCCGCGGCTCGGCTGAGCTCGGTGACCTCCTCGTAGGCGTTCAGCACGAGGTGATTGGCCTCGTCGCCGATCGCGTGCGTCGCAACCGCGATGCCCGCCGCGGCGGCCTTCCGCACGAGTTCGCGCAAGCGAGCGTAGGGAATCACCTCGATGCCGCGATTGCCCGCCTCGCCGATGAACGCCTCGCCCATGTGCGAGGTGTGCGAGCCGAGCGCGCCGTCGGAGAAGAGCTTGACGGGCCCGGTCTGGAACCAGTCGTCGCCCTGGCCCGTGTACCGGCCCTCGGCGATCGCCGTATCGAGATGGTCGGCGGGGATGGCCTTGTGGACGCGGAGCTTCAGTCGCCCGTTTCGCTGCAGTTCGAGGTACGCCGCACGGGCGTCTTCGCCGTCGATGTCGTGCAGCCCGGTGAGCCCGACGGCGAGCAGGTGCTCTTGCTCGGCCGCCAGCAGTTCGACGAGATCGACGACGGAGGGCCCGCCGATGAGCGCGTCGAACGGACGCTGCGCCTCCTCCCGAAGGATGCCGGTGGGCTCGCCATGCGCATCGCGCACGATCTCGCCGCCGATGGGGTCGGGGGTGGCCGCGGTGATCCCGGCCGCCGCGAGGGCGAAACTGTTGGCCCAGACGGTGTGCCCGTCGACGCTCGGCAGCACGACCGGGCGATCGGGGCACACCCGGTCGAGGCTGTAGCGGTCGGGTTGCACCGGCACATCCCAGGTGTTCGAGTCCCAGCTGCCCCAGAAGATGCCCTGGCCCACCGGAAGTCCTGCCGCGCGCGCACGAACGGCGGAGAGCGCATCATCGAGGCTGTGCACCCCACGCAGGTCGAGCTCACCACGCTCGCTCGCGAGCAACGCCGTGTGGATGTGCGCGTCGATGAATCCCGGCACGACCGCGAGACCGTCGAGGTCGACCTCGACCGTGCCCGAACCCGCGAGCCGCCGGAGCTCTGCATCTTCGCCGATCGCGGCGATCACCCCGTCGACGGCGAGCAGGGCCTCGGCGGGCGCGGGCCGGCCGGTGAGCGTGTGGATGCGGGCATGCCGGAAGAGCGTCGAGGGCAACTGTCGTCCTTGCGTCGGGATCGGATGTTTCCTGCAAGGCTAGCGAGCCGACCGGGCCGGTGCGGGGGCGGTGTCTGGCGACATCCGCCCCCGCAGCATGCAAGATGCCCGCGAGCTGATCAGCTCACGAGGCGGCCTCCGCGAGGCTGCTGTCGCGCGCACGCAGCTCGTCTTCGTCGCGGACGAGGAGCTCGCTCAGGTCGCCGTCGCGCTGGGCGCGCAGCAGCCGATGGAATGCCACGGGGCCGGGTGAGTAGGTGAATCCCGTGATGGCCTGCGTGCCCTCGGCGTTGTAGTAGCCGGGAGTGCACGCGGCCTGGAATGCCGACACGTCACGTGCGGTGTCGTGAACGGTGCGCAGCCAGTCGGCTTCCGCCTCTGCGGTGGGTTCGATGCGTATGGCGCCCTCGAGGTCGGCACGCGAGATGACGGCGGCGATATGCTCGGCCTGCTCCTGGAGGATGTGCGCGAAGTTCACCGAGTTGGCGTTCTGGAGCGCACCGAGCTGGAACAGGTTCGGGAACCCGTGTGTGGAGTAGCCGTGGAGCGTGCGGGGGCCACGCGCCCACGCCTCCAGCAGCGCACGCCCATTCCGACCGACGACGGGCAGCGTCCCCGACATGACGCCGGAGACACCGGTCTCGAATCCGGTCGCGAACACGACGCAGTCGACCTCGTATGCGGTATCGCCGACCACGACCGCGTTCTCGGTCATCGCCGTGATGCCCTGGAAGCTGGCAGTGTCGACCAGGGTGACGTTCGGGCGGTTGAACGACTGCAGATAGAGATCGCTGAAACCGGGGCGCTTGCACATGTAGCGGTACCAGGGCTTGAGTGCCTCGGCGGTCGCAGGGTCGTCGACGACCTCGTCGACGCGGGCGCGGATACGGTTCATGGTCGCGGCGTCGTCGAGCTCGTCCTGGCGCTCGCGTTCAGCTGGGTCGAGGGTCTCGTCGAGGGAGCCCGAGAGGATGTGTCGCTGCAGGCTCGTCGTGGCCGTCCACCCGTCGGTCACGAGCGACTCCGGCACCGGCTCTCCGGCCAGAACGGAGAGGAAGTTCTCCATCCGCTCGCGCTGCCAGCCCGGCTGCAGTGAGGCCGCCCACGCAGGATCGGTCGGTCGGTTGTCGCGCACGTCGACCGTGGAAGGTGTGCGCTGGAAGACGATGAGCTCTTTCGCGCTCTCGGCGAGATGGGGGATGACCTGCAGACCCGTCGCGCCGGTTCCGACGACGGCGACGCGCCTGCCTGCGAGACCCGTGAGGTCGCCGTCAGCGCTACCACCCGTGTACGCGTAGTCCCATCGGCTGGTGTGGAAGGTGTGGCCGCGGAACGACTCGATGCCCGGGATGCCCGGCAGCTTCGGCTGCGTCAGCGTGCCGGACGAAGTGATGACGTACCGGGCGCGGAAGCGATCGCCCCTGTCGGTCTCGATGAGCCACTCCGACGTGTCGTCATCCCAGGTGAGTGCGGTCGCACGAGTGTGCGGCACGAAGTCGCGGTACAGGTCGTAGTGCTCGGCGATGCGCACGGCGTGCTGCCGGATCTCTTCGCCTGGCGCGTAGCGCTCCTTCGGCAGATACCCCGTCTCCTCGAGGAGCGGCATGTAGACGTACGACTCGATGTCGCAGCGGACGCCGGGGTAGCGGTTCCAGTACCAGGTGCCGCCAACGTCGCCCCCCTCGTCCATGACGCGGACTGAGTCGGCTCCCGCATCCCGCAGGAACGCGGCGGTGAGCAGACCGCCGAAGCCGGCGCCGATGACGAGCACCTCGACGCGGTCGGTGACGGGTTCGCGGTCGACGCGCGGGGTATACGGGTCGACCGCGTAGTAGCCGAACTCGCCCGCGGCGCGGCGGTACTGGCGGGCCCCGTCCGGGCGGATGCGGCGGTCGCGCTCTGCGGCGTACTTCTCGCGGATCGCGTCGATGTCGATCGAGGCGGTTGCCTCTGCTGCGAATCGGTTCATACTGTTCTCTCCTTTCGCCCGTCGTCGAGTCGAGAGCGGATCGAGGGCGCACGCGCGGGCGCCCACAAAGGGCGGGCGCGCTCCGATCCGGGCCCGACACGACTCCGGATCGGAACTTCTCCTGGATAAAGGTTAGTCGCAAGCTAAGGAAATGTAACTGGGTATCGACTGGCAAGCCGCTACCGTTAAGACGTGGGTGGCGACGAGAGAGACGAGGTGCAGCGGCGCATCGAGTCGCTGACGATCGCGATCACGGTGCGCTCCATTCCGCGGATCCTGGGGCCTCTGCTGCAGACCGATCTGACCATCCAACAGCTCAAGACGCTGACGTCGCTCGTCGTCGCCGACGGGATGACGACGAGCGAGCTCGCGCATCGCTTCTCGGTGTCGATGGCGACGGTATCGAAGCTCGTCGACCGACTCGTCGGCCAAGGGCTGGTCGAACGCATCGCCACTCCGGCTGATCATCGCGTGCGCCGACTGCACCCCACGAAGCTCGGACGCACCGTCGTCGCCGAGATCCTGGGCGCCCGCCCAGAACTCGGCAACGACGTACTGCAGGGATTGACCCTCGAAGAGCTCAAGGCGCTCGAAACAGGCCTGCGGGCGATCAGCAGGGAGTTGCACGCGCCCCGCGGATGACGTGCCCTCCGTGATTGAGGTCGCCGGTCGGGGTCGGGCAGACACAGCGTCACTAATGTGTCACATGTCACTTGCTGCTGCCTCGCCGGCTCCCGCCGATTAGCGCTTCTTCTTCTCGTCGATCTCGTCGCGCCGCAGCAGGATGAGGCGGTCGACGAGCGAGTCGGGCAACGGGTGCTCGGGCGTGAACCTGATCGTGCCCTTCGCCCACGAATACCCTTCGAGCTCCGACGAGACCGCCTCGATCACCGGCGGGCTGTACGGGTAGAGCCCGATGTGACCCTTCGCCTTCATGATGCTCAGCAGTGGTGAGTCCCGGTACCGCAATGCCGGCATGCCGTAGCTCACACCCTCGACGGCGTCGGGCACGAGCGCCGCGGCTCGAGCCCTGATGTGCTCCATGACGTCGCGCTCGGGCTCTTCGAGCCCGGCGATGTAGTCGCTGACTTCCCCCATGGCGGCCATCGTACGCGCGCGGGGATACGCGTGCCGCGACGGCCATCGCCGACATCCCACCGAAGACGTCCATGGGACCGAATCTCCGTACCTCAGAGCACCTTGTCGAGGAACGCACGCGTACGCGGTGAGACGGCAGCCTTCACGACCTGTTCCGGGGTGTCGCTCTCGACGATCACACCCTCATCGAAGAAGCTCAGCGTGTCGCCGACTTCACGCGCGAATCCGATCTCGTGCGTGACCACGACCATGGTCATCCCGCCCTCGGCGAGCACCTTCATCGACTCGAGTACCTCGTCGACGAGTTCGGGATCGAGGGCCGAAGTGGGTTCGTCGAAGAGCATGAGCGCGGGGTCCATGGCGAGCGCGCGCGCGATCGCGACACGCTGCTGCTGTCCTCCGGAGAGCTGATGCGGACGCTTCGACGCGTGATCGGCGAGACCGACCCGATCGAGCTCCTCGAGTGCCCGCAGACGGGCCGCGTCCTTCCGCATCTTCTTCACGTGCACGAGGCTCGCGGCGACGTTCTCCGCGGCATCGAGGTGCGCGTAGAGGTTGAAGCGCTGGAAGACCATTCCGATCCCGGCGCGGAACCGTGCGAACTCGCGATCCGCCCAGGGGTGATAGCTCCCCCCGCGCAGCGAGTAGCCGACCGGCTCGCCGGCGACCGTCAGATCGCCGTCGTCGACGATCTCGAGGGCGTTGATGCAACGCAGGAACGTCGACTTGCCGGAGCCCGACGGGCCGATGATGCAGCTCACCTCACCGGCATTCACCGAGAAGTCGACGCCCCGCAGCACGAGGTGCTCGCCGAACGCCTTGGTGACACCGGCTGCGTGGACGAGTGGCTCGGTCATCGCACGTGCTCCGTCTTCTTGTCCGTCTTCTTGTCCGTCGTGTCGCGGACCTCGACCATGGCGCGAGTCGCCGTCGTGACGTCCCGAGTGCCCGAGACCCGCCGGAGCATGGACTGCGTCCACGTCGGACCGCGGACGAGCCGTACTGCATCGACTCCGAACCGCCGTTCCAACCTCGACTGCAGGTAGGTCGCGATCGCCGTGAGCAGCATGTACCAGAGGCTCGCGACGATGAGCAGCTCGATGATGAGGTTGTTCTGCTTGTAGATCTGGCTCGCGTTCGTCATGAGGTCGTTGCCGGCGACCACGACGATGAGCGACGTGGTCTTCAGCATCGAGATGAACTCGTTCCCAGTCGGAGGAATTATGATGCGCAGCGCTTGCGGGAGCACGATGATCCGCATGTTCTGCATCGCCGTCATACCGCCCGCGAGAGCAGCCTCGGTCTGTCCGCGGTCGACGGCCTGGATGCCCGCCCGCACGGTTTCGGCGAAGTACGCGGCGAGGTTCAGGCCGAGGCCGAGCATCGCAGCGGTGAAGCCCGTCATGACCTGGTTCGTGTCCCACCGCACACCGATGTCGGTGAACGGCACCTGCAGGGTGAGGTAGGGGAAGAGGAACGCGAGGTTGTACCAGAAGATGAGCTGCACCAGCACTGGCGTGCCCCGGAAGAACCAGATGTAGAGCGTCGCGAGCCAGCCCAGCACCGGATTCTGCGACAGCCGCATGATCGCGAGCACGACGCCCAGCACGAGGCCGATCACCGTCGCAAGCACGCTGATCCCGATCGTGACGACCACGCCGCTCAGGATCTTGGGCGCGAACAGGTACTCGGCGACACGGTTCCACTTGATGTTGTCGTTGAAGACGACCGCCGAGACGAGCCATGCGACGAAGAGCAGGGCCAGGCCACCGACGACCCATCGGCCCCAGTGACGCCGCGGCGTGATCGGGATCACTCCGCCGTCGGCGCGGGCGAATGGCGCGATGCGCCGGTTTGAATACGGCATCTGCTGCTCCTATTGGCCGTCGTTGACGACGGCCGAGTCGACGGCCATCTGGCCGACGCCCCATGCGTCGAGGATCTCGGCGTAGGCGCCGGAGTCGATGAGTTCCTGCAGCGCGGCCTGGATGAGATCGACGAGCTCGGTGTTCTCCTTGTCGATCGCGATGCCCCACGGGCTCTCGCCGCCCTCGATCGCGATGGCTTCGACGCCCGAGTCGGCCTCCGCGGCCCGCGCGACTGCGACCGGGTAGTCGGAGATCGTCGCGGCGGCACGGCCGCTCCTGACGGCGAGGATCGCTTCGCCGTCGCCCTCGAACTTCAGGATCTCGACGGCAGCGGCACCGTCGGTCGCGCACTGGGCGTCGATCTCCTCCGCGAGGAGCATCGATGAGCCGTTGTCGACGACCGACACGATCTTGCCGCACAGGTCCTCGGGCACCGCGACGCCGCCGGGGTTGCCGGTCTGCACGAGGAATCCGTTGCCGGCACTCACGTAGTCGACGAAGGTCACCGTTTCGCGACGCTCCTCGTTGTCGGTCATCGAGGACATCACCGCGTCGAAGCGACCCGTGAGCACACCCGGGATCTGGGCGTTGAACTCCTGGTCGGTGAGCGTGATGCCGACGCCGAGCACACGGGCGAGGGCGCGGGCGAGCGAGGCGTCCAGGCCGACGATCGTGGTGCCGTCGGTGCCGAACATCTCCATCGGCGGGTAGCCGACCGAGCTCGTGATCTTGAGCCCTGCCGACGAGAGGCTCGCGGGCACGAGGTCGACGAGGTCGTCCGAAGGCTCGATGCCGTCGATGACCGACTTCGCGAGGTCTTCCGCGGGTGTCTCCGCGAGCTCAGCCGCAGGCCCGTCGGATACCCCGTCGTCGGAGAGGCTCTGGGCACCGCACGCCGAGGTACCGAGCAGCACGGCGCCGAGAACGAGCGCGAAGCCGGCGGTTCGCGCCCGCCCGAGTGAGGAGAGTGCAGACATGGTGGTGCTCCATTCCTGATGGGGTTCCCGATTCGACCGGGCTGTGGTGGGGCGAGCTGGAGACCCGCCTGTTGCTGGCTTCATCGCGTCATCGCCGGAATCGCACTGCGCCGCCGACGACCGTGGTGACGACGCGGAGGTCGCGGAGCGCCTCGGGCTCGACCTCGAACGGATCCTGCTCGAGCGCGACGAAGTCGGCGAGCTGCCCCGGCGCGAGCCGCCCCTGCCGATGGTCGCGATTCGCAGCATAGGCACTGCCGGCCGAGTGGGCCGCGAGCGCCGCGGCGAGGGAGATCCGTTGTTCCGGCTCCCAGCCGCCCACGGGGCTCCCGAGGGCGTCCTGGCGGGTGACGGCCGCGTGGATCCCGTGCATCGGGTTCGGGTCTTCGATCGGCGCATCCGATCCGAACGCGAGATGGGCACCGGCGTCGGCGAGCGAGCGCCAGGCGTAGTTCGCGAGGTCTCGCCCCGCGAGGAGCGATTCGGAGAGCGGGATGTCGGACGTGCAGTGGGTCGGCTGGAGTGACGGAATGACGCCGAGCGAGGCGAAGCGCGGCACGTCGTCCCAGCGGATGTGCTGCGCGTGCTCGACGCGGTGCCGCAGCCCGGCCGCTCGGCTGAGCGGTGCGACCTCCTCGTACGCGTTCAGCACGAGGTGGTTCGCCTGGTCGCCGATCGCGTGAGTGGCCACGGCGATGCGGGCGGCTGCTGCCCGGCGCACGAGATCGCGAAGCTCCGGGTACGGGATCACCTCGATGCCGTGGTTGCCCGCGTGACCCGCGAAGTCCTCGCCCATGTGGGAGGTGTGGGAGCCGAGCGCCCCGTCTGAGAAGAGCTTCACGGGGCCGGTCTGGAACCAGTCGTCGCCGTCGCCTGTGTACCGCCCCTCCGCGATCGCGGCATCGAGGTGGTCGGCGGTGATCGCCTTGTGGACGCGGAGCTTCAGCTCGCCGCGGGCAGCGAGCTCGAGGTATGCCGCGCGCGCGTCCTCGCCGTCGATGTCGTGCAGTCCCGTGAGGCCGAGCGAGAGCAGGTGCTCCTGGCTGGAGCGGAGCTGGTCGATGAGTTCGCCGGCGAGCGGGGAGCCCATGAGTTCGCGCAGTGGATAGCGGGCCGACTCGCGCAGGATGCCCGTCGGCTCGCCCCGGTCGTCGCGAACGATCTCGCCGCCGACCGGGTCGCGCGTCTCGGCGGTGTAGCCGATCACGGCGAGTGCGGCGCTGTTCGCCCAGATCGTGTGGCCATCGACGCTCGGCAATGCGACGGGGCGATCCGGGCAGATGCGGTCGAGGGAGTGACGATCCGGTTGCACCGGCACCTCCCACGTGTTCGAGTCCCACCGACCGGCGAAGATCCACTGGCCCGCCGGCAGTTGCTGCGCGTGCGTCCGAATCCCGTCGAGCGCTTCCTCGAGGCTCCGTGCGCCGCGCAGATCGAGGGCGTCTCGCTCTCGCGCGTATGAAGCGGAGTGGATGTGGGCGTCGACGAAGCCCGGCACGACGGTGCATCCGTCGAGATCGACCTCGCTCGTGCCGGGGCGGGCGAACTCGCGCACCTCAGCATCGCCGCCTGCGGCGACGATGACCCCGTCGATGGCCAACAGTGCCTCGACCGGCGTTGCCGGGCCGGCGAAGGTGTGGAATCGGGCATGGCGGAAGAGCGTTGAAACCAACAGTGTTCCTTGCGTTGATGTCCGGACAGGTACGAGGTTTCTGCAAGGTTAGGCGAGCTCGCGCCCCTTGCCCATAGGCTGTGGTCGAGACCTTCCTGCGCTGAACATTAGGAATGCTGTTGCTGAATCCGATCCACCTTCGCACGCTCCTCGAGACCGTGCGCCTCGGCTCATTCGCCGCCGCGGCGAATCGGCTCGGCTACACCCCGTCCGCCGTTTCGCAGCAGATGGCAGCACTCGAGCGCGAGGTCGGGGTTCCGCTCTTCGAACGTTCAGCGCGCAGCGCGCACCCGACCGATGCCGCCAACGCCGTGGCGCGCCACTCGGTGCGCGTGCTCGCCGACATCGACGCGCTCCTCGCCGCGACGTCGAGCGCCCACTCCTCGATCACGCAGGAGCTGCGGCTCGCCGTCTTCCCCAGCCTCGCGACTCCGCTCCTCGAACGGCTCTTCGAACTCCCGGAATGGCGCAGCTCCGACATCGACCTGCAGCTCTGGGTCGCCGACCCCTCCCCGACGATCCAGCAGCTCCGCTCGGGCCGCGAATTCGACGTCTCGCTCGTCTACCAGGTCGGTGACAGCGGTCTCTCCTGGCCGCAGTCGGTCGCACCCGAATGGCTGGGCGACGATGCGTTCCGCATCGTCGTGCCGAGTGCGTGGGGGTTCGCCCCGAACGAACCGGCTCCCCTGCACCGCCTCGAGAATCGCCCGTGGATCTTCCATCACTCCGGCACGAGCGACGCCGCGGTCATCGACCGTCTCTTCCGAGGCCTCGACCTGCGTGCGCGGGTGGTCGCACGCTCCGACGACTTCGCGGTCACCCTCGGGCTCATCGCCGGGGGCTTCGCCGCGTCTATCGTCCCCGACATCGCCCTGCACCGACCGCCTCCCGGCGTGAGCGTGCTCGACGTTCCCGAGTTCCGGCTCGATCGCAAGGTCTTCGCCCTCGTTCCGCGCGAATCCGAAGGCGCCCAGCTCGGCGTATTCATGACCGCCGTCGCGGCGATCCTCGACAGTCTCGGCATCGCCAAGCCGAAGCGCTGAGAGTTCCGCCCCGGCGCCATCACGCCGAGCGTCGGCCGCTCGCGCTAATCATCCGGAACTATAGCTTTATGACCGGATGTCTGGCTAAGCTGGCGCGACACCACGACGGCGTGGTGTCGTCGGCGGGGGCGGTCGACGCAGCGATGACAGTGGAAGGCAGCGATGTCCGAAGACCGCCAACCCGCAGCGAGCCTCTCCGACGGCGAGCACCTCAGCGTGCTCGGCTACGAGGATACGTTCAACCGCTCGATGAGCCTCTGGGCGAACTTCGCCCTGGGTTTCACCTACCTCTCCCCGCTCGTCGGCGTCTACTCGCTGTTCGCGGTCGCCCTCACCATCGGCGGGCCGCCGTCGATCTGGTGGATCGTCATCGTCGGCACGGGCCAACTGCTCGTCTCGCTCGTGTTCGGCGAGGTCGTCTCGCAGTACCCGATCCACGGCGGCATCTACCCGTGGGCCCGGCGCCTCTGGGGCCGCCGCTACGCCTGGATGGCGGCGTGGGTCTACATCTGGGCGATGATCGTCACCATCACGGCGGTCGCCGAGTTCGGATCCGGATTCGCCGCGAGCCTTTTCGGCATCGAGCACACCAATGACTCGACGCTGTGGCTGACGCTCGCCTTCCTTCTCATCGCGCTCGCGATCAACTTCACGGGCACGAAGTGGCTCGCTCGCGTCGCGCGCATCGGACTCGCCGCCGAACTCATCGGCGTCATCGGGCTCGGCCTCTACCTCCTGATCTTCCAGCGCAAGCAGGAGTTCAGCGTGTTCTTCGACACCATGGGCGTCGAAGGCGACGGCAGCTACGCGGCGGCCTTCATGGGCGCAGCCCTCGCCGGTCTCTTCCTGTTCTACGGCTTCGAGGCGTGCGGCGACGTCGCCGAGGAGGTCGAGAACCCGGCCCGACGCATTCCCAAGGCGATGATGCTGACGATCCTCGTCGGCGGCGTCTCGGCGCTGTTCTCATTCGGCGGCTACGTGCTCGCCGCTCCTGACCTCGCATCGATCGTCTCGGGCGACGATGCCGACCCCATTCCCGGCATCCTCGAGGCGACGCTGGGTACGGCTGGCGCGAAGATCTTCCTCGTCATCGCCATCACCGCGTTTCTCTCGTGCGTGCTCAGCCTCCAGGCGGCGGCCAGCCGTCTGCTGTTCTCCTTCGCCCGCGACGGCATGATCCCCGGCCACCGCTGGCTCGCGAAGGTCTCCGAACGCAGCAAGGTGCCGACGAACGCGCTCATCGTGGCGTGCACCGTGCCCGCGCTCATCGCAGTCCTCGTGTGGATCAATGCCGATCTCCTCGTGCCGATCACCTCGTTCGCCGTGCTCGGCATCTACGTCGCGTTCCAGATGGTCGTGCTCGCCTCGCTCCGTCAGCGCATCAAGGGCTGGAAGCCGGCGGGTCCGTTCTCGCTCGGGCGCTGGGGCCTCGCCGTCAACGTCGTAGCGCTCGCCTACGGCATCTTCGCGATGGTGCTGCTCGCGACGCCGGGTACGTCGGGCGACTTCTTCACCGATTTCGTCGTGCTGATCGGAGTCGGCGTCGTCGCGATCACCGGGCTCCTGTACCTCTTCATCGCTCGCCCCGACCGCAAGTCCGACGCACCTTCGGACGACGCGATCGCGGTGGCGGAGCGGCTTCGATCGCACCACGGCGCTGCAAGCGAACGCGCCGAGGAGCCGGTCGCCTGACCGACGACCGCGGGCGAAGGGCCCCGAGTTCTTGAGTTCTCGGGGCCCTTCTCTGCGCATGGCGCGTCGTTTCGGCGGCTCAGCACAGTCGCGCGTCATTCGCGTCGACCGCGTCGGCGAGTTCGGCGTAGGGCGCTAAGCGGCTGCGGCGAGGCGTTCTCGCAATTTCGGCTGGTCTACGAGGAGTGCTGCGAAGAGGGTCGCTGCGGGGTCGGGTTCGTGCCGGTCGAGTAGGGCAAGCAGGATATGCCGCGTCGTAATGGCTCGCGCTTTCTCGGCTGCCGCGTATGCGAGGGTCTGTTGGATCACCGTCTTGGCGCCCGACGTCAGCGGGACGTGTCGGCCGAGCGCAGCACTCCCGGTGGGCTGGAAGTCGCCGAGCGTGAGTCCAATCGCGGCGAGTGCGGCACGGTCGAGTTGATCGACTGTCTCGTGCGCGGTTGCGGTGTCGACGCCCACGATCTGTGCGAGTGCGTCGTCTTGTAAAAGGGCGAGCAGCAGGTGGTCGGTTCCGATTCGCCGGTCGCCGCGACGACCGGTCTCGTACCGTGCATTCTCGACCACGGCTCTGGCCGACTGGGTGAACCTCTCAAACATTGCTACCTCGCCTTCCGTATTTTGCGTGCACCGACTGGCGCGTGACTCCGAGGGCGTCGCCGATCTGCTCCCATGACCACCCCGCGCGTCGCGCTTCGGCAACGTGCACTGCCTCAACGCGCTCGGCGAGGCGGTGCAGCGCGCCCACGGCGCGCAGTCCACTCGCCGGGTCGGCGGTGTGCAACGGTCCAAGATCCCATGAATCCATGCCTGTCAGTCTGGCTTGACACGCTTTGCTTGTCAAGCCAGACTGACAGCCATGATCATTGAGACTGACACTCCGCATCCGTGGGACGTTGCAATCGTTGGAGCCGGCCCGACCGGTCTGCTGCTCGCCGGTGAACTCGCCTCGCAAGATATTCGCGCTGTGGTTTTCGAGCGCGCCGATTCGTCGTCGCCGGTTCCCAAAGCAAACGGCATCGTCGGACACTCGGCCCTCGAGCTGGCCAAGCGAGGTGTCCTCGCCGGCACGGGCCTGCGCGTGGTGACCCCGCCGCGTTTCCAATTCGGCCCTCTCGCACTCGATCTCGGCCTTGGTCGCCGAAATCCGCTGCACATCCTGCCAGTCCCGCAACGCCGCCTCGAGGAGCTGCTTGAGCACCGGGCAACACGACATGGCGCCTCGGTGCGCCGTGGGCAGGAGGTCATCGGCTTCACCCAGGACGACACCGGGGTCGCGGTTGAGGTTCACAGTGGCGACACCACAACGCAGATTGCAGCACGTTATCTGGTCGGATGCGACGGCGCACACAGCTTGGTTCGGAAACACGCGGGCATCGGCTTCCCTGGCTTCACAAGCGATCAGATCGCCTGGATCGCACGGGTCACTATCCCCTCAGAGCAGATCACTCGCACGGGTGAGGACTTTGACATCACCGGTATCGGCCGAGTGGCCGCGATGCGGCTGAACCAAATGCTTGGCGGCGGTTTCTCGATCGCGTCGGCATCCGTTCTCGACCATGGTGCACCTGAGGACCTGTACGTGATCAGCGCGCACGAGCCGCGCGGTGATGCCAGCCCGAGCGATACGGTCTCGATCGACGAGCTTCGGGCCAGCTTGCAACGAGTCCTCGGCGCTGATCTGCCGTTCACCGCGGCCACCGCGATCCGGAGTACCGTCGGCAACAGCCGCCAAGCGGACGCCTACCGTCGTGGCCGCGTGTTCCTCGCTGGGGATGCCGCGCACGTCTTCAACGCGGGTGGCTCCGCTCTCAACGTCGGCCTACAAGACGCGCTCGATCTCGCACGCCGCCTCACCGCAGTGCAGCGTGGAGGGGCGGCCATCGATGAACTCGATGCCTATGAAGCGTTCCGGCAGCCCGCGGGCAATCGCGCACTGCAGCACACCCGCGCACAGGCCGCGCTCGCACGCAACGATGACAGCAGCCGTGCCGTCCGCGAGATCTTCAGCGACCTCATCGCCAACCGCGCCTCCGCCCGATCGATCGCACAAGTGATCGAGAACGCTTAAGTGACCCTCTGAGCCAGATGAGCCCAGCTCCACAGCATCATCTCTCACAGAATGCCGCCAAAGAGCGCCGCGCTCCGCCCACGGCCTACGCTGAATCGCATGATCCGCAGACACGTCGTCGTGCACGGAGTCGTGCAGGGCGTCGGCTTCCGCTACTCCGCGCAGCGCGAAGCCCGACGGCTGAGTGTGGCCGGCTGGGTGCGCAACGCCCGCGACAGCACGGTGGAAGCCGAGATCGAGGGGGATGCGGCATCCGTCGATGCCATGCTCGAGTGGCTTGCGCACGGTCCGCCCGGCGCGGTCGTCGAGCGAATGGATGTCTCGGAGCGTGTGACGCTCGGCGATCGGGCGTTTGTCATCACCGGGTGATGACATCCCGGCGGACGCCGGTCAGAGCCAGTACACGCGTTCGCTGCGGCGGAACGACTCATCGTCGACCGGGTCGAGGGCGCGATGCCGTTCGGCCGCAATGAGCAGCCAGACGATGATGAGCGCCAGCACGACGGTGTAAACGGCGGGCCCGAAGGCACCGATGAGGGTCATCCAATATGCGGCGGCTGCAGCGACCACGATGGTGCCGACCGACGCGAGGACCGCAGTGGTTCGTTCACTCATGCCGTCAGCGTACGCCTCACCGCCGACGCCGCAAGGGGCCGCGTTGTCAAGGCTCATCGTCAACGGTACGGGACTGCGCCTGGCGGCCTGATCCATGGAGCGATGAGCTGGCCGATCGACACGGCAAGACGACGAAGGGCCCGTCGGCGAACCGGCGAGCCCTTCGATCGGGTGAACCTAGATGGCGTTGACGTCCAGGGGGATGCCCGGGCCGAACGTGGTCGACACGACGCCCTTCTGGATGTAGCGGCCCTTGGAGCTCGACGGCTTCAGACGCACGATCTCTTCGAGAGCGGCGTTGGCGTTCTCTTCGAGCTGCTCCTTGGTGAAGGAGGCCTTGCCGACGACGAAGTGCACGTTGGAGTGCTTGTCGACGCGGAACTCGATCTTGCCGCCCTTGATGTCGGAGACGGCCTTGGCGACGTCGGGGGTCACGGTGCCGGTCTTCGGGTTCGGCATGAGACCACGCGGGCCGAGCACCTTACCGAGACGGCCGACCTGGCCCATGAGCTCAGGGGTCGAGACCGCCGAGTCGAACGCGGTGTAGCCGCCGGCGACCTTCTCGATGAGCTCGGCGCCGCCGACCTCATCGGCGCCCGCCGCGATCGCAGCCTCGGCCGCAGGGCCGGTTGCGAACACGATGACGCGGGCGGTCTTGCCGGTGCCGTGCGGGAGGATGACGGTGCCGCGCACCATCTGGTCCGCCTTGCGGGGGTCGACGCCGAGCTTCAGCGCGACCTCGACGGTCGAGTCGAACTTCGCCGAACCGGTCTCCTTCGCGATGGCAACTGCCTCGCTCGGGGTGTAGAACTTGCCGTCTTCGATCTTCTCGGCCGCGGCGCGGTAGGCCTTTGACTTCTGTGCCATGTTGTTTCTCCTTGAGAGAGTGTGGTCATCTGCGCCTGGCGGGCGCTGCCACGGATGCTGAGTTCTGGAGAGCTCGCTGAGCTTGTCGAAGCGGGCGAGCGTGCGTTCCCTTCGACGAGCTCGGGGAACTGAGGCCTATTCGACCGTGATGCCCATCGAGCGAGCCGTGCCCGCGATGATCTTCGAGGCGGCGTCGAGGTCGTTCGCGTTGAGGTCGACCATCTTCGCCTCGGCGATCTCGCGCACCTGTGCTTGGGTCAGCTTGCCGACCTTGGTGGTGTGCGGAACGCCGGAGCCCTTGGCGACGCCGGCAGCCTTCTTGATGAGCTCCGCGGCAGGCGGGGTCTTCAGGACGAAGGTGAACGAGCGGTCTTCGTAGACCGTGATCTCAACGGGGATGACGTTGCCACGCTGGGCTTCGGTCGCCGCGTTGTAGGCCTTGCAGAACTCCATGATGTTCACGCCGTGCTGACCCAGGGCCGGGCCGATGGGCGGGGCCGGGTTCGCAGCGCCGGCCTTGATCTGAAGCTTGATCAGACCGGTGACCTTCTTCTTCGGTGCCATGATTTCTCTCTTTCTGTTCGAACGCCCCGGATGCCGGGGCACTCTCCCGCACGCCCGGCCGTTCCGGGATGCGGTGATCTGTGTACTGACTCAGCACTGCTGACGCAGCACAACCCTCCGATGATACCGGAGGGCCGCTGCCGGCTGTCTGTGAGGTTTAGAGCTTGGTGACCTGGTCGAAGCTGAGCTCGACCGGGGTCTCGCGCTCGAAGAGCGAGACGAGCACGGTGAGCTTGCCGCTCTCGGGCTTGATCTCGCTGATCGTGCCGGGCAGGCCGGCGAACGAGCCGTCTTTGATGGTGATGGTCTCGCCGACCTCGAAGTCGACCTCGGCGGGAATCGCGCGCGTCGCGCCGGCGACGGCGCCGCCCTTCGCACCCTTGACGGGCGCAACATCCTTGATCTCGACGAGGCTCTTCAGCATGCCGAAGGCCTCCTCGAAGCGGAGAGGAGTCGGGTTGTGCGCGTTGCCGACGAAGCCGGTGACCCCGGGAGTGTGGCGGATGACCGACCAGCTCTCCTCGTTGAGGTCCATGCGCACGAGCACGTAGCCGGGGATGCGGACGCGCGTGACCATCTTGCGCTGGCCGTTCTTGATCTCGACGACGTCTTCCATGGGCACTTCGACCTGGTAGATGTAGTCGGCCATCGCCATCGACTCACGGCGCTGCTCGATGTTCGCCTTCACGCGGCGCTCGAAGCCCGCGTAGGAGTGGATGACGTACCACTTGCCCGGGAGGAAGCGCAGCTCGGCGCGGAACTCCGCGTACGGGTCGGCCTCCTCTTCCTCTTCTTCGGTGACGGCCTCTTCTTCGATGACGGCCTCGACGGCGGCCTCGGCCTCGTCGGCGGAGTCGATGTCGAGGGCGTCGTCGATCACGGCGTCGGCCTCGGGGTCGCTCGACTCTGCCATCGCGTCGAGCACGGCGTCGAGGTCGACGTCGTTGCCCTCGTCGTCGACGACGTGCACGGCACGGTGCTCGGCCGGTTCGACCGATTCCTCTTCGCGCTCGAGCATGTTGCCCGTCTGCGCCTCGTCGTCTTCGGCCGACTGCTCTGCAGCCGTGGCCCAATCGACGTCGTCGCCCTCAGTCCTTGACACTTCTCTCAAATCCTTTTCTCCTGCGCGCCAGCGGCGAACCGGATCAGTCGAACCCGAAGGCTCGATCAGCCCCCCGGTGTTCCGAAGACGACCAGCACGAGCCATCCGAACACCTGGTCGAACGCCCACACGATCGCCATCATGATGATGACGAACACGAGCACGACAGACGTGAAGCTGACGAGCTCTTTGCGGGTCGGGGTGACGACCTTCTTCAGCTCGACGATGACCTGGCGAACGAACAGGGCCAAGCGCGAGAACGGATTCCGACGCGCTGCGCGATCGCGCTTCGCGTTGGCAACGACGTCTTCGCTGGGCTCTTCGATGATCTTCCGTGCCACCTCGTACACCTTTCGTGGGCCGGCAATCAATGCCGGCTCGCAGGGCGGACAGGACTCGAACCTGCAACCTGCGGTTTTGGAGACCGCTGCTCTACCAATTGAGCCACCGCCCTATGGAACGACCGGGTGACCGGGGCTGTTCCACCGATTGTCGAGGCACCACGATTCACTACGTTTCTCACCAGGTGAAACCCGAAAATAGGCGCAGAAAACCTTGGCTGACTTCAACAACCTCACCAAGTGTATGCGACGCCGGAGGGAGAGTAAAGCCGAGCGGATGCCGCCGCCGCACCGGTGCCCGCGGCGTCCACGATGCGGGCGCCCGCGAGTCGATCGGCATAGATTGGGCGTATGCCCATCGACCGCGCATCGCGCCTGGTTCCCGAGCCGCGCAGCAGCGCCGAGGTCACCGGCGAGCACTCGCAGTTCCGGCTCGACCTCGAGCGCATCCGGTTCTCCCCGTACTTCTCACGCCTGTCGGCCGTCACCCAGGTGATCGCGCAGCCCGGCGCCGGCCCGCTCATCCATAATCGCCTCACCCACTCGATCAAGGTGACGGCGGTGGCCCGCGCGATCGCCGTGAAGCTGACGACTACCGGGTCGCCGGCCCGTGGGTTCGCACTCGAGCACGGCTGCGACGCTGTGGTCGTGCAGGCCGCGGCGAGCGCGCACGATCTCGGGCATCCGCCGTTCGGCCACCTCGGCGAACGAGTGCTCGACCGCCTCGCGCGCGATACGCTCGGGCTCGTCGATGGCTTCGAGGGCAACGCGCAGAGCTACCGAATCCTGACTGCGCTCGACGTCAGCGAGGCGGCCCCGCGCGGGCTCAATCTCACTGCGGCGGTGCGAACCGCCGTCGCGAAGTACCCGTGGACGCGCTTCGTCGACGGGGCTGCCCTCGGCGACGGCCCGCTGCCGCGCGGGCTCCGCCGCTCGGAAGACGGCGTGGAGGTGCTGAAGTTCTCCGCGTACGGCATCGACGCCGTCGATCTCGACCAGGCTCGCGCCGGGCAACCGCCGATGCAGCAATCACTCGAGTGCTCGATCATGGACATCGCCGACGACATCGCCTACTCGATTCACGACGTCGACGACTTCTACCGTGCGGGGGTGCTCAGCCAGGGCGCCGTCGCACGCGAGTTCCGCGGCTGGATGGAGAACAGCGCGGAACTCCGCGAGCTCGACGACGACGCGCTCGTCGAGCGCACCGCTCCGCCGGGAGGCTCCCTCGAGGGCCTGCGCCGCAAGATCCGGCGCAGCGATGCGTGGGTCGCCGACGACGACGCGTTCGCAGCCGCCGTCGACGTCGTGGCCGACGACCTCGTCGACGGACTGCTCGCCATCCCGTTCGACGGCTCGATCGCCTCGGAGCGGGCATTGTCGTCGTTCACGAACCGCTGGATCAGTCACCTGCAGTCCTCCGTCGTGCCGGCGCCGACCGACGTGGTGCGTGCCGGTCTCGTCACCCTCGATCGCCGCGCCTGGCACGAGGTGGAGATCTTGAAGTTCGTGCACCGGCATTTCATCCTCGCCCGGGCAGACATCGTGATGTATCAGCGAGGGCTCAGCCGGGCGCTCACCCGGGCCGTCAAGGGGCTCACCGCCTGGGCGACCGACCAGCACGACCGCGACCGTGTGCCGCAACGCCTGAAAGAGCTCATCGAGATCGCGACCGACGGCTACGCGCGGGTTCGCTACTCGCGTCCTGACGGGCACCCGATCCCGGCGGCCGGCGACGTGCGGCGGTTCGGGGTCGGCCGCGGCGTCATCGACTACGTCGCCTCACTCTCCGACGACCAGGCGCTCGCGGTGTCGGAGGCGATCGACGGGCGGCCCGATCGGCTGTGGGGCATCGGCCAGAACCTTTGAGCGACACCCGGGCGGCTCATCCGTTGCCCTGCTCCGCCGCCGCGCGATAGCGTGACGCCCAGCACCATCTGCGCCGTCGCAGATTCGCGCCGACGCTGCTTCGATGCGAAAGGGAGTAGCACCATGAGTGATACGCAAGTAACCGGCTGGGTCGGCTGGGGAGTGTTCGCGGCGATCGTGCTCATCATCGCGGGCGGCTTCGACATCCTGTACGGATTCATCGCGCTCGCCATGCCCGACAGCGCATACCTCACGACCGGCGGCGGAGCGCTCTTCCTGTTCGACGTGCAGGGCTGGGGCTGGTGGCACGTGATCAGCGGCGCCCTGCTCGTCATCATCGGCGCCGCCCTCTTGTCGGGCGCGACCTGGGCTCGCGTGGTGGCCGTGATCCTCGTGATCCTCAACGCCATCGGGCAGCTCTTCCTGCTGCCCGTGCAGCCCTGGTGGTCGCTCATCGTGCTCACGCTCGACTTCCTCGTGATCTACGCGCTCACGGTGCACGGCCGAGAGCTCAAGACGCGCAACTGACGCGAACGACGGCTTGGATGCCGCAGCTCCCGCCCGTGGCATCCAAGCCCTGTCATGCGCAGCCCGTGCGCCGTAGGCTGGTGATCGTGACCGAATTCCCGCGCTTGTCCGCCCGCATCGCCGCCATCGCCGAGTCCGCCACCCTCAAGGTCGATGCGAAGGCGAAGGCCCTGCAGGCCGAGGGTCGCCCGGTCATCTCGTACGCTGCCGGCGAGCCCGACTTCGCGACGCCCGAGTACATCGTCGAGGCGGCGCTCGCGGCCACGCACGACCCGAAGAACTACCGCTACACGCCGGCGGCCGGCTTGCCCGAGCTGCGTGAGGCGATCGCCGCGAAGACGCTGCGCGACTCGGGCCTCGAAGTTTCACCCGGGCAGGTCGTCGTCACGAACGGCGGCAAGCAAGCGGTCTACCAGTCGTTCCAGGCCCTGCTCGACCCGGGCGACGAAGTGCTCGTGCCGACGCCGTACTGGACCACCTACCCCGAGGCGATCAAGCTCGCCGGCGGCGTGCAGGTCGACGTCTTCGCCGGCGCCGACCAGGGATACCTCGTCCAGGTCGACCAGCTCGAAGCCGCACGCACCGACCGCACGAAAGTGCTGCTGTTCGTCTCGCCGTCGAACCCGACCGGCGCGGTCTACCCGCCCGAGCAGGTGCGAGAGATCGGCGAGTGGGCGCTCGAGCACGGTATCTGGGTCGTCTCCGACGAGATCTACCAGAACCTCACGTACGCCGACGCTTCGACGGAGCTCAGCGTAGGCGACAGTGAGAGGCCGCCCCGCGCCGTGTCGATCGTCGAGGCGGTGCCCGAGCTCGCGAACCAGACGATCCTCGTCAATGGCGTTGCGAAGACGTATGCGATGACGGGCTGGCGACTCGGCTGGATGGTCGGCCCCGCAGACATCATCAAGGGCGCCGCGAACTTGCAGTCGCACCTCTCGTCGAACGTGTCGAACATCTCCCAGCGCGCCGCGATCGCCGCCCTCAACGGCCCTCAAGACGCGGTTGAAGAGATGCGGCAGGCGTTCGACCGTCGCCGGCGCACGATCGTCGCCGAGCTCTCGAAGATCGACGGGCTCGCAGTGCCCGTGCCGCAGGGCGCGTTCTACGTCTACCCAGACGTGTCGGGGCTGCTCGGTCGTGAGTGGGGCGGCGTCACGCCGACCACGTCGCTCGAGCTCGCCGACCTGATTCTCGACCAGGCCGAGGTCGCCGCGGTGCCGGGCGAGGCGTTCGGCCCGTCGGGCTACCTGCGCTTCAGCTACGCGCTCGGCGACGCCCCCCTGCTCGAGGGCGTGCAGCGCCTGCAGCGCCTCTTCGGCTGACGCATCAGCAAGTCGCGCGCCGTTGCACCCACCCGCGCGGACCTGAGTCCGGGAGTGCAGTCCGCGCCCGGTTCACGGGCCGCGACTGCACGCTCGCCCGGATCGCAAGGCGCGACGGCGCGATCAAGAGTGCACTCGTACCCAACCGAGGGCGGCAATCGCACTCTCGGTCTCAATCGCACGATTTCCGAGCACGCGACCACGGAGTAACGTCGGCACCAGCGGGTGCAACGGCGCCCCCGCGGAGGAGATCACGATGAGCAATCACACCTATCGCGTCACCGAGATCGTCGGCACCTCGCCCGACGGCATCGACACCGCGATCAGCAACGGCATCGCCCGTGCGGCCGCCACCATCCGCAACATGGACTGGTTCGAAGTCGTCTCGGTGCGCGGCGAGATCGAGGACGGTGCGCCCGCCCACTTCCAGGTCACGCTGAAGGTCGGCTTCAAGATCGAGGACCCCGAGTAGTTCGCTCCGCAATGGGGTCGTCGACACCCAGCGTCGAACTCCTTCCAGAGCGATGGGAGTCTGCGGCGCCTCGCTTCCAGTGAACGCGGTGAAGGCCGGGAGCGGCATGCGTTGCCGCACGGCTTCCGACGCGCTACGCGGGCATGAGTCCGTGCCGCGCCTCCCGCCCGAGCTCGTCGGCGATCGCATCGAGCAGCGGCGACCGCAGGTTCCACTGCTGCCAGTGCAACGGTACGTCGATCGGCGCGCCGCCGAGGCGCACGAGTTCGCCGCGCTCGAGTTCGGCTGAGGACTGGAACCCCGGCAGCATCCCCCACCCCAGTCCGAGCTTGACCGCGATGGCGAAGTCGTTCGATGCCGGAACGTAGTGACGCGGCGGCGAGTCGGGGTCGACGCCCTGCGTCTGCACGAAGTCACGCTGCAGGTCGTCGCGGCGATCGAAATCCACGAGCGGAGCTGCGGCGAGTGCCGCAGGCGACAGGCCCGCGAGCGACCACCTCGCCACGAATGCCCTGGTCGCCACGGCCTCGTACCGCATGACCCCGAGGGTGCGCACAAGGCATCCGGCGACCGGGGTCGCCTGCGAGGTGACCGCGCCCATGACCGTGCCCGATTCGAGCAGGCCCGCGGTGAACTCCTGGTCGTCGCGGTGCAGGTCGAAGACGACCGGATGCCGCTCGGCGACGCGCGCGAGGGCGGGGAGGAACCAGGTGCCGAGCGAATCGGCATTCACTGCGAGCGGCACCGAGATCGGGCGAGCGGATGCCTCGTCGAGGCCGAACTCGGCGAGCGCGTCGTGTTCGAGCAGGGCGAGCTGTCGCGCGAGGCGCACGATCGGCGCGCCCGCCGAGGTGGCTCGCGCCGGCTTGGAGCGCACGACGAGCACGCGACCGAGCCGCTGTTCGAGAATCTTGATGCGCTGCGACACGGCTGACGGCGTGATGCGCAGACGCCGGGCCGCCGCGTCGAAGGTGCCCTCGTCGATGACGACGGCGAGCGTGCGAGCCAGGTCGAGTGGCATGTCCATCTGAAGCCATGCTAATGGCCGTGAAGAATCATGAGCTGGATTGAACACCGACGACACCGTACCTTCGATCTCGTGCTCCTGTCTCCCGCGCTCGCCGGCCTCGGCCTCGGCCTCTCGCTCATCGTCGCGATCGGCGCGCAGAACGTCTTCGTATTGCGGCAGGGCATCCGGCGCGAGCACGTCTTCGCGGTCGCGGCGATCTGCGCCCTGAGCGACTTCGTGCTGATCATCGTGGGCGTCTCGGGCATCGGCGCTGTGCTCACGGCCGTGCCGTGGCTCGTCGACGTGATCCGGTGGGCAGGCGCGGCCTTCCTCGTCGGATACGGGCTCCTCGCTGCGCGACGCGCCATCCATCCAGGCGGCGAGGCGCTCGTCGCCGAAGAGGAGCTCTTCGTTCCCGCGGGTCGAGGAGGCGCGGAGCGCCGGCTCGAGACCCCCCGATCGATGCCCGCGGGCGCCGGGTCTCGAGACGCTCCTGCGTCGCTCCTCGACCAGCAGGAAGACGCTCCTGCGTCGCTCCGCCGGGGTTTCGCGGCCGCGGTGCTCACGTGCCTCGCCCTGACCTGGCTGAACCCGCACGTCTACCTCGACACGGTGTTCCTGCTCGGCTCGGTCGCGAACACGCACGGCGAGGGCCGGTGGGCCTTCGCCGCGGGTGCGGGTGTCGCGAGCATCCTCTGGTTCTTCGGACTCGCCTACGGCGCACGACTGCTCGGAGGCGTGCTCGGCAGCCCCCGGGCCTGGCGTGTGCTCGACGCGGTCATCGCGGTCGTCATGGTCGTGCTCGGCGTGCTGCTCGTGCTGCCGCACTGAGCGATCGGGCGGCCAGCGCGCTATCCGGCCTCAGGTCGCGCCTGCGACACCGACTCGGGCTCCGCTGAGCCGAGCGGCCAGGCCCGACGCAGCTCGATCCGCCCGAATCGGGCCATCGGATGCTTCGACGCGACCTCGATGGCCTCGTCGAGGTCGCGCACCTCGATGACGTCGAACCCGGCGATCCACTCCTTCGATTCGGTGAACGGGCCGTCGGTGACGATGGCGTCCTCGCCGCGAACCCTCACTGTCTTCGCGAACTCGGGTGGCCGCAACCGGTCGCCCGCGACCGCGACGCCTCGCTCCGTCATCTCCTCGACCCACTCGCCGATGTTGTCCTCCTCTGGCCGGTACGGTTCGGCGTCGGGGTCGGTCGCGACGAACATCATGAACTCCATCGCGTCACT
This sequence comes from Agromyces sp. Y575, assembly GCF_059445445.1. Taxonomy (NCBI): domain Bacteria; kingdom Bacillati; phylum Actinomycetota; class Actinomycetes; order Micrococcales; family Microbacteriaceae; genus Agromyces; species Agromyces sp. Y575. The sequence goes on from NZ_JCAIUI010000002.1 coordinate 240,698, forward strand.
CCCCCGACCCGATCGGCCAGACCGGCCGCAGCTCGAGGGCGCCATGGCGGGCCAGCTCGTCGCCCTTCGCGATCTCGATCGCCTCATCGAGGTCGGCGACCTCGAGCAGGTCGTAGCCGGCGATCCACTCCTTCGATTCGGTGAACGGGCCGTCGGTGACGAGTACCTCGCCGCCTCGCACCCGCACGGTCACCGCCTCGTCGACGGGACGCAGGCGCATCGCGCGCTTGAACACCCCGCGCTCGGCCATCGCGCGATCCCATTCTGCGGATGCCTCCTGGTCGACCTCACCGGCGTCGACCCCTGGGTCGGCGACCACGAACATCATGATTTCCATCGCACGCTCCTTCTGCGTTCACGGTATGCCCATGCGACGAACGGTGGCAGGGGGAATCGACACCCAGTGGAGCGGTGTACCGCATCGGACTGTTCCGGCAACAAGATTCTGTACGGATGTCGATTCCCCCTGCCACCGTTCGTCGTGCTGGCATAACGTGACGATCGGAAGGAAACGGAAACCCGACGTCACCCCGTCGAATTTCTGAATCCCCAGCACTGAAGGAGCAACCGATGCAGTACGTGATGTTCGTGGCGACCGACCCCGAGGCCGAGCCGTTCGTGCCGGCCGAAGACAACATCGGCGAGTGGGCCGCAGACGTCGAGGCGCGAGGAGTGCACGTGTTCGGCGAGCGCCTGCGCCCGGTCGAAGACGCGACGACGGTGCGGATGCGCGGAGGCGAGCTCATCGTCACCGACGGCGCCTTCACCGAATCGAAGGAGTGGATCGCGGGCTTCGACATCATCGACTGCCGCGACCTCGACGAAGCGATCGAGATCGCGAGCCGGCATCCGATGGCGAGATTCGGTCGTATCGAACTCCGCCCGACCTGGCCGCTCGACGTCACCGAAGACCCGGAGATCCGCGAAGAGCGCCAAGCACGAGAGGCCGAGGGTCGCGATCGCCGCACGGAGCCGGCGGTGGGTGCGTGACGACCACGGCAAGGCGATGAGCGACACCGACGGTCGGGCGACGGACGCCCCGAAGCGAGCGGATGCCGCAGGGCGAGCCGATGCCACCGTGCGAGCCGATGCCGCAGACGTCGCCGCGACCGTGGCGGGCGTGTACCGCGAGGAGTGGGCGCGCATCGTCGCGACGCTGATCAGGGCGACCGGCGACTGGGACGTGGCGGAGGAGGCGGCCGCCGACGCGTTCGAACGGGCGGCACGGCGGTGGCCGGTCGATGGCATCCCGCGCAACCCCGGTGCTTGGCTCACGACGGTGGCGCGCAATCGGGCGCTCGACGTGCTGCGCCGGCGCGGGGTCGAGTCGGGCAAGGTCAGGGAGTGGATCGCGATGGACGATATGAGAGGGGGCAAGGCGCCGACCGATCCGGCCGAGATCGCGGCCGCCGTGCCCGAGTGGGACGACCGATTGCGGCTCGTCTTCACGTGCGCGCACCCTGCCCTGCCACTCGAGGCCCGTGTGGCGCTCACGCTCCGCACGGTCGGCGGGCTCGAGACCGGCGAGATCGCCCGGGCGTTCTTCGTGCCCGAGGCGACGATGGCGCAGCGACTCGTGCGCGCCAAACGCAAGATCAAGAACGCCGGCATCCCCTATCGGGTGCCGGGGCCCGAAGACCTGTCCGAGCGGCTCGGCGGGGTGCTCGCCGTGCTCATGCTCGTGCACAACGAGGGCTATCTCGCCTCCTCGGGTGACCGGCTGCTGCGCCTCGATCTGCAGGAGGAGGCGATCCGGCTCGCCCGGCTCGTCGCCGGCCTGCTGCCTGACTCGAGCGAGGCGCGCGGCCTGCTCGCCCTACTCCTCCTGCAGCACGCACGTTCGGCAGCCCGCGTCGATGCCGGCGGCGAGCTCGTGCCGCTCCCCGAGCAGGACCGCTCATTGTGGAACGCGGCCGAGATCGACGAGGGACTCGCGCTCCTCGACTCACCGGCGGGCGGCCCGCCGCACGGGGCATCCGGCGCATACCGATTGCAGGCCGAGATCCAGGCGGTGCACAGCCGCGCACGCACCGCCGACGAGACGGATTGGGCGGCAATCGTCGGGTGCTACGACCGACTCCGTGCGGTCTCGCCGTCGCCGGTCGTGGAACTCAATCACGCGGTCGCGCTCGGCCTCGCCGGCGAACTCGCCGGCGCACTCGACGCACTCGCCGAGCTCGAGGCATCCGGCCGGCTCGCCGGCTATCACCTGCTCCCAGCCGCCCAAGCCGACCTCCTGCGCCGAAGCGACCGACCAGCTGCAGCGGCGGCGCGCTACCGCGAGGCGATCGCTCTCGCACCGACCGGGCCCGAGCGCCGCTTCCTGTCGCGCCGTCTCGCCGAACTCGACGAGCCGCCCCAGCCGCTCCGCGGCTGAGGCATCCAACGATCGGTGGAAGCCCGCATCGACCGCAACGGGGGCTTCCGCGACATCCGTTGAACCGGCAGTCTCGGAGCATGGAAACCACAGCGCCCGCGACGGGCACAACCGACTCCGACCGCGCAGATGCCGCGATACGGATCCGCGGGCTTCGCAAGGTGTACGGCGGGGTCGCCGCCGTCGACGGCATCGATCTCGACATCGCCTACGGCGAGACGTTCGCCCTGCTCGGACCGAACGGAGCCGGCAAGTCGACCGCCGTCGAGATCCTCGAGGGGTACCGCCTGCGCACCGCGGGCGAGGTGAGCGTGCTCGGCATCGACCCCGCCCACGGCGGCCTCGACTGGAAGGCGCGTCTCGGCATCGTGCTGCAGTCGGCGACCGAGAGCGGTGTCTACACCGTGCGAGAGCAGCTTGCGCATTTCGCGAGGTTCTACCCGTCGCCGCGCGACGTCGACGAGGTGATCGCCGCCGTCGGCCTCGAGGCCAAGGCCGGCACCCGGGTCTCGAAGCTCTCGGGCGGGCAGCGCCGCCGCGTCGATGTCGCGCTCGGCATCGTCGGACGGCCCGAACTGCTCTTCCTCGACGAGCCGACCACGGGCTTCGATCCAGAGGCCAGGCGCGAGTTCTGGAAACTCATCCGCACTCTGAAGTCGGAGGGCACCACGATCCTCCTCACGACCCACTACCTCGACGAGGCCGCCCAGCTCGGCGACCGCGCCGGCATCATCCTCGGCGGGCGGCTCGTCGACGTCGGACGCGTCGATGAGCTCGGCGGGCCCGAGGCCCGCGTGCCCATCGTGCGGTGGCGCGACCCCGATGGCACCCCTCGAGAGGTACGCACCGAGCAACCGGCGGCGCTCGTGGCATCCCTTCGACAAACTCAGGACGGCGCCGTCGCTGCAGGCCTCAGCGGCGAGCCGGAGGGGCTCGAGGTCATCCGCCCGAGCCTCGAGGACATCTACCTGCAACTGGTGCACTCGGCCGGGGCCGAGACTCGCAACGACGAGGAGGCGCTCGCATGAGCGAGACGAGCACCCCCTCGACCGCCGGCGCGAAGCGAGTCGCCCGACCCGGCCCGCTGCGGATCGGCACGGCGCGCATCGGGTACGAGGTGAAGGGCTACTTCCGCTCGCCCGACACGCTGTTCTTCACGTTCCTCTTCCCACTCGTCATGCTCGCGATCTTCTCGGCCGCGTTCGCCTCGGCGGGCGAGATCGGCGATCCAAGTGGCGAGACGATCACCGTCGCCGAGTACTACCTGCCCGCGATGCTCGCGGCCGGCATGCTGCTCTCCGGCGTGCAGAACCTCGCCGTCGACATCGCCGTGGAGAAGAGCGACGGCACACTCAAGCGCCTCGGCGGCACGCCGCTCGCCCCCACGAGCTACTTCCTCGGCAAGATCGGCCAGGTGTTCGTAACCGGCACCGCGCAAGCGGCCCTACTGCTCGCGTTCGGCGCGCTTGTACTCGGCATCGAGCTGCCGGCCGAGCCCGAGAAGTGGTTCACCTTCGCCTGGGTGTTCGTACTCGGCATCATCACGTCGGCGCTGCTCGGCATCGCCCTCTCGGCGCTTCCGCGGTCGGGCAAGAGCGCGAGCGCCGTCGTCATCCCGATCATGCTCGTGCTGCAGTTCATCTCGGGCGTCTACCTGCAGTTCTACATGCTGCCCGAATGGATGCAGAACCTCGCGAGCGTATTCCCGCTCAAGTGGATGGCACAGGGCATGCGGTACGTGTTCCTGCCGGAGGACTTCGCCGCGCTCGAGCAGAACGGCTCGTGGGACGTCGAGTGGGTCGCGGTCGCCCTCATCGCCTGGCTGGTGGTGGGGCTCGTCGTCAGCCGGCTCACCTTCCGCTGGATTCGGCGTGACTCCTGAACCGCATGCGAAAGTAGCAGCATGCTGAACAGACGGTGGCGGGTCTCCAACTGACATATCCACCGACCGGTGGATGCGCGAATCGACCGGCCGGGGGCTGCCGGGCAGTGCGGGCGAACGGCACGCTTGCAGCATGGACATCACACGTACGGACGCCGCGGTGCGGATTCGCGGGCTCCGAAAGGACTACGGCAAGGTCGCCGCCGTTGACGGGCTCGATCTCGATATTGCACACGGCGAGACCTTTGCCCTGCTCGGCCCGAACGGGGCGGGCAAGTCGACGACTGTCGAGATCCTCGAGGGGTATCGGCTGCGCACCGCCGGCGAGGTGAGCGTGCTCGGGATCGACCCCGCGCGCGGCGGCCTCGACTGGAAAGCTCGGCTCGGAATCGTGCTGCAGTCGGCGAACGAGGCGGGCCTCTACACCGTGCGCGAGCAGCTCACGCATTTCGCGAAGCTCTACCCGAATCCCCGCGATATCGACGAGGTGATCGCCGCCGTCGGTCTCGAGCAGAAGGCCCGAACACGGATCTCGAAGCTCTCGGGCGGGCAGCGCCGCCGCGTCGACGTCGCACTCGGCATCATCGGGCGACCGGAGCTGCTCTTCCTCGACGAGCCGACGACCGGGTTCGACCCCGAGGCACGCCGTGACTTCTGGGCGCTCATCCGCCGGCTGAAGGCCGACGGCACGACCATCCTGCTCACCACCCACTACCTCGACGAGGCCGCGCAGCTCGGCGACCGGGCGGGCATCATCCTCGAAGGCCGGCTGGTCGACGTGGGACCCGTCGCGACACTCGGCGGCGCAGAGGCGCGCGTTCCGATCGTGCGGTGGCACGCGGCCGACGGCACCCCACGCGAGGTGCGCACCGATCGGCCTGCGGAGCTCATTGCGTCCATCTCCGCCGAACTCGGTCGCGAGCCAGTGGGGCTCGAGGTCATCAGGCCGAGCCTCGAAGACATCTATCTGCAGTTGGTGCGGGCCGCCGGCGCGGTCGTCCGCGACGAAGAGGAGGTGCTCGCATGAGCACGGGCATCATGACCATCGGCACCACGCGCATCGGGTACGAGACGAAGGGCTACTTCCGCTCCCCCGACGCGGTGTTCTTCACCTTCCTGTTCCCGCTCATCATGCTGGGCATCTTCACGGCCGCCTTCAGCTCGGGTGGCGAGATGCAGGCGACCCCGGGCGGCGCGTCGATCTCGGTCGGCGCATATTACCTGCCGGGCATGCTCGCGGCCGGCATGCTGCTTTCGGGCATGCAGAACCTCGCCGTGGACATCGCGACCGAGAAGGGCGACGGCACGCTCAAGCGACTCGGCGGCACGCCGCTGTCACCCGTGTCGTACTTCCTCGGCAAGATCGGGCAGGTCTTCTTCACCGGCGTCTTGCAGGCCGCACTGCTGCTCCTCGCTGCCGTGACGATCTTCGGCATCGCGTTGCCGACGAGCACCGAAGCCTGGCTGACGTTCGCGTGGGTGTTCGTGCTCGGAGTCGCGACATCCGCCCTGCTGGGCATCGCCCTCTCGGCGGTGCCGAGATCCGGCAAGAGCGCGACCGCGGTCGTCATTCCCATCGTGCTGGTGCTGCAATTCATCTCGGGCGTCTACCTGCCCTTCGCCCAACTGCCCGAGTGGATGCAGAACGTCGCCAGCGCCTTCCCCCTCAAGTGGATGGCGCAGGGCATGCGGGCGGCGTTCCTCCCCGAAGACTTCGCAGTGCTCGAACAGCACGGGTCATTCGAACTCGGCTGGGTGGCGTTCTGGCTCGTCGTCTGGCTCGTCGTCGGACTCGTCGTGAGCCGGTTGACCTTCCGATGGATCCGGCGCGACGCGTAGGCCGCATGCGAAGGTAGCAGCATGCACAGACTCAAGTGGTGGGATCTCGCGGCGGTCGGCGTCACGGCGGTGACCCTGCTGATCACGCTTCGAGATCCTCCATACGGGCCGGCGGAGTGGGGCACGTGGATCGTCCTCGGGGCGTTCCTCGTGTTCTACGCCGCGTACGCGCGCTGGTTCATCCCGCCGCCGGGGCAGGTTGGCTCGAGAGGCCACTTCATCGTGATCACGGTCGTGTTCGCGATGATCATCGGCTTCGGATCCACCTTCGAATCGGCGTTCGCCATCATGCAGACGTTCATCTACCCGTTCCTGTGGTTCACCGCGCCGAATACGCGCTGGGCCGTCGGCTCGAACGTGATGGTCGCCCTCTCCCTCGCCATCGGGTACGCCCTGCTCGACGGGCCCGACGACATCTTCAGCGGAGTGCCGACCGCGGTGTTCTCGGTGGGCTTCAGCATCGCGCTCGGTCTGTGGATCACCCGCATCGCCGAATACGGCGAAGAACGCGGCCGGCTGCTCGACGAACTGCAGTCGACGCAGGGCCAGCTCGCCGCGATGCACCGGGATGCCGGTGTCGTCGACGAGCGGGGGCGGCTGGCGAGAGAGATCCACGACACGATCGCGCAGAGCCTCACGGGGCTCGTGATGGTCGCCCAGCGCACGGGCAACCGGCTCGCTCCGCTCGAGGGCGAGGCAGCGGCATCCGCTCGGGCCGATGTCGAACTCATCGAACAGATGGCGCGCGATGCGCTCACCGAGGCGCGCGGGCTCGTCGCCTCCATGGCACCGGTGGATTCGACGGCGGGGCTCGCCGATGCACTGCGGCGGCTCGGCGCGGGCTTCGAACGTGAAACGGGAGTGCGGGTCACCGTGACGACGGACGGCACTGAGCTCGCCCGCGACACCGAGGTCGTGCTGTTGCGCTCGGCGCAGGAAGGACTCGCGAACATCCGCAAGCACTCCCGAGCGTCGCGCGCCTCGGTGACCGTCGAGGCAGGCGACGGCGACGTCGTGCTCACCGTCGCCGACGACGGCGTGGGGCCCGGCACCTCAGCGCCCGGGGAATCGGGATTCGGCCTGGTCGGCATCCGCGACCGCACCGCCCTCGTCGGCGGGTCGTTCTCGATCGAGCCGGGCGAGGCCGGCGGCACCGTGCTGCGCGTCGGAATTCCCCGCACGCCCGACGCCCCTCCCGCTCTCGATACTCTCGCTTCGCTCGCTACTCGACCAACGAACACTCCCACCGGTCGAAGCGCGCCCGACGCCCCTCCCGCTGGTCGAGTAGTGCCCGACCGAGGGGGACGCGTATCGAGACCCACCACAAAGGAGACCCCATGACCCCCGCGATCCGCATCGTCGTCGCCGACGACCACCCGATCGTGCGCGCGGGCATCGTGGGCCTGCTCGAATCCGAACCGGGTCTCGAGGTCGTCGGCGAGGCCGCCGACGGCGCGGAAGCGGTTGCGGTCGCGACATCCGAGCGCCCAGACCTCGTGCTCATGGACCTGCGGATGCCTCAGCTCGACGGCGCAGCGGCCACCGCGCGCATCGTCGCGGAGGTGCCGGGCGCCCGCGTGCTCGTGCTCACGACCTATGAGACCGACGACCACATCCTCGCCGCGATCGAGGCCGGCGCAAGCGGGTATCTGCTGAAGGCGGCGCCGCACGCGGAGATCGTCGCGGGCATCCGTGCGGTCGCCGCCGGGGAGACGGTGCTCGCCCCGTCGATCGCGGCGAAGCTCGTGTCGCGAGTGCGTGCGGATGCGGCATCCGTCGACCTGCCGTCGCTGTCGCCGCGAGAGCTCGACGTGCTGCGCCTCGTGTCCGACGGGCGCTCGAATCCCGAGATCGCCCGCGCACTCTTCATCGGTGAGGCAACCGTGAAGACGCACCTCCTGCACGTGTTCGAGAAGCTCGAAGTGAACGATCGCACTCGCGCTGTGACGCGCGCGATGGAGCTCGGCATCATCTGAGGCGGCAGCGCCGGCTGACTCGGGTCGGGCACAGCGGATGCCGCCTACGCTGGAGGTGGCATCCGCACGCGCCGTAGCAACGGCGGGCTGCTCCCGTAGTCGACGAGTGCGCGGTGGCCTCGAGGGAGAAGCATGAACTCGTACGAACATCGGCCGTGGCTCGACCACTACGCCGAGGGCGTGCCGCCCACGATCGACGAGCCGAGCCAGACCCTCGTCGACATGATCGATGACGCCGTCGGCCGGTTCCGACGACGCACGGCGCTCGAGTTCTTCGGGGCCGAGACCAGCTACCGCGAGCTCGGGGCGCAGATCGCTTCGGCCGCCGAGGGGCTGCGCCGGCTCGGCGTCGGTCAGGGCGACCGAGTCGCACTCGTACTGCCGAACTGCCCGCAGCACGTCGTCGCGTTCTACGCGGTGCTGCGGCTCGGCGCGATCGTGGTGGAGCACAACCCGCTCTACACGCCGCCCGAGCTGCGGCACCAGTTCGAGGACCACGGCGCCCGCGTCGCGATCGTCTGGGACAGCATCGCCGACACGGTCGCGGAGTTCCCCAGCGATATCCGGCCGGAGCACACCGTGGCCGTCGACCTCACGCGGTCGCTCCCGCTGGGCAAGCGGATGGCACTGCGCCTGCCGCTGCCGAAGGCGCGACGCTCCCGTGCCGCGCTCACCTCGAAGCCGCGCGCACGTGGACTCGTGCCCTGGGAGCGTCTCACCTCCCGGCGGGCACTGGCCAAGCGGCATCCGCGGCCCTCGCTCGACGACACGGCGGTGCTGCAGTACACGAGCGGCACCACCGGCAGCCCGAAGGGCGCAGTGCTCAGCCACCGCAACCTGCGCGCCAATGCGATGCAGGGTCGTTCATGGGTGCCTGGACTGTTGGAGGGCGACGAGGTCTTCTACGGCGTGCTGCCGCTCTTCCATGCCTACGGCATGACCCTCTGCCTGACGGTCGCGATGAGCATCGGCGCCAGGCTCGTGCTGTTCCCGAAATTCGACTCAGGCCTCGTGCTCGATGCCGCACGCCACTCGCCGCCGACGTTCCTGCCAGCGGTGCCGCCGATCTACGACCAGCTCGCGCGTGCCGCTGTGCGCCAACCGCGCGCGCTCAGGAGCATCCGCTACGCGATCTCGGGGGCGATGAGCCTGCCCATCGCGACCGTCGATCGCTGGGAGAGCGCCACCGGCGGACTGCTCGTCGAGGGCTACGGCATGACCGAGTCCTCGCCGATCTCGCTCGGCAACCCGATGGGTCCGACCCGGCGGCCCGGCACGGTCGGCGTGCCGTTTCCGAGCACCGAGATCCGCGTGATCGACCCCGACGACCCCGACGTCGACCGGCCCGCGGGCGAGGCCGGCGAACTGCTCGTGCGCGGCCCGCAGGTCTTCCAGGGGTATTGGCGCCGACCGTCGGAGACGGCCGAGACCCTGCTGCCGGGCGGGTGGCTGCGCACCGGCGACATCGTGCGCGTCTCCGACGACGGCTTCGTCACGATCGTCGACCGTGTGAAAGAGCTCATCATCACGGGCGGGTTCAACGTCTCGCCGTCGGAGGTCGAGGCCGCACTGCTCGCCCACCCCGACGTGCGTGGTGCAGCGGTCGTGGGTCTGCCACGCGCCTCGGGCGGGGAATCCGTTGCCGCCGGTGTCGAGTTGCGCGAGGGCGCTGTCTTCGAGGAGTCGGCGCTGCGCGACTTCTGCCGCACGAGCCTCACTCCCTACAAGGTGCCGCGCCGCATCGAGCTCTTCGATGAGCTGCCGCGCTCGCTCATCGGCAAGGTGCTGCGCCGCGAGGTGCGCGACGTGCTGCTCGAGCGCGGCTGAGCCCCGCTCCCCGCTCCCGCTCCCCGCTCCCGCTCCCCGCTCCCGCTCCCCGCTCCCCGCGCCCCGCTCCCGCTCCCCGCTCCGCGCTCCCCGCTCCCCGCTCCCCGCTCCGCGCTCCCCGCTCCCCGCTCCCCGCTCCTGCGACGGTTTCCGCGTTCACGGTCGGTTGGCACGCATCCTCCAGCCCGCAAACCGTCGCACGAATCCCCGCGCGCGGGGCGGGGGCGCGGGGCGCGGGGCGGGTTAGAGCAGGCGCCGCGCGTTCGCCCACGCCGTGAGCTCGTGCCGGCTCGAGAGCTGGAGCTTGCGCAGCACCGCTGAGACGTGCGTCTCGACCGTCTTCGTCGAGATGAAGAGCTCGGCCGCGACCTCTTTGTAGGCGTAGCCGCGGGCGATCAGCCGCATGACCTCCTGCTCGCGAGCCGAGAGCCGGTCGAGCTCATCGCTCGCCGAGGCCGTCTCGCCGACGGCAGCTCCGAAGGCATCGAGCACGAAACCCGCGAGCTTCGGTGAGAACACGGCGTCGCCACCGGCCACGGCGTGCACGGCGCGACTGACGTCTGCCCCCGACGAGCCCTTCGTGATGTAGCCCCTGGCCCCGGCACGGATGACGCCGACGACGTCTTCGGCCTTGTCCGAGACCGACAGCGCGAGAAATCGCGTCGAGGGCAGGGATGCCGCGGCCCGCCGGATCACTTCGGCACCGCCGCTCGTGCCCGCCGGCACGGCCACGCCGGGCAAGTGCACGTCGAGGAGGACGACGTCGGGCGCGGCATCCGTCACGGCCGTCACGGCGGACTCCACATCGTGCGCCTCGCCGACGACCTCGATGGAATCGTCGAGGTCGGCCTTCAGGCCCGACCGGAAGATCGAATGGTCGTCGACGACGACGACCCGCACGCGTTCAGCCACGAACCGTCTCCGTCCGCTCGGCCGGGAACCGCAGGCGCACTTCGGTGCCGACACCACCGACGCCCGTGCGCACTTCGCCGGAGCCACCCGAACGTCGCATGCGGCCGATGATCGACTCGCGCACACCGAGCCGGTCACCCGGCACCTCGGCGATCGCGAATCCGGGCCCGCGATCGCGCACGAACACCTCTACCGTCTCGGGGGTCGACTCGACGTACACCGACACCTCCCCGCCCGCGTGCCGCGCGGCATTCAGCATCGCTTCACGCGCGGCTGCCGCGACTTCGCCGCTCGCGCTCTCGCGCGACTCCCCCACGACGACGACATCGACGGTCACCGCGTAGTCGATCTCGAGCGCTGCCGCGAAGTCTCGCAGGTCGGTGCCGAGATCGCTGTCGGCCGGAGTGTCGCCCTCGAAAAGCCAGTCGCGCAACTCCCGCTCCTGCGCACGCGCGATGCGGGCGACCTCGCTCGTCGCCCCGGCCCGGTTCTGGATGAGGGCGAGCGTCTGCAGCACCGAGTCGTGCAGGTGCGCCGCGATCTCGCTGCGCTGCTCCTCGCGGATGCGCTTCGTACGCTCGGCAGTGAGGTCGCGCCACGCGGTCACGAGCGTCGGCGCATAGACGAGCCCGACGCCGAGCACCGCGGCGAGCGCTGCCGCGAAAGTCGGCACCGGGTACCAGGCCGCATTCGGGCCGAAGACGAGGGCGAGGGCGGTGATCGCGAGCAGAGCCGTAGCGACGATGCGGATCGCGAGTTCGTTGCGAGGGCCGCGATCGGGGTCGGGTCGATCGATGAAGGTCGCCCACGCCCCGGATGCCGCAGCGAGGCCGACCCCGGCGAGCACCGCGCCGAGCCACCACTCGAGGCCGTTGCCGCCCGCCTGGGCGACGCGCCAGCTCATGACCCAAGCGATGAGGAGCGACACGGTCGAGGCGACGACGAGTAGCCAGGCGACGGGCGCGCGTCGGGTCGGACGCTCATCGCCCGGCGCCCACGGGGTGAACACCCAGAGCCACACGTAGAGCAGGAGTCCGGCACCACCGGCGAGACTCGTCACGACGAACGCGGTGCGAACGACCCAGACCGGCCAGCCGAGATGAGTTGCGAGCCCCGCGGCGACGCCGGTGGCCATGCATGCGCGGGGCCGCGTCAGGCGAGGTTGGCCCCCTGTGCCGGTCGGGTCCCCTGAGCCTGCCGAAGGGGGCGCCTGCGCGCGGTCGCTCCCTCCGACAGGCTCAGGGAACGAAGCGGCATCCGTCACCTGTTCCGCGCTCGACTCCATGCCTGCAATCCAAGCAGACCCGGCCAGGATCCCCCCGGCCCCGGCCGCACGCTCAGGGTCGAATCAGGGATTCACCCCATGGCGGAGCATCCGTCATCGCTGCCAGCATCGAAGCATGGAGACGAACTCGACTGCCCCAGAGGCGGAACCAGTGCCGGACGACGCGAAGGGGGACTCCGCGGCGCCCGGCCCCTCGGCCGAAGGGGCGGTCGGTTCGGCTCCATCCTCCGGTGCACCCGGCGCGGCGACACCCGCGCCGGGCACCGGCACCGGCTTCTACCCGTGGCTGCGCCGACTCGGCGTGCCGCGCCGTGCGGGGTGGCTCGGCGGGGTCTGCGCGGGCGTCGCCGCTCGCCTCGGCATCGACCCGATCATCGTGCGCGGCATCGTCGTGGTCGTCGCGGTGCTCGGTGCGCCGTTCGTGCTGCTGTACGCGATCGCCTGGCTGCTGCTGCCCGATACCGACGGCGAGATCCACTTCGAGCGACTGACCCGGGGCGTCGTCGACCCGGCGATCGTCGGAATCGCCGTCATGGGCGTCATCGGGCTCATCCCGCTCGTTCAGGGCGGATGGCTCGGCTGGCGCTGGTGGCCCGACTGGACGCCGTACTCGTGGGGCTCGGTCGCCGGCATCGACATCGCCTGGCCACTTCGCGTGCTGTGGGTGCTCATCGTCGTCGGCGCGATCGTCACGCTCGTCATCTGGCTCGCACGGCGAGCCTCCCAGAACTCCCCGGACGGCGGTGGGCCGCGAATGGCTTCCGCGGCGACCGCCGCCGCTCCGGGGTACCACTCGACGACGGCGTTCGCGACGGATGCCTCGGCGGCGACCGGGCCGGGAACCGCCAGTTCCTCCGCGTCACCGACCAGCACCGCCTACCCTGAGATTGGCACCGACCCCGTCGACGGGCTGACCCCTCCGCCTGCCTCCGCCGCATTCGGTACCGCCGCAACCGTGCCGAACGTCGAACCCGCCGTTCCCGCCGAGGGCGCCGATGCGGCCGCGATCGCCGAGTGGCGCGCGCAGCACGAGGCGTGGCGCGTCTCGCACGCCGAGTGGAAGGCGGGCCACGACGACGCCGAACGCGCCGCACGAGCCCTCGCTGCCGCGGAGAACAAGGAGAAGGCCCGCCTGCTCACGGCACAGGCCGATGAGGCGCGAGCGGCGCGACGCGCCTGCCGGCCTCGCGCGAGCGCCGCGTTCGTGTTCACGTTCCTCGGCCTCGCCGTCGTCGCCGGATCGATCGCCGCGATCTGGTCGCTCGGCACGCCGAGCGTGGACGGGTACGCGATCCCGATCGCGTTCTCGGTCGCGACGCTCCTCCTCGCGGCCGGAATGGTCGTCGCAGCGCTCCGGAGACGACGCAGCGGAGCTCTCGCCTTCACCACGACCCTCGCCACGGTCTCGATGTCCATCGCCGTGCTCGTCGCCTCGATCATTCCGCAGGGATCACTCGTGCCGCCCGGGTACGGCATCTCGCTCGACCACTCGCAGCAACTCGTGCAGCCGTTCGGCGACGCGTTCTTCTATGCGACACCCTCCCTCTTCGGCGCCTATGCACCCGTCATCGAGCTCCGGCAAGGCGCCGGCAACACGTGGATCACGATCGAGGCGGACTCACAGATCCTGCTCGATGCGAGCGAGGCCGGCCCGATTCAGCTCTTCGTCTACCCTGCCGATGGCTCGGGGAGCACGACCCCGCAGCTCGGAGGGCTCGACCGCGGTGCCCTGATGCTCGGCGGCGAGACGGGGGTCAGCGAGTATCGCCCGGGCGATACCCCCGCCGACGCGAAGCTCGTGCTCGAGCAGGGGTCCGGCATGGTGTACATCGAGATCCGCGAAGGAGCATGACCATGACCACGAGCACCCCGAACTCCGGCGAGCAGGCGCCTGCACCCACTCCGAATGACGCGGATGCCGCCGTCACCGCGATCCTCGCAGACTGGGGCGACCCCGCACTCTCCCCGCCGGCGGCCACGCCGCCCGCGAGCGGTGACTCCCACGCGAGCGCTGCCGTGGCCCGCCCGACGGTGCGATGGGGGGCCCTCGTCTGGGCGTTGCTCTTCGGCGCGATGGCCGCGACGACCCTCTGGGTCATCGTCGAACCCGTGCGCCGCGATGCGGTCGGCGACTGGCTCACGACACTGAGTCCGCTCGCCGCCGCCCTCTACGCGGTCGTCGCGGTGGGCATCATCGTGGCGCTGTTCGGCATCGTCGGCCTCATCCGCCGCGGCGAGCGCCAGCGCCGCAGCTGACCCGTCGCCCCGCGACATCCACACGCTGACGCGAATCGACCTCTGCCTGTCCGGTGGAGGTCGATCCGCGTCGCTTCGCCGTCGGAACGTCGGAGGCTGCTACAGCTCGACGCCGACGAGTACCGGCTCGGGCCGCAGCAGGATGCCGAACTCGGCTTGCACTCGGCTCTGAACGAACCGTGCGAGCGCCGTGATCTCGTCGGCGGTCGCGCCGCCGCGGTTCGTGAGCGCGAGGGTGTGCTTCGACGATATCGCCGCCCGCGAGCCGGGCAGGGCGAACCCGCGGCGGACGCCGGACTGCTCGATCAACCACGCGGCCGAGAGCTTCACGAGCGGTTCGTCGGCCGGGGCATCTGTGACGGTGACGGATGTCTCGAGCTCGGCCTGGTGCGCGAGGAACGCGTCGAGCGGCGACTCGGACGCGAGCGAGCCGAGCGGGGTCACCACGTCAGCCGCCTCGGGTTCGACGTACCACCGCGGAGCACCGGCGGGCAACGACCGGGCGACGTGCTCGGAGACGATCGGGTTCGTGAAGAACGAGCCGGCGCTCACCGAGTCGGGGTCGGCGGGGTCGAGCACCATGCCCTTCGAAGCACGCAGCGCGAGCACGCTCTCGCGAACCTTGGCGATGGGCACCCGGTCACCCTGCTGCACGTGCAGCGCGTCGGCGAGCTGCCCGTAGGCGATCGGCCGACCGAGGGCCGCTCCGAGCACGGCCCGCTCGGCTGCGGTGTCGTGCAGTTCGAGCTCGACTGTGACGACGATGCCGCGCAAGCCCTGCTTCAGCACCGAGGTGCGGTAGCCGAGTTCGAGCTCGGCGGCGGTCATGCGACGCGGGGCGTCGGCCCCCTCGTCGAGGAACTCGATCGCGACGAGCGTCGACTCGAGCTCCTGCCCGTAGGCGCCGATGTTCTGCACGGGCGCCGCACCGACCGAGCCGGGAATGCCCGAAAGAGCCTCGACGCCCGAGTAGCCGTGCTCGACGGTCCACGCCACGAGGTCGTCCCACGACTCGCCCGCCTGCACGCGCAGTCGAGCTGAGTGCTCGCGGTCTCGAGACGCTCGATCGTCGATCCTCGATCCGAGGCTCGACTCATGCGGAGGCAGCACCTCGATGCCGCGCGTCGCGACCCGGATCACCGTGCCGTCGAAGCCTTCGTCGCCGACGAGCAGGTTCGAGCCGCCGCCGAGCGCGAGCCACGGGGCATCCGTCGCCCATGCCTCGCTCGCGAGGTCGACGAGGTCGCGCTGCGTCGTCGCCGTGACGAGTCGGTCGATCGGCCCGCCGACCTGCAGGGTCGTGAGCTCCGAGAAGCGGATGTCGCCGCTCATGTCAGGCGCTGGGATCGAGTAGCGCGGAGCGCGTATCGAGATCGACGCGCACTTGCGCCTTGCCGAGCACCGTGTCGTCGCCGAGCTTGACGGTGAGGTCGATGCGGGCGACGGCTGTTGTCTCGTCGAGCAGGCCGACCTTCGCGGTGACCGCGACGGTCGCACCGGTCTCGGGGTCGACGACGACGGGGCGGGTGAAGCGCACCTGGTAGTCGGCGATGCGACCGGGGTCGCCGGCCCAGTCGACGACGGGCTGCACGGCGAAGCCCATGGTGAGCATGCCGTGTGCGAGCACGCCGGGCAGACCGACCTCGGCGGCGATGTCGTCGCGGTAGTGAATGGGGTTGAAGTCGCCAGAGGCTCCGGCGTAGCGAACGAGCGAGTCACGCGTGAGCGGGAACGACTGCTCGGCGACGACATCGCCGACGGCGAGGGACGCGAAGACGGGAGTGGGCATCAGTCTTCTCCTCGCACGACGAGCTGCGACAGGGCGGTGACCACGTGGGCGCCATCGGCATCGACGATGACCGATTCGGCAACGACGATCGAGTGGGCGCCGAGCGTCTTCACGCTCGAGACGGTGAGGGTCGCGGTGAGCAGGTCGCCCGCGACCACCGGGCGGGTGTAGCTGAAGCGCTGGTCGCCGTGCACGACCCGCGTGAAGTCGATGCCCGCGTCGGGTTCGGCCAGCAGCTGGGCCAGCGTGCGCTCCTGCACGACGATCGGGAACGTCGGCGGCGCGACGACATCGGCGTACCCGGCAGCACGCGCCGCTTCGGGGTCGAGGTTGATCGGGTTCGTCGCGAAGACGGCACGGGCGAACTCGCGCACCTTCTCACGACCGACGAGGTAGGGCTCGGTTGGCGGGAGGACCCGCCCCTGCAGCTCGGGGTTCACTGGCACCCAGTCAGTCTATGCGGGGGGCGAATCCCGTCCTGCGGGTTGAGCAGTCTCTGCGGGGGTGACTCCCCACCTGCGGGTTGAGCAGCCTCCGCGGGGGCGACTCCCCACCTGCGGGTTGAGCAGCCTCCGCGGGGGCGACTCCCGCCTGCGGGTTGAGCAGCCTCCGCGGGGGCGACTCCCCACCTGCGGGTTGAGCAGCCTCCGCGGGGGCGACTCCCCCACCTGCGGGTTGAGCCTGTCGAAACCCGTGCCGCCCGCCCGACCCCGAGGCCTCGACACGCTCGATTCGCTCGCCCCTGGACCAGCGGGACGTCGAACGCCCCACGCACACAGCACGAGAGATCCGAAATGACGTATGCCAGTTCCGCCTCATCGATGAGGCGGAACTGGCATACGGATTCAGCGACTGAGATTGAAGCGTCGCAGGCTGAGATTGAAGCGGCGAGACCGAACGGCGACACCCGGTACACCGAGAACCCGCGCCCTCGAACGGTCAAGCGTTTGCCGCCGCCGGGCAGGGCGCCCAAGCCGCATGCGCAGTGCGTCGAGCAGGAGTTCGAGGCCGCTCGCCGAGTCGATCGTGCATGAGGGGTGACGGCGATTCCGTCCCGCGGTCGGGGCTCGAGGTAGGCAGAGAGGTTCGACAGGGAGGACGTGAGCGCTTCGAACTCGACCTCCTCCCGAGCGCACGACGAGCCCAGCGCTTGAACGCTCAGTCCTCCGCGACCGCGCGTGAGAGCGTCTCGCCGCGGAAGAACGCCGGGCGCTTGCGCCACTGCCAGAGCATGATGACGACGCCCGAGAGCAGCACCACCATGCCGAGCACGAAGACGAGACCGAGCCCTGCGACCGACGAACCCGATCCGTAATCGGGGTCCATGCTGTCGATCAGGGTCGTGAAGAACAGCACGCCGAGGATCACGCCGCCGACGAGCGGGAACAACAGCGTGAAGAAGACGTTGCGCACCGAGCGGAACCACACCGAGCGGAAGAACCACACGCATGCGAACGCCGTGATGCCGTAGTAGAAGCAGATCATCATGCCGAGGGCGGTGATCGTGTCCCACAGCACGTTCTCGCTCACGAAGCGCATGACCGCGTAGAAGGCCGATGCCACGATCGCCGAGACGATCGTCGCGTATCCGGGCGTGAAGAAGCGCGGGCTGACCGCCGCGAACTTCTCTGGCAGTGCGCCGTAATGCCCCATCGCGAGCAGCGTGCGGGCCGGCGAGACGAAGGTCGACTGGAGCGAAGACGCCGAGCTCGTGAGCACGGCGAGCGAGACGAGCACCGCGAGCGGCCCGAGGATGGGGCCGGCCAGGTGGAAGAACACGTTGTCTTGGATGTCGGGGTTGCCGAGACCGAACTCGCCGGTGCCGACGCCCGCGAAGGCGATGAGCGAGACCGCGATGAGCAGGTAGAGCACCACGATCGTGACGACGGTGATGGTCGCCGCGCGGCCGGGCGTCTTCTCCGACCCGCGGGTCTCCTCGTTCATCGTGAGCGTGACGTCCCAGCCCCAGAAGATGAAGATCGAGAGCGAGAGGCCTGCCGCGAACGCCGAGAACGACTCGACGGCGAAGGGGTTGAACCACGACCAGTCGATCGCAGTCCCATCGAACGCGTCGCCGTTCGCGACCTCGACGAGCGCCGCGACGGAGAAGATCAGGAGCACGAGCACCTGGAAGCCGACGAGCCAGTACTGCAGCTTCTGCGTCGTCTGCATGTCGCGGTACGAGATCCAGGTCGCACCGAGCATGAACAGCAGGCACACGACGACGTTGACGAGCGGGTTCGCGGCGATGCCCGCAATGTCGGGATTGCCCGAGATCTGCGAGATCAACAGGAACAGGAAGTCGACCGCGATACCGGCGAGGTTCGACAGCACGAGGATCGTCGCGGCGACGAGCCCCCACCCGGCGAGCCAGCCGACCCATGGCCCGAACGCACGGGTCGCCCACGTGAACGAGGTACCCGAGTCGGGCATACGGCGGTTCAGCTCGCGGTAGCCGAAGGCGACGAGCAGCATCGGGATGAAGCCGACGAGGATGATCGCCGGCACCTGCACCCCGACCTCCGACACCGTCGGGCCGAGCGCAGCCGTCAGCGTGTACGCGGGCGCGATGCACGAGATGCCGATGACGATCGCGCCGATGAGGCCGACCGATCCGGCCGAGAGACCCTTCTTCGAGATGCCGTGTTCGGAGCCGTCGATGGCGCGAGACGCCTCAGTGAGCGGCGCGGTCGGTTCTGCGGGATGCGTCATTGCGGTCTCTTCCAGTGGAAAGCGTGCGCCGGGCGTCTTCAGTGGGTCAGCGTGCGCCGGGCGTCGCGGTGCGCGGCACCACGATCATCGGCACCGGCAGCTCGCGCAGCATCTTCGCCGCCGTCGAGCCGAGGAACAGGCGGCTCGACGTCGCGAGCCGGTTGGAGCCGACGAGCACGAGCTCGCCCGCGTGCCAGTCGAGCGATTGCACGGCAGCCTCGATCGTGGCGCCCTTGGCGGTGACGACGGTGGCCTCCACGCTCGCCGGCAGCGCGAGCCGAGCGGCGAGCAGCACCTCTTCCGCGTGCACGGTGCTCGTCAGGTCGGCGAGTTCCTCGTCCATGCCGGCCGGCAGGTCGATCGAGACGAGCGAGAGCAGGCGCAGCGGTGCGTGTGTCTGGCGTGCAAGGCGAACGGATGCCTCGAGCAGCCCCTCAGCGCCGGGTCGCGTGCCGACCGCGGCGGTGATGCGGGTGACGCCCTGTCCGGGCGACACCTCGCGCGAACCAGCTGGGGCAAGCGCGACCGGCACGTCGGAGGAGTGCAGGAGTTCGTTCGCGACCGAGCCGATGCGCGAACGCCCGAGGATGCCGCCGCGCGCAGCGCCGACGACGATGAGCATCGCCTCGAACTCGTGCGCGGCCGCGATGAGCCCCTCGGCGAACGACTCCGCGTAGCGGATGTGCAGCGACTGGGCAACGTCGTCGCCGAGCGCCGCGGATGCCTCGGCCAGCCACGTGCGCGAACGTTCTCTGAGGAACCGTTCGTATCCGGCATCCGTCGGCACGATGCTCGTGCGCGCCTCGCTCGGCAGCACGATGACGACCTCGAGCACGGCCTCGCTCGCTCGCGCGATGCGGGTCGCGAGCGCGAGCGCGTCGGCGCCGCTGTCGTTGGCGATGTAGCCGACGACGATGCGGGTGGGCATCACTCGCTCCTGAGAATCTCGGCGGCGACTTCGCGGCCGACGCGGATGGCACCGTCGACGTGCTGGTAGCCCTTGCCTGCCATGTCGGAGCACGAGAAGTGGATCGGCCCGACCGGCGTGCGGAGGTCGGCGCCGTAGCGAGCGAGCCCGCCCATGTCGAAGCTCGCGGCGTAGGCGCCGCGCGTCCACTCCTCGGAGCCCCAGTCGCTCTCGTAGTAGACGACCGGGTTCAGCGTCTCGGGGCCGTAGTAGTGCGACATCGACTCGAGGATCTTGGCCTTGCGCTCCGCTGCCGTGAGCGAGAAGACACCGTCGGCCTCCTCGTCGGACACGAAGCCGACGAGCGTGCCGCGCGGGTCATCGTGGTTCGTGTTGTCGTAGGCCTCGTGGCACAGCTCGTACGGGCTGAACGCGGTGCCGCTGAGTCCGGCATCACGCCAGAACGGCGTCTCGTAGACGGCGTGCACCTTGATGACGAAGCCCATCGAGAGGTGCTGGTGCAGCTGCTGCTGGCGACGCGGCAGCGGCGGCTCGTACGAGATGCGGCTGATCAGGATCGGCGGCAGCGCGAGCACGAGGTGCTTCGCGTGCACCTCGAGCGAGTCCGTCACCGCGACGACGCCCGACGTCGGTGCATCCGGGCTCCAGCGCACCGTGCGCACGGGCTGGCCGAGGCGCACCGCGTTGCCGAGACGATCGGCGAGAAGCAGCGGCACCTGCTGCAGGCCGCCGATGACCCGCTTGTCGAGGATGAAGTCGGCGTCGACGAGGTTCGAGAACGAGCCCGCGGATGCCGCCATGAGCAGCGCCTGCAGCGCCGAGAACGCGTGCGCGGGCTTCGTGAGCATGGCACCGGCGATGAACATGGCGACGTTCAGGCGCGCCTCGAGGTCGTCGGTCTGGGTCTCGAGCCAGTGCGCGAACGAGATCTCGTCGAACTCCTTTGCGCGCGGGTGCGCCCACGGCCGGTCGGGGTCGATCTCGGCCACGACGGCGTCGAGCTTCTCGATGAGGCCGACGATCTCGTTCTCGGTCTTCGCCGGCACCGGGAAGATGTCGCCCTCGAACCTCTTCAGCACGCCGTCGGGCCCGATGTAGACGTTCTCGCCCTCGCGGTAGCGCGAGTACGTCTCGAGCCCGAGTTCGCCCAGCGTCTCGATGAGCGCGTCCTGGTCGGGCGAGACCCACTGTCCGCCGATCTCGAGCATCGCGCCGTCGATGTCGTCGGTCCAGAGGCGGCCGCCGATACGGTCGCGGGCCTCGAGCACGACGACGGACTTGCCGGCGTCCTTCAGCCGGTTGGCGGCGGTGAGTCCGGATGCCCCGGCGCCGACGATGACGACGTCGCAATCGATGCGTTCCATGGTGTGTGTTCCTTCGTTCGAGTTCGCTGGTCGAGGAGGCCCGCCATGGCCGTCTCGAGACCCGGTTGAGCAATGCGGGGTTTCGAGACGGTCGCTTCGCTCCCTCCTCAACCCGCAGGACTCGTCAGCTCACCGGGATGAGCGTGTACTTCGTGTCGAGGTACTCGTGGATGCCCTCGAGCCCGCCCTCACGGCCGATGCCCGATTGCTTGATGCCGCCGAAGGGAGCTGCGGCGTTCGAGACGAGGCCCGTGTTCAGGCCCATCATGCCGGTCGCGAGGCGGTCGATCATGCGGTGACCGCGCGCGAGGTCTTGCGTGAACACGTAGGAGACGAGACCGAACTCGGTGTCGTTCGCGAGGCGCACGGCCTCGTCTTCGGTCGAGAACGTCGTGATGCCGAGCACCGGGCCGAAGATCTCTTCACGCAGCAGGCGAGCGTCGGCCGGCACGGAGCCGAGCACGGTCGGGGCGTAGAACGTGCCCTCGCCTTCGATCGGGCTGCCGCCGACGAGCACCTTCGCGCCCTTGCCGACCGCGTCGCTCACGAGCTCGTCGGTCGAAGCGACCGCCTTCGCGTCGATGAGCGGGCCGATCGCGATGCCGTCTTCCGTGCCGCGGCCGACACGCATCGCCCGCACCCGCTCGGCGACCCGGCTGCCGAACTCCTCAGCGATCGACTCGTGCACGATGAAGCGGTTCGCCGCGGTGCACGCCTGCCCGATGTTGCGGAACTTCGCGAGCATCGCACCGTCGACGGCCTTGTCGAGGTCGGCGTCGTCGAAGATGACGAACGGGGCGTTGCCGCCGAGCTCCATCGAGGTGCGGAGGATGCCCTGGGCCGCCTGCGCCATCAGGCTGCGGCCGACCTCGGTCGAGCCCGTGAAGCTCAGCTTGCGCAGGCGCGGGTCGGCGATGATCGGGCCCGAGACCTTCGACGACGTCGACGTGGCGATGACGTTGACGACTCCGGCCGGTAGGCCCGCTTCTTCGAGCAGTTGCACGAATGCGAGGGTCGTGAGCGGCGTGAGGGCCGGGGGCTTGATCACCACGGTGCATCCGGCCGCCAACGCCGGGGCGATCTTGCGCGTCGCCATCGCGAGCGGGAAGTTCCACGGCGTGATGAAGAACGACGGGCCGACGGGCCGCTGCGAGACGATCATGTGGCCGGTGCCCTCGGGGTTCAGCCCGTAGCGGCCCGAGATGCGCACGGCCTCTTCGCTGAACCAGCGCAGGAACTCGCCGCCGTAGGCGACCTCCCCGCGGGCCTCGGCGAGCGGCTTGCCCATCTCGAGCGTCATGAGGAGCGCGAACTCCTCCTTGCGTTCCTGCAGCAGATCGAAGGCGCGGCGCAGCAGCTCGCCGCGCTCACGCGGAGCGGTCGCGGCCCACTCGTCTTGTGCGGCCACCGCGGCGTCGAGGGCGCGGATGCCGTCGGCGACGGAGGCGTCAGCGATCTTCTTGATGGTTTCGCCGGTCGACGGGTCGGCGACGGCGAGGGTCTTGCCGCCCTCGGCATCGACCCACTCGCCGCCGATGAAGAGCCCGCTCTTGACCTTGTCGAGCACGGTGGCTTCCAGCGTGGCGTCGGTCATTGCTCTGTTCCGTTCACTCGTGGTCAGTTCCTTCTCGAGTTGCCCAAGTATGGCCGAAGTCGGGCAACTCGATTCCTATCAGGGGTACAGGCCGCGGAGCTTGTGTGCTTCGGCGACGCGTTCGACGGCGAGCGCCGTTGCGGCGGTGCGAAGCGAGAGCCCCCGCGCCTCGGCGTAGCCCAGCACGTGCTGCCACGCACTGAGCATCCGCTCCTCCAGTCTGGACTCGACCTCGTCGGCGCGCCACCAGTAGGCCTGGTTCGCCTGCACCCATTCGAAGTACGAGACGATGACGCCGCCCGCGTTCGCGAGGATGTCGGGCACGACGAGCACGCCGGCCTCGCGCAGGATGCGGTCGGCGCCCGGGGTCGTCGGGCCGTTGGCCCCCTCGACGACGACCTTCGCACGCACTCCCCCGGCGTTGCCCTCGTGCAGCACGCCCTCCACGGCGGCCGGCACGAGCAGGTCGACCTCGAGGGCGAGCAGCGCCGCGCCGTCGAGCGCCTCAGCGCCCGCGAAGCCGACGACCGATCCGGTCGCCCGCACGTGTGCGGTGAGCGATTCGACGTCGAGGCCGGTGGCGTTGAACACCGCACCGTACTGGTCGCTCACCCCGGTGACGGAGACGCCGGCCTCGGAGAGGAACCGCGCGGCATCCGCACCGACCTTGCCGAAGCCCTGCACGGCGGCGGTCGCCCGCGTCGGCTCGATGCCCGTGTGCCGCAGCGCCGCGAGCGCGATGTGGGTCACCCCGCGGCTCGTCGCCGAAGCCCGCCCCTGCGATCCGCCGAGCGAGATGGGCTTGCCGGTCACGATGCCGGGCACCGTGTAGCCCATGTTCACCGAGTAGGTGTCCATGATCCAGGCCATGGTCTGCTCGTCGGTGCCGATGTCGGGCGCGGGGATGTCGCGCTCCGGGCCGATGATCGGCAGGATCTCGCTCGTGTAGCGGCGGGTCACGCGCTCGAGCTCGGCCATGGAGTGCTCGCGGGGGTCGATCGCGACGCCGCCCTTCGCGCCGCCGTACGGCACGTCGAGCAGGGCGCACTTCCACGTCATCCACATCGCGAGCGCCCGCACCTCGTCGAGGTTCACGCTCGGCGCGTAGCGCAGGCCGCCCTTGGCTGGACCTCGCGAGAAGTTGTGCTGCACGCGGTAGCCGAGGTAGAGACGGCTCTCGCCCGAGTCCATGCGCAGCGGCACGGCGACGCTCAGCTCGCGGCGCGGGGTCGCGAGCATCTGGTGCAGGCCATCGGTGTAGCCGAGCAGTGAGATCGCCTCGGCGAGCTGCGAACGCGCGTCGGTGAGCGGGGTGGCGATGTGCGCGGCCGCAGCAGCCGGGCGAGCGGTGTTCGCTGAGCCTGTCGAAGCGGCGGCATCCGTTGCGGTCGACGTCGTCGTCGCGAGGAGGTCGGTCATGCCGTCACTGCTCCCTGAGCCTGTCGAAGGGCTCCCTCAGCCTGTCGAAGTCCTTCCGCGACGACGCCGAGGCCGTCGACGAGCAGTTCGTCGGAGATGGTGAGCGGCGGCAGGAATCGGATGACGTTGCCGTAGGTGCCGCAGGTGAGCACGACGACGCCGTTCGCGTGGGCGTGCTTGGCGACCGCGTTCGTGAGCGCCGCGTCGGGCGCGCCGGTCTCTGGGTCGACGAGTTCGATCGCGACCATCGCGCCGCGGCCACGGACGTCACCGATGCGGGGGTCGGCGGTGCGCAGTGCGTTGAGACGGCCGATGAGCACGGCGCCGATCTCGCGGGCACGCTCGATGAGGTCGTCTTCTTCGTACGTCTCGATCGTCGCGAGCGCGGCGGCGCACGCGAGCGGATTGCCGCCGTACGTGCCGCCGAGTCCCCCGGCCATCGCGGAGTCCATGATCTCGGCGCGGCCGGTGACCGCCGAGAGCGGCAGGCCGCCCGCGATGCCCTTCGCCGTGACGACGAGGTCGGGCACGATACCCTCGTGCTCGCTCGCGAACCAGGCGCCCGTGCGGGCGAACCCGGTCTGCACCTCGTCGGCGATGAAGACCACGTCGTTCGCCGCGGCCCACTCGACGAGGGCCGGGAGGAACCCGGGGGCAGGCACGATGAAGCCGCCCTCGCCCTGGATCGGCTCGATGATGATCGCGGCGAGGTTCTCGGCGCCGACCTGCTTCTCGATGACCGAGATGGCGCGAGCCGCGGCATCCGCACCGCTCAGTCCGCCGTCACGGAACGGGTAGCTGAGCGGGGCGCGGTACACCTCGGAGGCGAAAGGTCCGAAGCCGCTCTTGTACGGGATGTTCTTCGCGGTGAGGCCCATCGTGAGGTTCGTGCGGCCGTGGTAGGCGTGGTCGAACGCGACGACGGCCTGCTTCTTCGTGAAGTGCCGGGCGATCTTCACGGCGTTCTCGACGGCTTCGGCGCCCGAGTTGAAGAGTGCCGAACGCTTGACGTGGTCGCCGGGGGTGAGGCGGTTCAGGGCTTCGGCGACATCGACGTACGAATCGTAGGGCGCGACGGTGAAGCACGTGTGGGTGAAGGCGTTCAGCTGCGCAGTGACGGCCTCGACGACGCGGGGGTTGGCGTTGCCGACACCGGTGACGGCGATGCCAGAACCGAGGTCGATGAGCGAGTTGCCGTCGGCGTCGACGATGACGCCGCCGCCCGCGGCGACCACGGAGACGGGGATGGTGGTGCCGACCCCCGAGGCGACGGCCTCGGCCTTGCGGGCCATGAGCTCCTGCGAGCGCGGGCCGGGGATGGCGGTGACGAGACGGCGCTCCTGTGCGAGCGCGGGCCCTCCGGCGATGGTGGCCGGGTGGACCGGGGTGTCGACGAGAGTCATGGGTGCTCCGATTCGAGGTGACGACGGTGGCTTTGCGGCCATGCTAGGTCGCGACCCGCGGATGCCTCAGCGCCCGTGTGTACACTCGGAAACAGTTTGCTGGACACCATGTACACCGTGCGTCCGCTGACCGAGTAGGCCCGCCAGGGCCGAATCGAGGGTCCCGCGACGGGTCTCGATACGCTCCTCCGTCGCTACTCGACCGACGGAACAAGAGGAGACCGCCGTGCAGCCCACCGTGCAGACCCTGCTCGACCAGCCCGAGCTCGCGCTCAGCCTGCTCACCCCGGTCTCCGACCTTCCCGACGGTGCTCTCGCAGCACCCGTCGTCTGGGCGCACAGCTCGGACCTCGCCGACCCCACCCCGTTCCTCGACGCCGGACACGTGCTGCTGACGACGGGCACCCAGTTCGGCGACGATGCCGAGGCCGACTTCGCCGCAGCCTACGTGCGACGACTGCTCGAGACGGGCGTCGCGGCCCTCGGCTTCGGCACCGAGGTGATCCGCGCCGGCACCCCCGAGTCGCTCGCCGAAGCCTGCGCCGCCCAGGGCCTCCCCCTCTTCGAGGTGCCCTACCGGGTGCCGTTCATTGCGATCGTCCGCAGGGTCGCCGATCTGATCGCGCAGGACGCCAACGCGCGCCGCACCTGGGCATTCGCCGCGCAACGCGCGATCTCGCTCGCTGCCCTGAGACCTGACGGACTCTCCGCGACGCTCGTCGAGCTCTCCCACCGCATCGGCGCCTGGGTCGGGCTCATCGACGCGACCGGGTCCCTCGACCGTGAGGCGCCGTCGGGCGGGCTCGACCAGCCGCTGCTCGGCGAAGTCGTCGGCGAGGCGCGCTCGATGCTGCGGCGCGGGCAACGTGCCAGCCGTGCACTGCGGGCGGGCGAGTCCACGGATTCACCGCAACGGATGACGCTGCAGACGCTCGGCAGTGGCGGAGCGCTCCGCGGGGTGCTCGCCATCGGCGACTCGGCCGAGCTCGACCAGGCCGGTCGGGAGGTCGTCACCTCGGTGATCGCCCTCGCCGGGCTCGCGCTCGAGCAGAACCGAGACCTCGACCGGGCGCGCGGTCACTTGCGCTCAGGCCTGCTCCGCGGCATCCTCGCGGGCGACACCGCCCTCGCCGAACGGGTCGCGACCGAGATGTGGGGGCCGCTTCCGGTGGCGCCGGTGCGCATCGCGGTGACGGATGCCCCGCTCACGGGCGTCGACCGCCTCACCGAGTTGCTCGAGCTGCGGGTCGACGAGCGGGGCGGCCGGCTCTTCTTCGGCCGCGACGACGAGCAGTTCGTGCTCGTGCTCGAGGAGTCCGACGCCGCGCTCGCCGCGGAGCTCGCGACCGAGTTCGAGCTGCCCGTCGGGCTCTCCGACCCGGTCGGCGCGGGCGGCATCGCGGTCGCCCACGAGCAGGCGCTGCGGGCGCTCGAACGCGCCCGCGAATCGGGCTCGGGCGTCGTGCTGTTCGACGAGATCAGCCGTCAGGGCGTGCTCGCGTTCCTCGCCCGCACCGACGCCCGCGCGGTCGCACTCGCGACGCTCGCCCCGCTCGCCGAGCACGACGCCGCGACCGGCACCACCCTGCTCGCCACGGCGCGAGCGTGGCTCGAGCACGGCGGCCTATACGACGCCACCGCGCAGGCGCTCGGGGTGCACCGGCACACGGTGCGCAGCCGCATCGCGCACGCCGAGCGGCTGCTCGGCCGCGACCTCTCGGGCTTCCATGCGCGCGCAGACCTCTGGGCGGCGCTCCTCGCCGTCGACTGACCCCGTCTCGCGCGTGCGCGTCAGGGCAGGTGATGCCCGCGCTCGCGCGCGATCAGCTCGCGGTACCAGGCGTACGAGTCCTTCGGCGTGCGCACGCCCGTCGCGAAGTCGACGTGCACGAGCCCGAACCGCTGCGTGTAGCCCTCGGCCCACTCGAAGTTGTCGATGAGCGACCAGAGGTAGTAGCCGCGCACGTCGACGCTGAACTCGATCGCGCGACGCACCGCGGCGATGTGCTCGTCGAGATACGCGATGCGCTGCTCGTCGTGCACGGCGCCGTCGACGAGCTCGTCGGGGAACGAGGCGCCGTTCTCGGTGATCACGATCGGCGGCAGCCGGTCGCCGTAGTCGTCGTGCAGCGAGACCAGCAGGTCGGTGAAGGCCGCCGGCACGATCGGCCAGTCGAATCCGGTGACGGGCACGTCATCGAATTCGACGGGTTCGAACGGCAGGCCGGCGACGGCGAACTCGGAGTCTGCGGATGCCGCGGCGACCCGCGTCGGGTTGTAGAAGTTGACCCCGTAGAAGTCGAGCGGCGCACCGATCACGTCGAGGTCGCCGTCTTCGAGGCCCGGCATGGATTCGAGTCCGAATCCCGAGAGGTCGGGGTAGGCGCCGGTGAGCACAGGGTCGGCGAAGATGCGGTTGTACACGAGGTCGAACGCACCGGCGGCGAGCCGGTCGCCCGGGGCATCCGTCGCCGGCACCACCAGGGTGTGGTTGTTCGTGATGCCGACTTCGGCGCTGCTCCGCGCACGGATAGCCGCGACAGCGAGGCCGTGGGCGAGCAACTGGTGATGCGCGGTCGGCAGGGCGCCCATCATGAGGGCGTTTCCAGGGGCCTGGGTGCCGAGGGCGTAGCCCTGCAGGGTCGTCATCGCGGGCTCGTTGAGGGTGATCCAGCGGCCGACGCGATCGCCGAGCCGTTCGACGACGAGCTCGGTGTAATCGGCGAAGTGTCGGGCGGTGTCGCGGTTGAGCCAGCCGCCGGCGTCTTCGAGGGGCTGCGGCAGGTCCCAGTGGTAGAGGGTCGGCACAGGCGCGATGCCGGCGGCGAGCAGCGCGTCGACCAGTCGTTCGTAGTAGTCGAGCCCTGCCTCGTTGGCCGGGCCGGTGCCGCCGGGCTGCACGCGCGGCCACGCGATCGAGAAGCGGTAGTCGTCGACGCCGAGCTCCGCGAGCAGCGCGACGTCGTCACGGAAACGCCGGTAGCTGTCGGCGGCGACCTCGGCGTTCGCCCCCTCGAGCACGCGGCCCGGGGTGCGCGTGAACACATCCCAGATCGATTCGCCGCGGGCATCGGCACTCGTCGAGCCCTCGATCTGGAACGCGGCCGTGGCGGCGCCCCACCGGAATCCCTGGGGGAACGGCGGCAGCTCGGCCGTGTGATTGGAGGCGGCGGCAACGCCCATGGGAACCTCGCTGTTCGTCGGCAGTTCACGGTCAGCGGATGCCGCGGCATCCGTTCGCCCGAAGTGGGACGCTCGACCCACTCTGGCCACCTTAGGCCCGCGAACCCGATCAGGGAAGAGTCGTCACGGACTCACCAGCCGGGTGGCGGCGGCAGTTCAGCGAGGTCGGGCCACTTCAGCTCGCCGGACTCGAGTTCGCCGACGAGCCCCGCGATCCATTCACGCTCGGCGGCAAGCCTCGCCCGCTCGAACTCGGATTCCACGAGCAGGATGCGGGGCACGTTGATCGCCTCGGCGAGATCGCCTGCGAGCCGGGCGAGCTTCAGCTCGATCGCGGCGACGCGCGCACGCAGGGCGGCCATCGCCTCGTCGGGCCCGAGCACGCCCATGAACGAGAGCGCGGCGTAGGCGAGCGTGGCGTCGGGTTCGGGCGTGGCGAGCAGCAGCATGACCCTCCGGCGCAGGTCGGCGCGGCCCGCGTCGGTGATGTCGTAGCGCACGCGTTCCGGCCGACCGGCCGACTGCTCAGTGCCCACCTCGGCGATGAGACCGGACTTCTCGAGCTTGCCGACGGCGTGGTAGAGGCTCCGGGGCAGGCCGGCGACGAAGTCCTTGCGAGTGTCGACCATGAAGCGATGCATGTCGTAGGTGTGCCGCGGACCCTGGCTGAGCAGCGCCAGCACTGCGAGCGCCGGAAGATCGCGATCTGCTCGTTGCAGTTGGTCTCGGCTGATCATGACCCTCAGCCTATCCGGTGGACGGCAATACGCATTAGTGCATCTTGCACTAATGCGTATTGCATGTCATGCTGGCCTCATGAACGAGCACTCGACCCCAACCTCGACAAGAACCGATCACGCCGGCGTCCTCGTTGCACTCGACCGCATCCGCGCCGCATGGGAATCGGGTGACGCGAACGCCTACGCAGCGGAGTTCACCGACGACGCGAGCTACGTGATCTTCGCCGGCCTGCACGACCTCGGGCGCGACGCCATCCGCCGCGCGCACGTTCCCGTGTTCGCGAAGTGGCAACGGGGCACCCGCATGTCCATGCAGGTGCTCGACCTGCGATTCGTCGGCCCCGACGTCGCCGTCGTGCTCACCGACGGCGGCATCGGCAAAGGCGCCCGCATCCGGCACGACAAAGTGCAGACCTTCGTCATGGTGCGCGAGGGTGCGACCTGGCGATGCGCCGCCTTCCAGAACACGAAGAAGAACCGCCTCTTCATGGCCATGAATCGCAGAGCCCTGAATCGCATGGCGAATCCGCGCCCCCGCTGACTCCGCACCACCTTCAGCACCGCGACCGCCCGGCGTACGCTGGAGGGATCCGGAGGAGAACGCGATGCAAGCAACCGTCGGAGAACACCGAAGCGGCGGCAGGCCACCCGGCATCACCGGAGACCTGCCGCCGCTCGCGATTCAGCGACCGGGCGAACTCAGCCGGCCGGGATCACGCCGTCGTCGGTCTGGTAGCCCGTGACGGGTGCGTGCGGGATCTCCTCCCAGCGCGCGGGGTCCTCCTGCGCGACCTCGCCCGTTGCCATGCCGACCAGCAGTTCCGTCAACGCGAGCACGTTCTGGTGGATCGACTTGCCGCGGGCCTTCTGTCCGAGGCTGCCGTCGCTCGTGTTGCCGCTCGTCTCGAAGAAGACCGCCGGGTTGCTGTGGCCCTCGGGGTTGAGGCCCTTGTAGTCGTACCCGAGCATCATCGCCGAGACGACGCCGCCCTTGATGTCGATCTCGAGGCTTCCGCCGACCTGGTAGCGGTCCATATTGATGGACCCGTACTTGGCGAGCTCGTCGTACACGTGGACGTGCATCTGCCGCGTCAGCGTGTCGTACGCGCCTCCTTCGATGCCCGGAAGGGTCGGCCCGCCGGGAGCCAGCGAGATACCGAGCGACAGCGTCACGTTGTCTCCCGTGCCGTACTCCGTCTTCAGCCCCTGGTGGTGGATGTCGACGGCGAACGCGGGGTCGACCATCGTCCAGTACTCGTAGTACGCCTCGGACTCGGCGGCGACGAACCGGTTGTCGCCCCAGTCGCGGTTCAGGTCGATTCTGGTCTCGGAGCCGTCCTGCAGGATGGTCTGGCGGATGTTGGCCTCGGATCCGTCGGGGTTGTACATCGGGATGACGTGGAACGTGTACTTCTCGCGCAGCAGCGCCCAGTCGGCGGAGCCGTTCGTGCCGAGGTCCTTCAGCACGGCCAGCAGCGTCTCGGTGCCGTAGGGCTCGTTCCCGTGGATGCGACCCTGCAGCCAAACCGCCTCGGGTCCATCGCCGACGGTGGCGACGTAGAGATCGCGGCCCTGCTCCGAGGTCGAGATCTCGGTGCCGATCTCGGCGAGGGTGGCGACCTCGACGCCGAAGCGCGAGGTGCGCTCGAGTCGATCCAGTTCGGCAATGAGGTCAGCGTACGTGGCGATGCTGGCGATGTTGGTGTTGCCGTTGGGCGATGGGAAATTCGCGTCGGCCAGGGCGGGCGAACCCGCGGCCAGCGGGCCTGCCACGGCGAGTGCCGCTGCGGCGGCGAGGACGGTGATGCGACGACGGCGATTCGGTGACTTCGAGACTTCGGTCATCTGTTGCTCCCCTTTGAGTTCGACATGCCGCCGGAGACGACACGCGTCCGCGGGACCCGGATCGGAATGGGTTTTCCGTGGACGTACTTTGGAGCGTATGGATTCGGCTCCAGCGACGTCAAGGGCCGCACGTCCGCGCTTCGGCCGCCCGCCGCACCGATCGTCCGACACCTTCCGCACCGCGACCGCCCGGCGTACGCTGGAGTGATCCGGAGGAGGACGCGATGCAAGCAACCGTCGGAGAACACCTCGTCATTCATGGCAAGCAGGTCGGTCAGGCGGTGCGCCGCGGCGAGATCCTCGAGGTGCGCGGCGAAGACGGAGGCCCGCCCTACCTCGTGCGGTTCGACGACGGGCACGAGACACTGCTCTACCCCGGTGCCGACTGCGAGCTCGAGCGCGAGCACGAGGCGCGCTGAAGGCGGCGCGCCCTGAGCTCGTCGGCGGGCGCTGCCCACTCGCCCGCTTCGACAGGCTCAGCGGGCAAGCCTGCACGCTAGCGTTGACGCATGTTCCACTCCTATGCGGCGATCGGCGACAGCTTCACCGAGGGCGTCGGAGACGAGCTGCCCGACGGCTCCACACGCGGCTGGGCCGACTTCGTCGCGCTCGGTCTCGCGGCGGCCGCCCGTGAACCGGTCGGCTACGCGAACCTCGCGATTCGCGGGCGCAAGCTCGGCCCGATCATCGACGAGCAGCTCGACCCCGCGATCGCGCTCGGCCCCGAGCTGCTGAGCTTCAACGGCGGCGGCAACGACATGCTGCGCCCTCGCATGGACGAGCAGGTCACGGCGTCCCGCTTCCGCGACGCGATCCAGCGCATCCGCTCAGCGGGCATCCATGTGCTCATGCTGAGCGGCGCGAACCCCACCGAGCACCTCCCGATGGGGCGAGTGTTCGACGCCCGAGGCGCCCGGCTCACCGCAGCCCTCGTCGACCTCGCCGACGAGCCCGGCGTCACCTTCGTCGACAATTTCAACGATCGTGTGCTCCGCGACATCCGCTACTGGTCGCCCGACAAGCTGCACCTCAATCCGCTCGGGCACGCGCGCGTGGCCAGTAATGTGCTGACCGGTCTCGGCGTGGCCGTGCCCGCCAAGTGGGGCGTCGAAGAGGTCGCGGCCGCGCCTGCCGGCCCGAAGAGCCGCAACACCGCGGCGTACTACCGGGAGTTCGTGCTGCCTTGGATCGGCCGACGCCTCACCGGCCGCTCTTCGGGCGACGGTCGCACCGCCAAGCGGCCGACGCTCGAGCCTGTGGCTCCGGATGCCGCGCGCTGACGCCTGATCGGCCGGCCCGCGAGTTTCGCGCCAAGGCCACGGGCCGCTGGCCGCGGGGTCACAGGCCTCAGCCCACCCCGAGCACGTCGGCGACGAACGCTCGCGTGCGACGGGCCAGTCCCTCGATGCGCTCGAGCTCGTGCGCGCTCGGCTGCACCTCGGACGGCGCCGGCGGACGGCCCAGCCGCACCGTCTCTTGACAGGCGAGGTCGGCGCAGATGTAGGTGCCGACGCTGTCGCCGCGTTCGCCCGCGGCCCCTGCGCGCCGAGCCGAGAACAGCTCGACCTGATCGCCGGGCTGTTGCGTGTGGCAGAGATTGCAGATGGCGGCGCGGTGGTGGGAACCGGTGCGTTCCGCCGCCCGGAGCACGATGCCCGCCGGTTCACCCTCGAGTTCCGTGACGAGGTAGCCGCGCGAAGGGATGCGCGGGTCCCTCCATGCGAAGGCGTCGAGCGGCGCCCACTCGGTGATGAAGAACCGCACAGGGAGCGAGAGCTGTTCGAGCTCGGCGGCATTCGCGTTCCCGAGCGACGAGCGAACCTCGTTCTCGACCAGCGGCTGCATGCATCCCCCTCCGTGCGCGCCTCCCAGTCTACGAATCGGCTTCGACGTGCCAGTCGATGTCGATCGATCGAGGCCCCCACGTCACGATCACGACGTCGTCTCGTTTCACGTCGGGAGGCCTGGCGCCGTCACGGATATCGTCGGCCGAGATGCGCCGTTCGAGGCCGTGCTTCGCGAAGGCCTCGAGCGACGTGCACGTCGTGACCCAGTCGAAGAAGAACTCGCGGCGCGAGAGCATGCACACCCGGTCGTCATGACGCACGACCCAGAACTCGTGTCCGACGGCGATGCCGACGGTGCGGAGCCCGCCGCGATCGCGATCGGTGAGCTCCGTACCCGCGACGACCTCCCCGGCGAGTTCCTGCTCATCGGCACTCTGCGCCCGGTCGAACACTCCGAGCCCTCGCGCGGGTGAGAGCGACTCCCGCACGGGTCCCAGTACCGTCCAACCGCCCGCGATGACCAGGAGCACCCCGGTGGCCACGGCGAGCGCGCGCGCACGCGTCTCTCGACGACGACCGGGCGGAATCGGCGCATGCTCGTGCACGGTCAGTTCGGTCGAGGCGATCTCCGCCGCGCGGGCGTCCCCCGAAACGGTGGGCGCCGACGCGACCGGGGAGTTCAGCCCTTCCGGGGTCTCGGGGCCGTCCGGGGAGTTCGAGGCTTCAGTGACATGCGAGCGATCGTCGACCCCGCGCTCCGCAAGCTCCCGTTCCACCTCGGCGAGCTCGTCGCCGATTCCGGCGGGCGGCTCACCGGGAGTGCCGTAGACGATCCGCCGCAGTTCGTCTCGGCGACGTTCCAGCTCCTCTTCGCTCGCCATCTCCTGCCTCGCGATGGCGACGGCGGGGCGCGCTCCCGCCGCCGTCGCGGCTCAGTCCCCGGGTGGTCGCCCACCCGCTCGCGCCGAGGACACCGTCGTCGCCGCGGCATCCGCTCGATCAGGTGCCGTTCCGCGCCCTCGGATCAGGAATCCGAACGCAAGGGCGACGAAGAACATCAGCACCCCGTAGACGGCCGCAGGCAGGCTCATCTCGACGCTGCCGATCACCGTCTGGGCGATCACGATCGCGAGCGTTGCGTTATGGATACCGATCTCGAACGAACTCGCGATCGATTGCGCCCGATCGACCCGGAGCATGCGCGGCACCAGGAAGCCGACCGTGAGGCTGAGGAGGCAGAAGAGCACCGTGACGACCGCGAGGCTGCCGAAGTTCTCGAGCAGCAGGTCGAGGTTCGAGACGATCGCGCCGGCGATGACGATCACGAGGATCACGACGGAGGCGATGCGCACGGGCTTGTCCATGCGGTCGGCGAAGGCCGGTCGCCACCAGCGCACGAGCATGCCGACGACGACCGGCAGCAGCACGATCGCGAACACCTCCACGGTCTTGGCCAGTTGCAGGCCGAGAGTGTCGTCGCCCGGCAGGAAGTACGCGATCGCGAGGTTCGTGATGAGCGGCAGGGTGAAGACCGCGAGCACCGAGTTGATCGCGGTGAGCGAGATGTTCAACGCGACATCGCCACGGAACAGGTGGCTGTAGAGGTTCGCGGTCGTGCCGCCGGGCGACGCGGCGAGCAGCATCATGCCGACGGCGAGCACGGGCGGCAGCCGGAAGGCCAGCACAAGGGCGAGGCAGATCGCCGGCAGCAACAACAGCTGACAGAGCAAGGCGATGATCACCGCCTTCGGATGCTTCGCGACGCGCGCGAAGTCGCCCGGGGTGAGTGAGAGGCCGAGCCCGAACATGATGATGCCGAGGGCGACGGGTAATCCGATGGTGGTCAACGCTGATCCCATGCGCTCAGTGTGGCGCATCGCGGTCGCGAGCGGAACACCGATTCGGCGACGGATGCCACGAGTCGTCGCCCCAATCGTTCACGCCCGCGCGGGATCCCCGTTGCCGCGGTCGTCTCGGTGGCCGTCACCGTCACCGTCTACGAATCGCCCGAGCGGGCCGCGAAGCCGGATGACGACCACTCCTCGTACGTCATCGGCGCCGTACCTCCGCCCGCGAAGATCGGCACCCAGACCCAGACGCCGTCGGTCGTCGCGTGCGAGCGCGGCACGATCGACCACTCGACGGTGGCGGATCGATCGGTCCAGATCAGCGCGACGGCGCTCGCCGGGTCGAGTCCCGCGGGCCGCGCCTCATCGCCGAGCTCGTCGTAGCTGATGAACTGACGGATTCCCGAGCGCGCGAACTCCGTCTCGCTGACGCAGTTCGCGCCCCAACTGCTCCGGTGCTGCGTCTGCGCGATCATGCAGACCTCGTTGCCGTCGCGGAAGACCCACACGTCGTGGTCGGCGGCACGTCCGATGCTGCGGAAGCTCGACACGGCGTCCGCGCCGAGCACCGCCACGAAGGCCCGCGGCCCCGCGTCGACGTCGTCGCGGACCCGATCGAACACCTCGAGTCCTCGCGGCGGGGCGATGAGGTCCATCGCAGGGCCGAGCGCGATGGCGAGAGCGACGCCGACACCGAGGACCGCCGCGACAGCGAGCGCGGGCCGGCGCCATCCGCGGAGCCGCCTGGACACCCCCGACTCGATGGTGACCGCGGTCTCGGCCGTCACCGTCGGGAAGCGGGCGTCCACGGTCGAGTCGGCCGCAGCCTCCTGCGTCGCTCGGAGTTGCGCGAGCGCCTCTTCAACGGCGACCAGCTCGGTCGCTGCGTCCGACTCGTGGCCACCGGGCGCACCATAGACGACTCGCCGCAACTCGTCGCGGCGGGCGGAAAGACGTGCGCGATCGCGGTCCATCGACAGCTCCCGCTTCAACGGTACGCCGCAGAATCGATGCCCGCACGCTTGGACGCCGAACGGTGACGGGGTACTCACGTGGGCTCGTGGGTCAGTCGCTGAGACTCGGCCATGGCCGGTCGTCGACCCGCGGGCACCAGCCCGCAGGCGACGTGTCGTAGACGTGCGCCGGCCCGTCGGCAATGAGCCGTGCGAGCGCGTCGAGGAAGCGGTCGATGTCGTCGGCCGATGTGCCGGCCCCGAGGCTCGCGCGCAGGCCGTTGGTGCGCGTCGCCGCGCGCTCGAAGAAGGGGTGGGCGCAGAAGCGGCCGGCGCGCACCGAAATGCCGTGCTCGGCGCCGAGCGCCGCGGCGAGGAGGCCGACCGAGCCGCGCTCGAGTTCGATGGTCGCGATGCCGAGCCGGTCGGCGGGCGAGGCTGCGGAATCGTCGAAGCCGCGGATGACCCGGATGCCGCGCTGCGCTGCGAGCCCGTCGTGCAGGCGAGCGGTCAGCGTGGCCTCGTGCTCGAGCCTGGCAGACTCGCCGATCCGCTCGAGCTCGGTGAGCGCGCGGGCGAGTGCCGCGACGCCGACGACGTTCGAGGTGCCGGCCTCGTGGCGTTCGGCCCCGCGCTTCCACTCGACAGTGTCGAGCCTCACGGCCTCGACCGCTCCCCCGCCGGCGAGATGAGGGGCGGCTTCGTCGAGCCAGTCGCCGCGGCCGATGAGGGCGCCCGCACCGAACGGCGCGTAGGCCTTGTGCCCTGAGAAGGCGAGGTAGTCGATGTCGGATGCCGCGAGGTCGATCCTGCGGTGCGGCAGCAGTTGCGCGGCGTCGACGGCGATTCGGGCTCCGTGGGTGTGGGCGATCTCGGCGAGCCGCGCGATGGGCAGCACTTCGCCCGTCACGTTCGAGGCGCCCGTCACCGAGAGCAATGCCGCCGGACATCGTGCGAGTTCGGCCTCGAGCGCGTCGATCGTCGCGTCGAGCGTCGGCTGCCCGACGACGACCCGGCGCGATCGCCACGGCAGCAGGTTCGCGTGGTGCTCGAGGTCGAGCACCACGGTGTCGCCCGGAATCGCCGAGGCGAGCAGGTTGAGCGCATCGGTCGTGTTGCGCGTGAAGACCACGAGGTCGTCGTCACCGGCGCCGACATGCCGGGCGACGGTGATGCGAGCGTCTTCGACGAGCGAGGTCGACAACTGCGACGGGTAGCCCGAACCGCGGTGCACGCTCGCGTAGTACGGCAACACCCGCGTCACATGTCGCGCCACGGCCTCGAACGCGGGAGCGGATGCCGCGACGTCGAGGTTCACGTGACGCACCCGCCCGCCGCCGAGCACGGGAACTTCGAGTCGGGCGTCGGCGAGCACCGCGAGCGGGCCGAGTGGCGCGGGCGGAGGGACATCCGTCGCCGCCGTCACCTGGGCGCGCGAAACGCGAACTGCGGCGGTCTCGGCGGCGATCACGCGGCTCCTCAATGCGTGGTTCGTCGAGATTTCGGACCCCCTGAGCCGCTCCTCAACCCCTTGCCGACGCGAACCGTCACGGCGCGACACAGTCGGAAACCTGCCGCACCCGTGGGTTGAGGAGCGACGGGCCCGAGCCTGGGTTTGGGGCGACAGGTGCGTGGCGTTGGCATCTGGTGTCTTCCTTCGGTCGGGAACGGATCGCGCGGGCCCCCTGGTGAGGGCGTGCGCTCGAAACTACGGATGCCGCGGCGCAGCATCAACCGAGCTGCGACCCGCACGGTCACGGGGTGAAACGGGGTGCAACGCCGCGTCACCCGGCGTCACGTGCACGTTGTCGGGGCGATCGAGGCCGAGGTGGTCGCGCAGCGTCTCGCCCTCGTACTCGGTGGGAAACACGCCCCGCCGCTGCAGTTCGGGCACGACCTGGAGCGCGAACGCCTCGAACTGCTGGGGCTGCACCGCGGAGAGCACGTTGAAGCCGTCGACGGCTCCGGCGTCGCCCCACGCCTGGAACTCGGTGGCGACGTCTTCGGCGGTGCCGACGATCATCGAGGCGTTCACGGATGCGGCGACCACGAGGTGTCGCAGCGTCGGCGGGCGCTCGCCGCTGGGGCTGCGACCGGTGCGTTCGGCGACGATCTCGACGAGCTCCTGCCCCGGAGCGCTGAACTCGGCGACGAGCGCGGGGGCCACCGCACGGTCAGGCGAGAGCCCGGCGAGGTCGACCCCGACGAGCGTCGACAGCTGGGCGAGCGAGCGGTTCGCGGGGAACGCCACAGGCGGGCCGCCCGGCCAGTCCTCGGCGATCTGCACGAGCTCGCTGAGTTCGTCGGCGATCGACTGGGCGTGCTCTCGGGTCTGCCCGACGATCGGCAGCACGGGTGCGATGACCTTCAGCGTGCGGTCGTCACGACCCGACTCGAAGGCGAGCGAGCGCAGCTCTTCGCGGATCGCGACCGCGTGCTCGAGGCCGCTGACCGCGACGAGCGCGAGGTCGGCGCTCTGCGCGGCGAACAGCCGCGACCGCGGCGAGGTGCCGGCGTGCACGATCGGCAGGTGTCCCTGCACCGGTCGCGCGACATTCAAGGGGCCGGTCACGCTGAGGTGCTGACCGTGGAAGTCGGTGGCGTGCAGCTTCTGCGGGTCGAGGTACACGCCGCTCGCGGCATCCGCGACGATCGCATCGTCTTCGAATGAGTCCCAGAGACGACGCAGCACGAGCTCGAACTCGACGGCGCGGTCGTAACGCGACTCGTTCGCCGCGTGGAAGTCGAGACCGTGGTTGCCGGCGGCGCGCGGCTCTGCCCCCGTCACGAGGTTGAGGCCCGCTCGCCCGCCCGAGAGCAGGTCGACCGACGCCGTCGCCCGCGCGAGCGTGTACGGGTCGGAGTAGCTCGTGTTCGCCGTGGCGATGAGCCCGATGCGGGAGGTGATGCCCGAGAGGTAGGTGATCGCTGAGATCGGGTCGATGCGGGCCACGAGGTACGGGTCGCGGAACTCGAGGTCGTGCCCGGTGGCGAGCCAGTCGCCGAAGAAGAGATAGTCGAGTCGGGCGGCCTCGGCCACCTCGGCCGCGCGCCGCAGCACGGCGGCATCGGCGCCGGGGTCTCGATGGGCGCCGGGGTACCGCCAGCCCGAGGGGTACGCGCCGATGGCCCTAACCATTGCGCCGATGATGAGTCGCGTCATGTTTCGACCTCCTGGCCTCGACGCTAGGGAGGCCGAACGGATGCCGCGATGACCGCTGTCACACGAGGGAACCGGCCGTCACACGCCTCAATCCGGGGTCACACGGCGTCATCCGTGTTCGCTCCTACTGGTGGTCGTAGAACGCGGCAGGGTTCAGGATCTGTCGCTCCCACAGGAGCTCCCGGTCATTCCTCGTGAGGCGTGCAGCGTCAGCGGCGCCGGTCCACTCAGCGCGGATTCCCTCCACTCGTTCCACGCACCCGCCGCGACGCGGCGATGACGCGCAGCAGCGTCGCGAGGGCGGCCTGCAACTCCTCGACCCCGACGACCGCACCGACCGCGTCGGCCCACGCGTGCTGGGCCGCGCCAAGGCGCGTGACGGCCGCACGCCCATCGGCGGTGGGCTGCAGCAGCTTGGCCCGGCGGTGTCGCGGGTTCTCTGCATACTCGGCCCAGCCGCGCTCGACGAGGAGGTCGGCGGTGCGCTGCACGCTCTGCCGGGCGAGCCCGAGCCCGACCCTGCGGGCGATCTCGGCGACCGGGAGCCCCTCGTCGAGAGTCGCGCCGAGCACCTGCCACTGCGCCGGGGTGAGGCCGGCGGGGCCCGCGATGTCGCGGGCGGCGTCGAGGAACTCGCCGTTCAGTTCGAACACCGGGAGCACGAGTTCGGTGAGCGCGTCACCCGCCGGGCTGCGGCCTGCCATCACTCGGCACCGACGAGAGCGTCGTAATATCGACGCTCGCCAGTCGTGTAGAGGCCGTACCAAGCGTCGATCACCGGCTGCGGCATGGCGTCGAGTACTTCGAAGACCGCCTTGGCGAATTCGATCGGGGCGGTTGCCCCCGCGG
Organism: Agromyces sp. Y575; assembly: GCF_059445445.1. Classification (NCBI taxonomy): domain Bacteria; kingdom Bacillati; phylum Actinomycetota; class Actinomycetes; order Micrococcales; family Microbacteriaceae; genus Agromyces; species Agromyces sp. Y575. The sequence goes on from NZ_JCAIUI010000002.1 coordinate 280,628, forward strand.
TGATCACGCCACCGTCGACGATGGCGCGCGCATCGACGTAGTGCGCCGCCCCCGCGTACTCGCCGGCCAGACCCAGGAAGTCGGGAGCGTTGCTCGTGTGCCGCCGCTCGTCGAGCAGGCCGGCCCGGGCGAGGCCGAGCGTGCCGCCGCAGATCGCGGCGACCGGAGTGCCCGACTCGACGAGACTCACGGCGAGCGCGAGTACCTGATCGTGCCCCTCGGCCCAGGTGTCGGCGCCGGGGAGCACCAGCAGCGCGATGCGATCGGGGTCGAGCTCGGCGAGCGCGACATCAGGCCTCACGTGGAGCCCGCCCATCGTGTCGACTTCGGCGGCTGTCTCACCCGCGGTGACGAGCCTGATCGCGCCTCCGGCCATGCCCAGACCGGCGGCGAGATAGCCGTACTCCCAGTCGGCCATGGTGCCCGTCGTGTAGAGCACCACGAGCTGTTCGTTCGCGTCGATGTTTGTCAGCATGCTGTCATTTTGCCCCAATTGACAGGATGCTGTCAAGAGCGAAGAACGGGAAGAGTGGCGCACGCCGCCGCGCTGCGTACAATCAGAGCACCGCGCAATCGCGCACTCCCCACGACCCCTGGAGGCCACTGCTCCGTGACGAGACCCGACCGCGATCGAACCCCTGACCGGCAGCTGCACGACGGACACGCGTTCGCGAGGAGGGAAGCGACGCCCGCCCCGCCGATGCGGCTCTCCGACGCGTCCGAACTCGTACTCGTGGCATCCGCGAATCGTGTCGCCCGGTTCGATCGCGACGACCTCGTCATGCGCAAGGGCCAGTACGCGTTGCGGAACGGCCACATGACCCCGCAGGAGTCGATGGTCGAAGACCTGCTCGCCGTCGGCGAAGCGCTGGATGCCGCCAAGATCCCGTTCCTGCTCGTGCGCGGCAACGACGACCGGCCCGTCATCGCCGTCGACCGCGGCGAGCGCAAGGCGGTCGCCCGGGCCTTCGCCGAGTCGTTCGCCGACGAGCCGTTCTACGCCGCGACCCTCGCCCCGGCGCACGCCGCCGACACCCATCCCGTGCTGCTCGCCGACGGCCGCCTCTCGGCCGGGCGCAAGCCCACAGTGCTGCGGGTCTACCGCCCGCGCATCGAGCCGATCGGGCGGCTCCGCTACGGCAGCGAGACGGCGGTGCAGATCGAGTTCTGGCGGTTCGGTGACGACACCATCGAAGCACCCGTCGAGAACGCCCTGATGCGCCGCACCCTGCAGCGCTCCGAGACGACCGACGACGTCGTGCACCTGCACGGCCGCGACTGGCCGACGCTCGAGCACATGTTCGAGTCGCTCGCGAGCGACATCGACTTCGAGATCGACATGGTCTTCTCATGGGTCGACGGGTCGAGCGACGAGTTCATCCGCGAGCGTGCGAAGCGCATGCAGAGCTACGTCGTCGGCGAGGGCGATGACTCCGAGGCGCGCTACCGGCAGATCGACGAGCTGAAGTATGCGCTGCGATCGGTGCACCTCTTCGCCCCGTGGGTACGGCGCATCTTCATCGCGACCGACTCCCCCGCCCCCGCCTGGCTCGCGAAGCACCCGAAGGTCACGATCGTGCGCAGCGAAGAGATGTTCGCCGACACCTCCGTGCTGCCGACGCACAACTCGCACGCCGTCGAGAGCCAGCTGCACCACATCGACGGACTCGCCGAGCACTTCCTCTACTCGAACGACGACATGTTCTTCGGCCGGCCAATCAGCCCATCGCTGTTCTTCTCACCCGGTGGCATCACGAAGTTCGTCGAAGCGGCCACCCGCATCGGGCTGGGCTCGACCCACCCCGGCCGCAGCGGGTTCGAGAACGCGGCACGCGTGAATCGGGCGCTCCTGCGCGACCGCTTCGGCAAGGTCACCACCCGGCACCTCGAACACAGTGCCGCGCCGCTCCGCAAGAGCGTTATGGCCGAGCTCGAGGCCGCATTCCCCGAGGAGTTCCGGCGCACGGCCGCGAGTCGCTTCCGCTCGGCGACCGACATCTCGGTGACGAACTCGCTGTACCACTACTACTCGCTCGTCACCGGGCATGCCGTCGTGCAGACCGACGCCCGGGTGAAGTACGTCGAGACGACGCTGCGCCAGGCGCTGCCTGCGATGAAGCAGCTCCTGAAGCGCCGCGACCACGACATGTTCTGCCTGAACGACGGCAGCTTCCCCGAGATCTCAGTAGAGGAGCGCACGGCGGCCGTGATCGAGTTCCTCGATCGCTACTTCCCGTTCCCGGCCCCGTGGGAGAAGGCGGCGACGGATGCCTCGGGGCAGGTCGATGCCGCGACATCCGTCACGCCCGACCTCATCGCCTGAAGCGCTGCAGGCGGCTACTGCAGGGCGGAGGTGAGGCGGGCGACCCCGTCGAGGAACGTCGCCGAGGCCGGCTCCCGATCCCATTCCTCGAGGGTGAGCTGCCGGCCGGCGTCGCGATAGCCCTGTTCGACGTCGCGCATCTGGTCGACGAACGAGGCGCCGCGCACGAGCAGCATCATCTCGGAGTTCAGGCTGAAGGAACGGATATCCATGTTGCTCGACCCGATCACGGCGATGTCGTCGTCGATCGAGAGGTGCTTCGAATGCAGGATGTACGGGCCGGGGTACAGCCAGATCTTCACACCCGCGCGCAGCAACGCTCGATAGTACGAGCGCTGCGCGTGCCAGACGGAACCCTGGTCGCCGACCTCCGAGACGAAGAGCTGCACGTCGAGCCCCCGGTAGCAGGCAGAGGTGATCGCGTACAGCATCGCCTCGTCGGGCACGAAGTACGGGCTCGTGATGATGGCTCGTCGCTGCGCCGAGTTGATGAGTGCGAGGAACAGCCGGAGGTTGTTCTCGGCGTCGTACCCCGGGCCACTCGGCACCACCTGGCACACGAGGGCATCGGGCGAGGAGTCCGCCGGCACCGCTGCGGCCGGCACGTTCTCCTCATCGCCGAGCAGCTCGTCGGTCTCGAGGTACCAGTCGGAGAGGAAGACGGCATTGATTCCCGTCACGACCGGCCCGGTCACGCGCGCCACGAGTTCCTGCCACTGCAGGCCCCGCTTCAGGTTCTTCTTGGAGTTGTAGCTGCGGTCGATGAGGTTCTGCGAGCCCATGAAGCCGACGAGCCCGTCGACGACGACGAGCTTGCGGTGGTTGCGCAAGTCGGGCCGTTGGTACTCGCCCTTCAGCGGGCGAACGGGCAGCATGAAGCTCCACTTCGCACCGATGCGGTCGAGTTCGGCGTAGGTCTCATCGTGGCCCGCGGCCTTGTTCGAGGCGATGTAGTCGAGCAGCACGCGAACCGTGACTCCGCGCTGCACGGCCCGCTCCATCGCCGCGAAGAAGCCCTTGGTCGTCTCGTCGAACGAGACGATGAAGAACTCGACGTGCACGAACCGGGTGGCGGTGTCGATGTCAGCAGCCATCGCGTCGATCGATCCGCGATAGTCGCCGATGAGCTGGGCGGTGTTGCCTCCGAGCGCTGGCAGGGCGCCGAGCACCCGGTTCTGCTCCGTGATCGAGGCGAACCAGTCGGGCCACGTCGCCCGGTCGGGTGCGAGGTCGAGACCCTCGGCCCTCGCAGCGATCATCGCGTTGATCTCCCGCTGCTTCTCCTGTCGCTTCTTCGGCAGTTTCGAGCTGCCGATCAGCAGGAAGAAGAGGATGCCGACGAAGGGGATCAGGAAGATCGCCAGCAGCCAGGCCATCGCCGCGGTGGGCTTGCGCCCCCGAGGCACGATGATCAGTGCGGCGATGCGGATGGCGAGGTCGGCGAGAATCAACGCCACCCCGATGATCGCGGCGAGTTCGGTGCTCATACGCCACCTCCCGTGGTCGGCTCGCCTCACGCGACGTGAAGGGCCGCTGCGGTCGGGAGAAGTGGTCCGAGTATGACACTCCGGCACGATCGCGGGAAGGTCGCACGGGAATCCGGAGAGCGGCGACTCAGCCGGCGAGCACCGGGATCGGCATGGTGAACGGCGGTTCCTTCGGCACCGGCGGGGTCGCGGCATCCGCGATGCCGATGCCTGACGCGTCGAGGCGCCTGGCACTCTCGCCGGCGTCGATCCAGTCGAGTGCGGGGAACGAGCCGAGCGGCACGACCGAGTGCAGCACCGTCGTCGGGTAGACGTGCACGAGGTTGAAGGCCCGGGCGCCGTCGCGGCCCCTCGTGCCGCCGACCGGCACATTGAGGTCTTGCGTGTAGCAACTGGCCGAGGCGACGGACACCGGCACGCCCGCGAACGTCGCAGTCGACGAGTAGTGCAGGTGACCGGCGATGATCGAGCGGATGTCGCTGCCCTCGACGACCTCGGCGAGACCGGTCTGATCGCGCAACTCGACCGCCACGGCGAGGTCGAGCACGCTCGGCACCGGCGGGTGGTGCATCGCGAGGATCGAGCCGTGCGGCGCGGGGATGGAGAGCTCTTCGGCGAGCCAGTCGAGCTGTGCCGGCGCGATCTCGCCGTGGTGGTGGCCCGGAACCGTGGAGTCGAGGGTGATGACGCGGAGCCCGTTGACGTCATCGACCCGGTCGACGGGTCGCACCCCACCACCACTGCCACTGCCACTGCCACTGCTTGGCTCGTCGAGCAGCCCCCGCCGGAACGCGGCGCGGTCATCGTGATTGCCCATGACCCAGATCACCTGGGCGCCGAGCCGCTCAGTGACGGGGTCGACGATGCGGCGGATGCGATCGTAGGCGTCGGGCTCGCCCTTGTCTGCGAGGTCCCCCGTGAAGACGATGGCCTCTGGCCGGGCACCGGATGCCTCGAACTCGTCGAAGAGCGTCTGCAGGTGCTGCTCGCTCGCAACCCGGTCGTAGAGCATGCCACCCCCCGCGAGCACGTGAGTGTCGCTGATGTGGAGGAGGAAGTGGTCCGGTCGAGGGTACTCGGCCGTACGGGTGGTCACGATTCGTCCCATCGATCGGTGGTGGACGCGCAGCACCGGGCGTCAGGCATGAACGCTAGCCGAACACGCTCGCCTGAACGGCTCATGAACGCGGCATGTGACGAAGCCGAACGGGCCGCGTTCACGAACGAACGCGGCATATGACGAAACCGAACGGGCCGCGTTCACGAACGAACGCGGCATATGACGAAACCGAACGCGCTGAGCGCCGGTGTGCCACCCACGTCGGCGGCGGAATTCCCGACAGGATGGCGAGGACCGATATCGAGGGGGATCGAGTGTCGTCGAAGAACACACGCAACACGCTGCCGTCGTGGGGCAACGAAATCTGGCTGACCAATCGGCAACGGCGCATCATCGCCATCGTCGCGAGCATCGCCGTGATCGGCTTCCTGATCACCTTCGTGCTGACCCTCACGCCGTGGCCGTCGGCGATGGTGATCCGGGCCGTGTTCGAGAAGGGCGGCACCAACACCGCGGCGGAGATGGACAAGTACGTTCCCGACACGAAGCTCACTGAACAGCTCGGGGTTCCGGTCTACGGCGACGCTGCCGACGCCGGAATGACCTTCGACGTCTTCTCGCCAGACGACGGCGACGATCCGCTGCCCACGATCGTGTGGGTGCACGGTGGAGCGTGGATCGCCGGTGACTCGACGAATGTCGACCCCTATCTGCGCATCCTCGCCGCCGAGGGGTACACGACGGTGGGGCTGAACTACACGCTGGGACCCGAAGGGACCTATCCCATCGCGGTGCACCAGCTGAACGATGCGCTCGCGACCCTCGACGCTCGCGCCGAGGAGTTCCGCATCGACCCCGACCGAATCGTGCTCGCGGGCGATTCGGCCGGCGCGCAGCTCGCGAGCCAGCTTGCAGCGCTCTCGACGAACTCCGATTACGCCGAACTCCTCAGCATCGATCCCGCACTCGACGCCGACCAGCTCGTGGGTGTGGTGCTCAATTGCGGCGTCTACGATCTCGACGCGATGTCGGAGCTCACCGGCATCGGGGCATGGGGACTCAAGGTCGCCCTCTGGGGCTATACGGGAACCAAGGACTGGTCGCAGCGTTCGTCGGGCACGACGATGTCGACGATCGATTTCGTGACGGCAGACTTCCCGACCACCTACATCTCGGGCGGCAATGGCGACGCGCTCACCTGGATCCAGTCTCTGCCGATGGACGCCCGCCTCGATGAGCTGGGAGTCGACGTCACCTCGCTGTTCTGGCCTGCCGACCACGAGCCCGCACTCCCGCACGAGTACCAGTTCCATCTCGACTCCGAAGACGCACAGGCAGCGCTCGTCGAGACCCTCGACTTCCTGGCCGAGGTGACCGGCTGAACGTTCAGGAGCCCGGGAACCGGGCGGACCAGGCTCGACGGATGTCTGTCGGGCGCACTTCACTTGAGCCCCGGGCGGCTCGAGTCCGCATGCCGGAAGGCCGGCACTTCGCCGTCACCTGGTCGATCCCCGACACCTTCGGGGGCATGACCGACGCGATGCTGCGTCGATCGGCCGCATTCCACCGCATCGGCGGCGTGCCTGTCGACGTGCTGACCTTCGACGCCCGGCCCGATACTGCAGACCTCGAGCGCGAGCTGCGCACTCGCGGTGCACTTGACCACGGGGTGCGCATCGCGAACCTGTACGACTGGTTGCGGGGGCATCCGCTGCCGGGCGGTTCGCTGCAGCTGGACCACGACCTGTTCACGCCGCTCGAGGCGAGCGACGCGTCGGAGACGCGGCGACACGGGGACGCCGTCATGAGTCGTGCGCGACTCGACGCCGACGGGCACGTACTCCAAGTGGATCACTACCGCGAAGACGGCACCCTGCTCCTGACCGACCGGCGCGACACGCGAGTTCGCGGGGCGCTCGGCGGGCGATCCGTCGTGCTGTGCGACGCCGATGGACGACCCGTGCGGTCGTGGCGGCACATCTGGCCCCTGTACCGGGCGTGGCTCGACGCCCTGACCGACCACCAAGCGAGCTTCATGATCGTCGACAGCAAGACGATCGCGCCATTCATGCTCGACTACCATCGGCCCCACGTCATCTCCGCCCATGTGGTGCACGCATCGCACCGGGCCGCGGCGGGTGCGGAGCATCCGATACGCCGCTCGCGGCGCGAGGTCTTCGACCGCCTCGACGACTTCGACCTCGTGGTGCTCCTCTCCGAGCGCCAGCGCGTCGACGTCGAGCGGATCGTCGGACCGAGCGAGCACCTGGCGGTGATCCCGAACGCCCGGCCGATCCCGGTTCGAGCGGCGTCGGTGCCTCGCGACCCCGCCCGCGGCATCGTGCTCGCCGCCTTGACCCGGCGCAAGCGCGTGTCACACGCGATCGATGCCGTTCAGGCGGCGAACGCGCACTCCGGAACCGGCGTTCGCCTCGACGTCTACGGCGACGGCGAGAGCCGCCGCGCACTCGAACGACGCATCACGGATGCCGCCGCGGTGCAGCTCCACGGATTCGACCCCGATGCGCGGCAACACCTCACCGGCGCGTCGTTCCTACTGCTCACCTCGCACTCAGAGGGGCTGCCGCTCGTGCTCGTCGAGGCGATGGCCGCCGGCTGCCTGCCGATCGCCTACGACATCCCCTACGGACCCGCCGATCTCATCCGCGACGGTCGCAACGGCTTCCTCGTGCCGGCCGGCGACATCGACGGACTCGCCCGCGCGATCCGCCGTCTGCGGGGGATGTCTCCGCAGCGCGTCGCGCGGATGCGGGCACGTGCCGTGCGGACAGCACGCCGCTTCGACGACGAACGTGTGACCCGCAGTTGGGCGCGCGAGCTTCGACAGGCAGCACTGCGGCGCGAGGTGCACAGCTCCGCTCGGTTCCGGCGCACCCGGGCGGCGGCGGCGAAGCTGCCGTTGCCACGAGCGGTGCGCTCGATCGGCCGGCGCGCCATCGCGGGCGTCGACCGGGTTCGCCGAGCCTTCGGCGTCATCGATTAGGAATCGGCCGTCGGCCCCGCGTCAGCACGAACAGATCGAGACTGCTCCCGTTACGGACGGGAGCGGGCGCTGACGGGCCCGGCGTTCAACGCGAGCTGCGCGGCGAAGGCCAGCACCGCGCCACCGGCGTAGGCGAGCAGGTCGACCGGGTCGAAGGAGCTGCCGAGCAGGAGTCGTGCCTGCGGGAAGACGTCGACCACGCGCTGCGGCAGGCCCGTGAGCTGGAGCAGCTCCACGGCCGCCGCAAGGGCGAACGCCGTCCCCGAGATCCACACCGCGCCGAGCCGTGGCCAAGCCGCACGGAGCAGGAATGCGATCACCCCGACGTAGAGCATGCTGCCGAGCAGGTCGACGAACATCGTGCGATCGATCAGTTGCAGGCTGATGCCGAGCACGAGACAGCCGGCCGCGGCCAGGCCGCTTCGCACACGGATGCTTCTCGGACTCGTCGACCGCACCGGCATCCGCTCTTCGCTCAGCCCTTGTGGCGCGGCTTCCGGTACGGCTTGCCGCCGTCGCCGTCGCTGTCGCTGCGGCGCGCGGGCCCGCCGGCATCGGGCCGCAGCTCGATCAGCCGGCCGGAGATGCGAGTGCCGTCGAGTCGCTCGAGCGTCTCTTGCGAGAGATCGGCGGGCAGTTCGACGAGTGAGAACTCGGGACGGATCTGGATGGCGCCGAAGTCGCCGCGACTGAGGCCGCCCTCGTTCGCGAGGGCACCGACGATCTGGCGCGGCTCGACCTTGTGGCGCTTGCCGACGGCGATGCGATACGTCGCCATGGGGCCGCTGCTCGGCCGCTGGCGGCGCTCGGGCCGGTCGCCGCGGTCACCGCGGTCGAAGCGGTCGCCGCGCTCGGGACGATCGCCGCGCTCGGGACGGTCGCCACGCTCGGGGCGGTCGGAACGCTCGCGGTCGGCGCGACGCGGACGCTCGGGTTCGGGCTCCAGCAGCAAGGGCGATTCGCCTTGCGCCACGACGGCGAGCGCGGCCGCGACGTCGACTTCGGGCACGTCGTGGTTGCGCACGTAGTGCCCGATGATGTCGCGGAACGCCTCGATGCGCGGCGCCTGGTCGAGCGCCGCGGTGATGCGGTCATCGAACCGGGCGAGCCGGGTGACGTTCACGTCGTCGACGCTCGGCAGCTGCATCTGCGTGAGCGGCTGACGGGTGGCCCGCTCGATCGATGAGACGAGGTTGCGCTCGCGAGGCGTCACGAAGCTGATGGCGTCGCCGCTTCGTCCGGCGCGACCCGTGCGACCGATACGGTGCACGTACGACTCGGTATCGGTCGGGATGTCGAAGTTCACCACGTGGCTGATGCGCTCGACGTCGAGGCCGCGCGCCGCGACATCCGTTGCGACCAGGATGTCGAGCTTGCCCGACTTCAACTGATTGACGGTGCGCTCGCGCTGCACCTGCGCGACGTCGCCGTTGATCGCAGCTGCGGAGTATCCGCGTGCGCGGAGCTTCTCGGCGATCTCTTCAGTGACGCTCTTCGTGCGAACGAAGATGATCATGCCCTCGAAGTTCTCGACCTCGAGGATGCGGGTGAGGGCATCCATCTTCTGCTGGTACGACACAACGAGGTAGCGCTGCGTGGTGTTGACCGACGTCGTGGTCTTGTTCTTGACCGTGATCTCTTCGGGGTCGTGCAGGTACTGCTTCGACATCCGCCGGATGGTGGCGGGCATCGTCGCAGAGAACAGCGCGACCTGCTTGTCGTCGGGGGTGTCGGCGAGAATCGTCTCGACGTCTTCGGCGAAGCCCATCTTGAGCATCTCGTCGGCCTCGTCGAGCACGAGGTACTTGAGCTCGCTGAGGTCGAGGGTGCCCTTGTCGAGGTGGTCCATGATGCGACCCGGGGTGCCGACGACGATGTGCACGCCGCGGCGCAGCGCAGAGAGCTGCACGCCGTAGCCCTGACCGCCGTAGACGGGGAGGATGTGCACGCCCTTCAGATGCCCGGCGTAACGCTCGAACGCCTCGCAGACCTGCAGCGCGAGTTCGCGCGTCGGGGCGAGCACGAGCGCCTGCGGGGTCTTCTGAGAGAGGTCGAGGCGCGCGAGGATCGGCAGCGCGAAGGCGGCCGTCTTGCCGGTGCCCGTTTGCGCGAGGCCCACGACGTCGCGACCCGCGAGGAGGGTGGGGATCGTCGCAGCCTGAATGGCCGAGGGGGTCTCGTAGCCGACGTCAGAGAGTGCCTTCAGCACCGCGCCATCGAGCCCGAGATCAGAGAATGTCGTCGCGGCGGGCTCCTTCGGAGCCTCCACCTCGACCGGAGAATCGTCAGCAGTCACGCTTCAGGATAGTCCGCCGAGCTGGGAAGCGGCCGGATGCACCGCGGCGCCGATTCTCGACGACTCTGACGCACGTTCTATTTCAAGAGGGCCCGAAGCGCCTTCTTGTACAGCCGGAACGCGTGCCGGCCATCGTCGGTCAAGCTCACGTACGTGACGGGAGTCCGCCCCTCGATGACCTTCGAGACCTCGGCGTAACCGGTCTCTTCGAGCTTTCTCAGGTGCGTCGCCAGATTTCCGGACGTCACGCCGAGCACCGACTGAAGCCGAGGGAAGGACAGGGCATCCCCGGCGCCGAGCGCATCGAGCACGGTCACGATTCGAAGCCGAGCCTGGACGTGGATGACCGGGTCGAGTTCATCCATGGTCCTGCTGCGTGATCGGGCCTGAAGTGAGGGTCGGCTTGATGGTCTCGACGAGCGCGAGGGCGAGGAATCCGAGCCCGCCGACGACACCGACCAGAAGATTGAACGGCACCGGGACGAGGACCGAGCCGAATCCGATGACGAGGGTCCACAGGCCGAAGACGAGCTGGGACTTGTCGTTCCACATGGCTGCGCCCGCCATGGACTGGATTCCGACGATCAGACACGGCACGGCGACCCAGAAGACCAGCATCACCTCGAAGGGGACGCCGAGGCCCATCATGCGCCCGCCGAGCACGCCCATGAGCGTGAACGCGATCGCAAAGGTGTTGCCGTAGATGGCGCCCTGAACCTTCGACGGGCCACGCGATCCGAGATTCTTCCGGGTCGAATGCACCGTGGAGAAGACGATCGCCCCCACGAGTGCCGCGCCACCGATGATCGCGCTGACCAGGAAGGGCAGCGCGGGCCCCTCCACAGGGAAGAGGGCGAGGAACAACGCTCCGAACCCGATGATCCACGCCACACCCCAAGTGCCGTAGAGGAGCCTGGCGTTGGGGCTGAGCGCATTCACCATGCGCTCGCGGTCTCTCTCGATCGACCGGAGGATCTCCGCAGCATCGACCGCGTCCGATTCCTTGTCATCACTCACAGTTGCATCCTCCGTCGCCATTTCTACCACATAGTACTTTCCCACAGAAGCTACTTTGTGGTAGAAAGTTCTCGCTTGCATGCCGCGAGCTCGGACATCGGGAGCATCACATGACAGCCGAACACGGGATCGCCCCTCGGGCGGTGATCGAGGCGTTCGAGGTCACCAAGGTCTACCGCGGTGGCGTGCGCGCGCTGGACACGGTGAGCCTGCACATCCGCCCGGGCGAGGTCTACGGCCTGGTCGGCGCCAACGGCGCGGGCAAGACCACCTTCATGCGCGTGCTCACAGGACTGGTCGCGCCGAGCAGTGGTGTCATCCGCGTGGAGCGCGCGCGCAACTCCGGCGGCGTCGGCTCCTTGATCGAATCTCCCGCGTTCTACCCGAACCTGTCGGGCTCCGAGAATCTTCGACTCCTGGCGACGTACTGGAATCTTCCTCGCGCGTCGGCGAGCCGAGAGCTTGCTCGCGTCGGCCTGCTGCCGAAGGATCAGAAGCGGCCCTACCGGAGCTACTCGCTCGGCATGAAACAGCGGCTGGGCGTCGCCGCCGCCCTCTTGGGCGAACCCGAGGTGCTCGTGCTCGACGAACCGACGAACGGGCTCGATCCGGAATCAATCGTGAGCATTCGAGAACTGGTCCGCAGCGTGAGAGAAGAGGGGCGCACCGTGCTGTTGTCCAGCCACCTCCTCAGCGAAGTCGAGCTGGTCGCCGACCGGGTGGGCGTGCTCGCCAAGGGACGGTTGATCGCCGAAGGAACGCTTCGGGAGCTGCGCGATCGCGCCGTGCACCGGAGACGGCTCGCCGTACAGGTCGACGACGCGGCGCGCGCGCGCTCGATCATCGGCGCGCTCGGAATCTCTCCGTCCGACATCCACGAGGTCGGACCGGGGTTGGAGGTACACCTGGGCGAGACTGCACCGCACGCAGTGAATGCCGCACTCGTTCGCGCGGGCATCGCGGTCTCGTCGCTGACCGTGGTGTCGGAGTCGCTGGAGAATGCCTTCTTCGAGTTGACCGCTGAACCCGAGACGACAGGGGCGAGCACAGCATGAGCACAGTGGCCACCACGAGCAGCAGGCACGCGCCGAACTACGCGAGCGCCCTACGCGGGGAACTCCGCCTCGGCACGAGACGCGTCGCGGTCTGGACGGTGATCGGTGTCTGGGCAGCCTGCATCGCCGCCTTCGCGTACCTCGTGAGCTACATCTCGACGATGGGCGCCGACTGGTACACGCCCGAGCAGCAGGAGCTCCAACTCCTGAACATGCTCCCAGAGGGCACTGCGTATTACATCGTGGCGTCCCTGCCGCTGTACTGCGCGCCGATGATGGTGATCCTCGGCGCCATCATCGGTGCATCCGACTACGGCAGAGGAACCCTCCGCGCGATCACCGCACGTTTCATTCGCCGCGACCCGCTCGTCCTCGCTCGCCTCACCGGCGTCGTGGTCATCGCGGCGATCACGGCACTGGTAACCCTCGTGACGAGCATGCTCGCGAGCATCGTCGTCGCCATCGTGGCCGGCAGGGAGATCGTCTTCCCCGAGCTGTACGATCTGGTCGTCGCCACCGTCGCCATCTGGCTGATCGTGACGGTCTTCCTCCTCTTCGGCCTCGCCCTCGGCGTGCTGACGCGAAGTGTCATCGCCGCGATCGCCATCGGGGTGGGCTGGGTGCTCGGCATCGAGACCCTGTTCGTGGGAATGCTCGCTCCTTCCATCGCCTTCTTCGACGCGATCCGCGGGTTCCTCCCGATCGGCGCCAGCAACTCGCTTGCCGCAGCGCTCGTCCCCGACGGGCGCGATGTCGTTCCCGCCGTCGTCGCGTCCACCGGTCCCGGCGTCGCGATCGCCGTGCTCGTCGTCTGGGCGGGTGTGTTCGCGTCGTTCGCCTTCGTGTCGTTCCGCAGGCGCGACCTGGTCTGAACGGCAGCGTTTGAGGGCTGCTCGGACTCGTCGAAGTCGAGTTCGTCGAAGTCGGCGACCCCTCGTCAAGTCGCGTCATGATGTGCCACGTTCGCCGTCTCTTCCATAGGAGGGGATGAACATGTGGCAGAAACGACAGCAAAACCGGCAACCGGCGGAACACCTCGAGTTCGTGCCGATCGACAGCACCGACAGCATCGCCCTGCAGTGCAATTGTCCGCGCGGCGAGGACCACGGCCGAGTGAACTCGCGCACCTTCGCCGGAGCGCCCGTCGCGGCGACAGCCGGGCCCCGGCACCGCGCGTACGCCTGAACCGACATCGGTTAGTGCGGCGCGGTCTCATTCGGTCGCGAACGTATACCTCCCAGCCGGCTGAGTGGGTTCTGGGGAGGCCGGCGCGACCGTGTTGCCGAGAATCCTCGAGACCGTGCCAAATCGTGCGTCGCGGCAGGCGTTGTCGCGCAGGACGGCCTCGGATATCGTTGCTCAGCAACGCCGCTGCGTGTACTGCTCCGCAGTGCCGGCGCCGGTAGGGCAGGGGGCGCGGCGGAATGCTGCAGGCGATAGGGCACATACTTCCGATCGCGCTGGCGGTCGCGATCAGTTCCGTTCCGATCATGGCGACGATCGTGATCTTGCTCTCGCCGAAGCGCCGGGCATCCGCCCCGCCCTTCCTCATCGGGTGGGTCATCGGCATGGCCCTCGTGGTCTCGATCTGCACGATCTCGGCCCAGGCCATTCCGACGGCACGATCCTCGCGGCAGCCCGACGTGGCGGTCGCTGCCGCCGAGATCGTCGTGGGCGTCGCCCTCGTCGTCATCGCGATCGTCGTCTGGCGGCGCGCCCGACGCAACCCGGTGGAGGCCATGCCCGCTTGGCTCGACAAGTTGGAATCGATCGGGCCGTGGAGCGCACTCGGCATTGCGGCCGCCCTGAACGTACGCCCCAAGGCGCTGCTCCTGGCCATCGCGGCCGGCCTGGCCGTGCGCGGTGCGGGTCTCGCCGCTGCCGATGCGGCGCTCGCGATACTGGTCTACACGGTTGTGGGGGCGTCGACCGTTGCGGTGCCGATCATCGTGACGCTCGTCGACGCGAACGGCATGCAACCGAGGCTGGTGAAGGCGAAGGAGTGGATGACCCGAAACAACCGTGAGGTGACGTCACTCATCCTGCTCGTGGTCGGCGTGGTCATCATCGGGACCGGCCTCGGCCGCCTCTGAGCTGGCTGCGTTCACGCACGTCGTGTTGTAGCGAGGGCGGGACTCGAACCCGCGACACCACGAAGACGACGGGGCCGCTCGTGAGTCCTTCCTCATGCTCCGGACGTCTCGAATGATCTCGGACTGACCTGGGATTCCTTGCGAGAACGGATGTTGCGATTGCGACTCTACTCGGCTCGACTGGGAACGTCTCAAGTGAGTTCGGACCGATATTCGTTGAATAAGCGTGCGCGCATCGAGTCTCGTGGCAATTCCCCTCGTTACACACTTTCGCCGCGCCAAAATCACATGACCTGGATCCCGTGAGTGCGCGCCCTAATTCAGATCTGCCCAGCGAGTGGGCGGGGGGCACATCGCAAGGGTCTCATCCCAATCGGGCAGGTCCGTATCTGCTGACGCTGCTGACTCGGTCATCTGATCTTCGATCTCCGAGTATGCGCTCCAGGCGTCTTCCGAATTGAACCGTTCGACGTATACCTCGCGTGTCGGAGGGTCTGCCGGGACGTCCCAGCCGATCGACTCGAGGCAGTCCAGCGTCGATAGCTCGTACAGGTACAGCTTCGCGAGCGAAGCGGTATCGACCGCGTTCGCTTCGCCCCATCCTGTGGATTCGGAACAGTCCTTGTATGCCTGGCGGGACTGGTCCGCCTGCTCCGGGGTAATCCCGACTACCGAAAACGTCTGGTTCCCTTGATCGGCAACCTGCCACCCTGCGGCTTCCATGCAGGCCATAACATCGCGGAACGACTGTTCGTACCGCTCAAGACCAGCCTGGACCTCTTCCACTAGGGCTGGGTCTACCGCAAGCGCCGATGCTTCTGCGCGAGGAGCGTCAGCGGGAGGGGCATCGTTGATCGAACAACCCGCCAGCGCGGACATTCCGAGGGCGGCAATGATCAATGCCGCGCCTACCGCTCCGGCATGGCGACGACCGGTAAAACTCATGAGCGTTTGGACCCTTCATTTGGCATTGGAGTGTGCTGTGGTTCTCGCGTCGAGGCATCAGTCTCGACCGCACGTGGGTTGCAAAAGGCATCCGGCTCTGACCCCTCGACGCGATGAACCGCGGACGGCTCTATATTGCTGGCGCCACCCCACCCGGATTCACATACCTTGCGCAGGATGCGGTGCCGGCGTATCCCAGGTTGCCTTCCCAGTATTGGCGCCATTCGCCGCTTCCGACGTAGCCGTAGGTCCTTTGTGGGCCGTTGCCGATGTAGATAATCCGGTAGTAGCCGCCGGGAGCGCGGTACTCGTGATCGCCGTTGCCGTTAGCCTCCGTGTATACGGACACCTGCACATTCGTTGCGCAGTTCTTTGCCGCCCAGTTTGATTGGTACCAAGCGTGCGCCGGAGAAGCCACCAACATGGCGAGAGCGAAGCTCCCCACCAGGGCCGCGCTCAGCACGGTCACTCGTCTTGCTTTCATAAATTTCTCCTCAATCCTGCTCGAACTTCCAGTGCCCTGCTAGAGCCCCAATGGTTTCGCAGAGAGTCGCGTGTATCCATGTAACTTTCGTCACATCTATTCCCGTTTTACACATCCAGTTTTGGCTGCCGATTGAAGCGACCCGCATAGTTGTAGTTGTTGGGGACCGTGCAACGAGAAATCAAGCAAAGGTGGCACATGCAGGCTTCATCCGCCAAGGATCCCGCCGCTCGCGACATGCGACGTCGACCCGCCGCTGTGGTCGTTGGGTCGTTCGTATTGCTCGCCGTTGCCGCTCTCGTCGGGTGGGCGGGTGTCGTGGTGTTCGCGGCGCCGACCGAGGCGGTCGCCGAGACGCCGTTCACCGACGTCGAAGTGACTGACGGCGAGGTGGGCTCATCGATCTCCCTCAACACGGTCGCCGAATGGACAAAGCGGCCCGTGGGAGCGAATCAAGCAGCGGGCATCGTGACCGCTGTTCGGGTGCAAACCGGTGAGGAGGTCGCCGCCGGACAAACCCTGTACGAGGTAAGCCTGCGCCCGGTAGTCGTGGCGCAGGGTGAGACACCGGCCTTCCGTGACATGACAGTGGGGTCGGAAGGGGCGGACGTTCTGCAGGTGCAGCAGCTCCTTGCGGCGCTCGGCATGTACAACGGGACACAAGACGGCGAGTTCGGCACCGGGACCGCCGCTGCCGTGAAGGACTGGCAGAAGTCGGTCGGGATCGAGGCCGATGGCATCGTTCGGACCGCTGATCTTGTCTTCGTGCCGACGCTCCCGGGACGTGTGACGCTCGACGGTGAGGTCGTGTTCCGAGGCGCGACGCTTGCGGGCGGGGAAGCCGCCATATCGGTGCTGTCGGCCGAGCCGAGCTTCACCGTCCCGGTCACCGGGCAACAGTCCGCGAAAATCCCGCCCGGGACCGAAGTGGAGATCACCTTCCAAGATCAGGTCTGGCATGCGGTGGCCGCCGGACAAGAGCCGTCACCGGACGGCGGTGATCAAATGAACGTCACCCTCGCCGGACCGGATGGAGGTTCGATCTGCGGTACTGGGTGCGGCCTGGTTCCTGTAGAAGGTCAGTCGCTTCTGAGCTCTCAGATCATCACCCAGCCAAAAGTCTCGGGCCTCGTTGTGCCGTCCGCAGCACTGAGAAGCGCAGCCAACGGAGATGTTTCGGTCTTAGGCGTCGACGGGGTTGAGCACCCTGTGACGGTGATCGCCTCCGCTCGCGGGATGTCGATTGTGGAGGGCGTCAGTGCAGGCGACCGGATACGGATCCCTGCCGAGCCGGGCGCACCCGAATGACGGTCAGGCTTGCCGCCAGCGGTCTCGGGTTCAGGTACGATACTTCATCGCCTCTGCTCGAAGACGTGTCGGCCGTGTTCGAAGCCGGCGAGGTCGTCGCGGTGACCGGAGCATCCGGCCGAGGGAAATCGACGCTCCTGTACCTGCTCGGGCTAATGCTGAAGCCAGGCAGCGGCGAGGTCTTGCTCGACGGGCGGGCGATGCACGGCCGAAGCGATCGGGAACGGGCCGCGGCGCGGGCGACACGTTACGGGTTCGTGTTCCAGGATGCCGCCCTTGATCCCTCTCGTACGGTACTCGACAACATCCTCGAGACCGCGCTGTACCGGGGTGAACGCAGACGCGATCTCGTTCCTCGCGCGGAGGCCCTGATGGAACGGTTCGGTGTCGGACTCAGGCGTGAGGCGAAGCCCGGCCAGGTCTCCGGTGGTCAAGCGCAACGCATTGCGCTTTGCCGTGCATTGATCGGCGACCCAAGTGTTTTGCTCGCAGACGAACCGACCGGAAACCTCGACCCTGCATCATCCGATGTGGTCGTCGAAGCGCTTCACGCTCAGGCAGGTCGGGGCGCCGCAGTCGTCGTCGTGACCCATGACCCTTCGCTGGTCGAGCGGTGCGACCGAAGGATCGAGCTGTGAGGCGAGCAATCGCGGTGCTACGCGAGGCCGCTATCTCGGCGTGGACAGCGCCGATCGCAACGATCATCACGGTGGTCATGATCGCTGGGATGTGCGCAGCAGTGCTGCTGACCTCAGGCCGCACCGTTGGCGCGGAACAAGCCGTGATCGGGTCGATTGACTCCGCGGGAACCCGCTCGATAGTCGTGCGCGCCGACCCCGAGGCGGGCCTAGACACGAGCGTACTCGACCGAGTGCGTGGGCTCGGTGGGGTGGACTGGGTCGGCGCCTTCAGCACTGCTGCCGACGTGAAGAACAGCGCGTTCCCAGAGGGGACTCGCGTGCCACTTCGGCAGGTCTGGGCAGACAACTGGACGGCCGCCGGGTTGGCGCGGTCGATTCCCAACCAGGGCGATATCGCGTGGGCGTCACAGGACGCTCTCGATCGGCTCGGCATGACCGAACCTGTCGGAGCTGTCGCCGAAGACGCCGGCACCGGGTACGCCGTCGGCGGTCGCCTTACCCTGCCGGACTATCTATCATTCCTTGAGCCTGCCCTGTTCGCACCGCAACCAGCCGACTCCCCCGGCGCCGTATCGGTGCTCGTGGTCATTGCCGAACGCCCCGACCTCGTCGCCCCCGTAGCATCCGCCATCACGAGTGTGCTCGCCGTTGACGACCCGACGAAGGTGACCGTGCAGACCAGTGAAGCACTCGCGGCCCTCCGCGGGCTGATCGAGGGGCAGCTGGGCAGCTTTGGGCGAGGACTGACGGTTGGGATTCTCCTGCTCACCGCCGCACTTGCAGCTGTCGCTCTCTATAGTCTCGTGATGCTGCGCCGCAAGGACTTCGGTCGCAGACGCGCTCTTGGCGCGAGTCAGAGACTCATCGTCGCGCTGCTCGTAACTCAGACGGGGATCATCTCCGCCACAGGCGCTGTCGTCGGAAGCGCAGTCTCGCTTGGCACCCTCGCTCTACTCGGGGACCCGCTACCGGGGCCTGGATACGTCGCAGGCCTGATCGTGCTTGCGACCACGGTCGGGGTCGTCGCCAGCCTTTTCCCGGCCGTGACTGCGGCTCGACGCGAACCGATACGAGAGCTTCGAGTGCCCTGATGCCTCTCGACAGGCGACTGCATACGTTGTAGCGAGAAGGCGACTCTGACAGTTGGCAGCGCGCTCGGTTCACTGGATTCGGATCTCGTCGAAATGTAGGTTCTCGCGCAACCTGCCGCGGTCGTCCGTGCTCGGCATTGAGTCCCACGCATAGTCGAACCCTAGGTCGTCATTGAACTTGAGGACACGAGACATCCTGAGTGGCATTGAAGTATCTTCGTGTCTAGTCATCCTCGTCGCTGAATAAATAGTTGTTCCGTGAGGCCATCGAGTTGTTGCTTGAACCATTCCCCGTGGATCCCTGATATCCCCAGGCGTCTCGATCTGAGTTCGCCAAGAAGTCCGCCGACCAGATCAGGTCGATCGGTTCCGACCGTGTCCACTGGTTGTCACCGATGAACTCGCCATCCGTTGGGTAAGTGTGCTCCTTGGCCCTGTTCGTGGCGAAGAGCCATGCGAGCGATGCCCGGTACTCGGCTTGGCTATGAAGCCGGGTATAGTCCTGCCCTCCGGCGATCGGGTCAATGAAATCCTTGAGATCGGCACGCACCATCCGGCTCATTGGCCAGCGATAGTTCGCGCTCGTGTTCCGCGGGAGAGAGTTCGCCCGGTCCCTGTCCAGGATGCTCCACGGGGAGAGCACGTCCCACGCGGGCCGGAGTTGGTCGTTCCCGCTGAATCCGTTGCCGGACCCCCATTTGGGCTTCTGCAGGATCGACCTGGCGACGTCCTCCTGTTTCGCGAGGAGTGCTGCGATGGTTCCAGCGCGTAGCAACAGCAACGCCGGATAGTGCGCAAGCTCGTCCCAGACGGTGGTTGTCATGCGTGCCGGGCGGGCCGCCATCGCACGTTCCATGACCCAAACCCAGAGTTCATTGTGCTGTCGATCACGATCGAGCAGGATGCCTGTGGTGAACAAGTGGAGAAGCGTAGTTGATCGGCCGCGAAGCTCAGCAAGGCCCTCCTCTGTCGCTTCCCATGAGGCCGGGCCCGGTTGTTCAACGAGGTCGCGGATGTAGTCGGAAAGCTTGGTGAGTTCTGCCTCGAACAGGTCACGCAGCTCGAGGTGCCGAACAGGGTTCGGAAGCGCACGCTTGAGTCGGGCGATCATCATGCTCACTGATTCCGGCGCATCGGCCATGAGCTCGATCGCCTCGACTCGCTGCTCGAGGTCAGGGAAGAAGTCGTCGGC
Source organism: Agromyces sp. Y575 (assembly GCF_059445445.1). Taxonomy (NCBI): domain Bacteria; kingdom Bacillati; phylum Actinomycetota; class Actinomycetes; order Micrococcales; family Microbacteriaceae; genus Agromyces; species Agromyces sp. Y575. The sequence goes on from NZ_JCAIUI010000002.1 coordinate 300,624, forward strand.
CGTGACTCCCGTAACGACGTGTACGCCGCTGCGTGTGGTCAGGCGTCTCGCCGTCTCGCCGAGTGCGGATCTACTTGTCCAGTAGATCGGGTAGCGTCGGCTTGCGGTCGCTACGATCGCGCCGACGAGCGCGGGATCCCAGTCGCCAGACCACCCCGAGACGATCAAGCCATATTCCGCGAGGATCCGGGCGAGGAGCTCACCGGTTCGCTTCGGGTATTCGCGTAGCTCGTCGACGGTGTTGCGTTGATCAAGACTGGCGTAGTCGCCGTGCAGCTTCAGGATCGTGCAGGGCATGTGCTGCAGCGGTTCCATGCCTGTGATCGCCGCCTCGCTCGAGATGACCTGCGGGCTCACGCCAGCTGCCTCGATCGCGCGCTCGAGGAGGCGGTCGAAGTTGGTCGTCACGATTACCCGGACGAGCCCCCGTTTGACGAGTGCGGCGATCGCGTGGTGGGCGGGACTCGGGATCTTCAACCCTGCCTCGCGTTCTTCCTCGGTCGGCTCGAAGAAGCCAGCGAGCAGAGCCCGTCGCGAGGCGGGCGTCGAAGCAAGTCGTTCCAGAAGGTTGGAGTACCCCAGGGGATTCCCGTCGCCGTGAGCATCCCACCAGGCTTCGGTATCGAAGTCCTCGTCAACAGAGGTGCCGCCGGCGACGGCACCACGCCGGACGAGCGCTTCCACCACACCCCATCCAGTGGGGATGCCCGCCCCGGTCGACGTTCCGGAACCGATGAGGAGGGCATATACGCCAGGCTGGGCATTTAGGGCCGTCGCCAGGCTAATCCGCGGGTCGAGAGTCACCATGACCTCACCTCACGCAGCGCTCGATGCCGATGGGCGAGCGCGGAGTGCGTCCATCAACGGACAACCAGGCCGAGGAGCCCTCGTCGCCGCATCCAGACGTCAATGGTCCACACGCGTGACCGCGGCCCCTCCACGATGTGGCTATGAGATGCGATCAGGGGAGCTGCACGATTCCAGGGGATGACAAATGGGCGATGAGGCTGGAGTTCAGCCACCAGAGAGCGGCGAAAATCGCAATAGGCGAGACCAGACGCACCCAGAATGGGATCTCACCGATTCTGGAAAGCACTACCGCTAGCAGGCCTGTCAACAACGGAAAGAAGGCGGTCAGTACGATGCCGAACGCCGACCATGTGCTCAGCCCGCATGCTGTTCGTATCGCGCCACCCTCATCGTCAGCGGCGGTGGCCAGAAACGCCATGGGAGAAAGGAGCAGACCGCCAAGAATCAGGAGCCCGAATGTTGTGTAGTCGACTCCACCGTACTTTGCTGACTTACGCGAGTTGTGTGCCCAGATCAGGAGCAGCAGCGACACAAGTGCGACGCAGTAGGCCCACGTGGCATCCGCTAGCGCACCCTGCCATTGCACAACACAGCGTGCGGCGCGGCCGGTGGGCAAGAGCAAGAGAGCCGATGCGAGCAGCATGCCTGTCGAGCCAACGATTCCCGCTAGGTATCTGAAGACTGCTCTAGCCTTCGCGGCGGTCGCTTTCTGGTTCATTGCTGAGCCGCGACAACAACGTCCGCGAATCCATTTGCCAGACCGTCGAGCTCTGTTGCCAGGACTGTCGGCGAAGGTGACAATGTCGGCGCTGGCTCTCCTGGCAGCCTGATATCGACGAGCTGACTAATTGCCAGTTCTGTTGGCCATGGTGCGGTGAACACTGACTTGGCTGCGGCAACGAGGTTCGCTCGAGAACCGAATCTCTCCGCTAAAAACTGCTTGGCCAGCCAGCCCGGGTCATCCTCGATGGCGCAAAGCATCTGTCGGGCGATTTCATCAACTGAGCCGCTCCCATTGGCAAGGCGTTTTGCCCAGAGGAAGGCGGCCATGTCGGCAAGCAAGTCACCGCTGCCAAAAGAGTTCGCTCCGGATCCGAGGTTCGCGGCGGTCCATGCCCGTACGTCGAGCACGCCACTAGAGCTATCAAGTCGAGCCGCTTCGTAGTCTTCCCAGAAAGTTGCCAAGTCTCCAGCCCATCCGCCGATGTCCGAAACGTGAAAAGCTGCGCTTGGCGCGGGAACGCCCCAGTTCGTGTACCCGCGCGTCGACGCGGCACAATGCGTTGTGTCGCCGAACTGTGCGTCGACGGGTCGAGGGTACATTTCGCTTCCGGCGCGAGCATCGAACTCTGCGAATGCGAGCTCAAAGGCAGCCCACTCGGGAGCATCCTGCGGGAAGAGATTCGGATATCTCGGCGTATAGAAGTGCGTCCAAATCTCGTCAAGCTCCCCGTTGCCTCCGCCAATCCAGTAGGTCGGCTTCTGAAGCCAGTTCAGCACCATGTCATCACGGATGCCCTGGGTCATGTATGTGTCCGGGCTCACCTGATCTGAGAGGTATGCCAGCCCTGCTACTCGCCAGAAGAACGCTTCGTCAAATCCGGATGCCTGCCCAGCCGTGAATCTTCGAGGTGTTCGCCGAAGCTGCGCGCTGGAGAGGGACTGCGCTCGGGTTGACTTGACTACCTTGTCGACCTCGATGGAAGCGTCACCGCTCCCCACCTCGATGGTGAGAATTTGGTCGTACGCCCAGTTGGGCGGGAGCGGGAAGCCGAGATTCCCGCTATAGCCTGTCGACATGTCGCTGACGAACGAGGACTCTGTGAGGCCCTCGGCCGCTAGCTGAGCGCAGACGTTTCTGGTGCCGTATACGCCGAGCTTGTAGACAACTGTCTTGGACGCGTCGAGAGCGTCGCGCACGCCGCGGAAATGCGGAACAACCACTGCGTCGATGTCGTCTTGCGTGGCATCAAAGTCCACGGACAGATAAACACGGTTGCCGGTTACGATTCCGAGCTGTCGCATCCGGGAGGCGATCCGTTCGCCCTGTTCGTACCCGAGGCTGTAGGAAAACTGATCCGCCGTGTCATTCCATTCCTGATAGATCGGAAACCACGTGCGGCCATTGGCCCAGATGCGGGCTGGCTCATCGTGGGCGAGGCGCTTCTCGAGACCATTGATATACCGCCCGATGACTTGAAAACCCGCCCCATTGATCGACCCAATGTTGAGGGGTGTCAAGGGGGTGGCGGTGTCACACGCGGTCGCCGAGCGGTTGACGTCGCCGGTGCTCACGAGCAACGATGCCCACGTAGAGAAGTTCGCTGCCCCTGTCGCAGGAAGCTCAACGAACTGTTGAAAGCCGGTCGTCTGCGTTCTGGTAGCTGTGTCGAAAGAACCGGTGAACGGGGTTTGCGTGTAGCCATTGAAGATGAGGGCGGCTTGGTAGAGCCGGATCATCTTTCGTGCGCCGTCGGCGTCTCCCAGTGAGGCGATGCCGTGGTCCCGAATGCCCTGCTGTGTACCGGGACCGAAATTGCCATTGGCAGTTCCGTCAGCCATGCCGATTTCATACTGGAGTGCGTACATTAGCCCCTGCTGAACCTGTCGGGAGAAGATCCCGTCGCAGGGGATCATCTGGAAATCGGCACGGTCGAGGTAGTGGCCGTTCATCCACCTCTGCACGGCGCGGGTCTCGCTATTGCCGTTTCCGATGACGATGTAGGCATCCATCGTCAGAAGGCTCTTGAACAGCTTCGGCGGGACGGTCTGGCCTGCGCTGAGCCCCGAGTCCAGACGGACGGAGTTGACGCTGGATGCGACATCCTCGTCCCAGAACTCGTAGATCAGCCCGCCCCAGTAGCCCTTGCACCAGAGCGCCAACTGGAGAATGCCGACGATGTTTGGATGCGTAGCCGCGGTGGCCGCTCGTACATCACCAACCTGGGACTCGAGCGCTGCGAGAGTTCCTGATCCGAAGTTGTCGGAGGTGGCCGTAATGCCAAGCTCGAGCTGAAGGGCACGAATGGCCGAGTACATCGTTAGCCAGCCGGTTTCCCCGTTCATGGGCGCGTCCACGTATCCCGCGCGACCACCGAACGTGTTGTTGAGCCAGGCCTGCGCGTTCTGTACTTGGGGATCGCTCATTGTCCCTCCTTGGCGGCGACATTATTGGTATAGACGCCGATGGGGTCGTCAGAGAGTGTCTCCGCGTTCCCGACCCGCCGGCGGGGGGCGTCCTGCGTTCCTTCGGTGAGGATGGTGACTGCCGAACGAAGCGGAGACGGCTCGGCGAAATGCGGGTCAGCATTTGGCCAGCTCAACCCGATCACGTGAGACACGCCGACTGGTATGGCCTCGTTGATGGTGAGGACCACTGTGTGCGCGGGGCCGGTTGCAGGGCCACTGACTGTTACCAGTGTGGGATCGAGTTGCTCGGGTCCGCTCGCCAGCGACGTGACAACAGGCATTCCCGCCTGTGCTTGATCAACGGTGATCCCAACCTGCACACCTGCTGGAGTAGGGCTCGAGCCGATACTGCGGAGATTGATCGCAACAGGAACTCGATAGAGAGCGTTCTGCTCAGGGTTGGTCAACGCTGCCCAACCTGCAGAAGGTACGAGCCCCCATGGGGCGACCGGAACGCTTGATTCAAGGATCAGGCGTCGCTCCAGTCGTTGCACTACCTTGCCGTCGGCGTCCATCAGGGCGAGCTTCACTGCGGGCGCGCTGACCCCGTCGATTCCGTCTTCGGGGTAGAGCATTCGCCCAAGCAAAGGTAGGTAGATCCTGACCTGCTCGCCGCTCAGTGAACGCCTGTCTACCTTGAAGATCACGGACGCAGTTGAGCCATCCAGCGAAGCGTCATCGGCCTTCACAGTGGTCAGCCCGCCGGCGCTCTGGATTGACAGGAACCTGCGCTGCGCCAAGACGCGTATGTCAGATAGAAACTCGGCGCTGACCGATTGGACGCGTTCGGGGAGAGCCGAGATGGAGACCACAGTGGCCAGGTGCCAGACATGCTTCACCGTGAAGTCTGTGGAGAAGAACTCGATGGTCTGCCGGTTCTCTGATGTGATTGCGCCAGAGAGTGTCGCTGCCTCCGCCCGATTGGCAGGCTGATCCCACACCACCGTGGCGGCTACTGCGTCGGCAGCGCCAACGATGAGTTGGCGCCGGGTGATCGAGAACCCGTTCATCTTTGGTCGGCTTTGTCCGGGCGTCTGCATGCGTCAACGATGGCCGGGCTCGAAAGGCAGAGCAATCACAAAGACCCATTCACGGGTAGAATGTGACTTTAGTGACATCCATTTGCCGGGCTCGCTTCGCACGCGACGGCCGTCTCGGCGGAGGTTCGCGCCGGTACCTCATGCGCCTGTCCGTGCCGCCGGCACTCGCCTTCGATGGCGATGCGCGATGTCGCGGTGCTCGAGACCCTCGCGGACGCGTCAGAAGAGGCTGGTCCACTGCATCGACGTCGCTGTGGACCCGCCTCCAACGCCCTCGTCCGCCTTATCGAACTCAACAGCGCGCAGGTCTGAATTCCGAATGGGCACGCGGTGCTGGCGCCACCCACGCTGCGTCGTATTCCCGTCCTGGATTGGTTGGAAGACGCGTGGGGCACCGGCCCGCTCTCGGATGTGCTCACGAGAGGCAGCATGATCCTCAGAGGCGGTGGCTGTGCCCTTGAGTTTCGATAGCGTTTCTTGCTGAGTTCCAAGAATGCTCGGCTGAACACTGGCCGGCAAAGTTGCTGAGCAGTGGCGGCACTTGGCGTCGTTCTCACGCATCTCTCCAGTTGTTGTCTCCGAGGAGCTGCTGAGCACAGAGCCGTGCAAGCCCGTTTCGGATCGTCCACCCCGACTCGCACCGGTCGTCGAGACTTGTCGCGTCTCGCCGTCCCAGTCGCGGAACCGGGCGTACGCCCGGAACCGTCCGGGAGCGACCTGGTTCGTCTTGATGTCGCCGAACGTGCCAATGGGGAGCCGCGGCCGGCCGGCCATCAGCGCTCACCGCCCGCGACCAGCAGGGACGGGATCGTGCAACTCGTCCATCCAGCTGAGTACCTCGGAGACTCGATAGCGAATCTCGCGCCCGACATGGATGCCGGCAGGGCCCTTCCCGGCGGCGCGCAGGTCGTAGATCGCCTGCACGTGCACGCCGAGGTAGTCGGCGAGCTCGCTCGTCGTGAGAACCGGCTCGAGGCCGAGCCCGGAGAATCGCTCAGTGTCCATGCACTGAGGTGTTCCAAGTCGTTCCAGAACACCCGGGACGGGTCGAACACCTTCTTCCTGTAGGTCCGCAAAACGCGGTCGCTGACGAATAAGCGTTGAATAAACGTTGAACTCATCGAGTCCTGTCCTTTGTCTAGGACAAGAAACCCCTGGTCAACCGATGATTTCCAGTAGCGAGGGCGGGACTCGAACCCGCGACACCACGATTATGAGCCGTGTGCTCTAACCACCTGAGCTACCCCGCCGGGTAGGTCTTCCCGGCCCTGCCGAATGGCCGAACCGAAGAGAACCAGAGCCCCGAGTCAGGATTGAACTGACGACCCCTTCCTTACCATGGAAGTGCTCTACCACTGAGCTATCGGGGCGCGCTGCCGCAATCGGCAACCGTACGAGGATATCATCTCGCGGAGCGTGCTTCGAACCAGTACGACCCCGCGAAATGCCGGTCCGCATCCCCTCCGCTTCCCCCTCCGAAACGTCTGTGTGGCGTCGTCAAGAGGGAGGTCTGGCGAGGACTCCACCGATGTAGCCGAGCACCGCGCCGAGCCAGATGACGGGGAGGCCGAGGAAGGGCACCGGTATCGAAACGGCGGCGAATGCGATGGCCACGAGGAAGCCGACGGTGAGCAGCACGACGAGCAGGGCGGACTTGCGGGTCAGCCCGCCGGCCCTACCGGCCATGCCGAACAGCATCGCCACGGCCAAGACGACGAGGAGGATCCGCAACGGGGCCTCGAAGGTGGCGACTGCCGTGTCGGGCGACATGCCTCGGAAGAACTGCACGTTGGAAAGGCTCCCGACCCACTCGTCGAGCGCGAGATCGACGTCGGTGCCGATGAACCACGGGATGAACAACGCACCGATCATGACGAGGAACGCACCGATGACGACCAGCCACCTGCTCGCCGGGCGCCGACGATTCGGGCCGATCTGGCTGAGCTCCGCGCTCGCCGTGAGATTCTGCACTCCATCGGATGCCACGATCTCGAGCCGGCGCGCACTCACCTGGTTCGCCGGCGGGTGCGGGCTCGACACCGACATCCGGGCATGGCCGACGGCGCCCGGGACGACCGCGACCTGAGGCGGCGCGAAGCTTGCGCGAACGAGCCCGTCGTCGGATCGCCCCGAGAACACCACGTTCAGGGGCTCGGCACCATGGCGGTTGTCGACCTCGATCGTGTATTCGCCGCCGCGATGCGTGCCGATATTCAGCTTCTCGGGACTGACCCGCAACTCGGCGGTCGCGATCGCGGCGGCAGAGGTGCTCATCTCGAGCACGGCCGAGGCCTCGACATCCCTCGTCCCGTCCGAGGCGATGACCGTGAACGGATGCTTCGCACTCGTGCCGCGCGGCGGGGGGTTCGCGCGGAGCCGCCCGTGGGCGAGCGTGACGTGGCCCGGCACGGCGATGAACCGGGCCGGCACGAACGCGAATGCGATCCGCTGTTCGGGGTCGCTTCCCGAGAGCTCCACGGTGACACCGGAGTGGCCGCCTCGGTTGTCGACGTGCACCTCGAACTCGGCGTCGTGAGCATCGACGAGACGGATGCTGCTGGGTTGCAGCTGTACCCGGATCGGCGCGTTCACCGGGGCCGCCGCGGTCGACTGCACGAGGGTCACGATCGTGCTGATCGGCCCCTCGTCGTTCGTCGCCGCGACGGAGAGCTGCCGGTTCAGCTGCTGGCCCGGCGCCGGCTGCGGAGCGGTGAACGACGCGGCGACCTCGACCATCGACCCGGCCGGAACCTCGACGACCTCGGGCGCGAAGGCGAACAGCACGACGCCCTCAGGATCGCTGGCCGACATCCCGACGGTCTGCGGGTAGTTCGCGGCCCGGTTGTCGAGTCGAAGGTAGAACGAGCCCGAAGCCGCGTCCTCGAGCCGGATGAGGGTCGGCCGCGCCTCGAGTGCGGGACGCGGCCCGTAGGGCGGCACGGTCGCGACGACGCGTACGGTCGCGCTCCGCTCCTCGTCTTCCATGGAGCGGACGACGACCGTGATGGCGAGGCGTTGCGCGACCACCATGATCCCCTCTCGCAGCCCGAGTGACAACGTGACACTGCGCGCCTCACCGGGCATGAGGTGGACGTCGGGATGCGTGAGCTCGAGCCACGATGGAGGATCGACGGCCTCGATGACGAATCCGTCGACGATGCTCGTCGTGTTCTCGATGGCGAACTCGACCTCGCCCGGAGCATCCGGGGTCACGACCACTTCTGGGGTCGCGACGGTCACGGTGGGAGCATCGCGCTGCGACGACGCCTCGGGGCCGGGCGACGATTGAGCGGGAGCTGCCGCGGCGTCGGCTTCGGGTGCCGTCACAGGTGCGGTTTCGGGTGCGGTCGCGGTCGCGGTCGCGGCCGCGTCAGGCTGCGGCTCCCCCTCGCCCGGCGTGGTTACGTGGGGTTCCGTCGCACCGGCGGGCTCGGCCGGGACCGCGCCCACGACGCGGGGTATCGTGCCGGTGAGCGCCTCTCCGTCGAGCGTCGAGCCTCCGATATCCCAGCCGAGGTACGAGTCGCACGCCGCGCAGAACCGTGCGCCGACGTCGTTCTTGGCGCCGCACGTCTCACAGATGCGTTCGGCCATCTCCGTCCCTCCGGCCGCGACACAGACAAGCAACGACCGATACCGCTGATCATTGCGGAGCGCCGGGCGTGCAACCAGTCCAATGCCTCAACAGGCACCCATCGCTGCCCTCCTGCGACCGCTGCGTTCACGCCCGAGAACCAGTGCTCGCCCGGACCCGCAGCGGGGCGAGAGGGCATAGATTGAGTTCCGTCAGACCCGAGCGGCGACACCCGCCGACGTGAGGTTTGGCGGTGCGTCGCATGGGGGTTGCGGGAAACGATCAGGCTGCACGCCGGGACTTCGTCCCGGCGCGGTTGGCGCGCCGCCTCCAGTCCCCCTGCGTGTTCATCGTGGCCCCGAGCGGATCGGGGAAGTCGACGCTCCTTCGTCGGCTGAGCAACTCCGTCGACCACGTCGTCGTCGTCACCCTCGGCCGGGAATGCCGGGATCCTGCGGCGCTCGATGCGTTGATCATGGGCGCCACGTCGGGCGACCCGACGACGATCGCGATCGATGACGTGCAGCTGGTGGCCGGCACGCGAGGCGAGTCCGCTCTCGAGCGGATGATCGCGCACTGCGGCAGCGGGCGCCACGTCATCCTCGCCTCGCGGCGCGCCCTGGGTGCGAACCTCGCGCACGCCACTGAGATCGAACCCGACATCGTGACCGCGCCGGAGCTCGTTCTCCGCATCGATGAGGTGTCCGAGTCATTCCGGGTCGTCAGCGGGCAGATACTCCCCTTCGAATGCGCTTCCCATGTGGCATCCGAGACCTGCGGGTGGGCGGGGCTCGTGCACCAGCTCGCGTTGGCGTCGCGATCGGTCGGCCGCGAGTCGCTCAGCGCGGCGGTCGAGGAGCTGTTGCAGAGCGACTTCGCGGCGACCGGCCTCGAAGTGGCCCTGAATGCACTTCCGGTCGACGTCGTGCGCTCGCTCGAGCTCACGAGCGGCCTCTCCGCGCTCGGCTTCGCAGATTGCGCCCGACTGTTGGGGGCGGATGCCGCGACGAGACTGCTCGACGCCGTCGACAGCGGTGCGATCATGCACGTCACCGAGTTCGGGTCGCGCGTGTTGCCGCCCATCCTCCGCCGGCATCTCCGCGCGCGCGGGGGAATTCCTGCGGAGGTCGGCCTTCGCGCGGCACCGAGTCCGAGCAGCGTGGCGACGATCATCGGCACGAACACGGCACCGGTCGCCGCGCGCCTCCGAGTCCCAGCCGTCTCCCGATCCGCGCCGTTCGACGCAGCGATGACGAGGCTCCGCCGCGGCGACGTGGTCGGTGCCGTCCCCCTGCTGCAGCGCGTGCTCCGAACGCCGGGCGACGCTCCCGAGCGCCCCGCAGCGCTCCTCGCCCTCCTCATGATCCGTGAGCCGGTCACGCCGCGCGAGACGACGCTCGACGCGCTTGCGGCCCTCGAGCGAGAATGCGTCGCGCGACGATTGGATGCGCAGGCGCGTGTCGTTCGCGGTGCTGTGGCCGCGACATCCGCCCTTCCGTATCTGGCCGTGGAAGGCGTCGTCGAGGAGTGCGAGACTCGTGGCGACGATGTGGCTGCCGCACTCGTCGCGGGAATCGAGTTCGTGATGCGCCTGCGGCGGGGGCGCGCGACGTGCGTGCATGCGAACTCGCTCGCCGACCGACTCGAACGACTGGGCTTCACGGATGTCGCGGCGTGGACGCGCGCGTCAGGGGCGCTGCTCGCCGCGGCATCCGGTGCTGCCGACGCGCGCGACCAGATCGTCCAGGCCCAGACCGCCTCGATCGCCACCGGCGTCGAGGGTGCGCGCGCCTTCATCGACGCCGCGCGCGCACTCGTCGGGCCCGGCGCGCGTGCGCCCGCCCTCATCGCCTCGGCTCGGCGGTGCGCGCTGCAGACCGGGCTGCCGCGACTGTCCCCGTCTCCTTCCAGCAGGGACGTCGCGGTCACGCGAGCCGGGGAATTCCGGAATACCGCAGACGTCGAGCCGAGGCATCCGCACGTGACGGTCAGATGCTTCGGCGGATTCCACCTGTGCGCCGACGGCTCCGAGATCGAGCTCAGAGCCGTGCGGCCCCAGGCGAGGGCACTGCTGCGAATGCTCGCCCTCAACGCGGGTTCGCCGCTGCACCGAGAGCTCATCGCCGACATCCTCTGGGGCGACCTCGGGATCGACTCCGCGGTGCACGCACTGCACGTGAGCGTGTCCAGCCTGCGCCGGGCCCTCCCTGCAGAGTTGATCGGCCCCGCGGCATCCATCGTCGAACGCGTCGGGGAGGCCTACCGCCTCGGCATCACCGCGCGGCACGACTGCGACCTGGCCGACTTCGACGATCAGCTCGCGCAGGCTGCCGCATCCAAGCTCGGGCGGGATGCCGTCACCACCGCGAACGGCCTGCGGGGCGCGCTGGCCCTCTACGTCGGTGACGTTCTGCCAGAGGACGGCCCTGCCGAATGGGTGGCAGGCGCGCGAGAACGATATCGGGTGCGAGCGGCTGAGGCCGCCGCGTCGCTGGCGCACCTCGAGCTCCGCTTCGGCGACGCGCACGCCGCGGTCGCCGCCGCGAGTCGCGCGGTCGAGATCGACCCGTGGCTCGACGAGTCGTGGCGCACGCTCGTCATGGTGCACCGGAGCTCCGGCGACGTCGTCGCGGCGCGGCGAGCGGAAGACGGCTACCGCCACATGCGCGTCGCACTCGGCGTCGAGTGAGCGGGCGCCATTCGACAGGCTCAGGGAACGGCCACCACCGAGACCGACAGGCGAGTGGGGAGGTACGCCGGCACGACGCCGGCGGCCACGCGTTCGAAGCGGCGGGCGAGCGATTCCGGGTCGCCGCCCGGCACGGTGATGGTGATGGCGACCACGGCATCGTTCGAGCCGGGCAGCGGCCCGCCAGGGTCCGTCGACCACGAGGTGCCGCCGGACTCCTCGACCTCAACGGTGGCGGCGGGACCTGCCGCCAATTGCAGGGCATCACGGATGCCTCCGGCCGTGCCGACGCGACGGTGCAGGCGCGCGGCATCTGCAACGATGCGGCGGCGCTGCTCCTCGGTCCACTCTTCGTCGACGGCGACGTCGACCCATCCGGCGAGCCATTCCAGGAAATCGGCGGGGGCGTACTCGGGCCGCACGTACGCCTCGAGGTTGTCGAGCGTGGAGTAGACCGGAGCGATGAGATCGTCGAAGGCGGGCAGCGCCTGATTCAGGAAGTCGTCCTCCTGCAGCACCGCGGGCAGACGGGTGATCAGCGGCACGGGGCTGGGCAGCTCGGGAACCAGGCCGCGCATGTCAGACTCCCGCCGCCACGCGCACACGGTGCTCGAAACTGAACACCAGGGCGTTCCCGCCGATCTCGATGCGTTGCGCGGGCTCACCGCGTTTGCCCGTCGCCGGGTCGGCGGTGAAGAGCAGCACCTCGTCGACGAGTTCGGTGCCGGGCAGCGACTGCAGTACCGAGTACACCTCGCCCGCGAGCACTGGGCGGCCGAACGGCCATCCCCCGCCCGACGAACCGCCCCTGATCGGATCGAAATACCCGTAGAGCGTCGCGAGAGCATCGGCGCGGAGCCGATCGACGGCCACCCTCGGATGTGCGACGAGCTTCGCGACGACCGTGACGCCCTGGTACTCGGGCCGTTCGATCACGAGCCGGGTGCCGGCCATCCGCCGCGGCTCGAGATCCGCGGCGATGGTGCCGAGGAGCTCATCGCCGGGAATCAGGTCGTCGAACTCGATCCGGCCGTCGGCCCCGACCGCCGCGGTCGGCACCAGGAGCAGGCGCACGCCGAGCGTGTCCGGCGCCGCGACGGCGTGGGTGCGGGCGACCCCCGGCGCGGCACGCTTGGCGAGCTGCTCGTAGTCCTCGAGCGTCACGGCCCGATCGCGAGTGCGCAACGCGAGCGGTCCCCGCACCTTCGCCTCGTCGACGGTCTCGCCGTCGGTGCCGTCGTGCGCGGCCGAGCGGTTCTCCGCACCGCGCACGAACGGCACGGTCGACCGCAGCACCGAGAGCGTGCCGGCCGCGACATTGCCGCCGCGGCCGCCGCCGACGCGATACCGGGGCACGCGCAACGGCACGCCCTTTGGCGGCGTGGACCCGTAGACGCGGAACGAACCGTCGGACTCTCGTACCGCCGGCGGGAACATCACGGTGGCTCGGGCTCGATCGACCATGATGCTGCGGCCGCCATCGCCGGAGCCCGCGAAGGAGTCGATCTCCGTCCACTCGTCCCATCCCTTGCCGGTGCCGACCTCGACGACGAACGGTTCGCCGTCGTCGACCACGGGCCGCTCCTGGAGCTCGAACGCCTGGCCGGGCACACCCTCCGACAGCCCGAGGATCTCGTCGTCGATCGTGTGCGCGTGCATGGCCTGTACCACCCCGCCCACGGTCGCCGCCGTCGCCTCTCGCACGAGCGGCGGCGACTTGTACCTCGGAACGGTCTGCTCGCGCTCGACGATCCGGCACCGGAGCCAGCCGGCACGTTCGTCTCCGATGACGGATGCCACGTGGTCACGGGTCACGATGACGACGACGTCGCCCGGCTGGTTGAGCCCGCCGGTGCGGTCGGAGACGACGTCGCAGCGCGACCAGTCGGTGCCGTTCCACGACTCCCAGACGGTTGGCGGATCGAGGGGGTCGACGCCGACGCCGCGCACGGCGCAGTCCAGGTGGATGCCGATCGCCAGCCCGGGCGCCGGCTCGTCGAGGCCGATGAGGAACTCGTCGCCGACCTTCGGCGGGTTCGCGAAGGCGTCGAGCGTCTCGGAGCCCAAGCGTGCGCCGCGCACCGTGACGGCCTTGCCAGAGCGGTTCCCGATATGGGCGAGCTTTCTGGGCGGAATCGGGAGCTCGGAGGTGGTCTGGAACACGGTCGACTCGGTCTGCTCGGTGCGCGGCGTGCCGACCTCGGTGTGCTCCGGCACGATCACGACGTCTTCCCTCGGGGCGGCGAGCCAGAAGACGAGGTCGGCACGCGCCGCCGTCGGCGGGAAGAGCGTCGTGCCGATGAGCTCCAGGAAGGCGATGTACAGCTTGTCTGGCACGCGGTTCAGCCGGTAGAACAGCTCATCCGTCATGAACGCGAACGTCTCGATGAGCGTCACACCGGGGTCGGAGACGTTGTGATCCGACCACTCGGGGCAGCGTGCGGCGACGAGTCGCTTGGCGTCGTCGACGAGGTCCTGGAATCGGCGATCGTCGAGGTGCGGCGTGGGCAGGGTCATGGCAGTCGCTCCGAAGTTCGATCGGGAATGACGTAGAACGGGAACACGAGGTTCCGGGGGTCGTTCGAGCCGCGGATCGCGTAGCCGACGTCAATGAGCAGCACCCCCGCGTTCGCGTGGTCGAACGTCACGGTGATGCCGGTCACGTCGATGCGGGGTTCCCAGATGGTGAGGGCGGTGCGCACGGCGTCGCCGATGGCGCCGGCCGTCGCGGCATCCGCCGGCGCGAAGACGTAGTCGTGCACGGCGCATCCGAACTCCGGCCGCATCGGCCGCTCGCCGGGGGCCGTCGCGAGGATCAGCCGGATGCTCTCCTCGATCTCGTGCGCGTCGGACGAGAGCGCGATGCGCCCACTCGCGTCGGCGTGCACGGGGAACGACCACCCTCGTCCGACGAATTCCTGCGACATCCCGTGACCTCCGGTCAGTTGATCTTGACGACGCTGCCCTTGACGACGGTCACGCCCGACGCCGAGAGCTCGGCCGTGCCCGACGCCTTCACCGCGACCGCTGCGCCAGAGAGGTCGAGCGATGCTGCGCCGTCGACCTTCACCTTCGGAGCCGAGATCGCGAGCTCCGACGACGCGTCGAGTGCGATCTTCCTGGCCGCGAGGGAGATGGCGCCCTGGCTCGCGGTCACTGTTGCATCGCCCTCGACGGTGACCATCGCGTCGCGCTTGGCGACGACCGAGACGGACCCCTCCGACACGATCTGGATGCCCTTCTCGGAGGTCTGCGTGAGGGTGACGTGCTGCGCACCCTCGTTCGTGGAGATGCGCAGCAGCTCCTCCCCCTGGCGTTCGACGAACTCGACGACCATCCCCGCGCGCGAGGTGAAGCTGCGACGCACGACGCTGCCCGACTCGACGAACGACGCCCAGCCCCCCTGGGGCAGGTCCTTGCCGTTGTAGAGCCCTCCGAGCACGACCGGGCGATCGAATCGTGCCGACTCGAACGCGACGAGCACCTCGTCGCCGACCTCGGGCAGCACGACGGCGCCTCGGTCGGCGCCGGCACCCGGCTGCGCGAGGCGGGCCCAGCCGCTCACGTAGTCGTCGGAGAGGGACGGGAACGTCAGCCGGACGCGGCCGTCCTCCCCCGCTGCGCCGGCGCCGGAGATCTCGCTCACGAGTGCACTGACGACCCCGGGCATCCCGAAGCCGGTCACGGCGTGCTCCGGTCGGGATCCGACCCCGAGCAGCGACCGATCCGAGGCGTCGCAGACGGTGAGCGTCGTCGTGTACCCCTGCTCGGAGCTGAACTCGTGCCTCGACTCGGTGACCGTGTAGCGGCCGTCGAACGGCGCACCGAATCCCCGCAGCCGCACAGCGATCCCCGAGCGGATGCGCGGATTGCCGAGGATCTGCGCCTCGACCTCGGCGAACCCGCCGGCGATGCGCGAGGCGATCGCCTCGGCGAGCTTGTCCTGCGGCTGCTGCGCGCCCGCGCCGGCGCCGCTGACGTAGCGGGGGCTCGAGAACACCTTCGCGACCTTCGCGGGATCGAGCGTCGGCAACTCCGTCGTCAACGTCTTCGCGGGCGCGGTGGACACCACTTTCTCCTTCGCGGCGACATCCCACCCTCGCACCTCGACCTCGGAGACCTGCTCGGCGCTCGTGATCGTGGCGTGCAGGTACGTCGTGTTGCGGCCGTGCTCGACCACGATCGGGTCGTCGTTCGCCGATGCCGAGCCCGAATCCGCCGTCGACGCGCTCGTCGGCGGGCCGAACTGCAGTTGTCGGTCGACGACGGAGAACACGCACCCCGCGGCATCCGCCAGTCGCTTGAGGAACACCCAGTCACTGACGTTGTCCTGCGTCGTGTGGGCCATGATCGTGGCCGGACCGGTGACGGTGCCGACCTTGACGCCGGCCCGCTGCGCGACCTTCGCCACGATGTCGGCGGTCGACATGTCGACGTAGGCCGCGACCCGACGGCCGCGGAAGAGGCGATGCGAGGTATCGAGGCCGCGCACCCGGGTGCGCAACTCCCCGCCGACGTCTTCGCGGTCGAGTGCGGTGACTTCCGCGTCGAGCAGCTTCTGCGGTCCATCGCCGCCGTTCTGCGAGACGGCGAGGGTGACGGATGCCCCGATGGCGAACCCGCCCTGCTCGAGCACGATCCCGGCGGAGTCGACGAACTCGAGTTCGAATGAATCGGGGAGGTCCGCGGCATCCGTGACCCTGCTGCGCTCGAGCAGGCCGGCGACGGCGGGCGGCAGCGCCGTGCCCCCGACAGAGACGAGGAGGAGGCTCGTGTAGGTCTCAGTGGAGGCGGGCACGGGCGACCTCCTTCCGGGCGATCTCGCGGCCGTCGGCGCGGGAGAGTTCCTCGAGGGCGGGGATGAGCACGATGTGTCCCGGGCGCAGTCGCAACGGATCGTCGATGCCGTTGACCTCGGCGAGGGCACGCCAGTGCGCCGGGTTGCCGTACTCGCGGTAGGCGATCCCCGCGAGCGAGTCGCCTTCGCGGAGGGTGTGCGCGTGACGTGGCTGCAGGCCCCCCGACGTGGGATTCTGCTTCTTCGGTTCGTTCGCGAGCTCCTCGAGGGCCACGGTGCAGACCGCCCGGAGCGGCTTGCCGTCGGGTGAGAAGAGCGTGTACTTCGCCGAGACGCTCTTGATGTAGCCGACGAATCCGGTGAGCACCCCCCACTTGAACTTCACCCACGGCGCCGACGGCGTGTCCCCGTCCTTCGAGGCGCTCGTCGGGGTGCACGCCTGGAAGAGCGCCTCGACGTTCTTCACGACGCTTCCGTCGCGCGAGCGCGTCTCGTCGAAGTACATCTCGACGCTCATCTTCTGAGGCTCCGGACCCTGGTAGGTCGCGGGCGGTGCCGACGCCGCCTTCTTCTGATTCTTGCTCTCCCACTTCGCCGACTTCGCGATGGTCACCTCCTTCGGATTCAGCTGGAAGTCGATCGTGGCGAGGAGGGCGCCGACCTTGCCCGGCGTCTGGCCGGGCTCGTGCACGTCGATGGCGGCGTGCACGAGGCTCTTCGTGTCGGAGGCGGTGGAGGTGACGGGCATCGCGGGTCCTCAGTATTTCGAGCCGGTGTTCACGAAGCCGTTGTGGGCGATCTCGAGCGTCTCCATGAGCACCTTCGGCTGGTCGGCGTTCAGCGACGGCCCCGTCCAGCGAACGGGGATGACGTCGTGGAGGTCGTAGGTCGCGACGGTCTGGCCATCGGCGGTCTTCGCCTCGATGTGGCCGGTGCCGCGCGAGAAGCCGGAGACGGCGGCGACGACCCAGTTCACGATCTTGTCGGCGGACTGCTTGCTCACCGGGCGGGTGAGCTTGATGTTCGGATACTTGAGCCGGGTCGGGAACTGCCAGATGAACCCGTTGTTGCCGCCCTCTTCACGCGACTCGAGCACGACCTCGACTCCGAGCCCCTCGCAGCTCGCGAAATCGCCGAGGTCCTCCTCGTCGAGGTGCACGAGGTAGTGCACGCCGACGGCGATCTCGGTGTCGGTCAGCATCGTCATCCCCTTCGTTCGGATTCCGTCTCGTTCAGATTCCATCGATGCGGATGCCGCGGCGCTCGCGGTCGAGCAGCAGTTCGGCCTTGATCCGGCGCACGAGCGGGCCGTACAGCTTGCGCACGAGTTGCTCCACGTTCTCGGGACCGGACGCGGTGGCGGCGGTCGCGGCGGAGGCGGCGGTCGCGGCGGTCGCGGCGGCTGCCGCTGCGGGTGCCGCGGTCGACAGCGCCCGACCGGCCTGCGTCAGTGTGTCGGAGGTGGAGCGAAGCGCGTCGGCCGCCCCGGGCACCGCGTCGGCGGCGCGCGAACGGAGCTCGTCTGCCGACGGGAGGTCGGGCATCGACGGGAGGTCGGGCACGCGCGGCACCGACGGCGCCAGTGACGAGAGGTCCGGCGCCCGCGGCATCGAGGTCGGGAGGCCGAACGCACGCTGCACGGCCGCGCCGACCGGTTGCGGTACGGGGCGAGCCGTCGTCGTGCCAGACGCCGTCGGAGTCGAGAGCCTCGACACGGATGCCGCGGCGGTAGGGACGGAATTCCAGGGCGCGTCGCTCATCCCTCCACGGTCCGCGTGGTCACGCACGGAGCCGGCGGACTCCGGCCAGGAGATCGAGTGGAACGGGGCCTGCGCGAACGGTGTCTCCGGAGCAATCGCCCGTGCGACGACGACTCGGCCGCTCGGGCGCTGCGCGGCCGTGGGGCCGAGGGCTGGAGTCGCGATCGCCGGCTCGATCGCCCGTGCCGCGACGAGGGGAACCGAGCGCAGCGGGAATGCGGGGGACCTGGCGCCGAGCGCGGCAACTGCGCCAGGCACGTCAGGCGCCCGGGGCACGTCGACGGCGCCGGGCACGTCGACGGCGCCGGGCACGTCGACTGCGCGCGAGACGGACGTTGTTCCGTCGTCTGGGCTGGGGTCGTCAGGCGAAGTCTCCTCGTCGGATGGCGGCACGATTCCGCGCACCTCGCGTTGGATCGCCGGCGCTACCTCGGATGAGACGCGCTGCGCAATCGGCATTGCCGTGTCCGCAGCACGAGGTGTCTGCGACGGCGCTGGAGTCCGGCCGAGCGGCCCAGCCGGAACTGGCTCGCCGCCCGCGGCGACACCCTGTGCCGGCGGCGGTGCGAGCGGTGCGCCGAGTCCGACCTGGCGCTGGGCTGAGACGGCAGGCGGCGATGCGCCGGGGGTTGCGGCCGAGTTCCGCGGCGCTTCGGAGATCGCGTTCATGGCGGCGCGCTGCAGGGGCGGACGGGCACGAGGCGGGCCTGACGATGACGAGTCTGCGGCGGGTAGCCTGGACACCGATGGCCCATTGCTGCGGTCGCCGCCCACGTTGCCGACGAGCTCCGCCGTCACGCTCTCGGTGGGCGCAGCCTGGGCCGGCGCGGCCCCGGCCGGCTCAGTCGCGGCGGGGGCGGCGATCCCGGATTCGGGCATCGTCAGCTCCGCATCGGACGAGAGGCCGCCCGTCGCCGGTTCGGTGAGATCGGCCACCGCGCCAGTTGACGCGCGCTGCACCGAAGGCGACGCGAGCGGTGCGCCCAGCCCCGGCCGAGCCTGCGTCGAGGGCGCGGCCGCAGGTGCATCCGCCGCCGCCTCGGTGAATCGGGACACCGTGACGCTGCTCCCGGCGGGGTCGCCGATGAGTCCTGCCGAGGCGGGCTCGGGCCGTTCGACCGGGTCCGGGTCGGGCGTGGCTCGGGACGTGTCGGGCACGCTGTCGCCGTCGGTCCCATCACGAGCACCGTCCAGAGCCGACCGAGACTCCGGCGAGGATTCGGGCGGCCCGGCGTGGTCCTCTCCCGGTCGAACGAGTGGCGGCCCTTCGTCGGCATCCATCCGTTGAACCGGCGGCTCGAGCCCCGCGGCATCCGTCACAGCCTGCACCTGACGCGCGGATGGCGTCGACGCTCGACCAAGCGGCCGCTGCGGCAGCTGCCGCAGGCTCAGCTCCGACGCGACCGCACGCTGCACGGGCGCTCCGAGCGCCCCGCCGTCGAGGCCGAACGTGCCCGCCGGAGCCCGGTCGTCGACGAGGTGGCCCATCGTTCCGAGCGAGGCCGGCACGACCCGAGTCGCCAGCGACGCGACGAACGTCGGCCGCAGGGTGGCCGGAGCGGCATCCGAGACCTGCCGTTGCACCGGCGGCAGGAACGCCCAGCCCGCCGGCGGCACGGAATGATCAGCGCTCGACGGCGCGACAACGCGAGGCGCGGCATCCGTCGTCCGCTCCTCGGATCGCTGCCACGGCCATCGCACGCCTCAACCGCCTTCGCGGAGTCGTGTGTTGATCGCCGCGATCTCGTGAACGTAACGCAGACGCGCCGCGTGCTCCATGTCGAGGATGTCGTCGAGCGACCAGTGGAAGTGATAGGCGACGTACGCGACCTCCTCATGGATGCGGTCGGCCGAGTACGTCATGATTCCCCCAGGCGTCCGCCTGCGAGATCTGCGGTGAACCGGTGCGAGCACTCGGGACACGTCACCGCGATGCGCGTGTGGCCCTCGGCGTTGATGCGACGGTAGAAGTCCTGCAGAAACGCGACGTCGGACGCGAACATGTTCTCGATGACCGAGCCGTCGACCGTGCCGAGCGTTCCGAGCGAGGTGATCACCCGACCGAGCAGCACGACCGTCGTGAAGGCGGGGTTCTCCTGCACGCGTGCGTCGTAGAGCGGCAGCAGTTCGTCGCGGGCCGTCGCCAGCCGCATGACGCCTCGACGATGCACGGTGCCGTCGGCGGTGACGTAGCCGCGCGGAAGCTCGAACGCGAACTCGGTGCGCATGGCCCCGTCGTCGAAGGCGGTCGGCCCCGAGCCCGCATCGGCCCCATCGGATGCCGCATCCGCACCGGGTGCGGCCGACACGGCCGACGCGCCCGCTCGCGTCGAGAGCACGCGCTGCATCAGGTCACCTCGGACTCGTCGAAGCAGACCGTGAACTTCTCGGTCGCCTGCTCGGTCGCGCCCGCCTTCAGCGAGTTGACCTCGACGACGCGCACCCAGCAGTTGCGGAACTCGTACTTCTTGAGCGAGCTGCCCTCATAGTCGAGCAACTCGACCGACGCGTTCTTGCGCGCCCCGGCCACGTCGCCCTTCATGACGACCTTGAGCCAGTCGGAGATCGTCTTGGATTCGGTGAGGCCGCGCGTCACGGTGAACTCACCCGTCTTCGCCCGGCCGATGAGCTGCCGCGCGACGTACTTTCCGTCGGCCAGCTGCTGTTTGAGTTCGATCTTGTCGACCTCGTTCTTCAGCCCCGAGACCTCGGTCACCTTCGGAATCTCGATTCCGTCGATCGTGACCTTGAAGGCGTAGGCAGGTGAGGAATCGAAGGCATCTGCGAGTGCCATGTCATGCTCCTAGTGTTTGCGATGGTCGGTGGTCGGTCGTGGTCGGTCATTCGGTGACGAGGCTCGTGCCGCCCGAGAACTGCGAGAGCTGGAACACCACGAACTCCGCGGGCTTCACGGGTGCAACGCCGATCTGGCAGATGACCTGGCCCGCGTCGATGACGTCGGCCGGATTGGTCTCGTCGTCGCACTTCACGTAGAAGGCCTCGTCTGCGCTGCGCCCGAAGAGCGCGCCCTTGCGCCATTCGCCGATGAGAAAGCTCGAGATCGAGCGGCTGAGCTTGCCCCACAGGGCCGGGTCGTTCGGCTCGAAGACCGCGAACTGGGTCGCGTTCAGGATCGACTTCTCGAGGTAGTTGAAGAGCCGGCGGATATTGATGTACCGCCACGCCGGATCGCTCGAGAGGGTGCGAGCACCCCAGACGCGCACGCCTCGCCCCGGGAAGCTGCGGATGGCGTTCACGCCGATCGGGTTGAGGGTCTCCTGCTCCGCTCGGGTCAGCTGCGTCTGCAGTTCGACCGCACCGCGGATCACCTCGTTGGCCGGCGCCTTGTGCACCCCGCGCTCGTTGTCGTTGCGCGCCCACACGCCGGCGATGTGTCCCGACGGCGGGATGAAGCGGTTGGTTCCCGACACCGGGTCGAGCACCTTGATCCACGGGTAGTAGAGCGCCGCAAACTTGGAGTCGTAGCCCGCATCCAGCCGCCGCCACTTCGCCGCGTCCTGCGCGGACAGCTGCGGCGGCGGGTCGAGCACCGCCATTCGGTCACCCATGAGCTCGCAGTGAGCGATGACGGCCAGTTGCACGGCCTTCACCGTCTCGATGTCGACGGCGCCCTGCTCGTATGCGGCCATGAGGTCGGGCACCGCGACCATCGTCACTTCCTCGACCTCTTCGAGGCCGCTGAAGCCCGTGCGGTCGGCGGAGTCGCCGATGTAGTTCGCCGCGCCGATGTCGTCGAGCACGATGGGCTGCTCTTCGGGCTCGGGCACGACGAGGTCGAACGTACCTGTCCGCGGCGTCAGCCCAGCGGATGCCGGGTCGATCTCCTCGATCGTGACGAGCTTCGATTCGGCGAGCTTCGTCACGACGTACTCGGGGCTGCTGGGCTTCGCCGAGACGTTCTCGTAGACCTCCGGCGCGCGGCCCTCGACGGTCACGGTGACCTTGAACGTTCCCTCCTCGGGCGCCTCCCCCTCAGGGTCGGCGATCTCGACCTTGATCGGCTTCGCGTTCGGTGAGGCGTTCTTCGCCGTGAACGCGTAGTTGCCGATCTGGGCGGTCTGCGGACCCGCAGCGAGTTGCTTGGGCTCGCGCTTGCCGCTGCTGCTCTTCCCGCTGACCGGCGCCGTGCCGATACGCACGACGTAGCAATTGCCGCCGCCGTTCAAGAAGTAGCCGTAGACCGCGTAGGCCAGGTAGGCGCCCTCGTACAAGCCGCCGAACGTGTCGACGAACTGGGTCCAGTTCGACACGAGGGTCGGCGAGTTCTCAGGCCCCTTCGGCGCGATGCCGATGAATGCGGCGACCGCGGTGCCGACGCCCTCGATCGGTCGCGTCCCCGCGTCGATCTCCTGCACGTACACACCGGGTGAAAGGTAGGTGGGCATCCCGAACTCCTTCGCTGGATTGCGTCTCTCCAGCGTCGGCGAGCGGATGCCCCGCGGTGCAGTCTTTCGGTGCGTGCGCGTGGGTAGTGGTGGCTGCGCGATCGGGCATTGCCCAGGTGAGAGAGAGCACACCCTCTGCTCAGCCCGCAGCTTCCTCCTCTTCGGAGTCCTCATCGCGCTGCACGAACGTGCCCTGCACGGACGCGCCCTGTGCGGATTCGTCCTCCTCGGACTCCTCCTGCCGCTGCACGGGCGCCGGTTCGCTCATCACGCGCGTGGCGTTCTCGGCGGCAGCCTGCTCGAAGCGATCCCCCGGATCGCTCACGCTCACCCCGCCGCCGGTCGGCGTCCCCGCCACCGGCCCGGAACGCTGCTGCACGACGTGAGTCAACTCATGAGCGAGGGTGGTCCGCCCGGCGTTCGACGAGGGATCATAGGCGTCTCGCTGGAAGACGACGTGATTGCCGGTGGTGAACGCGTGCGCACCGACCGACGTCGCCGAGGCGTGCGCCGGGGCATCCGTGTGCACCCTGACGTCGCCGAAGTCGTGGCCCAGGCGGGACTCCATGTCGGTGCGCACCGCCGGTTCGAGCGAGGTGCCACCGGACGAGATGACGTCATGCACAGGCGAACGCTGCTCTTCGACGAGATCGCTCACCGCGGCGTTCCCCGCCTCCCGTTGCAGCCGCAGCATGATGGCGCTGCTCAGTACATCGGGCCGCCGCTCGGGGAGCCCGGGCATCGCCGTACCCGGCTCTCGCGCGGCTTCCGCTCCACGCCGCCCGACCTCGACGTCGATGCCGTCCATCTCATGTGCGTGCATGGTGCACCTCCATGATCGACCGACTCCATTCCACCGCGCGCGCAGCTCGGCCGTCGTGGATCTGCCCACTCGGGCAAGCACTCCTGCGCATCCGGGCACTCGGGGTCATCGCCCCACCACCTCCGGCCAGAACGCGCCGAATTCGCTCTCGACGACGAGTCGGCCGAGCTTGCGGTACTCGCGGTGCACCGCGATCACGCAGTGCTTCATGAGCACGGTTCCGCGGTCGGCGGCGGCCAGATACGCCGCGGTCACGGCAGCCGAGCGGATACCGCCGCCCGCGAGCTCGAACGACTGCCCGAGAAACGCGAGGTCGATGTCGTCGGCCCGACGGAGGTGGCGGCCGAGGCTGCGATCCCAGAGGCGCGTGCGCTGCGAGGCATCCGGCATCGGAAAGTCGACGATGACGTCGAGCCGACGGGTGAACGCCTCATCGATGTTCGCGCGCAGGTTCGTGGCGAGCACCGCGAGGCCGTCGAAGGTCTCCATGCGCTGCAGCAGGTAGGCGCTCTCGACGTTGGCGTAGCGGTCGTGCGAGTCCTTCACGTCGCTGCGCTTGCCGAACACGGCGTCTGCCTCGTCGAAGAGCAGCACCGCGTTCGTGCCCGCAGCCGCCCGGAAGATGCGCTCGAGGTTCTTCTCGGTCTCACCGATGTACTTGTCGACGACGGTCGAGAGGTCGACGACGTACAGGTCCAGCCCGAGGCCTCCCGCCACGACCTCGGCCGACATCGTCTTGCCTGTGCCCGAGTCGCCCGCGAACAGGGCGACGACCCCGTGCCCGCGGCCGCCGCCTGGGCGCATGCCCCAGTCGCCGAGCACCTGCTCGCGATGCCGGGCCCGCAGCTCGATCTCCCGCAGCGCGGTCAACGGCCCGTTGGGCAGCACGAGGTCCTCCCACCCCACGCACGGCGCCACACGGCGGGCGAGCCGGTCGAGTGCTGAAGCATTCTCGGCGCGAGCGCCCGCCGCAAGATGCTCCGCCGTGATCACGCCGGTCGGTGAGAGCGTCGCCTGCGTGCGCGCGGTGGCGGCGGCGCGCTGCACCTGCTCCGGCCCCAACCGGAACGGGCCGGTCGCCTCGGCCACGTCGAGCCCGTCGGCTGCGGGCCCGAGTGACGTGCGCCAGAGTTGCGAGCGCTCCTCGGTCGTGGTCGGTTCGACATCTGCCATTGCCGGCAGCTCGCGGCACCACGCAGGATCCCAGGTCGAGTCGCCGATGAAGACGGTCGGCTGCGGCGAGTCGGCGAGGGCCTCGACGAGAGCCGCCGAGATGTCAGCCGTCACGGGCGTCGCGATGAGACCGACGTCGCGCAAGCGGGCCTCACGGGTGGCCAGTCGCGCGAGCGCGATCGCGTCGTGGTCGCCGCCCAACCGTGCCAGGTCGAGTTGCACGACGCCGAGCCCCCGGGAACGGATGCCGCGAACCGCCACGGCCTCGCCCGAACCGGTAGCCGATTCCCGCAGGTAGACGAGGCGGATCCCTGCGGCGAACGCCTGCGTCACGCGGCTCATGTCGCCCCAGTCGACGGACGACGGTTCACGCAGCACCCCCTCCAGCGAGCGGTCGGCGGTGTCGTCGCCCAGCAGATGCCCGACGACGCGGTCGGGCACGCGCACCGCACGCCCGGGCAGCGGGCGGTCCTCGTCCTCGACGATCACGAGCCCGCCCGACACGAGCGGCCCCGAGATGAGCCGTGCCCGGTCCGCCGCCGACGTCAACGGCACTCCGCAGAGCTCGAGGGCCACGCCGACCGATGGGCGGCGTCGACCCACATCGTCGTTGAGGTATCCGAAGAACCGCTCGAACCGCTGGTCGAGATCGGCCGCGAGGGCGATCACGAGCAGGTCCACGTCGATCTGGCTGAGTCCGAAGGCCTGCGCCAGGCGGCGCAGGCGAAGCGGGTGCCCGGCGGCCTCGGCCATGTCGGCGTTCTGTTCCGTCGCGGCGAGCCGAGCCGAGGCATCCGACCAGGCCGGAATGCCGGGGACACCGGCCAGCAGCCGGTCGATCATCTCGTCGCTGAGGTAGAGCCCCCTGAACGGGTCGTCGGGCTGCGGGTCGACCGCGCGCCGAGCCGCCACGAGCCGGCGGATGCGATCCTCGATCGCCCCGATCCGCCCCAGCAGGTGGGCGATGCTGGGGTCGCCGATCATCTCAGCCCTCCAACGATTCACCACCGGGCATCGGCGGAAGAGCGGATGCCGCGTGCGCGGCGCTCTCGTCGATGCCGAAGGCCGGGGCGCTGAACTGCGCCTCGACGCCCGCAGTGACGGGCGGCCCGGCGGGGTACTGCAGGCCCCGCGCGACCGGGGCGGTGATCACCAGGTCGAGCGACGGTTTCAACTCGCCGCCGAGCGACGACCAGACATCGGCGAATGCCCGGTCCTCGGGCGGAGGCTGCGCGACGCTGAGTGAACAGGGCAGTCCCGTCTCGGCGATGGTCGTCAGCACGTAGGTGTCCGGGATCGCATCGAACCGCAGGAAGCATCGCAGCAGGGCATCGAGCAGCCGATGCTCGTCGTCGGGTCGTTGCGTCCACGCAGTCACGAGATAGGAGAGCTTGAAGTATCGCGGCGCCGGCGTGCGATGCGTGACGAGACCGCGGTCGTCGCGCTGCTCCGTGAAGCCGTACTCGCGTCGCTTCGTGTCCTCCCTGATGTCGTAGAGGAAGAGGTCGACCGTCGGGGCGTTGCGTCTGGCGGCCCAGTCCTTCGTCGGGGCATCGAGGGCGATGTCGATGTCGGCGGCGATGCCGTCGGACGCCTTGACGAGGGCGCGGATGGCGTCATCGATCTCACCGATCATGCATTCAGTGTGGAATGCCGCGGGGGCGCCGCACCCGTGCTCCGGGCATCCGTGGGGGCAGCCGTGGGTTCCTCCTCGGGCACGCGCCCCCGCGATACCCGGCCAGTGGGAGCCCTGCCGCTCAGATGAGCCCTTCGCGCATCGCGTAGGCCACGGCGTGCGAGCGGTTCCGCAGCTGCAGACGCGTGGTCACATCGTGAAGCACGTTCTTCACGGTGCGCTCGGAGTACGAGAGCCTCGCCGCGATCTGCGCGGTGTCCCAGCCCTCGGCGACGAGCTTCAGCACCTCGATCTCACGCGAGGCGAGACCCGTGAAGGTGATCCCCCGCGGATCGAGCACGGTGCGCTGCAGTCGGCCGACCTGGTCGAGCAGGCGGCCGAGCAGGTCGGGCGGAACGGTGCCCTCGCCGGCGGCGGCCGAGGAGATGACCGCGAGCAGCCGCTCGGTCGTGGCATCCGATCGCCTGACGAGGCCGACCACGCCGCTCTCCACGGCACGAACGAGGTCCTGATCATCGAGATGGGCCGCGATCAGGATGACGCGCGCCTCGCCGTTGCGGCGCACGAAGCGGAGTGTGTTCAGCGCCTCATCGTCGACGGTGTCGACGACGACGAGCACGACGTCGGGCGGTTCGTCCTCATTCGGTCCGACGACGCGCACCTCGGGGCGCGGTCGCAGCGCACTCGAGACGCCGGCTTCGGAGATGGGGTCGCGCGCGTACACGCGCACGGTCGTTCGGGTCATGAGATCCTCCAGGTTCGAGGCGGAGTGATCGCCCCCGCCGAAGGGGAACGAACCGAGTCTGTCCGGGCACGCTCTTCGCGCACTCAACGCACTCTCAACGGGCAGCATCGGTGCGCGAGCGCGCGCGCATTCGGGCTCGGGTCGGCGCAACGACCGCGGCTACCGTGAAGCATGCCCATCGGCCCTGCCCTCCGCGTCGGCGACGTCGCCCTGTGCGCGCTCGTCGATGGGGTCACCCCGCACGTTGGCGGGCCGATCACGCCGGCGGCAGGCGTGCTCAACGTCATGATCGGCGGGATGCCGGCCGCCGTCGCCAACCTCGCACCCGGTGGCATCGTTTGCGCGTCGCCCGCACCGAACGGCATCGCCCAGGGCAGCCTGAGCGTGCTGATCGGAACCTTCCCTGCCGCTCGCGTCGGCGACCTCACGCTGCACGGGGCACCGATCGCGCCAGGGCCAGGCGCCCCGAACGTCATCATCGGGGGGTGACAAGGCCCAAAGGGCACGAGATCTGCCCCGATGACGGGTCGGAGGGCTGACGCGATCTCCGGAGCCTCACCGTAGCGTCGGAGCATGGCCACGGTCGCCGACATCGAGCCCGCGTCGCTCGCCGTCACCCCCGGACAGGCGGGGGTCTTCACGCTGACCGTCAGGAACGACGGCGATGAGGTCGAGGCGTACCACCTGTCGGTGGTCGACGACGCAGCCGACTTCGTCGAGATCGAGCCCGACACATTGCTCGTGCACCCCGGTGAGACCGGCACCGCCGCGGCGACGATCACCCTCGAGCACTCCGGCCGGTGGTCGGTCGGAGATCTGATCGTGCGTCTCCACATCGTTCCCGCGGTGCGCCCCGACGAGTTCGTCGTCGTCGAGGCCATCGCCACGATCCAGTCGTTCACCGACGTGGCCGCGGTGCTCTCGCCCCCGGTGCTCCAGGGCCGGCGCAGCGCAGAGGCCGAGATCGCGATCGCCAACGCCGGCAACTCGCACACCGACGCAGACGTCGCCGTCTCGGCGGGCGAACTCGTCGTGTCGATCGATCACGCACGGGTGGCGCTTCCGGCCAACAGCACGGAGAGCGTCGACCTCGGCGTTCGCGCCAAGCGCCTGCTGTGGCGCGGTGAGGCTGCGCAGCATCCGTTCGTCGTGACGGTCACTCCCGAGGACGAGCACTCGATCTCGCTGAACGGAACCTTCACGCAGGTCCCCATCCTTCCGGGATGGACCTTCAAGGCCGCGATCGGCCTCGCTTCGGCCGCGGCGCTGGTCCTGGTGGTGTGGCTCGGCGCGATCATGTGGGGCGGCCTGAGCGGCGCCCCGGTCGCCGAGACCGTGTCTCCATCGGCGACGCCGACACCTGAGCCGGTGAATGTCGTCGCCATGGACGTCGCATTGGAGACCGAGGGTGCGAAATCCGGTGACCCGGTGATCGTCGTGCTGGACCCGGAGGTCGAAGGCGCACCCGAAGGCGCCCGGCTCGCCGTGGAGGTCGTCTGGCCCGAAGCGCTCGTCCTCAGCGACGACGACTGCTCCGGCTGGGTCGCACCCGACGGCGGCGAGACCGCTCGCGAGCTGCAAGGGCGACCGCAACCCGGCGATGAGTGCCTGATCGATCCGTCGAGGTCGGGCGGTGACGCGGAGCTGACCTTCGCGAGTCCGCCATCGGGCCTTACTGACAACGTGAGCGCCGAGGCGACACGCATCGTCACGGTCGACGACAGCGAGGTGTCGACGCTGGAAACGGGCGCCGGATCAGACTTCGGCGAGGTGGAATCGACACCCGTCGCCCTCGAGCCCTACCTCTTCTGGTTGGAGGTGGTCGACGCCGATCCCGCCGAAGAGCCTGCAGGCGAGAGGCCGGGTGCCACGGTCGTCATCCATCGCACCCTGCTCGGTGGTGGGACCGACGAGCCGGCCACGATCGCGTTCCAGGTCGTCGCACCGGCGTTCGTCGACGGCATCGACGACACCCAGGGGTGCAATATCGAGCTCGACATCGAAGCGTCGACCTGCACCGTCTCCATCGGCGGTTCCGATGATCCCGAGAACGCCACGCGGCCGGTCAGGGTGTGGTTCGACCCGAACGACGCACACGGCGTCGGCGTGGTGAGCGTGCAGGGTGTCGCGCTGTCGATCGGCGAGCAGGACGTGCCGACAACCGAGCTCGTGCAATTGATCCGCGGCGCCGAGGGCCTGATGGTCAGCGACAGCATCTTCGACGTCGACGTCAGGCTGGATTCGGATGACGACCCGAGCCAGGGCGCGACCGTCACCGCGACCATCGACGTCACCGCAACGGAGCTTCCGACAGATTTCGAGGAGTATCGCGATGGCACCTGGACGCTCGGATTGGAGCTCACGTGGCCCTCGGGGCTCGTGCTCGACGGCCAACCGGCCGGGTGCACGTCGTTCGTGGGCCGCCTCTGCACCCTGCCCGGCCCCGCCGCGGGCGAGAACGCGACGATCACCGCGTCGTTCACCGTCGACGACCACCTCGAGGGCGGAGAGGTCACGGCGAGGGGCGCCACGCTCACCTACGATCCGACGACGCCCGCCGACCGCCGCGACGGCCGCGAACAGCCGCCGGTCAGCCTCCCGCCGCATTGGATCGGCAGCAACGCCGAGGAACTCCCGTTCTGACGAACGAGCGGCACGCGCGACGCAGCGGCACGCCCGACCTACTCGATGGCACCGGGAAACCGCTCAGCCGGCGGCCAACCGGGAGTTTCGACTCCCGCGAGCGACCAGACGGCGAACGCCGGGCCCTCGGTCGAGAGCGTCAGCTGACCGTCGGATGCACCGAGCACGACGTTCCCGAACACCGGTGCCGCGGCCTCCGCACCCGGCAGCGCCGTCGCATCGAATGACAGCGTCGCCGCCGCGCGCGCCGCGAACACGAGCGCCACCTCCTCGGCCGACTCGCGCACGAATGCGACCGCATCGTCGCCGACGGCGATCCATCGGATGCCACCCGTCGCGAGCACCGGATGCTCGCGCCGAAGGCGCAGCAGCGCACGATACGTCTCGAGCACGGGTGCGACCTCGGGCGATGCTTCACTCCCCCACGGCATCGGCGTGCGTGAGGCCTCGCCGTCTTCACCGGTGAGGCCGAACTCGTCGCCGGCCCACACGACCGGGATGCCGGGCAGCGTGACGGCGAGGCCGACCGCGGCAGGCACCGTGCCGGGCCGCGCGCTCGTCGCGAAGCGCGGGGTGTCGTGCGTGTCGAGCGCGTTCATCGTCGCGAGCCGCGTGCGCCAGGGGAACCCGGCCGCGAACCGCGTGTGCGCAGCGTGGAAGTCCGGCCCGGTGAAGGTCGGCACCCGCTGCAGGGCGAAGCCGATGCCGCCGGCGGCGGGGCTGCTCGGCTCGAGCAGCCAGCTCCAGAGGGGGCGGGTGAACGGCGTGTACGTCATCGCGCCATGCCACGCGTCGCCCAGGAAGTCGTTCGCGGCGTCGTTCGTCGACTCGCCGAGCAGGATCGTGTCGGCGTTCACGTCGAGCATGGTGCGGCGGATCGTCTGCCGCACCTCGGCGTTCAGGTCGGCGGCCCCGAGCCGCCCTGTCATGTTGGCGACGTCGATGCGCCAGCCGTCGAGGTTGAACGGCGGCGCGAGGAAACGCGCGACCACCGAGTCGCGGCCCTCGATGAAGCGTCGGCGCAGCTCGGCCGAGCTCCAGTCGAACTTCGGCAGGCTCGGCACCCCGAGCCACGACTCGTAGCCTTCTGTGCTCCCTGAGCCCTCGGTGCCCGTGGTGCCCGCGGTGCCCTCGGTGCCCTGAGCCTGTCGAAGGGTCGAAGGGTGGAAGAAGTAGAAGTCGCGCTCCGGCGAGGCCGGATCGGCCTGCGCCGCACGGAACCACTCGTGCGCGTCACCCGAGTGATTCGATGTCAGGTCGCCGATGACACGGATGCCGCGGGCGTGCGCCGCCTCGACGAGCCGCACGAGCGCCTCGTCGCCGCCGAGCAGCGGGTCGACGAGGTCGAACGTCGTCGCGTCGTAACGGTGATTCGATCGCGCCGGGAACACCGGGGTCAGGTACAGCAGGTCGACGCCGAGCGACTCGAGGTGGTCGAGCTTCTCGCGCACCCCGTCGAGGTCTCCCCCGAAGAGCTGCCTCGAGCGCCCCGGATACACCGGGTCGAGCGGATCCCCCCACGCCGCGGGGATCGCCCACTCGGGCAGCTCACCCTGCTCCCTGAGCTCACCCTGCTCCCTGAGCTCACCCTGCTCCCTGAGCTCACCCTGCTCCCTGAGCTTGTCGAAGGGCGCCGCACCGGACTTCGCGAACCGATCGGGGAACACCTGGTACATGACGCTCGACGCCGCCCACTCGGGCGCCGGCTCGTGCGAGACGAGCTTGAAGTCGTCGTCATCACGTGTCTCGATCGACGACAGACCGAGCTGGTTCAGCCAGTGCTGGCGGCCGTCTTCACCGACCAGCAGCCACCGGTAGCCGTGCACGGGGTTCTCGACCTCGACAGCGGCCTCCCACCACTGCCACCCGTCACTCCCTGAGCCCGTCGAAGGGAGCAGCACTGCCTCGTCGAACCGCGGCTCGTGGTTCGGGTTCGACCTCGTGCCCACCCAGGAGAGCGGCCCGAACGTCTCGGGCACCCGCAGGCGCACACGCACCGTCTCACCGAGTGCCGGTGCCTGGGTCGAGACGTGCAGCGGGGATCCGTCGTGGTGCGGCTTCAGCATTCCTTCACCTTTCCATCACCCACCCACGTCCTCGCCCACCCACGGCCCCTGCAGCAATTCAGGACGGGAGCGGCGTGTCGCGAGCGGGGCAGTCGATACGGCGGCGCGACACACCTCCGCACCTGAATTCCTGACAGGCGAACGCGCCGCGCGCAACGAGCACGCCGCGCCACGCGGCATCCGTTCGCCTACTTGACGGCGCCGGCAGTCAGCCCGCCGACGATGTACTTCTGGAGGAACAGGAACAGTGCGACCACCGGCAGCGCCGCGATCACCGCGCCCGCCGAGAAGGCGCTCCAGTCCGCATAGCGCGGGTTGGAGACGAGCTTCGTGAGGCCGACGGCGAGCGTCTGCTTGTCAGTGTCGATGAGCAGTACGGATGCCACGACGAACTCGTTCACCGAGGCGATGAACGAGAGCAGCGCGACGACCGAGAGGATCGGGGCGACGAGCCGCAGGATGATCGTGAAGAAGATGCGCGCGTGGCTCGCGCCGTCGATCTTCGCGGCCTCGTCGATCGACGCCGGCACCGTGTTGAAGAAGCCGTACATGAGATACGTGTTCACGCCGAGCGCGCCACCGAGGTACACCATGATGAGGCCGACGTGCGTGTTCAGGCCGATCGCCGGGAACCAGTCGCCGATCGCACTCATCAGCAGGAAGATCGCGACGACGGCGAGCAACTGCGGGAACATCTGCACGACGACGATCGAGATGAGGCCGAAACGGCGACCCTTGAAGCGCATGCGCGAGAAGGAATACGCGGCGAGCGCCCCGAGGAACACCGTCAGCACCGCCGTGATGCCCGCGATCATGAGCGTGTTGCCGAACCAGGTCAGGAACGGCACCTGCGGGTTGGTGAGGATGCGAATGTAGCTGTCGAGGCCGATCTTCGAGAAGAGCGCGTTCGAGCCGGTGAGCGTGCCCTGCGGGTTCAGTGACGACGAGATCACGAACACGATCGGGAAGAGCGAGAAGATCACCATCACCACGCCGACGATGTGGCGCCAGCCCGTCGCACGGAACCAGCGCCCGAAGTTGAACGGCTTGCGAGGCAGGCTCGGGCGGCCACCGCCACCGCCGCCGCCGCGCGGCGCGACGACGCTCGCGCGCGTCGAGGAATCCGCGAACTCGTCGATCTCGCCGGCGATGAGACCGGTAGGCGTTCCGGGAACGGGCTGCTGGGCGGCCATCAGTTCAGCTCCTCGAGCGACTTGGTGCGGCGGAAGGCGATGACCGAGATCAAGGCCACGATGATGAAGATGATGATCGAGTAGGCGCTCGCGAGACCGTAGTCACGGGTCTGCCCGGTGAACGCGACCTTGTAGACCATCGAGATCAGGATGTCGGTGAAGCCCACGGGAATCGGCGCGTTCGAGTCGCGTGGCCCGCCGTCGGTGAGCATGTAGATCACATTGAAGTTGTTGAAGTTGAACGCGAACGATGCGATGAGGAGAGGGGCGACGCTGACGAGCAGCAACGGCAGCTTGATGAGGCGGAACACCGCCCACGGTTTCGCTCCGTCGACCGTCGCGGCCTCCTGCAGCTCGTCGGGGATCGACTGCAACGCGCCCGTGCACACGAGGAACATGTACGGGAATCCGAGCCAGAGATTCACGAGGAGCACCGAGAACTTGGCGAGCACCGGATCGGTCAGCCACGGTATGGATGCCCCGCCGAACAGCACCTGGTTGATGAAGCCGAAGCTCTCGTTCATCATGCCCGCCCAGATCAGCGCCGACAGGAACGACGGGATGGCGTACGGGAGGATCATCAGCACGCGGTAGTACTTGCGCCCCTTCATTCGCATGTCGTTGAACACGATCGCGAGGAAGAGCCCGAGGAAGAACGTCGACGCGACGGAGATGAGCGCGAACGCGAAGGTCCAGAGCGTGACGTAGATGAGCGGACCGGCGAGCCGTTCGTCGGTCACGGCGCGCACGAAGTTGTCGAAGCCGACGACGATCTGCCAGCCGGGCAGCAGCTCCTCGCCGTCGTCGGAGGTGAAGGCACCCGTTCCGATGTCGGAGTACACGGTGCCGGTGTCGAGGTTCGTCATCGTGCCCGCTGCCTCGTCGTACTCGAGGTTCGAGAGGTAGAGGTACGCGCTCGAGCCGTCGGGTGTGCGGAGCGCCCCGTCGTTCGGGTCGTCGGAGAACGGCACGGCGAGGGCGGTGATCTCGTCGGTGCGGGCGATGACGTCAGCGAACTGCAGGGTCGTCCAACCGTCGGCGAAGACGGCCCGATCACCCTCGAACTCGGCGGTGACCGGGGTGAGCGGCATCTCGTTTGTGCCGAGCAGCGCCTCACCGTCGGGGTCGGTCACGAGCAGGCCGAGCGTGCCGCCCTGGTCGACGACGGTGACGGGGTAGGTGGGCGAATCCTCGACACGCTGCAGCGACGAGGCCATGAGCGACGAAACCGCCTGCTCCTTCGAGCCGTTGTGCCCGGTGCCGTAGTTCGTGAAGGCGATGTAACCCGTGTAGACGAGTACGAAGACCTGGAACACGACGAGGAAGATGACGCCGGGCGCGAGGTACTTCGCGGGGAGCTTGCGCCGTGAGAAGTAGATCCAGTTGACGATCACTGCCACGACGGCGACGATCGCCGCGACGAGCCACTGGCCGGCGGTCGCGAGGATGAAGACCCCGTAGACCGCGATCGCATCGACGATGCCGAGCATCAGCAGCTTCAACAGGAGCATCTTCACCCCGCCCGACGCCGCATCGGCGATGTTCGCCGCACGTCGCTGCTTCTTCGTCGGCTTCTGCGGCGTCGCCGCCGAGACCTCGTCGTCGATTCCCGTCGTCATGCCTTCGCTCATCCTGTTCGTGGCTCGAGTGGCGCGGAGCCCTGTTCGTTGGTCGAGTAGCGCGAAGCGCGTATCGAGACCGGCCGGTGGCCGAGAAGCGAGCGTATCGAGACCCGCGGGTCTCGATACGCTCCTGCGTCGCTAGGCGACCACCGGCATCCGATCAGTCGTTACTCGCCGATCGCAGCCTGCACGTCGGCGGTCAGCTTCTGCCACGTGGCGACCGGGTCGGCACCGTTGATGATGTCGGCCTCGGCGATGCCCCAGTACTGCCAGACGGCACCCATCGCCGGGATGGCGGGCATCGGCACGGCCTCGGCGCCGACGGCTGCGAAGCCGGCGACGATCGGGTCCTTCGACGCGGTCTCAGCGGCAGCCGAGAGCGCGGGGAGCACGTTGCCGGCCTCGAAGAGCTCGAGCTGCACGTCTTCGGTGCCGATGTAGTTGACGAGGAAGTCGTTCGCGGCGACCTTGTTCTTCGACTCGGACGAGACGAAGAAGCCCTTGACGCCGGCGAACGGCGATGCGACCTCGGCGGTCGGGCTCGGCACGGAGTCGATCGCGACGTTGATGCCGGCGTCGGTCGCGGCGCCCACGTTCCACGGACCCGTCAGCCAGAAGGCCGCGGTGCCGTCGATGAAGGCCTGCTTGGCGATGTCGCCGTCGACGTCGGTGTTGAAGACGCCGGTGCCGTTCTTGCCCTGGCTGCCGAGCCACGTGGCGAACTGCTCGCCGCCCGCGTTGCCGATCTGGAGGTCGGTCGGGTCGTAGCCTTCATCGTTGCTGCCGAAGACGGGAGCGCCGAACGCGGTCTGGAACGGGTAGAGGTGGTACGGGTTGCCCTCGGCGCCCTGCTCGACGACGAACGGCTGCGCGAGGCCGGCGGCCTGGCCCTTGGCGATCATGTCGTCGAAGCTCGTCGCGGCCTCGGGAACGAGGTCGGCGTTGCGGAGCACCGCGATGTTCTCGACCGCGTAGGGAAGCAGGTAGACGGTGCCCTCGTAGGTCGACGCGTCGATGGCGACCGGAAGGTAGTCGGCAGCGGAGTCGCCGAGCTCGATGGGCGCGACGACACCATTGGTCGAGAGCTCGCCCAGCCAGTCGTGAGCACCC
Organism: Agromyces sp. Y575; assembly: GCF_059445445.1. Lineage (NCBI taxonomy): Bacteria > Bacillati > Actinomycetota > Actinomycetes > Micrococcales > Microbacteriaceae > Agromyces > Agromyces sp. Y575. Next base: position 335,901 of record NZ_JCAIUI010000002.1, read on the forward strand.
ATGGTGATGTCGGGGCCCTTGCCGGTCGGCACCTGCTGGATGAAGTCGTCCTTGATATCGGCGTTGTCCTTGCCGACGAGCTCGACCTCGACGCCCTTCTCCTCGGAGTACGCGTCGGCCGCTGCCTGCAGTGCGTCGACGCGCTCGGCGTCGACCCAGACCGTCAGCGTGCCGCTCGACGAGGCCTCGCCATCGGAGCCGCTGTCGCCGGCGGAGCAGCTCGCGAGACCGAGGGTCGCGATGACTGCGACGGCCCCGGCAGCGAGGAGGCTCTTCTTGTTCACCCTCATTGGTGTGCCCTTCTCAGTGTGCGTGAGATCGGCGCCTTCGCTTGGTGGATCCTCTCCCGTTCCGCATGCGGAACGGGCACCGTGCCCGAAAGGCCGTTCTTCCGTTGAATTGCCCGCTTTGTGCAAGCGATTACAGGTATACCCTGCGCGACGCGTATTAACAAACCGCAGCGCGCGCATTGATACCGGTTTGTAACCATCACGTGAAGCGCGAATACTGCAAGCGTTTCCATCAGGTGTCGAGATGTCGTACAGTTTCCGAATGACTTCCGAATGGTGGCGCACCGCCGCGATCTACCAGATCTATCCCCGGTCGTTCGCCGATGCGAACGGCGACGGCATGGGCGACCTCGCCGGCATCACGTCGCGCCTCGGCGCGCTGCAAGAGCTCGGCATCGATGCGATCTGGCTCTCGCCGTTCTACACCTCACCCCAACGCGACGGCGGCTACGACGTCGCCGACTACTGCGACGTCGACCCGCTCTTCGGCACGCTCGCCGACTTCGACACGATGATCACAGAGGCGCATAGCCGCGACATCCGCGTGATCGTCGACCTCGTGCCGAACCACTCATCAGATCAGCATGTGTGGTTCCAGGCTGCGCTCGCCGCAGCGCCCGGCAGCCCCGAGCGCGCTCGCTACCTCTTCCGCGACGGCCGCGGCCCGGCCGGAGAGCTACCGCCGAACAACTGGGAGTCGGTCTTCGGCGGCCCCGCATGGACGCGCGTGCTCGAAGCCGACGGCACCCCCGGCCAGTGGTACCTGCACCTCTTCGACAGCTCACAGCCCGACTTCGACTGGACCAACGATGAGGTGCGCGAAGAGTTCCGCCGCATCCTCCGCTTCTGGCTCGACCGCGGCGTCGATGGGTTCCGCGTCGACGTCGCCCACGGCTTGATCAAGGCCGACGGGCTGCCCGACTACACGCCGCCGGCCGAGGGCGGCAGCATGGGCGGCGGCGCGCCCGCCGCATCCGGAGTGCCCCTCGAACCCGAGATCTCGGCCGAGCCCGGCGACAGCGCGCCGTACTGGGCCCAAGACGGCGTGCACGAGATCTACCGTGACTGGCGAGCACTGCTCGACGAGTACCCCGGCGACCGCGTCCTCGCGGCCGAGGCATGGGTCGACCCGCTGCCCCGCGTCGCGAAGTGGGTGCGCCCAGACGAGATGCACCAGGCCTTCAACTTCGCCTACCTCGAGACGTCGTGGGACGCTGACGCGCTGCGGGGCGTCATCGATGCCTCGCTCGACGCGTTCTCCACCGTCGGCGCACCTTCGACCTGGGTGCTCTCGAACCACGACGTCGTGCGCCACGCGACCCGACTCTCGGTCACCGAGGCGAACCCGCAGGGCCACGGCCTCGGCGCGCGCTCGAAGGGGCTGCCCGAGTACGTGCCGGGCCTGCGCCGCGCCCGCGCCGCGACCGCGCTCATGCTCGCACTGCCCGGCTCGGTCTACCTCTACCAAGGCGAAGAACTCGGACTGCCCGAGGTCATCGACCTTCCCGACGACGCCCGCCAAGACCCGACATGGTTCCGCACGAACGGGGAGCGTTACGGCCGCGACGGATGCCGCGTGCCGCTGCCCTGGGAATCCTCAGCGCCCTCCTACGGCTTCGGCCCGACGGATGCCTCGTGGCTGCCGCAGCCCGCGCAGTGGGCGTCGCTGGCGCGCGATCGCCAGCGTGGCGACGCGAGCTCGACGCTGTCGCTCTACCGCGATGCGCTCGCGCTGCGGCGCGAGCGCGACCTCGGCGCCGGCACGCTCGAGTGGTTGGCCGGGTACCCCGACGCCGTGGTGGCGTTCCGCAACGGCGACGTCGTCGTGGTCGCGAACACCGGCGAGGCCGCGGTCGAGTTGCCCGCGGGCGACGTACTGCTGTCGAGCGAACCGCTCGATGGGCGTACGCTGCCCGCCGACACCACGGCCTGGCTCACGGCGTAGTTCGCGGCCGTCGGCGGGATCTGCACACATCTCCTCGCCGGCCTGCACTTCACGTGCGGGCGCGCCAGCACGCCGGCACGCCCGCACGCACGCACGCCGAACCGGACCACGCTTCCGAATTCAGGCTGAGTCGCTGATCAGACGAGGCGAATTCATACGGTCGTTGCAACGCTGAGAGGTGTTGCATGGGCGGCCGAGGAGCCGACGAGTGACGAGCCAACCGGGCGAACGAACGCGCCGGCGAACGAACGCGCCGGCGAACGGACAGCCGGCGAATGCACCAGCGAACCGGCACAACAGCGGGAAAGCCGGCCGCCCTGACGACTCTCGACCGCGCCGGGCGTCAGTTGGTGTTCGCGTAGAGCCATTCGAGCGAGTCGACCTTGACGCCGCTGATGCCGCCGAGGCGGATCTCGAAGTGCAGGTGCGGCCCGGTCGACATGCCGGTGTCACCGGTCGTGCCGATGACGTCGCCGACGTTCACGGTGTCGCCGGTCTCGAACTGGCGCGAGCCGTACTGCATGTGCGCGTAGACGCTCGTGACGACGTCTCCGTCGATCACGTGATCGATCATCATGACCACGCCGAGGGATCCGCCTGCGTCGGTCGCGTTCGAGACTGTGCCGTCGGCGATGGCCTGGATCTCGGCCCCGAGCCCGGGGTTGAAGTCCTGGCCGCCATGGTCACTCGAACAGCCGGCGCAGTCGCGGTAGCCGAATCGGTCGCCGATGTGCACGCCCACGGCGAACGGCCACTGGATGGTGCCGGCCGGGTTGTTCGTGAAGGTCGCCTCAGCCCGGATGCCAGCTGCTCGGGCGTACTCGTCGATCGTCTGCGTCTCGTAGCCTTCGCGATCGATCGTCTGTGCAAGCGTGCCGCCCGTGATCTCGATCTGTTGGCCGGGCTCGGTGCCGATGGTCGTCTGTTCGAGCGCCATGGCCTGCACCTCGGCCGGTGAGAGCAACGAGAGCGCGGGTACGGATGTCGCGACGGCGAGCATTGCGACGAATCCCATCGCCGCGAACGCGCTGACCATTCGGCCCACGCGAGTCCCACGCTTCACACGGCTCCGGGGGGCAGGACGCGGCGGCGCGCTCGGCGCAGGAGCCCGTCGCGCCGAGCCTCGAGTGTCTGCACCCGCGGGAGTCGTCGCCCCGCCGGTCGTGCGGCGTGGGCGATGGTCAGCGGAGACCGGCACGGTGGTCGTCGGCTGCCACGGAGTGCCGTGTTCGCGTTGATCTGCCGCCGTCATCGCGGATTCGTCGTGACCGGATGGCAACACCGGCTCATCGAAGCGTGCGGAGGGCGTAGCAGGCGCCGGCACGGGCAATCCGTCGAAGCGCACTGCGGCGGCTACTGCCGGGGCAGCTCCCATGGCCTCACCGAGCGGGGCCCGCGCACCTGCCGCCGCCGCGATCACGGCGGCGAAGTCGTCGACTGCTGACACGCCATCACGTTCGGGAGCGGCAACCGGAGCGCTTCGGCGAGGGCCGGCTGCCGCGGCTTTGGCCGCCTTGCGCGCGGCCCGCGACGGCTTCGGCGCACGAGAGCCCGTGTCGTGACGACGGTCGTCGCGGCGCGCGCCGCCGCCGTGCGTCGCGTCGGGCTCGTCGTCGCCGAGTCCGGCGAAGAGCGCGTCGAACCCACCCGCTGCGGTCGCACGGGGCCCGGAAACGTCGAAGGCCGAGTTCCTGTCGACGGGGCGGTCGACCGGCTCGGCCTGAGGTGTCGGGACGGAAGCGGAGGGTGCTGCGAGGGCGGATGGTGAGGTGGGGACGGGATCCGTCGAGCGGCGAGGGCGAAGCGAGGCGGGTTCCCGTGCGACCGAGACTGGATTCTCCGGCCAAGTTGGCGTCACCCCGACCGGCGGATCCACCGGACTCGGCTGCCAGGAGACATCCGTCACCGCGACCGGCGGATCCACCGGACTCGGCTGCCAGGAGACATCCGTCACCCCGACCGGCGGATCCACCGGACTCGGCTGCCAGGATGCATCCGTCGCCCCGACCGGCGGATCCACCGGGCTCGGCTGCCAGGATGCATCCGCAGGCGCAACCGAGGCGGGATGCCACTGGGCACCAGTCGCAACCGGGGTCGCAGCAGAGCTGGCAGCCGAAGGCGTCGAGCCCGCGACCGCCGCCGACGGTGCAGCACCGCCCCCAAGGCCGAACAACTCGTCGAAGCTCGGTTGATTCACCGGCGCCAGGAACTCCTGCGCAGAACCCGCAGGATTCGCCGCAGCCGCCTCGCGTTCACGCAGTTCACGTCGAGTCAGGGGTCGCTCGGGCAGCGACGGTGCTTGGGTGCCTGGCGATGAACCGTCGGGCACGAGGGGGGACTCGAGCACGTAGGGGGGACTCTCGGCGTCGGTGAGTGAACAGGGATGTTGGGGAGGTGCTCATCCCGGCATCAAGCCGAGATAACGGATTGGTAAAGACTAGCCTTTCTCGGCAATGCGCGCCACGTGGAATGGAGATCGTCGGATGCCTCGGCACTCGAGGGCCGCGACATCCGTGTGAACCCGGGATCGACCCTCGACCGAGCGCTGCGGCGTGTCGCCACGGAGCACCCGCCGCTCGCGGCACATCCGACACATCACGCCTGCAGGCCGGCCCTACGGAGCGTCGCTGCGAGTTCGACATAGAGGCCGGGAGCGGCAGCGAGCACGAGCTCCACTGTCGCGGCCCCACCCTCCGGGCCGCCGACGCGGGCGCCGGCTTCTCGGGCGATCAGCGCGCCGGCCGCGTGATCCCACGGGTTCAGGCCGCGTTCGTAGTACGCGTCGAGGCGGCCGGCGGCGACGGCGCAGAGGTCGAGGGCGGCGGAGCCGGCACGACGGATGTCCCGTACTTCCGGCAGCACGGTCGACAGCACCGCGGCCTGTGCACGCCGGCTCTCGGCCGAGTACGAGAAGCCGGTGCCGACGAGGGCGAGACCCAGCGGGACATCCGCGTTCACCTGGAGCTCGCGCGTGCCGAGTCGCGCCCCGCCCCCGGCGCTCGCCTCGAACACCTCGTCGGTGACGGGGTTGACGACGACGGCGGCGAGTGCGGTCCACGTGCCGGGCTCGGGCGGTCCGTCGACGACGGCGATGCTGATCGACCAGGCCGGGATGTCGTAGAGGAAGTTCACCGTGCCGTCGATCGGGTCGACGACCCAGTTGATGCCGCTCGTGCCGATGTGGCCGGCGTCTTCTTCGCCGAGGATTCCGTCGTCGGGCCGAGCTTCGAGGATGAGTCGGCGGATGAGTGCTTCGGTGTCACGATCGACCGCGGTGACGACGTCGACGGGCGAGGATTTCGTGGCGGCGACGCTCACGCCCCCGCGCCGCTCTTCGAGCGCGAACTCCGCCGCCTGCACGGCGATGCGTCGGGCGAGGTCGAGCAGTGCAGCGGATGCCTCGACATCCGGTGCCCCGTCGGTGGTCGTCGCTTCGTGGGCACCGGCAGACTCGAGTTCACTCATGCCTTCACGCTAGCCCGCTCGGCGTCGTCTCGCCGCGAGGCATCCGTCACCCGCGCCGGCTGGAACCACGAAAGCCCCGGCGAACCGGGGCTTCACTGGTGGCGAGTGAGGGATTCGAACCCCCGAATGCTGAGCAGTCTGATTTACAGTCAGATCCCTTTGGCCGCTTGGGTAACTCGCCATCGCGCCCGGCCACGTTCTGCACACAACCGGGAGCCTGTCAAGGATACCCGGAGGGGGCCGGTGCGAGAAATCGGCGCTCAGCCCGCCGTCGCGCCGCCCTCCGCGAGGCATCCGACGACCTGAAATTCACGAAGCGGATGCCGCTGCGCCTCAGTTCGACGCGCGCCACCTCAGTTCGACGCGCGCCACCAGGGCATTTCGGCGGTGTCGTTCTGGTCGCTCGGCGGGGTGGTGTCGTAGAGATCTGGCTGCGGCGCAGGGTCGTAGCGGCGCTCTCGCGGAGCATGGTCATGCTGCTCGTCGCGGTCCATGGGGCGAGCGGGGCCCCGCAGGCCGGAGCGCTGGATGACCCGCTGGATCGTCGCCCCGCGCTGGTTGGGGGAACCGACGAACCGGATCTCCCGGAGACCCTGGTCTTGCGCCGCCGACTCGAAGACGAAGTGCCCGTAGCCGAAGACGCGGCCGATGAGCGGGGTGTGCACCGAGATGTCGAGGATTCGCGAGATCGGCATGGTGGCGATGCGCTGCGACAGGATGCCGTGCACGCGGAACACCCGCATATTGGTGATCACGAAGCGGTCCATTCGGGCCTGCAGAATGCGCCACAGCCCGTGAACGACGAGGAAGAGCGCGAGGAAGAGCGGGAACCAGTAGAACTGCTGCGGCACCCAGGCCAAGAGAATCAGCGCCGGCACCGCGGCGAGCACCTCGAGGATCGCGCCGGCGATCGCGGCCCAGTGCTTGCGCACCTCGTCGACGACCACCTCTCCCTCGTCGGCGATGAGGTGCCGTTCGACGTGAGGATCGAAGCCGAACACGCTCACGACCTCACGTGGCGAGCGAGGTGAAGAACCTGCCCACTGCTTCGGAGGCCGAGACGACCGCGCCGAACGCGCCCTGCACGACGTTCGCGGCGTCTTCCGGCCGACTGATCATGTAGAAGAGGGCGAAGATCACGACCAACGCCACTGCGATGCCTTTGAGCCACTTCACGGGCGTATTCCCTTCGAGACGGCGAGTGCGGGCAAGCCGCTACCCCCGTGAGCCGGCCCCGACAGGCATTTCTACCGCACCCTGTGGGCAGAGGCAACGCGCCACGCGGTACATGGGCGAGCCCGGCGCCAGGACCGCACGGGGCCGGGCGGTAGGATTCCTCTGACTCGGCGAGGCCGGGGACCTGACTCGGCGAGGCCGGGGACCTGACTCGGCGAGGCCGGGAACCGACTCGGCGAGGCCGGGAATGAGGAGCCATGGCCGGCATCGAAGAGGTCGCGAGACTCGCGGGCGTGTCCACCGCGACGGTGTCGCGCGCGCTCAGCGGCCGCGGTCACGTCTCCCCCACGTCGAAGGCGAAGGTCGAAGAGGCAGCCGCGCGACTCGGCTACGTCGTCTCGTCGAATGCGTCGAGCCTCGCGTCGGGGCGCACCCGAAACATCGGTGTCGTCATCCCGTTCCTGAACCGTTGGTTCTTCTCCTCAGTGCTCGAGGGCGCGCAGCAGTCGCTTCTCCGCAGCGGCTACGACCTCACGCTGTACAACCTCTCGGGCGACGGGCAGGAGCGTTCGAGCGTCTTCGAGCACTTCCTGCTTCGCCAGCGTGTCGACGCGGTGATCGCCGTCTCGCTCGAACTCACCGAACGCGAAGTCACGCGACTGCACGAGCTCGGCAAGCCGCTCGTCGGCGTCGGCGGCCCCATCCCCGGCGTGCGCACGCTCACGATCGACGACGTCGCGGTCGCCCGGCTCGCGACCGAGCACCTCATCGGGCTCGGTCACACCCGCATCGCGCACATCGGCGGCGACCTCGAATTCGACATGGACTTCCACCTGCCCACCAATCGCCGCATCGGCTACGAGGCGGCGCTCCGCGACGCGGGCATCGACGTCGACCCGCGCCTCTTCTCACCCGCCGACTTCACCATCCGCGGCGGCTACCACGCCGCCAAGCAGATCCTCGGGGCCCCCCACGGCCGGCCAACGGCGATCTTCGCCGCCTCCGACGAGATGGCCATGGGCTCCCTGCTCGCCGCGCGCGACCTCGGGCTCGTCGTGCCCCGTGACGTCTCCATCGCCGGCATCGACGACCACGACCTCTCCGACTTCTTCGGCCTCACGACGGTCGCGCAGTTCCCGCGAGTGCAGGGCGAGATGGCGGTCGAGATCCTGATGGACGAGCTCGAACCGAGCACGACGGATGCCGCGACGCCCACCGCGACCCCGTTGCCGTACGAGTTGCGCGTGCGCTCCTCGACGGCCCGCCCGCCGGCCTGACTCGCCGCCGACACCCGGGTCGAACCCGCAAGCCCCTGCTCGCGGCATCCGCTCATCGCTAAACTGGCGCGCATGGCAGATGCAACGTTCGACATCGTTTCCAAGGTCGACCAGATGGAGGCCGACAACGCCCTCCACCAGGCGCAGAAGGAGGTCGCGCAGCGCTACGACTTCAAGAACATCGGCGCGTCGATCGAGCAGTCCGGCGAGAAGGTGCTGATCAAGGCCAACAGTGAAGAGCGTGCGAAGGCGATCCTCGAGGTGTACGAGGCGAAGCTCATCAAGCGAGGCATCTCCCTGCGCTCGCTCGATGCAGGCGAGCCATTCGCTTCGGGCAAGGAGTTCCGCATCGAGACGACCATGAAGGCCGGCATCGACTCCGAGAACGCGAAGAAGGTGTCGAAGATCATCCGCGACGAGGCGCCGAAGAGCGTGAAGAGCCAGATCCAGGGCGACGAGATCCGCGTCACGTCGAAGAGCCGCGACGACCTGCAGGCCACGATGGCGCTGCTCAAGGGCAAAGATCTCGACGTCGCGCTGCAGTTCGTGAACTTCCGCTGACGCTCGCGCTTGATGCTCGCGCTTCGTGCGACGGTTTGCGGCGCTGCGGTCGCTCGCGGCGCGTCCTCTCGGGCGTGAACCGTCGTCGGAACGTCAGAGCAGACGGATCGAGGGGCGCACGATCGGGAGTCCAGCCGCACCGAGGCGTGCCCGCACGGGGGCGCGTTGCCGCATCTCGTGCCAGTCCCATCGGTCGAAGCCGCGCAACTGTCTACGAATGGCATTCTCGCGGTCCTTCTCGACGATGACCGTCTGGGCGGATGCCGCGACATCCCCGCTCCCGAGGTACTTTCCGCGCCCGTCCGCCTCGGCACCGATGCCGAACTCCGCCCAGTAGAAGTCGAGGAACGCCGCCCGTCCGATATCGGGCAACCAGAGTCGATGCTGGAGCTCCGGCTCGGGGAACCCCCATTCCTCGATGACCAGACGGCTGCACGTCTCGAGCGGCGTATCCGACAGCGGGCGTGCGCGCTCGAGCACCGCTCGGACCTTCCGAATGCCCGTATAGCGACCCATCCGCTCGTGTTCAGTCCGTAGACGTTCGATCGTGGTCTTCGGCGGGTGGGTTGCGGGGCGCGTCGTTCGAATCGCCGCGTCGACCGCTGTCAGCGCCGCTCCGAGCGGGGCGTCGCGCGCGAGCTGAATGAGGGACGCCTCGACTGAGGTGGTGACGCATCCGTCGATGAGCTCCGTTTCAGCGTCGTGGTGCCGCGCGATCGCCGTGAGTCCGTTGCGACGATGGCCGTGCCGATCAGGCGAGAGCACGAAGATGGTGTGCGGCCACGCACCGTAGATCGGAAGACCGTGCAACGCCACAGCCGAGTACGAGGCGAAGATCGGCGCGTTCATCGTCTGGGCTGCGGCGCGAACCTGCTGACGATAGGTCACTGCTCGTCGCTCGGCGTTGCTCATCGCGGGGTCGGGCTCGGACCGGACCACGTAGACGCCCCGCCTCACCCGTTCGATCTCGTCGGCGGAGAGGGCTCGATCGAGACTCGATTTACGGCCTGCCGCGCGGGCGTCGCGGGCGAGTATGAACCCGTTCTCGTTGACGATCAGTCCATGGGGCATCCGTCGATCATGCTGCGGCGGAGCCGGCTCGAAGTTCGCAGGCACGCTCCCGTGGAGAGTTCCGCACGCACCGCCCTGTGGAGGCCGAGTCCTCTTTCCCCCTCTCCCTCCCCCGCACCCCTCCCCCTCCCACTTCGCTTCCGACGACGTTTTGCGCCGCTGCGGTTGCACGGGATGTGTCCTCTCACGCGCAAACCATCGTCGGAGGCGGGGCGCGTCAGCGCGCGCGGGCGGGCGAGAGTGCGAGCGGGCGAGCGGGCGAGCGGGCGAGAGTGCGTGCGCGCGGGCGAGAGTGCGAGGAGAGAGTGCGTAGGAGCGGGCGGTGCGTGGGCGCGGGCGGGGCGCGTCAGCGCGCGCGGGGCGGGGCGTAGCCGCGCAGCCACCGCGTGATCGCCGCGTAGGCCGCGGCTCGCACGGGGCCGCGGGACAGGAACACGTCGTGCAGGGCGCCGTCGATGCGCGACACTGCACCCGTCTGCCCGAGACGGAGGGTACGCTCGGCGATCTCGTCGACGACGAGCACGATGTCGCTCGAGGCCATCGCAGGTTCCCATCGCGCCGCAAGCGTCGATCGCTTCGACAACACCGTGAGCACGGGGGCGCCGACGTCGATGCGGGCGGCGACGGTGGCGTGACCGGCGAGCACGGCAGTCAGCCACGCCGGATGCGTCGTGAACCCCCGATCAGGCCGCCAGTCGTGGTTGTACGACCACTCGCCGTCCTGCTCCTTCGCGACCGTGCGCGTGTAGAACCCGAGGTCGACGTTCGGCAGCGGAGCGAGCGGGTTGACCTTCGCGCCCCAGCCGATCACCGGCGCGAGCGCCTCCCGCCCCACCTTGCTCGCCTGGAACTCCAGCCACGGGCTGTTGAGCACCAGGGCGGCGGCGCGACCACGATGCCGGGCGGCCCAGAGGCTGAGCGTGAGGCCGCCCGTCGAGTGACCGAGCAGGATCAGCGGCCGGGCGGTGCTGCGAGTCGCCGCGGCATCCGCCGACTCCGAGCCATCCGTCGCCCCATGGCCCATCGCGGTGAGCGCGGCACCGATGTCGGCGTCGTAGTCGGCGAGGTCGGTGATGAAGCCCGGGGTCTGGCCGGGGCGCAGGCTGCGGCCGTACTTGCGCAGATCGAGTGCGAAGAAGCGGGCGCCGGCGTTCGACCAGTATTCGGCGAGTTCGGGGTTGAAGAAGTAGTCGCTCCAGCCGTGCACGTAGAGCACATCGGCTCCGGATGCCGCGCCTCGCGTCAGCCGTGGGCGCCACGACGGCCGGTGCCGCACGAGGGTGGCCACGACCTCGCCCTCACTGTCGTGTCCGAGCGGGAGGGTGAGCTGTTCGAACTGCTCGCCGAGCACATCTGGACTCCAGCGTTCGGTGCTCGTCTCGACGATCGCCACGGCGCCTCCCCTCGCTCGTGCTCAGCTTACCGACCCCGATTACTGACCCCGATTCGCGGGGCGCTGAGGCATGCAGCGCCACGCCTCGCGATCACGGGCCGACGAAGAGCACCGCGAGCAGCGCGCCGGCGAGCATCGACGGCCCGAACGGGATCGAACCGCGCAGCGTGACGCGGCGAAGCGCGAGCGCGATGATCGCGACCACGCCCCCGACCAGGAAGGCGGCGAGCAGCCCGAGGAGCCACGCCGAGAGACCGAACCAGCCGAGCAGCACGCCGATCACGAGCGCGAGCTTCACGTCGCCCATGCCCATCGACGATGGCGAGATCAGCGCCAGCAGCAGGTACACGGCGAACATCGCTGCAGCCCCGACCATCGCCCACGCGAGCGACATCCACGTGCCGGCGGCCCACGTCGCCGGGACCAGCAGAATCGCCACGGCAGCGAAGGCCGGAAAGACGACGGCATTCGGCAGGCGCTTCTCGGCGAGATCGACGATCGACAGTACGGTGGCGCACACGGCGAAGGCGAGCAGCGCCGGCAGCGCCCACGACGAACCGAACCTCAGGGCGAGCGCGCCGAAGACGGCGGCGGTCACGACGGCGGCGCTCAGGCGCACCGTCTGCTGCGACATCCGCTCGCTCTGCATCGACCGTCTCGCCCAGTGCGCCAGCGGCCACCAGCCGAGGGCGAAGCCGACGAGGGCCGAGCCGGCCGCCGTCGACACGGTCGACCACTCGAAAGACATGGTGAGCAGCGTACTGGCCGGCGACGGGGCGGCCTCCCGGTTGTCAACAGGGTCGAGGCGCCCGCTGCACGCGACGGGTCTCGATTCGGCCCTGGCGGGCCTACGCGACGGGTCTCGATACGGCCCTGGCGGGCCTACGCGACGGGTCTCGATACGGCCCTGACGGGCCTACGCGACGGGTCTCGATACGGCCCTGACGGGCCTACGCGAACGGGTCTCGATTCGGCCCTGGCGGGCCTACTCGACCAGCGAGGGGCTCTACGCGTCGTCGCGCGAGATGTCGATCATCTCGTCGCGGGGCACGACCTTGATGCGCACGCGGCCCTCGGCCGAACCGAGTTCCTGCTCGCGCTCGTCGAGGCGGTGCCAGCCGTCGAGGTCGGTGTAGCGGATGCCACGAGACTCGAGCATCTCGACGACGGATTCCTCCGACGGCGACTCGGGGGTCCACCAATTGCCGAGATCATTGATGACGTGCTTGATCGTCTCCATCGCGTCGGACTTCGTGTGCCCGATGAGCCCGACCGGCCCGCGCTTGATCCACCCGGTGGCGTAGACGCCGTACATCTGGCGTGCTTCGCCCGACTCCTCGTCGAGGATCAGCACCTGGCCCTCGTGGTTCGGAATGACGCCGAATTTCTTGTCGAAGGGTATGCCGGGCAGCGGCGAGCCGAAGTAGCCGACGGCGCGGTACACGGCCTGCACGGGCAGCTCGCGGATCTCGCCGGTGCCGACGACGCCGCCCTCGCCGTCGGGAGCGGTGCGCTCCCAGCGGATCGCGCCGACCCGGCCGGTGCCATCGTCGACGATCTCGAGCGGCTTCGCGAAGAAGTGCAGGTGCAGGCGGCGGGAGGCCTTTGTGGCATCCGGATCCTGAGTCTGTCGAAGGGCGCGCTGGCGCCACTGGTTCAGCACCTTGTCGATGACGAAGACCTGCTTGTTGCCCGACACCGCTGCGCGAGCCGCGTCGTCGTAGTCGAAGTCCTCGTCGTGGAGGATCATGTCGACGTCGCGCAGCTCGCCGAGTTCACGCAGCTCGAGCGGAGTGAACTTCACCGAGGTCGGGCCGCGACGCCCGAACACGTGCACATCCGTCACCGGCGACGCTGCAAGGCCTGCGGCGACGTTCGACGGAATCTCGGTGGGCATCAGGTCTTCGACGTGCTTCGCGAGGATGCGCGACACGTCGAGTGCGACGTTGCCGTTGCCGATGACGGCGACCTCGCGGGCGCCGAGCGGCCAGGTGCGCGGGAAATCGGGGTGCCCGTCGAACCAGCTCACGAACTCGGCGGCCCCGTACGAACCCTCGAGCTCGGCGCCGGGCACGTTGAGCGAGGCATCCGTCACCGCACCCGTCGCGAAGATGACCGCGTTGTAGTGCTTCTTCAGGTCATCGAGTGTGATGTCTTCACCGAAACGCACATTGCCGAAAATGCGGATATCGCCGCGGTCGAGCACCTCGCGAAGCGCGGTGATGATGCCCTTGATGCGCGGGTGGTCGGGGGCGACGCCGTAGCGCACGAGCCCGTAGGGCGCGGGCAGATGATCGAAGAGGTCGATCGAGACGTCGAAGTTGCGTTCGGCCTTCAGCAGGATGTCCGCGGCGTAGATGCCCGCAGGGCCGGCCCCGACGATCGCCAGTCTCAGCTTGTTCCTCGTCACGTACGTGGTCTCCATCAGCTCCATCAGCTCTCGCGCTCTACGACCGTCTCGGCGAATCGCGTGAGCGCCTTCTTCACGCTGCCCTCGGGCAGCGGCGCCAGGGCCGCAACGGCCTCGCGTGCCCAACGGTGGGCCTCAGCGAGCGTAGCGCGCGTGGCTTCGTGTTGCCGCAATTCGGCGACGATCGCATCGACGGTCGCCCGCGACGGCACGATTCGAGACGCGAGCGTGTTCGTGTCGAGCGGGTCGCCGAGTGCATCGGGGTCGGTTATCGTGACCACGTCGCGCTCGATGCGTTCAAGCAGGGCAGCGGATGTCGCATCGGTCTTCGCCTGCTCGGCGAGCCAGAGCATCGGCAGCGTCACGACGCCGGCACGCAGATCGGTGCCGGGCACCTTGCCGGTCTCTGCGGACTGCGGCGAGAGATCGATGACATCGTCGACGAGCTGGAACGCAACGCCGATCTTCTCGCCGAACTCGATGATCGGAGCCTCGAATCCCAGATCGGCGCCCGAGAAGATGATGCCCGACTGGGCTGCAGCTGCGATGAGCGAACCGGTCTTGTCGGCGAGCACCTGGATGTAGTGCGCGATGGGGTCGTCGCCCGGCTGCGGGCCGACCGTCTCGTGCAGCTGGCCGAGCACGAGTCGCTCGAACGTGGTGGCCTGCATGCGGATGGCTTCCTCGCCGAGCCCGGCCATGAGCTGGCTGGCTCGGGCGAAGAGCAGGTCGCCTGTGAGGATGGCTACCGAGTTGCCCCACACCGCCTGCGCGCTCGGCACACCTCGGCGCCGGTCGGCGTCGTCCATGACGTCGTCGTGGTACAGGCTGGCGAGGTGCGTGATCTCGATCGCCTGCGCCGCGGTGACCACGTCGTCAGTGACGCCCGCGCCGAGCTGCGCGGTCAACAGCGTGAGCATCGGTCGCACGCGCTTGCCGCCCGCTTCGAGCAGGTAGCGCGTCGAGACATCCGCGATCGTGTCGGCGAATCGCACCTCGTCGAGGAGGCCGGCTTCGACACGGTTGAGTCCGTCGTCGATCGCCTTGGCCATGGCCTTGTCGGCGGAGGAGGCGAAGACGCGTTCGCTGAGGCCGAGATTCGCGGCGAGCGATGAGCCTCGACGGGCGACCGGGTGACTCGGTTTCACGTTGCCTAGCCTACCGGGGGTCCGGTGGTCGAGTAGCGCCCGACGAAGGAGGGCGCGTATCGAGACTGGCCAATGGGTCTCGATACGGTGCTGGCGCGCCTACTCGATCCTGCGCTCGACCGGCGACGTGCGTGGCTTCACGGCGCGGTGCAGAGCGACGACGCCGAGGGTGAGGTTGCGCCACGCGACATCCGTGTACCCGGCTTCGCGGATCCAGCCGGCGAGCGTCGCCTGGTCGGGCCACGCGCCGATGGACTCGTTGAGGTAGTCGTATGCCGTGTCGTTCGAGCTCGAGAGCTTCACGAGCGGCGGCATGACGTAACGCTGGTAGATGCCGTAACCGGTGCGCACGAGGCCGGCGGGCGGGGTCGAGAACTCGCAGATCACGAGACGCCCACCGGGCTTCGTCACGCGGAAGAACTCGGCGATGGCCTGTTTCGGCTCGTTGACGTTGCGCAGGCCGAACGAGATCGTCACGGCGTCGAACTCGTCGTCGCCGAAGGGCAGCTTCGTGGCGTCGGCTTCGACGAACACGAGGTTCTGCACGCCGGCCTGCCGCTGACGGCCGACCTCGATCATGCCCGGCGAGAAATCGGCGGCGACGACGGATGCCCCTGACTTCGCGAGGCTCGCACTCGACGTACCGGTGCCCGCCGCGACGTCGAGGATGCGCTGCCCGGGCTTCGGGTCGACCGCACGCGTGGTTGCGACCCGCCACAGCGGCGCGTTGCCCACCGAGAGCACGTTGTTCGTGCGGTCGTAGTTCGCGGCGACGCGATCGAACATCGCCGACACCTGTTCGGGCTGCTTGCCGAGGTCTGCGCGGGTCATCCCTCGATTCTACGGCGGAGCCGCCCGCGCCGTTCGACCCCTCCGCACCCATCGGCAACGTGCCAATCGGTCCACCCGCTCGGCACCCACCCCAACCACCACCACACCCGGCGATCCGCCCCCGCAGTCATCCGCCACCCGCGTGATCCGCGACCCGCGCCATCCCCGACCCGCGCCATCCCGACCCGCGTCATCCTCGGCCCGCGCCAACGGCCACCCCCTTTGCCCCCTGCAGCATCCGCTCACATCCCGCCTGGTGCTCGCTCCGCCTGAGAAGAAGTGAAATCTGGCGTCTGCCAGTTCCGCCTCATCGATGAGGCGGAACTGGCATATCGAAATCCGCAACATGAATCGAAAGCCGCGACGAGCACGACGCCGGCTTCGAATCGAAACCCAGCACGACGCAGTCCGCAGCGATGGTTCACGCGACGGCGAGCGACCCGAAAGCGCGGCGTAGGCTGAGGCGGTGAGTCAGAAGGATGGCGCGGGGCAGGCTGCGAGCGTACGCCTCCGCGTTCGCACGGTGGCGGTCGAGGAGACCGAACCGCTCATCCCACGCGCCGATCCGCGGCATCCGCTCGTCTGGATGCGCCGCGGCGAGGGCATCGTGGGCCTCGGCGAGACGCTGCGTATCGAGACCAGCGGGCCGAGCCGCGTCGAAGACGCAGCCGCGGCATGGACCGAACTCGCCGCACTCGCCGAGATCGACGACCGCGTCGGACTGCCGGGCACCGGGCTCGTCGCCTTCGGCGCGTTCGCGTTCGCCGACGAGTCCGCCTCGACGAGCGTGCTCCTCGTGCCCGAACTCGTGATGGGCCGGCGCGACGGCCGCGCGTGGGTCACGCGCATCACGCTCGACACGGGCGACGACGAGGCAGCGGATGCCGCGGGCTCCGCCGGATCCGCCGAGGTCGCCCTGCCCGAACCCGCGCCGAAACGGCAGGTGCCGCGCGTCGCCTTCGCACCCGGATCCGTGCCGCCCGAGGCATATGAAGCGGCCGTCGCCGAGGCTGTGCGGCGTATCGACGCCGGGGAGTTCGAGAAGGTCGTGCTCGCCCGGCAACTCGTCGGCGAACTCCACGAAGACGCGGGCCTTCGCGCCACGATCAACCGTCTCGCCGAGGACTACCCCGACACCTGGGTCTTCGCCGTCGACGGGCTCATCGGGGCGAGCCCCGAGACGCTCGTGCGCGTCGACCATGGCACCGTCTCGGCGCGGGTGCTCGCCGGCACCACGTCGCGCGGGGCCGGCGAAGCGTCGGATCGCGAACGCGCCGTCGCCCTCACCGCCTCGGAGAAGGACCGCGCCGAGCACGCGCTCGCCGTGCAGAGTGCCGTGCAACGGCTCGCGCCGCACACCGCGCGGCTCGACACGAGCCCCGAGCCCTTCACCCTCCAGTTGCCGAACCTCTGGCACCTCGCGACCGACCTCAAGGGCACGCTCGGCGACGGCTCGAGCTCGCTCGACCTCGTGCAGGCGGTGCATCCGACCGCGGCGGTCGCCGGCACGCCGCGCCGTCTCGCGCTGCCTGTGATCGCCGAACTCGAGGGCTTCGACCGTGGCCGCTACGCCGGCCCCGTGGGGTGGATCGACGGCAACGGCGACGGCGAGTGGGCGATCGCACTGCGGTGCGCCCAGGTCGACCCCGACGGTACGGTCACCGCATATGCCGGCTGCGGCATAGTGCACGACTCGGTGCCGACCGACGAACTCGCCGAGACGGTCATGAAGTTCCGGCCGATCGTCGAGGCCTTCGGCGGCTGAGCTCGACGCTCGACGCGGTCACGATCCTCGCCGACCTCGTCGCGCTCATGGACGGCCTCAAAGTGCAGTGGCTCCTCGATCAACTCGCGGCGAGGATCAACTCGCGGCGAGCCGCGCCTGCTGCTCTGCCACGTCGTAGTCGGCCTTCGGCCACTCGAGATGCATCGCCTCGAGCGCATCGATCAACAAGTGCTGCACGGCCAGCCGCGCGTACCACTTGCGGTCGGCGGGAATGACGAACCACGGGGCATCCGCTGCCGCCGTACGCTCGAAGACGAGCTGGTACGCCTCGGCGTAATTCTCCCAGAGGAGTCGTTCGTCGACGTCGCCGGGGTTGAACTTCCAGTGCTTCTCTGGGCGGACGAGTCGCTCGGTCAGGCGGGCCTTCTGCTCGTCGCGCGAGATGTGCAGCATGACCTTGATGATCGTCGTCCCCGCCGCTGCGAGCTCGGCCTCGAACTCGTTGATCGCCCCGTACCGCCGCTCGATCTCGGCGGGCGGTGCGAGCTCGCGCACCCGGCCGATGAGCACGTCTTCGTAATGCGAGCGGTCGAACACGCCGATCATTCCGGCGCCCGGCACCTGCTTGTGGATGCGCCACAGGAAGTCGTGCTCGAGCTCTTCAGCGGTCGGCTTCTTGAATGCGGCGAACTGCACGCCTTGCGGGTCGACCGCGCCCATCACGTGCTTCACGATGCCGCCCTTGCCCGCCGTGTCCATCGCCTGCAGCACCAGCAGGATGCGCCGCTCATCTCCCAAGCGGCTCATCGCGAAGAGCTGCTCCTGCAGCTCGGCGAGGATCTCGGCACCCTCGGCGAGCGCCGCCTGTCCAGCCTCCTTGTCGCCGTCGAAGCCCGGGTGCGCGTGCGAATCGGTCTTCGACAACTCGAACCCCGCACCCACCCGCAGCAGCTCGGCGGGGTCTGCGGTCCAGTATGACTCGCGGCTCATGTCACGCTCCCTCGCGCGACGCGGCGTCGCACAGGTTCCATCCTGCCGAGCGAACGGATGCCGCGGCAAGTGCCGACAGCCGCCACGACGCCGATTCGGAGCCGCGCCGGGCAGCGTGGCGGGGCCGGCCTGGCCGGGCGGAACCGGGCCAGGCGGAGCCGGGTCGGGTGGAACCGGGCCGACGAAAGCGCCTCAGCGCGGCAGCGGCACCTCGAGGATCGACGGCCCCTCGATGCGGGTGCCGAGCGCTTCGTCGAGCTCGCCGCGCGTGGTCGCCCGAACGTAGGCCCAGCCGTAGGCTGCGGCGAGGGCTGCCAGATCGACGCTCTGCGGTGTGAACTGCACCCGGTCGAACGCTTCGGCGGGGGCGGATGCCGCGACCTCGAGTGAGTCGAAGATCGAACCGCCGCCGTCATTGCCGACGATCAGCTGCACTCGGGGCCGTGATTCGCCTTCGCCGATGAGCATCGAGCCGACGTCGTGCAGCAGCGTCAGATCACCGATGATCGCGCGAGTGACCCCCGCCCGGGCAGCATGGGCGACCCCCGGCGAGGGCGCCGCGACATCCGCCGCCCTACCGGTCGCATCTGGAAGCGCTGACTGACTCGCGATCGCGATGCCCACCGCGGTTGCGACGGTGCCGTCGATGCCGGCGAGCCCTCGGTTGGCATGCACCCGGATGCGGCGCCCCGGCACTACTCGATCGGCGTCGCGAATCAGGCGGGACGCTCCGAACACCAGCCGGTCGTGCGGCCAGGTCGCCGACCAGACGGCTTCGACCAGCATGCGCCGCGTGATGGGCGCACGCACGGCGGCGAGCTGCGCCTTCATGTACTCCCGCTGAGCCTCGAAGTCCGAGACGTGCCCGGTCTCGTCGATGCCGCTGCGCTGCGCCGGCGCAGTGGGCAGGCCCGACTCGACGAGGATACGGCTCGCGTGCACCCAGCGACCGACCCAGGCGCGCTCCTCCACCGTCGGCGGGTGCGGCTCCGCGCGAACGGCACGCTCGAACCGTGCGACCCGACGTCCGGGGTTGAACCACTCGATGCCCCACGGCGCGACGTCGATCGTCTCGACGCCCTCTCGCTGCACGAGCGCCACCACCTCCCGCGCGAGCGTCGGATGCCCGAAGACGACGACCCGTTCGATCTCATTGCCGAATCCGGGCTCGCGCAGCAGCTCGCGGTAGGCGACGACGAGGTTGGGCCCGAAATGGGCGCCACTCGTCACCTCGGCGAGCAGCGGCCAACCGCCATCGCGGGCGAAACGCTCGGCAACCGGCCCGGCACCCGCCCCGGCGACGACGACCGTTCGCGGCCCAGACGCGATGAGCGCGACAGGGGTCACACCGTCCCCTGAGCTCGTCGAAGGGAGCCCGACACTCGCGGGGCGGTTCACCTCGACAGGCTCAGCGAACGGGTCACGCTCAGCGAACAGGTCACGCTCGGCGAACGGGTCGCGCTCAGCGAACGGGTCGCGCTCAGCGAACGTCGGCACCGAATCGGCCGGGATGGCGGCCGACAACGGCTCGCGCAACTGCAGGTTCAGGTGCACCGGTCCCGGGCCGGGATGGGGCACCGGCCAGCCGTCGGCATCGCGCCCGAGCGCGGCTGCGACGGCCTCGCGAGCGAGGTGTGCGGCGGCATCCGCTTCACCCGCCGCACCCTCTGGCGGCGCGACGTCGCGCTCGAGACGCACCGCACCGGCGAATATGCCCGGCTGCATCGTGGTCTGGTTCGAACGGATGCCGCGGAGCTCTGCCGGCCGATCGGCGGACAGCACGATCAGTGGCACCCCCGAATGGTGCGCCTCGAGCACGGCCGGGTGCAGGTTCGCGACTGCCGTGCCCGACGTCGTGATGACCGCGACCGGCCGCCCCGACTCGACGGCGAGGCCGAGCGCGAGAAACGCTGCACCGCGCTCGTCGATGCGCACGTGCAGGCGCACCGCTCCGACGCGTTCGAGTTCAGCGGCAGCAAGAGCGAGCGCCTGGGAGCGAGACCCCGGAGCGACGACGAGATCGACGACGCCCGCGCGCACGAACGCCGCGAGCAATGCCAGCGAAGCGACGCTCGCTGGACTGCTGCCGGGCGTTCGGTGGGGCGTCGGCTCAGCCATTCGGGCGGCCGGACGGACCGGCCTCGCCCGGCGTCTCAGGGGAGTCGGGTCGTTTGCGGTCGGTGCCGCGCGAGCCGCCTGTCTCACCGTCGTCGTTCGCGCCATTCTCGGCGCCGGAGTCGAAGTCGGCGAGCTCCTGCTCGAGCCGCCGGATCCGCTCATCTTGCGCGGCATCGCTGCCCAGCTGACGAAGGAAGTCGGCATCGTCGTCGGGGGCGACGGTGCGTGCCCGCCCGCCGGGCAGTCGCTCGGCGCGACCACGACCGATGATGAACCAGAGCAGGGCGCCGATGATCGGCACGAAGAGGATGATGACGATCCACCAGCCGCGTCGGAGACCACGAACACGCGTTCGGTCGAAGAACGCGCAGTCGGCGACGGCGTAGATCGTGAAGATCACGGCGGCGACGCCGAGTCCGAAGAGCAGCCGGGCCATGACCTCAGTCTAGGCGCGCCAGCGCGCGCCGCGGCTGTGAGTGCGCCCAGCCGCGGCGACCTACACTGTGAGGGTGAAGTCCGTGCCCGTCTGGATCTGGTACACCGTGCTGCGGGTGCTGTTGTTCGCCGTTCCGCTCGCGGTGCTGCTCATTGCCGAGGTCGAACCGTGGATCTCGGCTGCGATCGCCGCGGTCTTCGGTCTCAGCGCGTCGCTGCTCTTCCTGCGCCGGCCGCGTGAGTCGATGTCGAGCGATCTCTACGCCGCGCGCCATCGCGAAACGCCGCTCGTGAACGAAGACGACGAAGCCGAAGACGCAGGCGTCGAGCGGCGCCCGCCCGCCGAATAGCCCCGCCATCCGCTGGGAGAGTAGGCCCGCCAGTGCCGTATCAAGACCCGGCACCAGGTCTCGATACGCTCGCTGACGCTTGCTACTCGACCAACGGAAGCTTCAGAGCGCGACCGCCAGCCCGAGCCCGACTCCGTACACGAGGGCTGTGAGGCTTGTGAGCTGCAGCGCGATGATGAGTTCGCGCGGTGTCTTCGCCGTGAGCACGATCGCACATGCAGGCAGCGCCGCGAGCAGGGCGAACATCACGAGCCACGCCGTCGGGTAGAGCAACGCGAAGAACGCGACGATGGCGAACGGCACGAGCATGAAGACCACGAACAGGATGCGCCCGGCGAGCGGCCCGACGAGCACCGCGAGGGTGCGCTTGCCGGCGATCTTGTCTTGCGTGACGTCGCGCAGGTTGTTGGCCATGAGCACGGCGCAGGCGAGGAGTCCGACGCCGACGCCGCCGAGCCACGCCTCGAAGTTCACCATGAGCGCCTGCACGTAGGCGGACCCTGCTGTGGCGACGATGCCGAAGAAGACGAACACGAAGAGCTCGCCGAGCCCGTAGTAGCCGTAGGGGTGCTTGCCCCCGGTGTAGAACCAGGCGGCGACGATCGCGACCGCGCCGACGGCGAGCATCCACCACTGCCCGGTCACGACCGTGAGGGCGAGCCCGGCAATCGCGGCGAGCGCGAAGAAGCTCACGGCGACGGCGAGCACCTGCTTGGGCTTCGCAACCCCCGAGCCCGTGAGTCGCGCCGGGCCCACCCGGTGCTCGTCGGTTCCGCGCACACCGTCGGAGTAGTCGTTGGCGTAGTTCACTCCGATCTGCAGGGCGAGGGCGACGACGAGGGCGAGCAACGCCCTGGCGACGTGCCACGGCCCGTCGGGGATCGCGACGATACCGGCGCCGGTGCCGAGGGCGACTGGCGCGATGGCGAGCGGCAGGGTGCGGAGCCGTGCACCCGATACCCAGTCGGCGGCCGACGCGCGCTCAGGAGCGCGCTTCGACTTCGCCGCACCCTTCGACTGGGCGTTGCCGTTCGATTTGGCGTTGCCGTTCGATTCGGCGTCGCCACGGCGTCGATCGCGCGCGGCCTCCCGCTTCGCGATCTCGTCGCCGGGGTTCATCTTCTGGGGTTTCGGGCGCGCCACGGAGTCAATGCTAGTTCGCCGGGCCCGCCGGCTCGATCCGGGAGCGCACATCCGATTCACAGGCATGGGATGTCACAAACTGGGCCGCGACGGGGTCCTGTTATTGAAAGCCCATTGGAGGTTCGCATGCACCAGACCCTGACCGCCGGCCGGCCGCGTCGGTCGCCGATCACCGACCGCCTCTCGCTCCATCTTCGGACGCGTACAGCGCTCGGCCGTCGACTCTCGACGATGACCGTCGAGTTGCGCGGTCGAGCGGTTCCGCTCCACTGGACCAGCCTGTTCGGGGTGGTCTCGCTTGCGAGCGCGGCCGTGCTCTTCCTGACGGGACTCGTGCTGATGTTCTTCTACACGCCATCGAGTGAGCTGGTGCGGTACGACGGCGCGTTCATCCCGCTGCACGGTGCGGAGGTGTCGAAGGCGTTCGCATCGACGATGCACGTCTCACTCGAAGTACGAGGCGGGCTGCTCCTGCGGCAGGCTCACCACTGGGCGGCTCTCCTGCTGCCGGTGTCCCTGTCGGTGCAGCTCCTGGCGATGTTCTTCACGGGCGCGTTCCGGAGGCCACGGCAGGCGAGCTGGGTGATGCTGTTCCTGCTGTTCATCGTCGCGCTGCTCGGCGGCTGGAGCGGCTACGCGCTCCCGGACGACATGCTTTCGGGCACGGGCCTTCGCATCGTCGAGGGCATCGTCCTCGGCATTCCGTTCGTCGGAAGCCAGCTGGCGATGCTGATCTTCGGCGGGGAGTTTCCCGGCCGGATCATCGAGAACCTGTACCCGATCCACGTTGCGGTGGTGCCGGTACTCATGGTCGTGCTCATCGCCGCGCGGGTCCGCTCGTCGTACGTGCACAAACCGCCGCAGTTCGCCGGCCCTGGACGAACCCCGGACAATGTGGTGGGCATCCCGATGCTGCCGAACGCGGCAGCCCGCGCTGCTGGACTGTTCTTCATCGTCAGCGGAATCCTCGTGCTCATCGCCGCCACGGTCACGATCAATCCCATCTGGCTGTTCGGTCCGGCGTCGCCCGGTGATGCGTCGGCGGGCAGTCAGCCCGACTGGTACACGGGCTTCCTCGATGGCGCGCTCCGTCTCGTCCCGCGGGGCTGGGAGATCGTCTGGCTCGATCGCACCTGGACCCTCGCCGTCCTGGTTCCGCTTGCCGTCATCGGCGTGTTCCTCGGCACGGCGGCGCTCTTCCCGTTCCTCGAGTCGTGGATCACCGGCGACCGGCGCGAGCACCACATCCTCGACCGGCCGCGAAATGCCGCGACTCGCACCTCGATCGGAGTCGCAGGGGTCACGTTCTACGGCGTCCTCTGGGGTGCGGCGAGCGCGGATCTGGTGGCCACCCACTTCTCACTCAGCATCGAAGGCATCATCCTGACCCTGCAGATCGCCCTCCTCGCCGCGCCCATCATCGCCTTCTCCATCACCCGACGCGTCTGCATCGCCCTCCAGAAGAAGGACTTGGAGATCGCGCTCCACGGGTACGAGACGGGCCGCATCGTTCGATTGCCGTCGGGCGAGTACGTCGAAGTGCATGAGCAGGTCGACGTCTACGACCGGTGGCGATTGGTCGCCCACCACTCGACCGCGCAGGCAATCCCTTCACCTTTCGCAGGCGGGCCTCCGACCCTCCGCCGCCGGACCCGTGCTGCAATCGCTCGTTGGTTCCTCGAGGAGCGCATCGTGCTGCCTGAACGGGAGTCGCCGCCGCAGGGTCAGGCGGAACAGGCGGAGCTCGTCGGGAGCGGCACGCGAGACCGGCACACGTGATTCACTGCGGGTGGGGGTCGATCGTCAGGCGAGGAGCGCAGCGATCGCTCGTCGATCGGGCTTGCCCGAGGCGAGCATCGGCAGGTGCTCGACGACCACGAGGCTCACGGGCCGGGCAGCGGGTGCGAGCCCGGCTTCGTCGGTCGCCGCGGCGAGGGTCGAGAGGGCAGCGGATGCCGCGGCATCCGTTTGCGGTGCGACCACCACGGCCCGCTGGCCCCACTCTGCGTCTACGACGGCGAGCACCACGGCCTCGCCGAATCCGGGGACGCCGCGCACCGCCCGCTCGATCTCGCCGAGTGCGACCTTCACCCCGCCCGAGATGATGACGTCGTCGGCGCGGCCGCGAATGCGGAGCCGGCCGTCGCGGTCGAGTTCGCCGAGGTCGCCGGTGCGATACCAGCGGGTGCCGCGGGCATCGACCGTGAACGCGGCGGCAGTGCGGGTCGGATCGTCGAGGTATCCGTGCGCGAGCATGGGACCGGTGAGCTCGACCAGGCCGCGCCGCCCTGAGCCCGTCGAAGGGCGCTGCCCTGAGCCTGTCGAAGGGTCGACCACCCGCACGCCGACGCCCTCGAGCGGCATGCCGTCGTAGACGCATCCGCCCGCGGTCTCGCTCGAGCCATAGGTGCGCACGATGTTGGCGCCGAGCTCCGCCGCCCGCTCTGCCACCGCGGGCGCGAGCGCCTGCCCGCCGACGAGCACCGCGTCGTATCCGGTGAGCGCCGCCGCCACGAATGCGTCGCGCTGCGCCCGCTCGATGATGCGGGCGAGCTGCACCGGCACGAGCGAGGTGTAGCGCGGCGCATCCGTGGCGAGACGAGCGGATGCCTCGGCGAACCCCTCGGCTGTGAACGGCCCCTCGCCCAGCACCACCGGCGTCGTGCCCGCCACGATCGATCGCACGAGCACCTGCGCGCCCGCGATGTAGTGCCCCGGCAGCGCGAGCAGCCAGCGACCCGGCCCGCCGAGCCGGTCGGCCGTCGCGTCGGCACTCGCGATGAGGGCCTCAGCCGAGAGCATCACGCGCTTCGGGGCATCCGTCGATCCGCTCGTCTCGACAACGAGTGCGATGTCATCGGGGACGGCGACCGGGTCGGTCGAGTCGCGAGCGCCAGCCAGCGTATCGAGACCCACTCGCCCGTCAGCTGGTCTCGTTCCGCGTCCTCCGGTTCCTGAGCCTGTCGAAGGGACGGTCGCCGCTCGACCGTCCGGAATCGGCCACACGGCAGGGCCGCCGGCGAGCGCGTCGCGCAGCGCCTCGGTCAGCGCCGGGACATCCGTCGCCGAAACCTGTACGAGGGGTTTCATCCGCATCGCACCGCTCGCACCGTTCGCACCGTTCGCACCGTTCGCTTCGTTCGCTTCGTTCGCTTCGTAGGACGTTCGGCGTTGTGTAGGACGGGCTGGGCCGTGAGTGTCCTACATTTCGGCGATCGTCCTACAAAGGCGGCCGGCACTCCGCCCCGCGAACGCCATCGCGTCAGTAGTGCCACGGGTATGGGCCCCAGTCGGGCTCGCGCTTCTCGAGGAAGGCATCGCGCCCCTCGACGGCCTCGTCGGTGCCGTAGGCGAGGCGTGTCGCCTCGCCCGCGAAGACCTGCTGGCCGACCATGCCGTCGTCGACCGCGTTGAACGCGAACTTCAGCATGCGGATCGCCGTGGGCGATTTCGTGAGAATGGTGCGGGCCATCGCGATGGCTTCGCGCTCGAGCTCGGCGTGCGGCACGACGCGGTTGACCGCACCCATCTCGTAGGCGCGGTCGGCCGAGTACTCCTCGGCGAGGAAGAACACCTCGCGGGCGAACT
Source organism: Agromyces sp. Y575 (assembly GCF_059445445.1). Classification (NCBI taxonomy): domain Bacteria; kingdom Bacillati; phylum Actinomycetota; class Actinomycetes; order Micrococcales; family Microbacteriaceae; genus Agromyces; species Agromyces sp. Y575. The sequence continues at coordinate 361,818 of NZ_JCAIUI010000002.1, forward strand.
TCTGCCCGATCTGACGAGCGAAGTACGCGCTGCCGTAGCCCGCGTCGAAGCTGCCCACATCGGCGTCGGTCTGCTTGAAGCGACCGTGCTCGCGGCTCGCGATCGTGAGGTCGCAGACGACGTGCAGCGAGTGCCCGCCACCGGCCGCCCAACCGGGCACGACGGCGACGACGACCTTCGGCATGAAGCGGATGAGCCGCTGCACCTCGAGTATGTGCAAGCGCCCGACGGCGGCATGACTTCCCGGTGCGTCGGCGTCGCCGCCCGCACCATCGACGATGGCCGTCTCGGCATCCGAGTACTTGTAGCCGTCGCGTCCGCGGATGCGCTGGTCGCCGCCCGAGCAGAACGCCCAGCCGCCGTCTTTCGCGCTCGGCCCGTTGCCGGTGAGGAGTACCACGCCGATGCGCGGGTTCGTGCGCGCGTCTTCGAGCGCCCGGTACAGCTCGTCGACGGTGTGCGGGCGGAAGGCGTTGCGCACTTCGGGCCGGTCGAACGCGACACGCGCGATGCGGCCGTCGAGCGAGTGGTGATAGGTGATGTCAGTGAGGCCCGAAGTCCCACTGACCGCGGATGCCGCGTCGACCCACTCGCTCGCATCGAACAGTTCGGACACCATGGCGCTCATGCCCCCAGCCTATTCCGCGTTGAGCGCGCGCTCCGAGGCGGCGATCAGCTGCACCGGCTCGCCGAGCAGGCTGCCGTTGCGCATCACGAACACCACTCCGAAGGATGCGCCGATCAGATGGCCGACGTAGATTCCACTCGCGTGTGAGGTCATCCGATCGACGCTAGCGCCTCTCGGAGGCCGCCTCGGTCAGCGGGTGACGCCGAGCAGGAAGCCGCCATACGTGGTGACGACCACCACGAAGGTGACGACCGCGGCGGCGATGGGGATGAAGACGGCGATGACGAGTGCGACACCGCCGACGCCGATCAGCACGTTGCGCGCCACCGGGTCGTCGGTCGCCTCGACACCGAGCTGCTGCAATCCGTTCATCTGCTCCCCCTGTGGGCGCTCACACTACAGGCTGGCGCGACACAGGGCGCAGCGCGACCCGGGATGCGAGACTGGGCACATGCTGCCCGAGCCGAATGAACTGCTCCCCACCGCAAGAGTCGTGGCCCTCCCCCTCGTGACGCGGTTCCGCGGCATCGACGTGCGGGAGGCCGTGCTCTTCGAGGGGCCGGAGGGGTGGACCGAGTTCTCCCCGTTCGTCGAGTACGACGACCACGAGGCATCCGCATGGCTGGCCGCTGCCGTCGACTACGGCTGGAACGCGCCGCCACCTACTCTGCGCGACCGCATCGCCGTCAATGCGACGGTGCCGGCCGTCGATCCCGACAGCGTCGCCGCGGTGCTCGCACGATTCCCCGGATGCCGTACGGCGAAGGTCAAGGTCGCAGGCACCGACCAGACGCTCGAACAGGATGTCGCACGGGTTCGCGCCGTTCGCGAGGCGCTCGGCCCCGAAGGCCGCATCCGCGTCGATGCCAACGGCGGCTGGAACGTCGACGAGGCCGAGCACGCGATCCACGCCCTCGCACCGTTCGACCTCGAGTACGTCGAGCAGCCGTGCGAGAGCGTCGAGGAGCTTGTCGAGATCCGCCGCCGCACGAAGTACATGGGGGTGCCGATCGCGGCCGACGAGAGCGTGAGACGGGCCGACGACCCGCTCGCCGTCGCCGAGGCGGGCGCCGCAGACCTGCTCGTCATCAAGGCGCAACCGCTCGGCGGCATCCACCGCGCACTCGAGCTCATCGGGCGCACGGGCCTGCCCATCGTCGTCTCGAGCGCCCTCGACACGAGCGTGGGCCTTGCGATGGGCGCGCAGCTCGCAGCATCCGTGCCCGTGCTCGACTTCGACTGCGGACTCGGCACCGCCTCATTGCTGGCGGCGGATGTCACGCGGGCGCCGTTGATTCCCGAGAACGGGTCGATCCCGGTGGGCCGCGTGCTGCCCGACCCGGCGTTGCTCGAGCGATACTCCGCGTCGCCCGAGCGCACGGAGTGGTGGCTCGAGCGCATCGTCCGGTGTCACGCGGTGCTCGCCGACGCCGGGGCCGGGGCCGGCACACCGTCCACCGCCTGAGCCGGCGGGCTCAGCCGCCGACCGACCGCACGGGTTCGCGAACCGTCACGCCGAGCGGACGTCGCGCGTCAGGCCGCCAAGCGAAGTAGAGACCCGCAGCCAACAGGCACGTGATCAGCAGCTGCACCACGGCGACCGGCACGGATGCATCGGGGAAGAAGCTGCCGATCGCATTGCCCGAGAAATGGATCAGGATCGCCGCCCACACCCGGCCGCCGAGACGTTCGCTGACGAACAGGTAGATCAGCGAGAGCGGGATGAAGGAGAGGCCGAAGAGCAGCCCGTCGACGGTGAAGAGGCCCATGGCGGCCTGCCCGGTTCCCGGCAGGAAGAACAGGGGGATGTGCCAGATCGCCCACGCGAGTCCGAGCACGACGGAAGTGGCGATGAGGCCGAGCGAGCGGCGGAGGCGCGGCTGGGCGTAGCCGCGCCACCCGAACTCCTCGGCGATGGGGCCCGTGATCATGAACAGCAGGATGAAGAGCAGCGGGCCTCCGAAGTCGGCAACGACGGCGGGTGCTTCCGCGAGGCGCGCACTGAACTCCTGCGGTGCGAGCAACAGGTTCGCGATCACGGTCGGGGCGGCGCCGAGTACCAGTGCGGCAGGCAGCCACAGCCACGGGGGCGCGACCCGAGAGCTGCCGCCGCGATCCGGCGCGCGGCGGGTGCGGGTCAGGTAGAGGATCAGCGCCGCGAGCGACGGACCCGACGTCGCGATGCCGAAGATCCAGAGCGCGCCGCCCTCGCGCACATTCCCGCCCTGCCAGGCCAGGAGAAGCCACAGCGACCCGCTGATGAGCACGGTGATGAGGGCGAACAGGAGCAGGTCGGTGCGAACCCGGGTGTGCGGCGTCGTTGTGGTGGTCACGCGTTCACCCTGCCAAACGGTTCGCATCGCCGCCATCGGGCTAACCCCCGCACCGGATCTCGATACGCTCGCTTCGCTCCCTACTCGATCAACGACAACCCCGCCGGTCGAGTAGCGCCCGACGAAGGAGGACGCGTATCGAGACCCGGTGCGGGATCTCGATACGCCTCCTTCGTCGGCTACTCGATCAACAGGGTCACCAGAGGATCAGCGGCACCGGGAACGAGCGCGAGTCGGCGAACCCTTCGCCGCCGTCGAACTCGGCCCGCACCAGGTGCAGGCCGCGCGTCAGCTTCGGCAGCTTGACGTCGATGCGGCCTCGATCGGCGACCGTGAGCTCGACCTCGGCGATGACCCTGCCGCCGTCGAGCACCCGTACGGTGCCGACCGCAGCACTGCCGTCGAGGGCGAACACCTTGCCCTGCAGCTTCACGGCCGAGCCGGCCTTCGCGAGCAGCTTGTTCGGTGCCGCGATGGTGAACGTCGCGACGGCGGGCGGCGCCTGCTCGTCGACGAGCACGGCGACGCTGCGGGCCGGCACGGTGACCGCGCCGGTCGCTGCATCCCAGGTGGTCGTCTTCACGACGGCGTCGGCACCGTTCGCCTGCGCCTCGGCGAGCGCGAAGTCGCGCCCGGCGAGTCCGCCGATCGTCTCCGTGACCGGCTCGGTTGACGCATTGAAGATGACGAGCGCCCCGTCGAGCTCTGGGTCGGCGTCGTCGCCCACGAGGTCGTCGATCTGCATCGCGATGACGCCGGGCGTGGCATCCGGTCCACTGTTCGGGAACGACACCTTCTCATCGATGAGCTCGGCCGAGCCGAGCTGCAGCAGGTCGACCTGACCCCGCACCCGCAGCAGGTCGAGGGCGGATGCCTCGGCCACCGCGATGTCCGCCGCAGCAGGCTTCAGCGCGGGGTCCGCGAGCAGCGGCGCCATGATCGGCCACTTGTCCTCGTTGTCGGCCGCGGGCGGCAGGCCGGAGCCGAACGTCGACTCCTGGCCGGTCCAGTCGATGCGGTTGAACCAGTCGCCCGAGTTGTAGCTGTTCCGGTCGAGCGACTTCGACCGCAGCAGCTCCGTACCGGCGTGCCAGAACGAGGGCGACTGCGAGAGGGTCACGGTCGCGAGCGACAGCGTGTTCATGCGCACGCGGTCGGCCATCGCGGTGCCGGCCGGGAGCTTGAACACCGAGAGGTCGTAGAGCGTCTCGTTGTCGTGAGCGTCGACGTAGTTGATGACCTCGTCGGGCTGGTCGGCGTAGCCGGCCGGCGACCCGTTGTAGTCGAACTGGTCGCCGCGCTTCACGACGCCGTCGGACCCGGTGAACTCGAATTCGCGCAGGTTGCCCGCGAGTCCGAGCTTGACGAGGTCGGTCTGCTGCCCGAGGGTGCGGTCCGCCGGGTCGACGGCCGATCCGTTCGGGTCGGTGCCGAGGCCGGTGCCGAAGCCCTGCTCGAACGTCGACGCCCCGTCGACCGGGCTGCCGCCGTGCACGCCGTCACGCAGCCGGTCGTTGAACGTTCCGATGCCCGTGCCGCCGAGCTGGCCCTGCGTGGCCTGCTCGAAGAGGGCGTTGTTCGCGACCTCGCCGAAGTTCCAGCCCTCGCCGTAGAGGTACACCGCCGAGCCGTCGACGCCGTCCTCCTCCAGGGTGAGCTCGTCGAGTGCCGCGCGCACCGCCAGCATGTTCGCCTTCGAGTGGTGACCCATGAGGTCGAAGCGGAAGCCGTCGACCTTGTACTCCTCGGCCCACAGCACCACTGAGTCGACCATGAGCTTCTGGGCGACGTCGTGCTCGGTGGCGATGTTCTGGCAGCACGTCGAGGTCTCGACGTTGCCGACGGCGTTCAGACGCTGGTAATAGCCGGGCACGATCCGATCGAGCACCGACTTCTCCCCCTGTCCGGATGCCGCGGTGTGGTTGTACACCTCGTCGAGCACGACCTGCAGGCCCGTCGCGTGCAGCGCGCCGACCATCTCGCGGAACTCGCTCACGCGTGCGCCGCCGTCGGGGTCGACCGCGTAGGAGCCCTCTGGCGCCTGGAAGTGGAACGGGTCGTACCCCCAGTTGAAGCCGTCGAGGTCGCGGATCGACTCGAGGCACGCCTGCTGCTCGGCGGATGCCGGGCCGAAGCTCGTCAGGTCGCACGCGGGAGTCGCCTGTGCGGCGCGGTTCTCCTCGATCGTGGCGATGTCGAATGTCGGCAGCAGGTGCACGGTGTTGATGCCCGCCTCGGCGAGCTGCTTCAGCTGTGCTGTGCCGGCCGAGTCGCGAGTGAAGGCGCGGTACGTGCCGCGCTCTTCGGCCGGGACCGTCTCGTCGCCGATCGAGAAGTCGCGCACGTGCAACTCGTAGATGGCACGGTCGACCGGGCGCTCGACGACGGGAGCGGCCGTCTGCTCCCACTGCGACGGGCGAAGCGACTCGTCGTCGAGGTCGACGACGACCGAGCGCACCGAGTTCGTCGTGAGGGCCACGGAGTACGGGTCGGTGACCGAGTTCGTCTCGATCGCGCCCGTCGTCGGGGCGTACACCTCGACCGACCAGCGGTACTCGTCGCCCGACGCGACGTCGCCCGAGACCGCCCACGTGCCGTCGGCGTCGTCGAATTCGGCGGCGATCACCTCGGCATCACCGGATGCCCCGGCATCCCACCGCTCGAGCGAGACCGATCGCGCGGTCGGCGCCCAGAGGGAGAGCGTCGCCTGGCCTGCCTGCCAGCTGGCACCGAGCGGCACGGATGCCACGGCGTCGCCGTAGAGCTCGTCGAGCACGCCGGGCAGCTGCACGCCGGTGAAGGCGCTCAGCTCCTGTTCGTTCGTTGAGCCTGTCGAAACGCGCTGCGCGACCGCGAGCTGCTCGGTGAGGAGCCCTTGCACATCGTCGCGGTCGAGCCCGACCGGACGCAGGGCGAGGTAGCCCTCGAGCGCCGGGAACGCAGCGAGCTGCTCGTCCGAGAGGCCGGCCGGGTCGAGCTCGAGCGCGACCGGGTCGCCGCCGCCCGTGACGCCGCCGTCGGCCACCGCGAGCGACGCGTCGGGCGAGTGCTCGAGCGTCCACGCGGCATCCGTCGCCTCTGCGCCGCCGAGCAGTTCGGCCGGCCAGGCGAGCGTGTCTTCGCTCACCCAGTGCGCGCGCGACTCGCCAGTGCCCGCGAGCGGCGGGTCGGTCACGATGATCTCGAGCACGTGGGTCGCGAGCGTGTAGCGGAACTCGACGAGCTTGCCCGTGGTCGCGGTGAACGTGTAGTTCGCACCGCCCGGCGCCCCACCGACGCCGTAGTTCTCGTCCCAGCCTTGCCCGTGCGCGACCTTCGTCTCGTGTGCACCCTCGGGGATGGACGAGGTCGACCACGTGTAGACGCCGTCCTTGTCGCCGTCCTGCATGAGCGAGGCGAGGCATTCGGGCTGCCAGTCGCCGGGGCATCCCACCTCCGACTGGAAGCTGCCGGGCAACGTCACGACGGGGCCCTCCGCGGTCGAGGAGACGACCTTCGTGTTCGGGTTCCAGAAGAACGTGATCGGCCCGCCCGCGTGCGAGTAGGTGACGTTGCCGCCGTTCAGCTCGCCGTTGGCGCCGTAGTTGACGTCCCAGCTGCCGTTGATCGCGACCTTGTACTCGTAGTCGCCAGCTGGCACATCGAAGGTACCGGCGTAGATGCCGTCGGCGCGCAGCGTGAGCTTCGCGGCCTCGCAGCCGGGCGCCCAGTCGCCGGCGCAACCCATCGCGGCGTTGTGCGAGCCGGGCACTGTGACGAGGTCGATCGGCTGCTCTGGCTCCTCCTCCTCGACGAGGTTCACGGCGTTGCCGACGCTCGCGTAGGTGCTCGCCGCCGAGCGGTGCCCAGCGGCATCCGTCGACACCGCGCGGTACTCGAGGAGCGTGCCACCGGCGAGGCCGGCCGTGTCGTGGAAGACCCGCGGGCTCGTGTCTTCGGCAGTGCCGAGCTCGTGCCAGGCATCGTCGCCCGTCGCGCCGGCAACCCGCCAGGCGAAGCTCGTCTCCTGCCAGGTGGCGTCGTCGACGTCGGCCGCGACCGGGGTGATTCCGGTGACGCCGGCGCCCGCGGCGGGCGTCGAGACGCTGATGGCGGATGCCGCGTCGGGCGCGCTCACCGCACGGTCAGCCTGGAGCACTACGGTGCCGAGCGCCGGCACGGTGACGGATGCCACGCCTTCGGCGTTCGCCACGATCGGCGCGCCGTCGGTGCCGTAGAGCGGCGAGAACACGCCGTCCTTCGTGAGCGTGGGCACTTCGACGGTCTTCGGCGCGTTCGAGTTGTTCGCGGCAACGAGGTACTCGGTCTTCTCCGCCCGATCGACGCGTGAGAATGCGTAGACGCCGGCGCCGTTGTCGACGTAGCGCTCGATCTGGGCGCCGGTCGAAAGGGCGGGGTGCCCAGCGCGCAGCGCCGAGAGCGCGGCGATGTGCTCGTAGAGCGGGGCATCCGTGCCGAAGTGCTCACCGGTGCCGAACGTCTCGCCCGTGACGAGCGGTTGGTTCTGGAACTCGGCCACCTGGCTCGGGAACAGGGTCTGCCGGGCGCTCTGGTCACCGCCCGTGCCCGCGAAGCCCTGCTCGTCGCCGTAGTAGACGACGGGCTGGCCTCGGGTGAGGAACAGCAGCTCGTGGGCGAGCTCGTCACGCTCGAGCGGAGCCTCCGTCGACTGCAGGAAGTAGCCGACGCGACCCATGTCGTGGTTGCCGAGGAAGGTCGGCAACGCAGTGGCCGACGAGTCGGGCGTCGTGTAGTAGTCGTCGCCCGCGAAGAGGGCCTGCAGGTTCTTCGCCGAATTGCCGGCCGAGAATGCCACGGCCTGCGACTGGAACGTGAAGTCGAGCACCGAGTTCATGTCGGTCTTGCGCACGTAGGGCGAGAGCTTCACGGGGTCGGCGTCGTAGACCTCGCCGAACATGAAGAAGTCGGGCTTGCCGGCGGCGTGCGCGTAGTCGAGCACCTGCGTCGACCACTGCTCCCAGAACTCGAAGTTCACGTGCTTGGCGGTATCGATTCGGAAGCCGTCGATGCCGAGGTCGATCCAGTCCTCGTAGACGTCGACGAAGCCGTTGACGACAGTGGGGTGCTCGGTCATGAGGTCGTCGAGGCCGACGAAATCGCCGAAGTTGACCGACTCGCCCTCCCACGTCGAGTCGCCGCGGTTGTGGTACAGCGTCGAATCGTTGAGCCAGGCGGGCACCTTGAGCTCTGCATCTTCGGGCGTGAGGGTCGGTGTGTAGGGGAAGCTCGTCGCCGCGTCGAGGACCGGGAAGTCGGCGCCCGTGTCGGCATCGGCGAAGTCGGCCGGGTCGAAAGCGGTGCCGCCTGCGTCGAGGTACGGCGCAGTCGCCTGGTCGATGTAGGCGTGCTCGCCCTCGGCGTAGTCGATGACGTCGGCCGTGTGGTTGGTGATGATGTCGAAGTAGACCTTGATGCCCTTGGCGTGCGCCTCGCCGATGAGCGCCTCGAGCTCGGCGTTGGTGCCGAGGTGCGGGTCGATCTGGGTGAAGTCGGTGATCCAGTAGCCGTGGTAGCCGGCGCTCGCATCAGCGCCCTCGCCCTGCACTGCGCGGTTCTTGAAGCTCGGAGTGAGCCAGATCGCCGTCGTACCGAGCCCATCGATGTAGTCGAGCTGGTCGCGCAGGCCCGCGAGGTCGCCGCCGTTGTAGAAGCCCTTGTGGGTCGGGTCGTAACCGGTCGTGAGCGCGTCGCCCGTGAGCCCGCCCTCGTCGTTCGAGGTGTCGCCGTTCTCGAAGCGGTCGGTCATGACGAAGTAGAAGGTCTCGTCGCTGCCCGGCTGGCGCACGGGGTCGGCGACGAGGTCGGCATCGGATGTCTCGTCGTAGGCGCCGCGCAGCGTGGCCTCTGTCGCCTCGAGGCCCACGCGCTTCAGGGTGTCGTCGAACACCATGCGCACTGGGGTGTCGCCGGCGACCGTGAGCGGAATGTTGTCGCCGCCGCCGTTCAGGCCGTACGCCTCGTCCCACGTGTCGTTGACGGCGACCTTGTACTCCCAGGTGCCGGCGGGGATCGTGAACTCTGCCGCGAAGACGCCGGGCGTGCCGGTCGCGGTGAGCTCGGTCTCGGCGCACTCGGGGGCCCAGTCGGCGGGACATCCGAGCTCGTCTTGCAGAGAGCCGACGAGCGCGAAGGTGCGCGGCTCGTCTGCAGCCGCGGCGGCGAGGCCCGGAATCACCGAGAGAGCGGATGCCGCGAGGCCCCCCGCAACCACGAGGGCGAACCAGCTGCGTGCGCGAGCGCGTTGCGTCATCCTTGACTCCCGATTTCCGGCACGACTCCGTGCCACCAACACTGCTGGTGACCGTAGCAGCGGGCGGCGCATAAATGCAAGCGCTTGCAGACATGCGGCCCCTCATCGATGTCACACAACGAATGCCGCACGTTCACGGCGTTCACGAGAGCCCGACGTGATGGAAGCGTTCTCACGCGCCGGCCCTCGTTCGTCAGGGCTCGGCGCAGCGGAAGCGCGCCTGGATGGCAACGCGCGCCGCATCACATCAACCGGCCCAGCGTCACCTCGCGAAAGCGCTCCTCGCGGAGCCGCTCGGCTTCCAGACGCCGCTCGTGCAATTCGGCGAGCTCCTCGCGGCTGTGGCGCTGCGGGGCGCCGCGGCTCCACGCGACGAGCGCCGCACCGGCACGGCGGGCCATCCGCTCGATGAAGGTCGAATCCCGGTGATGACGAACCGTCACGCCTCCCGCTGCAGTGAATGCGGTGTTCATGATTACCCCTGTCGATCACAAGACCCGCCGATCGCGGGCTGTGGATCCATCCCATCGCTGGGCGGGCTCCGGGTCATCGGCGACGACTACCGAGATCACCGGCCGCAGCTACCGAGATCACGACGAGAGCAGGCCGAGTTCGCCGGCTGCACGCACCGCTTCCCGTCGCGACGCCACCCCGAGCTTGGCGAGCACCGCGGCGACGTGACTGTCGACCGTGCGCACCGACACCACGAGCCGCTCGGCGATCTCGGCGTTCGTCAGGTCCTCCGCCAGGAGCCGCAGCACATGGACCTGCCGGTCGGTCAGGCCCTCGGGGTTGTGCCGGGTCGGGCTCGACGGCCCGCGCGGAATGCTCCGCACGCCGCGGCCCCGGAGGCCAACCCTGACTTGCCGGGCGAGCGGTACCGCGCCGATGCGATCGAGGATCGCGAGCGCCGCGAGCAGGTCGGCCGTGTTCGGGCTCTCGGCGAGTGCGGATGCCTCGTGGTAGGGGCATCCGATCGCCCGCCAGAGCTCAGCAGCACGCTTCCAATCACCGCGCGCCTGCACGGCGAACGGGTGATCGCCCGCGGGTGCCTCGACCCGCTCTCCGGCCCGGCGGAGCAGCGACGCGAGCTCGGCCTGAAGGTTCGTGTCCTGCCGTCGCACTGCTTCGTCGTACATGGGCCGGGCGATCACGCGAGCCTCGTCGCGGTCACCGCGGAGGAGTGCTGCCTCGGCACGCGCCGCGGCGACCGGTCCCGTACGCTGCAGCTCGCCGAGGCGTTCGGCCATGCGGCCGGCCTTCTCGAGCGTCGACTCGCCGCCGGGATCGCCGCGGCGGATTCCGGCCAGGCCGATGACGATGAGTGCGACGCAATACAGCTGCGGCAACGATTCGCTCTGATGTCCGGCTGCCGCCACGGCCTCGTCCCACTGCGCTCGCGCGAGGTGCAGGCGCCCGCGTTCGGCCTGCTGGTAGGACCAGAGCCCGACGACCTCGGTGCGCTCGGAGAGTTCGAGCGCCGGCTCGAGGTAGCGCTCGGCAAGGTCGAGACGGTACTGGTCGAGCAGGCTCCAGACCAGGTTCACGTGGGCGCGGGCCGCGTCGTCCATGAGGTTGGCGGCGACCGCGATGTCCGCCGCCTCGAGGAGCTCTGCGATGCCCTCGTCGCGGTTCTGCAGCAAGTGCGCGGTGCCGAGGTTGTTGAGCGCGTGGGAGAGCGCCCTCGGTTCGCCCACCTCCCGTGCGAGCGCGGCGGCGCGTGTCGCGAGATCGATCGTCCGCGGCAGTTCGTGGGCGAGCATCGCGAGCTGCGCCTCATTGCTCAGCGCGAGCGCGAGGAGTCCGCGGTCATCCGATTCGGCGAGCACTGCGGATGCCTCGCGGGCCGCCGTCTCGGCGGCGGATCGGTTCCCTGCGAGCCACTGGAAGCGCGAGAGCCAGCGCAGGCTCGCACCGAGCGCGGTGATGTGGGGTTGCTCACGACGCAGCCGCACGACCTCCGTCTGGGCCTCGACCGACTCGGGCCCCTGCCCGACCGTGTACGCCTCGATCGCGTACCCCTCGAGCAGCTCGGCGCGCTCCGCCGCCTCGTACCGGTCCATGTGGGCGAGCGCCGCCCGGAAATGCGCCGCCGACTGTCGATGGGCACCGGATGCCGCGGCGTCACGGGCAGCACGCGGGGCCCACGCGACGACCGCGTCGATGTCACCGGCGGCAAGCGCGTGGTGCACGAGCGTCGACGGGTCGACGGCGCCCGATGCGAGCAACTCGGCGAGCACACGGCGCTCGAGCTCGATGCGGCGGGAGGCGGGCAGCGCGTCAACGATCGCCCGGCGCGTCAGTTCGTGACGGAACCGCACGCCCTCGGGGCCGACCTCCAGCAGTCCCGCCTCCTCCGCTGCGCGCAACGCGCCGGCTGCCCCCGGAACCAACCTCGCGAGCAGGGCGGCGTCGACCGCCGACGGCACGACGGCGAGCTGTTCGACGTGAACCTGCGTCGCTTCGTCGAGGCGCCGCAGTCGACCGGTCACCGCGTCGACGACCGTCGGAGGAACCCCGGCGTCGTCCGCCGAGGCGATGAGCTCGCTGACGAAGTAGGGATTCCCGTCGGTCGTCGCATAGACGCGGCCGGCGTCGAGACCGCTCGCGGCGGCCAGCGCACCGACCGCCGCCGACGAGAGTCGATGCGGCGCGATGCGATCGACCCGATCGCCGTGACCGAGGTCCCCGAGCAGGCGGCTCAGCGGATGGTCGCGATCGAGTTCGTCGCGGTAGGTGAGGATGAGCAGGGCAGGGAGCTCATCGATACGGCGCACGAGGAACCGCAACGCATCGAGTGTGGCCTCGTCGGCCCAGTGCACATCCTCGATGATGAGCACCGTTCCCGAGGCATCCGAGAGCTCATCTCTGAGCGCAGCGAACACCTCCTCGCGGTCGCCCGCGCGCAGGGCCTCACCGAGCCGCGGCTCGACCGCCGCCGCGAGGTCGCGCAACGGCCCGAGCGGCCGCGGCGTCGACATGGCATCGCACGATCCGACGAGCACCCGTACGCCGCCGGGCGGTTCCGCCCGCAGGGCGTTCACGAGGCTCGTCTTGCCGATGCCCGCCTCGCCGTGGAGCAGCACGACGCGACCGCGACCGCCCGATGCCTCCCGCACCGCGGCGTGGAGCTCGTCGAGTTCGGAATCGCGCTCGAGCAGGGCCCTGCTCATAGACCGATGGTGCCCGCGGCGAGTCCGCGCCGCAACCGGGCGGACCCTGAGTCAGCGGCCGATCAGAGCCCGGAGTAGGCGTGCAGTCCTTTGAAGAAGAGGTTCACGATAGTGAAGTTGAACAGCACCGTCGAGAAGCCGATGATCGCGAGCCACGCCGAGCGGGAGCCGCGCCACCCGCGCGTCGCGCGCGCGTGGATGTAGCCGGCGTAGACCACCCAGATGATGAAGGTCCACACCTCCTTGGTGTCCCAGCCCCAGTACCGGCCCCAGGCCTTCTCGGCCCAGATCGAACCGGCCATGAGGGTGAACGTCCAGAGGATGAAGCCGATGATGTTGATGCGGTACGCGAGATTCTCGAGGGTGACGGAATCGGGCAGCGTCGCGAGGAACGTGAGTTTCGCGGCCTTCGCCGTCGCGAGGAGCGACTCGCGACGCGACTGCATGAGCTGCACGACCGAGAGCGCGAAGCCGAGCGCGAAGAGGCCGACCGACGCACTCGCCACGAACACGTGGATGACGAGCCACACCGACTGCAGCGCCGGCGGCAGCGGAATCGGGCTCACGTAGAAGTTCAGCGCCGCGACGCCGAGCAGCACGAGCACCAGCCCGGTGACGAAGGTGCCGAGGAACCGCAGGTCGTGCTTGGAGATCACGAGCACGACGAGGAAGACGGTGGTGATGATGAGTGTGCCGGTGAGCGCGAACTCGTACATGTTGGCCCACGGCACGCGGCCCGCGGCGAGGCCGCGCAGCACATCGGCCGTGAGGTGCAGCAGCCAGGCGAGCACGGTCATCGCCACGCCGACGCGAAGCGCGGGCGAGCGGCCATAGGCGACTCGGCTCGAGCTCGCTGAGTTTGTCGAAGCGCCCGCACGCCCCGGCGCACCGACGGCGACGGTCTCCTTCAGCTCGACTCGAGCCGAGGCATCCGTCGCAGCCGTGGCGGCGGCAGAGCGCTTGGCGAGGTCGATCGAGAACGCGATGAACGCGATCGCGTACACGACCATGGCCGAGTACACGCAGAGGATGGAGATCTCGTCGAACGTCAACTGCACTGTTCTACCTTACGTCGAAGTGTGTTGCGTGGGTTGAGGAGGGAGCGAAGCGACCGTCTCGAAACCCACCGGCTTACGTCGAAGTGTGTTGCGTGGGTTGAGGAGGGAGCGAAGCGACCGTCTCGAAACCCACTGGCGCGAGGGGGTTTCGAGACGGCCCTGGCGGGCCTACTCGACCGGCGATGGTCGCGGCCCAGCGTGCTTGTCGGCGAAGGCCGTGACGGCCTCCTCGAGACCCGGATCCTCACCGCGGGCGAGGGCGGCGTACTCGAGCACGACCCGGCCGTCGGGCTTCGTAACGGCCTTGACCCACATGCGGCGCCTCGGCACGAACAGCGAGACGAGGAGTCCGCCGAGGATGAGCGACGCGAAGATGAGCACCCAGATCTGCGTCGGGTCGTGGTGGATGTCGAAGCTCGCGAAGCGCGGCACGCTCTGCGAATAGTCGCCTTCCGCGCCATCCGCAGTCTCGGCATCGGGCGACGAGTCCTCGAAGGTGACCGTGCCGAGGCCGTTCGGCAGCTCAGCGGTCTCGCCCGGCTTCAGTTCGATGGAGTCGACGCCGGTCTTGCCGCCGGTCAGCTGCTCCATGGTCGATGGGTCGAGCGTGTACACCGAGGTCGGCGTGCCGCCGTCGATGCCGAGGTCGCCCTCGTACACGTTGAGCGTGAGCACCGGCAGGATCAGGTCGGGGTAGTTCGACGTGTAGGCGCCCGAGTCGAGCCGCTCCTGCGTCGGGTAGAAGAAGCCGACCATGCCGAGCTGCTCGGGCATGCCGTCGGGCACCTTGACGACGCCGATCGAGGTGAGGTTCGCATCTTGCGGCAGGAACGGCACGGAGTCGGTGAAGACGACCTCGCCGTCGGCGTTCTTCACCGTGATCGTCGGGGCGTAGCCGTTGCCGAGCAGGTACACGTCGGTGCCGTGCGTGTAGAGCGGCTCGTTGACCTTGACGATCCGTTCCTCGGCCTCGCCGCCCTGCCCCTGCACGGTGACGTTCGCGGTGAAGTCGATGGGCTGGCCGATCGCATTCTGGTTCTGCGTCTCGTACACGGCATCGAGATCGTCGAGCGAGAGCCGGTAGGGCGTGAGCCGGGTGTCGTTGAAGAAGCGTCCAGGGTTGAACGAGTCGAACGCCGCGAGGGTGTTGACGAAGGTCTGCCCTTCGACGATCACGCGCTGGCCCGAGAAGCCGAACCCGCCGCCGAACCCGACGGCGACGAGCACGCCGAGCAGGGCCGTGTGGAAGATGAGGTTGCCGGTCTCGCGCAGGTACCCGCGCTCGGCCGAGACCGAGGGCTCGCCGCGCAGCTCGTAGCGCTCGACGCGGTACCCGGCTTGGCGCAGTTGCTTCGCGGCGGCGTCGATCGCGGCATCCGCTGCCTCGTTGGTTGAGCTCGTCGAAACCGAGCTCGCCGAGGTTTCGGCAGGCTCAACCCGCAGCAAGGCGGCGTCGAACGCCTCCCTGCTGGTTGAGCTCGTCGAAACCGAGCTCGCCGAAACCGGGTCTGTCGAGGTTTCGGCAGGCTCAACCCGCAGCAAGGCGGCGTCGATCGCCTCCCTGCTGGTTGAGTTCGTCGAAACCGAGCTCGCCGAGGTTTCGGCAGGCTCAACCCGCAGCTCGCGCTCGGTGTACCCCGCGAGCCGCGACAACCGCACGGGCGTGCGCGGCGGTCGCGCCCGCAGCGCCTCGAGGTGATGCTTCGTGCGCGGGATGACGCACCCGATGAGGGAGACGAACAGCAGCAGGTAGATCGCGGAGAACCACGCCGAGGTGTACACGTCGAACATCTGCACGCTGTCGAGGATCGGCGCGAGCCTCGGGTTGTCGCTGAAGTACTGGGTGACGCCGTTCGGGTCGCTCGAGCGCTGCGGCACGAGCGAGCCGGGCACCGCGGCGATTGCGAGCAGCAGCAGGAGCAGGAGCGCGGTGCGCATGCTCGTGAGCTGCCGCCACGCGAAGCGCATCCAGCCGACGAAGCCGAGCTTCGGCTGGGTGACGGCGCCGTCCTGAGCCTGTCGAAGGGATGCGTCGGCGGCATCCTGCTCGACCGAGTCGATGTGGTCGGCGGGCCGCGAGGGCGCGCCGGGGTCAGATTGCGGGGACAAAACCCGTGATCACCGCCTGCAGTTCGTACATCCAGATGGACCAGATTCCCGACACCATGAGCACGCCGATGAGGATCAGCAGCGCACCGCCCGCGATGTTGATCGTGCGGATGTGGCGGCGGAGGAAGGTGAGCGAACCCGTGACCCACCCGAAGCCCGCGGCGACGAGCAGGAACGGGATGCCGAGGCCGACGCAATACGCGAGGCCGAGCAGCACGCCGCGGCCGGCCGACGCGGAGTCGGCGCTGAGCGCGAGCACGACGGCGAGGGTCGGGCCGATGCAGGGCGTCCAGCCGAGGCCGAAGACGATGCCGAGCAAAGGTGCTCCCGCGAGCCCGGTCGCCGGGCGCCACGACGGTTTGATTGTGCGCTGCAAGAACGTGAACTGGCCGATGAAGACGAGGCCCATGACGATGAGCAGCACGCCTGCGATGCGCACGATCACGTCGGAATACTGCAACAGCCACGCGCCTGCGACACCGGCCACGAGGTTGAACGACACGAAGACCACGGTGAAGCCCGCGATGAAGAGCAGCACCCCGAGCAGCAGGCGGCGACGGTTCTTGCGCTCGGTGGCGGCGTCCGCCGAGGCATCCGTGAACCCGCCCAGATAGCCGAGGTATCCCGGCACGAGCGGCAGAACGCACGGCGAGAGGAACGAGACGAGACCCGCGGCGAGTGCGATCGGCATGGCTGCGAGCAACTGCCCGTTCAGCACGATCTCGCCCGCGCCCATGCGCTAGGCCTGCTCGGCGAGGAGGTCGTCGATGATCGTCTCGAGGATCGACGCGTCTTTCAGCTGGCCGAGCACGCGCGCGGCGACCTTGCCGTCTTGGTCGAGCACGATCGTGGTTGGCACTGCGGCCGGGGGCACGCGGCCGGCGAAGGCGAGCTGTGCCTCGCCGCTCTCAACGTCGAGCACCGACGGGTAGGTGATGCCGTAGTCCTTCTCGAACGCTGTCGCGTTCGCGGCCTGGTCGCGCACGTTCACGCCGGCGAAGCTCACGGCATCGGCGTCGATGCTCTCGTAGACCTCCTGCAGGATCGGCGCCTCGACGCGGCACGGCGCACAGCCCGCGTACCAGAAGTTGACGACCTGCACCTTGCCCGCGGCATCCGCCGAGTCGAAGCTCTCGCCCTCGACGGTCTCGCCGGTGAACTCGATGGGCTCGCCGCGACCGTCGGCGTCGTACACGGTGATCGTGCCGTCGCCCGCGATGTAGTTCTTGCCGCTGCCCTCGCGGAACTGGTCGGCGAGCGGGTCGCTCGTGCACCCCGTCAGCAGCAGGGCGGATGCCACGACCACCGCCGTCATCGACCAACGCTTGCGCATCACACTGCTCCTACATCCGTGGCCTCGGCGGAGAGCCCCGCCGCGGGGTCTGCGTATCCGACCTCGACGAACCGGTCGCCGCGGCGTTCGAGCGTCGTGATGCTCGAGAGCGCACAGCGTCGGCGACGGGGGTCGTGCGAGAGCGAGAGTCCGGCGAGCCGTCGGTGCACCATCCAGATCGGCAGCTGGTGGCTGACGATCACGACGTCTCCGCCGTCGGCGGCCTGCCAGGCGTCGCCGATCGCGGCGAGCATGCGGTCGGCGATCGAACGGAACGGCTCGCCCCAGCTGGGCTCCCATGGGTTCACGAGCAGCGGCCAGTTGCGGATGTCGCGGAGCGCGCCGTCTGGGCCGCGCATGCGCTTGCCCTCGAAGCGGTTCTCGGGTTCGATCACCCGCTCGTCGAGCGTCGGTTCGAGGCCGAACGCTGCGGCGACGGGTTCGGCCGACTGCTGCGTACGCTGCAGCGGCGAGGAGACGAGGGTGCTGACCGGGCGATCGCGTGCGAGGAGGTCGTCGGCGGCGGCCTGCGCCATGCGGCGACCGAGATCGGAGAGTCCGTAGCCGGGAAGTCGACCGTAGAGCACGCCCTGCGGGTTGAACACCTCGCCATGGCGCACGAGATGGATCTGCTCGGCCGGCACGGCTTCCAGTCTAGAGAGGCGTTCCCTTTGAATCCGCCGAGCGTCCTGCAGGTATCGACAAGCCGGGCACCCCGCGGGTTGAGCCTGCCGAAACCCAAACCCCCGAAGCAGGTTTCGACAAGCCGGGCACCCTGCGGGTTGAGCCTGCCGAACCCAACCCCCGAAGACAAGCCGGGCACCCTGCGGGTTGAGCCTGCCGAAACCCAACCCCCGAAGCAGGTTTCGACAAGCTCAACCCGCAGAAGCCCACAGGTAGGATGGTCGATCGTGAACACCCGCACCCTCGTCAAGAATCTCGCCGCCCTCCCCGACGGCCCTGTCACCGTGTCCGGATGGGTCGAGACCGTGCGAGATCAGAAGAAGGTGCAGTTCGTCATCCTTCGCGACGAATCGGGTGCGGTGCAGCTCGTGAACCCCGCGACGCGGGAGCTCGACCCCTCGCTCACTGAGCCTGTCGAAGTGTCCGCGGCATCCGCTCGCCTCGCGACGACCGAGGCCATCTCGGCGCTCTCACACGGCTCGTTCATCAGCGTGACGGGCGAGCTGAAGCACGACGAGCGCGTCAAGCTCGGCGGCCTCGAGGTGAAGATCGCCGCGCTCGAGGTCATCACCGAAGCCAACCCCGAGACGCCGATCGCGCCCGATTCGAGCCTCGACAAGCGCATGGACTGGCGCTTCCTCGACCTGCGTCACCCGAAGCAGGCGCTCATCTTCCGCATCCAGACGACGTTCCTGCACGCGCTTCGCGGCGTCTGGGTCGAGAAGGGTCTCATCGAGATCCACACGCCGAAGCTCATGGCCTCGGCGTCGGAGTCACGTGCAGAGCTCTTCGAGGTCGAGTACTTCGAGACCAAGGCGTACCTCGCGCAGAGCCCCCAGTTCTTCAAGCAGATGGCGCAGGCGGCCGGCTTCGGCGGCGTCTTCGAGGTCGGGCCCGCGTTCCGCGCCGACCCGTCGTTCACCTCGCGGCACGCGACCGAGTTCACCTCGATCGACACCGAGATCAGCTGGATCGACTCGCACGAAGACGTCATGGCGCTGCATGAGGAGCTCATGGTCGCGGGCTTCGAGGCCGTCGTCGCCAAGCACGGCGCCGAGATCGCCGAGCTCTTCGGCATCGAGCTGCAGGTGCCGTCACGTCCGTTCCCGCGCATCCCGCTCGCAGAGGCGAAGCAGATCGTGGCCGACCGCGGCTACGTGATCCCCCGCGCCGACGACGACATGGACCCCGAGGGCGAACGCCAGATCTCGGCCTACGTGAAAGAGACGTTCGGGCACGACTTCGTCTTCCTCACCGACTACGCGTCGAGCATCCGGCCGTTCTACCACATGCGGCGCGTTGGCGAACCGAGCCTCACCAACTCGTACGACCTCATCTACAACGGCGTCGAGATCTCGACGGGTGCCCAGCGCGAGCACCGCATCGACGTGCTCACCGCCCAGGCCGTCGACAAGGGCATGGACCCTGAAGAGCTCGAGTTCTACCTCGACTTCTTCCGCTACGGCGTACCACCGCACGGCGGGTTCGGCATGGGCCTCGCGCGCGTGCTGATGCTCATGCTCGGCGAGCAGTCGATCCGCGAGACGACGTACCTCTTCCGCGGCCCGACGCGCCTGCTCCCCTGACCCGCGCCGTGCGCCCGCGGATGTTTCCGTTGGGGCGTCGTGTTTCCACTCGAGCGGGAACATCGAGCGCAAACGGAAACACCGGGCGAGCACTCGCCCGCAATCGCGAGTCGTAGGCTCGGAGGGTGACCGAGACGACAGCCATGATCCGCATCGAGGGCGGCACGTTCCGCATGGGCTCCGATGAGTTCTACGCCGACGAGACGCCCGTGCACGAGCGCGCGGTCGAGTCGTTCGAGATCGAGTTGCACCCTGTCACGAACGAGCAGTTCGCCGCGTTCGTCGAGGCGACGGGCTACGTCACCGTCGCCGAGCGGCCGCTCGACCCGGCCGACTTCCCGGGTGCCGACCCCGCCGACCTCGTGCCCGGCGGGCTCGTATTCACGCCGACCGAGGGGCCGGTCGACCTGCGCGAATGGCGGCAGTGGTGGCGGTGGGGTGAGGGCGTGAGCTGGCGGCATCCGTTCGGCCCCGAGTCATCCCTTCGACAAGCTCAGAACAACCCCCTTCGACAAGCTCAGAACAACCCCCTTCGACAAGCTCAGAACAACGCCGTCAACGACCGGCCCACCCACCCGGTCGTGCAGGTGAGTTTCGCGGATGCCTCGGCGTACGCGGAATGGGCCGGCAAGCGACTGCCCACCGAGGCCGAGTTCGAGTTCGCCGCCCGCGGCGGGCTCGAGGGTGCGCGCTTCGCGTGGGGCGACGAGGAGTTCCCCGACGGCAAGCTCATGGTCAACCGCTGGCAGGGCTCCTTCCCCTACCGCAACACCGGCGCCGAGGGCTGGGTGGGCACCTCTCCCGTGATGACGTTCCCGGCGAACGGGTACGGCCTCTTCGACGTGACCGGCAACGTGTGGGAGTGGACCACCGATTTCTACACCGCCCGCCACAACCCGCCCGGCGTCGAGGCGGTCGACGCCGAACGGCGGCCGAACCTGCTCGCCGCGGCATCCGTCGAACCGGGCTCGCGCATCCCGCGCCGGGTGCTGAAGGGCGGCTCGCACCTGTGCTCGCCCGACTACTGCCTGCGCTATCGCCCGTCGGCGCGGTCGCCGCAGGCAGACGACACGGCGACGACCCACATCGGGTTCCGCTGCGCGCGCGACGCGGTCTGAGCCGACTTGCACCGCGACCGCGCCGGATCGCACCAGCGAACGGGCGCGCACGGATTGGACGAACAGGCGCGCGCGGTCCCTGCGCTCAACCGATCTGGTGCCTCCCGGCGACTGCGTCGTCGAGCGTCGGGTAGGCGCGGCCCTCGCGCTCGAGGTTCGCGAACCAATCCCCGCGCCGCGCGAGGTCGGCCGCGGCCTCAGGCACGGCCGCGACCCTGAGCTCCACCCCTTGGTCGGCGAGCTCACGTTCGAGGTCGGCGAGGGTGTCGAGCACCGTGATCGAGACGATCACGAGCCGTGCGAGTTCGAGGGCGACGACGCGGATCCCTTCGCGATCGGCCACCGCGGCGAGCACCGCGTTCTCGTTCGCGAGCACGTTCGCCGTGTACAGAGGGCCCATGAGTCGCACGGGCAGCACCCCATCGACCGGCTCCTCGACGTCGACGCGCAGCCTGTTGAGTTCGCGCAGCACCACCGTGAGGGTCGCGACGACGCCGACCGCGACCGCGATGAGCAGCCCGGCGGTGATCCCGACGACGGCGGTCGACACTGCGATCCAGAAGTCGGATCGACTGATGCGCCAGAAGCGCACGAGCGAGCGGATGTCGATGAGCCCGGCCACGGCGACGAACACGATCGCCGCGAGCGTCGCCTGCGGTAAGAGGCTCAACACGGGTGCAAGGAACAGGGCGACGAGCAGCGCGAGCAGCACCGTCACGATCGAGGAGAGCTGGCTCTTCGCCCCCGCGCCCTGGTTGACCGCGCTCTGCGAGAAGCCGCCGGCGGCGGGCAGCACCTGGAAGAAGGAACCGATGGCGTTGGCCGCGCCGGTTGCGAAGAGCTCCTGGTTGCTGTCGACCTGCGCTTCGCCGGGCTTGCGGATGGTTCGGGCGACCGCCGCGGACTCGAGGAACGCCATGACGGCGATGCCCAATGCACCCGGCAGCAGCGCACCGAGGTTCGCGAACGATGGCAACTCTGGTGCCGGAAACCCCTGTGGGACCGTCGCGATGCGTTCGACCCCGGCGTCGTGAAGACCGGTGAACGCCATGAGGAGGATGCCCGCCGCAACCACAATCAGCGGCCCCGGCACCCGCGGTGCGAAACGCTTCAACAGCAGCAGGGTCGCGATCGACCCGAGCGACAATGCGATCGTCGGCCCGTTGGCCGCGCCGACCGATTCGCCGACGGCGATGAGCGATGGGATGAACCCGTGCGCCGAGACATCCGTCGTCTCACCGAGCAGTTTCGGCAATTGCCCTGCGGCGACGGTCGCCCCGACGCCGATCTGGATGCCGACGATCGTCGCCTTCGAGATGTTCTCGACGAGGGAGCCGAGCTTGAAGAGCCGAGCGATCAGGAGGATGACGCCGACGAGCAGCGTCAGCGCCATGAGGTCAGGCACGGGGTCGCTGGAGCCCGCGGCCACGCCGGCCGAGACGAGCGTCGTGGCCGACAGCGTCGCAATCGTCGACGTCGTCGACACGCTCATCGCCCGTGAACCGCCGAGCATCGCGTAGACGAACAGTGGCACCATGCATGAGTAGAGCCCGACCTGCACGGGCAGGTTCGCGATCGTCGCGTACGCCATCGCCTGCGGGATGACGACGGCTCCGGCGGAGAGCCCCGCGAGAACGTCGGCCCCGAGCCATCCTCGCTGATAGCCCTGCAGCGTGGGGAACCACCATCGCCGACGGGCCGCGGTCGCGGTCGCGCGGGTCATCCGCCGGCCGGCTCGGGGAAGACCCTCGACCAGTCGCGCTTCACGCTCACGACCGTGAAGCCATGATCGGATGCCGCGGCGAGCATCGGACGTCGCCCGATGCGGGTCCAGATGCGCACGGGCTCGACCGGGCCGTCGTAGGCCAGGTCGGGAGTCGGCAGTGACGAACGCTGCACATCGGACTTCTTGCTCACAGACAGCCCCTCCGTCTGGTCGGGCGACGGCGAGCAGCGGATGCCCCCTCGATCACCCTTCCCGCTCAGAAGCCGTCGCCCCCCGGCGGCTTCGCCTCCACCGTGTCACAGCGGGCGCTACAAGACAATGGCGAGACAGTGAACCATCGGCGCCACGTGGATGACACGACGGTCAGAGCTGGCCGTCGGGCCGCACGGTCGAACGCAGGTCCCGAGTGGCTGGACCCTCGATGAGCCGGCCGGATGCTTCGAAGCGCGAGCCGTGCAAGGGGCAGTCCCACGTGTGCTCGGCGTCGTTCCACCGCACGACGCCGCCGAGGTGCGTGCAGATGGCCCGCACCGCGCACGTCTGCCCATCGACCGTCGACACCCCGACGGGCACTCCGCCGCGCGAGGCCACGACCCCCGCGCCTTCGGGCGGCCGCCGCACCGGTGACGCGTGCGCCTCCGCATGCGCCCATCCGGCGGCGAGTTCGCGCGCGACCTTCGCGTTCTCCGAGATCCCCCGTCCGAGATCGGCGGGCATGGTCGGCCGGCTGCCGAGCGTGCGAATCCACGGCCGATGCTCGTGCCACGGCTCGCCGAGGATCTCGGCGGAGATGCGCAGCGCAGCCGCCACTCCGTTCGTCAGCCCCCACTTCGCGTAGCCCGTCGCGAGCCAGACGCGACCGCGACCGCGAGGCATCCACCCGGCGAAGGGAATGAGATTCAGCGATTCGTAGTCCTGCGCCGACCAGCGGTGGGTGAGCTCGGCACCGGGAAAGTGGCGCTGCGTCCACTGCACCAGATCGTCGACGCGTGCGGCCGCCGACTCGACGCGCCCGACCGGGTGCTCGTTGCCGCTGACGATGAGCTGCAGCCCCGCGGCGCCGGACTCCGGATGCGTCGGCGCTGTTCGCACCGAGCGTGTCGGCGCATCGACGGAGAGGAACAGCCCGGGCGGCGGCGGATCCCCGACGCGGAACGAGGCGATGTACGAGCGCGAGTGCCGCGTCTTCGCGAAGTAGAGTCCTCGGTCGAGGATGGGCGTCGCGGTGGCGACGACGACGTCGCGAGCCCGCAGCGCGCCGTCGTCGGTCTCGAGTACGACGGGATCCGACGCGTGCACGTCACGCACCCGCACACCGGTCATGAGCACGCCTCCGGCCTCGACGAACGCGCGAGCCAGCTCGAGCACGAGCCGGTACGGGTCCAAGGCGAGCTGCCCCTCGAGGGCGACCGCCCCGGCGAACGGGAACTGCACCGGCATCCGTTCGATCATCTCGACCGGCAGCCCGGCTTCGCGCGCCGCATCGAACTCGGCGAGCACCGTCTTCAGACCACGCTCCGACTGCGCATAGCTGTAAGCCGGTTCGGTGGCGAACGGCAGGTCACGTTCTCCGACGAATTCGGCGATCCAAGCCTGCCCATCGAGGTTCGCCTGGACGTACGCCCGCGTGACCATCGCCGAGTGCGAACGGCGGATGCGCTGCAGCCTCGCGCCCTGCAGCACGCTGGCCTTGCCCGTGTTGGCACCCGACGCGAGCGCCGCGACCTCCGTCGCCTCGACGACCACCACGGTTCGGCCGGTGCGCTGGAGCATGAGCGCGGTCGAGAGGCCCGTGATGCCGGCGCCGACGACCGCCACGTCGACGGTCCCGGCTGGAATCGACCGGCCGGATGTGAGCGCCGTCGGCTCGGCGTCTGCGCCTGCGTGCGCCGCGGCCTTCCAGTAGGAGGTCATGCTGCCAGTCAAGTCCCGGTGGGGTGGCCCCGCAACGGGCTTGACTGATCCCCGAATGACGGTAGGGGCTGTTCAGTCCGCGAGCAGCGCCGTCTTCAGTCGCACCGGGTCGATGTGCCAGTAGTTGTGCACGACGCCGTCGATGAGCAGCACCGGGATGTCCTCGGCGTACCGGGCCCGCAACCCCTCGTCGTCGAGAATGGAAAGCTCATCGAGGTTGATGCGGGACGCGGCATCCATTGGCTCGATCTCGGCCATCACGCCCTGCACGACCACTCGTGCGTCGTCGCACAGGTGGCAGCCGGGCTTGCCGATGAGCGTGAGTTGGATGTCGCGAGCCATGCTTCGATCGTATGGCCACCCGACTCTGTTCCCTGAGCTTGTCGAAGGGAGCGTGCGCTTCGACAAGCTCAGCGAACGACAAGCTCAGCGAACGACAAGCTCAGCGAGCTCCCTCCGGGTACAGCGAAAAGCGCCAGGCCTCGGGCCTGACGCTCAGCCTGTATTGCGAAGGACTACTTCTTGTTGCGACGCTGGTGACGCGTCTTGCGAAGCAGTTTGCGGTGCTTCTTCTTCGCCATGCGCTTGCGGCGCTTCTTGATGACGG
The DNA here is from genome assembly GCF_059445445.1 of Agromyces sp. Y575. Lineage (NCBI taxonomy): Bacteria > Bacillati > Actinomycetota > Actinomycetes > Micrococcales > Microbacteriaceae > Agromyces > Agromyces sp. Y575. Next base: position 386,358 of record NZ_JCAIUI010000002.1, read on the forward strand.
AACCCATCAGAACCTCACAGAAAAGATCAATTCGGTCGCGCGTGCCGCGGCCGGTGGCCAGAAAGCCTCGGGGGTAGTCTACCGGATCCGCGCGGCCGCCCTCGCCCGATGAGTTAGCGTCGAGGGATGCCGCACCACGACATCGTCATTCGCACCACCCGGGAATCCGACTGGCAGGCCGTGCGAGCGCTGCGTCTCGAGATGCTGCGCGACTACCCGTTGGCCTACGGCGAGACGCTCGCGTCGGCCCTCGACGTCGAGGAGTCGGTCTGGCGGCTTCGCGCTGCCCGAGGCACGACGGCGGGCCAGACTTCGATCGTCGCGATCGACGGCGAGCGCTGGATCGGGCACATGGGCGGCTACATTCCGGATGCCACATCGGGTCCGTTGCTCGTCGGCGTGTACGTCGCTCCCGACCACCGGGGCGACGCCGCGGGCGTCTCACGCCAGCTCCTCGACGCGGTCGAGGACTGGGCGCGCGGCTTCAGCGACACCCTTCGGCTCGAGGTGCACGAAGACAACCCCAGGGCGATCCGGTTCTACGAGAAGCTCGGGTTCACTCGTACCGGCCGCAGCCGCGAATACGATCTGGAGCCCGGCGGTCTCGAGCTCGAGATGATCAAGCCGCTGCGATGACGCCCGCCTGCAGGTTGAGCCTGCCGAAACCCACTACGCCAGACTGACGACATGGAATTCGTCGACATCTTGCTCATCATCGCGATCGTCGGCACCGGCCTCGTCGCCGGCGTCTTCTTCGCGTTCTCGGGTTTCGTCACGCAGGGCATCGACCGCCTGCCAGCTGCAGATGCCGCGAGGGCCATGCGCGAGATCAACGTGACCGCGGTGCGGGCCCCGCTCATGCTCGCGATCTTCGGCACAGCCCTCGTCGCGGCGGTGCTCGCCGTGCTCGCCTTCCTCAGCGAGCCCGAGGGCACCGCGTGGTGGTCGATCGCCGGCGCTGCCCTCTACCTCGTCGGCGTCGTGGGCGTCACGGGCGGCGCGAACGTGCCGCGCAACAACCGGCTTGCTGCGCCATCCGAGTCGGATGCCGCGGCGCTCGCGGCGGCATGGCAGGCGTTCCGCCCCGGGTGGCTCGCGTGGAATCACGTGCGCACGTTCACCGCGACTGCCGCATGCCTCGCGTTCGTGCTGGCCCTCACCCCCGCAGGATGAGCTTCTGCGGGTCGAGCTTCTGCGGGTTGAGCTTCTGCGGGTCGAGCTTCTGCGGGTCGAGCTTCTGCGGGTCGAGCTTCTGCGGGTTGAGCTTCTGCGGGTTGAGCTTGTCGAAACCCACTCAGCAGGCGGGTTTCGACGAGCTCAACCCGCGTGCGCCTCAGCGGCGCTTCTTCGGGCCGACGACCGCGGTGACCTGATGAGCGGTCTCGGCGAACGCCTTGCCGATGGCGGCCGCGAACGCGAACTGCTCGGTGTTCAGCGGCTCGTCGTCGTGCGCCCCGACGCCCGCGAGTGTGGCAGCGTCAGCCGCGGCATCCGTCGACACGAATGGAATCAGCCAGTCTTCGAGTGCCTCCAGCGGCGTGCGGTCGAGCTTGTAGTACCGGTGCTGGCCCTCTTCGCGCACCGCCACGAGACCCGACTCGCGCAGCACCTTCAGGTGCTTGGAAACCGTCGGCTGACTCGCGCCGAGCGCGGTCACGATCTCGGACACACTGATCTCGCCGCCCGAAGATGGCACCGCGCCTTCGCGCTCGAGGAGAACGGCGAGGATGTCGCGCCGCGTCGAGTCCGCCACCACGTCGAAGATGTCCGCCATGCCCCAAGGCTAGTCACTCACGGCGGGGAGTACCATGACTCACGCGTTCGGTGACGGCACAGAGGGGGCTTGATGCGCGCACAGCCGATAGGCCGTCTTGGTCGTGTCGACCGCCGGTCTGCTCTCGGCAAGGTACGCGACGCGGTCGACGGGCTCATGAAGCACTCCCCGTCGCGATTCGCGATTCTCATCTTCGCGGCCCTCATCGTCGTGTTCACCGTGTTGTTCTCGCTCCCGATCGCGAGCGCCGACCGCCAGATCACGCCGTTGCACGATGCCGTGTTCACCGCGGTGTCGGTCATCTGCGTCACGGGCCTCACGACCGTCGACATGGCCACGCACTGGTCGCCGTTCGGCAACGCACTCGTGTTCATCGGCGTCAACATCGGCGGCGTCGGCGTGCTGACCCTCGCGTCGATCCTTGGCCTCGTCATCTCTCGGCGGCTGGGCCTCCGGGCCAAGCTCATCGCCGCGAGCGACTCGAACCCGTCGCGCATCCACGTCGGCCCGGTCTCCGAACGGCAGGCCGTGCGCCTCGGCGAGGTCGGCGGGCTGCTCGCGACGGTCGCCATCAGCGCCTTCGTCATCGAAGTGATGATCGCAATCGGCATGATCCCGAGCATGCTCGCTGCGGGATACGACGCCTGGCACTCGTTCTGGTACAGCCTCTACTACTCGGCCATGGCGTTCACGAACACGGGGTTCAACCCGAACCCCGGCGGTCTCGATCCGCTCATCGGCGACTACTGGTTCCAATCGCTCCTGATGCTGGGCGTCTTCCTCGGCAGCCTCGGGTTCCCCGTGATCTTCGCGCTGGCCCGGGCCTGGCGGCATCCGCATCGCTGGAGCGTGCACGTCAAGCTCACGCTCACGACGACCACGATCCTCTTCGTGCTGGGCGCAGCGATGTTCCTACTGCTCGAATACGGCAATCCCAAGACCTACGGGCAGCTCGACGCCGGACCGACGGTCTTCCAATCGTTCTTCATGTCGATGATGACGAGATCGGGCGGATTCTCGACGATCAACATGCACGACCTCAACGGGTCGAGCCTGCTCGTCTCCGACATGCTCATGTTCATCGGTGGCGGATCGGCATCGACCGCCGGCGGCATCAAGGTCACGACGCTCGCCGTGCTCTTCCTCGCCGCATTCGCCGAGGCGAGGGGCGCGCCCTCGATGGAGGCGTTCGGCCGGCGCATCCCGCGCGACATGCTGCGATTGTCGGTCAGCGTCGTGCTCTGGGGTGCGACGATCGTGGCCGTCTCCTCGATCGCGATCCTGCAGATCACGAAGCAGCCGTTCGACTACGTGCTGTTCGACGTCATCTCGGCGTTCGCCACGTGCGGCCTGTCGACCGGGCTCACGGCCGAGCTGCCGCCAGAGGGCGTTTACGTCATGGCGGCCACGATGTTCATGGGGCGGGTTGGTACAGTGACACTCGCCGCAGCCCTGGCGGCGAGCCAGCGCCGGCAGTTGTTCAAGCGTCCGGAAGAGAGGCCCATCGTTGGTTGATCGAATCAGGCACGACGCCCCAGTGCTCGTGATCGGCCTCGGCCGGTTCGGAGCCGCCACCGCGGGCCAGCTCGACCGGCTCGGCCGCGAGGTGCTCGCCGTCGACGAGAGCGAAGCGCTCGTGCAGAAGTGGTCGGAGCGGGTGACGCACGCCGTCGTCGCCGATGCGAGGTCGATCGATGCGCTGAAGCAGATCGGCGCGCAGGACTTCTCGATCGCGGTGTGCGCGGTCGGGTCGTCGATCGAGGCATCCGTGCTCATCACGGCGAACCTCGTCGACCTGAAGATCCCGCAGATCTGGGCGAAGGCGATCTCGGCCTCGCACGGCAAGATCCTGCAGCGCATCGGCGCGAATCATGTGATCTATCCCGAGCGCGAAGCGGGCGAACGCACGGCGCATCTCGTGAGCGGGCGCATGCTCGACTTCATCGAGTTCGACGACGACTTCGCGCTCGTGAAGATGTACCCGCCGAAACCGATCCGCGGCAAGAACCTCACCGAGTCTGGTGTGCGTTCGAAGCACCGGGTGACGGTCGTCGGCGTGAAGAGCCCCGGAAAGCCGTTCACGTACGCGACCGAGAACACCGTGGTCTCCAACCACGACCTCATCATCGTGTCGGGTACCGAAGGCGACATCGAGCGGTTCGCAGCGCTGGAATAGCTCGAGGCGACGACCGGGATGCCCCGCCTCGGGACGCTCGTCAGCCGACGAACATCAGCACGAGGCCGATGACCGCGGCGAGCGCGGCGATGCCGATGAGCACGATGCCGACGATGCGGAGCACCCGGCGACCCATCGGCGGCTCGTGGAGTCGCAGCCGATACGGCTCCCGCTCCTTGTAGTAGGCCGGCTCCTCGTCTGGGCGGGTCACGTGCGCCCGCTCCTCGGCGCTGAGCGTCCGCGACTGGAAGCCGTCGTCGGTGAACCACCGTACGACACTGCCCTCATCGCCGTCGACGACGACCGCCTCGGTGCGCAGCCAGCGCCCATCGGCGAGGCGGATGAGCAGGGCGAGCAGCAAGAAGACGAGCCCCGCGGCGAGCGCGAACCATCCGATCACCTCGACGATGAGCGAGACGACTTCTGCAGCACTCATGAGGCAACGCTACTGCTCCGGAGCAGGCTGATCCCGCAGCTCGGTTCTGCGGGTTGAGCCTGCCGAAACCACAGTCTGCGGGTCGAGCCTGCCGAAACCACAGTCTGCGGGTCGAGCCTGCCGAAACCACAGTCTGCGGGTTGAGCCTGCCGAAACCACAGTCTGCGGGTCGAGCCCGCCGAAACCACACTCTGCGGGTTGAGCCTGCCGAAACCACAGCCTGCGGGTTGAGCCTGCCGAAACCACACTCTGCGGGTTGAGCCTGCCGAAACCACACTCTGCGGGTTGAGCCTGCCGAAACCACACTCTGCGGGTTGAGCCTGCCGAAACCACAGTCTGCGGGTTGAGCCTGCCGAAACCCATCACGCCTCAACACCAGTATTCGACGGCGCGTCCCCCACCGGTGCGCACTCGCCGATCGAATCGACCCGCCTCGGATGACACCATCGGGGCATGCCTTTCATGTACATCCTCGAGTGCGCCGACGCCAGCTACTACGTCGGCAGCACTCGTGGTCTCGAGCACCGGCTCGAGCAGCACACCGCCGGCGTAGTGCCGTCGTACACGAGCACGCGCCTTCCCGTGCGATTGGCCTACGTCGAAGAATGGGCGCACATGCACGAGGCCTATGCGCGTGAGAAGCAGGTGCAAGGGTGGAGCCGGGCGAAGCGACGTGCGCTCATCGACGGACGGATGGACGATCTGCCTGGGTTGAGTCGTCGGCGAGAGGGCTGAGGGTCTGGGTTTCGACAGGCTCAACCCGCAGAACACAACGTCAGGTTTCGACAGGCTCAACCCGCAGAACACAACGTCAGGTTTCGACAGGCTCAACCCGCAGAACATGGGTTTCGACAGGCTCAACCCACAGAACATGGGTTTCGACAGGCTCAACCCGCACGACGAGGGTTTCGACAGGCTCAACCCGCACGACGGGCGTGAGGGGAGTGTAGGGATGCCGCGGGCGGGCGTTAGGGATCCATGAGGATCGGCCCCGCGGCATCCGCTCGGGTGTTGCATCGTCTCTGCCGGTTGAGCGGGTCGAAACCTGCCCGCACGCCGCGCCCGCGGCACGCGGAACTCCCGAACCTGGAGTCTTCGTGCTCGACGTCGTCTACCTTCTCGGCATCATCGCCGTGTTCGTACTCGTCGGCCTCATCGCCAGGGGGGTCGAGAAGCTGTGATCTTCTTCGAACTCCTCGCTGCCGCGTTGGGTGTCGCCGCTGTGGTGTACCTCGTGTACGCCCTCGTGAAACCTGAGCGGTTCTGATGGCCGTGCTGTTCGCCGTGCTGCAGGCGGCCACCCTCGCCCTGATCCTCGCGCTCATCTACCGCCCACTCGGCGACTACATGGCGCGCCTCTACTCGAGCGACCGCGACTGGAAGGTCGAACGAGGCCTCTACCGCCTCATCGGCATCGATCCGCGCGCCGAGCAGTCGTGGCCCGCATACCTCCGCGGCGTGCTCGCGTTCTCGGTCATCGGACTGTTGTTCGTCTACGTGCTGCAGCGCGCCCAGGCCGTGCTGCCGTACTCGCTCGGCCTGCCAGCCGTTCCCGAGGGCCTGTCGTTCAACACCGCGGCGTCGTTCGTCGCGAACACGAACTGGCAGTCGTACTCTCCCGAGCTCACGATGGGCTACACCGTGCAGCTCGCCGGCCTCGCGGTGCAGAACTTCGTTTCGGCCGCCGTCGGCATCGCCGTGGCGATCGCCCTAGTACGGGGCTTCGCCCGTCGCGGCTCGGGCACGATCGGCAACTTCTGGGTCGACCTGTTCCGTGGCTCGTTCCGCTTGCTGCTACCGCTCTCGGTGGTCGGCGCGATCGTGCTCGTCATCGGCGGCGTCGCGGCGAACTTCAACGGCTTCACCGAGATCACGACGCTCGCCGGCAACCCGCAGAACCTGCCCGGTGGCCCGGTCGCCTCGCAAGAGGTCATCAAGCTGCTCGGCACCAACGGCGGCGGCTTCTTCAACGTGAACTCCGCCCACCCGTTCGAGAACCCGACCGCCTGGACGAGCCTCTTCCAGAACGTGCTCATGCTCGCGATCCCATTCGCGCTGCCGCGCACCTTCGGCAGGATGGTCGGCTCGAACAAGCAGGGCTACGCGATCCTCGCGGTCATGGCGACGCTCTTCGTGGTCTCGCTCACCGCACTCAGCGCGCTCGAGGCGGCCGGTAACGGCACTGCCCCCGAACTCGCCGGCGGCGCACTCGAGGGTAAGGAAGCACGCTTCGGCATCTTCGGTTCCACGCTGTTCGGTTCGACCTCGACACTCACCTCGACGGGCGCCGTCAACTCGATGCACGACTCGTTCACCGCGATCGGCGGCATGATGCCGATGCTCAACATGATGCTCGGCGAGGTCGCCCCCGGCGGCGTCGGTTCGGGTCTCTACGGCATGCTCATGCTCGCGGTCATCACCGTGTTCATCGCGGGCTTGCTCGTCGGCCGCACACCCGAGTATCTCGGCAAGAAGATCGGCCCGCGCGAGATCAAGCTCGCGAGTCTCTACATCCTCGTCACGCCGACGCTCGTGCTCGTGGGCACCGCACTCTCGTTCGCGATCCCCGCGATCCGGGCCGACGTCGAAGCGACGTCGATCTGGAACCCGGGCATCCACGGCATGAGCGAAGTGCTCTACGCCTTCACGAGCGCCTCGAACAACAACGGCTCGGCCTTCGCCGGACTCACGGCGAACACGCCCTGGTTCAACACGGCGCTCGGTGTCGCGATGCTGCTCGGCCGGTTCATCCCGATCGTATTCGTGCTCGCACTCGCCGGATCCCTCGCGGCACAGGACAAGGTGCCCGCGACCGCCGGCACCCTCCCCACCCACCGGCCGCAGTTCGTCGGCCTCCTGGTCGGTGTGACGGTCATCGTGACCGCCCTCACCTTCTTCCCCGTTCTCACGCTGGGTCCCCTGGCGGAAGGGCTGAACTGACATGTCCACCATCACCTCCCCGACGTTCCCTGAGCCCGTCGAAGGGCCTGAGCCCGTCGATGGAACCGCTTCGGCAAGCTCAGCGAGCGATACCAGCTCAGCACACGTGACGAGCTCAGCGAGCGACAAGCCGAAGGGCGCGTTCAGTGCGGCCCAGTTGCTCGCCGCCGTGCCCGGCGCGTTCCGCAAGCTGGACCCTCGTCAGATGTGGCGGAACCCCGTCATGTTCATCGTCGAGGTGGGCGCCGCCCTCACCACGGTGCTCGCGATCGCCGAGCCGCTGCTCGGCGGGCCGGGATCTTCGGGCGGCACCGCCGTGCCGCTCACCTTCACCTGGGGCATCGCCGTCTGGCTCTGGCTCACCGTGCTCTTCGCGAATCTCGCGGAGTCGGTCGCCGAGGGCCGCGGCAAGGCGCAGGCCGACACACTGCGGCAGACCCGCACGTCGACGACCGCGCGACTCATCTCGAACTACGACGCGGCGACGGATGCCTCGGCAGAGCGCGCCTCGATCAGCGACGTCTCCTCGGCCGACCTCACGCTCGGCGACACGGTCGTCGTGACGGCGGGCGAGCTGATCCCGGGCGACGGCGACATCGTCTGGGGCATCGCCTCCGTCGACGAGTCCGCCATCACGGGTGAGTCGGCGCCGGTCGTGCGTGAATCAGGAGGGGACCGCTCGGCCGTCACGGGTGGCACCCGGGTGCTCTCAGACCGCATCGTCGTGCGCATCACCTCGAAGCCGGGCGAGACCTTCGTCGACCGCATGATCGCGCTCGTCGAGGGCGCCTCACGCCAGAAGACGCCGAACGAGATCGCGCTGAACATCCTGCTCGCGAGCCTGTCGATCATCTTCGTGGTCGTCACGCTCACGCTCAACCCGATCGCCTCGTACGCGGCGACCACGGCCTCGATCCCGGTGCTCGTCGCCCTGCTCGTCTGCCTGATCCCGACGACGATCGGCGCACTGCTCTCGGCGATCGGCATCGCCGGCATGGACCGGCTCGTGCAGCGCAACGTGCTCGCGATGTCGGGCCGTGCCGTCGAAGCGGCCGGCGACGTGACGACGCTCCTGCTCGACAAGACCGGCACGATCACGTACGGCAACCGTCGTGCCAGCGAGTTCGTGCCGATGCCGGGCGTGCCGATCTCCGAACTGGAGCGTTCGGCGGCGCTGTCGTCGCTCGCCGACCCGACCCCCGAGGGTTCGTCGATCGTCGAGCTCGCGGCGGAGCGCGGCATCCGCTTCGACCCTTCGACAGGCGCAGGGAACACAGCAGGCGAGGTCGTGCCGTTCACGGCGCAGACCCGCATGTCGGGGCTCGACCTGCCCGACGGGTCGAGCATCCGCAAAGGTGCCGGCTCCGCGGTGATCGCCTGGGTCGAGGCATCCGGTCGCATTCCCTTGACAACCCTCGATGAGCTGGAGCAGCGGGTCGAGGCGATCTCGAACAGTGGCGGTACCCCGCTCGTCGTCGCCCTTCGACAGGCTCAGGGACCGAACGGAGAAGACGGCGAGGCGCGCATCCTGGGCGTCGTGCACCTCAAGGACATCGTCAAGGACGGGCTCACCGAACGGTTCGCCGAGCTCCGTGCGATGGGCATCCGCACCGTGATGATCACGGGTGACAACCCGCTCACCGCGAAGGCCATCGCGGCCGAGGCCGGCGTCGACGACTACCTCGCAGAAGCCACCCCCGAAGACAAGATGGCGCTCATCAAGCGGGAGCAAGCGGGCGGCAACCTCGTCGCGATGACCGGCGACGGCACGAACGACGCCCCTGCGCTCGCGCAGGCCGACGTCGGTGTGGCGATGAACACGGGCACGTCGGCCGCGAAAGAGGCCGGCAACATGGTCGACCTCGACTCCGACCCGACGAAGCTCATCGAGATCGTGCGCATCGGCAAGCAATTGCTCATCACCCGCGGCGCACTCACGACGTTCTCGATCGCCAACGACCTCGCGAAGTACTTCGCGATCATCCCGGCGATGTTCGCCGGGATCTTCCCGGGGCTCGCGGTGCTGAACATCATGCAGCTGCACTCCCCCGCCTCGGCCATCCTGTCGGCGATCATCTTCAACGCCCTCGTGATCGTCGTGCTCATCCCACTCGCGCTGCGCGGCGTGAAGTACAAGCCGGGCGGAGCCTCCGCGATCCTGAGCCGCAACTTGCTCGTCTACGGCCTCGGCGGCATCATCGCCCCCTTCATCGGCATCAAGCTGATCGATCTCGTCGTCAGCCTCATTCCCGGGTTCTAGGCCCGGGTTCCAACCCATCCGCTGGTCGAGTAGCGAGCGCAGCGAGCGTATCGAGGCCCGGCACTCGGTCTCGATACGGCCCTGGCGGGCCCACTCGACCAGCGAGAACTTCGAAAGGACAACACCATGAGCTCCACTCGCACCACGGTCCGCACCCACTGGGTGGCGGTTCGCGCGATGCTCATCTTCACCGCCGTGCTCGGCGTGGCCTACACGCTCGTCGTCACGGGCATCGGCCAGCTCGTACTGCCGGCACAGGCGAACGGCTCGCAAGTCACAGTCGACGGTGAAGTCGTCGGCTCGAGCCTGATCGGCCAGTCCTTCGCGGATGCCGACGGCGAGCCTCTGCCCGAATGGTTCCAGTCGCGTCCGTCGGCCGCCGGTGACGGCTACGACGGTGGCGCCTCGAGCGGCAGCAACTGGGGACCCGAGAACGCCGACCTGATCGCCGCGATCGGCGACCGAAAGGCCCAGATCGCCGCGTTCAACGGAGTCTCCGAAGCGGATGTCCCTGCCGACGCGGTGACCGCCTCGGCCTCGGGTCTCGACCCGCACATCAGCCCGGAGTACGCCCGCCTCCAGGTGGCGCGCGTGGCCGAGGCGCGCGACCTCACCGAAGCCGACGTCGAGGCGCTCGTGGAGTCTAGGATTCAGGCACGGGACCTCGGTTACCTGGGCGAACCGACCGTGAACGTGCTGCAGCTGAACCTCGCGCTAGCCGAGCTCGGCTGAGGAGGGCTGAACGCATGAGACGGGGGCGGTTGCGAGTGCTCCTCGGCGCCGCTCCCGGCGTCGGCAAGACGTACACGATGCTCGAAGAGGGCAAGCGTCTCGCCGCCGAGGGCAACGACGTCGTCGTGGCGTTCGTGGAGACCCACGGGCGCCGCGCGACGGCTTCGATGGTCGAGGGACTCGAGGTCGTCCCCCGCCACACCGTGACGCACCGCGGCATGGCACTCACCGAGATGGACCTCGACGCCGTGCTCGCGCGCAAGCCCGGGATCGCGCTCGTCGACGAGTTCGCCCACACCAACGCCCCCGGCTCGCGCCACGCGAAACGCTGGCAAGACGTCGATGAGCTGCTCGACGCCGGCATCGACGTCATCTCGACCGTCAACACGCAGCACATCGAATCGCTCGGCGACGTCGTGCTGCAGATCACCGGCGTACCGCAGCGCGAGACGATCCCCGACCAGGTGCTGCGCGGCGCCGACCAGATCGAAGTCGTCGACCTCGCTCCGCAAGCGCTTCGCGACCGCCTCTCGAGCGGCCTCGTCTACCCAGCCGAGCGCATCGATGCGGCACTCTCCAACTACTTCCGGCTCGGTAATCTGACCGCGCTGCGGGAGCTCGCGCTGCTTTGGCTCGCCGACGAGGTCGACTCCGCGCTGAAGGCCTACCGCGCCGAGCATGGCATCGACCGCAAGTGGGAGGCGCGCGAGCGCGTCGTCGTCGCCCTCACCGGCGGCCCCGAGGGTGAGACGCTCCTGCGGCGCGGTGCCCGCATCGCCTCGCGCTCATCGGGCGGGGTGCTCATCGCCGTGCACGTCACGAATCCGGACGGCATGCGGGCGCGGCATCCGGGCGCCCTCGATGCGCAGCGCACGCTCGTCGAACAGCTCGGCGGCACCTTCCATCAGGTCGTCGGCGAAGATGTGCCGCAAGCGCTCGTCGAGTTCGCGAGATCAGCGGATGCCACGCAGCTGGTGATCGGCGTCAGCCGCAGGTCTCGGCTCGCCGCCGCCTTCTCGAGTCCGGGCATCGGTGCGACGGTCATCCGAGAGTCGGGTGACATCGATGTGCACATCGTCACCCACGCGGCTGCCGGCTCCGGCATCTCGCTGCCGAAGCTCGGCGGCGCGCTCAGCCGCAAGCGGCTCGTCGTCGGCTTCGTCGTGGCGCTCGTCGCCGGCCCGCTGCTCAGCTGGCTGCTCGCGACCTTCCACACCGAGACGTCCATCACGAGCGACGTGCTCGCCTTCCAACTGCTCGTCATCGTCGTCGCCCTCATCGGTGGCATCTGGCCGGGGCTGTTCGCGGCGGTGCTGTCGGGAATCACCCTGAACGCGCTGTTCGTCGAGCCGCGGTTCACCCTGACGATCCACGACCCGCGGCAGTTGCTCGCCCTACTCTTCTACGTCGCGAACGCCCTGCTGGTGAGCTACGTCGTCGACCAGGCTGCGAGACGAACGCGCATCGCCCGGCGAGCAGCCGCCGAGTCGCAGCTGCTCGCCTCCATCGCCGGCAGCGTGCTGCGCGGTGAAGACGCCCTGCAGGCCATGGTCACTCGCACCCGCGAGGCGTTCGGCCTCACCGGAGTGCGCCTGCTCGTCGACGGTGAGACGAGGGTCGCCGATGGCGAGCCGGCCCGCGACGACCGGGTCACGAACGTGCCGGTCGGCACACGCGGCGTGCTCGAACTGCATGGCCAGGACCTCGAGGCATCCGAACGCCGCCTGCTGCAGGTCATCGCCTCGCAGATCGACGCCGCGATCGAGCACGGCGCGCTGTCTACCGCGGCGTCGGCGGCGACGGCGCTCGCCGAGACCGACAGGGTGCGCTCGGCGCTCCTCGCCGCGGTCGGCCACGACCTGCGGCGACCGCTCACCTCGGCGTCGGCCGCGGTGAGCGCCCTGCACTCGAGGGAGGTCGATCTGCCGGCCGCCGAGCGCGACGAGCTGCTCGCGACCGCGTCCGAGAGCCTCGACGCCCTCGCCGAACTCGTCACGAACCTGCTCGACGTGAGCCGCGTGCAGGCCGGCGCGCTCGCCGTCATGCTCGCCCCGACCGAGGTCGCCGATGTCGTCTTCCCGGCGCTCGATGAGCTCGCACTCGGCCCCGGCGAGGTTGAACTCGATCTCGCCGACGGGCTCGAACCGGTGCTCGCCGACGGCGTGCTGCTGCAGCGGGTCGTCGTGAACCTGCTCGCGAACGCCGTGCGGCACAGTCCGCCCGGCGAGCGTGTGCGCGTCGCGGCGAGCTCGTTCCAGGGCCGCACCGAACTGCGGGTCGTCGACCGCGGACCGGGCATCCCGACCGAACGCCGCGACGAGGTGTTCACGCCGTTCCAACGGCTCGGCGACACCGACAACGACTCTGGCCTCGGCCTCGGCCTCGCCCTGTCAAAGGGGTTCGTCGAGGGAATGGACGGCACACTGGAAGTCGACGACACCCCCGGCGGCGGCCTCACCATGGTCGTCACCCTGCCGTCGGCACCGACCACCGAGGAGGCGCGATGAGGATCCTCCTCGCCGACGACGACGCCCAGCTGCAACGCGCCCTCCGCATCACGCTCGCCGCGCGCGGCTACGACGTCATCGCCGCACGTGACGGTGCCGAGGCGATCGATCTCGCGGCGAACGCCCACCCTGATCTCATCCTTCTCGATCTCGGCATGCCGAAGGTCGACGGCATCGACGTGATCCGCGCCGTGCGCGCGTGGTCGAAGGTGCCGATTCTCGTGCTCTCGGGCCGCACCGACTCGGCCGAGAAGGTCGACGCGCTCGACGCCGGCGCCGACGACTACGTGACGAAGCCCTTCGCCATGGACGAGCTGCTCGCCCGCATCCGCGCCCGTGCACGGTCGACCACCGGCGAGGCGGATGCCGCGGCGTTCACCATCGGGGCGCTCACCGTCGACCTCGCCGCGAAGACCATCAGGTCGACGGATGCGTCGGGGCGCGCGACATCCGTACGCCTCACGCCGACGGAGTGGCGCCTGCTCGAGCTGTTCCTCATGAACCCGGGCAAACTGCTCACCAGACAGATGCTGCTGAGCGAGGTGTGGGGGCCGTTCCACGCGAACGACGCCGGCTACCTGCGCCTCTACGTCGCCCAACTGCGACGCAAGCTGGAGCCGACACCGTCGGAGCCGCGCTTCTTCTTCACGGAGCCCGGCATGGGCTATCGCTTCGAGCCGGGCGCCGCTGGTTGAGCCTGCCGCAGGCCGCCTGCTGAGCCTGGCGAATCCGCGCCAGGTTTCGGCGCGCTCAACCGACAAACCTCGGCACCCACCGGCTTCGGCACGCTCAACCGACAGACCTCGACATCCACCGGCTTCGGCACGCTCAACCGACAGACCTCGACATCCACCGGGTTCGGCACGCTCAACCGACAGACCTCGACATCCACCGGCTTCGGCACGCTCAACCCATAGCTTTCGACCCGCGCAACCGGCCACCGGCCGCTCGCTCTGACCGTGCGTTCAGGCTGCAGCGACCCGAGGGGCTGGCGAGGCATCGGCCCAGTCAACCGGCAATCGTCGATTACCGGGGCGTGGTCGCTGCTGCGGGTCGATGTACACCGGAGGCGTGAACCACGTCTGCGCGTCGCGGATGGTGATGATCCAGCCGTCGTCATGGACGCGGTGGTGGTGATGCGAGCACAGCATGATGCCGTTCTCGATGTCGGTGCGGCCTCGATGCCGCTTCCACCACCGGATGTGGTGCGCCTGCGCGTGCGAGGGCGGCCGCTCGCACGCGGGCCAAGCACAGCCGCCGTCACGTTCGACGAGTGCGATCTTCTGCGCCGAGGTGAAGAGGCGGGCGGCACGGCCGAGCTCGAGTGGATCGCTGCGGTTGCCGAGCAACAGGGGGCTGACTCCCGCTGAAAGCGCCAGTTCACGCGCGGTCGCGACCGATACCGGTTGGTCGATGCCGTCAATGGTGGCGTGCCCTCGCCCCGACCCCAACGCCTGAGCTGAGACGCGGGCGACGACCGTGACCTGGCGAAGCGTCGCGGGCGCGTTCTTCGCCCCGAGCGACAGGCGAGCGATGTCGGCCAATGCGTCGGCATTCATCTGGGCGATCGTCCGTTGCTCATCGAAGATCGGGTCGACACCGTCGACACCGTCGGCATCTGTCGTCTCGTCGGCAGCAGTCGCATCGCCGGCAGCCGTCGTATCGTCGGCATTCTTTGCACGGTCGAAATGGTCGCGCTCACCGGGGCCGGCAACGAACCCGCGTTTCGCATCGCGGGCCCGGCGGAGCTCGGCACCGACGAGCGCTTCGATGGCGAGTTTGACTGGCGCGCCGTTGGCCGGATCGAATGCGCCCTGCAGTTGGATCATGCCGGCGCGATCCTCCCAGATGCGAAGCCCACGGTTCGCACGCAACTCGTCTTCTCTCGGCTTCACGCCGTCGGGGTCGAGTCGTGCCTGCAGCTGCTTGATGAGTCGCACGAGACCGTCGACGCCGACGAGCGGGGCCCGCTCCACGAGAAACCGCTCGGCCTCGTCGAGTTCGGCTCGATCGGTACGAAGTGCGACGCCATCGAGGAATCGACGAATCGTCTCTGCGGCATCGACGCACACTTCGCCGGCATCGAGCCCAACGGCCAGATGCGGATGCCGAGCCGGGAGGGTCTCACCCGTGAACGATGCTCGCGATGCGGTGGCCTCACCGACAGCCACGAGTTTCGCGGCGTCGCTGTAGCGGCCGCCGGTGACCGTCGCGATCAGCCGCGCGGGAGATGAGTACCCGTGCCGGCGAGCAACGTCGTCGTCACCGCCACTGCGCGACCGAGCGGCGAGTTCGGCAGCGCACTTGGCCTGCAACGCTTGTACACGGCGTGCCAGCTCGGCCAGCGATTCGGTCACGCGCACCAGGCCGTCGCCACTCATGACCCGAACATCGACCCCGGATTCGGTCGACTCGCCCAGCAACGCGCCGGCCCAGATGCCATCGGCCTCAGCGCACGCCGACCGCAACTCGGTGAGTGCGGCGGTCGTTGCTGGCATGCCTCATTCTATCGCAGATTCAGACAGGAATGGAAGATGTATTCGATTGAATTCACGCTTGAATCTCATCTTTTCGGATCTATATTCGAATGAAGCGTTTGCTCCGATTTGGAGATTCGGAGATCCCGGCGACGCGGGCGATCCCGGCTGCCGGGCAGCGCGGCAATTCGAGCGATCCTGCGATCCTGCGATCCGAGCGATCCGAGCGATCCTGCGATCCGCCATTCCACGATCCTGCGATCCGCCACTCCGCCAATCCGCCAATCCAGCAATCCGCCACTCCGCCATTCCGCCATTCCTGCGATCCTGCGATCCTGCGATCCTGCGATCCTGCGATCGCCATTCCATGATCCTGCAATCCGAGCGATCCGCAGATCTGCAGATCCAGGCGACCGCGAGGTCAAAAGAATCACACGAGCCGCTCAAGCCGCTCGAGCCACGCTGCGGCAGTCGCCCCGTCGAACGGCGGCTCGCGTCGCTGCACCGCCTCCAGCACAGCGTCGGCGTCGGCTCGCACCCGCACCAGCAGTTCGGACGGGTACCCGAATTCCACCGCGTGCTCCGCGAACTCGTCTTCGTCGTCGATGAACGCTGGCTCCCCCGCACGCTCGACGACGTCGAGATCGAGATCGACGTACGACACCGTCCAGACCGTCGAGCCCGAGGCATCCGCTCGCCACTCGGAAATCGTGGCGAGGTCGACGTAGATACCGAGCCCGCGCGGATGGCCCGCGTTGAACCCGGCCGCCCAGCCGGCGCGCGGGAAGAGCGAAACCGATTCCCAGGTCGCGGTGAACGCGTCTCCAGGCCGCGCGAACCGCGTGCCCGCCGGAAAACCGACCCAGTCGCCGTGCGCGTCGGCACCGAGCCAGAGTCCGTCGAACTCCCAGTGCGGCCGGCCGTCCCACTTGGACGCGCGAACGCGAACACGCGCGGGTGCGCCGGGTGCGCCGGAGGCGCCGGGGCGGACGTCAGCTGTACTCACGCGACCACCGTATCCGCGTCCGCACGCGCCGTCGCTCGAGACGGTCGACACCCGCAGGTTTCGACAAGCTCAACCCACAGCGGCCACCCGCCTACGCTGGAACCCGTGGACTGCTCCTACTTCGACGCCGGGCGCTGCACCTCGTGCTCGCTCATGGGACAGCCCTACGAACGGCAGCTCGCCGACAAGCAGCGGCACGCCGACGACCTCCTGAAGACGCACGCCGAGTTCGACTGGCTGCCACCTGTCGCGAGTCGCGAGGGCGGCTACCGCAACAAGGCGAAGATGGTGATCGCCGGCACGACGGACGCCCCGACGATCGGCATCCTCGATACCGACGGCCACGGCATCGACCTCGAGGCGTGCGGCATCTGCTCCCCCGGGCATCGCGCCGCGTTCCCCGTGATCTCGGCATTCATCACGCGCGCGAGGCTCACTCCCTACGACGTGCCGACCCGCACGGGCGAGCTGAAGCACTTGATCCTCACCGAGTCGCCCGACGGTGAGCTCATGATCCGCTTCGTCGTGCGCTCGACCGAACCGGTGGGCCGCATCCGCAAGCACCTGCCGTGGCTCCTCGCCGAGCTGCCGAACGCCCGCGTCGTGACGGCGAACGTGCTGCCCGAGCACAAGGCCGTGCTCGAGGGCGACCACGAGATCGTCTTCACCGAGGCCTCCACGCTGCCGATGCGCCTGAACGACGTGACGATGCACCTGCGCCCGCAGAGCTTCTTCCAGACGAACACCGAGATCGCCGAAGCGCTCTACGTCGAGGCGCGCAACTGGGTGCGCGGGCTCGCCCCTGACTCGGCCTGGGACCTCTACTCGGGCGTCGGCGGCTTCGCGCTGCACATCGCGGATGCCGCCACATCCGTCACCGGCATCGAGACGAGTGTCGAGGCGGTCGCGAGCGCCGAGCTCAGCCGAACGGATGCCGCGCTCTCACGAGTGCGGTTCGAAGCCGGCGACGCCACGGCCTTCGCGCTCGGCGCCGAGACGCCACCCGATCTCGTGATCGTGAACCCGCCCCGGCGGGGCATCGGCCGTGAGCTGAGCGGATGGCTCGAGGCATCCGCTGTTCGTCATGTGCTGTATTCGA
The DNA here is from genome assembly GCF_059445445.1 of Agromyces sp. Y575. Classification (NCBI taxonomy): domain Bacteria; kingdom Bacillati; phylum Actinomycetota; class Actinomycetes; order Micrococcales; family Microbacteriaceae; genus Agromyces; species Agromyces sp. Y575. The sequence goes on from NZ_JCAIUI010000002.1 coordinate 403,765, forward strand.
GCTGCAACGCCGCCTCGCTCGCGCGCGATCTCGAGGCGATGCCGTCGCTGCGACCGGTGCGCGGTCGCGTCTTCGACATGTTCCCGCAGACGACGCACTTCGAGGTGATGGTGCTGCTCGAGCGCGCTTGAGCGGCTGCGCATGGGAGGGGCCTCCCATCCGGTGCAGGCCCCCTCCCATGCGGGTCACTTCCCGGTGAGGGCCTCGAGCGCCTCCGCTGCGCCAGGGTGCAGCGAGATCGGGTCGGTCTGCTTCGCATCCTCCGGGTCGAACGCGGCCGCGGCCGCGTGCACCTGTTCCAGCTTGTCGACGTTGCTCCAGATCGTCTCGGTGATGTTGCACGCGGTCGCGTCATCCATGTCATCGCGCACGAGCAGCACGTTCGGCACCACGATCGTCGGCACATCCGCATCGAGCCCGTACGTGTCGGCGGGAATCGCACCCTCCTGGTAGACGGGACTGATCTCCTGCAGCCCGTCGAGTTCGGGAGTGATGTCGATGAACTCGACCGTGCCGGCATCCGAAGTGAACAACTCGGTGATGTTGGGGGTCGGCAATCCGCCCGACCAGAAGATCGCATCGACCGTGCCGTTTCGCAGACCGTCGACGCTCGTCGCGAGGTCGAGTCGCTGAGTGGTGACGTCGGTGTCGGGCGTGAGGCCGGCGGCCTCGAGCAGTCGGACCGCGATCACCTCGGTGCCCGACTTCGGCGACCCGGTCGACACCGTCTTGCCGGCCATGTCGGCGATGGTCGTGATGCCGCTGTCCTGCCTCACGATGACCTGGGTGTAGTTCGCGTGGATCATGCCGAGTGCTTCGACGGGCTGCGGCTCGCTGAACGAGCCGGTGCCGTTGACGGCGTCGGAAGCGGTGTCGGCCAGCGAGAACGCGATGTCGTAGTCGCCGCCCACGAGCTGCTCGATGTTCTGCACGGAGGCCCCGGTCTCGGCGGCGGTGACGCGCAGCTCGGTTTCACTGCTCAAGACATCCGAGATGGCACCGCCGAGCACGTAGTAGACGCCGGTCGAGTTGCCGGTGGCGATGGTCATTTGCTGGGCTGGGGCGACGCAGGCCTCACCGCTGCCCTCGGCGGCCGGTTGTTGCGGCTGTTGGCCGCCGCACGCGGTCAGCAGCAGTGCGGATGCGGCCAAGGCCGCGAACGCTGCGCCGACCTTGCCTCTGTTCGAAGTTCGGAGTGTCATGTGCGTGTTCCTCTCTTGGTGGCGGTCAGGGGTTTGAGACGAGGGGGCGCTGCGCTGACGCGTCGGCCGGGCCCCGAGCGCGGCGCCTGCGAAGCCAGTTGACGGCGATCGCAGCAGCGATGCAGACGAGGCCGATGGCGATCGAGACCGGCACGAGGTAGAGGCAGCACAGCGCGCCGAGGAGCAGCAGGATGCGCTCGGGCCAGTTCGCCGGGCCGAGCACCCATCCGCCGGTGGCGCCGGCCAGGGCCGCGACGGCGATGAGCGACACGACGGTCGCCCACAGCGAGGTGAGAAGTCCGCCCTGCAGCAGCAGTGAGCCGCCCGCAGGGGTGAGCACGAACGCAAGCGGCACAAGGAACGCCGGCAGCGTGTACTTCGTCGCCTGCCACATCGTCTTGATCGTGTCGCCGCCGGTGATCGCCGCGGATGCGACGGCCGCGAGCGCCGTGGGCGGGGAGACCTCGGAGAGCACCGCGAAGTAGAAGATGAACATCGCCGCCTCGGGCCGCTCGACCCCGAGGGCGATGAGCGCGGGGCCGATGATCACCCAGGAGATGATGAACGATGCGGTCACCGGCACCGCCAGGCCGAGCAGGATGATCGCGACCGCGGCGAGCAGGCACGTGATCGTGAGGGTGACCTCGGGGTTGTCGCTGACGGCTTCGGCGAGCGAGACGAGCATGCGGGCGAAGGTGAGGCCGATGCCGGTCTTGACGATGACGCTCGTGATGATGCCTGCGGCCGCGCACACGGCGACGACTGGAATCGCGCTTCGGATGCCGCTCGCGAGTGCGTGGTACAGCTCGCCGAGATACTCGGCGACCGCCTTCGGGAGGGTCGTCGCCACCGAGGCGTCGTCGAGCGGGTCGCGCCGCGACACCATCCGCTCGACGAGTCCGAACGCTGCGGCGACGAGCGTCGCGTAGACGATCGAACGGAACGCGGGCAGCCCGAGCGCGAGGAAGAGGATGATGACGGCGAGCGAGAGGAAGTGGTAGCCGAAGCGCGCGACCAGCTTGCCGAGGTGCTTCCTCGGCACATCCACCGCCCGAGTCGCGAAGCGGCGGGCGTCGATCTCCACAGCGAGGAAGATGCCGACGTAGTAGAGGATCGTGGGGATGATCGCCCAGATCATCACTTCGAGGTACGACACCTGCAGGTACTCGGCGATAATGAAGGCGGCCGCGCCGAGCGTCGGCGGTGAGAGGATCGCGCCGATGCCGGCGGCGGCGAGCATCCCGCCGGCGTTGTTCCGCGGATACCCCGCGCGCTGCAGGATCGGCCATGCAAGGGAGCCGAGCGTCACCGCCGTCGCCGTGCCCGAACCCGACACCGTGCCGAGCAGGAACCCGCTCGTCACGACGGTGCGGCCCGAGGCCGACCTCGACGCGGGAAAGAGGGAGAAGGAGAAGTCGATGAAGAAGCGGCCCGCCCCCGTCGCCGACAGCACGGCACCGTAGATGATGAACAGCACGATATAGGTCGCCGCAACGCCCAGTGGCGTGCCGAAGAAGCCCGATTGGTCGTTGTAGAAGCCGTTGATGATCTGGTCGAAGTTCACGCCCGCATGGCTGATCGCCCAATCCATCGGCAAGAAGCCGCCGTAGTAGGCGTAGAGGAAGAACACGACGCAGAAGATCGGGAGCACAAGGCCCGTGGTGCGACGGGTCGCCTCGAGGATCAGCAGTGTGAGCGCGGTGCCCGCGATCACGTCGACCGTTCCGAGTGTGCCCTGTCGGTTCAGGAACGCGTCGAAACCGCCTCCGCCATCACCGATCACGATCGGCAGGATCGGATAGGTGCAGACGAACGCGGTGGCGGCCGTGAGCGTCCAGTCCCACCATGTCGGCGCATCGGAGCGGAGCGGATCCCTCCGGCGCTTCCGGCCGCGGTACAGCAGGAAGGTGAGCGGCAGCGTGACCGACAGGAAGGCGATGAGTGAGAACTGCGTGCCCTGGGGCAGCGGGAAGAACACCTGGTAGAGCACGAACAGCGATACGACGAAGCAGTACGCCGTGATCACGCGCTCGAGCCGAATCGGCAGTGTGCGTGACGGGCGCTCTTCGTCGAACTCGGCGATGATGTCGTCGGGTGGCAACGGGCCCGAGCCGGCCTGACCGGCCTCCATCGTGGAGGCGGCGCGACCCGTCGGTTCTACTTCGGTGTAGGACATGGCGCAACCGTAGGGCGGCCGCCGCATCCTTCGCCCGAGCCGTCCGGAATCCTTACATCGCCTTTACATCCGCCGAGACCTCGATGTCTAAACTGCGAGGATGCGTGTGCTCATTGCCGAGGACGACACCTCCGTCGCTGCTGCCCTCGCATCGGTGCTCGCGCAGAGCGGCCACCACACCGAACAGGTGTCCCGGGGCGGCGACGTGCTCCTTCGGCACCATGACTTCGACGTGCTCATGCTCGACCTCGGACTCGAAGACACCGACGGCTTCGACGTCATCAGACGGCTCCGCCTCGTGACCGACCTGCCGGTGCTCGTCGTCACGGCACGCGGCGACGAGCGGTCGACGGTGCTCGCGCTGCGCCTCGGCGCCGACGACTATCTCGTGAAGCCCGTGCGAATGCGTGAGCTGCTCGCCCGACTCGAGGTCGTCGCCCGCCGCCGTCTCAGCGCCCAGCCACTCGACCGCGTGCGCACGGGCACCCTCGAGATCGATCTCGGAGCCCGACGGGTGCGCGGCGACGGCGAAGAACTCGCGTTGACGCCGACCGAGTTCTCGCTGCTCGCGGTGCTCGCCCGCCGGGTGGGCGCGGCCGTGAGCCGGGAGCAGATCCTCGACGAGGTGTGGCATGACGCCTACGCCGCCAATTCGCGAGCCTTCGACGTGCACCTCGCGCAGTTGCGACAGAAGCTTCCGTCGGGCGACGCGATCACCACGATCCGCGGCTACGGGTACCGCCTGGAGGCGTCGTAGGCATGCGTGCCCAGGTGCTGCTGCCGCTCATGCTCTTCGGTCTCCTGGCCGTGCTCGCGATCGTCGTTCCCGTGGGCGAGTCGATCGCGGTCTCGCGCACCCAGCAACTCGCCCTCGCCCGCGCATCCTCGATGGACCACATCGTGCGGCTCGCCGAGAACGCCATCACCTCATCGGATGCCGCGGCGCTCGAGCGGTATCTCAACCGCTTCGGCGAGGTCTACGGCGAGTCGGTGGTCGTGCTCGACGGCGAGGGCGCCGACATCGCCGAGGTCGGCGCCCTCACCCCGGCCGACGAGGAGGTGCGGGCGCATGTGCTCGCCTCGTCGCGCAACCTGCCGCAGTGGCAACTGCCGGTCATCAGGCCGTGGAGTACGGGCACGGCACTCGTCTCCGAGCCGGTGCTCGGCACCGGTGAACTCAGCATGGGCGTCGTCGTCCTGCAGATCGACGCGGCGGCGGCCAGGCGCGACATCACGCTGTCGTGGCTTCTTGTCGCGTTCGTCGGGTTGCTCGTGCTCGGCGGCCTCGCCGCGGCCTCGCTGTGGTGGACGAACTGGGTGTTGCGACCCGTGCGCGCGCTCGACGACGCGACGAACGCGTTCAGTGAGCACCGCGACGTGCGGCTCGTCGACGCCACCGGCCCGCCCGAGCTGCGCCGGCTCGCCGCATCGTTCTCGCGCATGGCCGAGGGCATCGAGGACACCCTCGTGCAGCAGCGCGACTTCGTGGCCGACGCATCGCATCAACTGCGCAATCCACTCGCGGCCATCCGCCTGCGCATCGACGCGCTGAACCGCGACGGCTCAAGCGACGACTCCCTCGAGATCGTCGACGCCGACCTCGACCGCCTCGAATCGACCGTCGGACGGATGCTCGTGCTCGCCGATGCCGAGCATCGTGCGACGGCCGAGGTGAGCAGCGGAAACGGCTTCGCCGAGGCGTCTCGTCGCGAGCACACCGTGCCGACGGCCGCCGCGCTCGCCGAACCGTTCCAGCCCCTCATGCGGGATGCGGGCCAGAGCCTGGTCGCCGAAGGCACGACCGAGGTGCAGATCGCCTGCCGCCGATCGGATCTGGAGGAGATCGTCGCGACGCTGCTCGAGAATGCCAGGAAGTACGCCGGCGAGGGCGCAACGGTACGGCTCGCGCTGGAGCACGAAAGCAAGGGCGAAAGCGAGGACGACGCAGTGCGCATCGTCATCAGCGACGACGGTCCCGGGCTCGACGACGATGAGCTCACGCAGGCGGGCACCCGATTCTGGCGTTCAGCGCAGCATCGCGGGCTCACCGGTACGGGGCTCGGACTGGCCATCGTCGGGCAACTCGTGCGCGCGAACGGCGGCGCGTTGCGTATCGACCGTGCCGACGAGGGCGGCCTGCGTGTCGCCGTGCGATTCGGAGCGATCTCGTGACGGGCGGCTCGATCTCGCGCCGCGCGCTGCTCCTCGGCTTCGCCGGGCTCTCGGCTCTCTCGCTCGGCGGCTGTGCGCGACCGGGCACCGGCGGAACGCTACGGATGGCATGCGGGGAGCCCGGGGGCACCTACATCCGCTTCGGCCAACTGTTGAGCGACGCTGCAGTCGCCGCTGGTGCCGTGACCGCGATGGAGGCGCTTCCGACCGACGGCAGCATCGAGAACATCGGGATGCTCCGCTCGGGCGACGCCGACCTCGCGATCGCGCTCGCCGACTCGGCCGCGATCGATCCGCACGGTCTCGTCTCGATCGGTCGCGTCTACCAGAACTACCTGCAGTGCATCGTGCCGGTCGATGGTCCGATCACGAACGCGGGCGATCTCTCCGGCCGAGTCGTCTCGATAGGTGCACCGGCATCCGGCACGGCGGAGACGTCGCGCAGGGTGTTCGACGCACTCGGCCTGACGTCGGGCGCGCGAGCCGCGTCGCTCGTCGAGCTCAACCTCGCCGCTGCCGTCACCGCACTCGAGACCGGCGGCATCGACGCCCTGATGTGGTCGGGCGGCATCCCGGTTCCGGAACTCGATCGCCTGCACGGCGTCATCCAGGTGACGCTCGTCGATCTGAGCGCCGCGATGCCGCTGCTCGGCGAGGTGCATGCCGACGCGTACCAGCAGACCGTCGTACCTACCGGCGTCTACGCGCTCCGCGAGCCGATGCCGACGATCGGCGTCTCGAACTTCCTCCTGGCGCGGGCGGATCTTCCGGACCCTATCGCCACCGCCCTCGTCGATATCCTCATCGACGATGCGGTGCGACTCGTTCCGGAGCGCTCGGCCGGGCTGCAGTATCTGACGCCTTCGAGCCTCATCGACACCGGGTCGATGCCGCTGCACCCAGCGGCCGAGCGGCGCTACTTCGAGCGCTACGGGTGACGGCGCGGCGGCTGGATGTCAGCGCTTGCGCGTCTTGATGAATCCCTCGTCGGTCTTCTCGCGCTTCTGCGCTCGCTTCTCTTTCAACGAGAGTTGGGCCTGCTTCTTCGTGGCGTTCCCACGTGTGTTCTTTTCAGACATTCGAGCTCGCTTCCCTTCGTCAGCTGGCGGGCTTCCCCTGACCATAGCCCACCCCGCGACAGAAGTCATGTCCGCTCGGAGCGAACCGCGTTGCCGCTCGGAATTCGGCCATGTTCAGGTATTTTTCCGCAGCATGGGCTAAGCTGAAAGGTCATCTGAAGGAGAGTGACATGCGGAGGGTAAACCCCATCGCCGGGGCCGTCGTCGTCGCGTTCTGGCTGTTCATGATCGGCTTCGCCGCCGGTTTCGAGGGCGAAATCGCATCCGACCCGACGCTCACCCGTGAGCACCCCGACGCGGCACTCGCGGGGCTCGTCGGAGGAGCCACGACCGTCGGCGTCGTACTGCTGGTGGGCGCGTGCGTGCTGCTGGCGAGGGCCGTGCTCGGTGCGCACCGCTCGCGCACGGCGCGCACCGCGGCGCGCACCGCGGCGTAACGACCGAGCGGCTGAGCGCCGGCGCGAGAGCCGAGCCATCGAATGCAGGATGAGCGCACCGACGACCGTCGATAACGGCTGCCTTCGAGCGCTCATCCTGCGGACGGGGCAGGCGCAGTGCTATTCGAGCAGGTCGGCCGTGAGCGCGGCGAGTTCAGCCTGCCGGTCGGCCTTGTCGCGAGGCGCGCCGGGGACACCGGGCCGCCTCTGCCACGGGTGCGGACCGTCGAGCGGGCGGTACGCGACCCCGACGGCGTCGTAGATCGCGAGCTGCAGGGGCAGGCGCGCCGCGAAATCCTCCCAGTGCTTGCCCGCACCGCTCCACGCGACCTCGGCGAACGCCGCGAGCCGCGGGAACACCATGTAGTCGAGCCGCGAGACCGTGTCCATGTGCTCGCTCCAGGCGTTGGCCTGCACGCCGAGCACATGGCGCCGCGTCGCCTCCGAAGCATCCGCCGGCAGGGGTTCGAAGTCGTACACGTCGCGGAGGCTCTGCACGGTCCCGACGGGAATCGGCTCGTCCGCGGCATCCGACTGCCGGTAGTCGAGGTAGGCGAAGTCGTCGGGGCAGAGCACGACGTCGTGACCTCGGGCCACGGCGACCTGGGCACCACGGATGCCCCGCCACGATGCGATCGTCGCGCCCGGGTCAAGCGGGCCCTCGAGCACCTCATCCCAGCCGTAGAGCCGCCGGCCGGCCGCGGTGATGTGAGCGTCGAGTCGGCGGATGAACCACGCCTGCAACTCGTTCGGCGTCGCGAGATCGCGTTCGGCCATGAGCTGCCGTGTGCGCGCATCGACCGCCCACTGCGTCTTGCGGGCCTCGTCACCGCCCACCGCGATGTACCGCGACGGGAAGACCTCCATGACCTCGTCGAGCACGTTGCGAAAGAAGTCGACCGTCGATTCCTCGGTGTTCAGCACGTCGTCGTTGATGCCGTAGCGCGTCCACACCTCGTACGGCCCGGCGGTGACGCCGAGCTCCGGATACGCGGCGAGCGCTGCCCGCACGTGGCCGGGCGTCTCGATCTCGGGCACGACCTCGATGTGCCGTTCGGCGGCGTACGCGACGATCTCACGCAGATCGTCGTGCGTGTAGAAGCCGCCGACCGGGCGGCCGTCGAGCGTCGATTCGGGCCCGTGCCCCAGCTGCGACTCGGGCCGCCATGCGCCGACCTCGGTGAGCCGAGGGTAGCGGCGGATCTCCATGCGCCAGCCCTGGTCGTCGGTGAGGTGCAGTTGCAGCACATTGATCCGGTGCAGGGCGAGCAAGTCGATGAGACGCAGTACCTCGTGCTTCGGCCGGAAGCTGCGGGCGACGTCGAGCATGAAGCCGCGCCACGCGAAGCGCGGGGCGTCGACCGTGACGGATGCCGCGGCGCGCCACTGCCGCCCCGGCAACGCCGACCGCCGGAACCCGTCGGGCCCGAGCAGCTGCCGGAACGCGAGCCCCCCGTAGAAGAGGCCCGCCTCGGAGCCGCCCGTGATGCGCACGCCGCCCGGCGCGACCTCGAGCCGGAACCCCTCGCGCGGCAGCTCGGGGTCGATGTCGAGCGCGATCCCGCCCGCGACGCCCCGCTGGTCGAGGAGCGACGAAGGAGCGTCTCGAGACCCCTCATCGGGGAGCGCGTCGCCCGCCGATCGGGTTTCGAGACGGCGCTGGAGCGCCCCCTCAACCCACGGGTTCACGGGCAGCGCGAAGCCCGTTGCCGCGCGAAGTTCGGCCTGCAGGCGGCGGGCGACGGATGCCGCGGCATCCGTCGCCCGGATGGCCGTGCCTGCGTCGAGCCTGAACTCGCCGTCGCGTGCCTCGAACGAGACCGGCTTCGGGATCAGCCCGCTCACGCCCCGGCCGCCAGCTCGCGGGCACGGGCGAGCGCGGCATCGGTGGCGCGGTCGAACGTCTCTTTGAGCGAAGCCTCCTCGAGCACCGCGACCGCGCGCTCGGTGGTGCCCTTCGGGCTCGTCACCCGGCGGCGCAGCTCGGCAGGGCCGGCATCGGATGCCGCGAGCAGCTCGCTCGCGCCGCGGAACGTGCCCTCGACCATGACTGCCGCCTGTTCGGGCGTGAAGCCCTTGTCGATCGCCGTCGCCGTGATCTGCTCGATCAGGTAGAAGACGTAGGCCGGCCCGGAGCCCGAGATCGTGGAAAGGGCGTCGATCTGTTCCTCAGGCACGACGAGCACCTCGCCGACGGTCTCGAAGAGCGACACGGCGAGCGCGAGGTCGGCGTCGCTCGAGCGAGTGCCGGCCGAGATGCCGGTGACCGCGCGGCCGACGACCGCCGGGGTGTTCGGCATCGAGCGGATCACCGCGACCGACTCGGGCAGCAGCGACTCGAACGTCGCCACGGTGACCCCGGCGGCAACGCTCACGATGACTGAGCCGGGGTCGAGCGCGTCCGCGATCTCCTCGAGGAGCGCCGGTACCATGGCGGGCTTCACAGCGACGACCACGAGTTTCGCGCCCGCGACCGCGGTGCGGTTCGCTGCGGCATCCGTCTCAGTGGCGTAGGCGGTGACGCCGGCGAGGCTCGCGAGCTCGGCAGCCTTCTCGGCACTGCGGTTCGTCGCGCGGATGCCGCCGGCGACCTCGACGCCCGGTTGCAACAGGCCCGTGAGCACGGCGCGGGCCATCGACCCGGCCCCCAGGAACGCGATCGCGGGCAGTCTGACGGGGGCGTCGGCACTCATAGCGACCATCCTAGGTTCGGGGTCGAATGCTGTGCCCGGAGCGCACATTTCCGCTCCGCCGCCACTTTTAGGATTGCTCCATGAGCGCATCGGGCTCTGATCAACGCAGCCCATCTCAGCCCCTTTAGGATTGCTCCATGAGCGCATCGGGCGGCAACAAAGCCATCATCGCGGCATTCCTCGCCAACACGGGAATCGCGATCACGAAGTTCATCGCCTGGTTCTTCTCGGGCTCGTCCTCGATGCTCGCCGAGGCGGTGCACTCGGTGGCCGACGCCGGCAACCAGCTGCTCCTCATCTTCGGCGGCCGTCAGGCGAAGCGTGCGGCCGACAAGGAGCATCCGTTCGGCTACGGCCGCGAGCGGTACGTCTACGCGTTCGTCGTCTCGATCATCCTGTTCTCGGTCGGCGGGCTCTTCTCGATCTACGAGGGCATCGACAAGCTGCAGCATCCGCATGCGCTCGACGTGCCGTGGCTGCCGATCCTCGTACTCTCGATCGCGATCGTGCTGGAGTCCTTCTCACTGCGCACCGCCGTGAAGGAGTCGAACCACGTGCGCGGCAAGCTGAGCTGGGTGCAGTTCGTTCGGCGCGCCAAGGCTCCCGAGCTGCCCGTCGTGCTGCTCGAAGACGTCGCTGCGCTCCTCGGCCTCGTCTTCGCGTTCATCGGCGTCGGGCTCACGATCATCACCGACAACCCGCTCTTCGATGCCATCGGCACCCTCTTCATCGGCACGCTGCTGATCGTCGTCGCCGTCGTGCTCGGCATGGAGACGAAGTCGCTCCTCGTGGGCGAGGGCGCCAACGACGACGACGTCGTGCGCATCGAGCAGGCGATCCTCGCCGGCCCAGAGGTGGAGCGCATCATCCACATGAAGACCCTTTACCTCGGCCCCGACGAGCTGCTCGTCGGCGCGAAGGTCGGATTCGCCGCCGACCAGCGCCTGCTCGAGGTCGCAGCGACGACGAACGCGATCGAGCAGCGCATCCGCGATGCCGTGCCGTCCGCTCGAGTCATCTACATCGAGCCCGACGTCTACGTCGAGCCGAACCTCGCGGCACCGCCCACCGACGCCATCGTCATCAAGGGTCTCGAGTGACGACGAGGCAGCCGTTGGTCGACTAGCGACGCAGGAGAGAATCGAGACCCCCGGGTGGACAGGTCTCGATACTCCCCGCTGCTCGAGTAGCGACGCAGGAGCGTACCGAGACCCGCCCGGCCAAGAGGTCTCGATACGGCGCTGGCGCGCCTACTCGACCAGCGTGGGGGCTGCCCCGCTGGCGCGCCTACTCGACCAGCGTGAGGGCTGCCTCGCTGGCGCGCCTACTCGACCGGCGTGAGGCGGGCTACGGGCGACGCAGGGGGTCGTCGAAGAAGTCGAGCAGCAGCTGCGCCGCGGCATCCGCTTCGACACCCGAGAACACCTCGACGCGGTGGTTGAGCCGCCGATCGCGAAGCACGTCGTAGAGGGAGCCCGCTGCGCCGGCCTTCTCATCCCATGCGCCGAACACGACGGTCGGGATGCGGGCCGCGAGAATCGCCCCCGCGCACATGACGCACGGCTCGAGCGTGACCACGAGCGTGCAGTCGGTCAGGCGCCAATCGCCGGTGGCCTCTGCGGCTGAACGGAGCGCGAGGAGCTCGGCGTGAGCGGTGGGATCGCCGAGCAATTCGCGTTCGTTGCGACGCGCGGCGATGACCTCCCCGGCGGCATTCACGACCACAGCACCTACGGGCACGTCTCGCGTGGCCGGCGCCTGCTCGGCTTCGGCGAGTGCGAGGCGCATCCACTCGTGATGGCGGCCGGACTCAATCATGTTCGCGCTCGGCCATGACCTCGGGCGCTGCATCGAGGATGCGATCTCGCGTCGACATGGGCCTCCTGTACACCTGACTTCCGGTATCGTATCATCGTGGTGAGTGAATGCTTACTCACCACTCGATCCAGCCCATCGGAGGCAACCTTGGAACCCCTCGAACTCACCCGCCTGCTCCTGCTCGTCGTGCATTTCGTCGGCCTCGCCGCGATCATCGGCGCCTACATCCTGCAGATGCCCAGGCGATCGGGCTTCGACTTCTCGCCGGTGCTGGTCGGCTCGATCGTGCAGCTCGCCTCGGGCATCGCGCTGATCGCCGTCAACGAGATCGGCGGCACCGAGATCGATCGCGCGAAGGCGTTCGTGAAGCTCGGCATCGCGCTCGTCGTGCTCGTGCTGGCCATCGTCGGCGTGATTCGCGGCCGCGCGCTGAAGCGGGCGGAGCAGACGGATGCCTCGCTGCGCCCGGTGCTCTGGAGCGCCGGCATCGCCGCCATCGCCAACGTCGCCGTGGCGGTGTTCTGGCACTGACGAGGAGGCCGCGCTCAGTAGACTCGAGCCCATGCGAGTCCACGTTGCCGATCACCCGCTCATCACCCACAAGTTGACGGTGCTCCGCGACGTGAAGACCCCCTCGCCGGTCTTCCGTTCACTCGTCGAAGAGCTCATGACGCTGCTCGCCTACGAGGGCACCCGCGGCGTGCGCGTCGAGCCGGTCGACATCGTGACCCCGGTGGCACCCACGACGGGCGTGCGCATCGCCGACCCGAAGCCGCTCATCGTGCCGATCCTGCGCGCGGGTCTCGGCATGCTCGAGGGCATGGTGAAGCTCCTGCCGACGGCCGAGGTCGGCTTCCTCGGCATGGCTCGCAATGAAGAGACCTTCGAGCCGACGACGTACGCCGAGCGACTGCCCGACGACCTCAGCGACCGCCAGTGCTTCGTGCTCGACCCGATGCTCGCCACGGGCGGCTCGCTCACGGCGGCCATCGAGTTCCTGCTGAAGCGCGGGGCGACGGATGTCACGGCGATCTGCATTCTCGCCGCACCCGAGGGCCTCGCGGCGGTCGAGCAGGCTCTGCACGGCCGTGAGGTCACGATCGTGCTCGGCGCTGTCGACGAGCGCCTCAACGAGCTGGGGTACATCGTGCCGGGTCTCGGCGACGCCGGCGATCGCCTCTACGGCACGGTATAGGCGCGGCCGGCGACTTCCGGCACCGAAGGATCTTCGAGGCTCGACACACCGTGGCGGAGATCGTGCGCGGAAGATTTCTCAAACTCATCGTTCATCGCAGAATCTTGCAAACGTAGCGCCGGGTTCACTGGATCCTCCCGTATGTCCCGCCGCAACGCGCACCGCGTGCGACATACACCGCGTCACGTGACGGTCATGAGTTGACACACGCTCGGCCATCGGTTTGACTCTGCTCATGACTGACACCGCACGCAACCTGACCGCCTCCGGCGCTCTCAGGACGACCGGCACGATGATGCCGGCACGTGCACCCATGTGTTGTCGAATGTGCCGCTGACCGCGACCCGATCGCCGAGTCCCGCAGCCGATCCGCATCCAGATCGACGCCGACTCCTCTGAACCCACCGTCTCTCGGGGGTTCGCCCGGCCGTACGGCCATTCGTTCCGACCCCGATTCCAGGCTCGGTCGCTGCACCCTTGACACAAGGATTCTCGTCATGTCTCTCGCACCCGCACTCGCACCCGCTTCCGTCCGCACGGTCCAGGCCCGCACGGCACCGTCACTGCCGACCGCCCCGACGATTCCATCGCACACCCCCGCCACTCCGCTTCGCTCGGTCACCTCGGCTCCTCGCGTCGCCACTCCGGTGACGGATGCCTCGGCCGACGCGGCCCGCGCACCGCGGGTTCGAGCCGTGCCAGAGGGCACCGAGGCGCGCGGCTTCGTGCTCTACGTCGGCATCGACGAAGCCAAGGCGCTCGCCGACGGCACGACCCTGCACCGCATCGTCGAGGCGCTGCGCACGCTCACCGCCGAGGTCGCACCCTCGGCCGAGACGTACGCCGCCGTCGCACTCGCCCCCGAGGCCGCGGGTGGCCGCGACGTCGACGTCGTGCGGCTCGCCCTGCAAGACCCAGCCGCGCTCGCCAAGCAGCGGGAGGGTCAGGACACCCGCGACGACACCGACCGCCACCCCAACGGCGTCATCATCGACATCTCCCGCAAGCGCGTACTGCTCGACGGCGAGGCCGCCGGCCTCACCTACAAGGAGTTCGAGCTGCTGCAGTACCTCGTGCTGCGCGAGGGCCGCACGATCGACCGCCACGAGCTCATCGACAACCTGTGGGACGCCGACGACGAGGCGCCGAGCGAGCGCACGATCGACGTGCACGTGCGCCGCCTGCGCTCGAAGCTCGCGCACTATCAAGACATCGTGCGCACTGTGCGCGGCGTCGGGTACCGCTTCGACCGTCACGCCGACGTTTCGATCCGCCAGGCGTCGACGCCCTCGCCCGACCTGTACTGAGCCGGTCAGCCGACGCGCACGAGCATCTTCCCGACGTTCGTACCGTTCGATGAAACATCGGCCAGACGGATGTTCGCACTCTTTGAACGCGGTTTCCTTCGTGACTGACCCGTTAGCTTCGTGACTGACCCGTTCGCACGGGCGCCTTCGAGTACGGAGCGCTGACCCGGCTCGATGATCCGGCCCTGGCGATCAGCGGCGACGAAGCGAAAGTCGACCCCGACGGCGCGCCACAAGCAGGAGCAGCACTGTCGCCACCGAGCACACCAGGACGGCGATGATGCTGGCTTCCGGTCCAAAACTTCCCCCCGAGAGCCATGTCGGCCCGCTTGTCACGGCGGTAACTAGGGAGTCGCGCGCCTCGGAGCCGGACGTCACGGTGCCGAAGATGCCCACCGTCGCAACGTTCCAGCCGAAGTGCAGGCCGATCGCCAGCCACAGCGACCCGGTGGCGAGGTACGCAGCGCCCAACATGAGTCCGGCCTCGATCGCAATCGCAACAGCGCCCCAAAGCGAGCCGCCCGGATTGAGCATATGCACGAGTCCGAAGATGATCGCCGAGGCGCCGAGCGCCATGCCTGCGCCCCATCGACCCTGGATGAGGCGGAACACGACTCCCCGGAAGAATACTTCTTCCGAAACGGCGACCGCGCACATCGTTCCGGCGACGGCCAGCGCACCGGCGATCGACCCCCAGCCGGTGATCGTGTACGCACCGAAAAGGGCGAGGATGCCGACGGTCACCGCCGACAGTACCAACCCGCCCCCCGTCCCGATCAGCAGGTGACGGGTAGCGCCTTTCGACGCGAGATCTGTCACCTCGCGACGTTCGACGCGCCGGCCTGTCCAGAGGTACAGAGATGCCATCGCAATCGCCAGGACGGGACCGATGATGAGCGCAGCCACAGGATTGCGAAGCTCGGAGGCGATGGAGTTCGTGACGAGCATCGCCACGGCGAAGCCGACGACGACAATGGTCGTTCTGATCCAGGATCGAGTTCGGGGTTTCTCGATCCCACGCTTGGCTGATGGCTGGAGATCCTGCGTGGACTTCGTCATTCTTGCTCCTTGTCCCCTACTCGATTTCGGGGTCTGAGCATGACGATACGTCGCTCGCGAACACGGCGAATCCCACGAGGGTGGACACTTGGGATCCCTCGCTCGGGGGACCCAAGCGCCATGGAGATCAGCGATCCGCGCGGAGGGTCAGGACCAGGTAGCGAGTCCCGCTCTGTGCGCGAGTACTACAGCCTGCACTCGATCACGCACGTCGAGCTTCGTCAGGATGCGTGATACGTAGGTCTTCACCGTCTCGTGGCTGATGACGAGCTGTGCAGCGATCTCCGCGTTCGATTGTCCATCGGCGATGAGAGTCAGGACTTCGCGTTCGCGTACGGTGAGTGCTGCAAAGGTCGAACGGTCCTGCGCCGAGGGCCGCAGCCGGTCACCGTAGCGTCCGATCAACGATCGGGTCACTGCCGGCGCGATCAGTGAGTTGCCCGCGGCAACGGTTCGAATGCCCGCCGTCAGCTCAGCTGGCCTGGCGTCTTTCAGCAGGAAGCCGCTCGCGCCCGCGCGCAGGGCGTCGTAGACGAGTGAGTCCAGCGAGAACGTCGTGACCACGAGCACGCGCGCCGCGTCCGGGACCTGCGGCCCCGCTATTCGTCTCGTCGCTTCGATCCCGTCGAGAAGGGGCATACGGATGTCCATCACAACGACGTCCGGGTGCTCGCGACGGGTGACCCGTACGGCTTCTTCGCCGTCTGCCGCCTCGCCGACGACCACGAGATCGGGCTGAGCATTGATGATCGTGACGAATCCGGTGCGCAGGAGCTCGTGGTCGTCGCAGACGAGGACACGGATGGGCATGCTCGCCGGGTCCGCGCTCATATGGGAAGCCGCACGCGCACCACGAATCGATCGCCGACCGGTTCGGTCTGCAGGTCGCCACCCACGAGTTCCACGCGCTCACGCATCCCGATGATCCCCCGGCCCCCCGATATCGAAGCCGTACTCTTGCGGCTGCGGCCGGAACTGACCACTTCAACCAGGATCTCACGCTCGCCGTAGTCGATCGCCACCATTGCGGCTCCGTCACGCGCGTGCTTCATCGCATTCGTGAGGCTCTCCTGCACGACGCGAACGACCACGAGTCCTGTGGCCCCTGCCAATGGTCGAGGCTCACCACGCTCCACGAGCTGGATCAGCTGACCGGCCGAGCGGGCCCGGGCGACAAGGTCACCGACCTGCTGGTCGGCGGGCGCACGCGTGGTCTCAGCTTCCCCTTCGAGAGCCCCGAGCAGACTGCGGAGGTCGACGAGCGTCGTTCTGCCCCCGTCAGCGATGGAGGCAAGGAGGTCCAGCGTCCCCTGATCGATCTCCTGACGAAACTGTCCGGCCTCGGCCTGCACGACCATGGCCGTCACATGATGAGTGACCACGTCGTGCAGCTCGTGGGCGATGCGCGCGCGTTCGGCTGTGATCGTCTCCTGTTCAGCGCTCTGAGTACGGCTGCGACGCAAAGCGGCCTGCGATCGGAGCCACGAGCCGAAGACCCACAGCGCCGCCAGAAGCACTCCGAAGACCAGCGCGTCGAGCACGGTGAGTGCGGCGTCGAGCGCGATCAGCGCCGCGACGAGAGCGACGTAACCGCCCAGGGCGAGCATCGCGGTCAGCATCCGGTGCCGCTCGACCAGGGCCCCTGCGCCCACCAGGGCAACAAGCAGACCGAGGGCAGCGAACGTCGTGGGGAATCCGAGCAATTGGTACGCCGAGAACGCCGAGACGGTCAGAGCCAAGGACCAGTGCGGCCATCGGCGCAATAGTGCGACTCCGCCTCCCTGGATCACGATGAGCGATGCGCCGAGCAGATCGAGCGGTCGATCGGGCGACCCGGCCAGCTCAAGCCCCTGCTGCGCCACACCCGGCACGAACGACAAGCCGACGAGAACGACAGCGGTCTGTACGTCCCATTTGACATGAGTCAGGAGAAAGCGAACGACCCACATCCTTGCATCGTACGCGGATGCCCGGAGGAGTCTTGGCAGCTCTCGGCGGCTGATCGCGACGAAATCGAAAAATAACAGAACGATAACTAGCGCCTGTTACCGATCCGTTATATATTCGGAAGTGCGCCGACTGTTTGCTGTGGCAGGCGGCGTGGAATGTGATTGCAGGACACTCTTGGTGCAAGGGTGAGGGCCGGTCGTCAGCCTCTACGACCGGCCCTCAACCGCGCCAGGGCCACAACGCTCGAGGGGCGGCACCCAACACCGTCAGCCTCTACGACCGGCCCTCAACCGCGCCACGGCCACAACAGCCGAGGGACGGCACCCCGAACCGTCAGCCTCTACGACCGGCCCTCAACCGTTTCCTCCTGCGGTTCCCTATTGTGGGATGAACCCACAAACCTGAAGGGAACGGGCATGGCAGATCGCGCGATCACCGTCGCCGCATGGGAGTCGCTGTTCCGTGCGCAAGTCACGATCATGCGTGCACTCGCGGCCGACTTCCCGAGCGAGATCATCTCGCTCAACGAATACGACGTGCTGTTCAACATCACGCGCGCACCCGGTCGTCGGCTGCGACTGAAGAACTTGAACAGCAACGTGCTCATCACGCAGCCGAGCGTGAGCCGGCTCGTCGACCGGCTCGCGTCACGCGGACTCGTGGCGAAACTCCACGACCCGAGCGACGGCCGCGGCACGATCGTCACCATCACCGAGGAAGGATTCGCCCTCTTCCGCCGGGTCGCGATCGCGCACATGGAGTCGATCAATCGGCTGTTCGGCGAGACCCTCACGGAAACCGAACTGCACGTGCTCACCGAGCTCTGCAACCGGCTCCGCATCGAAATCGACCAGGAGCAGCCCGCCGAAGCCGTGGGATGACAACCTGGCGTCACGGCCGAGCCGGCTGGCGTCGCAGCTCGACTGTTGAGTCACAGGATGACGGCTGAGCCACAGGTTGACGGCGGGGCGGGAACCCTACCTCCCGCCCCACCGCGGTCTCCTAGGGAGACCCTCCCACCGAGCGACCCGAACCAGGCCCGGCGAGATTCTCCCCGGGCGATCGGGCAGTCGCTCGATCACGCGACTCGCCGGTGCAGCGCGAGAAGGTCGGTCGGGTCCGACTCGGGTCTGCTCGAATCGTAGCCGCCCGAAGAGAGCACGGATACTGCCCCGATTGGGGGGGATCGATGCCGCGTCGCAGCCGCGTCAGGGCCAGATCAGGGCCAATCGACTGATGCCTCGTAGCCGTCGTGTCGTCGAAGGTACGCGGCGATGAATGGACACTCGGGCACGATGCGCTCACCCCGCTCGACTGCGTCGTCGAGCGCGAACCTCGCGAGCTTGCTGCCGAGGCCACGCCCCTCGAACTCGGGCAGCACCACGGTGTGGGTGAAGACGATCGCCCCGTCTTGGAGTCGGTACTGCGCGAACCCGGCCCGTTCCCCGCCGAACGTGAGCTCGTACCGGTGGCGGTCATCGTTGCGGACGATTTCGATGATGTCGGTAGCCATGGCGCGACTCTACTCGACCCGCCCGGCCGGTCTGGCCGGTCCACCAGTCCGACATGTGTGACCGCTTCGACCGCTCCGATGGTTGCGCCTGCTTCGCCGCAACCCACGACGCCGACGCGCAGGGGCCGTCGGCGGCCGCAGTTGTCGCCCGGGCGACGGCCGGGGAGACCGCGACGCGCGGCGAGGGCGATGACCGTCGCCCCATCTGATCCGCAACGGCGCGGAAGCCCGCCGCGGCGTGCTCGAGTCCCGAAGCGCCGACTGGCGTCCGGCGCGAGGAACGGAGCCCGGTCGAGAGCGCCCGCCCGGCCACCCGGATCGCGGGTGACGGTGACGGATGCCTCGGGCGGGAGCCGCGCCATCCGCTGATCGCTGACCTCGCTCGTGCACGGTCGTGGTCGCAACGACGAGCGCGATGAGCCACGCGAACACGAGCGTGAAGGCCACGAGCTCGAAGACGGTGAGGTTGAAGATGCCGAGCTGGTCGTACGCCACCATCGCGGCGGCTTCGATCGCGAGCGAGACGTAGGAGAAGCACACGAACACCGGCGGCATGCGCGACGCGAAGATCTGCACCCCGACGCACAGCACCGCGAATGAGGCCGCCGCCCCGAGTGCGAGGGCGTTGTGCAGATCGGTGGCACCGTTGATCGGCACCAGGCCGACGCCCATGAGCCCCACCCCGACGAGCGCGATGAGCGTCTGCATCACGACGCGAGCACCCGCCCGCAGACCGAACGGTCCGTGCGCGAGCGCGCGGGTGAGCGAAGCCGACAGCCCCGCCATGCCGAGCCCCGACACGATGATGGCCACGTTGAAGCAGGCGGCCGCGAGGTCGTTCGACGTGCCGAGGGTGCTGAAATTGCGCGTCCACCAATCGCCCGTCGGCGTGATGCTCATGCTCGCGAGGCTTCCGGCGGCGAGCAGCATGGCGACGAGGTTGAAGGTGCGGTACGCCTCGTGCTCGATGGCATGGCGGTGCAGATGGAACGTCCCGACGCCGAAGACGACGCCGAGCACCACTCCGGCCAGCCGGTGGCCACCGGGAAGCCCGTCGAACGCCGCGGCGGTGAAGTGCACGCCGAGCAGGGCGATCGCCGCCCAGATGAGCCCGTTGCAGAGCGAACGACTCTGCGGCGTCAATGCAGGCATGCCCAGGTGAGCGATGCCCGCAAGCCCTGCGCGCGAGGCCGAAGCCACGACCAGCGCCGCGCCGACGACGGCTCCCCCGGCGAGCGCAGGCATCATCCAGAGCATGTCGACCGCGTGCTCGGTGTTCGTCGGCGAGAACTGCGGGTCGAGCGCCCGGTATAGCACGATCGACACGGCCATCGCGATGAGCAGGGCGTAGACGCGCCGCGTGAGCGATGCGACGCGACGCGAACGCAGGCTTCTGAGCCGAACGTGCCCCTCACGGTCGGCGGAGCCGGGATTCATCGTGCGCTGGCGCTTCAGCATCACCCGGTAGAACGAAGCCGAGTCGAACTCGACGCGCACACCCCTCATATCCGAACTCTCGATTACGGGACCCAGATGTGCCGAGCCTAACCGCCGCGCCGCAACGCCGTCACCCGATCGACGAGCCGCACACGCCGATACTCAGCGAATTCCCAGTAAACGGCAGCGTTTCGCTGAGGGCATCCATAGCTCGGAGAGACGAGGGGAAACGAAAACGGCCCGCTTTCGCGAGCCGTTCTCTTACTGTCTCAACCAGTGTGCGCCCGGAGGGATTCGAACCCCCAACCTTCTGATCCGTAGTCAGATGCTCTATCCGTTGAGCTACGGGCGCATGGGATGTCGCCTGCGCTTCGTTCGCGATCAGGCAACCACGTAACTCTAACCCAAGGGTTCGGATCGCGCCAATCGACGGGCACGCACCCGCGGCTCCGCCGGCGGGCATGCATGACGACGCCTGCAGACGCGAACAGGGCCGTCGGCGGGCGGCTCAGCCGCCCGAGTGTTCGGGTCGCAACGCGTCGAGCGCGCTCACCTGCCGGCGGTTCGCGACTTGCCGATAGGAGGTCTCGATGAGCTCGGCGATGAGGCCCCAATCGGAGTTCGGGCCGTCGAGGTCGAGCGCGACCCATCGAGTGCGGTCGTAGTAGGGCGGCCCGAAGAACCGCTCGTCTTGCACGAGTGCGAGGTGCTCGTCGGGGTCGGTCTTCAGCACGATCGAGAAGGGTCGCTCCATCGAGGCGCTCACGTGCACGAAGATCGGTTTCGCGGCCCTGAAGGTCGGCCGACCCCATGCCTCGACCTCGACCGCTTCGGGCAACTCGAGGCAGACGGCGCGCACGCGTTCGACGAGCGGATGCCGCGGGTCGACGACTCGGGGATGCTCCACGCCCGCCACCCTACGCGGCACCGCCGACTCCGCGCGAGCCGCGGCATCCGTTCATCGCACCTACTACCCCTTCACTGCGCCGCCGAGGCCCGCAGAGCGGAGGAACACCCCCTGGAACACGAGGAACAGGGCGACCGGGATGAGCGTCGAGATGGCGAGCGCCGCGAGGAACACGTCGAGTTCGATCGAGCCCTGCACTGCCGGCAGCCGCACCGACAGCGGCTGCACGGCGGGGTTCGGCAGAACGAGCATCGGCCAGAGGAAGTCCTTCCACGCGGCGATGATCGCGAACACCGACACCACACCGAGGATGGGCTTCGACATCGGCAGCACGATCGACCAGAACAACCGGAACGGGCCGGCGCCATCGGTGCGCGCCGCCTCGAACACCTCCCGCGGGAGCGCGTCGAAGAAGCGCTTGACCAGCAGGATGTTGAACGCGTTCGCCGCGGCAGGCAACCAGACGGCGAGGTAGTTGTTGAGCAGTGACACGTCGCCGAGCAGCGGCGGGTTCACGATCGTGAGGTAGAGCGGCACGAGGAGCACGACGGCCGGGATGAACATCGTCGCGAGGATCGCCCCGTTCAGGATCGGCCCGTACTTCGGCCGCAACACCGACAGCGCGTACCCGGCCGTCGTCGCGACGAGCAACTGGAAGAACCACGAGCCCGCCGCGATCACGATCGTGTTCCAGAAGAACTGGTCGATGTGCACCTCGACCCAGGCGGCCTGCAGGTTCGCCCAGTCGATGCCGTTCGGCCAGAGCGCGAGGGGTTGGCGCAGCGTGTCCTGTGTCGGTGTCACCGCCGACTTGGCGAGCCAGAGGAGCGGGCCGAGGCCGACGATGACGAGGCCGGCGAAGAGCGCGAGGTGCACGCCGCTCATGCCGATCCTCACGCTGCGCTTCTTGCGCTCGTACTCCGAGACGATTCCGCGGTCGCCTTGGTCGTCGTCGGTTCGCCTGGCCTTGCGGGGCTTCAGGGAGAGACGGGGCAGGCGGATGTCCCGTGCAGTCGGCGTCGTCGTCATGAGGCGCTCCAGCGGTTCGTGAGCTTGAAGTACAGCCAGCTGAGGAGGGCGAGCACGATCGCGAGCATCACGCTGAGCGCCGTCGCCTCGCCGTAATCGCCGCCGAGACTGTTCTGGAAGGCATACCGGTAGATGAGGAGCAGGACCGTCACGGTCGCGTTGTTCGGCCCGCCGCCCGTGAACAGGTACGGCTCGAGGAACACCTGCGCCGTGCCGATGATCTGCAGGATCAGCATGATGAAGAGGATGCCGCGCAGTTGCGGCAGGGTCACGTGCCAGATCTTCTTCCAGATCGACGCACCGTCGACCTCGGCTGCGTCGTAGAGTTCGGGCGGCACCGCGAGCAGCGCGGCGAGGTAGATGATGATCGATCCTCCGGCGGCCGCCCACGTCGCCTCGAGCACGAGCGAGGGCATCGCGGTCGCAGAGGACTGCAGCCACGGCTGCGGGGGAATGCCGACCCAGCTGAGCACGGTGTTGAAGAGCCCCGTCGGGCTCGCGTCGTAGAAGACCTTCCAGAGCAGCACCGCGACGACGGGCGGCACGACGACGGGCAGGTACGCGAGCGCGCTGTAGAACCCCTTGGCCCGGCGCACCTCGCTCATCAGCACGGCGACGAGGATCGGCAACGGGAAGCCGAAGACGAGCGCGAGCCCCGCGAAGTAGAGGGTGTTCGCCACTGCGGTGCCGAGCAGCGGATCGCTCAGCACGTTGACGAAGTTGTCGAGACCGACCCAGACGGGCGGGTCGAGCAGGTTCGTCTTCTGCAGGCTCATGATGACCGACGCCGCGATCGGAGACCAACTGAAGATCACGAAGACGAAGAGCATGGGCGCGAGGAAAACGAGGGTCGAGAGCCCGCCGCCGCGCACCCAGGTGCGCAGATTCCTGACGCGCTTTCGGTGAGCGGATGCCGCGGCCGGCGCGCCCTCGTCGGCAGCCGGTGCCGCAGGGGGCGGTTTCGCGGTGAGGGTCATGTCGTGTCCTTCAGATCGATTCGCGGGTTGAGGAGTTCCCGACGAGGGAGGGCATGTCTCGAAACCTGTCGGGGCGAACGGGCAGGTTTCGAGACGGGCTTCGCTCCTCCTCAACCCGCGAGTTGTCACTCGTCGAGCAGAGCCTGCGCCTCGGTGTTCGCGGTCTCGAGGAGCGCATCGATGTCGGCGTTCTGATCGGTGAGCACGGCCTGCACCACGGGGTCGAGCAGGGCGTAGATCTCCTGCGTCTTGCCCTTCGGCTCGCCGACGGGCGTCTGCTCCCAGATGCCCTCGATGAACGGGGTCATCTGGTCGCGCGGCACGTTGATGAACGGCTCGATCCAGACGAGCGACTGCTCGTAGGCCTCGCGGTTCAGCACCGGCAGCAGCGGGGTTCCGACGGCCTGGTCGCTCGCGGCGAGCGTCTCGGCATCGAGCACCGCTGCGTCCTCGTTCAAGAGCTTCTGCATGTAGTACCAGTCGATCCAGGTGACCGCTGCAGCCTTGGTCTCGTCATCGACCGTTGGGCTCACGACCGCGATGTCACCGCCGCCGAGCGTGCCGCCGCCGTCTTCGACGGGAATGACCGTGAGGCCGTAGTCGTCGGGGTTCAGCGAGAAGTCGCGCACGAGTGCCGTGTAGATGTCGGAACCCGTGGTGTACATGCCGATGTTGCCGGCCGCGAACTCCTGGTTGATGGATCCCCAGTCGAGCAGGAAGTTCGACCCGAGCGAGTTGTCCTCCCAGCGGAGCGCCTGCAGGAACTCGAGCGCAGTCTTCGTGCCGTCGTTCGCGATGGTCGAGGTGTAGGTGCCGTCGCCGTTGTCCTCCTGCGTCGAGCCGCCACGTGCGACGGTGGCGGCCGTGAGCTGCCAGCCGCCCGTGTTGTTCTGCGTCATCTGCATGTACCCGGCCTTGCCGGTCTTCTCGGCGATGGTCTTCGCGGCCGCACGGACCTCGTCCCATGTGGTGGGCGGGCTGTCGGGGTCGAGCCCGGCCGCTTCGAAGAGCGTGCGGTTGTAGTGCAGGCCCATGGCATAGGCCTGGCGCGGGAATCCGAAGATGCGCCCCTCGGAGTCGGTGACGCCGTCGAGGATGACGGGGTTGAAGCTGTCGGTGTAGCCGAGCTCCTCGATCTCGTCGGTCACGTCCGTGAGCTGGCCGTTCTCGAGCAGCGTCTTCGAGTCGGTGAAGGGCACCGTGAACACGTCGGGGAGGCTGCCGCCTGCCAGTTGCACGGCGAACGTCGGGCCCTCCCACTCATACTCGACGCCGATGATGTCGATGTCGGGGTTGAGCTTCTCGAACTGCTTCTCCTGCGCTTCGAACGCTTCGTACGCTGCGGCGTCAGCGCCGGGCGGGAACGTCGCGACACGAAGCTCCGTCTTGTCCCCGTCGGTGCCTCCGGAGCTGCAGGCGGCGAGTGCGCCCACCATCGCGAACGCGGCGATGCCGGCGATCACGACCTTTCTTGGTGACTTCATTGTCCAGTCCTTTCGGTGCTGTGTTCAGGTGTGGTGAGGTGCGTGCCGCGTTTGACCGCGGCCTCGACGATCAGGCGGATCGGTGGAGCCAGACCGTGGAGTCGGGAGGGAGCAGCCCGCCGACGAGCGGGGTGCTCGAGAGCAGGATGCTCTCGTGTTCGGGCAGGGCGATCGGGTGTTCGCCGAGGTTCGTGACGTTCACGAAGTCATTGCCGCGCAGGAAGGCGAGCACCTCGGGCTCGCTCTCGAGCCAGGTGAGCGAACCGTCGCCGAGGGCGCGCTCACGACCGCGGATGCGCAACGCCTGACGGTAGAGCCAGAGCATCGAGCCGGGGTCGGCCTCCTGCGCCTGCACGGTCAGCGCAGCCCAGTCGGCGGGCTGCGGCAGCCATGGTGCAGCGGCCACTTCGACAGGCTCAGCGAGCAGATTCGCTCCCTGAGCTCGAGCGGCCGCTTCGACAGGCTCAGCGAGCAGATTCGCTCCCTGAGCTCGAGCGGCCGCTTCGACGGGCTCAGCGAGCAGATTCGCTCCCTGAGCCTGTCGAAGGGATGCCTCCGGGGGGCTGAACCCGAAGGGGGCCTCTGTGCCGCGCCAGGGCAGGGGCACGCGGCATCCGTCGCGGCCGGGGTCGACACCACCGGAGCGGAAGTGCATCGGGTCCTCGAGCACTTCGCGGGGCAGCTCGGCCTCGGGAAGGCCGAGCTCGTCGCCCTGATAGAGGTAGAGCGAGCCGGGCAGAGCTGCGGTGAGCAGCGCGGCGGCACGGGCGCGGCGAGTGCCGAGCTCGAGGTCGGTGGGGGTGTCGAAGCGCTTCTTCGCGAACGCGAAGCTCGAGTCCTCACGGCCGTACCGCGTGACGGGGCGGGTGACGTCGTGGTTCGAGAGCACCCACGTGCTCGGGGCGCCGACCGGCGCGTGCGCGGCGAGCATGAGGTCGATCGAGCCGCGCAGCTCGCCGGCATCCCACGGGCGCGACATGAAGTCGAAGTTGAAGGCCGTGTGCATCTCGTCGGGGCGGAGGTAGGCCGCGAAGCGGGCGGCATCCGGAACCCAGACCTCGCCGACGAGCACTCGGGTGCCCTCGTAGGAATCGGCGATGCGCCGCCACGAGCGGTACACCTCGTGCACCTCGTCGCGGTCTTCGGTGGGATGCTGCCCGGGTGCGGGCTGATCGGGAACCTCGGGCAGTGACGGGTCCTTGATGAGGAGGCCGGCCGAGTCGATGCGCACACCGGCAACGCCGCGGTCGAACCAGAAGCGCAGGATGTCCTCGTGCTCGCGGCGCACGTCGGGGTGGTTCCAGTTGAGGTCGGGCTGCTCAGGAGTGAAGAGGTGGAGATACCACTCCCCCGGTGTGCCATCGGGGTTCTCAGTGCGGGTCCATGTATCGCCCTGGAAGTTGGACACCCAGTTCGTCGGCATCTCGTCTCCGTTCGGGCCTTTGCCCGGGTGGAACCAGAAGCGCTCGCGCTCGGGCGAGCCCGGGCCGGCGGCGAGGGCCGCCTGAAACCACGTGTGCTCGCTCGAGATATGGTTCGGCACGACGTCGATGATCGTGCGGATGCCGAGTTCGAGTGCCTCGGAGATGAGAAGCTCGGCGTCGTCGAGGCTGCCGAAGCTCGGGTGGATGTCGCGGTAGTCGGAGACGTCGTAGCCGCCGTCGGCGAAGGGCGAGGGGTACCACGGGTTGAACCAGAGTGCGTCGACGCCGAGTTCTTTCAGGTAGCCGAGTCGGCTGCGCACTCCCCGCAGGTCACCCGTGCCGTCGCCGTCGGAGTCGGCGAAGCTACGGACGTAGACCTGGTAGATCACGGCACTGCGCCACCAGAGGGGGTCGGGCGCGACGGTTGTGGGAACCGTGGTGGCATCCGTGAGGTGCATGGTCACGCTGCGTGTCTCCTCGTGTCGACGGGCGGCGCGCGACGTCAGGGAGACGACGGCGTCTTGCACGTCAACGTAGTGAGAGCAACAGAATGATGCAACTATTCAACAAATCAGCAAATATTTGCGATGCCTTGCAGTCGATTGCGAGACTCACTTGCATCCCATTTGCGGGTTGAGGAGGCGCGCCAGCGCTGTCTCGAAACCGGCGAGCGGGTTCGGAGACACTCGCCGCGCTCGTTCCTCAACCCACGAGGCTGCGTCGCACGGGCGCTGTCGAGCCGCGCACCACGAGCTCGGGGGCGAAGAAGACCTCGTCGCCGATCGCCCGATTGCTCGACATCTGCCGCATCAGCAGATCGATGATCGTCTTGCCCATCGCCTCGATCGGCTGCCTGACCGTGGTGAGCGGCGGCTCGGTGCACGCCATGAGCGCCGAGTCGTCGTATCCGATGACCGATACGTCGTCGGGCACTCGCAGCCCGGCCCGCCGCACCGCCCGGATCGCACCGAGCGCCATCGGGTCGCTCGCACAGACGATGCCGGTGACCCCGGCCGCGAGCAGTTTCGTCGCCGCCGTCTGCCCCGACTCCAGCGAGTACAGCGAGTGCACGACCCGGTCGTCGCCGAGCTCGATGCCGTGCCGCTCGGCCATGCGGAGCGCTGCCTCGTGCTTCCGACGCGAGGGGATGTGATCGCTCGGCCCGAGCAGGATGCCGATGCGCTCGTGCCCGAGCTGCACGAGGTGCCCGAACGCCTGTTCCATCGATGCCGCGTCGTCGCACGAGACCGTGGCGAAGCCGATCCCCTCGACCGGCGCACTCACGAGCACGGTCGGCAGCTTCAGCTCGCGCAGGCGCTCGTAGTGATCATGGTTCGCGTCAGCCTGGGTGTACGCCCCGCCCGCGAAGATCACCCCGGACACCTGCTGATGGAGCAGCAGCTCGACGTAGTCGGACTCGGAGATGCCGCCGGCGGTCTGGATGCAGAGCACCGGCGTGTAGCCGTTCTGGGCGAGTCCGCCCCCGATCGCCTCGGCGAGCGCGGGGAAGATCGGGTTCTGCAGCTCGGGCATGACGAGACCCACCAGCCGCGCCCGCTCGCCGCGGAGTTTCGTCGGCCGCTCGTACCCGAGCACGTCGAGCGCCGTCAGCACGGCGTCGCGCGTCGATGCCGAGACGCCCGGCTTGCCGTTCAGCACCCGGCTGACGGTCGCTTCGCTGACTCCGACCTTGCGCGCGACATCCGCGAGTCTCCTCGACATGCCCGCCATGCTACGGGAGGCCGCGCAAGAACTCGACAAGCGATCGGATGCCGCGGCGCACCGTGTCTCCGACAACTCGCTCGCGATCTGACACCTGACGCCCGCGCCTTTTCTGTGCCGCGGGGCGCACGGCGGCTAGAGTGCGAACATGGGCAAGCTCATCTACAACTCCTCGTTGCGTGAGATCGACATCGACGATCGCACGCTCGCCCACTTGCGCGTGGCGATTCTCAACAAGCTCCGTCGCTCCGAGAGCTTCGCCATGACCTGGGAGCACGGGGTCGAGAACGGCAGTGGGCGCACCACCATTTGGTTGCACGAGTCCATCCCGCTGCAGTTCGTCTTCAGTGGCAACCGGCCGCCCGTGCTGAACCGGCTGTGGATCGAGCAGCTGCTGCTCTCGGCCAACAGCACTGCCGGCCTGCACTTCGTGCCCGAACCCGATGAGAGCGAGCAGGTCGAGGGTGAGTAGCCGATTCGCCGAGCGTGCGGTCGTTCGGGCGAACGACCCGGCGTCAGTCGACCGGTTCGATCTGCGTGCGCACGTAGTCCTGCTCGGCCGGTGACAGCCGAACCGGTGCCGGCGCCTCCGTGAGTTCCTCGATCTCGCGTGCCGTCTGCACGTCGAGCACGCCGTCGAGTTCGGCGAGCACTCGGTGCTTCGCCACGATCGAGAGTTGCGGCCACCATCGTTCGATGAGTGCAAGCGGCCGCACTTCGACCGGCTGCTGTGTGTTCTCGGCCATCGTTGCCTCCCGTTCTCCGCCCCCGTGAAGCGAGCGGCTGTGCGCGCTCAGGTCGGCCGCGACTCCTCGTTGCCGGACTCGACTTCTTGCATGTCGACCTCTTGCACGTCGACCTCTTGCACGTCGACCTCTTGCACGTCGACTTTTTGCACGTCGACGCCGACCTGCACCGGCTGGTCGGGGTTCATCGGGATCGGGTCGGTGTCGAGGTTCTCGGGCACGAGCCGGACACCACCGGTGCTGTTCGCCGAGCGCATCAGGGCTTCGATCCACTGGCGGCTGAGCTCGGGCGCCACGGGCTCGTCGAACACGAAGCGCAGCGGGATCGAGGCGTGCAGCCAGAGCGTACTCCGCCCGCGAGGCTGATCCTCGTTGTGCTGCCACGAGAGCGTGAACGACTCTCCTCGGCGGAGTTTCGTCGTGATGGCGACTTTCAGGTGCGCGAGGGCACGGTCCTCGATGCCGATCGGGGTACCGGAGTCGCCGTAATACAAGGTTCCCACGCCACCAGCATACGACGTCGGCACGCAGAACGGGCGACCCGAAGGCCGCCCGTACTGATGAAGTGCGTCGCGGGTCAGGCCGTGCGGTTCCCGCTGATGTAACGAACGAGGAACACGATGACCGCGATGACCGCCAGTGCGATGCCGACCCAGATGAGGAAGTTCAGCGCGGGGACGACGCCGCCCGTGATGAGCAGCACGACTGCGGCGATGGCGATGATGGCGACGAGGATGTTCATGATCTCTCCTTCATATGATCCGCGCTCGTGATCGACGAGCGCGGCGAGTGGTTCGGTGCCCGACGGGCAGAACCTCGAGACGGGGGTACGCCTCGTGCTCTCAACGCTAGGGGCGTGTCACGTAGCGGGGCTAGGGGTTGACCCCCGTTCGCGCCGCGTGATACCTGAAGGCCGCCAGTGGCAGCCGGCCCCGTCGGTGCTGGCCGCGGCTGCACGCCTGTCAATCCCCTGACGCAAACAGTGGAGCGCGCGTACGGTGGCTGTGATCTGAGGAGGTCCCATGACCAACGATCGCCCGACCGATGACCTGAGCAATCACCTGACCAACGATCTGCTCATCGATCCGACGACGAAGCACACGACTGACCGGTTCCCGAAGCAGGAGCAGGAACCACCCGGCCTCACCGAACGGATGATTCCCCTGCCCGATCACGGTGAGCAGAGTTATCGCGGCAATCGCCGGCTCGAGGGGCGGCGGGCGCTCATCACCGGCGGTGACTCCGGCATCGGGCGGGCCGTCGCGATCGCCTTCGCTCGAGAGGGTGCGAGGGTCGCCATCGCCTATCTGCCCAGTGAACAGCAGGACGCGGACGAGACCGCGAAATGGATCTCGGATGCCGGATCCGACCCGCTGCTGCTGGCGGGCGACCTCCGGAACGAGGACCACAGCAAAGAGCTCGTCGCTCAGACCCATCAGGCCTTCGATGGCATCGACCTGCTCGTGCTGAATGCCGCCCACCAGCGCGAACGCAGCGGCATCGACACGATCCCGACCGACGACTTCGAGACCGTGATGCGCGTGAACCTCTTCGCACCGGTCTTCCTCGCACGTGCCGCGGTGCCGCTCATGGACGCCGGGTCGAGCATCATCACGACGACGTCCATCCAGGGCTTCGATCCGTCGTCGGCGCTCGTCGACTACGCGATGACCAAGGCGGCATTGGTGGCGTTCACGAAGGCCCTCGCCGAGGAGCTCGGACCACGCGGCATCCGAGTCAATGCCGTCGCCCCCGGACCGATCTGGACGCCGCTCATCCCCGCGACGGGCTGGCCCGACAAGCTGCCGGAGTTCGGGCACAACACACCGCTCGGTCGGGCAGGGCAGCCTGCGGAACTCGCCGGCGCCTACGTGTACCTCGCCTCGGACGAAGCGTCGTACGTCTCGGGGGCGATACTGCCCGTCACCGGCGGTCGTGGGCTGTGAGAGGAGACGCACCATGCCAGGACGCAGGAACGCATCGCTGAAGGATCCCGAGCTCTACGAGGAGCTTCGCGACGACGGCGCCTCGAAGGAGAAGGCCGCTCGCATCTCGAACGCCGCGGCGGCGCAGGGCCGCAGCGCGATCGGCCGCAAGGGCGGCGAGAGCGGCGACTACGAGGACTGGACCGTCGATGCGCTGAAGAAGCGCGCGAAGGAACTCGGTCTCGCGGGCTACAGCGGCAAGCGCAAGGCCGAACTCATCGCGGCACTGCGCAACCACTGACCGCCCGACGCCGATGCCGCGCCTCAAACGGGTCGAGCCCTACGTCTCGCCCGGGTTCACCCGGGTGCGACGCGGGCGCGGCTTCGGCTACGTCCACCGCGACGGCGCCGCCGCAGGCCGAGCCGAACGCGCGCGAATCGCCGATCTCGCGATCCCGCCCGCCTGGCAGGAGGTCTGGATCTCCGACGCTCCGAACGCGCACATCCTCGCCGTCGGCATCGACGCGGCGGGCCGGCGGCAGTATGTCTACCACCCGGTCTGGCGCGAGCACCGGGACGCCGAGAAATTCCTGCGGATGACCGCCCTCGCCGAGGTGCTGCCAAGGGCACGGCGAAGCGTCACCCGTGACCTCGCGCTCGACGACCTGCCCCGCGAGCGGGTGCTCGCCGCTGCCTTCCGCACCCTCGACCTCGGCGCCATCCGCATCGGATCGGAGGAGTCGCTCGCCGGGTTCCGCAGCCGCGGCCTCACGACCCTGCTCGTGCGCAACGCCGTGCTCGACGACCGCGAGACCGTGCGGTTCCGCTTCCGCGCGAAGGGCGGCCTCGCACAAGACCTGCGGGTGACGGATGCCTCGCTCGCCACGTTCGTCGGACGGGCGGGCGAGCGCTCGGCAGCCGCCCGACTCTACGCCTGGACCGCCGGGCCGGCGATGCGGGCCGCCGTGCCGGTCGACGTGAACGACGACATCCGCGAACGCACCGGCGGCGACTTCACCGCGAAGGACTTCCGCACCCTGCGGGGCACCATCGCGGCGGCGGACCGCCTCGCCGAACTCGGGCCGGCGGCGAGCGCCCGGGCGCGCACCGCCGCGATCCGCGAGGCGATCGAAGAGGCGTCACGCGTGCTCGGAAACACGCCCGCGATCGCCCGAAGCAGCTACGTCGACCCGCGGGTGCTCGTCGCCTACGAGCAGGGCGTCATCGTGGCATCCGGAGCCGATCGTGAACGACGGCTGCTCGAGCTGCTCGGGCCGGCGGGCGCCGACGCCGTCTGACGCTGGCACGACGGCGCATGTCGGTTGACGTTCCCGCTCGTCGGGGGCGTGCGTGGAAATGATTACTTGTGCGGACCTATTGACATCAACGCGCGAATCGTGGCACGGTGGCTCAACTGACCGGATGCTGTCTCGACCCTCATCGGAGTCCGTTCGTCGTCGTGTCAGACTTCATGGATTGCCCCCTGGCGAACGAGTACGACCTGTCTGTTTTTGCCCATTTGCGGGGGTTTTACGCAATTTCGGCACAGCGCCACGAGCAATCGTCGTATTGCTGCATCCGGTGGCCGGCGTGCGTGACACGGCAGACGCAGCTCGTCGCTACTGTTCACGCACCACGTCGGCCGGCGACTTGTCGGGACGCAGGCCCCGCCAGCGCGGATGCCGCGCAACCCCGGTGCTCGTCCAGTCGCCGAGTTCGATCTCACCGACGAGGGCGGGGCGCACCCAGACCGCGTCGCGCATGTCTGCCGCGGGCACCTGCACGAACGGCGACTCCGCCTGCTCGAGCGGCCGCAGCGCGGCGAGCAACCGGTCGAGGGCGAGCTCGCCGAGTCCTGAACCCACGCGCCCCGCGTACTCGAGCCCGTCGTCGCCGGGGATTCCGATGAGCAGCGAGCGGATGCGGCCGGTGCGCGAGCCGACGCCGCGCCGGTAGCCGCCGATCACGACCTCCTGCGTAAGGGTGAGCTTGAGCTTCAGCCAGTCGGCGCTGCGGGCTCCCGGGCGATACCGCGAGTCCGGCCGCTTCGCCACGAGGCCCTCGAGACCGAGTCGGCGGCTCTCCTCGAGCGCATCCTCCGGCGTGCCGGTCGCGGGAGCCGGCACCTCGACCGGGACGCCGCGTTTCATGCGCACGAGGCCCGCGAGGCGCGCGCGGCGCTCGCGGTACGGCTCGTCGATGACCGGCCGGCCGGCGACCTCGAGCACGTCGAACAGCAGCAGGCGAACCGGCACGGATGCCGCAACCCGCTCGATCTCGCGCGGCCTCGTGAGATTCATCCGATGCTGCAGCCGACCGAAGTCGGGCCGGCCCTCCGCGTCGAGTGCGACGATCTCACCGTCGACGAGGGCGTCGCCTCGGACGACCTCGGGCAGCGACGCGAGTTCGGGGTAGCGGGCGGTGATGTCGACCCCGTTGCGGCTGAGCAGTCGCACGCCTCCCGCCTCGGTGCGCGCGAGCACGCGGATGCCGTCCCACTTCCACTCGAGCGCCCACTCCTCGCCTGCCAGCATGCCGAGGGTGGCCGCGGTGGCGAGCATCGGGCGCTGGGCGATCGGGCCGACCTTACCCGCTGGTGGACTAGCGTCCGACGGCCCCTCGACAGGCTCAGGGAGCGGAGGGCGCGTATCGGGACCCCCCGAACCACCATCCCCCGCGGACGCGGCGCCCGACGGCCCTTCGACAGGCTCAGGGAGTGGAGGGCGCGTATCGGGATCCCCCGAACCACCATCGCCCGCCGGTCGCGCGGCCGTCTGGTCCTTCATCCGATGCAGCAGCCACGAACTCTTTTCGCCCTGACCGTCGGTGCGGATGAGCGCCAGCCGCACCGCACCGCCGAGCGGCCCGCCGGGCCGGCCGTCGACATCGATGATGATCTCATCGTCGCGCCACTTCTCGGTGGCGTAGGTGCCTGCGTCCCAGATCGTCATCGACCCCGCGCCGTACTCCCCCTTGGGAATCGTGCCCTCGAACGTCGCGTACTCCATCGGGTGGTCTTCGGTCTGCACCGCGAGATGGTTGGTGCCAGAGCCCTCGGGCACCCCTTTCGGCACCGCCCAGCTCTTCAGCACGCCGTCGCGTTCGAGCCGCAAGTCGAAGTGCAGCCGCCGCGCGTGATGCTCCTGGATCACGAACCGCGGCGCTCCCCCGTTCGGCTGCCCCCATGCCGATGCGGGCATGGGCTCGGGTGTGACGCCCGTCTTGCGCATGGAGAGGTACTCCGACAGCGGGCCGCCGTGGGAGCGCTCGACGACGACCCGCATCGGGTCGCCCGACTCGGCGACCCTTGCGAGCACTTCGGATGCCTCGAGCTGGCGCAGGTCGGAGTCGTCGAGCTCTTCCCAGGTACGCGGCGCCGCGACCGTCGGGCGCGGACGCCCGCGCAGCGAGTACGGCGCGATCGTCGTCTTCTTGCCGTTGTTCTGGCTCCAGTCGATGAGCACCCGGCCCGTGCGCAGCGACTTGCGCATGCTCGAGACCACGAGCTCGGGGTAGTCGGCCTCGAGCGCCCTCGCGAGTTCGTGCGCGACCGCCGACACATGGTCGGAGGTCTGCGAGCCGTCGAGCGCCGCATAGAGGTGGATGCCCTTGCTCCCGCTCGTCACCGGCATCGCCTCGAGCCCCATCCCCGAGATGAGCTCGCGCACGAGCCGGGCGACCTCGGCGCACTCGGCGAGCCCCGTGCCTTCGCCGGGGTCGAGGTCGAACACCATGCGATCGGGATTCGACGGCTCGCCGCTGGCGTCGAAGCGCCACTGCGGCACGTGCAGCTCGAGTGCCGCCTGCTGCGCGAGCCACACGAGCGTCGCGCGATCGCCGGCGATCGGGTACGACTTGTCGCCGTCGGAATGGTGCTGCACACCGCGGCGCACCCAATCGGGGGCGTGCTCGGCGAGGTTCTTCTCGAAGAACGGCTGCTCAGGGGCATCCGCTGTGCCGACGCCGTGGACCCACCGCTTGCGCGTCACCGGTCGCCCGGCGACGAGGGGCACCATGACGGCGGCGATCTCCGCGTAGTAGGCGATCACCTCGCCCTTCGTCATGCCCGTCTCGGGATACATGACCTTGTCGAGGTTCGTCAGCCGCAGGCGGCGGCCGTCGACCTCGACGAGTTGGCGCGCGCCATCGGCCATGCCCCCATCATGGTCCCTGCGAGTTGAGCTCGTCGAAACCACCCCGCACTCGGCGACGGATGCCCTACCGTCACGTCTCGCGCGTCACCGCCTCGCGAGTTGCAGGATGATTCGGCCGGCACGCCGCGCACGACCAGCGTGTCGCCCGAATCATCCTGCAACTCGTACAAATTCGATGCCAGAGCACGAGGGGTATCGCCGCGGCTGCCTGCTGGTGTGTACTGGAGGCATGCGAGCCGTCTGGAAGGGGGCGGTCACATTCGGCCTCGTCAATGTGCCCGTCAAGTTGTACAGCGCCACCGAAGACCACGACGTGTCACTGCACCAGGTGCACGACGAAGACGGTGGGCGCATCCGCTACCAGCGCAAGTGCGAGGTCTGCGGCAAGGTCGTCGATTACAAGAACATCGACAAGGCCTACGACGACGGTGAGCAGACGGTGGTGATCACCGACGAAGACCTGAAGTCGCTGCCGGCCGAACGCAGCCGCGAGATCGAGGTCGTCGAGTTCGTGCCGAGCGACCAGATCGACCCGATCATGTTCGACCGCAGCTACTACCTCGAACCCGACTCGGTCTCGTCGAAGGCCTACGTGCTGCTGCGCGAAACGCTCGAATCGACCGATCGCACGGCGATCGTGCAGATGGCGCTGCGCCAGAAGACCCGCCTCGCTGCGCTGCGCGTGCACGGCGACGTGCTCATGGTGCAGACGCTGCTCTGGAGCGACGAGGTGCGCGCGGCCGAGTTCGCCTCCCTCGACGAGCCGGTCAAGATCTCGGCGAAGGAGCTCGACCTCTCGAAGCAGCTCGTCGAGAGCCTCGTCTCCGATTTCGACCCCGAGCAGTACGTCGACGAGTACCAGCAGGAGTTGCGCACGCTCATCGAGGCGAAGCTCGAGCAGGGCGAAGGCGTCGACACCGCCGCGACGTTCGGCGAAGAGCCCGAAGAGGACACGGGCGGCGAGGTCATCGACCTCATGGAGGCGCTGCGTCAGTCGATTGCGGCGAAGCGCGACGCCGGCGGGTCGGGCACGAGTTCGAGCAAGTCGGGCACGAGTTCGAGCAAGGGGTCGAAGGCAGCGAAGAAGAAGCCCGCGGCGAAGGCGTCGGGCACGCGAAAGCGCGCGGCTTCCGAGTGAACGGATGCCGCCACCGAGTGAACGGATGCCGCCACCGCGTCGACACCGACCGCCGGCGATGATGACACGCAGGGTGACGAGTCGGGTGATCTTTCGCTGGACCGGATCCGCGACGGCCCGTTGATCGCCATGCTTGCGTGAAGTGCAGACCGAGAGGACCTTCCGAATGACCACAGTCTCCGACACCCAAAAGGCCGCCAACGGCATCCGCACCGCTCTCGGCGTGGGTGGCGTGATCGCGCTCATCGTCGGCATCCTGATCCTCGTCTGGCCCGGAAAGACCGCGATCGTCGTCACCGCGATCATCGCGATCTACGCCATCGCGTCGGGTCTCGTGTACGCGGGCCTCGGCATCTTCACGAAGGGCAAGGGCGGATGGTCGCGCGTCGGCCATATCGTGCTCGGCATCGTGTTCGTGCTTGCGGGCATCATCGCGTTCGCGAATCTCGCACAGACGAAGGCCTGGCTCGCCCTGTTCCTCGGCATCGTCGTCGGGATCATGTGGGTCGTCGAGGGCATCGTCGCACTCTCGACTCTCGGCGATGCATCGTCGAAAGCCTGGTCGGTCTTCTTCGCGATCATCAGCATCATCGCCGGTATCGTGCTCATGTTCTCGCCGATGTGGGGCATCGCCGTGCTGTGGTGGCTGCTCGGCATCTCACTCATCGTGCTCGGCATCATCAACATCGTTCGTGCCTTCGCGTTCGGCAAGCGGCGCCGCTGAAGACGGGCAACGACCATGCACATCGACGGACTGTACAACTTCCGCGACACCGGTGGGATGCCGCTCACTGCGGGAGGCGCCACGCGCAGCGGAATACTCTTCCGCTCCGAGGCACTCAGTGCACTGACCCCGACTGGGATCGACGAACTCGCCGCCACTGATATCGGGGTGATCGTCGACTTCCGCACTCCAGCGGAACGTCAGGCGGCGCCGGACCGCATCCCGACGACACGACCGTTCCGGGTCGCAGAACTCTCGATGCTCGAGGGCGCGATGGCCGACATGGCATCACAGTTCGCGCAGAGCGGCGCTTCGATGTCACCCGAGCTGATCGCTCAGGCGATGGCATCGCTGCCGACGCTGAGCGATCTGTACCTCGGGATGCTCCAGCACCGCGCCACTCAGTTCGCTCAGGTCGCACGCCTCATCGCAGCGTCGACGGATGACGCGCCCTCCGCCGTGCTGGTGCACTGCAC
This sequence comes from Agromyces sp. Y575, assembly GCF_059445445.1. NCBI lineage: Bacteria > Bacillati > Actinomycetota > Actinomycetes > Micrococcales > Microbacteriaceae > Agromyces > Agromyces sp. Y575. The sequence goes on from NZ_JCAIUI010000002.1 coordinate 440,509, forward strand.
GGCGGGCAAGGACCGGACCGGCGTTGCGACTGCGCTCATGCTCGACGCCGTCGGAGTCGAGCGCACCGCGGTCGTCGCTGACTACGCGGCATCGCAGGACAACCTCGCAGGGCCGTGGGCCGATGGGATGCTCCACTCGATCTCGTCGTTCGGGGTTCCCGTGACGCCCGCGCTGCGCACGCTCGCGACCGGGACCCCGCCCGAAGCGATCGAGCAGGCGCTCGCGTGGACGGACTCCGAACACGGCGGCGCAGCGGGCTACCTTCGCTCCGGCGGACTCACGGAGGCCGAACTGGCGGCGTTGCGCGCCCGGCTCGCGGGCTGACCGCGGCAGGGAGCACGAGCGCCGGGGCATCCGTCTGAACGGGGCATCCGTCGGAATCAGACTCCGAACGGCGGTTCATCAGGCGTGCGACCTTCGGCGATGGCCTCTGCCAAGTCGACCAGCACACTGCGCGCGCGGTCGACTTCGTATTCGGCTCTCACACTTCCGCCTTCGCAGTCTCGGCGCGCGACAGGGCGAAGACCCCGCCGATCGACACCGCGCCCGCGGCGACGAACGCGAGGATCGCCCACGCGGGCGCAGCGCTGGCCTCCCCCAGGATCGTGATGCCGAGCACGACCGCGACCGCCGGATCGACGACGGTGAGTCCGGCGACGACGACCTCGGGGCGATTGAACGCGTGCGCGCGCTGCACGAAATAGATCGAGAGCGCCCCTGCGACGCCGATGCCGATGATGCAGCCGATCGTCAGCAGATTCGTCACATCGAAGGAGTACTCGCGCGAGGCGAGCGCCGCCTGCACCCGCAGAATCACCGTCTTGCCGAGTGTCGCCACGAACGCCGAATACACTCCGCCGAGCAGCACCCAGAACACGGGCGGCGTCGGCCGGTTGCGGCCGACCACCAGAACGAGACCCGTTGCCAGCAGCACGCTGACGAGCACCACGAGCACGGCGATGAGCTGCACGTCGGTGATGGAATGCTGGGTGCTCACGAGCGCCGCGACCGTGACGAAGGCTGCGACGCCGAGGACGCAGACCGCGATCGCCTTCACGACCGCTGCCGACGGCGCCCGCTTCACCACGATCGCCGTCAACAACACGGTGAAGACGAGCGCCGTGACACCGATGGGTTGCACGATGATGAGGGGCGCGAACGTGAGGCTGCCCATCTGCAGCAGGATCGCCACGATCAGTATGAGTGCGCCGATCAGCCAGAAATGGTTGCGGACGAGATGGATCGCCTTCGATCCGTCGACTCCGCGGGCGGCGTCGGCCTCCATCGCTCGGACACCCCGCGCCTGCAGGAGGTTTCCGACCGAGAGCGCCGCAGCCGACATGACCGCGAGTCCGATGCCGGCGAGCGGCGCCGAGTCCAATTCCATGGTCACTTCTCACTTTCGAGGTGGAGTTTCACGCTGATCTCGTACGCGTCGAGCTCGTCGAGCACGTACCGGAGTGCACTCGTGCTGTGCCTTCCCGATCGACCGAGTTCATGAAGACGCGCCCGCATCACACCGACCAGCGCGAGCTCGAACTCGAGGGCTTCCGGCGCGCTCTGCCCGTCCGCCGGGTCGAGCGGAGTGACGAACCGGGATCGCGGAAGCGAATAGCTCTCATCTGAGAACTCGCTCCGGTCACTGCGCAACAGCGAACCACGTTCGATGGCACCTTGCGCGGCATCCCGAAGCTCGCCGTCGATCGTGCGGATCTCCTCCCGCGGCAAGCCGCCTCCCTCGTCCTTTCCCAGCTTGAGCACGCGCGCGAGAACGGGAAGCGTCAGGCCCTGCAGCAAGAGACTTCCGGCGGCCACGAGGAACGCGATGAAGACGAGGAGATCCCGATCGGGGGTATCACTCGGCAGCGTCTGCGCGGCTGCCAGGGTGACGGCACCGCGCATCCCGGCCCAGACGATGATCGTGTTGTGCTTCCAGGTGAGCGGTGACGAGTCGAAGTAGTCGATGTCGGCGCGCATCCTGCCGATGCGCTTGGGGCTCCGCTTGCGGTCGACGGCCATCGATACCCCGGGCAGCGACGAGAGCCTCGGCTTACGGCGCGCTGTGGCATCCGGATGCCCCGTGGATCCGATCGCGCTGGCATCGAGCTGGTTCTGCACCGACCGTTTCACCCGGACCGAGTGAACGCCGAGCACCGGGATGACGTACGCCGCTCGAACCACGAGGAGGATGACGATGGCGAGCGCCGCGATCCAGGCGCCGCGAAGCAGGCCCTCGTCGGCGGCGAGATTGTTCTGCACGATTCCGTAGAGCTCGAGCCCCATCATGAGGAAGACGGCCCCCTCGAGGAGGAATTCGATCGTGCGCCAGGTGAGCTTGTCCGACATGCGCTGCTCGGGGGTCAGCCATCGGACCGATCCTTGACCGCATACGACGCCCGCCACGACCGCCGCGACGAGCCCCGAGCCCCCGAGCGCTTCGGTGGGCAGAAACGCGAGGTACGGAACCGTGAGGCCGAGCGCGGTGTTGGCCGTCGCGCTCGAGGTCCACGCCCGCAGCCTCAGGGCGAGCAACCCCGCCAGCGCACCGACCACGATCGCGGAGACGACGGCCCATGCGAAGGAGCCGAACGTGGTCAGCAGAGAGAAGCCCGAGGCTGCGGCGACGATCGCCGTGCGGAGGAGGACGAGCGCGGTGGCATCGTTGAGGAGGCTCTCGCCCTCCAGCACCGTCACGATGCGGCGAGGCATGCCGAGCTTGCGCACGATCGAGGTGGCGACCGCATCCGTCGGGCTCAGGATCGCACCGAGCGCGACCGCGAACGGGAATCCGATTCCCGGGATCACGAGGACGAAGAACACGCCGAGCACGAGCGAACTGATGATGACGAGCACGACGGACAATCCGCTGATCGCACTGAGGTCCCGTCGGAACTCGATCGCAGGAGCGGAGACCGCCGCCGAGAAGAGCAGCGGTGGCAGCACGCCCGTCAGAATCAGGGCCGGCGAAACCGACACCGCCGAGACGGCCGGGATCAGGCTGACCGCCACGCCGATGGCCACGAGGATCAGCGGGCCTGCGACGCCGATGCGACTGGAGAGCGAGTTCGCGAAGACGATCACGACGACGCCCGCGACGATGGCGAGCAGCAGCTCTACAGACATCCTGAGCCTCCCAACCTGAAACTCAGCCGGCCAGGTCGGCCACGCCCGAGCCGATCAGTTTGAAGCCGAGGATGAGGAACAGCACAGTCATGATCACCGCGTGGTTCGACACGAGCCAGGTGCGCGGTCCTGTGAGTCGCGCCTCCACCGTGCCCGGCGAGACAACGCTGAAGAGCCACGGAACGGCGACCGCGGTGACGCCGATGACACCGAAGATGAGCACCACGGCGACGAGCTCTTCGACCGGGAGTGCGGCTTGAGAGATCCGGCCGCCTGCCGCGGCGAGGAGCGGCAGGTCCTTTGGAGAGAGCGGACCGGAGATGAGGATGCCGACGAGGAACGCCTTCCAGATGCTCAACCCGTCGAGGCTCGCCATCCACTTCGGGGTACCGGTGGCCGATCGCTGGCGCCACTGCATGAACGCCAGGAAGAGCAGGCCCGCACCGAGGACGATCTCGATGACGTCGATGGTGATGTGCGGACCGGAGTCGGCCTCCTCTGCTCCGGCGGCGCGGCCGATGAGCACGAGCATTCCGACGAACACGATGGCGAACGTGTAGCACCCGAGGATGAAGGCCGTGCCGTTGGTGCGACCCTTGCCCGCGGTCGCCATCAGGATCACGGCGACGATGGCGAGCGGGCTGATCGCGATCGCGATTCCGATCGTGAGGAGGTCGGCGAGCACGGCGAGCATCAGCGGGCTGCCTCGGTCGAGCGGACCCCTCGGGGGGTCTCGACATTGCGCAGGAAGAGGATGATCCAGCTGAAGATCAAGAGCGAGGACACGAGCTCGACGGCCGTGAGGTTGTAGACGCCGGCCGCGAAGAGAACGGCCAGTGCGACGATGATGGCGACGTAGACGAACCCGAGCACGACGAATGCCCTCGGCATGGATGGGACGAGCCACGGGAGGCCGATCACCAGCGCCGCGTAGGCGACGGCCATTCCGGTCGCGACCGTGTTGTGGAGCAGGAAGAACCGATCGACGGGGAAGATGCCGACGCACGCCAGAAGGGTGCCGAGGAGCACGAAGAGCACGCGAACCGCGGCCCGCCGGCGACGTTGGGCTGTGGTGTACGACGGCAGCGTCGTCGTACCGAAGCGGGCGATCGTCGTGATGATGACGCCCGACACGATCAAGGTGAGATTGAAGGTCAACGATGAGATGTCATGCGTGATGCCGAGCGCCGAGAGATTCATCTGCCACCAGAGCGGATCGGTGGAGCTCAGCATCGCCGTGGTCACGCCGACGACGAGGAACACCGCCAGCACGAGCGAGAGCTGGCGCGGCGAGAGGTTCATTCCGCTGAGGGCGGCGAGGTATGCGGACAATGCGGTCGCGGCCGAGGCGATCACGACCGCGGGTGACGCGTAGACGGTTGCACCGATGAAGCTGTGCTCCATGATGGTCGCGATGCCGATCCAGCCGAGCAGTGCGATCGCACCGTGCGCGAGCGACAGCGCCACGAGGTCGAACCAGCGATAGCGTGCGCGATCGGCGTCCGGCGCCTCCGTGCGGTCGTCGTGTCGCGGCACCGATCGAGCGACGGCGAACGCGATCGCGGCGGCGATGGCACCCGCTATCCCCGTGAAGTCGCCCAGCGAACGTCGACCGTCGATGGGGAGCTCGCGCCCCCAGAAGACGAACGCCGCCACCACCCCGGTGATCACGAAGGCGACAGCCCCCACGGTCAGCGCGAAGGATTCGTCGTCCATCACCCGCACGCGCCAGTCGACGCGATGGGACGCGATAGCCGGCACAGGCTCCCGGTCGCCGTCGACGCTCACCGGATCCAGGATCTGATCATTCGACACGTGGATCCCGACGCTTCGAGCGGTTCCACTGCGGCAGCACGACGAGGGACGCGAGCAGGAAGCAGATCGCACCGATGAAGGTGCCGCCGCTGGAGAGCGGGCCGCTGATGGAGCTGCCGTTCGGGAGGATGTACGCGCCGACGGCCGAGATGCCGAAGGCGACGCATCCGACGAAGTTGATGAGCACCGACCACCACGCGATGCTGCCGAGATCCCAGAGACGCGCCACGCGTGCATAGGCGACGAAGGCGAAGAAGCCGCTCACGAGGAAGGCGACGGAGCCGCCGGCATCCGGGTTCCAGACGAAGTGCTCCTGAGTGGAGATCGATTTCGCGTACAGCGCCGCGCTGGTGCTCACATTGAACATGAGCGTGCCGAAGGACTGCGTCGAGGCCGTGAGCCACTCGGCGCGCACCATCCGCCCGGGCGGGTACGACACGGGTACGGCGACGGCCCCGCTGAGGAACAGCTGAATCAGTCCGGCGGTCGTGAAGAACCACGCCCCGATGAAGAAGAGCAGGTTGGAGCCCGCAGTGCCGAGCGCTTCGCTCAATCCGGGAGCGGACCCGACCGCGAAGAAGGCCGAGCCGATCATGAAGCCCCAGCACTGCTTCGTCACGGTGGGGATGAGGAAGGACATCCGGGGCCGTTCGGTATTCGTCGCTGCGGCGCTCATGGTCGCGTGCTCCACATCTTTCAAGTGCCTGTCGATCTCGGCCGACCGCCGCGGGGAAGGCGCCGGAGCGACGCCGTCCCCGCACCGGTGACGATCAGTGGTGGAAGTGCGACCCGGTGCTCGCCTCACGGGGCAGGGGCGCCGTCAACGCCTCGAGGAACGCCACTTCGCCTCTGATGTCCGACAGGAGGGCCGACGCCAGGTCTCGGCTGAGTCCGACCTTGACGACGATGCGCTGCAGGGTCACGTCCGACAGGTTGTCGGCCATCGGATAGGCCGGCACGAGCCAGCCCTTCATCCGCAACCGGTCGGCGAGGTCGTAGAGGCTCCACGTCTTGGTGTAGCCGTCCTTGAGCACCCACGCGAACACCGGGATGGTGTCGCCCTTGCTGACCAGCTCGAACGGGCCGATCTTCGCGATCTCCGAGGAGAGGTACGTCGCGACATCGATCGAGTTCTGCTGCACCTCCCGGTACCCTTCACGGCCGAGGCGAAGGAACTGGTAGTACTGCAGCAGCACCTGAGCGCCGGGGCGGGAGAAGTTCAGTGCCAAGGTCGGCATGTCGCCGCCGAGGTAACTGACGTGGAAGATCATGCTCTCGGGCAGCACGGCCTGGTTGCGCCAGATGACCCAGCCCACACCCGGGTAGACGAGCCCGTACTTGTGACCCGAGGTGCTGATGGAGTTCACCCGATCGATCTGGAAGTCCCACTTCAGCTCGGGCTGGCAGAATGGCGCGACCATGGCCCCGGATGCCCCGTCGACGTGGATCTTGACGTCGAGGCCCGTGTTCGCCTGGATCTCGTCGAGCTTGGCGGCGATGGCCTCGACAGGCTCGTACGCTCCCGTGAAGGTCTGGCCGAGGATGGCGACGACGCCGATCGTGTTCTCGTCGACGTACTTCTCCAGCTCGAATCCGTCGAGCACCATGTGCTCGCGAGTGACCGGAACGTACCGGGGCTCGATGTCCCAGTAGTTGCAGAACTTCTCCCAGACCACCTGCACGGCAGCCGACATGATCAGGTTCGGCTTCTCGGTCGACTTTCCCTCGGCCTTCCGCTTCTCCTGCCACAGCCGCTTGAGTGCGAGGCCACCGAGCATGCACGCTTCCGAGGAGCCGATCGTCGACGTTCCGATCGTGTCGCTCGTGTCGGGCACGTGCCACAGGTCGGCGAGCATCCGCCAGCAGCGATCCTCGATCGCCGCCGTGGCCGGGTACTCGTCCTTGTCGATCATGTTCTTGTCCGCGGCTTCGGCGTAGAGCTTCTTCGCCTCGTCGTCCATCCACGTCGAGACGAACGTCGCGAGGTTCAGCCGCGAGTTCCCGTCGAGGATGGCCTCGTCGTGAACGATCTGATAGGCCGTCTCCGGCAGGCTGGGCTGCTCGGGGAGCACGAACTTGTCGAACTCGGTCGCCTCACCAGGTCGGACGAAGACCGGGTTCACACTGATCGTGGGGTCGACGTTCGTCGTCTGGCGCGCCTTGCTGATGTTGATGGTCACTTTCGCTCCTGAACTTGCTTGTACAACGAATGATTCGTACGACTGGACGGCTTCTCCCGATCGCCCTCCTAGACCTCGACCGGCGGATAGAGGCGATCCATGTTGTATTGCCGGTTGCGCCGGGCTGCCCAGGTCGAGACTGCGATGAAGGCGACCGTGAGGGCCAGGATCACGGCGATCGACGACCACAGCCGCGAGTCGACCCCGCCGAGAATCAGCTGCCGAAGACCGGTCACGGTGAAGGTCATCGGGTCGATCCAGTGCAGGTACTGGAACGGCACCGAGGTGACAGGAACGGGGTAGATGCCCCCGGCCGACGTCAGCATGATCATGAGGAACACGAGCGTCGCCACCCTGCCGACGGCGGGACCGAAGAGCGCGTTGAACATCTGTATCAGCGCCAGGAACATCGCGACCATCAGGAACATGAACGCGAGCGTTCCCCCCGCGTGGACCGGATGCAGCCCGAGCCCGAAGTACAGGACCAGGAACAGGAGGAGCGCCTGCAGGATGCCGACGAACAGCGTCGGCGCGTAGGAAGCGAGCACGACGCGGAACGACCCGAGACCCTGTGCAAGCGGGCGCGCCTGCAACGGCGTGAAGAGCATCCAAGCGATGAGCGAACCGACGAACAGGCCGAGGCCCATGAAGAACGGCGCGAAGCCGTACGCGAAGGTCTTCGCCTCGTTGTGGGTCACCTCGTCGAGCGCAACGGGATCGGCGAGCGCCTTGACGAAGTTGCCCTGTTCCTCGTTGTTCCAGGACGGGATGAACTGCATGCCCTGATCGACCGCGCCGGCGAGTTGGTCGGTGCCCGCCGCCAGGAGCGGGGTACCCGCCGCGAGCTGGCTCGCGCCGTCGCTGAGCTGCACGAGTCCGGAGGACAATTCGTCGGCACCCGAGCGAAGCTGACCCGCGGCGGCCCGGACCTCACCGAGATCCCGCTGGACTCCACCGTTCTCAACCGAGCGAAGGATGACACTCACACGGCTGTCCGGGTTGTCCAGCTCGGCGGCGATGACGTCCACATCCTGCTGGATAGCGGCGAATGTCAGCGCCAGATCCTGAGAGATCCAGTTGTCGAGGATGAAGTCCCGAACCTCCGTGAGGCGGCTCGCGAAGTCCTGTTGGACCTCATCACCGGCCGCGAGCTCGGCGATGATCGTGTCCAGCCGGTTGATGGCCTCGTCCCTGCCCGCAACGACCCTGTCGAGTGCCGCTGCAGCCTGATCGGTGTTCGTGGTCACGCGCTGGACGACCTGCCGCAGTTCCGTCCCGGTCATTCCCGAGCTGTCGACGATCGACTCGGCGCGGGTCACGGCACCATCGACGGCGTCGTCCAACTCGTCGAGCGCACCGGCCAGTGTCGCCGAGCCGTCTTTCGCCGTGACGAGGTTGTCTGCGAGTTCTTGCGCGCCCGCGTTCGCGGTCTGCATGCCGGCGTTGAGTTCATCGACCTGCGCTGCCGCCTCTCGCAGCTTCGGGATCGTGCCCTCGGCCAGACCCAGCACGGTCTCGAAGATCTGCTCGCCCACTTGAGCGCTGACCTGGTTGATCGCCTCGGCCGCGGCGTCCTGCCCGATGACGGTCGCCAGGTAGTTGTTCGCATCGTTGTAGGTGAAGATCAGCCTCGCCTGATGTGCGTCGTCGGACGCCGCCGACGTCACCGATTCGCTGAAGTCCTCTGGAATCGTGATGGTGAAGTAGAAGCGCCCGTGGGCCAGGCCGTCGACTCCCTCCTGCTCATCGACCTCGTACAGATCGAGCTGTTTCGATTCGATGAGGCCCGTGACGACGTCGGCACCCGCATCGGTCCGTTGCCCGTCGACCGTCGCCCCCTCGTCGAGGTTGATGATCGCGACAGGCAGCTTGTTCACTTCGCCGAACGGGTTCCAGAACGCCCACAGATAGAGCGCGCAGTACATCAGCGGCATGATGATGATCACGATGAGGGCGAGCCGCGGCATGCGGCCGCGGTAGTAGCGCTTGAAATCGCTCCCGGGCGAAAATGCGGCGATCATCGGCTGAGGGCCTCCTGCTCGAGGGTGGCGAACTCTTGGTCCGTCAGGTTCGGGACTTCGATGTACTCGCGCGCACCGCTACCGGGGAATACGCCGTTCACGTCGGCCGTGATGACGGTCTGCTCGCGGCCGAGTGCGACGAGTCGCTCGAGCAGCTTGTGCGCGTTGCGAATGCTGTGGAGCGTGTCGATACCGCCGACGACGAGGATCTCCGGGTTGCGGATGTTCGCGACCGCGATGCGGAAGAGCGCGGCGGTGAACTCCGGCAGCTCTTCGACCATCGCGTCCATGGTCGGCAGCGTGTACTCGCCGAACACGGGGCGGCAGATGCGTTCCAAGTCGTCCTCGGTCGACTGCGGCACCCACCCGTACCATGGGGCGGCCCACCGGACCTGTTCGGTCACGATGTCGTGAACGCGAATGGTCTGCGTGATCCCGTCGACCTCGTCGAGGTTGGCGATCGTCGCGTGGTCGAAGAGATGGTGGGCGTCGTTCTCGCGACCGAATGCCGTCAAGGTTCCGGTCGAAGGCTTCATCCGCCCGGCGAGAGTGAGCAGGAGCGAGGTCCTGCCCCGCCCGCCCGCTCCGACGAGGACCGTCACGCCCCCCGCGCGAACCGTCAGGTCGACGGGACCGTAGATGTGCCCCCACGAAGCGTCGACTCCCATACCGGATGCCTCGAGCAGCACATCACCCGCCTCGATCCCCGGCTGAGTGATGGCCTCGGAGCCGCTTCGTGCGGTCGGCTCACCCGCTTTGGACGACGTCATTCCTTCTCCCCCTTCGAACCGTCGCTTCGCCTGTGCCCGAGTTCGACGGGCACCCCCCGGCGTCACAACGTGTTCTTGACGACCTGCCCGGCCTTGACGATGAGTTTGAACTTGCTGTCGGGGTCGCCGATCAGCGAGATGTCGCTGGTCGGGTCGCCGTCGACGAGGATCATGTCAGCCCAGGCACCCTCGGCGATGACGCCGAGCTTCCCACCGCGATACGTGTTGCGTTCACCGGCGAGCTCGAAGAGCGACGCGTTGCCCGAGGTGAGCATCTTGAGGGCCTCGACGTTGCTGTAGAACTCGCCGAGGCGAGCAGCCATGGCACTCTGACGGGGCGCCGACTGCGGTTCGAGGAGCAGGTCGGTCCCCCAGGCGGTCTTGACACCGTGCTGCTTCGCCCATCCGTAGACCTGCTCGGTGCCGTGGCAGATCTCGGTGTTCTTGCCGGCGCGAACCGGGTCGGGATAGTGGTGGTCGTCCTCCGCGAACGGCTGCATCGAGAGCCAGATCTGCGCGTCGGCAATGCGCTTGATCGTCTCCTCATCGGCGAGGTGGCCGTGCTCGATCGACGTGACGCCCGCATCGATCGCCCGCGCGATACCGGCCGGTGTGTAGACATGGGTCGCGACGTAGGTGCCGTAGTCGGTCGCCGCCTGCACCGCAGCACGAATCTCGTCCGGGGTGTATTGCAGGGTGTTGAGCGGGTCGTACATGGATGCCGCGCCCCCGCCGAGCGTGAGCTTGATCTGGGTGGCTCCCTGTCGCAACTGCTCGCGCACCGCGGCGAGCACTCGCGGAACGCCGTCGGCGATGCGCGTGAAGTGGATGTCCTCGGTGCGGCTGGGCTTGCCGCCGAACTCCTCGGGCACGTCGTAGACGAACGAGAAGTCCGCGTGGCCCGATGTCTGGGAGATCATCGCCTGGCTGGGGAAGATCCTGGGGCCTTCGAAGCTGCCCCGGTCGATGAGGGACTTGATGGGCGCCGTGTCGCCGCCCATGTCGCGGACCGTCGTGAAGCCGCGCAGCAGCATCCGCTTCGCCTCGGCGATCGTGTTGCCGTACAGGGCGCCGGTGGGTCCCTGCAGGAAGTCCATCATGTTGTTGGCATTGCCCATCAGGTGCACGTGGGCGTCGCTGAGTCCCGGCATGAGGAACTTTCCGTTACCTTGGATCTCGACGACACCGTCCGACGCATCGCCGGCGACCGGCGATGCGGATACCGCGATGATGTGTGCGCCCTCGATGAGGACATCCGCATTGTCCAGTGTGCGATCGCTGACCCCGTCGAAGACGCGGACGTTGCGAATGATCATTCTCTGAGGTGCATGCGTTCCTGTGGTCATGGCCGTGACACTATTCCGAGCCGGAGAGGGCAACGTCGGATCGCAGCCGATTTCCCCCGGTGCGTCATCCTGCGGATCACCCCGCCCTCACCCTCGTCTCACCCGCCCACCCTCCGAAATGCCGACTAGACACCGGGCCTTGCAACGTTGATAGACTGCCGCCGACAGGGGTCGATATACGCTCAGCGTTAAGTCAGCAGGGGCATATGGGGGGAATATGAATGGCACGGAAACTGCCAAACCGAACGGCACAGACGGAGCGAGCTCTTCGTCCAACGGGAAGGTCATCCTCGCGATCATCCTCGCGGTGGTGGCCCTCACGTTCGTGTTCTCGAACGTCGCACCAGCCACGCTGAGCTTTCTCTTCCTGCAGTTCACGATGCCCGCATGGGGATGGTTTCTCGCAGTCCTGCTCGCCGGCGTCGTGATCGGATCACTCTTCCCCTGGTTCAGGCCACGCAAGAAGTAGATCGCACCGTCGATCTGCGTCTGCGCTCAGGTCGCAGCAGATATTTCTTGAACGGCATATTCGCCGAATGCAGGGGAGAGATATGTGTACGAACACATGGGGAGGGGACAAGCCTCTGCCCGGAGCAAGAGCCGGAGCCAGAGCCAGCGCCAGCTAGCCGAGTATCCGGGGGGATCGCGTGAACGGTTGTGTGAACGGGGGGACGCATCGATGAATCTGAACGATGATGTCAAGGCGCTGGAGGAGTTGGAGCGGGCGATCGCCTCCGGCACGCCGGAAACGATCGCCCGGGTCGCGATGGCGAACATCCTGCCTCTGTACCACGAGCACTACGGCGTGCTCACCTCAGCGATCGACAGCCTCCCCAGCCAGTTGCTCGAACGCTACCCGATCCTTCGGTTCGGACACCGCATGACCCCGGTGCTCGCTCGGACGACACGTCCCTTCAAGCCGCTCATCCATCCCGACACCGCACGGATGATGAGTCCGGACGAACTCGATGTGTTCACGCTCGTGCAGATGATCTCGTTCCGATTCAGCGGCGACGTGGCGGCGGCACTTGTCTACGCCCGACGGCTCGAAGATCGCATCCTCGACATCCGTGTGGAGTCGCGTGAACGAGTGGACGGACAGCTCTGGTTCTACCATCACGAGATCGGTTCCACTCTGCTCGCCGCAGGCGACTCCTCCCGCGCACTGCTCGAGTTCAGTACCGCCCGTCAGCTGGGCAGGCTCTCGAACCAACGCGACGCCGAACGACTCGCGCTCGGTCGTACTGCGCTCGCGCACGCCCTCCGAGGTTCACTCGACGAAGCGGAGATCGCCCTCGCCGAGGTCGCGCTCCAGCCGCCCGCTTCTGCGTCGCATCTCAGTGCGAGCAAGACGACCGAGGCCGCGACGGCCGCGCTCATCGCTGTCGAGCGCATGACGGATGACGCCGATCACCTGCTCGCAGAGCTCGAACCATACGACAGCCTCCTGATGACCTGGCCCTTCGCGCTCCTTGCTCGCGCGCGGTCGTTCCTGGCCGAGCAGCGACCGGGCGAAGCCCTCGAAGCGATTCGATTGGCCGGCGACGCGCACCCGGTTCAGCACGGGTCCGTCGCATCCGATGTCATCGCATCGACATCCGTCGAGGCCCTGTGCGTTCTGGGAGACGCGACGGCCGCGTGGGAGGTCGCCGAATCGAGCGCGAGCGCCGGCACCATGACGAGGTTCGCCATCATTCGATTGGCGTTGCACGAATCACGCTTCGACCTGGCGGCCAACGAGATCCGGAGGCTTGCGGGCGACCACACTCTCAGTCCTGGTCACCGTGCCAAGGCCATCCTCTTCTGGGCCTGGCTCGAAATCGCGCAAGGCGCCGAGCTCGACCCTCGCACGGCCGCCCAGATCTACCGGCTCGCGATCACGGGAAACATCCGCCGGCTGCTCGCGACCATGCCGCAGCAGGTGGTGGATCAAGTGAAGGCGCACCTCGCGAGCGAGGAACTCGCGGAGTTCGATACCGCAACGACCGGTCTCCCGCACTTCGAGATGAAGATCCGTCCGATTCTGACGCCGGGTGAGCTCCGCGTGCTGAACGCCCTCCCCACCAACCCGACGACGGCCGCCATCGCGGCGGCATTCCACGTGTCGCCCAACACCATCAAGTCGCAGCTCAAAGCCCTGTACCGGAAGCTCGGGTGCTCCACACGCGACGAGGCGATGAAGCTCGCAGCTCGGCATCGTCTCATCGCCCGTGGCGGCGACGACATCGGCCGGCTCGCGCTCGGTACGCAGAGCGAGAGCGTGGATGTCGGGGCTCACTGATCGCCTCCGTGCGGCAGCCGGTGCCTTCCAACGAAGGCCGCCGAGCGAGGCGTCCGTCGGCGGAACGACGGGCGTGCCCGAGATGCTCGGGGAGATCGGGGCGGCACTGCTGGATTCGTCGCAGGCCACAAGCGATGTGGAAGGCATCCTGAATCGGATCGCGGATCAGTACGCGCGACCCGAACTGCGGGTGTTCGTGCTCCCCACACTCGTTCTCGTCGAAGACCCCAGCACGGCGCCCTCCCAGACGTTGATCTTCCCCGCGAATCAGAGCGCGTTGCGACTCGATCAGGCCGATGCGATCGAGCGTCTCGTGCGCCATTCGTTCAGTGACCGTACGGCACCCGACTCCGTCGTTTCTGCGATTGCGCAGGTCAGGAAGGATCGATCCCGGTTCGGTCCCGTTCTGACCGTCTTCGGGTACACGCTGCTCACCATCGGATTCGGCATGGTGCTCAACCCGACGGTGAGTGCGCTACCGGTCTATGTCGTGCTCGGCGCGGCGGTCGGTGCCATCGTGCAGATCGGCAGCCGAATCTCGACGCTGTCCTTGATCTTGCCCGCGTTCACCGCGTTCGCCGTCACACTGTTCATCTCGCTCCTGATCAGTCCCCTCGTGCACGACGATGTGATCCGGCTCGTCGCTCCCTCGCTCGTCTCGTTCCTGCCGGGATTGACACTCACCGTCGCCGCCGTTGAGCTCACATCGGGTCAGATGATGGCCGGCGCGAGCCGCCTGGTCTACGGGATCGCGCGCCTCGGGCTCCTCGTCTTCGGGGTCTTCGCCGGCATGACCGTGGCCGGCACACCTGCACCGAGCGGCGATGCTCCGGTGCAACTCGGCGCGTGGGCGCCCTGGGCCGGCATCGCCCTGGTGGGCCTCGGCTACTACTTCTTCTCTGCGGCACCACGTCGTTCGTTCGTCTGGATCCTCTACGCGCTCGTCGTCGCCTATTCCGCCCAGCTGCTCGGCAACCTCCTCCTCGGACCGGAGTTGTCGGGACTGGTCGGTGCACTCCTCGTGATTCCAGCCGTCAATCTGGCCGGGCGCCTGAAAGGCGCACCTTCCAAGGGGATCATGCTGACCTGCGCGTACTGGCTGCTGGTTCCCGGTTCCATGGGTTTCATCGGCCTCAGTGAAGCGGCATCGGGCACGGCGGGTGCGACGAGCACCATTCTGCAAACCTTCGGCTCCCTCATCGCGATTGCGATCGGAATGGTGCTGGGTGCTGGCTTGAGTCGTGATGCCACCGCCATCGCCCGAGGCTGGCACTCGGTCTCGAAACGAGATGAGAAGTCCCGCGATGACTGAGTACGAGCCGCTGCACGCTGCGGACGACGCCGCGCGGGCCGCGACGGCCTGGAGTGCTGAGCCGCCGGCCACCGATCAGAACGACGTGGGTTCTGTTCCGTTCTCTTGACCACGACTGGAACCGAGCGAGGTGCGCTCGCGAGCGGACACGCGAAAGCGCGCGGCCTCCGAGTGAACGGATGCCGCGCGCTCATCACGTGCGTGAGCCGACCGAGTTGTGCGCCAGCCGAGACGTGCTCGCGCGAGCCACGTGACTCGGCCGGCTCAGTTCAGCCGACGAGGGTTACTCGGCGGCGCACACCTCGGTGACCTTGACTGCAGCGGCCTGGATGCCCTCGGTCTGCGCAGCCTGAGCATCGGCGTCGACTTCAGCGCCGTCCGGCAACGCCCCTGCCCACTCGCTCGCGTCGTCGAGCTTCTCTTGAAGCGCATCGAGTGACTCGGCGAGCGCTGAATCGTCGGCGGCCTCTTCGTCGAGTGCATCGACGCGCTCGGAGAGCCCGTCGAGGTACTCCTGCAGCTCGACCGAGTCGTCTGCCGTGAGGATCGCGTTCTGCGCGCCGTTGGAGATGTCGCGTACCTCGACGCGCACCACCTCGCACGGGTCGTCCGATGCCTCGGCTCCGTCGCTGCCACCTGACGCGCAGCCCGAGAGCAGAAGCGCGCCTGCGAAAACGAGCGCCGCGGACTTGAGCAGTCTGGATGTCGGAGCTGTGGATGTCATGATTCGTTGCATGTTTGCAATTCCCCCTGATCTAGGTACTCCGAGAGTCTAGCGAGAGGCTCCGACACGGCGCTGGCGGGTCGCGCGGCCGGTCGACTGCCACAGGGCGGAATCCATCACCGGATGCCAGTACTTCGTCCCGCCCAAGGTGCGGTCTTCCGAGTACTCGAGTACATCGGATTCCGCTCCGACGCATCGTCGGCATGGCCGGTTCCAGCCGTCGAAGTTGACATTCGTCATGCACTTGCGTGATGTGTTATCGTTACCAAGTTCCGCCTCCTTCGAACGAAGCCGACGGATCCGAGTCACACATCGCAGCGGTAGTTACGTAAGCCATCAAGGAGGATGCAGCATCCATGACACGCAATCAGATACGTCTCAAGCGGTTGGGCGCGCTTGCAATAGCCGCAGCACTCGTTGCCGGAATGGGAGCCTGTTCGCAAGGCTCTTCCAGCGCTCCACAGGGCGCATCAGGCGGTTCGGCACTCACGCTGAACGGTGACCGGGCCGACTTCGTCGATGCGTACACGGCCGCGGGCGAGGCGCTCGAGTCGCTTGGCAATGAAGGCATCGACCCGCGCAACGTTCCGTCGACGGAGAACTACCAACAGGTCATCCGGTCTTCGCTTCGCACCGACAGCACGACCGATCTTGTGAAGTGGTGGAACGGTTACCGCCTGCAAGACCTCGCCCGCTCCGGTGGGCTCGCCGATCTTTCTGCCGAGTGGGACAAAGCCGTCGACGAAGGTTGGGTGAACCCCGACTCCGAAGCCGACTTCTCGTACGACGGCAAGGTCTACGGCATGCCCATGTACAAGAGCTTCTGGGTGATCTTCTACAACAAGCACGTCTTCGAAGACGTCGGAATTCAGCCGCCGACAACGTGGGAGGAGTTCTTGTCGAACAACGACAAGATCAAGGCTGCCGGTGTGACCCCGTTGTTCGCTACGCAGGAGGCCGGCTGGACATCGTCCATCTGGTTCGAGGAGATCCTGTCGAAGTCCGACCCCGAGTTCTACACGGAATTGATGAACGGGGAAGCCAAGTACACCGACGAGCCGGCGCAAGAGGCCCTCCGTACGTGGGGAGATCTCTACGCGAAGGGCTACTTCACCGCGCCAGACATCGCCTGGGACAACGAGCCGGCCCTCTTCCAGGAGGGCACCGTCGCACAGGTACCCATGGGAACGTGGCGAAACGGCATCTTCGTGACCAACGGCATGAGCGAGGCCGACTACGGTGCCTATCTCCTCCCGGTCGTGAAGGACGGCGTGAAGCCATCTGTCATCACCGAGTCAGGCGTCATCGCGGTGGCTGAGAAGTCGGCGAACAAAGAGGCCGCGGTCAAGGCGATGGGCGATTGGCTGAGTCCCGATGTGCAGTCGGTATGGGCAAACGCGATCAAGGACACCTCGGCGAACCCCGAGGTGGTGACCGATGATCCTGTACTGGCATCCGTCAGTGAGCAGGTCACCGCTGAGAAGCCCACCGAACTGGTGCGATTCTGGGAGGCCAGCCCACCGCCCCTGATCGAAGGCGGCGTGCAATACCTCGCGAGCTTCATGGTGAATCCGACGGAAGACAACATCATGCCCACGCTCGAGAAGTTCCAGACGCTCGCCGATGCCGAGTGGGCGAAGTGGAAGGCCGCTGAGTAGTGAGCACTTCCACAGCGGCGCGAAAGACCACCGGGGCGGGGAGCACTCAGGCTTCCCGCCCCGTTGGGCGCGAGCCGAGCCGCGGCCGCTCGAACCGCTTCGGCAATATCCGCGCGGCACCGTTCTTACTCCCCGCACTCGCGCTCGTGGGCATCCTGTTGCTGATCCCCTTCGTCGCGACCCTGTACCAGAGCCTCACCGCCGACAACGGCTTCACGTCGACCTTCGTCGGATTCGACAACTACGTACGCCTGTTCCAAGATCCAACGTTCTTGCAATCGCTGCTCAACACGGTGATGTGGACGGTGGGCACGCTCGTCCTCCCCGTCGGGCTTGGTCTTCTGATCGCCGCGTTCACCAACTCGATGCGCGGCGGTCGATGGATCCGACTGGCCTTCGTGCTGCCATATGCGCTCTCCGGCGCGGCCACCGCCGTCATCTGGGGCTTCATCCTTCGATCCGATGGAGCGCTCAATCAAGCCATCTCATTCTTCGGGTTCATCCCGCCGGCGTCGGGCTGGCTACTCGAGTGGCCATCGAACACGATCGTGATGATCGTCGCCAACACGTGGCAGGCCACCGGGGTCACCGTCATCCTCTTCCTCGTCGGCCTCCAATCGATTCCGCCGGAAACGGTTGAAGCCGGTCAACTCGACGGCGCCAAGGGCATGCGCCTGTTCTGGCACGTCGTGCTGCCCCAGCTTCGACCAGTCACGATCGTCGTGATCGGCATTTCGATCGCGAACAGTCTTCGCGTCTTCGACCTCATCTGGCTTCTCACGAAGGGCGGGCCCGGTGGAGTCTCGGAGACTCTCGCCGTCACGATGTACCGCCAAACCTTCATCATCAGCGACTACGGCTATGGCGCCGCAGTCGCTGTTGTTCTCGCCATCATCGTCATCGCCACTTCGTGGATGTACCTGCGCCGCCAATTGAAGAGGAGCTGACCGTGATCGGACGCATCAGTCGCAATGTTTTCATCACCGTCATGGCAGTGCTCTGGTTGATTCCCGTCTATCTCATGATCGTCAATGCGTTCGTGCCGGCGGCGGACTACACCGGCCAGCCGACGTGGGTACCGAGCGGCTTCGGGTTCCTTGACAATCTGGCGATCGCCTGGAACCAGTCCGGCCTCGGCCTCGGCATGCTGAACAGCTTGATCTATTCGCTCGTCTCTGCCGGTACGGCGGTGCTCGCGGCCGCACTCGCCGGCTTCGCCGTTGTGATCATGCCGATGAAACGGCCGACGCTCTGGTTCTGGCTGATCTATCTCGGCACTCTGCTGCCGTTGCAGATCTTCCTCTCGCCACTGTTCAAGGCGTATGTTTCGACGAAGCTCTACGACACGAACATCGGCATGATCCTCATCTACGCCGCGATCTGTGTTCCCTTCGCGTTCTTCATCGTGCGCAACTTCCTCACAACGCTGCCTCCTGAGATCACTGAAGCGGCACAACTCGACGGGGCCGGCTGGAGCAGGCTGTTCTTCCGAATCCATCTGCCGCTCATCAAGTCGTCGCTCTTCGCCGCATTCATCTTCCAGTTCACCTGGGTGTGGAATGACCTGCTCTTCGGCATCACGCTCACCACGAGCCCCGATCGTCGTCCGGTCATGGCGGCACTGGCCGAGATCAGTGCCGGCTTCTCAAGCCTGGGCCCGCCCGTCGTTCTCGCCGCGGCAATCGTCGCTTCACTCCCGACTGTCGTGCTGTTCCTCACCTGTCAGCGCTATTTCGTCTCCAGTCTCAAGGCGACGGGATAGACCGGCGCAACGCTAAGAGGAAAGCTCACCGACGGTGACCGGCAACTCGACGAGCCGCGCCGACCCCTGCGGGACGGTTCCGTCGAGACGCTCGAAGAGCAATCGAGCGGCCTCCGCACCGAGTTGCTTGGGATCATGCGACACCGTGATGAGCGGCACATGCATCATGTCGGCCAGCTCCACGTCGTCGAAACCGACGAGAGTCGGCGATGTCGGCGCATCAGGGCCGCTTTGCCGGGTACCAATAGCTTGAAGCGCCCCGATCGTGTTGCGGTTGTTCGCGCTGAAGACAGCTGTCGGAGGCACCGGCAACTCGAGCAAGGCTTCCATCGCGCGGCGTGCGGCCGCGACATCCTGCTGCCCGCGGAATACGAGATCAGCATCAGGCTCGAGCCCCGCCTCGTTGAGGGCCCGGCAGAAACCTTCGAAGCGGCGCCCCGCGGTAGAAACCGATACGACATTGCCGAGGAATCCAATGCGGGTGTGGCCAGCATCGATCAGCCGGCGGGTGCTCTCATAGGCACCCCGTACATCATCGAGCAGCACAGTATCGGCGTCCACGCCGTCTACGGTTCGCGAAGCCAGGACGAGCGGAATGTTCCCGAGGCGATGGGCGGTGAGGTGCGCAGATGCGCCTCCCGTGGGAACGACGATGAGACCCTCGACCTGCCTGCCGACGAAATCGGAAACGAGTTGTTGCTCGCGCGACACGTCCTCCCCGGTGTTCCCGAGCAGTATGCGCCGACCGTGTTGGGAGGCGACTTGCTCGACCCCGAGCGCAAACTGACCATAGTAGGGATTGCCGAGGTTGGTAATGGCTACCCCGATCAAGCCCGAAGAGTGGCCAGGGCGGATGCTTCTGGCGTTCTCGTTTCGGTGATAGCCGAGTTCGGCAACCGCGGCGAGAACCTTCTCCTGCATTTCGGCGCGAACATTCTTTCCGCCAGACAACGTCCGGGACACGGTCATCGGGCTCACACCGGCAAGCTCAGCAACCTCTTTGACAGTGGGTACACCCGCGACGCCGCTCTCGATATTGCTCATTGCGATCCTCACCCGATGGCCTGAAGGGGCACCATTCTCGATGATAACGTTAGCAACTCGTCCCGCGGGCGGCTTCGGCAAGCACGGCGCTGCTGAGGCCGCGGTCCGCGGCTTGGTCGCCGTCCCGCGATCCGATCTCCAGGATTCACGCGGCGACACCCCGCGTCCCGCTCGAGAGGAATGGAGCACGCGATGACGCAAAGCCGCCCGGGAATCCCCGTATTGGAGATCGGAGGCACCCACGTGACCGCAGCGCTCGTGGACTCTGGCTCGTGGCGCGTCCGCCCGGGATCGGAGTCGCGCGCTGCGATCCGCGCCCAGGGAACCGCGAAGGAGCTCTTGACGGACATCGGAAGGGCCGCACAGACGCTGCCGGTCACTCTGGCGACTCAATGGGCGGTGGCTATCCCCGGACCCTTCGACTATCACCGAGGCATTGGACTGTTCGAGGACGTCGAGAAGTTCGACAGCCTTCGTGGGGTGGATGTTCGTGCCGCGCTGATGGCGCTCATCGAACCAACGCCCAGCTCCGTGCACTTCCTGAACGATGCGGATGCCTACGGCGTCGGCGAATATGCAGCAGGCTCCGGTCGCGGGCACGATCGGCTCATGTGCATCACGCTCGGCACCGGTGTCGGTTCCGCCTTTCTCGTCGGCGGCGAGCCGGTGAACGACGGGCCCTCGGTGCCGCCAGACGGCAGTGTGCATTTGCTCGAATTCGAAGGCAGGCCGCTCGAGGACACTGTGTCGCGTCGAGCGATCCGCGCCACCTTCGTCGCAGCATCCGGAATGGATGCTGAAACCGCCCCCGACGTGCACGAGATAGCAGCCTCGGCCCGACAAGGCGATGCCGTAGCCGCGAGAGTACTGACAGACGCGTTCAGCGGCCTGGGCTCCGCGCTTTCCGGCGTCGTCTCAGCTTTCGGTGCGGATGCGCTCGTGATCGGCGGCTCGATGTCGCGCTCCTGGGATCTCGTCGAACCGGCGATTCGCACGGGCCTCGACCGCGCCGGCTCCTCGTTCAGCGCGCTCCCCCTGTTGCCGGCGGAGCATCCGGATGACGCACCGATCATCGGGGCTGCGTTCTGGGGAGCACGGCACCTCGGCGACTGAGGTGCCGTGCTCGCCCTATTCGCGCTCCGTGCCGCGGACCGATGCCTTGACCGTGGCGAGCTTCGTGCCGACCGCATCGCCGTGTGGGCTGATGCGGTACGGGCCGACGCTGGCAGGAACGATGAACGTCTCGGCATAGTGCACCACGAAAGGCTCGAACGCGCCACTCGGACTCTCGATGACGGCCTCGGCGCCCTCGACGAGGTTGATCACGTTGACCGTGCCGCGGGTGTCGTGCTCGACGCTGCCGGTGAACCAGTGGCGTCGCACTTCGATGAATTCGAGTTCGTGGAGCCCGGTGCGCTCTTCGACCCAGCCGTCACCGGTTGCCACTGTCTCGACTTGGTCGACGAGGTTCTCGCGGGTCCAATCGGTGTCGCGGTCCCACTGAATGTTGCGGGCTGCATGGTCGAGATGGATGGGCCTCGGCACGCCGTCGAGTCCGTTGCGGCCCCAGTCCCACATCTTGAAGGTGAAGATGTACGGCGTGGCTGAGATCTCGAGCACCATCGTGTCGGCACCCGAGCAGTGCACCGTGCCTGCGGGAATGAGGAAATGATCGTGCTTCTTCGCGGGGAACACGTTGACGAACTCTTCAACAGGAAAGTCGACGCCGGGAAGGGTGGCCGCATCGAGCGACGCGATCATCGCTGCAGGATCCGTGCCTGTCTTCAGCCCGAGGTAGACCTTGGCGTCTTCAGCCGCATCGAGCAGGTAGTAGCTCTCGTCTTGCGTGTACGGCATTCCGAACGTGTTCTGGATGTAGTCGGTGAGCGGATGCACCTGCAACGAGAGATTCCCGCCCTCCATCGTGTCCAGGAAGTCGAAGCGGATCGGGAATTCGGCGCCGAAACGCGCGAAGGTACGCTCGCCCAGGAGCTCGCGAGAATGCGTGAACACCACGTCGATCGAGGGGAGTTCGATGATGTCATCGCCGATCCTCAGAAGAATGCTGTTCTCCTCGGGGACGCAGTCGAAACACCAGGCGTAGTTCTCTGCGTCGGGCAGGTCGAGGACGTCTTGCATCCATTTGCCGCCCCATACTCCCGGGTCGAAGAATGGCACGACCCTGAACGGGGCGTCGACCGCGGCCTGCATACCGGCGTGAAAGGCCTCGGCCGTGATCAGCTTGCCTTCCGTCGTGGAGGCGTTCGTGTCGAGCACGAAACGCATCTCTTCGAACAGCGAGCGCTTGTGGCGGTCGGCCAGGCGCCACTCCACGAAGAAGCCGCGTTTCACCTTGCGAAGATTGTCTTCGTCGAAATTCGTGCAGCGCCAATTGGGCGCGCCTCTGCGTTGGCGTTGCTGGATCTCCCAGCGCGCCATGTCCGCCAGAACGATTGTCGCGTCTTGGATCGGAACAATTGCGGCTCCCCAACCCACCAGAACGGTCGCGCGCTCCGAGGTGGCGAGCTCTTCGGCGAGCTTGTCGAGCCGCGGTCGGTCGTAGAGGTCGCTGAGTTCCAAATGACTCATGACTCCGAAGACGCGATCGTCGGTGAGATTCCACTCGAGGATCTCATCGATCTCGGTGATCGGCTTCGCGGCCGCCTCTTCGACATCGATGACCTGGAACTCGGGCAGGCTCGTACGAATGCTCG
Organism: Agromyces sp. Y575; assembly: GCF_059445445.1. Classification (NCBI taxonomy): domain Bacteria; kingdom Bacillati; phylum Actinomycetota; class Actinomycetes; order Micrococcales; family Microbacteriaceae; genus Agromyces; species Agromyces sp. Y575. The sequence continues at coordinate 463,260 of NZ_JCAIUI010000002.1, forward strand.
CGATCAGCTCCGGCAGGAAGACCCCCGGGTAGGTATCGACAATGATGACGGGCGCGCTGTTCGCGCCGGCTGCCGCGACATCCGCGATGTGCCTCCACGCGGCGGCCCCCTGCCAGACCTCATGCGTGCCGGGGACCGTGACCGTTGGCTGCTTGTCGTACGAACCGCGGGGGTATGGAGAAACCATTGTGTGACATCCTTCTCGCTGACGAACAGATTGATAACGTTACCAGTTGCGGCGCGAGTCCTCGAATCGGACTTCGGTTCATGCGCCGACAGCGGAAGGGGCCTGCCTCTCGGCAGGCCCCTTCCGGGAGTGCGCTCTGGCTAGAAGAGGACGAACACGACGTTCGGCCGGGCACTCGACTGCGCGACCTTGTCATCGCCGCCGTAGTGCCCAGTCAGCAGGTGCAGACCTCGGCTCAGCTTGGGAAGCGCGATGCGGACTCGCCCGCCGTCGCGTGGGGTGAGCGTCGCGGTCGCGATCTCGCGAGGTCCTTCGGAGATGGAGACCGGTCCGGTCGGAACGACTTGCCCGGCCGCAACGTTCATGGTGTAGACGACTCCCCTGCCTCCGACGGAGATGATCGTGTTGAGCGCACCAGAACTCTGCGAGTCGGCCTTTTGCGCCGTGAACGTGAAGGACCACTCCGCCGTCGCATCTTCAGCCAGTAGGTAGCCGGCGATCGCTCGAGCGACGACCGAGATCGGCCCTGAGCCCGCATAGGTGCCGGCCGCGACGACGACGTCATCGATCAGGTACTCCACGCCTTCAGATGAGGGAATCGTGTACTGGTCGCCGTCCGTGCCGTATGGATCGACGTGGGAGACCGGGGCCGGCGTGACCAGCTTCGGTGGCGTTCCCGCAACGGTCTTCTCGGATTCTGGTCCTGAACCGATCAGGTTCGATGCAGCCACGGTGAATTCGTACGAATGTCCGCCCTCGAGTGCGTCGACGGTCGCCTGATTCTCCCCATCTTCCACGTTTCGTGTCTCCACCGGGGCGCCGTCGCGGTACGTGGTGATGACGTACCCGGTCAAGGGAACTCCACCGTCGAAGGCCGGAGGCTGCCATGCCACGGCGGCCTCGTTTCCCTCGAATGCCGCAGTCACCTCGACTGGCGCTTCTGGGACGCCGGGGACCGCGTAGACCTCGAGTTCGGCCAGTCCGGGGTTCAAACCGGTTCCGCCTTCGACTTGGAATCTGACCCACTCGAAGGTTCGGGCGTCGAAGCTCACGCTCAACGGGCTCCCATTCGGAGCGAGTCCGCTGACCGGCACCGTACTGCCGTCGCTGAACGCCAGTGTTCCTCCGTTCGCGTCATCGAGCAGCGCGGGGCGGTCGAACAGCACGATTCGATCTGCGGTGATCGGCGTCGCCCAATCGAGTTGGACCCACGGATTGCGTTCGCCGCGCGATGCCCAGTCGCCGCCGTCGCCTGGGCCGATCACTCCGTCGAAGACCTTGCGAGCCGGAAACTTGCTCGAGTACTCCGAGGAGGCGGTCGCAGTGACGTTCGGCCAACGCGCGGCGTTTCCTCGCAACAGGTCGGGGTCGAGGTCGACCGTCACCGTCTTGCTGGCCGACGCACCGCTGCCATCTGCAGCGGTCGCGGTCAGCACGATGTCGCCCTCTGCGTCGTTGACGGTCAATGTGCCGTCGAAACCGTCGACCGTTGCCGTATCGGTGGGGGAACCGTCTGGATTCGTCACGGTCCAGTCGACTCGCTTGTAGGAGGCATCTTCGGGAGCCACCGCCGTGGTCAACGCGATCGTGCTGTACGGCACCTCGATCGAGTCGGGAGCATCGATGGTGACACCGGTCGTCAGGATCTGCTCCGCCTCTTCGGATTCCGACGGCGGAAGGTCGTCGACACCCCACTGCGTGTTCGGGGTGTCCCCCATCCACAGCTCCAGAGTGCCGCCGTCGGCGAACTCCGAATGGTGGAACCAGGAATTGTTCAACGTCGAGCCGTCGAGTTCAGCCTTCTGGATGTACATGTTGTCGGCCGAGTTGTCGTGCGTGATGATCCGGAACTGCCCTCCGGAGTAGTAGTCGGGGTTCAAGGCGATCGTAATCTCGTCGAAGATCGGCGAGGTGATGTCGTAGACCGGGTCACCTTGCCCGCCACCGGTCACCTCGAACAACCCCATCGCCATGAGGGCGCTCATCGCGCCCATCTGGCCTTGATCCTCATCGTGGTGACCGTAGCCGTCGGTCGTGGTCACGGGTGCGTACACCTGCTTCTGCACCTGTCGCACCCAGTACTGCGTCAGCCACGGGTAGCCGACGTAGTTGAAGAGATGTCCGTTCTGCAGGGCGGGCTGGTTGCCGTAATTGACGTGGCTTTCGCCGTATCCGCCGATGAAGCCGCCATCGACCGATTGTTCGAAGGCGTAGTTCAACTTGTCTGCATACGCCGTCGTACCGCCCAGCAGATTGGCGAGTCCCATCACGTCGTGAGAGGTGAACCAGGTCGCCTGCCATGAGTTGGCCTCGACGAAGTCCGTTGCGGAAAGCGGATCGAAGTCGGCGAGCCAGTTGCCATCGGCCGACTTGGGCCGGATGAAGTCGGTTTCGGAATCGTAGAGGTTGCGCCAGTTGCCCGACCGATCCATCAGGTACTTCCCGAGGTCGGTATCGTCCCAGATCTCGATGTCGTTGAGCCCGACGTCGGTGCCCTCTCCGCCGGTCGTCTCGAACTTCACCCAGTCGACGGTGCGCGGGCTGAAGTCCACGATCTTGCTCTGCCCGGCCGTGCCGATGTTCTCCACGGTCTCGGTGGATCCGTCACTGAAGGTCAGCACCCCGGAATTCACATTCACTGCGGGATCGACCCGGTCTTTGAGCACGATCTGATGGATCGTTCGCGGCTTGTCGAAGGTGACCGTGATCCACGGGTCGGATTCGCCGGCCGACGACCACTCGGCCGGAGTGGATCGAAGCGGACGGCCGTCGATCGCACGCGCAGCGGCCTGCTTCGAGTCGTTGGCTTGCGACGAGGCTTCCGCCGAGGCCAGCTGCGCCACATTGAATCCGGTCTTGTCCAGCGCCTCAGCCATGCCAGCGAGGCCCCAGTCCTGGAACGAGTACTCGAGCGTCAGACCTGCCCCGCCGTTGTGCTTGTCGACGCACAGGTCTTCGGGAACGTACCCGTTCTCGATGTACTGCTTGGCCCCGCCGCATCCGCCGAAGCCATCGGGCTCGAACGCACCGGGCTCGTATTGGCCGCCGAGGGACTGCGAGTCCAGCATCGCGTCGAACGCAAGGTCGGCGTCGAAGTCTCGGATGCCCTTGTTGTACGCCCCCGTGATGAAGGACGACACGGGAGAGCCCGTCATCACAGCGGTCTCGCTTCCGGCCGCCGGGCCGCGGGGAAGGAGTCCTCCGTCTTGATACATCTGGAGCTGGGACTTGACGAAACTGCTGTAGACCTCGGGATAGGCCATTCCCAGGATCGAGTTCAGGTTCCATTGCGTCAGCCACAGGGCGTCGTAGTTGTACATGGCGAACTGCGGCTTGCCATCTTCGTCGAGGGGGATCTGCTTGACCCTGTTCACGCCGAAGGTGTTGTCGAGGTAGGCGCCGTCGACGTCGCTGATGGCGCTTCGTCCGGCGAGAACGTGGAACAGGTCCGTGTAGAACTTCACCTGCTGTTCGTGAGTGCCGCCGTCGACATCGACACGACCGAGCATCTCGTTCCAGCGCTCCTGCGAAGCCTGCTTGACTGCGTCGAAGTCCCATCCGGGTGCTTCAACTTGAACGTTGTTGCGAGCGCCGTCGACACTTGTGAAGGACAAACCGACCTTCATCTGCACCGTCTCACCTGCGGCGAGGTTGTCGTAACGTGCGTACACCCCGCTGTTCTTGCCCGCGTTGGTGTCCAACGGGGCACCATCGTCGGTGAGGTTTCCGTCTTTCCATCCGTGCAGGGAATCGAATGGCTTGTCGAAGGAGATGTTGAAGAAGAGCTTGTTGACCGGGCCCCGATCTCCTCTCTGATTGACGAAGCCCTCGATCTCCGTGTCACTGACCTTGGTCACTTGGGCGTCGGCCATCGTGGCTTCGCCGAGGCGGCCGCCGAGGTTGACGATGATCTCGCTCGGGCCGGCTTGCTCGTAGGTGTAGCGGTGCAGGCCCACCCGGTCGGTCGCCGTGAGCTCGGCCGTCACGCCGTACCGGTCGAGCCGCAGCTTGTGATACCCGGGCTCGACCACTTCGGTCTCATCGTGCTCCACATGGGACTGCCAGCCGGTGTCGCCTTCCGTCTTGGGCACGCCTTCACCGGTCGTCGGCATCACCTGCACACCGGAGATCTGCCAGTCGTGAATGTGGCTGAATCCCTTCACCTGGTCTTCACTGGGGCGGTAGCCCGAGCTCCGCCCGTTGGCGGTGAACGTATCCGGGCGCAACTTCACGAATCCGAATGGATTGCTGGCGGACTGGAAGAAGAAGTACCTCCCGCGATCGGATTCGATCCACGGATCGACCAGACTCGCGAAGTCCTCGCTCGCATCCTCAGCGGCCACTGCGGGCACGGCGGTCGCACCGACACCCAGCACCACCAGAGCGCTGGCCAGCACCCCCGATACCACCGACATCGCCGCAATCTTCTTGATGTAGCTCATGATCATCGCTCTCTGTGATCTTCGGGAAGGGAATCCCTGGTCATTCGTGAACCGCACGGTGAAAGAGAATCGTCGGCCGGCTCAGATGCAACTGCAGTGGACCTGAAATCGGGTACGGAATTGGTAACGCTACCAGCAAGGCGCGGCTCGGCACCATACCGTCGTCGTTCAGCGCGGGGTCGCAGCATTCAATTGAAGGCTCATCTCCAGCACGGAGGAAGTGAGGGGGCAACCAGAAAGCGATGACGGTCGCCGCCGAGATCACCGCCAGCTCCGCCGCCCAAGACACTTCCCGAGATCTGCGCGAGCCACGATGAAGCACGGCAAGGGACGGGCTCGTCAGGGGGCGATGCGTTGAACGAGCCGGGCCCGCCAGCTGGCGGGGAGGTGGGCCAGGCCGGCGAGCAAGCGAGCCTCACGACCGACGATGTAGCGGGGTCTGGGCGCCGGGGTCGTCGAGATGCTCAGCACGAGATCCGCAATGCGTTCGGGTGGCAGCGCCGTGTCGAAGGCTCGTGCAGCTGTGGCGATCATTCGGATGAGCCGGTCCTCGTACCGTTGCCGATGATCGCTCGGGTTGCGTGCCATCAGCATTTCGGCCTGGACGCGGCTGGCGTCGAGGATGCCCGTTCGTACCGCTCCGGGTTCGATGAGGCTCACGGAGACCGGATCATTGTGGATTTCAGCGCGGAGCGCGTCGGCGATCGCTGCGAGGCCAGCCTTGCTTGCGGCGTAGCCGCCGCCGAATGGCAGTGCGACCCGCCCTTGACCGGCGCCGACGAGCACGATCCTCGCGGGCGCACGTCGAAGTTGCGGAAGGAGGGCCGCGAGGATCCGGGCGGGTGCAGCAGCATTGAGAGCGAATTCGGCTATGAGGTCGTCCGCTCTCAGCTCTATCGGTCCCGGCAACGAGACACCGGCCGAGCCGACGAACAGCCGGGCGCCGCCGACTTGCTGAGCGCGCTCCGCGATCAAGCCCGGTGCTGCAGCGTCGGTGAGATCAACCTCCACGAAGTGGGCTCGTTCGGTTCCCCCTTCGGGCTGCTGCCCGGGCATGCGGGACGCAACCACGACCCATCCCGCGTCGAGCAGCGCACGGGTGACGGCGGCGCCGATGCCTGTTGCTGCGCCCGTCACCACTGCGACGCGCTCCAACGAGTTCTCGATCCGTGTGCTCTGATGCTTCACGGCCGATTACCTCCCTCTCGATGGCGCGACCAGACCGGCGCCCATCCGGGCTCGCGGTGGGGACGGCCACCGATAGAGAGAAGCGGATTTGAGCGCAACCCGTCGAGCCATGCGACAGATCAGTTCCTTACCCGCCGCACCCGTCACGCCCGTGACCCGACCGCTGCGCGGGCTGTCGTCGTAGTTGACGAACTGCAGGAGTCCATCCCGTCTGCCAAGGCTTACAGACTGCACCGCGAATCCGAAGCTGAACGGAAGCGGTTCACGTCCGTCGGAGATTCGTAGGATATTATCGGCCACGTGTGCGCCCATCGGTTCGGCTGCGGCACAGCTCATCCTCAGACCGATGTCGGCGATGTCACCGGCAATCCACAACCCGGGCTCGATCATCAGCGCTGAGTCCGGGCGACCAATGCCTTCGATCACTGATCGCGCAAAGCCGGTGCAATCAATCATCAAAGTGGCGGATGCAGCGTCGAGTTCCGCACTGATGATCGCGCCATTCCGGCGCAGATGGCTCGTCGCGTAGTCCCTACCACGCTGCGACATACGAGGGAACACGCCCTCGGGATCCACCAACTCGATACGCAGGTCGGGCCGCGCGGAAAGCAGCTCTGCGGTGACCTCGACACCAGTGGCCCCGGCGCCGCGTACCTGCACGGTGTCCCCGCGGGTGAGCTCCTCGAGCCGCCGACGAAGATCATCCACGCCCTCGATCGTTCCGATGCCCCCTCGGGCGCCGCTTCCCACAGCGACCACGACGTGATCCGCTTCCAAGAACTGCCCAGTTGTCAATCGCGCCCAGCCCGGCCCGACGGCGGCTGCGCGCGCCACAACCAGTTCCGCCCCCGATGGGAGATGCTCCCGCAGGAGTGGCGCGACTCGCTCGCGGCGCCAATCGCCGCTGAGGTACTGGTGGAGGCGGATCCGATCGACGAAATACTCGATGGGGTTGACGACCGTGACTCGAGCGCGACCTGCAAGCCGATGCGCCGCTGTCATTCCGGCATACCCAGCTCCGATGATCAACACGTGCGGACGGCGGTCGTGCGCTGGAGTTCTCACGGTTGGCTCCTTGCGAATGGCGGTATGCACGATCTCTCCTTCTGTCATCAATACGGTAAGGTATGGAACAACGTCGACGGGGGAAGTGATCGTGCCTGCCGCCCTTCGTACGCCACGCGAGAGCTGGATCCAGGAAGGACTGCGCTTCCTGACCAGAGGTGGTCCTGATGCCGTCCGCGTCGAGCCGCTGGCCACGGCGCTGGGGGTGACCAAAGGTGGCTTCTATTGGCACTTCCGCGACCGCGCCGACTTGCTCGACGCGCTCCTGGACACCTGGGAGCAGCAGCTCGTCGATGAGGCGATCGAGTCGTCCGACCGGGGTGGCGGCGACGGCCGTGCACGACTGCGTCGGCTGTTCGCCACTGCGGCCGCCCGAGAGGGCATTCTCGATCTCGAACTCTCGATGCGTGACTGGGCCCGACGCGACCCAGCCGTAGCGGAACGAGTCGCGCGGGTGGACAACCGCCGGATGGCCTACCTGCGCCCGCTGTTCGCCGAGTTCTGCGACGACGACGCCGACGTCGAAGGGCGCTGTCTCCTGGTGCTCACCCTGTTCGTGGGTCAGCCCTACGTCGCTGCCACGCACGGCCGTCGCGAGCGAGTGGGGGTCATCGCCGCTGCGCTGCGTCATCTGCTGCGGTGAGTGACGGCGTGGGCAGGATCCTTCTCTGCCCACACCACTCGTGAGCACGTACGGCACTTGGTGTTCATAGTGATCGCCCGGCCGCCCCGGCCAGCCCGCCCGCGCCACCAACCGTCTCACCGTGCTCTGCCCCAGCGCGCTCGAGCAGGTACCTCACCGTCCGCACGTGCAGAGGAGTGATCTTGGCCCAGGCCGCGCGGAGGATCGGATTAGCGTGGTGGGCGAAGGTGGCGAAGATCAGCGTGTCCTCGTCAAGCACAACCAGCAGTTCGCCGGACATTCCGAGCCGCGATCCCGCTCCGAGGAGGATTGAGTACGGATTCCGGTGACGGATCTCCCAACCGAGCACAGTCGTGGCGGACGGGCCCGCCGGACCCAGCTTCAACCCCATGGCCGTCCAGGCGCGTCGCATTTGCTTCCGTAGGCGCACGGGTGCGTCTTCGAGCACGGCCCGCGCCCAGTCCTCTGGCGTTCGTCGCTGATGAGAACCGAGCTCGAGGAGGAATCCGTCCTCGTAGTCGATGCGCCTCAGCGTGCAGAACCTCCGCTCTGAGGCGGTGACGTACGTCTGTTCAACGTTCATCCGGTCTCTCCAGGAACAGGCAGGCTTGCCTCAACTATTGATCCATACTCTAGCGTATCGATACGCAGCCGTATACCGCCCGAGCAAGAAGTGGCGGCCGGTCCCGCTGACCTCACGCGACACCAGATCGTGCGCGAACGAGCGACGGGCTGGAACCCGGGCGAGTACCTGTGCACCACGGCGACGGGGCTGCAGGTGAAGGGGAGCCCGCTCCGCCGGTACGAGAGGTGGACGCAGACCTCGTCCGGTCACACGTTGCACGACCTGCGGCACTACGCCGCGTCGAGCTGGCTGCGCGCCGGCATCCTGGTGCACCAGGTGGCCAAGTGGCTCGGCCATGCCAACCCGGCAACGACGCTGCGGAAAAAATACCAGTTGACCAGGTATTTCCGTAGCGGAGACGGAGGGATTTGAACCCTCGGACCCCATAAGGGGTCTCCACCTTAGCAGGGTCTCTGTTTCCTAATCAGGGCTGACTTTCCCGCACCTCCACGCTCTCAAACACGTCTTACACCGCATTATCTGGCTCGCGGGGACACACCGGGAACACACGACGAGCGTCGGCGAGTGGTCGGATGAACTCATCGCTTCTTCCGAGGACGGGCCGACATGCGCCGAAAGTTTGGGGCCGCGGCGCTGGAGGCGGATACGTCCAACGGCGCGGGTGCCGCCCGTTGGCACGACATCGTCGCGGCTGGGCTTCCCAGCCACCGAACGGACGCCCACCCTTCGGCGACGCGACCGGCATCAACGACGCAATCCGCTCCCACTGAAAATCGACAACACCCGAGACCGAGACACGACCACCAGCCTGCCCCACAACCACCCACCAGGTTAGGAGACATGCCCTAGGTCAAATGGTCGTAGTCGCCACTCACCCACTGGATGTGACGGTCGGCCGATCGGCGAATAGCGGCATGAGCATCAGTGGGAATCACCCAACCAAAATTTCCATAGAGGCGATCGAACGAACTGGCAAGAGTCGCGCTCGCCACGCGTTCGACGACCGCGGGTGACAACGGGATATTGTTCGGGTAGCTACGCATGAAGCCCACCCACTTCCCGTCCTGAGTCGGGAACATGGTGTCCCCCGATAGAACGACACCGCTTCCATTTGCGCCGTCCGCCCAGACTGCTATTTTGCTGCCGGCAAAGTGGCCGCCAATCGTGCGAATTGTGACCCCCGGCAAAAGCGGAATATCGTCCGGCCCTATGAACTCGATTGATGCGTCAGGGCGTTGCACCCACTCACGGTCCGCTTCCGCAACCAGTACCGGAACGCCGCCGAGTGCGCGTGACCACTCGACCTGCGCACCGAAATGGTGGGATGACTGGCGACGATTGCTGTCACTCGTCCATGCTTGAGCACAGCCGCTGCGCCAGCCTCGTCAACAAATCCGATGGGGTCCCAGAGAAGATTCCCGCCCTGGGTCTGAATCAGGTGAGTGCACTGTCCGATGCCAACAATCGGGTCGGCGGTCACGCCATACAATCGAGGCTCGACCTCGTTCACCCTGATCCGAGTATTGCCAGAGCGCTCGGCGATGGTCGTCCACGACTGGCCCAATGCCGGAACATACTGGCGTTCATCGGCACAGATGCGGCAAATCTCGGGCGCGAACTCCGTGTCAGGATGCTCGACTCCGCACGCTTCACAGATCCAAATGGTCATGTTCTTACCTCCCGCATCTAGCCGCGATTCATTCTTCCACGAACGCGCAACACCCGCTGATCAGACCGAACGTCCGGCTACGTGGCCTTCTGGAAAGACGTGCAGGTCGTCGAGTAGTCCGCGGTGGCGCGAGGCTCACCGTGTGGCGTGCGCGGCAAGCGCCTCGTTGAGGGCGACGAACGAGCGGGGCGTGTCGACTGTCAGCATCCGCCTGAACAGGGGGGTCAGGACGCCCGACAACACTTCGTGCTGCTCGAGGCGGCTTTTCGTGGGTGACAGCCGCAGGATGCTGAAGCGATGCCGCCCGTCGAGAAGGCCCGGCAACCCGACGTGTCCAAGCCAGGTGAAGGTGGTGCCGTACGTGTAGTCGACAATTCGGGGGCGAAGAGTCTGAGGCTTCCCGGCGCCGGGTTTGACATCGATCTCGATGCGGTTACCCAAGCTGAGCTCACCCTCCAGGCGCACGATGAACGGATTCCATTCAGGGTACCGACTGGTGTCAGCCAGAATTTCCCAGACCCGCTCCGCAGGACTGCTAATGACGGTCGTTGCGCTGATCTCGACGCTGAACGCGCGGGAGGTGGTGGTCACGTCAGTGGTCATGATTGTTTATCACTCGTCCAGAAGAAGTGACGAAGTGAGACGGCACCCAGCCACACCCAGGCCAACACCGCGGTGATGTAGAAACCAATTCCAGTGGGGACGGTCGACGTCATGCCGAGCACGATGAATGAGGGTACCGCAATAGCGGTAGCCGCCGAGTAGATCGCCCATCCCGGTCGCCGGTCGGCAACGAACGCACGTGTGGACACGATCGCAGCGACGATGAGTGACGAGAAGGCGAGGTTGAAAGCCACGCTGTGCATTGTCGCGACGGCATCCATCACTGGTAGCTGGTCTTGAGGTGTTCCCTCGGGGAACCCCAGTCCGGCTGGCGCGGGGAAGAATCCGGCGAGCACGAGACCGGCACCGAAGAGCCCGACAAGCATGGGAATCCAGAACCGTCCGGTGCGTGAACGGCGGCGGGCGCGCAGCCCGATGGCGCACAGGATGGTGAGCAGTCCCGCGATGATGAACGTGGCTGCCATGATCCAGCCCCGATCCCCCAGACTGAGCATGCTGATCGCGTGCCGCGTCAAGTCGAAGGCTGGCCGGGTTGCGGCCTCGATCGTCGCGATGGTGATGAAGAGCACGGCGGCGATCGTGCCGCCGAGAGTGAGATGTTGCGTGCGCATGGGGCACTCCTTTCGTCGCGCCAACTAAATCATTGACAACTTATTTTGTCAAGACATCTTAAGTTGTCTTGACAGGCAAGCTGCGAGATGCCACGATTCGTGGCATGCGCGATATCGAAGTAATCGACGATCCACTGCTTGCCGAAGCACTCATGGCGCCGATCCGAGCGCGTCTACTGGCGGAGTTGTCCGAGCCGCGTTCAGCCAGCATGCTCGCCGAACGGGTGGATCTGCCCCGCCAGAAAGTGAACTATCACCTGCGCACCCTTGAGGGTCTGGGCCTCGTGGAGTTCCTGGAAGAGCGCCGCAAGGGCAACATGATGGAGCGTCTCTATCAGGCCAGTGCGGCGCACTATGTGATCACCTCAGACGTACTCCAGGCGCTCGCCCCAGACCCTGGAAAGTCCCCCGATCAGCAGTCCGCGGGCTGGCTGCTGGCGTTGGGCATTCGACTCGTTCGGGATGTCGGGCGTCTCATCCAGGGTGCGACCAAGGCTCGAAAGGGCCTCGGAACCTTCGCCATTGATGGTGAGGTCCGCTTCGCTACGGCGCACGATCGCGCTCAATTTGTGGCAGAACTCGGCCACGTGACCGCGGAACTCATCAGTCGCTACCACGATGACGTTTCGCCTGGTGGCCGCCGCCATCGGCTGGTTGTCGCGCTGCATCCCGCACTGTCTGATCCACTGCATTCGACGTCCGAGCAAACAAAGGAGATCCAGCCATGAGCAACGAGTTCCGCATTGAGCACGAGGGGGACCTCCCCGTCCCGCCCGATGCTGTCTGGGACGCCGTCACCCGTGACTCCGACGCGTGGCTCATGCCCAACGATGAAGACGCGTCGAGCAGTCCGCCCGTGGAATGGAATCCGCCGCGCCGCGGCGTCTTCCGGCAGGAGGCGGACGGCTGGTACAACCAGATCGAGTTTGAGATCGAACCGAGCGAGGCCGGGTCATACCTTCGTTACGTCCATAGCGGGATCTTTGTGGAGGACTGGGACAACCAATATGACGGCGCTCGCCGCCACACGGAGTTCTACATGCACACCTTGCGGCAGTACCTGACCTACTTCCTCGGCCGCCCTCATCGCCACTACGAAGTGCTCGCCCCCGCATCGTCGATCCGACCGGACGGGCTCGAGGTCATCCGACGGGCGTGGAACCTGGAGAAGGGCGCGCCAGCCGGCATGCGGCTTAGTGTGGATCTGCCGACCAGCGGTGCCACATCGGTCGAGCTGGACTTTCACAACGAGCATTTCATTGGCCTCCGCACCGATGACGCCCTCATTCGCATCTTCGGGCGCAACCACTTTGGTGCTCCGGTCGCCGTGGGCAGCTACGAGTACGGCCCACAGTCGACGCCCATCTCCGACTCGTCCGAGGCGTGGGCGCGGTGGATCGACGGCCTGTATGCGGCGGACGGTAGACCATGACTACTCCCAACCTTCGCGCAGCCGATCGGAAGTCCTGGCTCGGCCTCGGAGTGCTCGCGCTTCCTGCACTCCTCCTGTCGATTGATGTGAGCGTTCTGTACCTCGCGCTTCCCACGCTCACTCGCGAGCTCGGGGCCTCGAGCGTCGAGCAACTGTGGGTCATCGACATCTACTCATTCATGCTCGCCGGGTTCCTCGTGACCATGGGCGCGCTCGCCGACCGGGTCGGCCGTCGAAAGGTGATGCTCGTCGGAGCAGCGTTGTTCGGGCTGGCTAGCCTGGTCGCTGCGTTCTCGTTCGACCCGACGATGCTGATTGTCGCCCGCGCGGCGATGGGGGTCGCGGGAGCGACGCTCATGCCCACAATCCTCGCAACTATCAAGACCATGTTCGACGGCACCGCGCAGCTGAGCACCGCAGTAGGGGTGTTCTTCGGTTGCTTCATGATCGGGATGTTCGTGGGGCCGGTCCTCGGCGGGGTACTCATCGAGAGCTTTGGCTGGGGATCGGTATTCCTCATCAACGTGCCGATCATGCTCGTACTACTTGCCGTCGGTCCGTGGCTACTGCCGGAATCACGAGACGGTGGCCATGGATTCATCGACCTGACCAGCGTTGCCTTGTCGCTGGCGGCACTGCTGCCCCTGGCATGGGGAATCAAGGAGCTAGCGCGGCAGGGGGCATCCCTGCCGTCGCTGCTCGCCGTCGCTGCCGGTGTCATCGTCGGGGCGCTATTCGTGCTTCGCCAGGCGCGGATACGCGATCCGCTCGTGGACCTCGCACTATTTCGAATCCCAGTGTTTAGCGGTGCTCTCACGATCACCGCGGTCGGCGGCATAGCCATGGCGGGCACTTCGCTTGCGACCGCCATCTACCTGCAATCGGTCGTCCAGCTAACCCCACTCCTCGCTGGTCTGTGGATCCTCCCGCAGAACGTTGCAATGCTGATCGGCTTCATCCTCTTTCCCGTGATCGCCCGCCGAGTGAAGCCCTCGATCGTCATGGCAGCGGGCCTGGCCATCGGTGCGATCGGCTTCTCGCTACTCACGCAGGCGACGCCAGCTGTCATGTTCCCGGTCATCCTCGGCATGGGGCTCGCCTCCTTCGGGGTCTCGGCGCCGATGGCGCTCGGCACGACTGCGTTGTTGTCGGCAACCCCCGAAGCGAAGGCCGGGTCGGCGTCGTCGATCACCGAGACCAGCGGGGAGCTGGGGGTTGGCGTGGGCGTCGCCATCCTCGGAAGCGTCGCGACCGTTGCATACCAACTCGACCTCGCCGCGCGCGGTGTTGTCGATGGTCAAGCGGTTGCCGGGATCGAGAGTGGGCTCGCCTATGCTGCCACCCTTGGGGGTTCAGAAGGTGAGGCTCTCGCCGTCGTCGTACGCGAGGCGTTCGTCAGCGGTGTGCAGCTCGTGGGGGCGATCGCTGCTGCAGTGTTCGTCGTGCTGGGCGTCGTGGCGCTCGTGGCGCTCCGTGGCGTTTCGAATCGCTTGACCTTGACGTAACGTCACAGTGAATGCTGTCACCGTGACTGACGTGGATGCAGGGCGAGCGACGGATGATCTTTCCGTGATCGATAGCGCCCATCACGCCGTGGCGCGTCGGGTGGTTGACGTCATCGAGGCGCGGTGTGCACGCATGTTCGTTCTCGATGACGAGGAGAACATCCTGCAGGCAGTGCGTCACGGTGTGCGTATCGACAGCCTCTACGTTTCCGGCGACACGGATTCCGACATCCTGAGCTCGCTGGGGGTGCCCGCCTATCGGCTATCTCACCACGTGGCCAAGGGTCTCTTCCGTGCCGAGAAGCGGTCGCGTCTCTTCGCCCTCGCCCACACGCCCAAGGACTCGGCGCTCAGCGACCTCGTCTCGCGAGACGGCGACATCCTTGTGCTAGACGGTGTGCGACTTGCAGGCAACATCGGAGCGATCATCCGCACCGCATGCGCGTTCGGCGCGGCTGGGATTGTACTCCTGGACTGCGGACTCAGCACCATCGTTGACAGGAGACTCGTGCGTGCCAGCAGAGGTCTGGTTTTCTCGTTGCCGGTCGTGCTCGCGACACAGCCGCATCTGCTCAACTACCTGCATCAGTGGGGCATCAACCTCGCGAGCCTCACCACGGAGGCTTCGCTGCCGGTCAACGCCATCGGCGAGGTGGGCGAGCGCGTGGCGATTGTGGTGGGGAGCGAGCGAACTGGGGTGTCCGATGCCATAGACATGATTGCTCGCTACCGGTACTCGATCCCGATGAGTCCGCAGGTGGAGTCACTGAACGTTTCGGTGGCGATCGCAATCGCGCTCCACGAGCGGCGAAGAGGGGCTTGAGGCCAGAGAGCTGCGCACTCTCGTTCGGCCGAGTGCCCCTGGCGGGGCATCGACCCTAACCCCAACCCCTCTAGGGAGCATTCGGGCGCGATTGGCTCTTCCCGCATAGTCGCGGCAGGAACTCACCCTGGCAGGGTCGCTGTTTCCTAATTTGGGCCGACTTTATGCGCCTCGAGGCTCGGAACCACGTCCCACACGGCATCATCTGATTCTCGGGTACACAGGTAGGACACACGAGTACACCCACGGAATGGCCGCGCAAGCCCTAGCGACTTCGGGCGCGGTTCGTAATCACCATCTCCATCAGGCTAGCGTCAGCTCCGGCTACCCCCGCGACAGTCGGCCTCGGGGGTCGACCGAGTCACCGAATGAGAAACGGCCGCACCTCGACCCTGCGATTGCACGCTTTCGATCCCGCGGCGGCGAGCTCGAGCGCCGCATCGAGGCTAGGCGCGTCGAAAACCCACAGCCCCGCGATCCACTCCTTCGATTCCGTGAACGGTCCGTCGATGACCAATGCGGCGCCGTCCCGGTTGTCGATGACCATGGATGCCGATGGTGACGCGAGGCCGCCGGCGAACACCCATTGACCGGCAGCCCGCACCCTCGTATTGAACGCGTCGATGGCCGCCATCTCGGCGGGGTTGGCGAGTTCCGCCGATCCATCGGACAGCACGGAGACCATGTACTTCATGGGAGACCTCTTTTCTGCGTAATGGGGCGACTCGCTCGCCCTACTCCTACGACGAACGTGCCTCACTCGATTCGACACTCGCGGTGTCTAGTCGATGGGCGGCAAGTCCTGGAAAAGTTCCTGCGCCGTGCCTGCAGTGCTGGACCGCGGCGGAGTTGCGCCCCGCGTCGAGCAGTTCGGGGAGCTTCGCCATGATCGCGACGCTCGGCACCGCGGTCGGATCGGTGCCGACCAGCGGGGGCTCGAAGAGGATGTACTGCGCGTTGCGACCGGTGCGCGCGGCGTCGTAGAGGGCGATCACGGCGCCGGACGAGAAGCCGCAGAGGATCTGAGCCCCGCCGGCAGCAGTGACGACGGCGTCGAGGTCGGCCAGCTCCGCCTCGAGAGTGAAGGTCTCGGTGGCAAGGCTGTCGCCGCGCCCGCGGCGGTCGTAGCTGACCACCCGATAGTCACGCAGGAGCACCTGGGTGAGACCCTTGCCGTCGCCGTTGTCTTGGGTGGCGAGGGCGCCCTCGATCAACACGATGGTGGGAGCACCAGCGGGCCCCGATATCCGGTAACCGATCTTGGTTCCATCGTCGGAAACAGCGCTTGTGATGTCTGACATACGATTTTCCTTTCATAGTCGCGGTGAAAGCGGGACAAGTGCCGGGGACTGGTCGTCAGTCAAGCCGCGCAAGGAACTCGAGCACACGTTGTGTGAGGACTTTCGTCGCTGTTACGTCGAAGGTCGGCAGGCTTGAGTCCGCGAAGTAGTGCTGGTCGCCTGGATAGAGAAATAGCTCGGCGTCGTCGGTCAGCTTGACGAGTTCGCGGGCGGAATCCACATCACCCTCCTTCATGAAGATCGGGTCGGCATCCATCCCGTGGATCTGGACTGGAACACCGGCAGGCCACCCGCCGAACTCCGCAATGGGAACGCAGGAGCCGAGGAACAGCGCGCCATGCGCGCGGGCGCGGGTCTGGGCGAGTTTCTGCGCGGGCATGACCCCGAGCGAGAAACCCGCGTAGACGAGTTCGTCGGTCAGCGCCTGCGCTGCGCGCTCGCCACGAGCAATGATCTCGCCCCAACCGACCTCGGTGGCGTATCCGACACCGGCCTCGATCGAGTCGAAGGTGCGTCCCTCGAAGAGGTCGGGCGTGTGCACGGTGTGACCCGCTTGCCGCAGCTCGTTCGCGAAGGCGTGCAAGCCATCCGTGAGTCCGAGCGCGTGGTGGAAGAGCAGTGCTTCGGCCATCATGACTCCTTCGTCTGCGTCGATCGGCGACGTCGATCGATCAATCGATCCGGTGTGTGAGTGGCCACAATAGGTGACTATCTTGACACGTGACAACTTTCGCACCTATGTTGGTCCTATGGTCGACGACGACGAACTGGTCTTCAAGGCATTGGCCGACTCGACGAGGCGGATACTCCTGGACCGGCTGTTCTTCCGCGATGGGCAGAGCCTTGCGGAACTGATGCGCGACATCGAGCTCACCCGGTTCGGCGTGATGCGGCATCTCGGCGTGCTAGAGGCTGCAGGTCTCATAACGACCAAGAAGTCGGGACGGTGGAAGCTGCACTACCTCAACCCCGTGCCTATCCGACTCATCCACGACCGTTGGATCGACAAGTACACGGCCGAGCGCGTCGGAGCGCTCACCGAACTGAAGAACGAGTTGGAGTACGGATCATGAATGACGATATTCCCGTAGCGCCCCAGCTTCGCGACCAGGACTTGGCCGCAGCACGCCGTCACGATACAACGCAGATCTATCAGATCGTGATCGCCACCTCAGCCGAACGCATCTGGGAGGCGATCACCGATCCTGCCTGGACAGCCCGCTACGGTTACGGCGGACGTACATTCGTCGAGCCGCGGGTGGGAGGCCGCTACCTCGTTGAAAAGCCGCCGCACCTTCGCATTGTGACCGGAGACGGGACTGTTCCTGCGCCGGACGTCATTGCCGAGGGCACCATCACGGCTTACGACCCGCCTTCTCTGTTGTCGGTATCAATGCGCTTCTTGGTTGATCCGAGTACCGCCGCTGAGCCGGCCACCGAGGTCCGATATGCGATCGAGCGTTTGGACGATGGCCGCTGCCGTTTGACCGTCACGCACGACCTTCTTGGGGCTCCGCGGATGGCCGCGATAGTGAGCGGGGACTTCGAGCACCTCGGCGCGGGAGGAGGGCATCCCTACATGCTGCGCGACTTGAAGAGTCTTCTCGAGACCGGGCGGAGCCTGCGAGAAGATGACAACCCCGACACCGCGCCACCCACGAAGGAGACCCCATGACGGGCAAGTTCGCCACACTGGAACGCACAAAGGATGGCGGGATGATCCGCTTCGAGCGCGCATTCCCCAATCCGATCGGGGATGTCTGGTCCGCGCTCACCAACCCTGACCGCCTCGCGGATTGGTGGCCTCCGTTCGCGACCAATGTCCACGTCGACCTCCGAGAAGGGGGCACGATGCGCTTCGACTGGCCGGATGGTCCGCAACTGGAGTTCCGTTTCCTTCGCATCGAACAGCCGACGCTTCTGGAGCACACCCACACCAGCCCCGGCTCGTGGATGCGCTACGAACTCGCCACTACGGACGAGGGGGCGCTTCTGCGTGCGACGTATTTCGTGCCCGAGCCCGACGAGGCCATTCAACGAGGCGACATTGTCGGGGGTCACTACGGATTCGACCGCCTCGAGGCTGCGCTGACCGGTCACCCCGTCCCTCTCGACTTTGAGGCGTTCACCGCCTTGCAAGGGCGATACTCCGAGCGGGGTCTCGCGAGCGTTCCGCAGGGCTAGCAGCCGATCGCGAGACCCCCTCGGTGCAGTAGACGACGTCCGTGATGTAGACAAAGGGAGTCCGTATGACATGGGAACGAGTCGGCGCGAGCCGAACGCCGAGGCGGGAAGAGGAGGAGGTGAAAGTGACCTCAGCTAGCGCCACGACGTTGCCGACGGCCATGACCGGTAAGGCCAGCCCAGCGAAAGCGGCCGTTGGCGATCCGCCGGTCTTCGCATACATCGCAAGCCTCCCACAGCCTCAACGCGGGATCGCCGAAGCAATAGACGCCCTGGCGGCCAGAACCCTGCCAGACCTTCAACGGTCGGTGAAATGGGGGATGGCGTACTACGGCGTCGGTGACGGGTGGTGTTTCAGCTGCGGCGGCTTTGTCGGCCACGTGAAGCTCATGTTCGTCAACGGCGCGGTGCTGCTCGACCCAGTGCCGCCGGTGATCCCCGTCGGGATGGGTAAGGCGACCCGAGGTGTGGAGCTGGGATCCGTGGATGACCTCGACGAGCACCAGATAGAGGTGTGGATGAGACAAATTAGCTCCGCGCCGGGCGTCGGCAAGAGACGCTGAACCGACCGATGACTACAGCGGCACCCGGGACTGCTGAGGGTTGAGGTGACTCCTGCCTCTGGTGACGTTGCGGTTGTGGGTCTCGCAACAGAGCGTCCGCCGAGCCATCATCTAACAACTTCTGAATGGCATTGCGCACGCTCTGCAGGGATAGCCCCGTCACCTCGGCGATCTGCTTCCGGCTACGACTCTCCGCGCTACGGCGAATGACCTCGAGAACTACGGTCTGGTTGAACGTGCCGACTGCCGGCAAGTTAGTTCCGCGTCGCATGCTCCTCCTTCGCCCGTCGTGGTGCGATCAGCCTACGGCCCGTCGCGAGTGGACCGCCTTTGCGGGCGTTGTGGTAGTCGGCCGCGCCCGTTCGTAACATTGGTGAGAGAAGGGAACTAATCGTGAAACTCACTATCAGCCTGCAGGTCACCCTCGACGGCGTCGCCCAGGCGAACGGTGGCAACAACGAGGAGATGGATCCTGGCTTCACCCGCGGTGGCTGGGCGCTCCCGCTCAATGACGGCGAGGCCGTGCAGTACATCCTCGACATTTGGCGGCGACCGGACGCGTTCCTGCTCGGCCGGAAGACGTACGGCCTGTTCGAGACATACTGGGGTGCTCGCAGCGACGATGATGGCTTCGGCGAGGCGATCAGCTCGAAGCCGAAGTACCTGGTCTCCACCACCGTGAGTGTCCCGAAGTGGAAGCAGACCACGGTTGTCTCCGGCGATGTCGCGGCCCGCGTGCGTGAGCTCAAGGCACAGCCTGGTGGCGAATTGCTCGTGGTCGGTAGTGCGGCGCTTGCGCGCTGGCTACTCGAGAATGAGCTCGTCGACGAGTTGAACCTGATCCAATTCCCGGTGATCGTCGGCGAGGGCAAGCGCCTGTTCCCCGAGCAGGGCCCCGACTTCGCACTCGACCTGACCGATTCCCGCGTGTTCGGTACGGGCATCGTTGCCCTCACCTACCGCGTGGGCGGTCGCCCCGAATACGCCTGACCCAGAGGACCGACAGCGATCGAACCCCATTCATGGATCGCGACGATTGGCGACGCCGTGGCTGGGTACTCACCGCTCTAGCCGTTGACGATCTAGTAGCCGATCATGTCGCGCTCTACCGCGGTAATGACCTCAGCCGGGATGCTGTCGACGGCGAGCCGGTGGACCGCATTGAGCCGAGGGTTGTATACACCGAGGTGGGTAGGAATGGGGCACTGAAGGTCATCGGGCCAGGCAAGGTTTTTGCGAAGATACGCGTCGAGATCCCAGTTGTCGCGCCAGTCCGTCTCCGGCGTCTTGTGGTCCCAGTTCCAGGTCGGACGCCAGTTCCATTCGGAGCGTCGCGCCATGAGCCAGTACACGAGCAGCTGCAACGTGTGGTTCTTGGTGGGCGGGTTCACCGAAACCTTGAAGTCCCAGAGCGTGTCCGCGGTGACGAAATCGCCGTCAGAGTTCTCCACTCTTCCAAAGGCGGGTGCCGTGTCGACACATTGGGCCTCTGATCAGGCATTTTCTGATGGCGAGCCACCAACAGCGGCTTCTGTGTGTCCCCCTGTGTGTCCCCACGAGGACACCTATGGGACACAGAATACCGCTGTTCGAGAAAACTCGATCCTTGGTAAGGATCTAAGAAAGCGCCTTTGACCGGGATTTTAAGAGCGGAGACGGAGGGATTTGAACCCTCGGAACCCTTACGGGTTCTCCACCTTAGCAGGGTGGTGCACTCGGCCGGACTATGCGACGTCTCCTTGCGGATGCTGGTGCGCACACGCGACTGTCATCATAACCCGGCCACCGTACGAACGACGATTCCAGCACCGTTCCTCGACAACGTTGCGCCTCGCATCCGTCCCGCATGCCTGACTCTCGATCGCCGGCGTGTCCTCCGAACTGGGGTGTACCAGAAGCCCGGCGTCCTCTCGCGGTCTCACCGGCATCGGCCTATAGTGACGCTGTTCAAGCCGAACTCGGAACCTCATGCCAAACTCGGAATCGTGGTTTGTGAAACATGGAGGACAACCCGTACGTCCTCGCGGTCGACATCGGCACGAGTCGCGTCGCAGCGGCAACTGCCCGAGTCGAGCGAGATGGAAGCATCAGCGCCACGCCCTTCGCACTGGGGCGAAAGGGCGACTGCGTCGCAGCCCTCGCCTTCGTCTCAGACGATGGCGACCTGCTGTTCGGCGATGCCGCCGAGCGCAGAGGTATCGCGCAGCCCGAGCGACTCGTGCGCGAGTTCAAGCGCAGCATCGGCGACGACGTGCCCCTCGTGGTCGGCGAGCAGTCCTTCTCACCCGAAATGCTGTATGCGAAGACTTTCGCGTCGATCGTCGACGCCGTCACGGAACGCATGGGCTCGCGCCCCGATGCGATTTCGCTCACGCATCCCACGGCATGGGGGGCGCACCGGCTCGGCCTGATCCGAGCAGCACTCGGCCGTCTCGGCATCGACGACGTGTCCCTGATCACCGAGCCGGAAGCAGCGGCACGCCACTACGAGGCCACGCGGCCGCTCGAGCCCGGACAGTCCATCGCGGTGTACGACCTGGGCGGCGGCACCTTCGACTCCGTGGTGCTGCACAGAGGCGCCGACTCGGAATTCACGCTGGCCGGCGATCCCGCGGGCTTGGACGATCTGGGCGGAGCGAACTTCGACGACTGTGTCTTCCGGCACGTCATCGCGGCATCCGGCTTGGATGTCTCTGCCCTCTCCATCGATGATCCCGACACCCGCATCGCGCTCTCCCAATTGCGCCGGGAGTCCATCGATGCGAAAGAAGCGCTCTCCTTCGATTCGGATGCCACGATCCCGGTGCTCATACCGCCGAGCCGATCGAGCGTGCGCCTGACACGGTCCGAGTTCGAGCACATGATCGACGGGGCGCTCGACACGACACTCGGCGTGCTGGAGAACGCGATCGACTCCGCCGACCTCACCGCCGATCAGCTCGAGGCGATCCTCCTCATCGGGGGATCGTCACGGATCCCACTCGTCGCCCAGCGCCTCTCCGAACGATTCGACCGGCCGCTGGCGGTCGATGCGGATCCCAAGGCCTCCATCGCTCTGGGCGCGGCGCGCACCGCGTTCGCCCGGTTGAACCAACGCGAAGCTGTCGCCGCGTCGACCGTGCCGGCGACACTCGATCCCACCGCGGAAGACACCGACGCAGACGCCGAGATCGAGGTCGACGTGGCCACGGGCAGCGGACTCGTGCTCGCGCGCGTCGCCAGTGCGTTCAGTCTCGTGCGCCCCACGTCGAACCGTACCGCGAGGCACGGATCGCCGTGGCTGCTGGCGGGTGCCGTCGCAGTGATCTCGGGAGCGATCGTCTTCGGCGGCGCGATGGCAGCGGGTTCGCGGATGACCGCCTACGACAATGCCGCTTCCGGCGATGCGGGCGGCACGTCGGACTCGCCCGAAGCGATACCGTTGCCGTTGACCGACCCGGCGTCGAAGGCGATCGCCCCGTTCGCGAGAGCGCTGCCCCCGCTTGCTCCGTTCGTCGATTCGGGGGTGTTCGAACGGCCCGATGACACCGGCGACGCCCGGCAACCGAGTACACGACTCAGCCCGATCAACGAGCCGTCTCCGGTTCGACGTCCGGCGGTGCCGCACACCACGCCGCCGGCGCTCTCGCCCCCTTCGGTGCGGGCGGTCGATCAGCCGGTCGTCACTGGGCCGCCCACCGATGACCCGCCCGCCACGGAGCCCACGACAGACACCACCCCAGACCCCGGACCAGACCCCGCACCAGACCCTCCCCCGGCAGACACCACCCCAGATCCCGCACCAGAACCCGCACCAGACTCATCCACCACCGACCCCGCCCAGCCCCCACCCACGACGGACGAATCCGTCTGATCAGGCATTGACGAGCAGCCCACGCCATGACAGTCCTGCATGTGTCGAGCACCGTGCTTCCGCAGACCGGCCCGCCGTTCGTCTGGGAGCGCCAGTTGCGACCCGCGGTGGATGCGATCGTCGCGCCTTGGGCCGGATCCGCCCGGGCGATGGTCGTCGGAAACGCCGGCTCAGGCAAGTCGACCGTGCTGCGTCACCTGCACGGGATGCTCGCCGCGGAGCATCGCGATGCAAGCCTGGTGGCCGCCGGCGAGCTGGATGTCGCGCACGTCCCACGTTCGCATGTGCTCCTGGTCGATGACCTGCATCTGATGAACGCCGAGCAGCTGGAACGCGTGCGAATCCGGTCGGATGACCCCGATGCCGCGCTCGTGGTGGCCAGCCGCCCGTGGCCGCCGTCGGACACCCTGACCACGATCGCGCGGCGCCTCGAGCGGACACGACCGGCGATCGTGCTCGGTCATGTCTCGCGATCGGACGTGCTCGCCTATCTGGAGAGCCGCGACCAGCTGATCCCGAGCCGCTGCCTCGACCACATTCTCGCGACCACCGGCGGCGTGTCGTGGCTGGTGTCGGAGGCGCTGGCGGCGCACGACGAGCGCGACTGCCTCGATGACGAGACCCACGGCGAGCTCGCCCGCATGCTCGAGGAGCGGATCGCGCACCGGCTCGACACCCTCGACTCCGATCTCCGCCGCACGATCGAGCAGCTCTCGATCGTGGGCGGGCACGGGCGACCGATTCTCGGGACACCCGAACACAACGACGAGAACATCATGAAGGGGTATGCCGAGGGCCTGTTGATGCGCAACGGTCAGCCGGTGCCGGTGGTGCGTGCCACAGTCAGGGCGACGATCCCCGCACGACGCCTCGTCGACATGAGCAGCAGCCTGGCGGAGGTCATCGCGCGCTCCGCCGAGTCGGGAGACCCCGGCGACGATGAATGGGTCGGTCTCGTCGGCGATCCGCAGGTCGGCGCCGCGCTGGTGCAGCACGGCGACGGAATGCTCGAGGATCACCCGCGCCGGGCGGCTGAGCTCTATTGCGCCGCGCTCAACTCGGGCGTCGACCCGGCGAGCATCGCTGCGCGCCGGGCACAGGCGGCTTGGGCTGTGGCCGATCTCGATGCCGCCAGTGCCCTGATCGATGCGGCGCCGTCCGGCGCGCACGGCACGGACGGCGATCGGATGGCCGACGTCGCGGCCGCGACCTGGGCCGGCCGCGGCATGATGGAACAGAGTTCCGCCGTGTACCGCGCGACCCTCCCCGACAGCCCCGACTCGACCGTACGGGCGATGATCGCCGCGTACGGCGTCGGCGCGCTCGACGATGGCACCGAGATCACCCACGAGATCACCACGAGACGCAGCGGTGTGCCGTCGGCACTGGGCGTCTCGATGCAGTTGCTCCGTCGCGGGCTCGCCGCATCGGTCGCCCCCGGGGGCGCCCCGACCATGCTCGTCGATCTCGTGCGCGCCTCGGAGATGTACACATCGTCACGCGCGTCCGCAGCCATCCCCGAGCTGCCGGCCGTCATCGCGACGGCGGTCGCGATCAACCTCGGGGACCTCGCCACCGCGCACTCCGTGATCGAAGACGCGATCGCAGGCGGGCACGGCGGGCAGTGGGCGCGCACGCGCCTGCTGCTGTGGCGCGCATGGGTCGCGGTGCAGCGAGCCTGGCCCGGCGAGGCACGCGAGGCGCTCGCCCGTGCGCTGGAGTGCACACCGACCACCTCGCCACGCGACGCGCTGCTCGCCCGTGCGGTGCAAGTTGCCATCGCACGCCGGTACGAGGATGCCGCTGGCCTCGAGGCAGCGTGGCGTCAGGCTCGACCGAACATCCTGCGCACCGAGATCGATCTGTACCTGCTGCATCCCTTCGCCGAACTCGTCTGCTCGGCAGCGAAGGTGGGAGACTCCGAGCACCTCGAGCCTCACCTCGCCCGTGGCCTCGAGATCGTCGACGGGCTCGGCGCTCCCGCGCTGTGGTCGGCGCACCTGCGCTGGGCGGGCATTCAGCAAGGCATCCTGCTGAACCGGCCCGAGGATCTCGCCCCGCACGCGCACGCGCTCGTCTCGGCCGCACCGACCAACCGGGTCGCCGCAGTCATGGCGAAGGCCGGCAGAGTGTGGACCTCAGTGCTCGCCGGTACGGTGCACGCCGACGCCGTCGAGAGCTCCGCGCGCGGCCTCGCAGCGGTCGGGCTCGCCTGGGACGCGGCTCGCCTGGCCGGGCACGGCGCCGCACGCACCACCGACCGCAAAGTCGCCGCCCGCCTGCTGTCGTGCGCGCGCGACCTGCACCCCAACGATGCCGCACGCCGCCCCGCGGCATCCGGAACCGACTCTTCTCCCGCGCCCATGCCGTCTGCGCCTGCGACGGAGATGCTGAGCGATCGCGAACTCGAGGTCGCCAGGCTCGTTCTTCAGGGGAAGACCTACGCCGAGATCGGCGAGACCATCTTCATCTCGCCTCGCACCGCGGAGCACCATATCGCTCACATCCGTCGCCGGCTCCGTGCGTCGTCGCGTTCCGAAGTGATCGCCAAGCTGCGAGTACTGATCGAGGGAGCGGGGGCCGCCGAGGATGTCGCGGCAGCGGGGCATGGGCAGACCGATGCACCCCCATAGTGCCCCCGTGCGATTTCGGGGATACCCCCGATGCCATGCCCGGCATGAGCGGCATACGTTAGGACAGACCAGCTTCGAACATGCGTGCATGTTGCCGTTGGACCGCTGAGGAGTCGATACATGAACACACCCGTGACGACCATCGCCGACGCGTTGATCGCGTTCATCCTGAGTCTGCTTCGCGACCCGGCCGCGGTCGACGAGTTCAACTCGGCGCCGCGGGAGGCCCTGGCCGCTCACGGCCTCCAGGGCGCGTGCGGGGCAGACGTGAAGGCGGTCGCACCGGTGATCATCGATGACCCGTCGGTGACCTCGAGAGCGCAGGCGTCACCGCAGTCCCGCTCGACGGATGGCCCGTCCCGCTCGACGGATGACCCGGGGTCGCCGCAGCCGTTCAGCGACACCAACGAGGTGGTCGACGAGATCTCCCGCATCATCAATCAGTTCACCACGATCGACAACCGAACGACGATCGTGGACCAGTCGACGAATCAGAACATCTGGGCCCAGGGCGACGTGACGCAGATCTTCGATCAGGATGCCGTCGTCGCCTCTGGCGACGACGCTGTCGCCGCTGGCGACGATGCCGCCATCGACAACTCCGACTCCACGGTCACGGCGGGCGACATCGCGGTGGGCAACACCACCGGCTCGCACAACACGACCTCGACGGGTGCGCCGAGCGACACCCCGGCCGACACGGTCGGCGCTGGAGCCGACGACGCCCCTGTCGTCGACACGGCGACCGCTGCATCGGCGACGGATGCCACGGATGCCACGGCCGCGGCCCCCGAGCAACCCGCGGCGGTCGAACCGGAAGCGCAGCCCGATGCGCTGCTGGCGGACCTCACGGCGGCGGATTCGTACGACGCGAACGAGCCACTCACCGCGCCCGACCCTGATCCGTATCCAGAAGATCTGGCCGAGGAGCCGTGACCTGGGCTCCGTGACCGAGCAGACGAATCCACCCGCCGGAACACCGGCGATGAACGCGGCCATGCCGACCGCAGGTCACAAGCGAGACGCGCCGGAACGCCCTCCCGTCGCGAATCCCAACGCGGCCCCGGTGCTCGTGAAGCTGACCCCGCCCTTCTCTGTGCGCGCGAGCCAGGTTCTCTGGATGCTCAGTTTCGCCGTCGGCGGGTTCACGGTGGTCTACTTCTTCGTCATCCGTCAGACCCAGCTCCCCCTGATCGCGGACGTCGTTCGCGGCGTCAGCGACGGGCGCGCGGAGCAGACGTACCAGACCGCAGCCGACGTCGTGTTCTGGGTCGTGTTCGGGGTGATGGTGGCAGCACTGCTGACGCAGATCACGCTTCTCGTGTCGTTCATGAGCCGGCGTCCCAAGGTGCGCTGGTGGCAGCTCTCGACGTTGGTGGTGCAGGTCCTCCTGCTGCTGCTGTCGACGGAGCTGGTGGCGATCGGCGAACGCGGTGAACCAGTGCGGCTCCTACTTGCCGCCCAGTGCGGGCTCGTGGTGCTCGCGCTGCTCTGGAGTGTGCTCCCGGGCGCCATCGCCTGGTCTGCTCGGCAGCACGATATCCGCCGCGGGCCGCAGCTCTGACGCGATCTCTTCCAGACTGCGGATCACCACCCGGCATACACTCACCGTCGCTCGGTCCGTGAGCGGAGACTCGGCCAGTCGGCGCCAGTGCACGAGGACGGTTCCGACGCGGTCGCGGAGTGAGTCGCTGTCGGTGTCCTCAGCCACGCCGAGACGCACGTGGGTCGGGGTGCCCTTGGCACCGATGATCGTCTGGGCGTCCGCGGCATCCTGAGCGATCAGCGGAAGCCCTTCCGACCTCGCGCTGGCCAGCAACGAGAGTTCCCGCAGCGCATGCGCGCCGGCCGTGATGCGCTCGATACCGCCGCGGATCTCTTCGGTTCCCTCGCGCGGATTCTCGCGGATGAGCTTATCGAGCCCGAGCAGCACTCCGCGCGCCTTGAGAGTCGACGCGCGGCTGCGGAACTGATCTCGCACGAACCGTTGCAGCTCGATCAGTCCGCTCTGCTGCACGAGTTGCGCCGACAGATCGGACGAGCTTTCGGTGCCGCCACGAATGAGTGCGGTGGCCAACCGCACCCCGAACAGTCCGAATCGGTCGAGCAGGTTCCGGCGCTCGGCCAAGCTCAGCTCGGTGACGTCGGAAGCGCCGGTGAACCGGTCGGCCGACACGAGGAGGCGCTCACGGTCGATCCGTTCGAGCCCCGCAAGTTCCTGGAAGGCCGTGTACTCGTGCTCGCGGAGCGTGCGCGCACCTTCTGCGACGAGCCCCGCCACGGGGATGACCCCCAGAACCAGCGAGGCCAGCTCGCCATCGAGCTCGTAGCGTCGTGCGACCTTGCCGGCCGACAGCAGGGAATCGATGCGGCCGGAACCGATCTCGTCCGAGCGCGAGAGCACCCCGACCGCGCAGATGCTCTGCGCCGCCCCGGCCGCGGTGTCGCGGAAGGCCTCGAGGAACTTGATGTCCGATGCGTGCAGGTGCCGCATGAGATAGACGACGGCATCCGCTGACGAGGGCGCCTCCTCCGGGGTGAGGAACACGGTCGCTCGCGCAGAGGTCTCTACCGACAACGAGGCGATGCCGGGCGTGTCGATGAGGATCATCGACTTCAGACCGATCAACGGCCAGCCGACGTCGATCCATCCCACCTCCTCGACGGGAGCGCCACCGAGGTCGAGCACCAGGCGCCCGTGATCTCGTCGCACCGGCAGCCGCCGGGGTTCGCCCTCCTTCGGGTGAAGCGTGACGGTCGGAGTTGCCGAATAGCGGTACCAAGTGACGACCCGTGTGCACTCACCGGCGTCGGTCGGTGCGATCTGCTCGCCGAGCAGGGCATTCAGCAACGTCGACTTGCCCGCCTTCACCATGCCTGCGATGGCCAACCGCAGGGGTTCGCGCAAGCGCCGGTCGAGTTCGGCGAGCGTATTCTGCGCCGCAGGATCATCGCTGTAGACGGCGCGGGCGGTGCGCAGCAAGCCCGCTGCGTCGTCCCTCACCTGTGCCGTCACCGTTGTACGGCCTCGGTGCGCATCGGCGGAAGCTCGGGGATCTCGGCGCGAAGCCGCTCGAGTTGGCCGATCTGCGCTTTCAGTTGGACCACTCGCTGGTCGCGCTTGGATGTGTAGGTGGTAGCCGTCTGCTTCGCAGTGATGAGCGCCTCCGACAGCGATCGGTGCAGTTCTTCGGCCATCGCCCCGAAATGATCGCGAGCGGCGCGCTGCACCAGGCGCAGCCGGTCTTTGAGCTGCTTGCCGACCTGAAAGGTGACTTCGTCGATGTAGCGGCGCACGTGGCCTTTGGCTTCGTGCTTCCTGCGGATCAATCGTGCGCTCATGTCTTCGCGATATGCCCGCCGACCGACGAGCACTCCGGCGAGCAGCGACAAGGGATTGATCAGGGACAGTCCGATCAGTCCTGTGGCGAGGCCCACCATGAGGACGCCGCCGTACGATCCGCGCACGCCGATGTAGATCCGCTCTCCTGCGCCGAGACGACCCGGGTCGAGCACGGAGATGCCCTCGACCGGGTCGAGCACGCCCTGGGTGTCGCCGACGTCGATCGCCGGGAGCGCGGACTCTCCCGCGCTGAACATCTCGGCCACTTCCTCCGACAGCCAGCGCGAGCGTTCGTCGGTCCACACGAATGTCTCGGACACCGCGCTGGCCACCCGCTGGTCGAGCCATTCGGTGATCTGGTCCCAGATGGGTCCGGGATCGCCCTCTTCGATCGCGTCCTCGGCCTCGCGCTGCACTTTGCGCAGCCGGTCGCGCAGGTCGTGTTCCATGTCGGCGATGAGATCGGCGACGCCGTCGGTGAGCGTCACCTGCCAGCGCGATGAGCGCCCGCGGAACTCGTCGGCGCGCGCCTTCGCCGCCTCCAACTGGGCGATCATGCGCGGCGTGTCCTCGGGGTGCAGGATCGCGTTCAGCTCGGAACGAAGCGACATCGTGAGCTGCTCGACCACCGACACGAGATCGTGCACGGCGCTGCGCTCGTGAATCACCTCGGCGCGGCCGAGCACCTCTCGGCGTAAATGCGCGACGAGCGCCGGAAAGCCCGACTCGTCGTTCAGTGCGCTGTCGCGCAGTTCGGCAGCGAGCAGGCGAAGATCGCTGGAGACGGAGAATATCGGCACGTCACCGGCATCACGGAGGTGCCCGCGGTCGATCTGCTCGATCTCACGCCACGACGGGTAGAGGTCGGTCTTGGCGAGCACGGCGGCGACGTTCGGCGAGATGCGCATCGCGTGCTTGAGGAACTGCACCTCGGGTTCGGTGTACTCCTGCGAGGCATCCGACACCAGCAGCACGGCGTGCGCCGTCGACAGCGCCGACAGCGTCGCCAGCGCGTTGGACGATTCCATGCCGCCCACGCCGGGCGAGTCGACGAGCTTCAGCCCGCCCTTGAGGATCTCGCGCGGCAACAGCACCTCGGCCGACACGATGCGACGCTCGTTGCGCGGGTTGCCGCTCTCCGAGACGAATTCGGAGATCTCCTCGAGCGGTATCTGACGGCGATCGACGCCAGCCGTGCCGGTGGCGGGATCCGTGTGCTGCTCGAGCACCCACGCCGAGGGCACCTCGGCGTACCCCACCGACGTCGGCACGCTCGTCGCGACGTCGTCGTCGACGGGGCATGCCGGTGCGTTCACGAGGGCGTTGATGAGCTTGCTCTTGCCCTGCTTGAACTCGCCGACCACGATGACGCGGATGTCGGGATCGGCGAGCCGCGCCTGTGTCTGTTGGATTCGTCTGGCCAGGTCTGCACGACCGGATGAAGCGGCGAGCTGCCCGACGTTGCGGACGACGTCCATCATGGCCGAAGCCTCACCCTCGAGCTCCGGCGCGCGTTGCAGGTGCGCCGCCACCGGCGGATCGTCGGGCGTCGCCGTTTGCTCGCGCTCGACCACTGCAGACTCCTCAGTGTTGACTGCTTCCGGCACGAATTCCCTCGTTCTCTCCATCGTGACAGAGAACGGGGCGGAGTGCACCCCGCCCCGTCACGCGCCCGATTCAGAGTGGGAAATCGGGCCCGATACTCCCAGCGTCGTCGACGACATCGTCGACGACGTCGCCCCAGATGAGCGCGGTGTCGACATCCCAATCGGATGCGTCGACGTGCTCGATCTCCGCGGTGAAGAGGTTCGCCGCGCTCGGGTCGGAGAGGGCGTCTGCGAGATCGGTCTCCCATGCGCCGGCGTCGAACCCGTCGTCAGGCTCGACCATCGGATCTGCCGCCTGTGCCGACGAGTCGTCGTACGGCAGGGCACCGTGCTCGCTCGCGGCCTCGTCACTGGACATCTCGGACACCTTCGGAATCTGTGGGGGAATTTCAGTCTGCACTGCAAACCAGCGGATGTCAGCAGTGACCGCGGCCGTCAGCGACCGGATGGGTGTGTGCCCGGCCGCCCCAGGGGGCGACCGGGCAGAACTGCAACGCCCCTACAGGTTGATGTCGTCGACCTGTAGGGCGACGGCGTCAGGGCTGAGGATGTTGGCGTTGTCAACGTCGACGTCGACGTCGACATCGGTCGAGTAGTCGTCGTTGAACGAGTCGTCCACATCCACGTCGAGGTTGGTCGAGTTGTCGTTGAACGAGTCGCTCACATCGACGTCCCAGCTGTAGTCCTCGTTGTACGAATCTGTGGTGTTGCCGATCGAGATGTCGCCGACCGAGACATCGAACGACGAGTTGTCGATGTCGACATCGCCTCGCGCAGCCACGCCGTAGTCACCGGAATTGACGACAGTTTCGTTGTTGAAGTACTGCGACACGTTGCCGCCGCTGGCGTCGCCACCAGAAGAGCCGGTATCGCCTGCGCCGCCGCCGGTACCGGACCCACCGGCACCGCCTGTGCCGCTGGCACCGTTGCCGCCCGTGGCGTCACCGCCGGCACCACCGTCACCGCCGGCACCCACGGCGGCATCGCCGCCACCGCCGGCCGCACCCGAGGTGGCGCTACCACCCGAGCCGCCGCTGCCGGAAGCACCGGTACCGCCGCTGCCGGAACCGCCGGCTGAGCCGAGCGCGCCGGAATCGCCTCCGCTGCCAGCTGCAGCAGCGATGTTCTGGTTGACCGACTGGTCGAGCACCGTCGAACGGTTGTCGATGTTGACGCTCGTGCCGCCGCCATCAGCGAGCAGGCTCGACTCGCCGGTTTCACCGTCGGCGCCGAGGCTTCCGACGATCGTGAGGTCGCCGAACCCGACGTTGTACTCCCGCACACCCGCGTTGATCGAGTGGTCGTTCAGCGTCGTGTTGCCCGAGTCGTGGATCGAGTTGTCGTTGTACGAGTCGTGCACCGAGTTGTCGGAGTTGTCCGAGTTGTCGGAGTTGTCCGAGTTGTCGTTATACGAGTCGTTGGTCGAGTTGTCGGAGTTGTCCGAGTTGTCCGAGTTGTCGGAGTTGTCGGAGTTGTCCGAGTTGTCGGAGTTGTCCGAGTTGTCGGAGTTATCCGAGTTATCCGAGTTATCCGAGTTATCGGAGTTATCGGAGTTATCGGAGTTATCGGAGTTATCGGAGTTATCGGAGTTATCCGAGTTGTCGGAGTTGTCCGAGTTATCCGAGTTGTCCGAGTTATCCGAGTTATCGGAGTTATCGGAGTTATCCGAGTTATCGGAGTTATCCGAGTTGTCGTTGTGCGAGTTGAAGTCGTTGAGCGAGTCGACAGTGTTGTCGCTGATCGGCACCGCCACGTTGACGTTGAACGAGTCTCGGACTCGAGTCCAGACGCTGTTGTCATCGAAAGCCATGAGTGTGTTCCTTCGCTTCCCCGGACGATTTCACGCCCTGTTGTCGATTACCCGTCTCACGCTACGAGCGAGGTGCGGTGGTCGGCATCGGGGGCTTACCCGAGGGTTCACGAGGTGCTGTAGGGGACTCCGGCGCCCGATCAGGGGGCCACTGGGGGATCAGCTCAGATGCAGAAGCCGATCGCGAACGCCGCCTACTGGTCGTCGAGCGTGCGGCCTGCGGAGCACCGGGTCTCTGCCGCGGTCTGCCCGGCGACATCACTCGGCAGCGCTTCGACCGTGGGCGCGGGTGCGGCCGGGTCGGCGGGCGCCTCGGCCGCAGCGTCGTCGGCAGGCACCTCTTCGACGGGTGCCTCCTCGGGGGGCACGATCGCATTGGGGTCGCCTGCCGAAGCGAACGCCGACTCCTGCGCAGCCGCGTCGAAGGTCACGGGGAGGTCGTTCTGGAGCGACGTTCTCACATATTCGGCCGAGCTCGTGGGCTCGACGGCACCGCCGCCCTCGACGTACGCGGTCGGGTACTGGATGAACGCGATCTTGCTGAGATCGGTGGCGCTCAGCGCCTTCGCGATCGAGATCATGCGGGTCGGGTCCATGAGGCTGTCGGACAGCTGCATGTTGGCGAGTGCGGCCTTCGCGATGGAGTAGAGCTTCACCGGGTCGCTGAGCGTGCCGTTCGATTGCACGGTGCGCACGAGGGAGGAGAGAAACACCTGCTGATTCGAGATACGGGCGAGGTCGCTGCCGTCGCCGACACCGTGACGAGTGCGGAGGAACTGCAGCGCAGCCATGCCCGAGAGGTTGTGCGTGCCCGCCGCGAGGAACGTGCCGGTGTACTCGTCTTCGATCGGCTCGGCAACGCAGACGTCGACACCGCCCACCGCCTCGGAGAGCCCCGCGACGCCCATGAACTGCACGACACCGCCGAAGAGGATCGTGATGCCCAGCTCGGCCTCGATCGTCTTGACGACGCAGCCGAGACCGCCGTGCGAGAGCACGGTGTTCATCTTCATGCCGTACTGCTCGGAGAACGGCTCTTCGGGGTCATCGGGGTCATCGCACTCGGGCACATCGACGAGCATGTCGCGCGGAAAGCTCACGACCGAGGCGTTGGAATGGTCTTGCGAGATGTGCAGCAGCATCGTGACGTCGTTGAGTACGGCGGTCTCTTCTTCGGGATCGCCGAACGCCATACCCTGCCCCTGGCGGCTGTCGCTGCCGACGACGAGGATGTTGACGCCCCCTTCCATGGCACCCACATCGGGCACGCCCTCGAGCACATCTTCGTTGCCGAGGGTGACGGTGGGTTGCACGGTCTTCGCGAGATCGAAGGCGGCGTACGCGGCGATGGCGGTGCCCGAGACAAGAGCGACTGCGACCACGGACGCGGTCACTTTGCCGGCGGTCTTCCACAGGCTGCGTCGCTTGAGTCGGCCATGCCGAACAATAGGATTCGAGGTCGCAGCACGACGTGCACTGCTTCGCAACTCTTCTGCCACCATCATCCTTTCGTGCCTGGTCGTCTCGCGCGGAGGGCGTGGGATTCGAACCCACGAGACATTACTGCCCACTGGTTTTCAAGACCAGCTCCATCGGCCGCTCGGACAGCCCTCCAAGCCTGCAGTCTCGCACCCTGGGGCGCGATTCGTGCGGGCAGGCCCCGATTCTAGCCGAAGCAAGCTTCGTCAAGCCTCGCAGGCCACCCTGAAAAGGTGCTGAAGCGGCTCGTTCGTACTCGCCTCAGCCTTCGTTGGCGCTCGAGCACCGCACCTCGGCGGCGGTCTGTCCCGTGACATCATCGGGCAGCACAGCTCCGGGGGTCTCAGCCGGGGCGGATGCCTCAGGCGCGGCCGATGCCTCAGGTGCGGGTTCGGGCGCGGGTGCCGTCTCGTCGGGCACCGTTCCGAACTCGGTACCATCGATGGCGTTCGGGTCGATCACCAGGGGCACATCCGCCAGCAAGTCGGCGTTCACCTGCTCGGCCGACTCGGCGGCCTCCACGCCCGAGCGATCCTCGGTGTACACCGTCGGATACTGCAGGAACGCGACCTTGGACAGGTCGACGTCTTGGAGTGCCTTCGCAATCGAGATGAGCTTCACCGGGTCTTGCAGCGTCGGAGAGAGGCTCATGTTCGAGGTGACGGCTTTCGCGATCGAGTACAGCTTCGTCGGGTCGCTGAGCGTGCCGTCGGCCTGCACGGTGCGCATGAGGGAGGCCATGAACGTCTGCTGGTTCGAGATGCGCCCGAGGTCGCTGCCGTCGCCGACGCCATGCCGCGAGCGCAGGAAGGCGAGTGCGTCGTAGCCCGAGATGGTGTGCTTGCCGGCGTCGAGGTGCAGGCCCGAGTAGTCGTCGTCGATGCGCTCGGCGACGCAGACTTCGACGCCACCGACCGCCGTGGCGAGCGCGGCAACTCCGTCGAACTGCACGATGCCGCCGACGGGGATCTGAACTCCGGTGAGCTCCTCCACCGTCTGACCGACGCAGCCGATGCCGCCGTGCCCGAGCACCGTGTTGAGCTTCACACCCGACATCGCCGAGAGCTTTTCACCATCGGGGTCTTCAGGATCGGTGCACTCCGGCACCGGCACGATCATGTCGCGCGGGAAGCTCACGACTTCGACGTGCGAGTGGTCTTGCGCGATGTGCAGCAGCATCGTGACGTCATTGAGCTCGCCCGATTCATCTTCGGGGTCGCCGAATGCACCGCTCTCGGGCCGCTTGTCGCTGCCGAGGAGCAGGAAGTTGAGGCCGCCGTCCATCGCTCCGATGTCGGGCACCCCGTCGAGCAGGTGTTCGCTCTCGAGCTCGGCGCCCTGCTGCACCGATCCGAGCAGGTCGAGTGCGGCATAGGCGACGACCGAGGTGGCGCTGACCGCGAGCACAGCGACGGCGGATGCCGCGATCTTCAGGTACGTCGAGACGGCGCCGCGCCGCGGCATCCGCCCGTGCCTCGGCACCGCCGTCTGCTCGACGGCGACATCCTGCTCGACTGAACCGCTCACCGCAACCCTTCGATTTCGCCGATTCTATGCTGGCGAGCTCTGCGAGCACCGGGAGCGGTGCGATTCCGGGCGCGTTACGGCAGTGAGTCGAGCACCGCCGCGAGGCCTGCATCGTCGATCGTGCCGCCGACTTCGCGTGCGGCTTCGCGCACCTCGTCGGGCGCCTGGCCCATCGCGACGGCCCTGCCGGCCGCGCCCGCCCACGCGAACATCTCGAGGTCGTTGCGCCCGTCGCCTGCGGCGAGCACGCGGTCGTTCGGAAGGTCGAGCCAGCCCCGCACCCGTTCGAGCGCGGTTGCCTTGTTGACGCCGTCGGGGGCGATGTCGAGCCACGCGGTCCAGCCGATGGCGTAGCTCACGTGGTGCAGGCCCATCTGGTCGACGATCTCGAAGAACTCGTCGAGCCCGTGCTCGAGGCTCGTCACGACGACACGCGTGGCGCGCTGGTCGAGCAGCTCATCGAAGAGCACTTCACGGGCGTTGTCGACGTTCCAGTCGCTCATGCCCTCGGTGTAGAGGCGATAGCCGTCGGGCAACTCGACCATGAACTTGCCGGCCGGCAGGAACGAGCGAATGCGCTCGAGCACGGGCGTCGGGTCGAACGTCTCGACGTGACGGCGAACATAGCCATCTGATGCCGAATCGTCGCGCTGCATCGTGATGGCACCGTTGGCGCACACGACGTACTCGGGAGTGAGCTCGAGCCGCTCGAGCACCGGAGCGGTCGTCGCCCACGAGCGCCCGGTCGCGAGCGTCACGACATGGCCGCGGTCGCGGGCTGCGGCGACCGCCTCGGCGACGACCGGATCGATCGAGCCGTCTTCGTGCATGATCGTGCCGTCGACGTCGAGCGCGACGAACCACGGGTCAGCGTTCCCTGAACTCGTCGAAGGGATCTCCCCAGCTTCGACGGGCTCAGCGAGCTCCGGTTGCTCGCTGTTCATGCGACCGGCTCGAGCACCTCGAGGCCGCCGAGGTACCCACGCAGGGCCTCGGGCACCACGACCGAGCCGTCGGCCTGCTGGTGGGTCTCGAGGATCGCGACGAGCCAGCGGGTCGTCGCGAGGGTGCCGTTGAGCGTCGCGACGGGGGCCGTCTTACCGCTCTCGGTGCGGTGGCGGATCTCGAGGCGACGCGCCTGGAACGTCGTGCAGTTCGACGTGGAGGTGAGCTCTCGATAGGCGTTCTGCGTGGGCACCCACGCCTCGACGTCGTACTTGCGTGCGGCGCTCGAGCCGAGGTCGCCGGCCGCGGTGTCGATGACCCGGTAGGTGAGGCCCAGGTCTTGCAGCATGCCCTCCTGCCAGCCGAGCAGACGCTCGTGCTCGGCCTCGGCATCGGCCGGGTCGATGTAGGTGAACATCTCGAGCTTGTTGAACTGGTGCACGCGGATGATGCCGCGCGTGTCTTTGCCATGGCTGCCGGCTTCGCTGCGGTAACAGGTCGACCATCCGGCGTAGCGGATCGGCCCCTTCGACACGTCGATGATCTCGTCGGAGTGGTACCCGGCGAGCGCGACCTCGCTCGTGCCCGTCAGGTAGAGCTCCTGTTCGGGCAGGTAGTAGACCTCTTCGGCGTGCGCGCCGAGGAACCCGGTGCCGTTCATGATCTCTGGCCGCACGAGCGTCGGCGTGATGAGCGGCGTGAATCCGGCCGCGATCGCCCGGTCGAGGCCCATGTTCATGAGCGCGATCTCGAGGCGCGCGCCGACGCCCTTGAGGTAGTGGAAGCGCGCGCCCGAGACCTTCGCACCGCGCTGCATGTCGATGGCGTCGAGCAGCTCGCCGATTTCGAGGTGGTCGCGCGGTTCGAAGTCGAACGCGGGGATCTCGCCGACCTCGCGCAGCACGACGAAGTCGTCTTCGCCGCCGGCCGGCACACCGTCGATGACGATGTTACCGAGGCGCTGCACGGCGAGCGTGAACTCGGACTCGGCGTCACTCGCAGCCTGATTCGCGGCTTTCACGCGGGCCGCGAGCTCTTGCGCTTCGGCGACGAGAGCGGCCTTGGCGTCTTTCGGCGCCTGCGCGACCTGCTTGCCGAAGGCGTTCTGCTCGGCGCGGAGCGCTTCGAACACGGTGATCGCGGTGCGCCTCGCGGCATCCGCCTCGACGGCCGTGTCGACCAGCGCCACGGACTCGCCACGGAGCTCTTGCGAACGCTTGATCAGGTCAGGGTTCTCGCGAAGCAGCACGGGGTCGATCACCCGAGCAAGTCTAGCCGGGGCATCCGACGACTCGATCGGCACCCGAACGGCACCCGAGCGCGTTCACGGCCGTTTCAGGCCTCGATGCAATACCGTGGGCAGCGTGAGGGCAGACGAGGAGGGGGCGACGGATGCCGCTGGCCAGCGCCTGCGCGCGGCCATCATCTTCAATCCCACCAAGCAGGGCGTCGAGTCGCTGCGGGCCGCAGTCGAGGCTGCCGAGCAACGCCAGAACTTCGCCCCGTCGCTCTGGATCGAGACCGCCGAGGACGATCCGGGCAAGGGTATGGCGCGTGAAGCGCTCGAGGCCGGCGTCGACCTCGTGATCGCAGCAGGCGGCGACGGCACCGTGCGTTCGGTCGCGGCGACGCTCCGCGGCAGCGGCATGCCGCTCGGACTCGTGCCGATCGGCACCGGCAACCTCTTCGCCCGCAACCTCGACATTCCCGTGAACGACCAGGCCGACGCCGTCGTGCTCGCGTTCTCCGGCATGGACCGGGCCGTCGACGTGATCGTCGCCGACATCACCCGCGCCGACGGAACCGACGAGACGCACGTGTCACTCGTGATGGCCGGCATCGGCATCGACGCAGCCATGATCGCGGGCACCAACGCCGACCTGAAGAAGCGCGTCGGCTGGCTGGCGTACGTCGACGCGGGCCTGCGGGCCCTGCCCGCATCCAAGCCGTATCGCGTCGTGCACCGGGTCGACACCGGCCGGCAGCACCGCTCGAAGGTCGCGAGCATCCTCGTGGCGAACCTCGGCTACCTGCCGGGCAACATCGAGCTGATCCCCGACGCCGAGATCGACGACGGCCGCCTCGACGTGGTCGTGCTGGCACCTCGCAATCTCTTCGGCTGGCTGCTCATCTGGCGCAAGGTCACGTGGGAGAACCGGGTGCTGCGAAAGTCTGCGCTCGGCCGACAGTTCCTCGACCTCACCGGTGGCAGCAAGCGCACGGAAATCGTGTACCTGCGAGGGCGGGCAGTCGACCTCGAGATCGAGGGCGCGGCCGAGGAGTTCGAGATCGACGGTGACGAGTTCGGACTCGTGGTCTCTGCGCGGTTCAAGGTCGACCCGGCTGCGCTGATCGTGCGCGTGCCGCGCTGAATGCTGCGCGGCGCACTTCGACTGCGACGATCGCCACGAATGCCGCAATCGATGCTGAGACGAGCGGCCCGAGCATGGCCTGCGCGAACTGTCCGAACGCCATGCGCGCGAAAGCCTCGGATTGCGTCTCGCTGACCCCGCTTCCGTCGACGACGAGACCCATGCTCGCTCCCGCTCCTTCGACCACTCCGCGGACAAGCCATATCACAGCCACAACGGTTGCGGCCATGATCGCAACGAGCCCCCACCACTCCGCCCCTCGGTGCGTGCGAGCCTCGTCGCTCGCCCAATTCGCGCTCCCGGCAGGTAACGTTCCAAGGCGTCGTTGCGCCGCCAGTGCCGTCACGACGACGACGCCAATCGCACCGGCCATCAGCAGCGGCGACGACAACCCCCATCCGAGCTCCCGCAGCCCGGGCTCGGCAGACCGAGACACTCCCGTGTAGGAGCCCAGGTCCCAGTACACGGCCCACGACCACCAGACGCCGACCGCGAACGCCGCCATCGTCACCGCCCACCCGGCGACAAGCCATCGCTGCGGCATGGGCCCGCCGGGTTGCGCCTCGTCGTCGACAGGTGCAGTGGGCTCATCACTCGCGAGCTCGGCCGCCTCGAGCGGTGTCGCCGATTGCCCGCCGAGGTGCTCGAACAGCGCCTCGATGCCGCGTTGCTTCGGCTCCTCTGCGTCGTCGAACCGCTCGTTCACATGGCTCGGCAGCTCCGCCCTCGGCCGATCGGGGATGCGCGCCACCCGCGCTGCGCGGGTGTCCGCGGCATCCGTCTCGCTCGCCCCATGATGCCCCGAGTACCCGCGCTGGAACCGCGGATCGAATCGCGGGTCGATACCGGTCGTGGCGCCGTCGCTCACGTGGCCTCCTCGGATCAGGGCCGCCCGATCAGTCGGGCTCGCCGCTCAGGAGGCCCCGCAGCCAGTCGCGGGCCTCGATGAAGATGCCGTCATCGTACTTCGAGTGGTACTCGATCTCACGCTTGTCGGCCCGCGGATACGAGCCGAGGAAGATCACCTTGGGGCTCGTGCGACGGAGGCCGAGCAGTGCGTCGGCGACACGTTCGTCGGCGACGTGCCCGTCGAAGTCGACGACGAAGCGGTAGCGGCCGAGGGCATCGCCGATAGGCCGCGACTGGATGAGCGAGAGGTTCACGCCCCGCGTCGAGAACTGCTCGAGCATCGCGAGCAGCGCGCCGGGCTCGTCATCGGGCAGCTCGACGATGATGCTCGTCTTGTCGGCGCCGGTCGGTTCGGGCAGCACCCGTGAGCGACTGACGAGCACGAAGCGGGTGACGGCGTTGGGGTCGCCGATCTCGCGGGCGAGCACGTCGACGTCGAGGAGGTCGGTGATGCCGGGCGGCGCCACGGCCGCGTCGGCCTGGCTGCCTTCGAAGAGGGATGCCGCGGCGGCGACGTTGCTCGTCGCGGGAATGTGCCCGTGGTCGGGGAGCTCCCGTTCGAGCCAGTCGCGCGACTGCGCGTAGGCGACGGGGTGCGCGTTGACGACCCGCACCTCGGCGAGCGCGGTGCCGGGCCGCGCGACGAGCACGAAGTTGACGGGCACGAGGTACTCGCCGAGGATGCGGAGACCGGGCACGGTGGCCAGCGCGTCCTGCGTGGCGGAGACGCCGCCGTCGACCGAGTTCTCGATGGCGATCATCGCGGCGATCGAGCGGCCGTCCGTGACATCCGCAAGCGCCTCGCCGACGTTGTTGACGGCCCGCCAGTGCTTACCGGATGCTTCTGGCACCTGCTTCAGCGCCGACTCGGTGAAGGTGCCGGCCGGCCCCAGGTAGGAGTACGTCTCCTCGGGCGGTGTGGGCGCGGCAGCTCCGCTGAGCCCCGTCGAAGCGTGCGTCATGCAGGTCAGCCTAGCCACCGCCACCCCCTGCTCTTTTCAGGAGTTCTCGGCCCCTTTTCAGGAGTTCTCGGCCCCGACATGCGATTCAGCGGCGTGTTCTCCTGAGAAACGCCCCGATATCGCGGAACCTCCTGAAAACGGATACGCGACGGAACGGGACCCCGCATGAACGCGATCGGTACGACTGATCGATCCACGCGAAGCGTGCCCACCGATGCCGAACGGCTCGAGGCGCTCCGGCGGATGAAGCGCGTCGCGACGAGCCTGCTGCTCATCGCCGCGGTCGTGTTCGCAGTCTCGTTCGCGCTGCAGGACGAGTTGCCGTGGCTCGGCTACGTGCGCGCGGCCGCCGAGGGCGCGATGGTCGGCGCGATCGCGGACTGGTTCGCGGTGACGGCGCTGTTCCGGCATCCGCTCGGCATCCCGATCCCGCACACGGCGATCATCCCGAACCGCAAGGACGAGATCGGCGCGACCCTCGGCGCGTTCGTCGAGCACGAGTTCCTCTCCGACGATGTCGTGCTCGGCAAGCTCCGCTCGATCGGCATCGCCCGCCGGCTCGGTGGCTGGCTCCGGACGCCGGCCAATGCCGAGCGGCTGACCGCCGAGGCATCCGTCGCCGCACGCGGCTTGCTCACCCTGCTCGGTGATGACGACGTCGAGGACGTGATCGAGCGACTCGCCCGGCGATACCTGTTCGAGCCCGAGTGGGCGCCAGCGATCGGTCGGGTCGGCGCCCGTCTCGTCGCCGACCACCAACAGCGCGCCGCCGTCGACGTCGTGCTCGAGAAGGCCGAGGGATGGCTCGATGCGCACCCCGAGGCATTCGGCAGCATGATCTCCGATCGGCTGCCGCGGTGGCTGCCCGGCTTCGTCGACCGCGTCGTCGACGACCGCGCCTACCGCGAGGTGCTCGGGTTCGTACAGGCCGTACGTGCCGATGCGGGGCATCCGCTGCGCGTCGCGATCGACCGCTACCTCGCCGAGCTCGCCGACGCCCTGCAGCACGACCCGCTCATGATCGCGCGCGTCGAGACGCTCAAGGCCGAGCTGCTCGAGAGCCCGCGCCTGCGCGAGTTCGCCGGCGAGGCGTGGGCCTCGGTGAAGGCGACGCTCGATGCCTCGCTCGCCGACCCGTCGAGCGAGTTGCGCGCCGGGCTGACCTCAGCGGTCGTCGAAGTCGGTGCCCGCCTCGTCGCCGACGAGGGGCTCGCCGCGAAGGTCGACACCTGGGCGACGGATGCCGCGGCCTACGTCGTACGCAACTACCGCCACGAGATCGCGGGCGTCATCACCGAGACCGTCGAGCGCTGGGATCCGCGGGAGACGACCGAGAAGCTCGAGCTGCAGGTGGGCCGCGACCTGCAGTTCATCCGTATCAACGGCACGGTCGTCGGCGCACTCGCCGGACTCGCCATCTTCACGATCGCCACCGCGGTGCACGCCCTCTCCTGAGGCGACCTCGCGGGTTGAGGAGCGACGAAGGAGTGTCTCGAACCTACGTCGACCGAAGGCCAGGTTTCGAGACGGCGCTGGCGCGCCTCCTCAACCCACGAGAAACGAGACGGCGCTGGCGCGCCTCCTCAACCCACGAGAAACTAGGAGCATGCACGAGCGAGCAGGAACCCCGGCGACCGCATCCGACCTCATCGACGTGGAAGCACTCGTCAGGGCCTACTACGAGCGGCATCCGGATGCCGAGGTTTCGGCGCAGCGCGTCGTCTTCGGCACCTCAGGCCACCGCGGGTCGGCGTTCACGTCGAGCTTCAACGAAGACCACATCCTCGCGATCACGCAGGCGATCGTCGAGTACCGCACCGCGCAGGGCATCACGGGGCCGCTCTTCATCGGCGC
The DNA here is from genome assembly GCF_059445445.1 of Agromyces sp. Y575. Classification (NCBI taxonomy): domain Bacteria; kingdom Bacillati; phylum Actinomycetota; class Actinomycetes; order Micrococcales; family Microbacteriaceae; genus Agromyces; species Agromyces sp. Y575. Next base: position 505,377 of record NZ_JCAIUI010000002.1, read on the forward strand.
AGACACGCACGCGCTGAGCGCGCCGGCCCAGACGACGGCACTCGACGTGCTCGTCGCCAATCAGGTGCGCGTGCTCGCCGACGAGTTCGACGACTACGTGCCGACGCCCGCCCTCTCGCACGCGATCCTGAAGTGGAACAACGACCCCGCGAAGCGCGCCGAGGGTGAGGCCGACGGTATCGTCATCACCCCATCGCACAACCCCCCGCAAGACGGCGGCTTCAAGTACAACCCCCCGCACGGCGGGCCCGCCGACTCGGATGCCACGAAGTGGATCGCCGACCGCGCGAACGAACTCATCGCCGGCGGCCTCAAGGAGGTCAAGCAGGCCGAGCCGAGCGGCGTCGAGACCTACGACTTCCGCGGAAACTACGTCGCCGACCTCGCGAACATCATCGACTTCGACGCGATCCGGTCGGCCGGCGTCAAGATCGGCGCCGACCCGCTCGGCGGGGCATCCGTCTCGTACTGGGGCGCGATCCGCGACGCCTACGACCTCGACCTCACGGTCGTCAACGAACGCGTCGACCCGGCCTGGTCCTTCATGACCCTCGACTGGGACGGCAAGATCCGCATGGACCCGTCGTCGCCGAGCGCCATGGCCTCGGTGCTCGAACACGCCGGCGACTTCGACATTCTCACGGGCAACGACGCCGACGCCGACCGGCACGGCATCGTCACGCCCGACGGCGGCCTCATGAACCCCAACCACTACCTCGCCGTCGCGATCGAGTACCTCTTCGGGCACCGGCCGAACTGGCGAGCGGATGCCGCGATCGGCAAGACCCTCGTCTCGAGCTCGATGATCGACCGGGTCGCCGCCTCGCTCGGCCGACGCCTCTGGGAGGTGCCGGTCGGCTTCAAGTGGTTCGTGCCCGGCCTCGTCGACGGCTCGGTCGGCTTCGGCGGCGAAGAGAGCGCGGGCGCCTCGTTCCTTCGCTTCGACGGCACCGTCTGGACGACCGACAAAGACGGCATCCTGCTGTGCCTGCTCGCCTCCGAGATCCGCGCCGTCACCGGCCGGTCGCCGTCAGACCTCTACCGCGACCTCGTCGAGCGATTCGGCGACCCGGCCTACGAGCGAACGGATGCCGCGGCATCCGCTGCCCAGAAGGCCGCACTCGGCAAGCTCGACGGCGACGCCATCTCGGCGACCGAACTCGCGGGCGAACCGATCACCGCGAAGCTCTCGCACGCGCCGGGCAACGGTGCGGCGATCGGCGGCGTGAAGGTCGAGACGGCCGACGCCTGGTTCGCGGCGCGGCCGAGCGGCACCGAAGACGTCTACAAGATCTACGCCGAGTCGTTCAAGGGGCCCGAGCATCTCGCAGAGGTGCAGGCCGCCGCGAAGGAGATCGTCGACGCCGCGCTCGGCGCTTCGCCGCTCGAGTAGCAGGAGCCGGCACGCCGCGACGAACCGCGCGCAGGCGGTCGGACACCTGACTATGCAGCAATTCAGGAGGGCACCCGGCGTGTCGCCCCGACACGCCGGAACAAGACGGCGCGACACGCCTCCGCTCCTGAATTGCTGCACTGGTCAGGCGCGACCAGCTACGTCAGAGAGAAGTACTGTTCACGTCAGCGAGAAGTAGGTGACGGCGCCGCCGCCCGAGGCGAGGGCCTCGTCGACGTTCCAGTAGTCGGCGTCCTTGGTGTGGCCGCCGACCCAGACGGTCGTGCCGGTGGCACTCCGGTCGACGCGGGTGACGACGGCCGTGTGGTCGCGGTCGCCCGAGCCGTCCCAGTCGAACTGGGCGACGTCGCCGACCTTCACGAGGCCGCGCTGCGAGTCGTCGAGCGGCGTGGCGAGGTCCGGGCGGGTGTACAGCCAGTCGCGCATCGCAGTCGAGCTCGCCCAGCTGGGCGACATCGCGCCCGTCGCCTGGTCGTAGTACCAGCCGGCATCCATCGCCCAACCGCGGGCGGCGAGGGACTGGCTCGTGAAGTTCGCGCAGTCGACACCACTCAAGACGGTGTACGCGGCCGTGTTGTAACCGCTCCAGTAGGTGAGCACGTAGCCCAGCTGTGCGTCGATCGCGGGGTTCGAGGTGTAGGTGAGGGTGAGCGGCTGCGAAGCCGCGTGCACGGCCGCTTCGTCGATCGCGGTGAGCTGGGCGGCGAGTGACACCGGGGCGGCGGCGCCGGCCACGGTCGCGGTCCCGGGTGCCACGACGGCGACGGGCGCCCCCGCGACATCCGTGAACGCCACCTCAACACCACCGAGGGCGGTGTCGGCCACGGCGGGCACCTGGAACGTGAGCTGCTCGGGCGCCGCAGCGACGATGGGCGCTGCAACACCGCCGACGGCGACCTGGCCCACCTGGTCGAGCTCCTCGCCCGTCACAGTCACCTGGGTGCCGCCGGTGAACGGCACGGCGGCTGTCGAGAGCCCGCTCGTGACGGCCGGCCTCGCCGAGATATCGATCGACGAGATGAGCTCATCGCCGGCACCGACACCGTGTTCGGTCGCCGCTGGCTGGTCGCTCGCGCTCGCGAGGGTCGCGTCGGCGTCAGGGTCGGCCGATGCCGCAGAGACGGCGCCGAGCGCACTGACGCTCAGGATGGCGCTTGCGCAGCCGAGCGCGACGAACCGGCGCGGCGTGCTACTCGACGAACGCCGGTTGCGCACTCGCTCGGCGCGGTGCCGGGCACGGAGCGTGTTGCGACTCTCGAGATCGCCGAAGGACTCGCGCGGATCCCCGCCCGATGCTTCGCCGAGTGTCTCGTCGGATTCCGTGCCGGGCTTCTCGTCGGATGTCTTGCCAGATGTCTTACCGGATGCTGCTCGCACCGGTGTCGGCTCGCCGATGACGGCCGTCTCGGCCGTCTCGGCCGTCTCGGCCGTCTCGGCCGTTGCGCCGGTGACGGCCGGGCCGCCATCCGTGGGTTCGCGGAACGTCGAGCGCCGTCGGGCGGGTGGTTCAGTGGGCGTGGAGGCAGGCGTGAAGAAGTTGAAGGGCACAGGCGAAGATTCCGGGTCGGCATTTTGGGGGACAGAACACCCCATCACGCCAAATTGTGAGGAACCCTCTCAAACTCTGGGAACCCGGTGAGAGCGCATTCATCGCGCAGCCCCGCAGCTAGGACGCCGCAACCCTGCGATTCGCGGCCATCGCCCGCAGCCCGGCGATGCCGAGCGGCACCAGCACCAGCAGGGCCACGACGTTCACGCCGGCGAAGCCCGCGATGCCGAGCACGACACCCGACAGGGCAGCGGATGCCGCAGCCGCGAGGTTCATCGCGGCGTCCGTGGCGCCCTGCAACGGCACCCGGATCGCCGGATCGACCGACGTCGTCAGCAGAGTGGAGCCGCCGATGAGCCCGCACGACCAGCCCAAGCCGAGCAACCCGAGCGCCAGCGGGACGAGCAGCATGTCATCGGCCGGCGCCAGGATGCCGATGAGTGCGGCGACCGTGAGGATGCCGGCGCCGGTGGCGATCACGCGCGCCGGGCCGATGCGGTCGACGAGCCAACCGACGAGCGGGCTCGCGCCGTACATGCCGAGGATGTGGATGCTGATCACGACGCCGACGAGCGACAGCGACAAGCCGTGTGCCGTCATGTGCACGGGCGTCATCACCATCACGCCGACCATCACCGTGTGCGAGCAGACGATCGCGAGGATCGCGAAGAGGGATCGCGGGCTGCGGGTCGCGGTGCGGAATGCGGACCACGCGCCGACCGGACGATCCAGGTCGCGGGAGCTCCCTGCGCCCGTCGAGCTCCCCGAGCCCGTCGAGCGCCCCGCGCTTGTCGAGCTCCCTGCGCCCGTCGAGCTCCCCGAGCTTGTCGAAGGGAGGCCGGGCGGCACGAGGGAAGCCCCTTCGACGGGCTCAGGGAGCGGAGACGCATCCGCGGCGTCCGCGGCGTCCGCGGCCATCGTGCCTGGCTTCGGCAGCCGGAGCATGGTCGCGACGAGCAGCGTGGAGAGCGCGAAAGCGGCGCCCGAGAACAGGAACGGGCCCACGAGCGGCGGCAGGCCGAGCTCGAGCCCGAACTCGGCGCCGGTGGCGGAAAGGAGGGGGCCCGCGACCGACCCGAGCGTCGTGGCCCACAGCACGAGCGACATCGAGCGCGCCTCGAAGCCGGCAGCCGCGACCTCTGTGGCGGCGAAGCGGGCCTGCAGGCCCGCGGCGGCACCCGCGCCGAACGCCGCAAGGCCGAGGAAGACCAGCGGCACCCAGCCGCTCGCCGCGGCCGCCACGACGAGCACCGCACCGACCAGCGCGAGGGCGTATCCCGTCGCAAGCGCGACGTGGCGCCCTGAGCGCACCGCGAGCTTGGCGAGTGGGATGGCGGCCAGCGCGGCCCCGAGCACGCTCGCCGACTGCGCGAGACCCGCGAGCGCGACGACGCCCGTCATCTGCTCGACGAGGAGCGCGGCGACCGCGATGCCCGAAGCGACCCCGACGCCCGCGAGCAGCTGGTTGATGATCAGTACGGTGATGGAGAGACCGCGCCGCGGCCCCTTCGACGCGCTCAGGGCGCGCCGCTCACTCATATTCGGGTGCAGCCGGGAGGCCGAAGAACTCCTCGAGCGTCGTATAGCCGGTCTCGTGCATTTCGGTGGCGAGCGGTACGCCGACGTAGCGATAGTGCCAGGGTTCGAACTCGTAGCCGGCCACCGGCGTCTTGTCGGCGGGATACCGCAGGATGAACCCGAACCGCCAGGCGTTGTCGCGCAGCCAGATGCCCTCGGCGGTGTCGGCGAAGCACGTCGCGAGCGAGCAGTCGCCGCTCTCGGCGCCGATGTCCATGACGAGCCCGGTCTGATGCTCGCTGAACCCGGGCCGGGCGGTGAGCAGGTCGTCGCCGTCGTAGATCGACTCCTGCGAGGAGTAGGAGCGGAATGCGCTGTTCGAGGCGAGCGAGAGATCGGCCTCATCGGCCGCGGCCTGGAACATCGCGACAATCGCGTCGGACGCTTCCTGACGCATCATCGGCTCCCAGGTGTGCGGCACGGGCACATCGACGAGGTCGTCGGGCTCGAAGTCCTGCGGGTTCATCGGGCGCAGCTTGTTGACGACGACCCAGATGCTGTTCGGGTCGTCGAGGGAGTGCGCGGTGCGGTCGAAGGTGTCGACGCTCGCGGGCGGCGGGGCCTCGCCGGGCGCCGGGCGCGGCGCTTCGGGCGTCTGCGAACCGGATGCCCCGCCCGCCGTCGCATTGCCCGCCGAGCCGCCGGAGACGGCACCGATGACGACCACGGCCACCGCGATGAGGGCGAGGCTGATCGAGACGGCGATCACCATGCGCCGGTTCTGCGTCACCTCATCGGGCGACGTTCGGCGTTCGCTTGCTGGCACCGGACGAGTCTACGCCGGGGTCGCTGGGCGACCCGTGGCCAGCTGTCAGGGGCGTCGATGTTGATCACGGCTCGATAACGAATTCGGTGCATGAGAGCGCTCTCTTGACTTTGCCGATCGCGGCTGGCTAGCATCGTGCTGCATCGTGAGAGCGCTCTCACCGTTGGTGGGCGGCGTGTCTCACGTGACCATTCCGACACCCACGCACACAAGGGAGTGACCGTGAAGCTTTCACGACGCACCAAGGCGATCGCCGCAGCAGCAGGCGCAGCATCCATCGCCCTCATCGCCGCCGGCTGTTCGCCGACGACCGAATCAGGAGGCGGCAACGAGAAGATCGAATTGAGCGTCGCCACGTTCAACGACTTCGGCTATTCCGACGAACTCCTCCAGGAGTACATGGATGCCAACCCGAACATCACGGTCGTGCAGAACAAGGCCGCGACCTCGAACGATGCTCGTGCCAACTACTTCCAGAAGCTCGGCAAGACCGGCCTCGCCGACATCGAGGCGATCGAGGTCGACTGGCTTCCCGAGGTCATGCAGTACTCCGACCTCCTCGCCGAGGTGCCCGCCGACCTGGGCGACCGCTGGCTCGACTGGAAGGTGCAGGCGGCGACCGACGGCGACGACCGCCTCATCGGCTACGGCACCGACATCGGCCCCGAGGGCGTCTGCTACCGCTCCGACCTACTCGCCGCGGCAGGGCTGCCGACCGACCGCGAGTCGGTCGCGACGTTGCTCGAGGGCGACTGGGCGAAGTACTTCGAGGTCGGCGCGCAGTACACGGCTGCGACCGGCGGTGCATGGTTCGACTCGGCGGGCGGCACCTACCAGGGCATGATCAACCAGGTCGAAGCCGCCTACGAAGACCCCGACTCCGGCGAGATCATCGCGACCGAGAACGGTGACGTCGAAGACATCTACAACCAGGTGCTCGACGCCAGCGCGACGCAGTCGGCGCACCTCGGCCAGTGGAGCGATGACTGGCTCGCAGGCCTCTCCAACGGCGCATACGCGACCATGCTCTGCCCGGGCTGGATGCTCGGCGTCATCTCGGGCAACGCCGAGGGCGTCACCACGTGGGACGTCGCGAACGTCTTCCCCTCCGGCGGCGGCAACTGGGGCGGTTCGTACCTGACCGTTCCGGCCAACGGTGAGCACGTCGACGAGGCGCAGAAGCTCGCGGACTGGCTGACCGCGCCTGAGCAGCAGATCAAGGCGTTCGTCAACGCGGGCACGTTCCCGAGCCAGAACGAGGCGTTCACCGACCCGGCACTGGTCGACTACACGAACGAATACTTCAACGACGCCCCAGTCGGCCAGATCTTCACCGATCGCGCCAACGCCGTCACGGTGGCTCCGTTCAAGGGCGAGTTCTACTTCCAGATCAACGACGCCATGCAGAAGGCCCTGACCCGTGTCGAAGAAGGCACGCAGGACAAGCAGGCCTCGTGGGACCAGTGGGTCGCTGAAGTCGACGCGATCGGCTAGCAACTCAGGTCGACCATCGGCGTGGGGGGGGGGGGGGTGCCAGCACCCCCCGCAACACCCCCCCCCCCCCGCCCCCCTCCCACCCACCACCCC
>NZ_JCAIUI010000002.1:512280-1242105 GCF_059445445.1 Agromyces sp. Y575
GGCCTCCCCCTTCTACTTTTTTTTTTTTTCTTCCCCCCCCCCCCCCCCCCCCCCCACGCCTCCGCACCTGAATTGCGAACGCGCATCAACCTGGAACGTAAGGAACGACCGTGACATCGACCGCGACGGCCCCGCCGTCATCCGAGAGCCGAGCGCATCGGCCAAGCAACCGCCCGTCTCCACGGCAGCCGAAGCGGATCGCGTTCGGGCACCGCCTCGCCAAGTGGGACCTGAAGCTGTCGCCCTACCTCTACATCTCCCCGTTCTTCATCCTCTTCATCGTCACGGGACTCTTCCCGATCGCCTACACCGCAGTCATCTCCTTCATGGACTGGGACCTCGTGCGAGGCACCGGAGAATTCATCGGGTTCGACCAGTACATCTACGTGCTGACCCAGCCGAAGTTCTGGATCGCGCTGCGCAACACCTTCAGCATCTTCCTGCTCTCGAGCGTGCCCCAGCTGATCCTCGCGATCTTCATCGCCGCGATGCTCGACCAGAACATCCGCGCCAAGACGTTCTGGCGCATGGGCGTGCTGCTCCCGTACGTCATGGCTCCCGTCGCCGTCGCCCTCATCTTCAGCAATATGTTCGGCGACAAGTACGGCCTCGTGAACACCTTCCTGACCGACATCGGCATCCCGGCGGTGCCCTGGCACAGCGACGCATTCGCAAGCCACATCGCGATCGCCACGATGGTCAACTTCCGCTGGACCGGCTACAACACGCTCATCCTCCTCGCAGCGATGCAGGCGATCCCGCGCGACTACTACGAGGCTGCCGCGATCGACGGCGCGAACAAGTTCCGCCAGTTCCTCGCGATCACTCTTCCGAGCCTGCGCCCGACCCTCATCTTCGTCATCATCACCTCGACGATCGGTGGCCTGCAGATCTTCGACGAGCCGCGCATGTACGACCAGTTCGGCACCGGCGGCGCCGACTCGCAGTGGCTGACGATCACCCTCTACCTCTACGACATCGGCTGGGGCCAGTGGAACTTCGGCCGGGCCGCCGCCCTTGCCTGGATCCTCTTCCTCATCATCCTCGCCATCGGCGTGATCAACCTCCTCGTCACCCGGAGGCTCGTGCGCGATGAAGGTCGCCGTGACAAGAAGGAGTCGACGCGATGACCGTCACGACGCGACGCAAGACCCGGGTCATCCGCGGTTCCCGCCCTGGATGGTTCGTCTACTCGGCCCTGGCCATCGTGCTCGGCTCGGCGATCTTCCCCTTCTACTGGTCGTTCCTCATCGGCTCGGGCGATGCCTCCACGATCCGCGACCCGAACATGTCGTGGTGGCCGGGCGGCAACTTCCTCGACAACGCCTTCGCCGTGATCAACGATCCGGCGGTCAACTTCTGGCGCGCCCTGTGGAACTCGATCTACAGCTCGGCGCTCATCGCGGCATCCGTCGTCTTCTTCTCGACCCTCGCCGGCTGGGCCTTCGCCAAGCTCCGCTTCCGAGGCGGCAAGTGGCTGCTCGTCTTCGTCGTCGCGACGATGGCGGTACCCACTCAACTCGGCGTTGTGCCGCTCTACATCCTGTTCGCCGATCTCGGCTGGACCGGCAACATCGGCGCGATCATCATCCCCGCGCTGACGAGCGCCTTCGGCGTGTTCTGGATGACGCAGTACCTGCAGCAGGCGGTGCCCGACGAACTCATCGAAGCGGCGCGCGTCGACGGGGCGAGCTCGTTCCGCACCTTCCTCACCGTCGGGCTGCCGGCCGCGCGGCCTGCCGCTGCGATGCTCGGCCTGTTCACCTTCGTCTCGGCCTGGAACAATTTCTTCTGGCCGTTCATCGTGCTCGACCGCAATGACCCGACGCTGCCGGTGGCCCTGTCGCTACTGCAGTCCAACTACTTCGTCGACTACTCGATCGTGCTCGCGGGCGTGCTGCTGTCGACGATCCCCCTGCTCATCCTGTTCGCCTTTGCGGGCAAGCAGCTCGTGAGCGGCATCATGGCGGGAGCCGTGAAGGGATGACCATCGACCTCCGAGAGGACCTCGCCACTGTGACCGACGTCACCACCCGACCGTTCCCATCCGACTTCCTGCTCGGCGCTGCGACCGCGGCCTTCCAGATCGAGGGAGCCGCCTTCGAGGAGGGTCGCACCGCCTCGATCTGGGACGCCTTCAGCCGGGTGCCGGGCGCGGTCATCAACGCCGACAACGGGGACGTTGCGTGCGACCACTACCACCGCATGCCCCAGGATGTCGCGCTCATGCAGCAGCTCGGCCTGGAAGCGTACCGCTTCTCCACCTCGTGGTCGCGGGTGCAGCCCGACGGCGGTCCCGTCAACGCCCGTGGCATCGACTTCTATTCGCGACTCGTCGACGAACTCCTCGAGGCCGGCATCAAGCCGTGGCTCACGCTCTACCACTGGGATCTCCCCCAGACCCTCGAGGAACGGGGCGGGTGGGCGAACCGCGACACCGCGTTCCTCTTCCGCGACTACGCCCTCAACGTGCATGACGCGCTCGGTGACCGGGTCGACGTCTGGACGACGCTCAACGAGCCGTGGTGCTCGTCGTTCCTGAGTTACACGGGTGGGGCGCACGCCCCCGGCCGACAGGATGTCGCGGCGGGCCTCGCCGCCGGCCACCACCTGCTGCTCGCGCACGGTCTCGCCGTGCAAGCGCTGCGTGAACGTGCGCCGGAACTGGACCTCGGCATCACGCTGAACCTCACGGTCGCAAAACCCGTCGACCCGATGAGCCCCGGCGACCTCGATGCAGCCCGCCGTATCGACGGGCAGTTCAACCGCTTCTTCCTCGACCCGATCTTCCGGGGCGAGTACGCCGACGACCTGCTCGCCGACGTCGGCCACCTCGGCCTCGACGCGGTGGTGCATGACGGCGACCTCGCGGTGATCTCGACTCCGATCGACACACTCGGCGTGAACTACTACCACGGCGAATACGTGAGCGACCGTCCCGCGAAGCATCCGCTGCTCTCAGAGGCCCCGACCGATCGCGCCGTGCGCTCGCCGTTCCCCGCGGCCGACGGGGTCTTCAACCACCCCCAGGGCCTGCCCGTCACGGCGATGGAGTGGGAGGTGCAGCCCGATGGCCTGCGCGAGCTCCTCGTCCGCGTGCACGAGGGTTACACCGCATCCGCCGGTGTGCGCCTCTACGTCACCGAGAACGGCGCAGCGTACGACGATGTCGTGGACGACGACGACGCGGTGCACGACGTCGAGCGCGCGGAGTTCCTCGAGGCCCACCTCGGTGCGATCCTCGACGCGATCGATGAGGGCGTGCCGGTGCACGGGTACTTCTACTGGTCACTCATGGACAACTTCGAGTGGGCATGGGGCTACGACAAGCGGTTCGGCCTGGTGCGCGTCGACTACGACACACAGGTTCGCACCGTGAAGCAGAGCGGACTCGCCTATGCGGCGATCATCCGCGACCGCGCACTGCCCGCTCGCTGAGCCTCGGTCCCCGACAACCTCGCACGGAAATAGACTGGCCGAATGCAAGGGGGTGGTGAACGGATGCGCTCTGCGGCACCGACGCTCGAAGCGGTCGCCCGAGAGGCGAACGTCTCACGGGCGACCGTGAGCCGAGTCGTCAACGGATCGCCGAAGGTGAGCCCCGACGTCGTCGTGGCCGTGAAAGCGGCCATCGCGAAGCTCAACTACGTGCCCAATCGTGCCGCCCGCTCGCTCGCGAGTCGCACCGCGGGGGCGATCGCACTGATCGTGCCCGAAGACACCACGCGTTTCTTCGGCGACCCGTACTTCGCGGCCATCGTGCAGGGCATCACCCGGCGCCTCGACGAGAGCGAGTACCTGCTCAACCTCCTCGTCGCCTCGACGGACCCCGGGCACAAGACCATGCGCTACCTGCGATCAGGAGTCGTCGACGGCGCCCTCGTCGTCTCGCACCACGAGGGCGACGAGCTGCAGCACGATGCCAGTACGACACTCCCGCTCGTCTTCGGCGGCCGCCCGTCGTCGGAATTCGACGACCACATCTTCGTCGACGTCGACAACGTTGACGGCGGCCAGATCGGCACGCAGCACCTCATCGACGTCGGCCGCCGCCGAATCGGCACGGTCACGGGCCCGCTCGACATGCCCGCGGGAATCGACCGGCTCGCCGGTTTTCGCCGCGCCATGGAGACCGCGGGCATGCCGATCGACGCCATCGAGACCGCCGACTTCACTGCGTCCGGCGCTGTGACGGCGACGCGTCGCCTCCTCGACCGCGTTCCCGACCTCGACGGACTCTTCGTCGCGAGCGACCTCATGGCGACCGGCGCGCTCGCGGTGCTCCGCGAACGCGGGCGCTCGGTGCCGCGCGACATCGCCGTGGTCGGCTTCGATGACAGTCCCGCGGCGATGGCGACGGCGATTCCGCTGACCACCGTGCACCAGCCCTCCGAGCAGATGGGCTTCGAAATGGCGGATCTCCTGCTGCGGCACCTGGCGGGAGACCCCGAGGTTCCGCGCCGCAACATCATGCCGACGCACCTTGTGCGGCGAGCGTCTGCGTAGCTCGATCCATGTCGACGGCACCCTCTCCGTCACCGTCGGCGCCGGCCAGGACTTCCCGTCGCAGCGATGCGGACCGTGGACCAAGGTCGGCTGAAGCTCGACGCCACGCCGGAGGACGACTTGCGCACCGGAGGACGACCTGGGGGCGTCCTCTCACGCGCAAGTCGTCCTCCGGCGTGAGCGGAGCGGCGCGAGAGCAGGTTCAGGGCGACGTGGCGCCCTGCTCGAACACGACGCCCGCGACATCCGTGAATCGGCCCTTCATGACGGCGATCGCCTCGGGGTTCTCGTCGACGAGCACGAAGCGCCGGCCGAGCGTCGCGGCGACCGCCCCGGTCGTACCCGAGCCCGCGAAGAAGTCGAGCACCCAATCGCCCTCGCGGGTCGAGGCCTGCACGATGCGCCGAAGGATGCCCTCGGGCTTCTGCGTCGGGTACCCCGTCTTCTCGCGCCCCGTCGGTGAGACGATCGTGTGCCACCACACGTCGGTCGGCAACTTGCCGAGCTCGGCCTTCTCGGGCGTCACGAGCCCCGGCGCCATGTACGGCTCTCGGTCGACGGCGGTCGAGTCGAACCAGTAGCCCGTCGGGTTCTTCACGTAGACGAGGATCGTGTCGTGCTTCGTCGGCCACTTGCGCTTCGCCTTGGCGCCGTAGTCGTAGGCCCAGATCAGCTCGTTGAGAAAGCACTCTCGGCCGAAGAGCGCATCGAGCAGCACCTTCGCGTAGTGCGCCTCGCGATAGTCGAGGTGCAGGTAGAGGGTGCCGTCGTCGGCGAGCAGCCGCCACGCCTCGACGAGTCGCGGCTCGAGGAATCCCCAATAGTCGTCGAACCGGTCATCGTAGCGCAGCAGATCGCCGCGGATGCGCTCGTAGCGCTTGCCTGCGAACCCGGTGATCGCGGTCCGCCCTGAGCTTGTCGAAGGGTGCCCGGGCCGCGAGACATCCGCTGGGGGTTCGTCGCCCTTCGCCGCATCGGGAAGCCGCACGTGCCTCGTCGACTGGCGAGTCTGCGCCCGGCCCGTGTTGAACGGCGGATCGAGGTAGACGAGGGTGAAGCGCCCGTCTGGCAGCGTGGGGAGCACCGCGAGGTTGTCCGCATGGATGATGCGGTTCGGCTCGTCGGTCGGCATCGCCCCATTCTGCCAGCGGCGCGAGCCGAGGATTTCCGCTGCGCGCTCGGGCGCGACTACGACGTGGGCTGACCGAGCACCACGCGGGCGTCGCCGAGCACCTCTGCGTGCCGGGTGCGCGCCAGGAAACTGCGTACCGTTTCGCGGCTTCGGGTGAGGCACGCGATCTTCGAGTCGAGGGTCGCGAGTTCGTCGGCCAGGCTCTCGGCGAGGTTCTTCGAACACGTGCGCGCGAGTTCTTCGCCCTCGACGCCATCCATGCCGAGCATGATGCCGATGAGCCTCGTGGGCAGCCCCGAGGAGATGAGGCCGCGCACCTGCTCGACCTGCTCGACCGCGACCTCGGGATAGTCGCGATAGCCGTTGAGGCGCCGCTCGGACGAGAGCAGTCCCTGCTCCTCGTAGTACCGCAGCATGCGCGTCGGAACGCCTGTGCGCTGCGAGAGTTCACCTATCTTCACGGGATCCTCCGAAAAGCTTGACCTTCACATTGATGTCAAAGTTTAGCCTCGAAGCATGTCAGAGACAACCACCTTCCGTTCGGTCGAAACGGTCGAGCGAACGCCCTGGTTCGCGCTTCTCACGCTCGCGTTCGCCGTCTTCGCCACGGTCACCGTCGAGATGATCCCCGCCGGGCTGCTGCCGGCGATGAGCGCGGATTTCGGCGTCTCGGCGTCGGCGATCGGACTGCTCGTCTCATTGTGGGCGGTCACGATCATCGTCGCGAGCCTCCCGGTCGTGCGTCTGACCGCTCGAGTCGACCGCCGAACCCTCATCGTCGTCGCGCTGGCCGTGATGGCGATCGCCAACCTCGCGACCGCCCTCGCACCGAGCTTCGAGTTCGCACTCGGCTCTCGCATCATCGCCGCGGTAGCCCACGGTGCGTTCTGGTCGGTCGTGATGGTCTACGCGACCTCGCTCGTCGACGCGAGCGCGTCAGGGCGCACGGTCGCGATCGTCAGCGGGGGCGCATCGGGAGCGACGGTCGTCGGAATCCCGCTCGGCACCGTCATCGGCCAGGTGGCGGACTGGCGGTTCGTCTTCGTCGGCCTCGCCGTGGCGCTCGCAGTCGTCGCCGTCGTCATCCAGCGCCGGCTCCCTTCGTCACCGGGCAGCACGCCCGCGACCGACGGGCGCAGACTCGACCGTTCGTTCCGTGCGGTGCTCGCGGCGGCTATCGCGTGCACCCTCACCGCGGCGGCGAGCTTCACGCTCTTCACCTACATTTCGCCCTATCTGACGGATGTCGCGGGGCTGCCGGCCGTCTCGATCAGCCCGCTGCTCCTGGGCTTCGGCGCCGCGGGGATCATCGGCCTCGTCATCGCGGCGTTCACCGCCGACCGGTGGCCGGTGGTATCCCTCATCGCGATGACGGCGTTGTTCGCCGCCGCCCTCGCCGCGCTCGGGTTCGCGCCGCAGAGCACGCCGGTCGTGGTGATCGCCGTGCTCGCGTGGGGCCTCGCGATCGGCGGGCTGCCCGCCATGCTCCAGGCACGGATGCTCGGGGTCGCCTCTCCCGCGCTGCGCGCCACGGCGAGCGCACTCATGGTCGTGTTCTTCAACGGCGGCATCGCCCTCGGCGCCACGCTCGGCGGGGTGTTCGAGGACGGCGCGAGCCTCGTCATTGCGGCGTTCGCGGCCGCCGGGCTCGGCGTACTCGCCCTCGGCGCGGTCGTGTCCTCCCGCGTGCTCGCCGGCCGGTGAGCGTGGCGGCGGCCGCTCGAGCGGGGTGCCGCTCGGGCTGCCCGGGCTGCCCGGGCTGCAGTAGCTGCCAGTAGCTGCGAGTAGCTGCGCGTAGCTGCGCGTAGCTGCGAAGTCTCGATACGGCCCTGGCGGGCCCACTCGACCAACGTGGATAGAGCGTGAGGGGCTATCCGACCAAGGGGCTATTCGACGTCGAGTCTGATGGTGCCGCGGAAGCGGTCGGCTCGCGCGGGCGCCGGCCGCGAGGCATCCGTACCGTCGTCGGCGAAGGCGATCCCTTTGTCGCCGTCACCCGGCGCGGGCGCCGGTGCGGGCAAGCGGCTCTGCCTGTCGAGCTCGGCCTGCGCCTCGTGCTTGCGCGGCGCGAACACCTCGTCGCCGATCATCATGACACCGCCGCCACCGCCACCGCGCTTGGTCTTGTCGGAGAGGTCGATCCAGCCACGTCGCACCGCGACCGCCCCGAAGGCGACGACGAGCGCGGCGATGCCGAGCCAGATCCACCAGTCCACCCCGAGATTCTAACGGGCGACGCTGGGCCTTCCGCGCGCCCGCCGCCCGCTCGCTCGCTCAGAGGCCCGCCGAGTTGCACGACGTTTCGCGCGACGCGCCGCCTCGCCCCGACGTGTCGCGCGAAACGTCGTGCAACTCGTGAATGCGAAGCCGGACAACGGGCACGGATGCCCGACCGCGGCCCGAGGCATCCGTCGCCGCTCGCTCAGGGCACGCGGTAGAGCCACTCCCGCGTCGAGAACTTCGACTCGACGAGCGCTTCGGCCTCGGCGAGCTCCTCGGCCGACACTGTGCCGGGCGTCGCGCCGTAGAGCGTCGCGAACGTCTGCTTCAGGCTCTCGATGATGGCCGCGCGGCTGAGGCCGGTCTGCGAGCGCAGCGGATCGACGCGTTTCGCAGCGCTCGCGATGCCCTTGTCGCTGATCTTCTCGCGCCCGATGCGCAGCACCTCGAGCATCTTCTCGTTGTCGATGTCGTACGACATCGTGACGTGGTGCAGCACGCCGCCCGAGCCGAGGCGCTTCTGGGCGGCGCCGCCGATCTTGCCGAGCGGGCTCGCGATGTCGTTGAGCGGCTGGTACGTCGCCTCGATGCCGATCGCGCGCAGCCCCTGCAGCACCCAGTCGTCGAGGTAGGCGTAGGAATCGGCGAAGCTCATGCCCTGCACGAGTTCGCCCGGCACGTAGAGCGAGTACGTCACGACGTTGCCGCGCTCCATCATCATCGCGCCGCCGCCCGAGATGCGTCGCACGATGTCGAAGCCGTACTTCTCGGCACCCTCGGGGTCGACCTCGTTCTTCACCGACTGGAAACTGCCGATGACCACGGCCGACTCGTCCCACTCCCAGAAGCGCAGGGTGGGCTTGCGGCGACCCTCCCCAACCCGGGTCGCGAGCACCTCGTCGAGTGCGAGATGCGTGCGTGGCGGCACGGCCGCGTCGTGCACGATCTCCCATTCGTAGTCACCCCAGCTCGTGGCATCCGTCATCGCCCGTCGCACGGCCACCGCGATCGCCTCGGCCGAGAAGCCGAGCATCACTGCGTCGTGCCGAAGGCCGGCAGCGATCGCCGCGGCGATCTGCTTGGCGTCGGATGCTGCGGACAGCCCGTCGAGCGCGGCGTCGATGTCGCCCAGCGCTTCGTCGGGCTCGAGGAAGAAGTCGCCCGCGACGCGCGGGTTCACGATCACCCCGTCATTGACATCGAAATCGACGACCACGAGCTTGCCACCGGGCACCTTGTATTCACCGTGCATGCGGTACAGCCTACGGATGCCTCGGCGCGGTCGCCGCCCGGAAGCCGACATCGTCGCGCAGCGCCCACGACGCGGTGCGCCACCAGCAGTACGCGACGGCGACCGCAGTGGCCGGCGTCGCAATGAGCACGAAGAATGAGCCCTGTGAGTCGGCGAGTTGCATCGTCGCGGTGGCGATCACGCTCGTTGCGAGACCGATGACGAGCCCGAGCACGGCGAAGGCGACGAGATGCCATCGCAGTGCACGCACCCGGCGCAGCGAACGGCCGAGCAGCCATGCCGCGGGGCCGCCGCCGAGCACGAGGGCTCCGATCGACCACGGCAGTGTGTAGCCGAAGGAGAAGACGAGCATGACCGGCACATAGCCGATCGCCGACCCGAACGACGAGAACTGATCGGGCTGGGCGAGAGAGGCGAAGGCCATCGCCACGCCCGTCGAGGCATAACCCAACGAGAAGAGCACTTGAAAGCCGATCCACGCGAGACCCGCGCCGCGGGCGAACTCGCTGAAACTGAATGCCATCGGCAACTCGGGCGTGCGCTGCAGCATGCCGTAGCGCGAGGCGAAGCGGAGATCGCGCGGATCGGGGCCATCGGCACGGTCGGGTGCGCCAGCTGCCTCGGCCGGCCCGGCCGCGCTGGCTGCCTCGCCCGCCTCGCTCATGCCCGCACCTCGCCGATCAGCTCGACGAGTTCGCGCAGCGGCTTGCGCAGCAGGGGCAGCTTGGCGAGCGGCAGGGCCAGACCCAACAGCTTGAGGCCGCGATCGAGCAGCCGCAGCGTGCGCTCGCGCCCGGGTGAGGAGTCGTAGACCCAGAACAGGGCGAGCAGCAGGTAGCCGAGCCAGAACACCTCGGGCAGCGAGCGCGCGAAGTCGTCGGGCAGCGAGTGCCGCGCCCCGCCGACCGCGTCGCGGAAGAGGCCGACCGCCAGTTCGCGGGCCTCGATCGAGTCGTCGCCGAGAGGGTTGATGGGCGAACGCGGCGACACCGCGGCCGAAAGGAAGCCAGGAGCGAAGGCGTGGAACGGCTCGAGCGTCGCGAGGCCCGAACGGTAGACGATGCCGAGCCGCTCGATGAGGTCGTCGGATGTCTCGAGCAGCGGTGCGACGATGGCGCGGTGCTCGCGCTGCACGTCGACGTAGAGCTCTTGCACGAGGTGGTTCTTGGTCGGGAAGTAGTAGTACGCGTTGCCGAGCGAGATCCCGGCCTCGTCCGCGATGAGCCGCAGGGTCGTGTCGTCGTATCCGCGCTCGCGGAACGAGGCGAGCGCGGTGTCCCGGATGAGCGCCCGGGTGCGTTCCGCCTTCGGTGTCGGTTTGGCGGCTTCATTTTCGAACATGTTCAAAAGCTACGCTCAATCACCCGGATCGTCCAGCCCGGGCATACGCTGGATCCGTGACGACGTTCTACCTGGCACGGCATGGCGAGACGACTTGGCACGCCGACCACCGATACGCGGGCAACTCGGATGTCCCGCTCACTCGGCACGGACTCGGGCAGGCCGCCGCACTCGGCGCCTGGGCGGTCGACGCGAGCCTCGACGCGATCGTGGCATCCCCGCTCAGCCGCGCACGGCGTTCGGCCGCGCCATCCGTCGAGACGACCGGCCTGGCGTTGCGCATCGACGAGCGTCTCGTCGAGATCGACTTCGGCGACGCCGAGGGGCTCACGCCCGACGAGCTCGCTGAACAGTTCCCGGCGGAATGGGCGGCCTTCTGCCGCGCGCCGGCGAGCAACCCGCTGCCCGGCGGCGAGCGCGGCCGCGATGGCATCGCACGCGCGCTCCCTGCGTTCGACGAACTGGTCGCCGAGTTTCCCGAGGGCCGGGTGCTCATCGTCGCGCATGCGACGCTCATCCGACTCCTGTTCTGCGAGCTCGCGGGCATGGACCCCGACGGTTACCGCGACCTCCTGCCGGTGCTCGGCAACTGCAGCATCACCACGATCGTCTACCCGTGGGCGACGGAATCGGAGCTGACGAGCCATCCGCGCATCCGACTGCTCGGATTCGACGTGCCGCCCGGGCGTGCCGCGATCTGACGCGGCGTCCCGCCGGGAGAAGTAGCGCCCGACGACACCCTCCCCGCTGGTCGAGTAGCGCCCGACGGCACCCTCCCCGCTGGTCGAGTAGCGCCTGACGACACCCTCCCCGCTGGTCGAGTAGCGCCCGACGAAGGAGGACGCGTATCGAGACCCTTCACCAGATCTCGATACGCTCCTGCGTCGCTACTCGATCAACGAATGCGCGAATGCGCGAATGCGGCATCCGATCAGTCGACGGCGAATCGCTCGTCGAGCCAGTGGATGAGGTCGGCCCGAACCTCTTCGCGGTTCGTCTCGTTGAAGATATCGTGCCTGGCGCCCTCGTAGACGATGAGCTCGACGTCGACGAGGCCCGACCGCGTGACGTACGCCTTCGCGAGCTTCACGGCGCTCTTCTCGCCACCGACCGAGTCGTCTGATCCGACCATGATGAGCAGCGGCAGTTCCGGCGGCAGGCCGCGCGCGGGTCGTCCGAGCAGGCGCAACGCATCGCGGAGACCGAACAGCTTTCGAAGCTGGACCTCGGTCGTGTACGGGTCGGCCATGAACGCGGCAGCGACATCGGGGTCGCGGCTCAGCCACTCGACCGGGGTCGGCCCGAGATGGCGGTAGCGCACATTCAGGTCGCCGCCGTTCATGTCGAACAGCGTGCGGTAGGCCGTGCCGATGAGCACGACGCCGTCGTACTTCTCGGCGCTGCGATTGACGATGATCTGCGCCATGAGCGAACCCCACGAGTTGCCGAGGAGCACGAGGGGCAGCTCAGGCCCTTCGGCGTCGCGGATGACGCTGCTGAACTGCTCCACGGCGTCGATCGTCGCCCTGAGCCCGCCGGGGCCGAGGCGACCCATGCGCGTGAGGTCGCCGCCGTGCTGTTCGAACCCGGTCTGCCCGTGGCCCCGGTGGTCGTCGGCCCACACCGAGTAGCCGGCCGCGTTCAGCGCCTCGACGAGCTCGCCGTAGCGGCCGATGTGCTCGCCGACGCCGTGCGCGAGCTGCACGACCGCGTGCGCGTCGGGCACCCGCCACGATTCGTAGTGGATGTGGACTCCGTGCGCATCGGTGAACATCGGCATGCCGACATTGTTGCAGCACGCGAGCTGTGACGAGCGAACGGGGCCGCCGCGGCATCCGCCCTCTGCAGCAATTCAGGTCGGGAGTGCGTGTCGCCCCGGAATCAGGCCCCGAACGCCGCGCGACACACCTCCGCACCTGAATTGCTGCAGGTGCGGTGGGGCAGGGAATTGCTACAGGTGGAGTGGGCAGTTCCGACCCGCCGGGCGGCCGCGAACGACGGCGACCGGGAGACATCCGGAATGCTTAGTCACACTAATTTGTTAGACTAAGGACATGACGGATGCATTACACACCCCCACGGCCGAACGGCCTGCCCTCCTTGCATCCGCTCGCACGTCGACGCCCCGCCGACCCACGCTCGCCGAACAGAGCACCGAACTGCGCATCGCGATCATGCGCCTCGCGCGGCGCCTCCGGCAGGAGCGCACCGAGACCGAGCTCAGCGGCTCGCAGTTCTCGACCCTCGGCTGGATCTCGGCCGAGGGACCGCTCACCATCGGCCGGTTGGCCGGACTCGAGCGGGTCACGGCCCCCTCGATGAACCGCACCGTGAACCGCCTCGTCGACGCCGGCTACGTCGTGCGCGCTGCGTCGCCCGACGACCGCCGCAAAGTGCTCGTCTCGACGACCGAGAGCGGCGAGACGATCGTGCGCGAGACGCGCCGCCGCCGCGACGCGTGGCTCGCCAAGCGCTTCGTCACCCTCACCCCTGCAGAACGCGAGACGCTCGCTGACGCCACGACCATCCTCAGGAGGCTCATCACCCAGTGAGTGCCATGTTCCGATCCCTCGTCCACCGCAACTATCGAATCTGGTTCATCGGCGCCCTCGTCTCGAACGTCGGCGCCTGGATGCAGGCCACCGCCCAGAACTGGGTGGTGCTCACCGAACTCACCGACAACGATGCCTTCGCCGTCGGAATCACGATGGCGCTGCAGTTCGCGCCTCAGCTGCTGCTCGTGCCGATCACGGGCCTCATCGCCGACCGCTTCGACCGCCGCAAGATCCTCATGATCACGCAGACCGCGCTCATGCTGCTCGGCCTCGCCCTCGGCCTCCTGCTCATCTTCGGCCAGGCCGAGCTCTGGCACCTCTACCTCTTCGCACTCGCCCTCGGCGTCGTGAACGCCGTCGACAACCCCGCGCGGCAGACCTTCGTCTCCGACCTCGTCGGCAGCTCCGACATGTCCAACGCCGTCGCGCTGAACTCGGCGTCGTTCAACACCGCACGCATGATCGGTCCGGCCGTCGCGGGCTTCCTCATCGTGCTCGTCGGCTCGGGCTGGGTCTTCGTCATCAACGCCTTCACCTTCCTGGCGGTGCTCGGCGCGCTCGCGATGCTTCGCGGAAAGCAATTGAAGCGGCTGCCTCGAGCGCCACACGCCCGCGGCCAATTCGTCGCGGGCTTCCGCTACGTGGCGGGGCGGCCAGACCTCGTCGTCGTCTTCGTCATGGTCTTCCTCATCGGCGCGTTCGGCATGAACTTCCCGATCTTCTCCTCGACGATGGCGGTCGAGTTCGGCCGCGGCGCCGGAGAGTACGGCCTGCTGTCGTCGATCCTCGCGATCGGTTCGCTGACCGGCGCCCTGCTCGCTGCTCGACGCGATCGCGCTCGCATCAGGGTGATCATCCTGGCGTGCGCCTTCCTCGGCTTCGCCACCCTCGCCGCCGCACTCATGCCCACCTACTGGACCTTCGCCGCCTCGACGATCCTCATCGGACTCGGCGCCGTGACGATCCTCACCACGGCCAACGGTTACGTGCAGACGACGACCGAACCCGCACTCCGCGGTCGGGTGCTGGCGCTGTACATGGCGATCCTGTCGGGCGGCACGCCCATCGGCGCCCCGATCGTGGGTGCAGTCGCCGACAACATGGGTCCGCGCTGGGCGCTCGGGCTCGCCGCCGTCGCTGCGACCGTCGCCGCGCTCATCGGCCTCGGCTGGCTCGTGTTCTCACGGGGGATGCGCCTCGCGAGGCATCCGGAGTTCGCCTGGCGACCGGTGGTCAGATTCGCGGATGCCCCGACCGCGGCGATCGCCGCCGTGACCACGCAGGCGGTGCCGACGCTGCGGGTCGACCAGCTCGAGCGCGAGATCGAGCGGGAGTTCGGCCGGGATCGCGCCGACGAGCGCGAGCGGAGCTCCGAGCGCGAGCTCGTGCCGACCGTGCCGAACGACCGCCTCGTGCCCGCCGACTTCTCCGAAGAGGTGGCGCTCACCTCGCCGATCCGCCTGCCGAAGCCGCGCGCCTAGTTCCTCAGGGTGAACCGGGCGAACCGGGCGACTCCGTGCCGCTCCAGGAGGGCGAACGCCCACAAATGCATGCTTCTTGCACACAGTGAAGTGTCACACTGCGCATTCTGACAAGAAAGTTGCATACGTATTGACTTGCGGTCTCGCCAACCGCTAGACAGAGCGAAGCACCGACCCGGCACCCCCGCCGTGTCGGTGCCGTCGGAGTGAAGTCCCCAAGTACCAGCTCCACCCCCCTCGCACAGCTCCGGCTCGATAGCACGACCCATGCAACTCAACGAGGAGGGAACCACTGATGGCAACATCGAAACGTACTCGGGTGGTCGGCGGGTCGGCGTTCTTCGCCGCACTCGCCGGATTGGCACTCACCACGCTGGCACCGTTCAGTCCGGCGGCCGGCACGGAGACGCTGCCCGATCTCACCCACGACGCCGATGAAGCGGTCGCCGTCGTCGAGGTGACCGTCGACGATCACACCGAACTCGATCGACTCGTCGACACCGGCGTCGACCTCGATCACGGCGTTCGCCAGAACGAGGACGGCACGCTGACCGCGCAGGCGATCATCAGCGACGGCGAAGCCGACGGGCTGCGGGCCCGCGGATTCACGGTCGGCGAGACCCTGTACGACGAGAACGACAGTGCTGCCGTGATGGACGACCGCACCGCGACCATCGGGGCCGCGGAGCAGGCGAACGCGACGTTCGCCGCAGCGGCCGCCGCAGATGCTGCCGACGTGAAGATCACCCGCGCCGACTACTACACCTCGTTCGGGGTCGGATACCTCTCGGTCGAGGCGAAGTTCGCAGACGGCCAGACCAGCACCGCTCCCCTGACGGTCGTGCGCGACAGCGGCCCCGGAACCGAGCTCGGGTCGGGGGGCACGCAGAACATCACCCGCTTCGTCGACGCCAACGTGTACCTCTACCACCGCGGTGCCGCGCAGGTCGCCGTCCGGCCGGACACGATCCAGATCACGAGCCCGACGGGCGACGTCGCCACCGCGAAGGTCACCGACTGGCTGCCCCTCGACGGCGAGGGGAGCTCGGACCCGAGCTACCAGCGCGACTTCATCACGTCGTACCTCACGCCGCAGGAGCTCACCGCTCGGATCCAGTCGCTGGCCGCCGAGTTCCCCTCCCTCGCCGAGATCGTCGAGATGCCGAACCAGACCGCGGGCTACCAGCGTCATGCGCAAGCCGTCCTCGGAAACGCGAACCAGAACCGCGTGGGGATCGACTCGAAGGCATGGGGCCATGAGGGCGGCAACGACGTCACCGTCGCGCTGACCTCGACCGGTGCCGCGAACGCGCCGTTGTCGGTCTCTGTCGCCGGCTCGGCGATCACCGTCGGCCTGTCGACGGACGCGAACGGCGCCGTCACCAGCACCGCGGCCCAGGTCGCCTCCGCGATCAACGCCTCGCCCGAGGCATCCGCCCTCGTCTTCGCCTACACCTACCGCGGCGACGCGGGCGCGGGTGTGGTGGCACCGGCGACCGCGACGCTCGACGACGGGCTCAACGCGCCCGAGAGCGTGGCGCGCGGACCCCAGTCGGTGTACGCGCTCCAGATCGGCAAGGACCGCGACGGCTCGAAGCCGGGCGTGCTCTTCTACGCCCAGGAGCACGCACGCGAGTGGGTTCCGCCGCTGGTCACGATCGAGACCGCGGAGCGCCTGCTCCGCAACTACGCGTCGGACGCCGAGACGAAGAAACTCGTGAACAACCTGGAGATCTGGATCGTACCGACGACGAACCCCGACGGTGGCACGTACTCGTTCTACGACTTCGCCTCGCAGCGGAAGAACATGGTGAACTACTGCCCGATCGCCGGCAACGCCGACTTCAACGGCCGCAACTCCTGGGGCGTCGACGTCAACCGCAACTACGACGAATACAGCCTGTTCGACGGATTCAGCGGCGGCGGCACCTCGTGCACCGGTGGGACCTACTCCGGGCCGAGCGAGTTGAGCGAGTCGGAGAGCAAGAACATCGACTGGATCGCCGCGAACAACCCGAACATCACGTTCTCGATGAACCTGCACAGCTCGGGCAACTACTTCATGTGGTCGCCGGGCGCGTACCGGTCGAGCGACCGCCTCACGGCGCCGCGTCCGACGCTCGAGGAGGAGTCGTTCTTCTGGGGCGCCTCGTCGCGGATCCTGACCGCGATCAAGGAGTACCGCGGCATGTCGGTGACCCCGGCCCGCACGGGCCCCGTCGCAGACGTCCTGTACTCGGCCGCCGGCAACTCGGGCGACATGCTCTGGTACAAGTACGGGATCAACGCGTGGGACTTCGAGGTCGGCACGTCGTTCCAGCCACCGTTCGAGAACGAGGACCCCACCGGCGGATCGGCGCATGCCGAGTCGCAGGAGTTCTCGAACGGGCTGATCGAGCTCCTCGAGGTCGCGGTCGACCACGAGAAGGATCACCAGCGCCCGGTGAGCACGGTCAAGGCCGTGCCGAGCGCTGAGGCCGGCATGGTCGACGTCACGTTCGAGACGTCCGAGACCGCATCGGTGTTCTACACCCTCGACGGCTCGAAGCCGACCTTCGAGTCGACGATGTACGCCAGCGCAGGCGTCCGCGAGGGCGCTGAGACGCTGACCGTGCCGGCCGGCACGAAGGTCCACTGGTTCTCGGTCGACTCGTCCGGCAACGTCGAGAAGAACTACCGGCCCGACGGCAACAACGGTTCGAACTTCAACAAGGCGACCGTGAAATAGGTCCGTCCTGGAACGGCTGCGGCCGCGGCATCCTCGGATGCCGCGGCCGCGGTCGTTCGTGAGCACGGCCGGCGCTCCCACCGGCTCGCGTCCTCCCGAGGAGGTCGGAGTGCGCGGCGCCGGTCAGATGACGCCGAGCGCGAGCATCGCGTCGGCGACGCGCGTGAACCCGGCGATGTTGGCGCCGACCACGTAATCGCCCGGCACCGCGCCTCAGAGTTCCCTTTTCGACGCGCTCGGTGATTGCACACGCCGAGTTGTGACCTTCACGCATTTCCCGACATCTCTAAGGTAAGGAGGTGCACGTGGATCAGACCGATGGCACCGACACCGAGCTGCTTCAGGGCGTGGTGCGTGGTGATCAACAACCGCTGTCGATCTTGTTCGACAGGCACGCGACTGCGGTGACGAGATATGCCTGGGCGCTGGCGTCGAATCGTCAGGATGCTGAGGAGATCGTTCAGGATACGTTCACGACCCTCTGGCGCAAAGCAGATGCGATCACGGTCCCAGAGGCCTCCGTGCTGCCGTGGCTACTCGTAACCTGCCGCAATATCGCTGCGAACCTTGCTCGCAAGCGATTCCGGAACCTCGCAGACGAACTGCCCGACGAGGCCTCAATCGATCATGCGTCGCACGCGCGACAGGACGCAGAGAGTGCGCGGGAGCAGTTGCGCTGGGTCCTCGACGAGATCGGCCGCCTCGAACCCATCGACCGTCGCGTTTGCGAGCTCTGCCTTCTCGATGGTCTTCCCTACGCCGACGCCGCGCGACACCTGGGTCTCACCGTCGGAGCGGTCAAGCAACGAGTCCTGCGTAGCCGAGTGAAGCTGAGGAAGGCGGTGACGGCCGATGAGAACTGAACCCCCGACCGGTGATGACCTGGTACGTCTGCTGGCATCGATGAAGCAGAACGTGCTCGAACAGACCGCCACCGAGCGCCCGGCGCGGACAACGCGCTCAAAGTTGACCGACCGCCTTCTCGGCCTGCTCCTCGGAGTGGGCCTCCTGCTCGGTATCGGTGCAGGCGCGGCATTCGCGCTCGGACTCGTGCCCGGCCCCAGCAGCACGCAGCCCGCGCCAGCGACCGCGACCGCGACCGCGGCCCCGAGGCCGTCGATCATGCCGACGCCGGCCCAGCCCGCGAGCGAGTACATCGTCGAACCCGCCCCGGCGCCAATTGCGGCGTCGATCACGATCTCCGCAACCGCGCTCGCCGTGCTCACGGAGGATGGCGCAGAGCTCGCCGTGTTCGACTACTTCCAGCCGGCGGATGAGGTGGTCGATACCCTGGCCTCGCTCCTCGGCCAACCGGTCGTGACTGAACACGAATCACGGGGCGACGGCTTCACCGGCACCCGCTACGACTGGGACGGGATCAGCGTTCAGGACGACGCCTGGCCCGGAACGGCACCGCTCGATCCCAATCTCAGCGTGTCCGTGCAACGCGCCACAGTGGCAGGCCTGTCCATTCGCACCGCACCCGGCATCGGTTCGAGCGACGGGATCTCGATCGGAGACCCGGCAACCGAGCTCAGCATCGGTGTCGAAGACGGCTTGGAGCACGAAGAGTACGCGACTGGAAGACTCGTGCGCTGGACGCGCATCGGAATCACCGACCCGCTGCCACCTGGGGAGGGCATGCTTGGTGGCCCGTACAACTTCGGCGTCAACGTCGCGAGCTATTCCGACACCGGACTCATCGAACGCTTCGGAGCCCCCAGCCCGAACTGGGGGGTATGAGGCGCATGGGCGAGCGCCGGTCAGATGACGCCGAGCGCGAGCATCGCGTCGGCGACGCGCGTGAACCCGGCGATGTTGGCGCCGACCACGTAATCGCCCGGCACGCCGTACTCGTCGGCCGTCGCCGCGGTGCGCTCGTGGATGCCCGCCATGATCTCGGAGAGCCGCTCCTCGGTGTGCTCGAAGCCCCACGAATCGCGCGACGCGTTCTGCTGCATCTCGAGCGCCGAGGTCGCCACGCCGCCCGCGTTGGCGGCTTTGCCGGGCCCGAAGAGCACACCGGCCTCGCGCAGCACCCGGATCGCGCCCGGCGTCGTGGGCATGTTCGCACCCTCGGCGACCGCCACGACACCAGCGGCGACGAGCTTCACGGCCTGCGCTTCTGAGAGCTCGTTCTGCGTCGCACACGGCAGGGCGACGTCGATGCGCTCGGCACTGTCGATATCCCACACGGACGCCCCTGGCAGGAACTTCGCTCGCCCGCCGCGCTCTTCGGCGTACACCGAGATGCGCTCGCGGCGCTGCTCTTTGACGTCGCGCAGCAGCGCGAGGTCGATGCCGTCGGGGTCGTGGATCGCGCCCGACGAGTCGGAGGCGCCGACGACGCGGCCGCCGAGGGCGTGCACCTTCTCGATCGCGTAGACGGCGACGTTGCCGGAGCCCGAGACGAGCACCCGCGCGCCGTCGAAGGAGCGGCGGCGGGTCGCGAGCATGTGCTCGGTGAAGTAGACGGCACCGTAGCCGGTCGCCTCGGTGCGCACGAGCGAGCCGCCCCACGTGACGCCTTTGCCGGTGAGCACGCCCGACTCGTAGCGGTTGGTGATGCGCTTGTACTGGCCGAAGAGGTAACCGATCTCACGCGCACCGACGCCGATGTCGCCGGCCGGGACATCCGTGTACTCGCCGATGTGCCGGTACGCCTCGGTCATGAACGACTGGCAGAACCGCATGATCTCGCCGTCGGAGCGGCCCTTGGGGTCGAAGTCGCTGCCGCCCTTGCCGCCGCCGATGGGCATGCCGGTGAGCGCGTTCTTGAAGACCTGCTCGAACCCGAGGAACTTGACAGTGCCGAGCAGCACGCTCGGATGGAAGCGCAGTCCGCCCTTGTAGGGCCCCAGCGCCGAGTTGAACTGCACCCGGAATCCGCGGTTGATGCGCACGCGCCCGCCGTCGTCGGCCCACGGCACCCGGAAGATGATCTGCCGTTCAGGTTCGCAGATTCGCTCGAGGATCGACGCCTGCACGTACTGCGGGTTCTTGTCGAGCACTCGCCCGAGCGAGTCGAACACCTCGCGCACGGCCTGGTGGAACTCCACCTCGCCGGGATTCCGGGTCAGCGTTGCGGCGTAGACGTCTTCGATGGTGGTGCGGCTCTGCAACGCGCGCCCTTCTGTCGAACGGATGCCACGTGGTGCATGTTGCGCGCGGCTTCTCCACACTACCCAGTGCTGAGGAAGCCTCCGACCGTGTGACGTAAGCGGACCGCGTCAGGGCCCGCGCAGGATGGTCGCCGGCTCAGCCGACGGTGCCGGTGGACTCGCGCACGACGAGCTCGGGCTGGAACACGATGCGTTCGTGACTGAATTCGCCGCCGGCCGCCTCTTTCAGCATGAGGTCGACCGCGGTGTACCCGATCATGGCCGCCGGCTGCCGGATCGACGAGAGCGGCACGACGGCCGCCGACGCGAAGTCGATGTCGTCGTACCCGATGAGCGCGATCTCGCCGGGCACGTCGATGCCGCCCTGCATCATGAGCGCCTGCAGCACGCCCATCGCGAGCAGGTCGTTGGCGGCGAAGATCGCGTCAGGGCGATCGGATGCCGCGCGCTCGCGAATGCCCTCACCGGCGGCCCGCCCCGCGAGCACCGAGAGCGACTCCGTCTCGATGATCTCGAGCGTGACGCCCTCGACCTCGGCGACGGCGATACCGGCTCCCTCGAGCCGGTCGACGACCTGGCGGATGCCCTTCGGGCCGCCCACGAACGCGATGCGACGACGACCGGTGTCGATGAGGTGGCGCACCGCCAGACGACCGCCGACGACGTCGTCGACGGCGACCGATGAGAAGCTCTGGTCCGCGACCTCGCGGTCGACGAGCACGACGGTCGTGCCGCGATCCCTGAGCTGCTGGAGTCGGGGCAGGTCATCGGCCAGCGGTGAGATCAGCACGCCGGCGACCCGCTGCTCTTCGAACAGGTCGAGGTACGCGCTCTCGCGGTCGGCATTCTCGTCGCTGTTGCCGAGCAGGATCGTCATGCCCTCTTCGGCCGCGCGATCCTCAGCGCCGCGGGCGACATCCGTGAAGAACGGGTTGCGCACGTCGAGCACGACGAGACCGATCGAGCGGCTGCGGCCGGCGCGCAACTGACGGGCGGCGTCGTTGCGCACGAAGCCGAGCTCCTCGATGGCGGCGGTGACGCGCGCGACGGTGGCGGGGGCGACCTTGTCGGGGCGGTTCAGCACGTTCGAGACGGTGCCCACCGATACGGATGCCACAGCCGCGACATCCCGCACACTCACTGCCATCGGTTCTCTCCTCGAGTTGAGTCAATTATGTCTGATCAGGCATGAATTGAAACGAATCATCCCACAGGGTGGGGGTGGCGACGGCCAGGCCGGTGTCGAGTCGGCCTGGCCGTCGCGCCGCATCACTGCGACGGCGGAGCCACGTCCACCACTCGACGGCGCCGCGCAGTGATCACCCATGCTGCGCCGAGCAGCATGAGCACGCCGGCCACGGCCAACCATGGCGCACCGTCGAAGCCCGTCTCGGCGAGCACGTCGGTCGGCACGGTGACGGGGTCGCCGCCGCCCGCCGGAACGATCACGATCGAGTGGGCACCCGCCGGCACATCAGCCGGCACGACGGCGTGCAGCGAGATCACGCCGCGTTCGTCGGCGGTCGCCGTTCCGAGCACGATCGGATCCGAGTGCAGTTCGACCCGCACGACGGTACCCGGTGTGAAGCCGCTCGCCTCGACGAGCATGCGTGCCCCAGGCGCGACCTCGAGCGTGCCGCTGGTCTCGCCACGGTCCACCTCGACGACCGGGCCGACATTGCCGGCACCATCGACCGCGCGCACCGACAACCTCGTCGGAGTCGCCTCTGCCGCGATGAAGGCGGTGAGGCTCGGATGCCACGCGCTTCCGTCGAGCGAGTACTCGATGCGCTCGACGCCTGAGCCCGAATCCGCTCCCACAGCCGTGACTCGCCCCGACTCGGTCAGCCCCGCCCACGCCGTCGGCGCGGTGCCGTCGACGCGAGTCTCGAGACGATCGGCCCGGCTGACGTTGCCCGCGAGGTCGTTCGCCCGGTATTCGAGCACAGCCGTGCCCTCTGGCAGGCGCACGGGATCGACGTAGCGCTGCCAGTCACCGTCGGCGATGCGGAACTCGATCGCGTCGACCCCGCTCTCCTCGTCGACGGCCGTGAGCTTCGCGGTCGCCTCGGCGCGGAGCCAGCCGTTCTCGCCGGCGTTCGTCGTCTCGACGCTCACCGTTGGCGCCGTCGTGTCGGGGATGACGATCGTGCCCGTGATCGACTTCACGGACTCGACGTTGCCGGCTGCGTCGGTCGAGGCGTACTCGACCGTGAACGCGCCGCCGCGTTCGATCACGACGGACTCACCCGTCTGCCACAGCCCGTCGCCGACGCGGTACTTCGTCACCGCGACGCCCGAGGTCGCATCATCGGCGTCGAAGTCGATCGTGCCGGATCCGATCGCGGTGTCGCCCTCGAATCCAGCGCCGAAGGCCGCCTCGGTCGACGGAGCGACCGTGTCGATCTTCACGGCCAGCTCCCGCTCGTCGCTGCGGTTGCCCGAGGCATCCGTCGCCCGATACCGCAGCGAAGTGCTGCCCTCCGCGTCGAATGACAACGGTCCGTCGACCTCGGAGAAGTCTTCCTCGCCGAAGGCCGCTTCGACGATGAGCTCGCCGGCCCGGTCGTCGCGAGCCTCGATGACCGCCTCGACCGGCGACGTGCGGTACCAGCCCGTCGTGCGGTCGGGAGCAGCCGGGTCGAGGGTCGCCGTGACCTGCGGTGCGGTGCCGTCGGCCGTGACCGGAAGGGTCCAGACGTCGGCGATCGAGGGGTCGTAGAAGCCGTGATCGTCGAGGTTCTCGAACTTCACTCGCACCGGCCCGTCGGCCGCATGCTCGGCGTCGACGACGACTTCGTAGGTCTCGGTGCCGACACCGCCTGTGTGGCTGAAGAGCCGCTCGGCCACTTCGACCCCATCGACGTAGACCTTGTACTTCTTCGTCTGGGGCCGGTCGTACGTCTCGGTCACGCGAAGCACGAACGACTCACCCTCGACGACGGCCGCGTCGAACTCGAAGTACGAGAAGTCGGTCAGGTGACCCGCGTAGCGACGGGTGAGCCCTGCCTCGGTGTTCGTACCCGACGAAGCCGACGCTGTGAGGGCGTGCGCCGTCTCCGACGCCGAATCGCCGAGGTCGACGTGGTCGTAGCCCGCCGGCGGGCTCGTGATCGGCGCGAGCTCGATCGTGAGCACGGTCGAGGCCTGCGCGAACGTCACCCCGTCGTGGGCGAACACCGCCGAGAGTTCGACACCCTTCGGCGTCTGGTCGGTGCCGAGCGGCACGAACACCGGCACCTCGTGCTGCGCGGATTCGCCCGGCTCCACGATCACCGTCTCGCCGGGCAGCGGGACGACCCAGCCATCGGGAACGGTCGCCTCGATCCGGCCGACGGCGGGCTGCTCACCCGCATTGACGACGGTCGCGCGAAGCACAGCAGTGTCGCCGGGGGCGACGCTCGGGGGAACCGCCTCGACCGTCATCGTGACCGGCGAGTCGACGACGATCGACAGCGCTGCGGATGTCTCGACGCGCTGCTTCTCGAAGGTGTACCCGAACTGGATGGCAGCGGGCACCGAACCCGGCACCTGGTCGGCCGGCACCTGGAGCGAGAGGTCGACCGAGCCGGCCTCGTCGGGCTTCAGGCGTTCGGCGAGTTCCGTCGCGTCGGGCTTCGCCGCCCAGGCATCCGCAAGGCCCGTGACCTGTGCGGTGACCGCTTCGATCGCGGCGACCGGGCCGTTCTGGGCCGTGCCGGTGATCGTGATCGGCTCGCCGGGCTTGTAGCCCGCAGCGTCGCTCGCGGCGGCGACCGTGATGCCGAGCAGCTCGGTGAGGGTCGTGTTCGTCACCGACCGCACCGTGCCGGCGCGTTCGCCGAGTGCCGGAGCGGCCTCGGCGAGCGCGGCGATCCACTCGTCGACGGCCTCGAGCTCTTCGAGCACGCGGGCGAGGCGCTTCGCGGTCTGCGCCGGCTTGCCGTCGCTCGCCGAGGCGTAGGCGGATACTGCGCGGTCGCGAGTCGCCTCGATGAGTCCGGCCAGTTCGGCGAACTGCCCGGCATCGAGGTGACCAGCGTCGCGCTCGGTCTCGGCTTGCGCGTGCGAGGCGTCGATCGCGTCGAGGATCGCACCGACCGAACCTGCAGCCGGGTCGACGTCGAAAACGTAGTCGCCGGAGCCGATCGTGACGACGACCTCGTCACCGACCTGCTCGACCGCGCGCACCCCGTCGACGTCGGCGAGCGGGTCGCCGCCTTCGGTCACGGCCCAGGTGTTCGCCGCGGGCAGCCTGACCGTCGCGGTCGAACCGACCGGAACATGCGTCTCGAGCGAGAGGCGCTCCCCCACCTTCTTCCAGTCGACGCTGATCGGACCGAACGGCGTGGGCGTCGTCGCCTTCGCCCACTCGAGCTGGTCGGTGACCTGGGGGGCGATCGACACGTCACGGTAGCCGGTGAGCTCCGAGCTCCGGATTCCCGCGACATCGTGGAAGAACCAGTCGTCGACCGTGCCGAGGAAGTAGTGACCGCGCGAGCGGGCCTCGAGCGCCCAGTGCTCCCACATCGTGGTCGCACCGTTCTCGATCATGAAGCCCCAGCTCGGGTACTCGGTCTGCACGGCCACCCGGTAGGCGAGGTCTCCGTAGCCGTACTTCGTCAGCATCGGCAGCAGGTACTTCGAACCGAGCGTTCCGGTGTTGAGCTTGTCGCCCTTCGCGACGACGTCGGCAGCGAGGCTCGCCGCCACCCGCTCGGCGGTCGCCTCGTCGGGCGCGAGCCCGAACGCGAGGGCGAGGGCGTTGTGCGTCTGGCGGTAGCCACGATCGCCGGAGCCGCGGTAGAGCCCGGCGTCTGCGTCGAGGAACTGCGTGTTGAAGGCGACCTTCACGACCGCGGCCTGGTTCGCGAAGTGCGCTGCGTCATCGGGCTGCCCGAGCAGTGTCGCGGTCTTCTCCATCGACATGAGCATCGTGTAGAGGTACGCCGTCGCACTCACCCGCACGTCTTCGGGAGCGTTGCCGCCTGCCGGACTCGCCTCGGGACTCACCCAGTCGCCGAGCCGGGACTCACGGACGAGCCCGTTGTTCGAGCGGTCGAACTCGAGGTCGACGTATGTCTTCATGCCGTCGTAGTACTGCTCGAGCACGCGCTCATCGCCGCCGTACTGGTACAGCCACCACGGGATGAGGATGTACGCGGAATGCCACGGCGGCGCGACACCCCACTGGCCCCACTGACCCGAGCTCGGCGCGATGACGAGCGGCGCACCGTCGGCGTCGCGGCTGTCGTTGATGTCGCCGATCCACTTCTCGAACAGGTTCCGCGTGTCGAGGTTCATGAGGAACATCTCGGCGCCGACGGCCGCGTCTCCGGTCCACCCGTTCTTCTCGAACATGGGGGTGTCGGTCGGGATGCCGTGGAGGTTGTTCAGCATCGTGTCGACGACCGCGCGGTGGGTCTGGTTCATGATCGGGTTCGCGCTCTCGAACGAACCGGTCTCCGCGGCATCCGTGTGCAGCACCTCGGCGACGAACGCCTCGGCCGGCGGCGCCGAGTCGCCCGGCCACCCCGAGACCTCGATGTACTGGAAGCCCTTGTA
The DNA here is from genome assembly GCF_059445445.1 of Agromyces sp. Y575. Lineage (NCBI taxonomy): Bacteria > Bacillati > Actinomycetota > Actinomycetes > Micrococcales > Microbacteriaceae > Agromyces > Agromyces sp. Y575. The sequence continues at coordinate 538,162 of NZ_JCAIUI010000002.1, forward strand.
CGAGAAGCGGCCCGCCCAGGTCTCGGGCTCGCCGCTGCCGGCGAGGATGAACCGGTCGGTCTGGAAGCCGTTCGCGAAACCGCCGTTGTTCGAGAAGTCGGGGCGGCCGTCGTCGCGGAGCTTCTCGCCGTACTGCGCGCGGATGGTGGTGCCCTGTTCGCCCTCGGCGGTGAACTCGACCGTGCCGGCGATCACCCTCGGGAACTTCACGACGTAGACGCCGTCGACGACCTCGTCGACCGACTCGGCCTCGAGGCGCTCGGTGACGCGGATCGGCTGCTGCTGCTGGTTGATCAGCGTGCCGGCGGGGCCGGAGACCTCACTCGAGGCCGCCCAGTCGCCGTCGTCGAACCCGACGGTGTCGAAGCCGGTCTGCACGCGGTTCGCGTCGTACGTCTCGCCGCCGAAGAGGTCGTCGAGCACGGTCGGACCGTCGTGGAGGCTCCAGGTGCGGTCGGAGACGATCTCCTCGCTCGTGCCGTCGGTGTACTCGATGCGCAGCAGCACGCGGCCGACGGGCTCATCGTGGAACGGCGGCTTCTCCCAGTTCCACACGTTGGGGTTCGTCATGCCGTAGAAGCCGCGGCCGAGCTCCATGCCGAGCGCGTTGTCGCCCTGTGCGAGCTGCTCGGTGAGGTCGGTCACGGTGTATTGGGCGTGATCGTCGTAGTCGGTGAACCCCGGCGACAGGATCTCGTCGTTGATCGGCGCACCGTTCAGGCTGAGGTTGGCGTAACCGCCAGCCGCGACGTAGATCTTCGCCGTGGCGACGGCGCGATCGACCGTGAACTCCTTGCGGAGCAACGGCGCCGCTGCGGCGGGCTCGACGGGCAGTCGCACGCCGGCGCCCCATGGGCCTGTGCCGTACAGCGCCTGCACGGCAGCCGGAGCCCACGCCGAGTCGTCGAAGTCCGGCTCCTCGAACCCGGCGGGGATGACCTTCGAGGCCTTCCACGCGGCATCCGTCGTGAAGATCTGCTCCGACCCGTCGGCGTACGCGACGCGGATCACGGCGAGGAGACCGGCAGGCGAGCCCGGACCGTTCGTCGTGCGCACCGCGACGACGTTGTCGCCGTCGTCGAGGTCGACGCGGAATCGCTTCGAGCTCTGCCACTCATTCGTCGCGCCCTCGGTCTGGCCGATGAGCGCGCCGTTGACCCACAGCTTGAAGGAGTCGTCGGCGGTCAGGATGATCTCGGCCTTCACGGCCTCCGTGCCGCTCGGCGTCTCGAGCGTCGTGCGGAATGCCCGGTCCTCGGCCGGCGCCACGGGTGCGCCCACCTCGGGGGTCCAGATCCAGTTCGCGGCGTCGAAGGTCAGCACGTCGCCGCCTGCGTCGAGCTCGGGAATCGTGACCCGCCCGCCGTAGACACCGCCGCGGTACAGGGAGTTCGCCTGGGCGTTCTCCCACGCCGAGTCGTCGAACGCGGCGAGGTTCCAGCCTGCTGGGGCGTCGGCCGCGCTCGAGATGAGCGACCTGAAGCCGCTGTTCGTCACGATCTGCTCGCTCGTGCCGTCGGTGTAGCCGATGCGGAGGGCGCCGAGCACCCCGCCGTTCTGGCTCGAGCCGGGCGTGGTGAGCCCGAATGCGAGCACGTTCTCGCCGGCTACGGTCGAGAGGTTCACGACACGAGCCGTCTGCCAGTCGTTGTTGCCGCCCGTGTTGGCGGTGACCTTCACGCCGTTCCAGTACGCGTCGACCTGCTGGTCGCCGGTCATGGCGAGTTGCGCCCAGGCGACCTCCTTCGTCTCGGAGACGGTGATCTTCGTGCGGAAGAGCGTCGACGGGATCGGGTTGTCGGTGGAAGGAGTGCCGATCGGCGGGATGATCCAGGATGCCGTGTCGAAGGTGCTCCGGGTGTCAGCCGTCGGCTGCACCGGCACGGTCACCTGCTCGCCCCATGGGCTGCCGCCGTAGGGAGCACGAGCGGTCGCAGCCACCCAGCCGGAGGTGTCGTATCCCTTTGCCTGCCAGCCGGTCTTCGCCGATTCGCTCGCGAGCCAGCTCGCGTCGGTCACGATCTCCTGCACGGTGCCGTCGGTGAATCGCACGACGAGCTTGCCGACGACCGCGCCGTACGCCTTCGCGGCGTTGTCGAGCCTCACTGCGAGCACGTTCTGGCCGAGGAGCGGGAACGCCTGCACGCGAGTCGCGGTCTTCCACGCGTCGGAGACCGAAGCGCCGGTGGCGATCTGCGTGCCGTTCAGGTGCGCCGAGAACCCCATGTCGCCCGACATGACGAATTCCGCCCGGTCGATGATCTTGTCGCTCGGCAGGTCGAAGGTCTTCCGGAAGTACCCGGGCGGGGTGTTGCCGCCGGGGTATGGCGGATGGATCCAGCTGGCGCCCGCGAGCGAGAGCTCCATGCCGGTGGTGTTCTGGGGGCGGTCGCGACCGATCCAGGCGCTGCCCGCCCAGTCGTCTTCGGCGAAGAGCCCGGTGCTGAAGGTCGACCCGGCATTCGCCTCCCCCGCATTGGTCTCGACGTCGACCTGCCACCGATAGTCGGTCGCGGCCGCGAGACGCTCGCCGCCGAACTCGACCGCGGTCGAGTCGGCAGATGCCACGACCCCGCTGTCCCAGACGGCGTCGTCGATGTCGGCGCCCGCCGGTGCGATTCTCAGCCGGTAGGAGGCCTGCTGCACATCGCGCTCGTCGCTCTCGACGACCCACGAGAACCGCGGTTTCTCGACGTCGATGCCGAGCGGTTCCGTGCGGTTCTCGACCTCGAGGGCTGACAGGGTCAGGGTGGGCGCGGCGGCGACGGCAGCAGCAGCCGGAGCCGCGGCCGCGGAATCCGTCGGAGCGAGCGTCGCACTGAGACCGCTCGCCGCGAGCCCGATGCCGAGCACTGCAGCGATGGCCGCGGTGCCGCGCCGGCGAAGACGAGAACGGAAAGGAGACGTACGAGGCACGGGCGGTTGTCCAATCATGTTGTGGAGAGAATCTGACGGGCGGGCGCGTCTCATCGGAGGTCGCCCCGAACGGTGACGCCTCGTTGGCGGCGTGCGATGAGCAGCACGAGCCCGCCGAGTACCGCGAACCCACCGAGCACCAGCATCGGTGCGACGTCGAACCCGGTCGCCGCCATGTCGGACGGGCCGTCGGTGCCGGCACCGTTGCCGCCGGGCGCGCCACCCGGCGGCAGGCCGTCCGCCGTCACGTCGAAGGCGAACCGCACCTCGCTGCCCGACTCGGAGCCGAGCAGCACGATCTCATGGGCACCGACCTCCGCGGTCGTCGGCACCGTCACGGTTGCCGCGAACGTTCCGGCGTAGTCGACGACCACCGAGTCGAGCAGCACCGGGTCGGAGTGCAGTTCGATGCGAACCGTCTCACGCGGAGTGAACCCTGCGCCCGTGACGTCGACCGTGTCGCCCGGCTTGACCGCATCGGTCGAGATGGTTCCACCGACGAGCATCTCCGTGAGCTCGTCGCTCCGGTGCCCGGCGGCATCTGTCACCCGGACCCGCAGCTCTTGCGAGTGCGTGCCGATCGTGACGGGGCCGGCGTAGCCGGTCCATTCGTCACCGCCATCGGCGGCGTACTCGATGAGGGCGATTCCGGATGCCGCGTCGCTGCCGCCGAGCGTGAGCAGGCGCTCTGCCGAGAGCTGCACGGGAGACACCGTCGGCGCCTCGCCGTCGGCCCGCACGGTCACATTGCCCTGCACGCTCGGATTGCCGGCATTGTCGCTCACGCGGTACTCGAACAGCGTCACGCCGTCTTCGACCGGAACGGGCGCGGTGTAGGCCCGCCAGTCGCCGCCGTTCAGGCGGTACTCGACGGCGTCGAGACCGCTGTCGGCGTCGGCGGCGAGCAGCGAGACCCGTGCGTAGTCGACGAGCCATCCGCCCGCACCTGGCGTACCGGAGACCTTCGCCTCGACCGCGGGAACCGCCGTGTCGACGCGCAGGCTCTCGCTCGCGACCGCCGAGACGTTGCCCGCGGCATCCCTCGCCCGGTACTCGAGCGCGTACTCGCCGTGCGGCAGGTCGATCGGGGCCACGGCGTTCTGCCACGCGGCGCCGTCGATGCGGTACTCGATCGTGGCGACGCCACTCGTGGCATCCGTCGCCGATAGCGTGGCCGTCGAGCCGAGCGGGAGCCAGCCATCGGGTGTCGCCGCCGGCGTCACCGAGATGGCGGCGACCGGAGCGACCTGGTCGATTCGCACCGGCACGGATGCCTCTGCGCTCGTGTTGCCCGCGGCATCCGTCGCCCGGAAGCGCAGCTCGTGCTCGCCGTCGTCGCCGATCGCGACCGGCTCGGCGTAGGCGAGGAACTCCGCGCCGTCGAGCGAGTACTCGATCTGGACGGCACCCGAGCGGTTGTCCTGTGCGCTCAGTTCGACCGTGGCCGCACCGCGCGCCCAGCCCTCTGCACCGGCGACCGCTGTGGCGACCGAAGCCGAGACCACGGGAGCCTGGACGTCGAGTGCGACGGGCAGGATCCAGACATCGGCGACCGAGGGGTCGTAGAGCTCTTGGCCCGTGTCCGTCTTCTGCATGCGCACGGTCACCGACGTCGCGTCGAGCAGCGCCGGGTCGTCGACGAGCACCTGGTAGTCCATGGTGCCGACCGAGTTCTCGGTGCGCACGATCGTGCGATTGTCGACGACGGCGCCGTCGACCGTGATGATGTAGTCCTTCGTCTGCGCCTTGTCGTAGGTCTCGCGTGCCCGGATGAGGAACGGCTGCCCCTGCTCGATGGCGACATCGAACTCGAAGTACGAACCCGGCGTGGTGACGCCGGAGTAGCGACGGGTCAGCCCTGCCTCGTCCGGCGCGGTGCCCGAGGTCGACGACGCCGCGATTCCGTGCTGCGCCTCGGAGAAGGAGTGACCGAGGTCGACGTGGTCGATCACGCTGACGGGCAGCACGTGCACATCGGCGATCGACGGATCGCCCATGGCGTTGTCGGCGCCACGCTGGAAGCGCAGGCGAACGGTTCCCGAGGCGCTGATCTCAGTGTCGTCGACCGTGAACGAGTAGCCGACGACGCCGGCGTCGCTGGTGTGCTCCCGCGAGTGCACGGGCACGCCGTTGGCGGAGATGGAGTACTGCTTGGTCGACGTCGAGCCGTAGGTCTCGACGACATCGACGACGAACGGCTTGCCCGGCTCGACCGCGACGTCGAACTCGAACCACGAGCCGGGTACCCCGCCGTGCGAGTAGCGCCGGCTGAGGCCCGCTTCGGTGCTCGTGGCGGAACTCGGGTGGGCGGTCAGGTCATGGGCGGTCTCGGATGCCGCGGCGCCGAGGTCGACGTGGTCGTACTGCGCCGCGTCGAACGTCGGCACGAGCGTTGCCGAGCCCGTCGCCATCGCGACGTCACCGCGCACCGCGGTGAGTGGCAGTTCGACACGGTAGGCGCTCACGGTGAGCGGCACGGCGACGTCGAGCACGAAGTCGACCGTCTCGCCCGCCGGCACCACGTGCTGCGCCGAACGCGGGGCACCGTTCCAGCCTGCGGGAACGGATGCCTCGACGGCAGTGAACACCGGGGAGGTGCCCCCGTTGGTCACCGGCACCGTGATCGTGGCCAGGCCGTCGGCGGAGACCGGCGTCGGGGTGACCACGGCGGTGCCGATGGTCAGCGGCGAGCTGAGCGCGAAGCGGGCCTTCGCGACGCTGAGCAGTTCGTCGTCACCTCGCACGAAGGTGGCGGTGGCGCGCAGGGATCCCGTCTCAGTGGGCTCGGCGTCGTCGGGAACGGTCACGTCGAATGCGAGCGTGCCTGTCGCCCCGGGGGCGATCTCAGCTTCGAGTGCAGCCGATTCCGGGGTCAGGGTCCACCCCTCAGCTGCGACGATCGACGCCGCCGCGTCGTGCAGCGGCACGGTTGACCCGTTGTGCACATCGAGCTCGATGGCCACGGTGCTGCCCGGAGTGGCGAGCTCGGAGATCACGCGCAGCTCGGTACTCACGCCGGCGAGCGACGCGACCGCATCGCTCAGCGCGGCACGGAGCGCGTCGACGCGCGAGCGCAGCGCCTTCTCGGTGGCACCTCTGTGCTCCTGACCATCGATCGTCGACTCGATTTCGTCGACACCGTCGATCAACGCGGCGAGGCTCGCGACGGCCTCATCGATGCCTCCCGCGTTCAACTGCTCGATGGCCTCGAGCGCTATGGCCGTGAGCTCGTCGACGGAGTCGAGGATCTCGGCGGCCTGCTCTCTCTTCAGGTCGCCGGTCGCCACCAGCTCGGTGACCTTCGCGCTCGTCGCCTCCAGCTCGTCGAGGATCGCGCCCAGTTCGAGCACCTCGCCGTCGACCGCGAAGGAGTAGGTGCCGGAGCCGACCTCGAGCGAGGTGCTGCCGGCCTCGGACTCCCCGAGGGTCACGCCCGGGGCATCCGTCACCGCCGCGCCGCTCTCGGTGATGGCCCACGGCGTTCCCGACGGGAGCACGACGGTCGCGGTGGTGTTCTCCGGAATCGTGACGTCGAGCGTGAAGTCCCTGCCGTCCTGCTTCCAGTCCGTGGCGATCGTGCCGTAGACCGACTCGTAGGAACCGGTGGCGTAGCTCAGGCCACCACCGGGCTTCGGCGCGATGACCGAGTGCTTGTACCCCGGGCTGCCGTTGGAGATGGCACCGATGTTGCGGTACATCCAATCGCCGATGGCGCCGTAGGCGTAGTGATTGAAGGAGTTCATGCTCACGTCGCCGAAGCTGCCGTCGGGCTTGATCGAGTCCCAGCGCTCCCACATCGTGGTCGCCCCCATGGCGACCTCATAGCCCCACGAGGGGAAGGTGTCGTTCATGAGCAGTCGGTAGGCCTCATCGAGGTGGCCGCTCTCGCTGAGCGCGGGAACCAGCCACGGGGTGCCGAGGAACCCCGTTGCGAGGTGGAAGTCGCGGCGCTCGAGAGTCTCGAGGAATTGTGCGGCGACGGCGTCGCGCTGCGCCGCCGGAACCAGCTTCATGCCGAGGGCGATCGCGTAGCCGGCCTGGCTGTCGCCCGAGATCGTGCCGTCTGCTGCGATGAAGCGCTCGGCGAAGACTTCGGCACCGCGGGTGGCGAGCTCGGCGTAGTGCTCGGCGTCGGCATCCTCGCCGATCGCGTCGGCCATCTCGCTCATGAGCTGCGCGACGTAGGCGTAGTAGGCCGTGCCGAGCACATCGCCGGGCGTCGGGTCGTCGAGGTTCAGCCAGTCGGCGTAGCTCGAACCACGCACCATCGACGGATAGGTCGCGCCGAGGTAGTCCATGTACTCGGTCATCGAGGCGTAGCCCTCACGGATCTGCTTCGTGCTGCCGTAGCTCTGCCACAAGACCCACGGAACCGTGATGCCGGCATCAGACCAGCCCGTGCCGCCACCGCAGCAGGCGAGGTTCGCCGTATAGGGGGCGACGCCGTGGTAGTCGCCGTTGGCTGCCTGCCCGTCTTGCAGGTCGACCAGCCACTTCGACAGGAAGTTGAGCGAATCCATGTTGAACGAAGCGGTGGGCGCGAAGACGTTGATGTCGCCGCTCCAGCCCATGCGCTCGTCACGAGCGGGGGTGTCGGTGGGGATGGAGAGGAAGTTGCCGCGCTGGCCCCACGTGATGTTGCTCTGCAACTGGTTGAGCATGGCGCTCGAGGTCGAGAGCTCTCCGATGAAGCCGAGGTCGGAACCCCAGACGACACCCGTCACGTCGGCGAGTTCGGGAGCGACGGTCACCCCGGTGATCTCGATGTAGCGGAAGCCGTGGAAGGTGAACTTCGGCTCGTACCGGGCCGTGCCGTCGGCGGCGAAGGTGTAGTAGTCGGTGGCCTTCGCGCTGCGGAGGTTGGCCACGTATGCGGTGCCGTCGGGGTTGAGCTCTTCGGCGTAGCGGATGCGCACGGTGCTGCCCGCGGTGCCGGTGAGCTTCATGTTCGCGACGCCCACCATGTTCTGGCCGACGTCGTAGATGTAGGCACCCGGAGTGGGTTCGGTGCGCTCGAGGGCGGGGCGCGTGCCGGTGGCGCGCACGGGCTCTTCGGTCTGAGGCTCGAGCTTCTCCGTCTCGGAGGGGGCGACCCAGGGAGCGCTCCACTCACTGTCGTCGTAGCCGTTGGCGTTCCAGCCTGCCTGCTCGTTGGGCGCATTGAACGTCTCACCGTCGATGAGGTCGGCTGCGGCGTACGGCCCGGTCGCCGTCTTCCAGCTGTCGTCGCTGGCGACGATGTCGTGGCTGCCGTCGCTGTAGTCGAGGCGCAACTGCGCGATCAGCGAGTTGCGGTCGCCGTAGTTGTGGTTGCCGACGTGGGCGAGCCGGCCCGAGTACCAGCCCGGTGCGAGCATCGCACCGATCGTGTTCTCGCCCGATGCGATCTGCTCGGTGACGTCGTAGCTCTGGAAGGCGATGCGTGAGTGGTAGTCGGTCCACCCGGGGGCGAGTTCGAGATCGCCGACCTTGGCGCCGTTGAGGCTGAGCTCGTAGATGCCGCGGGCGGTGGCGTAGACGCGGGCTCGCTCGACGGTCTTGTCCGGGTCGACCCTGAACTCCTTGCGAAGCAGCGGCTGATCGGTGTTCTGGGCGAGGAGGAAGTCGTTGTTGCCGCTGACCTCGAGGCCGTCGTCGACCAGGGTGCCGCCGGCGAAGGGGTTGCCGCTGCTGAAGTCGGTGTCGAGCAGCGTCTTCGTGGGGGTCGTCACCGAGAGCGAGTGGATCACGACGGATTCGAGCGCGGTGGTGCTGGCGCTCGTGCGGAAGCCGATGTAGCCCTTCGCGAAGCTCGAGTCCGAGCGGGTGTCGACGAGCTGGTCGTTGACGCGAGTCTCGATCGTCGAGCCGGTGACGGTGATGGCGACGGTGGCACGCTGCTTCAGCACGTCGGCCGCGAGACCGTGGTCGGTGAGCTCGACCTCGGGCGTCGTGCTGTAGCCGCCGTTCGTCTTCTCGTGCGGTCGCAAGCGCGGAACGCCGTCAGTCTCGTCGTTCAGCTGCCACATGTAGGCGTTGCCGTTCGAGCCGCCGGTCACGCCGGTGCCGCGGAAGTACACGCCGAAGGCGGTTCCGGGCTTGAGCGTGAAGTCGGCCGTGACCGTGTAGTCGGTCCATTCCGCCGGCTGGCCGTCGGGGTCCGGCCCACCGATCCAGTCGCCCGCCCACTCGCTGTTGTCGAGGATGCCGGTCTCGAACCAGCTCGGGGAGCTCCACTCCGACTCGTCGCCGGCACCATCCCACACCTTGACCTGCCAGTGGTAGCGGGTCTGCGATTCGAGGGCGGGCCCGCCGTAGCTCACCTCGACCGACTGGTCGGAGTCCACTTTGCCCGAGTCCCATACTGTGGAGCCGTCGAGCCCGTCGATGCTCGTGGCGGCCCGCACCTGGTACGCGCTCTGCACGACCCCGCGAGCGTCGTCGTCGGCATCGAGCTGCCAGCTGAGACCGGGGGTCTCGCCCCCGATGCCGAGCGGAGTCGCACGGTTGTCGGTCTTGAGCGTGCCGACCGCGATGCCGTCGGCTGCGGTGACCGCGGTCGCGGTGACCCCATCGGTGAGCACGAGCACGAGCGCGAGCGCGAGCGCCGTGGCCGCCGCGACCGCGCCGAAGCGCGCGAAGCCGGATCGGCCGGATCGCCCGACCGCGAGTGTGGTGTGGGTGTGCACGAGGTGAGTTCCAATCGCCGTTGCAGAGGAGAGGTCTGAGTGAGGCTGCCGGCGCGCTGGGCGCCGGCAGCCGTGGGTCACGCCGTGGGCGTCATGGTCTCGACGCCGCTGCGGGGCCTGCGTCGCCGCCAGAGGAAGAGGGCGGCACCCGCGCCCGCGAGCAGCAGACCGAGCGTCAGCACGGGCGCCACGACCGCACCGGTCGTGGCGATGCCGCCGGGCAGGATCACCGTGTCGGGATCGACCGTGATCGCGAAGGAGATCGTCGACTCGGGGCTCTCCCCGGTGAGCACGATGTGGTGCTCGCCGGTCGCGGTGTCGCTCGGGATGGTCACGGCAGTGCTGAAGGCACCCGCGTCATCGGCCACCGCCTCGCCGAGGCGAACGGGCTCCGAGCGCAACTCGATCGTGACCGTCTCCCCCGGCGCGAAGCCCTCGCCGCTGACCGTGATGGTGTCGCCGGGCTTGGCGCCCGCCTGTGAGAGCGAACCGCCCACGACCGTGCGCGTTCCGATCGCGCCGACGTTGCCGGCGATATCGGAGGCGCGGAACTCGAAGGCGTGCGCGCGGTTGTCGAGCTCGACCACGCCGGTGTAGAGCGTCCACTCGCTCGCGCCGTCGAGACGGAGCTCGATGCGATCGACACCCGAACCCTCGTCGTTGCCGGTGAGGCTGAGCGCGCGGCCCTGCAGGCTGGCGGCGACCTCCGGTCGCACACTGTCGACCGTGATCGTCTCGATCATCGTCTCGCCGACGTTGCCGACCGCATCGCTCGCCCGATACCGCAGCTCGGTGACGCCCTCGGGAATGCCGATCGCCGCGGTGTAGGCGGTCCAGGCTCCGGCGCCGATCGCGTACTCGATCGCGCCCATGCCGCTTTCCGCGTCGGATGCTGCGAGCTCGACGGTCGGCGAGACGAGATGCCACCCGCTGGCGGCGGGTTCCGAGCTGCGCTCTGCAGTCACGCTCGGCGCGACGCCGTCGACCGCGAACGCGGCTGACGACACCGCACTGGCGGTGCCGGCGATGTCGCGAGCACGGTACTCGACCACCGTCTCGCCGAGCGGGAGCTCGACGGCGTTCGTGTATGGAACCCAAGCGCCGGCGCCGAGACGGTACTCGATCGCGGCGACGCCGCTGCCCGCATCCGTCGCTGCGATGGTGAGCGTGGTGCCGGAGGCGAACCAATCGCCGACTGAACCGGCGCTCACGCTGTGCATGACACCGGGAGCGGTGACATCGATGCTCACCGTGCTCTGCTTCGGCTCGCTCACGTTGCCCGCGGCATCCGTCGCCCGGTACTCGATGACCGTGGCTCCTTCTTCACTGATCGTGAAGGGCGCGGCGTAGCCCGTCCATTCACCACCGTCGATGCGGTACTCGCTCGTCACCGCGCCTGCCCGTTCGTCGCTCGCAGTCAGCGAGACGTCGACCGGACCGATGAACCATCCGCCCTGGCCACGAGTGCCCTGGGCGAGCGCCTCGAGCGCAACGCTCGGAGCGAGCTGGTCGGGCGAGACCGGCAGGGCCCAGACATCGGCGAGCGAGGCGTCGTAGTTGCGACCGAACTCGTTGTTCTGGAAGCGGATGCGCACGGTGCCGGTCTCGGTGAGGGCGACGTCGTCGACGACGAACTGGTACGCGACCGTGCCGAGTCCGCCGGTGTGTGCGTAGAGCCGCTGGTGCACGAGCTGTCCGTTGACGAAGACGTCGTACTCCTTCGTCTGCGCACGGTCGAAGGTCTCGATCGTGCGCACCAGGAACGGCTCGCCGGGCGTGACCGCGAGATCGAACTCGAAGAAGCCCTCGGGGTCTTCTCGGTTCGCATAGCGGCGGGTGAGCCCCGCCTCGGTGTTGGTGCCCGAGCGCGCGGAGGCACTCAGAGCGTGCGCGGTCTCGGAGGCGGTGTCACCGAGGTCGACGTGGTCGAGCGCTCCGACCACCGCGGGGAGCTCGACGGCGACGATGCCGCTCGCGCTGCCGTAGACGACGTCGCCGCTGACGACCGAGACGTTCACCTCGTTCGCGCCGGCGCTGGCGGCGAGCGGCACGACCGCGTCGACGCCGAGCACCGCGGTGCTGCCGGCCGCGATGACCGACTGCTCGCCGAGCACGAGGGTCGCCCCCTCGATTCCGCCCCTGGCCGAGGCCGTGACGTCGCGCCCCGAGTCGTTGACGACCTCGACGCTCAGCCGAACGACGCCCTCGGGGGCCGCCGTCGCTGGCGTCGCCGTCAGGTTCTGCACGACGAGCGGCGAGTCGACCGTCAGCGGCACCGACACGGGAATGCTCGCCGTCGTGCCCTCGAAGCTGTAGCCGAGTACGGCCTTCACTGTGACGGCCCCGCTCTTCTGCTGCTCGGGAACGAGGGCGGTATAGCTGCCCGAGAGCGATGCCCCGGCGCCGAGTGCTCCGAGTTCGACGGCAGCCGGCTCGAACACCCAGGCGTCCTTCGCGCTCGGGGTCAACGTCACGGCTTCCACCCCGAACTCCCCCGTGCTCGTGACCCGTGCGGGAATCACCGCGGTCTCACCCGGGAACGCGCTCTCGAGCGGCGTCTCGAGCTCGGCCGCGATTCCCAAAAGGCTGGCCGAGAGCGAACCGAGCTCCGAACGGATGTCGGTCAGTGCGCCCTGCAGTGCGCCGCGCGCCGGCTCATCCGTCGCGTCGGCGGTCTCGTCGGCCGCCGTCAGTTCTCCCAGCGCCGAGTGAACCGCGGAGGCGCTCTGCGCGAGCCCGCCCGCCGTGTAGTGCTCGAGGCCGGTCTCGGCGAGGGCGCTGAGCGCTTCGCGCGCTTCCTTGAGGTCGCCGGCCGCATCGCCGCCGATCGCGCCCTCCACGTCGTCGACGACGTCCTGCAGCGTGTCGATCGCGGCGATCAGGTCGCCGAAGCGGCCGCGGTCGGCGTCGACCGTGAATTCGTAGTGGCCCGAGCCGACTTCGACGCTGGCGGTGCCCGCGTCGACGCTCAGCGAGTGCACGCCGTCGGCATCCGCTGCGGCGATGCCCGACTCGAGCACGGCGACCGTGTTGCCCGCCGGCAGCTCGACCGTGGCAGTGGTGTTCGCCGGCACGTCGACCGTGAGTGCGAGGCCGTCGGCCGTGAGCTTCCAATCGGAGGTGATGGGCCCGTACACCGAGTCGTAGCCGACCTTCGCGTACGCCAGCCCGCCGCCGGGGGTGGGCGCGATCAGGGTCTTCTTGTAGCCCGGTTCGAGCTGCTGAATACCGCCGATCGTTCGGTACATCCAGTTGCCGACGGCGCCGGGGGCAAAGTGGTTGAAGGAGTTCATGCCCAGGTCGCCGAAGCTGCCGTCTTCGCGGATCGAGTCCCAGCGCTCCCACATGGTGGTGGCGCCGCGATCGATCTGGAAGCCCCACGAGGGGTAGCTCCGGTTGAGCAACAACTGGTATGCGACATCCGACTGACCGGCAGCGCTGAGCGCCGGAAGCAGGTTGAAGGTGCCGAGGAACCCGGTCGCGAGGTGGCCGCCCCGCGCCGCGACGGCGGCGGCGAGCTTCTCGCCTGCCTCATCGACCAGGTCGTCGGGCACGAGCCCGAACGCGATGCTGGAGGTGTACGCCGTCTGGCTGTTGCCGGCGATGCTGCCGTCGTCGGCGATGAACTTCTCCTGGTAGGCGGCGGCGATGCGTTCGAAGAGTGCGGTGTAGCGCGCGGCATCCGCGGGCCGGTCGATCGCGTCGGCCATCTGCGCCATCAGGTTGACGCTCTGGGCGTAGAACGCCGTGCCGAGCAGGTCGGCGGGGGTCGGGTCGTCGAGGTTCAGCCAGTCGCCCCAGGTTCCGTAGTTCGGGCGGATGCCGGTGGGTGCGATGCCCTCGAGGAAGCCGATGTACTCGGCCATGGAGTCGTAGTTCTCCTTGATCACGGCCGTGTCGCCGTAGCTCTGCCAGAGGGTCCACGGCACGGTGATGCCGGCGTCGGCCCACCCGGTGGAGCCGCCGCCGCACGAGGAGTGCACGGCGGGATCCTTGCAGAACTGCGGTGCGACCTCGGGGTAGGCGCCATTCGGCAGCTGCGCGTCGCGCAGGTCGCGCATCCACTTGGTGAGGAAGGTCTGCGAGTCCATGTTGAAGGTCGCGGTGCTCGCGAAGACGTTGATGTCGCCCGTCCAGCCGAGTCGCTCGTCGCGAGCCGGAGTGTCGGTCGGGATCGAGAGCCAGTTGCCGCGCTGACCCCAGACGATGTTGCTCTGCAGCTGGTTGACCATGGCGTCCGAGGTCTCGAAGGTGCTGCTGAACTCGGCGTCGGAGTTCATCACGAGGCCGGTGACCGCAGCGACCGTCGGCGGCGCAGTGACGCCGCTCAGCTCGACGTAGCGGAACCCGTGGAAGGTGAAGCGCGGCTCATAGCTGATCGTGCCGTCTTCGGCGAACGTGTAGGTGTCGGTGGCCTTCGCCGAGCGCAGGTTCTCGGGGGCGATCGTGCCATCGGCGTGCACGACCTCTGCGTGCCGCAGCGTCACCGTCTGGCCTGCGACGCCGCTGATCTGCAGGCGCACCCTGCCGACCATGTTCTGGCCGAGGTCGAACACGTAGCGCCCTGCCGTCGGCTCGGTCACGCTCAGCGGCACGACCTCTTGCGTCACGCGCACGGGCGGGTCGACCTGGGGCACGAGGGTCTCGGTGCCTCCATCGTCGGCGACGGCGACGGCGCTCCATCCGCTCGGGGTGAACGATGCCGTGTTCCAGCCGTCCTGCTCGAGGCGGGCGTCGTAGCTCTCGCCCATGAGCAGGTCGCTCGAGATGATCGGGCTCGGCGCGCTCTTCCAGCGCTCGTTCGTCGTGAACGTCTCGCTCGTGCCGTCTTCGTAGTCGACCGAGAGCTGCGCGGTCACGCTCGGCTGCGCGCCGTACTGATTCGGTCCGAACCAGCCGAGGCTGCCGGCGTACCAGCCGGGTCCGGCCATCACGCCGATCGCGTTCTCACCCTGCTGAAGCTGGGCGGTGACGTCGTAGGTCTGGTACTGGGTGCGGAGGTTGTAATCGGTGAAGCCCGGCGCGAGTTCGTGGTCGCCGACGCGCTCGCCGTTCAGGCTGAACTCGTAGACGCCCTGAGCGGATGCCGAGAGTCGGGCGCTCGCGACCGGCTTGTCCACGGTGAATTCGTCGCGCATCATCGGCGACGATGCGGCGCTGCGGATGACGGCGTTCGTGTCGCCTGCGACGACGACTCCCGACCCTGCGACGCTCGTGCCCGCCGTGAACGGGTTCACGTCGGTGGCGAGGTCGGCGTCGAGCAGGGTCTCGTCGCCCGAGGCTGCGGTGACGCGGTGGATCGTGACCTGCTCAGCGCCGTTCGTGCGGATGCCGAAGGCGCCCGACTCGAAGCTCGAGTCGCTGCGCTGGTCGACCTGAACGTCGTTGACGAAGGTCGTGATCTGGGAACCGGATGCCTCGATGCGCAGTGTCCCGCGCTGCTTCAGCACGTCGGCGCCGAGCTCGGCGGGCAGGGCGACCTCGTCGAGCACGGCGTACGAGCCGTTCGTGTTCTCGTGCGGGCGGAGCCTCGGCGTGCCGGCCGTCTCGTCGTTGAGTTGCCACATGTACGTGTTGCGCAACGCGTCGTCGCCGCGGAAGTAGACGCCGAAGGCTGTGCCGGGCTTCAGCGTGAAGTCGAGTTCGACCTCGAAGTCGCCCCACGGGGCGGGCGCGTCGACTCCGATCCAGTCTGCCTCCCAGTCGTCGGGCGAGGCGAGCGCGGTCTCGAACCACGCTGCGTCACTCCAGCCGGTGGATACCCCGTCGTCGGTGCTCAGGCGCACCTGCCAGTGGTAGCGGGTCGAAGGCTCGAGCGCGGCACCCTCGTAGGCGACGTCGATCGAGCGATCGGAGTCCACAACCCCGGAGTTCCAGACGTCGTCCGAACCGAGGCCGTCGACCGTGGCGGCGACGCGCACCTCGTAGCTCGCCTGCATGACGTCGCGCGCCGAGGAGGCGAGCTGCCAACTGAAGCTCGGATCGAGGGAGGTGATGCCGAGCGGATTCACCGCACTGTCGGTCTTCAGCGTCGTGACCTCGAGCGTCGCAGCAGCGTGCGCGGGACTCGGAGCGCCGTCGAGCGCGACGAAGCCGGCCACGAGGGCGAACGCCAGTGCGCCCGAGGCGACCAATCGGGCCGGGGTGCGGATGGTCCCGCGCATGTGCTTCCCTTCGTCGGTGATGGTGAGAGCCAGATGGCTCCTGGTGTTGATTCCGAGCACGTCGGGCGCCGCTCAGCTTCGCGCCTGGCGCGGGCTCGCCGCGCGCCGTCGACGCCAGACCAGGAGGCCAGAACCGAGCAGCAGCAGCACGGGGTGCTCGGAGTCGGAATCGTTGAGCTGCCACATGTAGGTGTCGGCGAAGTCGGCCGAGGAGCGGAGATAGAGCCCGAAGGCCTTGTCGGCCGTCGGGGTGAAGTCGATGTCGACCGTGTAGTCGGTCCATTCGGCGACCTGCGCAGCAGGGTCGGGTGCGCCGATCCAGTCGGCCTTCCACTCTGCGGCGTCGAAGATCCCGGTCTCGAAGGATGCGGCATCCGACCAGTCCGATTCGTTGCCGCGGTCGTCCCACACCTTGACCTGCCAGCTGTATCGCGACTGCGACTCGAGGGCCGGCCCCGCGTAGGCGATGTCGAACTGCTGGTCGGAGTCGACCTTGCCCGAGTCCCAGACCCGGTTCGAGCCGGTTGCGTCCTCGCCTGCCCCGACCCGGATCCGGTAGGCGCTCTGCAGCACACCGCGCCCGGTGGAGGCGCTCTTGAACGCGAAGATCGGCGCATCCGCCGTGACACCGAGCGGTTCGACGCGACCGTTCGTGGTGAGTCCTGCCGCGGCGATGTCGCCGTTCGCCGCGTCGGCGGGGCCCGCAGCGACCATCGGCGCGAGCAGTGCAGCCGAGAGCGCGAGTACAGCGAGCGACGTGATGGTGGTGCGTGCACGGCGCGAGCGATCGGCGCGAACGAGCGCTCTGGTGATGATCGACATCGAGGTGGGTGTCTCCGGTCTCGTCATTGAGAAGGCCGCGCGGCAACCACCCGCTGTTCGCCGGCTCGTCGTCCCGCACGCGTGCGAATCGCTTGAAACGATTCAAAAAGTGTCGGTTCGACGAACCTATCACAGAGCGGCGACGCAGGGTCGGTCGGTGCGGATTCGGGCGCCGAGCACGACTTGCCGATCGACTGCACCCACGACCGGCAGAACCGCCCGTCGCGACTTGACACCACCGGCGCGTTCGACGTACATTTCAAGCACTCCCGTGAAACGATTCAACCCGATTCGCTTCCCATCCGCACAGTGGCTCGCCGCAGTTGAGGTCCAGATCAATGACGATTCCCCCCGAGAACCCCGGCCACGCCCCGGCGTTGGAACTCCGCGACGTCGAGAAGTCGTTCGGGTCCGTTGTGGCGCTCCGCTCGGCCACGATCGAGGTGTACGCGGGCTCCATCCACGCCCTCGTCGGCGAGAACGGCGCCGGCAAGTCGACGCTCGTGAAGATCGTCGCCGGCCTCTACCGCCGCGACGCAGGTGTCTTCCGCTTCGGCGGCGACGACGTCGACTTCACCTCGACCGCCGAGTCGAAGGCCGCGGGCATCGCGGTCATCTATCAGGAGCCCACGCTCTTCCCCGACCTCTCGGTCACCGAGAACGTCTTCATGGGCCGCCAGCCCACCGGCCGCTTCGGCCGCATCGACCGCAAGGCGATGCGGAGCGAGGTCGACGGGCTGTTCCAGCGTCTCGGCGTGCGCATCGACCCCGACCGTCCGGCCGAGGGCCTCTCGATCGCCGACCAGCAGGTCATCGAGATCGCCAAGGCCATCTCACTCGACGCGAAGGTGCTCATCATGGATGAGCCGACCGCCGCCCTCTCGGGCGTCGAGGTCGACCGTCTCTTCCAGATCGCCCGGAGCCTGCGCGACGAAGGGCGTGCGCTCATCTTCATCTCGCACCGGTTCGACGAGGTCTTCGACCTCTGCGACACCGTCACCGTGATGCGCGACGGCTCGTACATCTCCACGAGCCGCATCGCCGACACGAGCGTCGACGAGATCGTGAAGCAGATGGTCGGGCGCGAGGTCACCGACCTCTTCCCGAAGCAGCCCGCGACGATCGGTGCTCCGCTGCTCGAGGTCGACGGCCTCACGAGCGCGGGCATCTTCCACGACATCAGCTTCACTGTTCGCGCAGGTGAGATCGTCGGCCTCGCCGGCCTCGTCGGCGCGGGCCGCAGCGAGGTCGCCCGCGCGATCTTCGGCGTCGACCCCTACCAGGCAGGCACCGTGCGCCTCAGCGGCAAGCCGGTGCCCGCGAAGAACCCGACCGCGGCGATGCGCCAGGGCCTCGCCCTCGTGCCAGAGGATCGCCGCAAGCAGGGCCTCGTGCTCGACTCGAGCGTCTCGCACAACACCACGCTCGCGATCCGCGAGCAGCTCGCCAGGTTCGGACTCATCACCTCGAGCATCGAGAACCGGGCGGCGCAGGTCTGGGCGAGCCGGCTCGAGGTGAAGGCCAGTGCGCTCAGCACCATCGCGGGCACACTCTCGGGCGGCAACCAGCAGAAGGTCGTGCTCGGCAAGTGGCTCGCCACCGAGCCGACAGTGCTCATCATCGACGAGCCGACCCGCGGCATCGACGTCGGCACGAAGTCCGAAGTGCATCGCCTGCTCTCCGAGCTCGCCGGCCAGGGCATGGGCATCCTCATGATCTCCTCCGAACTGCCCGAGGTGCTCGGCATGGCCGATCGGGTGCTGGTGATGCGCGAGGGGCGCATCACCGCCGAGATCGACCGCGCCGACGCGACATCCGAGAACGTCATGTTCGCCGCGACCCACGCCGAGGAGCAGCACTCGTGAGCACCGCGACCACCACCCCGACCTCCAACGTGACGAAGCGCCTCGGCGCCATCGGCAAGGCCCGTGAACTCGGCATCCTGCTCGCCCTCGTCATCGTCGTGATCGCGGCGACCGCCGCGAACCCGAACTTCCTGTTCAGCACCGACGGATGGCGCGACCTGCTGCTGACGCCGTCGATCCTGGTGCTCGTGGCCATCGGGCAGGCGATCGTGCTGATCACCCGCAACGTCGACCTCTCGGTCGGTTCGGTGCTCGGCCTGACCGCCTACCTGACCGGGCGACTGTTCATCGACATCCCAGGCATCCCGATCATCGTGGTGTTCGTCATCGCGATGGCATTCGGCGGGCTCCTCGGCCTGATCAACGGCGCGCTCGTCGCGTTCGCGAAGGTGCCGGCGATGGTCATCACCCTCGGCACCCTCTACGCCTACCGCGGCATCAACGTGCTCTGGACCGGCAGCGATCGGGTGAACGCCTCCGACCTGCCGAAGGACTTCCTCGCACTCGGCACGGGGCAGATCTTCACCATCCCGATCCTCACGATCATCGCGTTCGTCGTGCTCGTGATCGCCGCCTGGTACATGAAGAACACCCGCGGCGGCCGCGAGTTCTACGCGATCGGCTCCGACCCCGCGGCGGCAGAGCTCTACGGCCTGCGCATCACGCGTCGCCTCCTGACCGCGTTCGTGCTCTCGGGCGCGCTGGCCGGACTCGGCGGGGTGCTCTACGCCGCCCGCTACGGCACGATCAACTCGCAAGCTGGCTCGGGCTGGGAGCTCGACGCGGTCGGTGCCGCCGTCATCGGCGGCGTCGCGATCGTGGGCGGCGTCGGCTCGGTCTGGGGCGCGGCGATCGGTGCGGTGCTGCTGCTCACGATCAACCGGGCCCTGCCGATCCTCGGCATCCCCGACTTCTGGCAACGCGCCGTCGTCGGTGTGCTCATCATCGGTGCGATCGTGCTCGACCGCGTGCTCGCCGTGCGCCAGAAACGCAAGCTCCTCGAAGCAAGGGACGAAAGCTGATGACGAGCCTCATCCACTCGACCGGCACGGCGACGCGCCGCTACCGGGATTACGACCGGCCGCTCTGGAAGCGGGTGCTGCTGACCCGCGAAATGGCGATCATCGCCCTGCTCGTGATCGTCGTCGTCGTCGCATCGCTGACCGTGCGCGGGTTCGCCCAGCCGATCACGACGACCTACCTCATCCTCGACGTCGCGCCGATTCTGCTCATCGCGCTGCCCATGACCCTCATCATGATCACGGGCGAGATCGACCTCTCGGTCGCGAGCGTCGTCGGACTCTCGAGCGTCGTGACCGGCGTGCTCACCCAGGGCGGCATGCCCTTCGAGGTGGCGGCCCTGATCGCGCTCGTCGTCGGCGGCATCGGCGGTGCGGTCAACGGCTTCCTCGTCACCGTCGTCGGCCTGCCCTCCCTGGCGGTCACGATCGGCACGCTCGCACTCTTCCGCGGGCTCGCCGTCGGCCTGCTCGGCACGACCGCGGTCACCGACTTCCCCGAGTTCTGGACCGACCTCGCCAAGGCGAAGCTCGGCGCCACCGGCATCCCGCTCGTCATCATCCCGTTCCTCGTGCTGCTCGTCGCGTTCGCGGTGCTCCTGCACTTCACGCCGTTCGGCCGCGGCATCTACGCGATCGGCCTCTCGAAGGAGGCCGCAGCCTTCTCGGGTGTGAACGTGGCACGTACGAAGTTCATCCTCTTCGTGTTCGCCGGCCTCGTCTCGGCGCTCGCGGGCATCTACTACACGCTGCGGTTCGGCAGCGCCCGCGGCGACAACGCGACCGGCATGGAACTGCAGGTCATCGCCGCGGTCGTGCTCGGCGGCGTGAGCGTCTTCGGCGGCCGCGGCGCGCTTCACGGCGTCGTCGCCGGCGTGCTGCTCATCGGCGTGCTCGCGAGCGCACTGCGGCTCGCGAACGTCACCTCCGACGTCATCAACATCATCACCGGGGCGCTGCTCGTGATCTCGGTGGTGTCTTCGAGCTTCCTGGCCTGGCTGCAGGGGCGACGACAGTCGCAGCGGCAGGCGTCGGGGGGAAAACCGCGCGTCGAGGTCTCCACAGCAGGGTAACCAGACCGCACCACCGTCGATGCGAACAGCACATCGACGCCATCCAATGAAGGGACGAACAACGATGTTGTTTCAGAAGAAGACCCGCGTCGCGGCGCTCGCCGCACTCGCGGTGAGCATCGCGCTCGTGGCGACCGGCTGTGCTGCCGGCGACTCGGGCACCGGCGGCGAAGGCGAGGGCGACGGCGGCAACCTGGCCATCACGTTCCTGCCGAAGAACCTCGGCAACCCGTACTTCGACACCTCGAACGCCGGTGGCGAAGAGGCGATCGAGGAGTTCGGCGGCACGTTCGCCGAGGTCGGACCCGCCGAGGCGACGCCCGACGGCCAGGTCAGCTACATCAACACGCTCACCCAGCAGGGCGTCGGCGCGATCGCCGTCTCGGCGAACGACCCGAAGGCGATCTGCGACGCATTGAACGAGGCGCGTGACGCCGGTGTCAAGGTCGTCACGTTCGACTCCGACACCAACGCCGACTGCCGCGACCTGTTCGTGAACCAGGCCGACTCCGAGGGCATCGCCAAGGTGCAGGTCGACCTCATCGCCGAGCAGATCGGCGATGCGGGCGAGATCGCCGTGCTGTCGGCATCGGCCAACGCCACGAACCAGAACGCCTGGATCGAGCTCATGAAGGAAGAGCTCGCCGCGAGCCACCCCGACATCGCGGTCGTCGAGGTCGTCTACGGTGACGACGACGACCAGACCTCGTTCGACAAGACGGCGGCGCTGCTGCAGACCCACCCGAACCTCAAGGGCATCGTCTCGCCGACGACCGTCGGAATCGCCGCGGCCGCGCGCTACCTGCAGACCTCGGAGTACAAGGGCAAGGTCGCACTGACCGGCCTCGGCACCCCGAACCAGATGCGCGAGTACGTCGAAGACGGCACCGTCACGGCGTTCGCCCTGTGGAACCCGGCCGACCTCGGCTACCTCTCGGCGTTCGCAGCGAAGGCGCTCATCGAGGGCGACATCACCGGAGCCGAGGGCGACACCTTCGACGCCGGCAAGCTCGGCGAGTACACGGTCGGAGCTGACGGCGTCGTGCTGCTCGGTGACCCGTACGTGTTCGACGCGGAGAACATCGGCGACTTCGACTTCTAGTCGATCGCGGGGGCGGGGCCCGGCCGGATCCATTCGGCCGGGCCTCACCCTTTTCGCCAGCACGGCCGCACACGTGAACTCGACGCAGAAAGCGCATTCCTGATGCCGGTCCAGTTGCGGACTCGGCGCGCAGACCGTAGTATTGAAACGATTCAGAAATATTCGGAACGGGACGGAGCTCGAGGATGAGCGCGACGCACGCCAGCGAACGGGTCTGCTTCCAATTGCAGGTCGACCCCGCGCGCCTCGACGAATACCGCACCCGCCACGCGACCGTCTGGCCCGAGATGCTACACGCGATCGAGGCATCCGGTCGTCGCAACTACTCCCTCTTCCTCCGCCCCGACGGCCTCCTCATCGGGTATTACGAGACCGACGACGACGCGGCATCGCAGGCGTCCCTCGAACTCGACCCGCGCACCGCGGCCTGGGAGGCCGACATGGCCGAATTCTTCATCTCCCTCGGCGGACGCCCCGACCAGGCCGCCCCCAGACTCCCCGAGGTGTTCCACCTCGAAGACCAACTCGCCGCGCTCGGCGACGAGCAGTGAACGACCACACCAGCGCGCTGCCATCGGCCCCGCGCACCAGACCGACCAACAGACACACCGGAAAGAGCCACTCGTGAGCATCCTCTCTAGCGACATCCTCGGCCAGCTCGGCCGGCAGGCCATCGAGCTGCCCTCGTGGGCGTTCGGAAACTCGGGCACCCGCTTCAAGGTGTTCGCGACGCCCGGCACCCCTCGCGACCCGTTCGAGAAGATCGCGGATGCCGCGCAGGTGCACAAGTTCACCGCGCTCGCCCCGACCGTGGCGCTGCACATCCCGTGGGACAAGGTCGACGACTACGGCGTGCTGCGCACGTACGCCGAAGACCACGGAGTCAGCCTCGGCACCGTCAACTCGAACACCTTCCAAGACGACGACTACAAGTTCGGCGCGCTCACCCACGAAGACGCCGCCGTGCGCCGCAAGGCCATCGACCACCACCTCGAGTGCATCGACATCATGCACGCGACGGGCTCGCGCGACCTGAAGATCTGGCTCGCCGAGGGCTCGAACTACCCGGGCCAGGCCGACCTGCGCGGCCGTCAGGACCGCCTGCACGAGTCGCTCAGCGAGATCTACGCGCGCCTCGGCGACGAGCAGCGCTTCGTGCTCGAGTACAAGTTCTTCGAGCCGGCGTTCTACCACACCGACGTTCCCGACTGGGGCACGAGCTACGTGCAGGTCGCCGCACTCGGCGACAAGGCGATGGTCTGCCTCGACACCGGACACCACGCGCCGGGCACCAACATCGAGTTCATCGTCATGCAGCTGCTTCGCCTCGGCAAGCTCGGCTCCTTCGACTTCAACTCGCGCTTCTACGCCGACGACGACCTCATCGTCGGCGCGGCCGACCCGTACCAGCTGTTCCGCATCCTCTTCGAGGTCATCCGCGGCGGCGGCCTGAACAACCCCGACGTGGCGTTCATGCTCGACCAGTGCCACAACATCGAAGACAAGGTGCCCGGTCAGATCCGCTCCGTGCTGAACGTGCAGGAGATGACCGCCCGCGCCCTCCTCGTCGACACCGAGGCACTCCGGGCGGCGCAGCTGTCGGGCGATGTGCTCGAGGCCAACCGCATCTTCATGGACGCGTTCTACACCGACGTACGACCGGCCCTGGCCGAGTGGCGCGAGTCGCGGGGTCTGCCCGCCGACCCGATGGCGGCGTTCGCGGCATCCGGCTATCTTGCGAAGATCGCCGCCGACCGCGTCGGCGGCGTGCAGGCCGGCTGGGGCGCCTGAGGGACTCCCGCGAGACGCGGGCTGGATCGCCCGCGGGTTCACTCCAGACGCGACCGGACCACTCCGATCCGGCACCCAGACCACCGCCACCCTCCGCACCACCGAAGGAACCTCCTCATGACGAACCAGGCAGCAGCCGACCTCATCGCACGGTCGAACCGCCTCGGCGCCGATCCGAAGAACACGAACTACGCCGGCGGCAACACGTCGGCCAAGGGCACCGAGACCGACCCGGTCACGGGCGAGCCCGTCGAGCTCATGTGGGTGAAGGGCTCGGGCGGCGACCTCGGCACGCTCACCGAGCAGGGGCTCGCGGTGCTGCGGCTCGACCGCCTGCGCGCCCTCGTCGACGTGTACCCCGGCGTCGATCGCGAAGACGAGATGGTCGCCGCGTTCGACTACACGCTCCATGGCAAGGGCGGCGCTGCACCGTCGATCGACACGGCCATGCACGGCCTCGTCGATGCTGCGCACGTCGACCATCTGCACCCCGACTCGGGCATCGCGATCGCGACGGCCGCCGATGGCGAGGAGCTCACGCAGAAGATCTTCGGCGACAAGGTCGTCTGGGTGCCGTGGCGCCGCCCGGGCTTCCAGCTCGGCCTCGACATCGCCGCGATCAAGGCCGCGAACCCGCAGGCGATCGGCTGCATCCTCGGCGGCCACGGCATCACGGCGTGGGGCGACACCTCCGACGAAGCCGAGCGCAACTCGCTCTGGATCATCGACACCGCCGCGGCCTACATCGCCGAGCACGGCAAGGCCGACCCGTTCGGCACCGAGCTCGAGGGCTACGCGCCGCTGGAGGCATCCGGACGCCGTGCGAAGGCCGCCGCCCTCGCGGCGACGATCCGCGGCCTCGCCTCGCACGACAAGCCCATGGTCGGCCACTTCACCGACGCACCCGAGGTGCTCGACTTCCTCGCGCGCGCCGAGCACCCGCGGCTCGCCGCACTCGGCACGAGCTGCCCCGATCACTTCCTGCGCACCAAGGTCAAGCCGATGGTGCTCGACCTGCCGGCAGACGCGAGTATCGAGGCATCCGTCGCGCGCCTGCAGGAGCTGCACGAGGAGTATCGCGCCGACTACCAGGCGTACTACGACGCGTACGCTTCGACGGGCTCAGCGAGCGAACCGGCGTCGCCCGCGATCCGCGGCGCCGACCCGCTCATCGTGCTGATCCCGGGCGTCGGCATGTTCAGCTACGGCGCGAACAAGCAGACGGCCCGCGTCGCCGGCGAGTTCTACGTCAACGCGATCAACGTCATGCGCGGCGCCGAGGCGCTCTCGACCTACTCCCCCATCAGCGACGCCGAGAAGTTCGCGATCGAGTACTGGGCGCTCGAAGAGGCCAAGCTCCAGCGCATGCCGAAGCCGAAGCCGCACGCCGGCCGCATCGCGCTCGTCACCGGCGCGGCATCCGGCATCGGCAAGGCCATCGCCACCCGCCTCGCTGCCGAGGGTGCCTGCGTCGTCATCGCCGACCTCGACCTCGACAAGGCGCAGGCCGCCGCCGCAGAACTCGGCACCACGGATGTCGCGATCGGCGTCGCCGCGAACGTGACCGACGGCGAAGCCGTGCAGCGCGCGATCGACGACGCCCTGCTCGCCTTCGGCGGCCTCGACCTCATCGTCAACAACGCCGGCCTGTCGCTCTCGAAGCCCCTGCTCGAGACCACCGAAGCCGACTGGGACCTGCAGCACGACGTCATGGCGAAGGGCTCGTTCCTCGTGTCGAAGGCCGCCGCGCGCGTGCTCATCGACCAGGGCCTCGGCGGCGACATCATCTACATCTCGTCGAAGAACTCGGTCTTCGCGGGGCCGAACAACATCGCCTACTCGGCGACGAAGGCCGACCAGGCCCACCAGGTGCGCCTGCTCGCGGTCGAGCTCGGCGAGTACGGCATCAAGGTCAACGGCATCAACCCCGACGGCGTCGTGCGCGGCTCGGGCATCTTCGCCTCGGGTTGGGGCGCGAACCGCGCCAAGACCTACGGCATCGAAGAGCAGGATCTCGGCAAGTTCTACGCCCAGCGCACGATCCTCAAGCGCGAGGTGCTCCCCGAGCACGTCGCCAACGCGGTCATCGTGCTCACCGGGCCCGAGCTCTCGCACACGACAGGCCTGCACATCCCCGTCGACGCGGGCGTCGCGGCGGCGTTCCTGCGGTGAGCGCACACGCTGATCGAGTAGCGAGCGCCGGCGAGCGCATCGAGATCTCGCACGGCGTCTCGATGCGCGCTCTCCGCTCCCTGAGCCGGTCGAAGGGTCGTCGGGCTCTACTCGGCGAACGGAGCTCGAGGTGAGCGGGGCCCACGGCACCGTCGCGGCAGTCGACCTCGGGGCGACGAGCGGGCGCGTCGTACTCGGCCACGTCGACGGGCGCGGCGCCGGGTCACTCGAGATCCGCCAGGTCGCACGATTCGCGAACGAGCCCGTGCGGCTCGCCTCCGGCCTGCACTGGGATTTCGCGGGGCTCTACCGCAGCATCACCACCGGACTCGCGCAGGCGCTCCGCGAGGAGCCCGAGGTCGCGTCGATCGGCGTCGACTCGTGGGCCGTCGACTACGCGCTGCTGCGCGGCAACCGCATGCTCGGCGAGCCGTTCCACTACCGCGACGAACGCGCCGCCGCCGGGGTCGAAGCGGTACACGCCATCGCGCCGTTCGACGAGCTCTACCGTCGCAACGGACTGCAGTTCCTGCCGTTCAACACGCTGTACCAGCTCGCCGCCGAGCAGCTCGCAGAACGCGACAGCAACGACGGTGCCTCCAAGAGCTGGCTCGGCTTCGCCGATTCACTCCTCCTCGTGCCCGACCTGGTCGGGTTCCAGCTCACCGGCGCGCGCCTGTCCGAACGAACGAACGCCTCGACCACGGGACTCGTCGGCGTCGAATCGGGCGAGTGGGACGACGAACTCATCGAGCGGCTCGGGCTCCCGGCATCCGTCTTCGCCCCCCTCATCAGCCCAGGCGAATCTTTCGGCCCGCTGCGCGCCTCCGTCGCCGCCGAGCTCGGAATCGGCTCGCGGCATCCGCTCGAGGTCATCGCCGTCGGTTCGCACGACACGGCCTCGGCCGTCGTCGCCGTGCCGATGCGGCCCGAGTCGGCCGCGTACATCTCGTGCGGCACGTGGGGGCTCGTCGGCGTCGAGGTCGAACGCCCGGTGCTGACGGATGCCGCGCGCGACGCGAACTTCACGAACGAGGGCGGTGTCGACGGCCGGGTGCGATTCCTGCACAACGTCATGGGCCTCTGGCTGCTGTCGGAGTCGGTGCGTTGGTGGGAGCGGGACGGCGAACGAATCGACCTGCCCGAGCTACTGGCGGCCGCGGCATCCGTCACCGCGCCCGTTGCCGTGTTCGACGTCGACGACCCCCGATTCCTGGCACCCGGCGACCTGCCCGGCCGCATCGCCGAGTGGTGCGGCGAGCAGGGCGTCGCCGCACCGGCGTCGCGAGCGGAGTTCGCCCGTTCGATCGTCGAGAGCCTCGCCGAGGCGTTCGCCCTGGCCGTGCGCGACGCCTCGATCCTTTCGGGCGTCGACGTCGAGACGATCCACGTGGTGGGCGGTGGGGCGCTCAACGAGCTGCTCTGCCAGCGCACCGCCGACCGCGCCGGACTGCCGGTGTTCGCCGGCCCCGTCGAGGCGACGGCGATCGGCAATGTGCTCGTGCAGGCGCGGGCGCAGGGCTTCGCGAGCGGCGATCTCGAAGCGCTCCGTGCACTCGTCGCTGCGGCGTTCGCGCCGCGACGCTATACACCCTCGATCTAGAACGCCAAGGGCCGCTCGGTGGGCTGGATCTGGTCGTGGCTCGCGCTGTCGGCCGGACTCGTCGTGATGATGCTCACCTTCGCGCCGAAGCTGTTCGGCCGCGTGCGAGCTCGGTGTCGCGCATGCCTTGCAGCGAGACGCCCACGCCGTAGGTGACGAAGTCGCCGATCGGGCGGACACCGATCGCGATGATTGCGCCGCGTTCACCGTCGCTCAGATCGAGGCCGTGGAGGAGCACCTGTTTCGCGTCGCCCGGCATCTCGTCGGCGGGGATGATCTCGGCGACTCCCGCGAATGTAATCGAAGCGGCCGGGATCTTCACCCACGGCACGAACGGGATGCGCTTCGGGATGGGCACCGTCACCGAGACACCGGGGTTGGCCGCGATGTGGCGCGCCTTGAACTCGCGCTCGTTCGTCGTGAACCAGAGCACGCCGTCAGCGACGACGTGCATGACGCCCGCGGTGCGCGCCTCGCCCTTCGCCGACACCATGCCGACGACCATGAAGTTCACGCTCTCGATCGCCTTCCAGACGTCGGCGTTCGTGATGTCGACCATGTCAGTCTCCTCTCGCTTCGCATTGTCTAGGTCTAGCTTTGTTCGGTTCGACCGTACGCCACGCGACGTGACCACTGCTCGACCGCGCGTCTCGCAGCGCTCGACGGGCTGCGCGCGCATGCGCAGGCGTTCGCGCCGCGACGGTACGAGCTCGCGCCGTGTCACGCCTCGTGCGCCACGAGCTCCAGACCGACGACGATCGCACCCAGCGCCACGAGCGCCATCAGTGCCAGCAGCTGCGCCCACCACGTAAGCATCGTGCGGTGCACCGCGGCGAGGCCGACGAGGGCCAGCGTGCCGAGGTAGACGATCGTCGATGTCGTCAAGGCCGCCTCGAGGTGTATCCATCCGGGCCAACTGAGCAGCAGCAAGACGATCGGCACGAAGGCCGAGGCGAGGGCGCCACCCGCGACGCGGAACATCCGTCGGAGCTCCTCGCCGTTCGGGAATACCCCGTGCGCCGCGCTGTGCGCGATGATGTCGGCGACGAGGCCGGCGACGGTGATGCCGAGCACGCCGACGGCGAGGGAGAACGTCGCGGACTGCGGCGTCGGATCGTGACCGCGCAGCACGAGGACGATCGCGAGACCGGTGAACGTGGCGTAGACCCGCTCCTTCAGTTCATCGGCGAGCATCTCGCGCGGCTGACGCCGCCGCCATGCCCGGTGACGATCCCGGCCGGTGCGCGATCGTCCGCCCTGCTCGCCGTCGGTTCCCGAGGATTCTTCGTTCACCATGAGGGCAAAGCTAGCAGGCGGACCCACCGGCGGCACTTCGGCATCGACACGATGGTGCGCGCGTACGCCGCGTACGCCTCGTACGCCGCGAGCGGCACGCGCTCCGCTCTGAAATGATTGATCCATGACCGACGCTCCGCTGCTCGTCTCCGTTCCCGGCTCCACGTTGCGCGAGGCCCTCGGCGCTCCGCCCGTCGGCACCGAGGTCGTGCTGTGGGATATGTCGGGGCCCGCACCGGCTGACCGCATCGACCTCGTCGTACCGCCGTACATGGGTGCCGCCGCACGCCTCGGCGCGCTCGACGGCGTCACGACCCGGCTCGTGCAGTCGCAGTCGATCGGCTATGACGATGTGCCGGCAGCGCTGCCGCCCGGGCACGTCTTCGCGAACGCCGCGAGCGTGCACGAGACCTCGACCGCCGAGCTGACGCTCGCCCTCGTGCTCGCGTCGCAGCGCGGCATCCCCGACTTCGTGCGCGCTGCCGCCGAAGGGCGGTGGGCGCCCGCTCGTCACGCGAGCCTCGCCGATCGCCGGGTGCTGCTCATCGGCTACGGCGGAGTCGGTCGCGCGATCGAGGCACGGCTCGCACCGTTCGAGGTCTCGATCACGCGGGTCGCGAGTCGCGCCCGCTCCGACGAGCAGGGCTTCCTCCACGGCATCGACGAGCTGTCGAACCTGCTGCCGAACGCCGAGATCGTCATCATCGGCGTGCCCCTCACAGACTCCACGACCGGCCTCGTCGACGCAGCCTTCCTCGCGGCGCTGCCCGACGGCGCGCTCGTCGTGAACATCGCGCGCGGCAAGGTCGCCGACACCGGGGCGATCCTCGCCGAGGCCGAACGCGGCCGGCTCCGCTTCGCCCTCGACGTCACCGAGCCCGAACCGCTGCCGGCGGGGCATCCGCTCTTCGCGCTGCCGAACGTGCTCGTCAGCCCGCACGTGGGCGGCGCGTCGACCGCGATGCTGCCGCGCATGGCTCGGCTCCTGCGTGAGCAGATCGAGCGGATGCTTCGCGGCGAGGCTCCCCTGAACGTCGTGTATCGCAGCTGACCGCCCGCCCCCGCCCCCTTCGACAGGCTCAGGGAGCAACGCCCCCGCTCCCTTCGCTCGTCGAAGCGATCATCACACCACCCGCCCCGCCCCTTCGACAGGCTCAGGGAGCAACACCACCCGCCCCGAGAGAGGACCCCATGCCCACCTTCGACCACGCCTTCGACTGGGTACGACGGGGCATCGCCGACGGGGCACTGCCGACGGGGGTGCTCGGTATTGCCACGAGCGCCGGCGTCGTCGCGATCGACGCGTTCGGCACCGAACGGGGGCGCGCGACATCCTTCGACGACCACTACCCGCTCTTCTCGGTGACCAAGCCGCTCGTCGGCCTCGCCGCCCTGCGGCTCATCGAGCAAGGGCGGCTCACGCCCGACACTCCCCTCAGCAACGCCGTGCCCGAGTTCGGGGTCGACCGCGACGACGTCGTGCGGCTTCGACACCTCGTCAGCCACAGTTCGGGCATCGTCGAACCGCCGATGGACACGCCCGGCCTGCGCTCGTTGCTGCTCACGCCCGGGCGCGACTTCACCGCCGGCACCGCCACGCGCTATTCGACCATCGGCTTCGAGGGGGTCGCGGCCCTCATCGAGCACGCGGGCGGCGCGTCGTGGTTCGACGCCGTCACCGCGGTCGCGGCACGGGCGGGCACCGACGGCTTCACCCTCGACGCCGGCTCGTCGCAGCACGAGATCATCGAGGCATCCGCTCAGGGTCTCGACTACGAGCGCTTCGCCGGCCTCGACCACCCCGGAGCCGGACTGTTCGGGCGTGCCGCCGACCTGCTCGCCGTCGGCAGCGCCCTGCTGCGCAACGACGGCGCGCTCGTCGCACCCGTCACCGTCGAGGCGATGCTGCGGCCCCTGACGACGGGCATGACGAAGCTCGAGCCCTACCGGGCCGAGCGCGGCCAGGACTGGGGTTTCGCGTGGAACCTGCGCAACAACGCGCCCGGCCTGCTCGCGCGCGACAGCTACGGCCACGGCGGCTGGGCCGGGTGCGAGTTCTGGATCACCCCCTCGCGCGACGTGTGCTTCGTGCTGCTCACGAACATCGCCGGCGGGTTCGGCCGGCTCGGCCTCGACGGCGACGAGCTGCACAACGCGGTCGCGGCAGCAGCCTGAGCGGCCGCCCTCCATCGCTCGTCACCTTCACAAGAGTGCGGTACTCACCCGCACCCCCATCCGAGAGTGCAGTCCTCGCCCACCAAACGGCAACAACCGAACTCTCGACACCGACGACCCGAAGCGGATGCCCCTATTCCCGGGTGTTGCGCGCGATGACGGCCGGGCGCAGCAGACTGCGGTGCCGCAGCCCGGTGCCGCAGCCCGGTGCCGCAGCCCCGGGTCAGTTGCGCCGACGGTACTCGGATCCCGGACCGTAGATGACGATGCCGGCGACCGGGACCAGGGCGAACCAGATCCACGACCAGGCGTAGCTTCCGAAGTGACCGGTGAGGAAGAACAGGCCGAGCGCGAGGAACGGAACGAGCGCCATGACGGTCGCGCCGATCGCGCCACCGAGCGGTTGCGGCCCCTTGCGCTCGGGCGGTTCGGGCGTGAAGGCCGGTGCCCCCGTGACGGGCGTGGTGAAGTCAGCGGCGGGCGGCGGGGCGAGCGGCGTCGTGGCACGCAATTCGGCCGGCAGGTCGGTGAAGAGCGCGGCGAGGTCACCACGCGTCACTGCGGCGCGCGCGGCCGCGGAGCGTTCCTCATACTCTGCCGGCGAAAAGCGGCCCTCGGCGTGCGCCTCGGCGAGTCGTGCCACGGCGGCGTCACGCTCGGCGTTGCTCAGCCGCAGATCGGGACGGTCGGGGTGCGCGTAGTCGGTCATCCCCCAACTGTGGCGTATGCGGCACCGCGCTCTCTACCCCGGGCGCGGGTGTCTGCCTCGGCGCCGTCGGAACGAGCATGTGCGGCGAGAGGGAACGGACTCAGGCTCTCCCACCGCGCAGGCGTCCACCCACGTACTCGGGCTCTGCACACGTGTGAGGCATAGGGTCGAGGCATGGCCACTTCGGCAGAACCACGCGTAGCCCTGTACTTCGACTTCGACAACATCGTGATCTCGCGCTACGACCAGCTGCACGGCGACAGCGCGTATCGCAAAGACACCTCTCGCGGCAAGGCGCCCGCCGCGGGAACGCAAACGGCCAAGAAGCTCGCCGAAGCCACCGTCGACATCGACGCCGTGCTCGACTTCGCCGCCACCTTCGGCACGATCGCCATCGCGCGCGCCTATGCCGACTGGTCGACACCGATCAACGCGAGCTATCGCGGCCAGCTCATCGACCGCGCGGTCGACCTCGTGCAGCTGTTCCCCCTGTCGGCGACGAAGAACGGCGCCGACATCCGGCTCGCCGTCGATGCGGTGGAAGACATGTTCCGCATCGACGACCTCTCGCACATCGTCATCGTCGCGGGCGACTCCGACTACGTGGCGCTCGCGCAGAAGGCCAAGCGACTCGGTCGCTACGTCGTCGGCATCGGAGTTGCGGGCGGCACGAGCCGAGCGCTCACCGCCGCGTGCGACGAGTACGCCGACTACGACACACTGCTCGCGACCGATGCAGCGGTCGGCGACGACGAAGCAGCCGAGGTGGCTCAGGAGGCGCCCGCACCCGCGACCGCCCCCACGAGCAGCCGCCGTACGCGAGCGAAGGCCGCTCCCGAAGCCGCAGCCGACGTCGAGCCGGCGGTCGAGGCCCAGCCGGAGGCCGCTCCCGCTCCCGCCCGTCGCCGTCGTGCGACGACGAAGTCGGTCGCGGAGGCCGCAGACGGCGCCCCCGTCGAAGCGCCCGAGGCGGCGGAGCCGCCGGCGAAGCGCGCTTCGGCGCGCGCGCTGCAGTTCGTCGCGCCGACCGACCCCGCACCGGCCGCGGCCGACGACATCGACGCCGGAAGTCCCCGGAACCCGGGTCGCCTGCTCCTGAAGGCACTCGAACTCCTGCATGCCAAGAACGACGAGGAATGGCAGTCGTCGAGCACGGTGAAGAACCAGATGATGCGCATGGACCCGAGCTTCCAGGAACGCCGGCTCGGCTTCGCCTCGTTCACCGAGTTCCTGAAGTCCCGCGGCGGCGTGGTCGAGCTCGACGAGACGGGCCAGGGCCGGGTGCGCATCAGGCCGAAGAAGGACTGACTGGCGCCAACTGCTCGCTCGGTGGCACTGTTCAGGCTCGGGGGCCAGACTGGAATGGTCCGGCGTCCTAGACGCCGGCCTCGATTGGGGAGGGTGCCATGAAAGCGGTGCAGTATCGGACCATCGGCGGATCGCCGGAGGTCGTCGAGATCGACGTACCGGAACCCGGGCCGGGAGAAGTGCGGCTGAAGGTGACCGCCGCGGGCGCCTGTCACTCCGACAGCTTCGTGATGAGCCTCACCGAGGAGCAGTACATCTACGGCCTGCCGCTTACGCTCGGCCACGAGGGCGCCGGCATCGTCGACAAGCTCGGCGACGGCGTCACTGGCGTCGCGATCGGCGATTCCGTCGCCGTCTACGGGCCCCAGGGATGCGGCCGCTGCTACGAGTGCGCCCAGGGCAAGGAGAACTACTGCGAGCGCGCGGCCGAGCTCGGCATCGCGCCTCCCGGCCTCGGTGCACCCGGGGCGATGGCCGAGTACATGATCGTGCGCAGCGACCGGCACCTGCTGCCGCTCGGCGACCTCGATCCCGTGCGGAACGTCGCGCTCACCGACGCCGGCCTCACGCCGTATCACGCGATCAAGATGTCGCTGTCGAAGCTCGTGCCGGGCACGACGGCAGTCGTCATCGGCGCCGGTGGCCTCGGCCACGTCGCGATCCAGATCCTGCGTGCGATCACGCCGTCGACGGTCGTCGCACTCGACCTCGGCGAGGAGAAGCTCGCCCTCGCCCGCGAGGTGGGCGCTCACCACGCCTTCGCCTCCGATGCGGATGCCGCGGAACGGATCCGCGAGGTCACCGGCGGGCGCCCCGTGACGGCGGTGTTCGACTTCGTCGCCATCCAGCCGACGATCGACCTCGGCCGAAGCGTCGCCGGAGTCGAGAGCGACCAGGTGATCGTCGGCGTCGGCACCGGTGTGCTGCCGGTCGGCATGCTCGGCGCACCGTACGACTCGACGGTTCGCGCGCCATACTGGGGGTCGCGCGCCGAGCTCTTCGAGGTGTTCGACCTCGCCCGCGCCGGCCTCGTGACGGTCGAGACTGAGGTGTTCCCGATCGACGAGGCGCCGGAGGCCTATCGTCGCCTGCACGACGGCACGCTACGCGGCCGGGCGATCATCGTGCCGTAGCCGCCACGGCGAACCGCGAGCCCGTCGCGCACCGCCTGTGGTCTGACCACACGTGCTACTGTGGTCAGACCACAGGAACGCGGAGGGGACGATCGGCATGGGCGCTGAGACATCCGACACCCCGCGAGCCTGGCGCACCGTGCTCGAGCACATCGAGACCCAGCTGCTCGAGGGCACCCTCCGGCCCGGCGACCGCCTGCCCGGCGAGCGCGCGCTCTCTGCCGAGCTCGGCGTCGGCCGTTCGAGCGTGCGCGAGGCATTGCGCGTGCTCGAGGTGCTCGGGCTGATCCGCACCGCGGCCGGATCGGGCCCGAACTCGGGCGCCATCATCATCGCGACGCCCGGCGGCGGCATGTCGGCCCTCATGCGACTGCAGGTCGCGGCGAGCGGGTTCCCCGTCGCCGACATCGTGCGCACCCGGCTCATCCTCGAGACCTCGGTTGCCGGCGACCTCGCCGAGGCCGGCCAAGCCGCGACTGACGCGACGACCGGGCCTGCTCGGGCAGACGCTCCCGACCTCGCCCCGGCCGAGCTCCTGCTCGATGCGATGGACTCCCCCGACCTCGCACCCACCGAGTTCCTCGCGCTCGACGCCGCCTTCCACCTGGCGCTCGCTGAGGCATCCGGCAATCAGGTCATCACCGCGACGATGGCGGGCCTCCGCAGCGGCATCGAGGGTTACGCCCTCGAGGGGCTCGCCGCGATCGCAGACTGGCACGCGACATCCGCTCGCCTGCGCACCGAACACCGCGGCATCGTCGAGGCGATAAGGGCAGCGGATGCCCCGGCCGCACGCACGCGCACCCACGACCACATCTCGGGCTACTACGCCGAGACGTTCATGCCCGGTGGCTCGATCGTTGCCACGAGGCCCATCGACCCCATCGACCCGTCTCCAATGCCGAGCACCGCCGGCGTCACCTGGCGTGAGTGACGGATCGAGCACCCCTACCGCCCGTCCTTCGAACGAAAGAGCACAGCACCATGGTCCAGCGCCAGTTCCCGAACCCCAAAGAGCTCGCCGAGCTCATGCGCTTCAAGGCGCCCACGCTCAACGCGAAGCAGCGTCGACTCGACAAGGCGCTCACGATCGCCGACCTGCGCGACATCGCGAAGCGCCGTACGCCGAAGGCGCCGTTCGACTACACCGAGGGCGCCGCCGAGGGCGAGATCTCGCTCAAGCGCGCCCGTCAGGCGTTCGAGGACATCGAGTTCCACCCCGCGATCCTCCGGAACGTGCCCGTGGTCGACATGAGCCGCGAGGTGCTCGGCGGCCCGACCGCCCTGCCGTTCGGCATCGCCCCCACGGGCTTCACCCGCATGATGCAGACCGAGGGTGAGACCGCCGGTGCAGGCGCAGCGGGCGCAGCGGGCATCCCGTTCACCCTGTCGACGATGGGTACGACGTCGATCGAAGACGTGAAGGCCGCCAACCCCACGGGCCGCAACTGGTTCCAGCTCTACGTGATGCGCGATCGCGAGAAGTCGTACGAGCTCGTGCGCCGCGCTGCCGCCGCGGGCTTCGACACCCTCTTCTTCACCGTCGACACGCCCGTCGCCGGCGCACGCCTGCGCGATGTGCGCAACGGCTTCTCGATTCCGCCGCAGCTCACGCCGTCGACCGTCGTCAACGCGATCCCGCGGCCCGAGTGGTGGATCAACTTCCTCACCACCCCGAAGCTCGAGTTCGCCTCGCTCTCGACGACCGGCGGCACCGTCGGCGAGCTCATCGACGGCATGTTCGACCCGACGATCTCGTTCGACGACCTCACCACGATCCGCGACATGTGGCCCGGCAAGATCGTCGTCAAGGGCGTGCAGACCGTGCAAGACGCGAAGATCCTCGCGGGCAAGGGCGTCGACGGCATCGTGCTCTCCAACCACGGCGGGCGCCAGCTCGACCGCGCGCCGATCCCCTTCCACCTGCTGCCGCACGTCGTGCGCGAAGTCGGCTCCGACCTGGAGGTGCACCTCGACACCGGCATCATGTCGGGCGCCGACATCGTGGCATCCGTCGCCCTCGGCGCACGCTTCACACTCATCGGCCGCGCCTACCTCTACGGCCTCATGGCAGGCGGTCGCGAGGGCGTCGACAAGACGATCTCGATCCTGTCGACCCAGATCGCACGCACGATGAAGCTGCTCGAGGTGTCGACGCTCGACGAGCTCGGCCCGCAGCACGTCACGCAGCTCTCGCGCTTCACGGCCCTGCCGAAGCCGATGACGGATGCCGCGGAGCAGGCCGTCGCTGCGAAGCCGAAGACGGTACGCGTCCCGCGTGCGGCCGGGTCGGCCGCGAAGCCGGCGACGAAGTCGGCGGCGGGCCGCACCTCAGTCAAGAAGTAGCTCGCGCGAGCCGCCAGAAGGTCACGACCCCGGCCTCACACCTCGATGGCGCCGCCGCGCAACTGCGCGGAATCCCGGTGCAGGCCCCAGATGATCATGCTGCCCAGGTGCGTGACGGGAAGCGTTCCGCCTCGCTCATCTGCCCTGCGATACCATGAGCGGCACGGCGTGACAACAACGCAGCGGATGGGACGACCTGTTCGTTCGGTCAGCACGAGGACGGCCTCGCGAAATGGCTCAACCGGTGTTCTCCTCTCCGACACGATCGATCTTCACACCTACCGCTTTCGTGCGGCTCGGCATCGGCTGGGGCGCAGTGTTCGCACTGATGCTCGCCGGGCCACTGCTCGAGCCACCCGTGCCTGCATGGCTCCTGGTGACTGCACTCGTGTTCATCGTCGGCGTCATTCTGGTCTGTGCCTTCGGGGTCGTCCACGAGGCCGAGCATCTCGCCCACCGACTCGGTGATCCATACGGCTCCTTGGTTCTCACGCTCTCGATCGTGCTGATCGAGGTCGTGCTCATTTCAGCCGTCATGCTCGGCCCCGGCGAGCACACCACCATCGCACGAGACTCGGTGATGGCGGTTTCGATGATCATCCTCAACGCGGTCATCGGTCTCTCGCTGCTCGTCGGGGCGATCAAGCATGGCAATCTGGGCCACAACCGCACCGGGACATCCTCGTACCTGGCCCTGCTGGTCGTGCTCACCTCGCTGGCCTTCGCCCTCCCTGACCTGATCGGGAGCAACGGCTCCTACACGCCGGGGCAGGCGATCCCCATCATCGTGCTGACCCTCGCCCTCTATGCGTTCTTCCTCTTCCGCCAGATCGGCAGCCAGGCCGACGACTTCCGGGAAGTCGATCCTCGTCTCACGGCCGGCCAGGTCTCAGGTCGCGGCGCCACCGAGCAGAACCGCCGCAGCGTCAGGCAGGTCATCGCCGAGCATCGTTCCGAGGTTCTGGTGAGGATCGCGTTGCTCGTCGCGACGGTCCTGCCCATCGTGCTGCTCTCCCACGACATGGCCACGCTCCTCGACGACGGCCTCGAGCGCGTCGGTGCACCGGTGGCGCTTTCCGGCATTCTGATCGCCATGATCGTCTTCTTGCCCGAGTCGATCACATCGGTGCGCGCAGCACTGCGCGGTGAGATCCAGCGAGTCAGCAATCTCTGTCACGGCGCTCTGGTCTCCACGCTCGGCCTGACCATTCCCGCCGTCCTCGCCATCGGTGCTCTCACGGGTCAGGTCGTCGTACTGGGCGAGTCTCCCACCAACCTCGTGCTCCTCGGCGTCACGTTGATGCTGTCGGTGACAACGCTCGCCTCCAAGAAGGTGACGGCGATGCACGGCGCAGCCCATCTCGTGGTCTTCGCGGCGTACGGCATCGCCGTCTTCTCCTGAGCGGTCCTCAAGGGGATGCGGTACGGAGGGTCACGCGACGAGTGGAGCCGTCGAACGGGGAATGATTCGTCACGACGTCGGGCACCGCATATCGCGGATCCGCGGCGAGCGCCTGCAGTTCGTCGGGCGTGACCGCCGGGTCGGCGAGCCGGGCGGCGAGTCGATCGAGGTCCGCGGTGAGCGCGGCATCCGGCACCTCGTCGACGAAGCCGTCGAGCACGCCCCAGGTCTCCCACAGCAGCGCCTCGTGACCGGCGAGGGAGACGAGATCGAGCACCAGGTTGTGCGCGAGGTACTGCCAGGAGCGCAGCGCGGGCAGCTCGAGTTCGGGCATCACGACGCACAGCTCGGGATCGAGCCGTCCGGCGCGCGCGGCGATCCAGGCCGGGCCACCGGTGAGGAAGCGATCGCGCGGCACGTCGAGCAGCTCGAGCGGTGCCCCCGTCTCCGGGTCGACGTACCCCTCGGGCATCTGCGGTTCGATGAGGCGCCAGCGCGCAGCATCCGTGTCCCACACCTCGGCGATGACGTGGTCGAGCCACCAGCCGTCGATGAGGTAGCCGGCGAACCCCACCCGTGAGCGCGCGGGAATGCCGGCGCGGCGGGCGAGCGAGACGAACAGCAGCGTGAAGTCGCGGCAGCAGCCGAGGATGCGCTCGGTCGGCCGGCGCGGTGCGTCGAGCGTGCCGGGCTTCAGTTCGGCGAGCCGCGCGAACTGCTCCTCGGCGTAACGCAGGTCGATCTCACCGAGCCGGTCGGCGGCGAAGCCGTGCTCGGTCGGGTCGCCGCTCGCGCGGTAATGGAACACGAGCCCCGAGACGAGACGGCGAAGCTCGGCGAGGTCGCTCGGCGGCTCGCCGATCCACTCGGCCATGCGACCGGGGTCGCTGCAGACGGTCTGGGCGCGGGAGATGTCGAGGTCGGCGACGGATTGCATGCCTCAGGTCTACACGGGTACCCCAGAAGCACGTCAACTGCGAGCATCGGCCGATGCATCGGTTCGCGAGCCGCGCGGCCACGCCGACCACCGAACGTAGCGCGGCACCCGGGCGCGGTAGGCAGCGAACCCGGCACCGAACGCGTGGTCGAGGGTGTGCTCCTCGGCGAGCACGCCAAGGTGCTCGGCGAGGGTCGCAGCAGGCAGGGTGGCCGCGACCCAGGCGGAGCCGCGGAACACGCCCGTGCCGAGGTGGATGAGCCACCATCCGACGTACATCGGGTGTCGACTGAGCGCATACGGACCGGACGTGACGAGCGACTGCGGCCGGTCGAGTCGGAACGCTTCACCGGAGCGTCGGCGACGCTCGGCCAGCGCCCATGCGTTCACCCCGACGCCCGCGACGATCGCGACCAGCCCGGCCGAGCGATACGCTCACCGAGGGCCCGGGATCGCGACCCGGTGCAGCTTGTCGAGCGCGCCGACCACCACGATGCCGATCGAATGCCCCGGCGGCAGCGGGAGGTTCGCCGACAGGTCGGCGAGCATGCGGACGACCGAGTGACGCGTCGATGCCGAGCACATGGCAGCGACGCTACGCCCCGCGCTTCAGGTCGGCGCTTCGCCTCTGGTCGGTCGGCGTCGGGGTCGTCGCCTTCCCCGTGCGCTTCGCGGCGGTCTTGGTCATATTCTGCGCCTGCTTGGCCTGCTTGCGACGTCGCTTGAACGTCTTCGCCCTGGCCTTGGCCCGCTCGTCGAGGTCGGCGTCACTGCCCGGCATCGCTCGCGCCGTGCGCCCCCCGCTGCTCGGACCGACCCGGAGCGAAGCTCGCTCGAGTCTCGCCGCGGCACGGCCCGCACGACGTGCCGCCCTGCGCGGTGCGACCTTGCGTTCGGACTCGGCCGCCTTCCGGGTGGCCCGTGCCTCGGCGACCATCCCCTCGAGCCTCGTTCGAAACGCCCCCTTCGGAAGCTCCTTCGCCAGCTTTCGGGCCTCGGACTCGGCCCGCTTCATCTGCCCGATGGCGCGCTTGGCCTCGGCGCGCTCTGCTCGGGTGGTGGCGGCCACGGCTCAGCCCTCGTCGATCAGGTCGAGGAGTTTCTTCGCGGCGGCACGGATCTCATCGTGATCGTGCTGGCCGGCGCGGCTCTCGAGCGAGATCACGGCGCACCGGTGCACCTTTCGGAAGTCTCCGTACGGAAAGGAGTACGCCTCCTTCGTCTCCTCGTTCGCGTCGTCGTCGATGCCGAGGTGCCAGTGCCGGAATTCGGTCCACCCCTCGCGATCGATGAATGCGTTCTCCTCGTTCGCGGTCGGTGCGTCCTCGCTCCAGGCGTCGCGTTCGTCGCGTACCACGTCGCCGTCGTGCACGAGCGAACGCGCGTGCCGGAGCGCCGTCTCGTTGAGCCGAATCGCCATCGGTGAACTCCTCTCCTCCCCGGCCGCAGCGGTGACGCGGCCGGCGCACCTCCCGGTTTACGTGACCGCGGATGCCCCGGCAAGGGGTTGCGGATCGCGCCGGGTCGAGTCAGTACCCGCATCCGCGGCCCGCTGCCCCGTCAGGACGACGGCCGAACGTACTCCGAGACCACGACGCCCGAGCCGAATGCAGTGGTCGTGATCTCCTCGAACGGCTGCGGGCGATACCCGGCGACGGTGCCAGGGGGCTCACGCACCGCGCGGTCGACGCCGCGGCCGGCGTTCCGGCCGGCACGACCTCCAACTACTTCCGCAGCCGCGACGCGCTCATCGCCGGCCTCGTCACTCGCATCGGCGAGCGGCTCGCGCCGACCCCGGCCGACCTCGATCAGCGCACGGGCGCGCCGCCGACCCGTGCGCTCTTCGCCGAGTACCTGCACGACATCGTGCGTCGCCTCACCGAGAACCGTGAGGTCACGCTCGCGCTGTTCGAGCTCCGGCTCGAGGCTGCACGTCGGCCCGAGATCGCCGAGATGCTCGCATCCTGGCAACACGCGGGCTTCGAAGCCGACGTCGAGTTCAACCGCGCCGCCGGTCTCCCGGGGGGTGCACACGAGATCGCGCTCTTCCACTACGCGATCGATGGGTTGCTCTTCGACCGACTGACCTCCCCTCTCGACCCCGGGACGCCGACCGCCGAGATCGTCGACGCCCTCGTCGCGAGGCTGCTGCCCGGCGCCTGAGGTCGAGCCGGTCGAGCCCCACCACGACGACGGCGGATGCCGCGAGCCACCACGACCCGCGACATCCGCCGCTCGACTCTCGCCTGACTCAGCCGGCCGCGTTCGCCACCGCGAGCAACTGCTCGATCTGCTCGCGGCCGACCGGCATGCCGGGGAACGACGCGAGGCGCCCGATCGGGAACGACGCCATCATCTTGAACATCGACGGGTCGGCCATGAGGGCTCCCGCCGCACCACCGTCACCCTCGTCGCCGCCCGCACCTGAGGCGAACGCCTGCTGCACGATGGGTCCGGCCACGGGGTGAGCCATCAGCTCGCCGATCGACGACTCCAGAGTGAGCGGCACGCGCGCCGCATCGCCCTCGACGGCGA
This sequence comes from Agromyces sp. Y575, assembly GCF_059445445.1. Classification (NCBI taxonomy): domain Bacteria; kingdom Bacillati; phylum Actinomycetota; class Actinomycetes; order Micrococcales; family Microbacteriaceae; genus Agromyces; species Agromyces sp. Y575. Next base: position 579,198 of record NZ_JCAIUI010000002.1, read on the forward strand.
CCGAGACGCCCGAGCGGATGTCGCGGCTCGACGCCCCGACCTCGACGCGGTAGTCGCCGCTCTCGACGAGCCAGCGGTCGACGCGGATGTCCCAGTACGCGAGATCCTCACGGCGCACGTGCACCTCGACCTCACGAGACTCGCCCGCTGCGAGCGCGACCTTCGCGAAGCCCTTGAGCTCGCGCGGTGCGCGCACGACGGCCGAACCCGGCAGCGAGGTGTACACCTGCACGACCTCTGCGCCGTCGCGATCACCGGTGTTCGTCACGGTCACGCGCACCGTGAAGCCTTCGGCAGTCGCGGTCACCGAGGCATCCGAGTACCCGAAGCTCGTGTACGACAGCCCGTGGCCGAACGGATACGAGACCTCGAGCTCGCGGGCGTCGTACCAGCGGTAGCCCACGAACAGGCCCTCGCCGTACCGCACGTGGCCGTGCTCGCCCGGGAAGTCGAGAGAGGCGGGGCTGTCTGCGAGCCGCACGGGGATCGTCTCGGCGAGACGGCCCGAGGGGTTCACGACGCCGTAGAGCACGTCGGCGACCGCGCCGCCGCCGGCCTGGCCGAGCAGCCAGCCCTCGACGATCGCGGGTACCCGCTCGGCGAGCCCTGCGAGGCGCACGACGCCACCGTTGGAGAGCACGACGACGGTGCGCGGGTTCGCGGCGACGACCGCGTCGGCGAGCGCGAGCTGCGCCGCAGGCAGCTCGATGTCGTCGCGGTCGAAGCCCTCCGACTCCTGTGCGGCGGGCACGCCGAGGAAGAGCAGCACGGTGTCGGCAGCGGATGCCGCGGCCACCGCTTCGGCGGTGAGCACATCGGATGCTTCGCCGTCGTCGCCATACCCGGCCGCGAACGGCACCTCGTCACCCTCGCCCGCGCCTCCGGCGAGCGCGCGGATCTCGTCGAGCGCGTTGTCGAGCCTCGTGGGGTTGATGAGCGAGGAGCCGGCGCCCTGGTACCGCGGGGTGCGGGCGAGTTCGCCGATCACCGCGACGGATGCACCTGCATCGAGCGGCAGCACAGCATCGTCGTTCTTCAGCAGCACGATCGACGCACCGGCGACCTCGCGGGCGAGCGCGTGGTGGGCGTCGACGTCGTACCCCTCCTCGCTCCCTGAGCCCGCGCCGCCCTGAGCTTGTCGAAGGGTCGAAGGGCGCCGGCCGGCGACCGCCTTCTGCACGAGCTCGACCGCTCGCTGCGCAGCGAGGTCGAGCACCGACTCGGCGAGCGATCCGCTCTTCACCGCCGCGACGAGTTCGGCGTCGGTTCGCCCTTGCGAAGCAGGCATCTCGAGATCGAGACCGGCGGCCACACCCGTGACGCGATCGTTCACCGCGCCCCAGTCGGAGACGACGAGACCCTCGAAGCCCCAGTCGTCGCGCAGCACCGAGTTCAGCAGCCACGGGTCTTCTGAGGTGTACACACCGTTCAGGCGGTTGTACGAGCACATGACCGTCCACGGCTGCTCGCCCTCGACGACGCGCTGGAAGCCGCGAAGGTAGATCTCGCGCAGCGGCCGCGGGTCGATGTCGGCCGACACGCGCATGCGGTCGGTCTCCTGGTTGTTGGCGGCGAAGTGCTTGAGCGAAGCGCCGACGCCCTGCGACTGCAGGCCGCGCACGAGCGCCGAACCGAGCACACCCGAGACGATCGGGTCTTCCGAGAGGTACTCGAAGTTGCGACCGCAGAGCGGCGAGCGCTTGATGTTGATGCCGGGCCCGAGCAGCACGCCGACGCCCTCGGCCTTCGCTTCCTCGCCGAGGGCGATGCCGACGCGTTCGAGCAGGCCGGGGTCGAACGACGAGCCGAGCGCGACGGCCGGCGGGAAGCACGTGGCCGGCACGCTGTCGCCGATGCCGAGGTGGTCGCTGCCCTCGCGCTGCTTGCGCACGCCGTGCGGGCCGTCGGTGAGCATGATCGACGGCAGGCCGACGCGATCGATGGACTTCGTCGTCCAGAAGTCGGCGCCGCTCGTGAGCGAGGCCTTCTCCTCGAGCGTCAGCGAGGCGACGAGGTCGGCTGCCGATGCAACGGCCTCGGTGTTCAGTGAGTCGGTCATGATGCTCCTTCGTGTACCGGTGATTCGATCCTCCGCCGGAAGAGGGGTTTGCGAAAGTCCTTCGCGATGAACGTCGAGAACGCCCACCAGAGTACGAGCGTCGCGGATGCCCCGGGCCCGCCTGCGACGGGCGCGATCATGCCCGCCGGGGCGGGTGCGGGGCGACCCCTTCGACGGACTCGGGGAGCACCGCCATCACTTCACCGCCTTGATCGGCCAGACCGCGCACGCACCGAGGATTGCCAGCAGGACGCCGACCGGGAAGAGTGCCGCGTAGCCGCCGAATGCCAGCACGATGGCACCGCCGACGGCGGGCGCGAGGGTCTGCGGCAGGGTCGCCGCGATGTTCACGACGCCGAGGTCCTTGCCGAACGACTCCTTCGAGGGCAGCACTTCGCTCATGAGCGCCTGGTCGACCGACTGGAACATGCCGAAGCCGAGGCCCGCGATGACGGTGAAGATGAGCCAGCCCGTGTACGTCGGCATCAGGAGCGGCACGAGCATCGCGAGCCCGACGAATACCGACGACGCGAAGATGAACACCTTGCGACGCCCGAGCTTGTCGGAGAGCGGTCCCCCGACGAGCATTGCGGCGATCATGCCGACGAGTCCCAGCAGGCCGAAGATCGGGATGGACGCCGTCGCGCCCTCATCTCCGAGGCCGATGTAGTCGGCGAGGATGAAGAACTGGAAGCCGGTCACCGAGAAGTAGCCGGTGTAGAGCAGCAGACGGCCGGTGAATGCCCAGAAGAAGTCGGGGTGCTTGACGGGGTTCACCCAGAACGTGTGCAGGAACGCCGTGAACGAGAACGGCGGGTTCTGCTGTTCGCGGCTCGAGTGATCGGGGTTGAAGACGACGAAGAGCACCGTGACGATGAGCGCGAGACCGGCGAGGAGCAGGTAGGCCGTTGGGATGTTCGAGCTCAGCGCGGAGCCGGCGACCTGGCCACCGAGCGCGCCGATCATGGCGCCCATGCCGGCGAGCGCGGCGAACGTGCCACGAGCGGCGCGGGGCACGCGATCGGGCAGGATCGCGCTGAGCGGACCCTGGGTGAAGTTGTAGGCGATCTGCACGATGGTCCACGCGATGGCGATCTGCACGAGGCCGTTGGCGAGTGCCATGCCGACGAGCGCGAGTCCGCCGATGAGCACGCCGGCGACCATCCATGGCGCACGACGACCGAACTTCGAGCGCGTGCGATCCGAGATCATGCCCGCGAGCGGCTGCGCGATCATGGCGGCGAAGGCGCCGATCGTCGTGATGATGGCGAGGTTCGCGACCTTGTTGTCGGGGTCGATGCCGGTGACTTGCAGCGGCAGGAGCACGGCGGGGATGGCTCCCCAGAGGATGAAGATCCCGAAGTTCGCCGGAATGATCCAGCCGAGCAGCCGCTTGACTGTACCGGTCACGAGCGGTCGGGGTTCGTCCGTGCCATCGGGTTCGACGGTGGGCGCGGGGGCAGACGCCATTGTCATGAGTGGTCCTTTCGAGGCCTCGACGGTGAGGCAGTGGCAAAACTGTACATCGCTCGGTTTTCATTCGCAAGAAGACTTCCGTAGCATGCAGGTATGGCACGCAGGGGTTCATACGCGAAGGGCGTCGCGAAGCGCGAGGAGATCCTCACGGCCGCGCTCGACGTCATCGCCCGCAACGGCTACCGCCGCACGAGTGTGCGCGAGCTGGCCGACGCCGTCGGGCTCAGCCAAGCGGGCCTCCTGCACTACTTCAGCTCGAAGGAGGAGCTCTTCCAAGAGATCCTCCGCAAGCGCGACGAGGTCGACCTCCATGCTTTCGACACGGTGCCGACGCATCCGATCGATGGATTCTTCGCCGTCATCCGGCACAACGCCGATGTGCCGGGCCTCGTGCAGCTCTACGCCCAGCTCTCGACCGAGGCGGGGGATACCGAGCATCCCGCACACGATTTCTTCGTGGAGCGCTACCGCCAGTTCCGCACCACCTTCTCCGAGCTCATCCGCGACGAGCAGGCGGCCGGCAACGTCGACGACGACATCGACGCCGATCGCACCGCCAACCTGTTCCTGGCCGCGGCCGACGGCCTGCAGACCCAGTGGATGCTCGACCCTTCGATCGACATGGCTGAGAGCATCACGTACCTCTGGCACATCGTCACACGTCGGGTCCGAGCGGATGCCTCGGCCCTCCCTCATCTGGCGACGTGAATCGGCCGACGTGGACCGCACATCGTCATCTGCACCCCACTCGACGATGAACGCCTCCTCCCCGTCACCGCCGTGGCGCTAGTACTCATTCCATCAAGAGCGTTCGTTCGGAGCATCCATGTCATCCATCACGACCGGAACCCTCATCGAGGTCGACACCCGAGCGGGTCGCGTCCGCGGCGCATGGCGCGGCGAGCCGGGCGACCCGGCGGCATCCGCGGCGTTCCTCGGCATCCCCTTCGCCGAGGCACCCGTCGGTGAACGGCGCTTCGGCGCCCCCGTGCCGCACGCGCCGTGGAAGGGCGTGCGCGACGCACTCGAGTACGGCGCAACCGCGCACCGCGACGACGCCGACCCCACACTCATCCCCGAGCCCGCGATTCCGGGCGAGTCGACGCTCAACGTCAACGTCTTCACCCCCGCGCCGGCGTTCCCTGAACCCGTCGAAGGGGCCGCACTGCCGGTGCTCGTCTACATCCACGGCGGCGGCTACTTCGCGGGCTCGCCGGCGAGCCCCTGGTACGACGGGGCGGCGTTCAACCGCGACGGCGTCGTCACCGTGTCGATCTCGTACCGACTCGGCTTCGACGGCTTCGGCTGGATCGCGGATGCCCCGCCGAACCGCGGCGTGCTCGACTGGCTGCTCGCCCTCGAGTGGGTGCGCGACAATATCGCGGCATTCGGCGGCGACCCCTCACGCGTCACCGTCGCCGGGCAGTCGGCGGGCGGCGGGGCGGTGCTGACCCTGTTGGGGATGCCTCGGGCGCAGCCGCTCATCGCCGGTGCGTACAGCATCTCGGGCGCGGCGGCCGACATCGCGCCAGAGCGGGCAGAGGCGTTCGGTCGCAAGCTCGCCGCGCTCGGCGGCGTCGAGCCGACCCGTGCAGGCCTCGCATCACTCAGCGAGGCACGAGTGTTCGAGCTGCAGAAGCAACTCACCGACCCGGCACCGGGTGGCAACCCGATGGACCTGCTGCGCGGCTTCATCGACGACGGCCTCTCACTCGGCCCGGTGATCGACGGCGAGCTGATCCCGCACCGAACGGTCGACGCCATCGCCGCGGGCATCGGCGCCGACAAGCCGCTCGTGCTCGGCACCGTCGACGACGAGTTCTCGATGATCCTCGACGGGGCGAAGGGCAAGCTGCGCTGGGTGCCGGCCGGGTTCGTGCTCGGCAAGGTGGGTCTGCGCGGCGCAGCCCGCACGGCCTACCTCGCGGCGAATCGTGATGTGCGGCGGCTCGGCACCGCGGCCGTCCTCGGCCGGTACATCACCGACCGCATGTTCCGCACCCTCGCGCTGCGCGTCGCCGAGGCGCGCGGCGATGCTCCGACGTGGCTCTACCGCTTCTCGTGGCGGTCACCGAAGTTCGGCCGCGCCGTGCACTGCCTCGATGTGCCGTTCTTCTTCGACTGCCTCGGTGCCGAGCGCATCGACGTGCTCGCGGGCGATCACCCGTCGCAGGCGCTCGCCGACGACGTGCACGGCGGCGCCGTCGTCTTCGTGCGCGACGGCGCAGCGGCGTGGCCGCGATTCACGGATGCCGCGGGCGAGACCCGCGTCTACGACACTCCGTCGGCCGTGGTCACCGACGGCTACGCGAGCGTGCGCCCGCTGCTCTGAGTTACGGCACCAGGTGACGGCGATCGCACGGCACGCCGCGGTCGCAGCAGGGATCACACGCGTCGTGCTCCGCTCATCGAGGCCCTCCTCGGGCGCGCACCCGGTTCGTTCGCCGACTGGGCACGCGTGAACGCCCGTGCGTTCGGCGTGCACGACACGCAGGCGGCCTGACGCCCGGGAATGGATCGCCGCCCGGCGCGCTTGCTTCACACATGAACGCGATCAACGTGATCGAGGCTCGACCGCTCCGCGCCGTGGCCGTCGACTCCGAGCCGAGCATCGACGCCGTGCTCGAGCGCCTGCACTGGCGAGTGCTCGAGTTCGGACACCGCGAGCTCTCGGCCGGCGCGGTGGTGCGCGACGAGGGGCGAGGCATCCGTTTCCACTACCTCGCGAGCGGTGCTCTCGAACTGCGGCGCGGCACCGACGAGCCTCTGTCGATGCAGGCGGGCGACTTCGTCATGCTGCCGCGGGGCGGCCGGCTCGACCTGCACGTCGCGCGCGACACACTGCTCCTGAGCGGCTCGCTCGCACTCGACGGCACCGATGCGATCTCATCCAGCGTCATGGCGCCGGTGCTGTTCACGTGCGGATTCCGCATGCACGAACCGGTCTTCGCTTCGCTGCTCGAGGCGATGCACCGCGAGTCGGCGAGCGCTCGCCCGGGCAGCGGCTCCGTGATCGAGCGGCTCGCCGACGTCGTGGCATCCGCCGCCGTGCGCATCTGGCTCGAACGCGGATGCGGCCCAGCACGCGAATGGCTCACCGCGGTCAGCGACCCGCACCTCGGCCGGGCGCTCGAGGCGATCCATGACGATCCCGGTTCGCCGTGGACCGTCGAATCGCTCGCGCGCCTCGCGCGGGCGTCGCGCTCGCAGTTCGCCGAGCAGTTCAGGGATGCGGTCGGCGACACCCCGGCCAGATACGTCGCGCGGGTGCGCATGGAACGAGCCGAGCGGATGCTCCGAGCCGGCGCCCAGGTCGGCGACATCGCGTATCAGCTCGGCTATGAGAGCGACGCGGGCTTCAGCCGCGCGTTCCGCCGCCATGCCGGTGTTTCACCGAGTCTCTGGCGCCGCGCCTCTGCGGGTGCCCGCCAGCCGGTGCGCCCCGGCGCCTGATCCTACGCGCGCTCGCCGCGGGCGACAGTCGACGCGGAACTCAGCACCCCGCCACCGAGCACCGCTGCGATACCGCCGGCGATGAGTGCGGCCTGCACGCCGACCGAATCGATGAGCAGCCCTCCGACCGCCGCGCCGATCGTGATCGCGACCTGGAACGCGGCGACCACGAGCCCACCGGCGCTTTCCAGCCGGTCGGGGGCGACGCGGGCGATCCAGGTCTGCACCATCGTCGGCACTGCACCGAAGCCGACGCCCCAGACGAACACCGTCACCGCGGCGAGTGCGACGTTGGCACCTGCCACCGCGAAGGTCACGGTGGCCACGCCGATCGCGACGGGAGCCGCGATCACCAGCACCGAGAGGCGACGATCGGCCAGCAGACCCGCGAGCATGTTGCCGGTGAAGTTGGCGACGCCGTAGACGAGGAGGAGGAGCGCGAGCAGCGCGCCGTTCAAACCGTCGATCATCTCGAAGGCGGGGCGCAGGTAGGTGAAGCCCATGAAGTGCCCACCGGCGATCAGCGTGATCGCGAGGATGCCGAGAGCGACGACCGGCGTACGAGCCGTCTGCAGCAGGGTGCGGAACCCCGGCGCTCCGCTCGGCGGGATCGAAGGCAGCGTCGCGAGTTGCGCGGCGAGCGTCAGCACGCCCGCCGCCGCAGCGATCAGGAACACCGCACGCCAGCCGAGCATCTCGCCGAGGAAGGCGCCGGCCGGCACGGCCGCGATCGTCGCGAGCGAGACCCCCGCGTTCACGATCGTCATGGCGCGTCCGAGCCGGTCGGCCGGCACGAGCTGAGCCGTGACCGCCAGGGACATCGCCCAGAAGCCCGAGATCGCGATGCCGAGCAGGAGCCGCGAAGCAAGCATGAGCCCGAAGACCGGCGAGATGGCGACGAGCACGTTCGACACGATCGCGAGCGTCGTGAGCCCCGTCATCACCCATCGGCGATCCAGCCGCGGAAGGCCCGAGACGATGAGGGGTCCGCCGATGATGCCGATCACGCTCGTCGCCGTGACGAGCTGACCCGCGGCACCCTCGGTGATTCCGAGTTCGGCCGCGATCGGAGACAGCAGGCTCGCAGGTAGGAACTCGCTCGCCACGAGGGTGAAGATGCCGAGGCCGAGCGAGACGACGGCGAGCCACGCACCCGGCCGCACCGATGCCGATCGCCCCGGCGCAGCATCGGCCGTGATCGCCGGAGTGGACAGCGTGTTCGTCGTCGACATTGGTCTCCTTCAGGTGGAGTCCCAGCTTTGCGCGCGGCCGCACGGCTCACCTGACCGTTCGTCGCCGCCATGCGACCGAACCCCCGGAAGGGTCAGCGCACCGCCGTGCAGTCTTGACCCCCGAATGGGGTACGTGACCGGAAGGGCTGCGGGCAGCATGCTTGGGCCATGACGCAGGTCGGCGAGACATCCGTTCCCACCACCACCGCACCGATCGATCTGCAGCGCGAGCACTCGGCGCTCGTGCTCGACCACCTCATGACGCACGGCCCAGCGACGCGCAGCGAACTGGCCGCGGTCACCGGGCTCGGCAGGGGCACGATTGCGGGCCTCACGTCGCGACTCCTCGACGCCGGAGTGCTGCGCACCGGGTTGGCGGATGCCGCGGGCGATGGCCGCGCCGCGCCGCTCTCACTCGCGGCCGCCCACCATGTGCTTGTCACCGCACGCCTCGGGCACGACGACGCGATCGCCACGCTCGCGACGCTCGGTGGCGGCGAGGTCGCCCGCTTCGCCGCCCCCCTCACGCCGCCGTGGGGCACCGAGTTCGACGTCGAGACGCCAGGTTCCGAGCGCTGGCCGACCCCGCTCGAGTCGCTCGCGGCCGTGCTGGGGCGCGCCCTGGCGCGCGCCGTTCGCGCGGAGCATCCGGTCGCCGACGTCACCGTGCTCGTCGACGGCATCGTCGTCGGCAGCCCCGAGGTGGTCATCGCCGACTCACGACTCGGCACCGAACCCCTCGACCTGCTCGGCGAACTCCGCGAACGCACCCCCGGACTCCGCGACGTCGAAGCCACGCTCCCATTGCCCGTCGCGCTCGTGCCGACGGCCGTCGTCGCGGCGGCGGCCGAGCGCATCGACCTGCCGGGCATCGACGACCTGCTCTTCATCTCGGGCGACGACGGGGTGTCGGCCGCTGTCATCAGCGAGGGCCGGCCACTCAGGGGTGCGCACGGGCTGGCCGCGACGTTCGGGCACCTGCCGATCGTGCAGGGCGGCGTGCGCTGCGATTGCGGACAACGCGGATGCCTCGCCACCGTCGCCTCGGCCGAGGTCGTGCTCGAGCGAGCACGACTCGACACCTTCGCCGCTCAGCACGGGCGCCTCGCAGCCCTCGATGAACTCGTGCAGCTGGTCGAAGACGGCGAAGATCGCGCCCGCTGGGCATGGCTCGACGCGGCCCTCTGGATCGGGCGCGCGCTGCAGGTCGTGGTGCCGACGGTCGATCCGGCCACCGTGGTCGTCGGCGGCTATTGGGCACGCCTCGCGGGCGATATCGAGTCGGCGTTCCGCGACAACCGGCCGACCATCGGCAGCGGGGCGCTCGGGGCGATCCCCACACTCGCACTAGCGCGACACGGCGACGACGGTGTGCTCGTGGGGGCCCGCCGTCAGGCGCGGGAACGCCTCGTCGCCGACCCGTCGCTGTTCGTCGGCTGAGCCGATGCGCGCTTGGCACGCCGGGCCCGCGCCGCTCGCCCGAACCCGCTGCGAATACCCCATCCTGTGATGCGCACCATCGCCTCGAACACGATGCCGACGCTCATCTTCGACCGGCCGCGCACCCGTTCGACGAAGGTCACCGGCACCTCCACGACCGAGAGGCCTGCCTCCCGTGCATGCCAGAGCATGTCGACCTGGAACCCGTAGCCGCGCGTGTGCACGTCGTCGAGCCGGATGCGCCGGAGCGCGTCGGCACGGAACGCCCGGTACCCAGCGGTCGCATCACGCGTGTCGAGGCCGAGCACGGTGCGGGCGTACGCGCTGCCGGCGCGTGAGAGCAGCTCGCGGTGGCGGGGCCAGTTCTCGATGGACCCGTCGGGGATCCACCGAGAACCGATGACGAGGTCGACCGGGTGTCCCGCGGCATCCGCAGTGCTCAACCGCTCGAGCAGTCGCGGAAGCTGCTCGGGCTGGTGCGAGCCGTCGGCATCCATCTGCACGATCGGGTCGAAGCCCTCGGCGAGCGCCCACGCGAACGCATCGAGGTAGGCGGAGCCCAGGCCGTTCTTGACGGTGCGGTGCAGCACCTGCACCGAGGCATCCCGCGCCGCCAGCTCGTCGGCCAGCACGCCCGTGCCATCGGGCGAGGAGTCATCGACGACGAGCACGGTCGCCCCAGGCACCGCCGCGCGCACACGTGCGACGACCGAGGCGAGGTTCTCGCGCTCGTTGTAGGTGGGAATCACCACCAGGGCTCGGGTCATCCATCGAATCGTAGCTGCCCGGGCGGCGGCACGCGGAAGTGGTATGCGCCTCAGCGCACGCCGGCCATGAGTTTCAGCACACCGCGGCTGCCGATCGCGAGTGCTGCGCCGAGCACGATCGCGATGCCGCCGAGCACACCGAAGTAGGCCACCTCGGTCTCTGCCGTGTAGAACGTGGCGAGCTGGCCCGAGATCGCCGAGCCGAGTGCGACGGAGAGGAAGAACAGGGCCACCATCTGCGTGTGGAACACCTTCGGGGCGAGCTTCGTCGTCACCGACAGGCCGACCGGTGAGAGCAGGAGTTCGGCCACAGTGAAGATGAAGAGGATGCCGACGATCGCCAGCAGCGGGGTCGAGTTCGCTGCCCCGCCTGCGAACGGAATGAACAGCAGGAAGGCGACGCCCATGATCGCCGTGCCCAGTGCGAACTTGATCGGCGTCGACGGCTGACGGTCGCCGAGCTTCGTCCAGATCGCGGCGAACACTCCCGACAGGATGATGATGAAGATCGGGTTGATCGACTGCACCCACGACACCGGCATCTCCCAGCCGAAGAGGTCGCGGTTCAACTGCTTGTCGGAGTAGATCGTGAGCACCGTGAACTGCTGCTGGTAGAGCGACCAGAATGCGACGCTCGCAACGAACAACGGGATGAACCCGTACACCCGGCTGCGTTCGATGCCCGAGATGCGCCGGCTCGAGAGAATCACCGCGAAGTACGAGATAGCGGCGACGATGGTCGCGCCGATGACCCACGTGACGAGGTTGGTCGGGTTCACGAGACCGGTGAGCACGAGCACGACGACCACGATGACGGATGCCACGGCGACACCGATGACAAGGCCGATGCGGTCGCGGTGCAGCGGGTTCGGCACCACGGATGCCTCTGGCGGGAGGTTCTTGCGCCCGAACGAGTACTGGATCAGGCCGATCGCCATGCCGACCGCAGCGAGAGCGAAGCCCCAGTGGAAGCCGACCGTCGACGCGAGCAGCCCCGTGAGAATGGGGCCGAGGAAGGCGCCGAGGTTGATGCCGAGGTAGAAGATCGAGAATCCGGCGTCTCTCCGCGGATCGTGCTCGGAGTAGAGCGTGCCGACGACGCTCGTGGCGTTCGCCTTGAGGCCGCCCGAGCCGAATGCCACGAGGATCAGGCCGACCCCGACACCGAAGAATCCGGGCAGGAGCGCGAGCGCGATGTGGCCCACCATGATGACCATGGCGCTGAAGAACAGCACCTTCTCGCTGCCGAGCACGCGGTCGGCGAGCCAGGCACCGAGGATCGTGGAGAGGTACACTCCGCCGCCGTAGGCCCCGACGATGCCGGCGGCAGCGGTCTCCTCCATGCCGAGTCCGCCGTCGACCGCCGAGTAGTAGAGGTAGATGAGCAGGATGCCCTGCATACCGTAGAAGCTGAACCGCTCCCACATCTCGACGCCGAAGATGTTCGCGAGCGATCGTGGCTGCCCGAAGAAGCCGTGGTCGCCCCGAGCGTCGCGCGACGGATCGCCTTCACCGGTTCCCCTCGGCTCGGGCGGTCCGTACTCCCCCGGGGCAGGTTCGGTGACTCTGCCCATGGGGGTTACCCTACTCCCCCACCTTCCGCTGGTTGAGGAGCGAGCGCAGCGAGCGTCTCCTTCCGCTGGTAGGAGCGAGCGCAGCGAGCGTCACCTTCCGCGGGTTGAGGAGCGAGCGCAGCGAGCGACACCTTCCGCTGGTTGAGGAGCGAGCACAACGAGCGACACCTTCCGCTGGTTGAGGAGCGAGCGCAGCGAGCGTCTCCTTCCGCTGGTTGAGGAGCGAGCGCAGCGAGCGTCTCGAAACCTGGTTCAACGTACGTGTTTGCCTCGAGACGGCGCTGGCGCGCCTCCTCAACTGACGACCCCGGCGCGCGGCAACCAGAAACCTTACATCAGATAAGTTTTCATCCTCGGGTGCGATAGATTCCCGCTATGGAACATGCAGAGACGGATGCCGGGGGGCCCCCGCCAGGGGGCGAACCATCCGCCTCCCATCCCGTGCGCGGGGCGCGGGGCAGCTACGCGAAGGGGCAGGCCAAACGCCAGGAGATCGTGGATGCGGCGCTCGTCGTGTTCGGCCGCAGCGGCTTCCACAGCGGTTCGCTGCGCGAGATCGCCAAGCGCGTGAACCTCACCCCCGCCGGCCTCATGCACCACTTCGCCGGCAAAGAGGAGCTCTTCACCGAGGTGCTGCGCCAGCGCGACGCCCGCGTGCAGGGCGCCGCCGGCGACGTGTCGGAATTCACCCTGCTCGAACAGGTGCGCAAGGTCGTCGCCTACAACCAGACCACGCGCGGCCTGACCTCGCTCTACACCGTCATCTCGGCCGAGGCGACCGACAGCGGGCACCCAGCCCACGCGGAGTTCTCGCATCGATATGCGGAGAGCGCCGCGTCGACGAGAGACGTACTCGACGATGCACAACGCGACGGACTCATCCGCGCCGACATCGACACGGCGCACGCCGCACGGCTGATCTCCGCCGTCATGGACGGACTGCAGCAGCAGTGGCTGCTCGACGAATCCGTCGATATGACCGCGATCTTCGACGAGTTCGTACGGGGTTACCTGCTCGAACCCCCGGTGGAATCGTGACGCCCGGACACTGCCGACGCCAGCGCCGGCCTTGACGCCTCACGGCTCACCCGTCACGCGTCACGCGTCAGCCGCGGAGGGATGCAACCAGTTGCGCCTTCGTGGATCGCGAGTAGCCGCGGATCCCGCGCTGCTTCGCGAGCTGCCGCAGTTGCGCGACGGTCTGCGAGTCGAGGTCGGCAGCAGCCGCCGCTCGAGGCGCACGGACGGCTGCCTTCGCAGCGGGTCTCGCGGGCTTCGCTGACGGCCGCGCCGGCTTCGCAGCGGTCTTCGCGGACTTCGTCGAGTTGTTCGCGACAGGTTTCGCCGCGCCTGCCTTCACAGACGTGCGGAGGTCGGAGGCGACCGCCTCGAGCCTCGCATCCACCTCAGCGGCCCGCTTCCTCGCGGCCTTGTCGACCTTCTTCGCCAGCCGCGTCACCTCGTCTGCCCGCTTCTTCCCGGACTTGCGGAGGTCGGCGGCGACGGCTTCGAGCTTCGCGTCCACGCCGGCTGCTCGCTTCTTCCCGGACTTGCGGAGGTCGGCGGCGACGGCGTCGAGCCTCGCATCCACCTCAGCGGCCCGCTTCCTCGCGGCCTTGTCGGCCTTCTTCGCCAGCCGTTTCGCGTCGGATACCGCATCGCGTGCGTTGTCGAGCGCTTTCGCGGCGGCCTTCTCCACTTTGTTCTTTGCCATCGTCATCCCCCGATTCAGACGCCCGCCCGGTGATCAGCGGTTGGGGGCATCCTACCTCGGGCAGCTCTCAGCGCTCCGAGCGCGCGTTGGGGCGATCCCCGGTGCCCGCTCCAGAGTCGGGGGAAAGCCCCCGTGCCGGCGGCACGCAGCCATCGTTAGAGTCGAACGCAGAGGCGGGCATCGGCCGCGCCCGCAAAGGGGAGATCGATGACCGCAACCGCACGGATGACACGCACGCTCGCGATCGGCGCCGTCACGGCCTCGGCCCTGCTGCTGAGCGGATGCGCGTTCCTCGCCCCACCGGAGCGATTCAGCGATGACGCCACCTTGGCCGAGCAGGTGCACGCGATCGAGATCGATGACCCGGAGGGCAGCGTCACCGTGGAGGGCATCGAAGGTGCCACCGATGTGGCGCTCTCGCGCACGGTGTCGTATCGAGGCGAGCAGACGATCGGGCTGACCTACGAGGTGCGCGATGGCGTGCTCGTGCTCGATGGCTGCGGACGGAACTGCACTGTCGACTACACGATCGAACTCCCCGCAGGTGTCGATGTGCGCGGCTCCACCTCGAACGGCGCGATCGAGCTCAGCGGAGTGAACGACGTCGATGTCAAGACGAGCAACGGCAAGGTCGAGCTCGACGATGTCACGGGCGCCATCGACGCCGAGACGAGCAACGGGCGCATCGAGGGGCGCGCCCTGGCCGGCGCCGGAGTGCGCGCGGCGACCTCGAACGGTGCGATCGACCTGCGGCTCGGGGTGCCGCAGGATGTCGAGGCCCGCAGCTCGAATGGAGCCATCGACGTCACTGTGCCGACGGGTGCGGCCACATACCGAGTGACGACCGATTCGTCGAACGGGTCGATCGACGTCGGCATCGACGACGACTCCGACGGCGAGTTCCTGCTCGACCTCACCACCTCGAACGGGTCGATCACGATCACCGGCCGCTGACGACGACCCTGCTGGAGCCGGCTGGCTAGCTAGGGACGCACGAGGCCCGCCCGTGCGGTGAGCTCGTCGAGCACGACCGCGAATTGGTCGACGGCCCAGTCGAGGTCGACCTCGTCCACGACGATCGGCGGGGCGAGCCGAATCGTCGAGCCGTGGGTGTCTTTCGCGAGCACGCCGCGGCGCATGAGCTCCTCGCACACCTCGCGACCGGTGGCGAGCGCCGGGTCGATGTCGATGCCCGCCCACAATCCGGCGCCGCGCACCGCCACGACGCCGCGCCCCATGAGTGCGAGCAGCCGCTTCTGCAGGTGGGCGCCGAGCATCCGGGCACGCTCCTGCGGCTCCCCGGTCGCGAGCATGCGCACGACTTCGAGCCCTACGGCTGCCGCGAGCGGATTGCCGCCGAACGTCGACCCGTGCTCGCCAGGCCGGAGCACCCCGAGCACATTCCGGTCGCCGACAACGGCCGACACGGGCACGATGCCACCGCCGAGCGCCTTGCCGAGCAGGTACAGGTCGGGCACGACGCCGACGAGGTCACAGGCGAAGGTTGCCCCGACTCGGCCGAGCCCCGACTGGATCTCATCGGCGATCATGAGCACGTTGTGCTCGGAGCAGATCGCGCGTACCGCCGGCAGGAAACCCGCGGGCGGCACGATGATGCCGGCCTCGCCCTGGATGGGCTCGACGAGCACCGCGACGGTGTTCTCGTCGATGGCCGCTGCGATCGCGTCGGCGTCGCCGTAGGGCACCATTCGGAAGCCCGGCGTGTACGGGCCGAAATCCGCCCGAGCGTCGGGGTCGTCGCTGAACGAGATGATCGTCGTCGTGCGGCCGTGGAAGTTGCCGGCCATCACGATGATGTTCGCGGCATCCGCTGCCACGCCCTTCACCCGGTAGCCCCACGCGCGCGCGACCTTGATGCCCGACTCGACTGCCTCGGCGCCCGTATTCATGGGCAGCACCATGTCTTTGCCGCAGAGCGCAGCGAGCTCGGTGACGAACGGCCCGAGCCGGTCGTTGTGGAAAGCGCGGCTCGTGAGCGTGATGCGCCCGAGCTGTGCACGCGCGGCCTCGACGAGCCGCGGGTTGCCGTGCCCGAAGTTCACGGCCGAGTATGCGGCGAGGCAATCGAGGTAGCGACGCCCCTCGACATCCGTCACCCAGGCGCCGTCACCCGATGCGACGACCACCGGCAGCGGGTGGTAGTTGTGGGCGGCGTGCTCCTCTTCGAGCCCGATCGCCTCGGCGGTCGACTGGGCGGTCAGCTGGGAGGTGGGCGCGATCTCGCGTCGCTCACTCACACCGCCCTCCACGTTCGTAGGACTCTTGGGGCTTTGTAGGACGTTCTCAGGGCCGTCCGTCCTACGAAGAGGCGATTGTCCTACGAAGTCGTTCCCGGTGGGATTCATCGGCGCAGCTCCAGGGTGGCGCACTTGACGCCGCCGCCGCCGAGCAGCAGCTCGGAGAGGTCGACGCCGATCGGGTGGTATCCGTGTTCACGCAATTGCCGCTCGAAGTCCGTCGCGCGCGAAGCGATGACCACGTTGTACCCGTCGCTGAACGAGTTGAGGCCGAGCACCGCGGCATCCGTCTCGTTCACGATGATGGCGTCGGGGAAGCGCGCTCGCAGCAGGGCGACGGATGCCTCGTCGAACGCGCTCGGCAGGTACGCGATGTGCTCCTGGCCGGGCGCTGGATCGAGCACCGCGATCGCCGTGTCGAGGTGGTAGAAGTTCGGGTCCACGAGTCGGAGGGTGACGACCTCGCGGCCGAAGATCGCGGCGAGTTCGTCGTGCGAACGCGAATCGCTGCGGAATCCCGTGCCCGCGAGGATCGCATCGCCGACGAGCAGGAAGTCGCCCTCGCCCTCGTTGACCTCCTCGGGCACCCGCACCTCGAGGCCCGCCTCACGGAACCACCGCATGTACGCCGGCCCCTCGGGCTGCCGTTCGGCGTGTGCGAACTTCGCGCCGTACGCGATGCCGTCGATGACGAAGCCGCCATTGGCCGCGTAGACCATGTCGGGCAGCCCCGCGATCGGATCGATCAGCGCCACCTCGTACCCGAGTTCGAGGTACGTGTCGTAGAGCACCTGCCACTGCGCGAGCGCAAGGCTCGTGTTCGTCGGCTGGGCCGGGTTCATCCACGGGTTGATGCGGTAGACCACGGTGAAATGCTCGGGGCGGCACATGAGCACGGTGCGCCCCGTGGCGCGGCGCTCAGGCCTGGTTCGGCGCCGTTCGCCGGGTTGCTCGCCGGTCTCGATCACGGTCGACATCTCACTCCTTCGAGAGGTGAGCGGATGCTGCGGGCCCCGTGGGCTCGCGGCATCCGCTTGGTCGTGCACTGCCGGCGGACCAGGTCACTCTCGCGAGCCTCGACGACGCGTTCGGATTGCGCCGCCGTCGAGACGCCACTCCAAGTGTGAAGGGTAATGCGGCGTGGTTGGTGGCGTGGTGCGCAACATTCGTGCTCGTTCGATGCTGGCGCGCAGCTTCCATGCAGAGTCTGGGGGTCGGATGCCGCGACTCACGCGTCTCCGTCCGGTTTGCCGACCGTCGGTCGCTGCAACGGCTCGTCTCCGGCGCCAACGCGACCCAGGAGCCTCGATCGTGGACCGGGCTGGATCCCGGCCGATTCAGGCCGTGCCCCCAGACCGATGAACCGCCCCGTCAGAAATGTCAGCCGTGGATGATCGCGCAGCATCCGCAGCGGCAAGGGCATCGGCGAACCAGGTTCACGCGAGGAGAGGATCGCGCCCTGCATCCGCCGCTGCACGAACTGGGTGATCCGTACCGGCCAGACACGACGGCGCTGCACCCGGTGCAGGTCGGCTCCTCGCGGCACGCGCACGCACAGCACCGGTCCGAGGATGCGCGCGGCCGCCACGGCATCCTGGATCGCGAGGTTGATGCCGACACCCCCGGCCGGCGACATCGCGTGCGCGGAGTCGCCGATGCACAGCATCCCGTCGGCGTGCCAGCGGCGCAGCCGCTCGAGTTTCACCCGCAGAAGGTGCACGTCGTCGCTCGTGATCGAGGCGACGGCTTCCGTCATGTGTGGCGAGATGAGCGCGATGCGCGACCTCATGCGTGCAAGGTCGTCTTCGGTGCCAGCCCAGGTTCCCGCCGGGATCACGTGCGCGATCTGGAAGAAGTCGCCGCGGTCGATCGTGATGATCATTCCGGCGCCGGCTTGGACGAACGGGTAGGTCTCGCCTGCGCGCTTCGTCAGTCGAAACCACAGCACGTCCATCGCTGCAGCAGTGCCGACCGGGGTGAGACCGGCGGCCGCACGGACCTCCGAGTCCCGGCCGGATGCGTCGACCACAAGGCGCGCGCTCACGCTCACCGCACCATCCGGCCCTGCGCCCGTGACGCCGCTGATGCGACCGCCTTCCCTGATGAGTCCGTCGATCCGAGTCGAGCGGAGCAGGCGGAATCCCGGATGCTTCGCCGCGGTGTCGGCCAGGAGATCGAGGAAGTCCCACTGCGGCATGAACGTCATGACCTTGCGTCGGGTGGGTAGCCGGGTGAAGTCGGCGAGAGTGAGCTCCGTGCCGTGCCAGCTCAGGCCGACACGGGGCATGTCTGCGTGCGGCCGAGTGAGGAACTCGTCGAGAAGGCCGAGCTCACCGAGCAGCTGTTGGGTAGAGGGATGGATCGTGTCGCCGCGGAAGTCGCGCAGGAAATCGGCATGCTTCTCGACGACCGTGACCTCGAGTCCTTGGCGTAGCAGGAGCAATGCCATCATGAGTCCGGCGGGACCGCCGCCGACGATCACGCAGTCCGTATCGATGTGAGTGCTCATGTGCTCACGATTGCCTCGCCCGTGTGATGATGCGAGCATGGTCAATAAGAAAGCCGGGCGGCCACGAGGTGATGCCACGGCGCGTCAACGCCTGCTGAATGCTGCCCACCAGCACTTCGAATCGGGCGACCTGGCCTCGGTTTCGGCGCGAAAGCTCGCCGAAGAAGTGGGCGTGAGTCACACACTGGTCAATTATCACTTCGGTTCGCGTGACGCCCTGATCGCAGCAGCCGTCTCACTTCGCGCAGCCCCGCATCATGTGGTCGCCGCATCTACCGATGAGGATGGGCACATCGACCTCGCCCTGCTCGTGCGCGGACTCGTCACGGTGTGGGAGGACCCGGAGAACGGTGCGCGACTGGTGGAATTCGCGCACCGCCTCGCGACCGGCGATGAACGCTCGCCGACGCTGATGTCATATCTGCAGCACACGGTATTCGGCGCACTGGTCGCGGAATTCGGGCAGGAGCGCGCACGCCGCATGGCGACCGCCATCATCGGGGTGATCTTCGCGCGCTACGTGCTGCACCTGCCAGCCATGACCGCTCTCACGCCGACGCAGGTCGCGACGCACCTGCTGTCGATGCTGCGGTAGCGCCGACACCGCTCCGAACAGCGCGTCGGCGTGCTCGACGTCGACGCCGCGCAGAGACTGGGGGCCGGATGTCTCCACTCACGCGTCTCGGGCCGGTTTGCCGACGGTCGGTCACTGCGGCATTCTGGAGACCGATCCGGCCCGTGCTGTTCGACAGCGGTTCCGCCGGCGCAGCGACGGAGGCCGGCATGGTGGAACCCGACCACGACTCCGAAGGCGATTCCCGCCTCGATGCCGACCGGGCTTCCCTCGTCGATGACACCCACGCCCAGCACGTCGCGCGGCTGCAACGGCTCGTCTACGACGCCGACTCGACCCAGGAAGAGCGTTCGGCGGCGACCGCCGAACTCCACGCCCTGGTGCCCGCGGGAACGGACGCCGAGTCGGCTGGGGGACCGATCGCGCCCGCTCCGGAGCCGCCGACGCCGACGCTCGTCGACGATGCGACTTCGACGACGGCGGCTCCGTGGTGGGGCGCTGATGCCCGCGGTCTCCGCTGGGTGGGCGTCGCTGGCGTCGCTGCGCTCGCCATCGGGCTCATGGCCGGGTGGCAGCTCGGCGGCCGCGCGACGTCGGACCTGGCATCGGTGACGCTGTCGAGTCAAGCTCCGCCGACAGGCATGCCCACCGGTGGGCCAATGGCCGAGACGACGATTCCCGTCGGCGACACGCAATTGCCGGCAGCGCTCGACCGAGAGCCGACGGAGGCCGACGCAACGGACGCCGACTGGGTGGCGGGGCACGAGCTCGATCCGACGAGCCTGCGGCTGCTGCTCACCCGATCCGATGGGCTCACGGTGTACGGGGCGAGGCGAGGCGGGGACATCTGCCTCGTCTCGGTGGCTCCCGCTGCGACCGGCACCGGTGCCGCTTGCACCACCTACGGCTCGATGAGCAACGACGGACTCGCTGTCGTCATCGGCTACGCAGGCGCACCCGAACCGGTCACCGTGCGCTGGCATCCCGACGGCGCTGTCGAGATCGGCACGGCGGCCCCGCTGCGCGTGATGCCCGTCACCGACGATGTGGTGGAAGGTGCGCCGTGAACACCCGTGAGCACGATGAGCAGATCGCCAGGCTGCAACAGCTCGCGTACGGTGCCGGGGCGAGTGACGAGGAACGGGCGAATGCCGCCCGTGAGCTCGACGCCCTGCGTTCGGCCTCGGCGGAAATCACCGAATCCGTCCCGTCACCGGTTCAAGCCGCCGACGCGGCATCCGACACCAATGAGGGAACCGGCACAGCGGCCGACGCGATCGACACACGCAGTTGGCCCTCGCGACAACGCAGGTATCGCACAGCCGTCATCGCCGGGACCGCAGCGCTCGTCATCGGCCTCCTGGCCGGGTGGCAGCTCGGGGAGCGCGATGCATCCGACGCGGCCGCAGCCGGCGCTACCCCGACGGTGTTCCTTGGTCCGCGCACGCAGGCCGAGTTCCTCGAGTCGCTGCCGGTCGCCGCGGACTCTCCCGCAGCAGACGTGTTCCTGCGACCCGCGACCGCCGCCGATTCACCGAGCACGAGCGCGCTGATGAGCTACGGCAATGGACCACTCGAGTATCGGCTCCTCGCCACCAGGGCCGACGGTCTACCGGTCTACGGCGCACGCGACGACTCGGAGTTTTGCCTGTTCGTCCCGTTCGGGAGCGACGGCGGCGCGGGGACGTGTACAACCGATGGTCGCTTTCCTCCTGACGGCCTCCGGCTCAGCGGGTCCCTCTACGGCACCTCGACTCCGAGCGTCGACGTGACCTGGCACCCCGATGGCTCCCTGACGATGCAGGTGCTCGCCGGCTAACGCAGCCTCAGCCGTTCTTCGCGTCGCGCCAGGCCAACCAGTGCCGCACGGGGCCGAGCTCGTAGTCGGGGCCGGTGATGCCGAGCGTGAAGAGCCGGACCCCCGCCGCGAAGAGAGCGTCGGCGTGCTCGACGTCGACGCCCGATCGATCGAGTTCGTTCGAGACGGTGATCTCCGAGACATCCCGCCCGACCTCGTCGCCCCAACGGGCGAGCACGTCGAGCTTGTGCGGCAATTCTTCGGGCGCGACGAACGAGTGCCAGATGTCGGCGTGCTGCGCCACGATGCGGAGCGTCTTCTGCTCACCCTTGCCTCCGATCATGACCGGGATGTCTCGGGTCGGCGGCGGGTTGAGTTTCGCCCAGCGCGCCTCGATGCGCGGCATCGCCTCGGAGAGTGCGTTCAGCCGAGAACCACGAGACCCGAACTCGTAACCGTATTCGTCGAAGTCGCGCTCGAACCAGCCGGAACCGGTGCCGAAGATGAACCGGCCCGTGCCGCCCTTCGCACTGATGTGGTCGAGGGTGCGGGCCATGTCCGCCTGCAGGTCGGCGTTCCGGTAGGAGTTGCAGTTCACGAGCGAACCGAATTCGATGCGCTCGGTCTGCTCGGCCCACGCACCGAGCATCGACCACGCCTCGAAGTGCAGCCCATCGCGGTCACCCGTGAGCGGGAAGAAGTGATCCCAGTTGAAGACGATGTCGACGCCGAGGTCTTCGAGGCGCAGCACGGTGTCGCGGATGGCGGTGTACTGGGCGTGCTGCGGCTGCACCTGCACAGCGAGACGCACGGGGGAATTCAGAGGCATCCCGCAAGCCTACGACCGAACATCGCGCTCTCACCGAGCGTGTCGCGAGATTTCGCCTGAGCCGTCAGGCCGCGGGCGCCTGCAAGATGCGCACGGTGTTGCCCGACGGGTCGCGGAACGCGCAGTCGCGCGGACCCCACCCCTGGTCGATGGGCTCCTGGAGCACCTCGGCGCCGGATGCCCGCAGCGTCTCGAAGGTCGCATCGACGTCATCCGAGCGGAACACCAGCATCGGCAATTGGCCCTTGACGAGGAGCTCCTGAATCGCGTCACCATCGGCCTCCGAGCGACCGGCGTGAGGCACCGAGAGCACGATGCCGAGGCCGGGCTGCGCGTCGCTGCCGAGCGTGACCCACCTGAACTCGCCGGAGGCCACGTCGTTCTGCACATCGAGACCGAGCGCGTCCCGGTAGAAGGGAAGCGACTCGTCGACATCGTTGACGGTGATGTTCGTGTACTGGAGTGCGATGGTCATGACGGTGACATTACGCTGCGTCTGCCGTGGTCGCTTCTTCGTTTCTGCTCGGTGCGTGCCGCACCGGGCGCGTGTACGTTTTCGCGACACAGGCGGGCATGGCCTTGACGGCGTCGTGCTCCTGGCTCCGGTACGTCGTCGGGGTCTCGCCGACGATCTCGGTGAACCGCGAACTGAACGAGCCGAGGGAGGTGCAGCCGACGGCCATGCACGCGTCGGTGACGCTCACGCCCGCCCGCAGCAACGCCATCGCCCGCTCGATCCTGCGGGTCATCAGGTAGCTGTACGGCGTCTCACCGTATGCCGCGCGGAACCGGCGCGAGAAGTGCGCGGGCGACATGAGCGCCCGGCCGGCCATGGTCGGAACATCGAGCGGTTTCGCGTACTCGCGGTCGATCAGATCGCGGGCACGACGCAGGTGAGCGAAATTCTGCAGCTCCTGCGGGGTCATGATTCGACGGTAGCACCGGCGCCCCGCACGACGGATGCCGCTGCGCTGCTTGGTCAGCAGCACTTGCGCGAGCTTGGAGCGCGAATCCGCGCGAGGCGCAGGAAAAGTGCGCCAGATGCTGGGAGAACGCAACGGATCGACGTACAATCCGAGCATGGACAACCTCGATCGCGCCATCCTCGACCTGCTCCGGCAGAACTCCCGGGCTGGGTACGGCGACATCGGGTCGTCAGTGGGCCTCTCGGCGTCGGCCGTGAAGCGACGAGTCGACCGGCTCGTCGCCGACGGAGTCATCCGCTCGTTCACGATCCAGGTCGACCCCGCCGTCGACGGCATGTCGACCGAAGCGTACGTCGAGCTCTTCTGCCGCGGCACCGTGGGGCCCGACGAACTGCAGCGCATTCTGCAGGGGGTGCCCGAGATCGTCTATGCGGGCACCGTCACCGGCAGCGCCGACGCGATCGTGCACATGCGCGCTCGCGACATCACCTCGCTCGAAGACGCGCTCGAGCGAGTGCGCATCGCCCCGAACGTCGACCACACGCGCAGCGCGATCGTGCTGTCACGATTGGTCAACCGCAATCGGGAGTGACGCGGCTCGTCGCGACCGTGCACCTTGACGGATGCAGATTGTAGTAATACATTGACGGCATGTCTCTCGACTCGCCCGAATGGTTCATGCTCAGCGTTCTCGCGCTCGTCGCGGTGATGGCGGCGATCTCGCCGATGTGGGTGTCGCGGCCACCGGCGATCGGACGATTCGCCCGAACCGTCGGGCTTCCACTCGACGGAGACGTCGAGCTCGAGCGCACCGTCGGCGAACGACTCCGGTTCCGTGCACGCTGGGGCGCGGTCGGCACTGTGGCCGGAACGGCCGTCGGAGCGCTCGTCGTCGTGAGCGGTGTGCTGACCACGCACGACCAGTGGGGGGCGGGCCTCTCGCCGGTCGCCGGGCTCGTGCTCGCCGGTCTCGTCCTCACCGGGCGCGGAATCGGCACGGCGATCTCGATCCTGCCCGCGCCGCCCGAGGTTCGCCGCTACGGCCCAAGAGTTGCACGAGTCCCCCGCCCCTCGGTTGCCGACTACGTCGCTCCGATCGAGCGCGTCGGGGCTCACCTCCACGTGGCGGTCGGCAGTCTGATGGCTGTCGCCGTCTCCATCCTGCCGACTCCTGTCGAATCTCGACTGCTCGCCGGCGCCACCGCGCTCGCCGCGATCGCGGCGCTCGCCGTGGCCGAGTGGGCCTCCGCGGCACTCGTCTCGCGACCGCAGCCGGCAGTGAACGAAGAGTTGCTGCGCTGGGACGATGCGCTCCGCGCGCAGACGCTCCGGGACATCGTGTCGGTACCCCTGATGGCAGGCGGGGTTGTCATCCTCGCCTCGATCACCGCCTGGCCCGAGTGGACCGGGTCCGCGGCGGCGACCGGCCAGGTCGTCGGCAGCGTCATCACGTATGTATTGCTGCTCACGCTGCTGGTCGTCGGCGCGATCTCGATCGCGCTCAGCCCGGCTCGCTACTACCTCAAGCGGCTCTGGCCCACGCAATTCGCCGAGACGCAGCCCCGCGCGTACGGATCACCGACGCCGACCCTCGAGAACCGTTGATGCTGCTCGAAATCGATCCCGAGTCATCCGTTCCGCCATACGAGCAATTGCGCCGAGCGGTCATCGACGGTGTGCGCGACGGCACTCTCGTCGCCGGCATGCGGCTGCCGCCGGTGCGCACACTCGCCACCGAACTCGGCCTCGCGGCGAACACCGTGGCCCGCGCATATCGGGAGCTCGAGCGCGACAGCGTAATCGAGACGCGCGGTCGCAACGGCTCGTTCGTCTCGGCGACGGGAGACCCGACCGAGCAACAGGCGCAGCTCGCGGCATCCGCGTATGCCGATCGCATCGCGCAACTCGGCCTCGATGCCGAGCATGCGCTGGCGATCGTGCGCGCCGCCCTCCAGCACTGAGCGCGACCCGCGCGTGCTCACCGCCCGCACACCGAGGCATCCGTCTGCGCCCATTCGATTCCGCCAGACCCGCCAGATTCCGCTGAACGCGAGGACTCACCCTTCGGGAATCGGCCGCTTCGGGAGCTTCCGCACCTTCGCGCCGCGGCGACGACGCTCGGGGATCATCGAGCGCATCTCCTCGAGCTTGCCGAAGCAGAGCAGCCGGTCTTCGGCCTGCAGCTCGACGCCCTTGCGCGGGTTCGGGATGACGTTCGTGCCACGGTGCAGGGTGAGCACGGTGATGTCGCGCTCCCAGAGTCCGGAATCGCCGAGGGTGGTGCCGACGAGATCGGCGCCGCCGCGCACGACGAGCTCGGCGACTCCGTAGCCGGTCGAGACGGTGAGGCGTTGCCGCACGTCGACCTCGGGAAATCCGACCTGGTTCGCGATGTGGTCGATGATAGCGCCGGCGACGTCGAGCTTCGTGGCCGACTCGATGCCCTCGAGGCCGGGCGAGGAGTTGACCTCCATCACGAGCGGCCCCTCATCACCCTCGAGCATGTCGACGCCCGCCACCCGCAGGCCCATGATCTGGGCCGAACGCACGGCCGCCAGCTCATACTCCGGCGTCAGCTCGACGGCTTCGACGGTGCCGCCGCGGTGCACGTTCGAGCGGAACTCGTCGCCGCTCGCGCTGCGTCGCATCGCCGCGACCACCCGGTCGCCGACGACGAGGGCACGGATGTCGCGGCCCCGGCTCTCTTTGATGAACCGCTGGATCAGCACGTTCTGCTTCGTCGAGTGCAGGGTCTCGATGATCGCTTCGGCGACCTTCACTTCGGGGGCGAGGATGACGCCGATGCCCTGCGTGCCCTCGAGCAGCTTGATGACGACCGGCGCGCCGCCGACCCGCTCGATCGCAGGGCGCACGTCGGCGCGGTTACGCACGAACGCCGTCGCGGGCATGCCGATGTTGTGCCGGGAGAGGATCTGGTTGGCCCGAAGCTTGTCACGCGAGTTCGTGATGCCGTTGGCCGTGTTCGGCGTGTAGACGTCCATCTGCTCGAACTGGCGCACCACCGCGGTGCCGAAGTACGTGACCGAGTTGCCGATGCGCGGCAGCACGGCGTCGTAGTAAGAGAGGCGCCGCCCGCGGTACTGCAGGTCGGGTTCGGGCCCCGCGAGGTCGATCGCGAACCGCAGTGTGTCGAGCACCTTGACCTCGTGCCCACGCTGCTGCGCGGCCGTGCGGAGGCGCTGGGTCGAGTACGCCTGCGGGGCGCGCGAGAGGATCGCCAGTTTCATCGTGTACCCCTGCGAAGATGTTCGGGTGGGAGGGCCCGTCTATTCAAACACCATCGCGGGATGGCGCGAATGGGTGCGCCTGCCGGGCGCCGAAGTGCCGTGGATCAAGGCGAAGCTCGACACGGGTGCGCGCACCTCTTCGCTGCACGCCTTCGACGTCGAAGAGGTTCGACGCGGCGAGACGGCGATCGTGCGGTTCGGGGTGCATCCGTGGCAGAACACCGATGCAGACGCCGTCGTCGTGGAGTGCCCGGTGCACGACCGACGCTCGGTGCGAAGCTCGTCGGGTCACACCGAAGAGCGCATCGTCGTGCTCATGGACGTGGTGCTCCTCGATCGAACCATCACCACCGAGGTGACGCTCACCAATCGCGATGAGATGGGCTTCCGCATGCTCATCGGCCGCGAAGCACTGCGGCAGGGCTTCGTCGTCGACTCGGCACGTTCGTTCGTCGGCGGACGCGCGCCACGACGCATCCGTCGCCGCAATCGCGGCCGCGACGCCGCATCCGCTCCACGCGCCTGAGCGCCGAGCGCGCTCGTCAGGCCGGGTCTGCCACGAGCACAGGCGGGTCGGCGCGGAGCGCGGCGAGCTCGACGAACTCGCGTGCAGCCGCGACCTTGCGTCCGCGCGCGACGATCCAGCCCCAGATCGAGAGCGCACCGATCGCGAGCCCGACGACGAGCGCCACGACCGTTGCGACGACGAGGTCGGGTTCTTCGCTGAACGCCACGATGCCGCCGAGCACCCCCGACAACGCGACGACGAGTCCGGTGAATGCGCCGTACAAGATCGCGCGACTCGAACCGTCGGCCATTGCGGCGTGGAACGGGGCTGCGAGGCCACGCTCCCGCCGAACGTCATCTCCGGCCACGACCCACTCGCGCCCCGCCCGGCGCAACTGGGCGTTGTGGGCGTCGACAGCGAGCGACCACACGAGCCCGCGACGAGCCCCGCCACGATCGTGAGACGGCCCGGCGTCTCTTCGGGGAGCATCCACAGCACCGCGGCATGCGTCACCAACCCGAGCAGGATGCTCATCACCGCGAGCGTGCCCGGCGACCGCCGTGCCGGGGAATTCCTTTCTCAGGAACACCCCCGCCGAAACAACCCCTTTTCAGGAGATTTCGGGCGTTTCAGCCACCGGCGGCCGAAGAACTCCTGAAAAGAGTTGCTTCGGGGTCATGCCGGCCGAGCTCAGATCACGCCCTGCGAAAGGGTCGTCGGGTTGCCGAACCGGTGGTTCGTGATCGAGATCGCCTGCTCGTGCAGGAACGGCAGCAGTTCGACGCGACCCGAGGGGGTCACGGGATGTGCCCACACCGCGACATCCGGAGTGCCACCGAGCGCTTCGGCGAGAGCGGATGCCCCGCCGCCGACGAGTCGCACGCGGGGGGTCGTGATGCCGCGCTTCGCCGCCCGCCCGAGCCAGGACGCGTCGCTCTCGCGCACGATCTTCACCTCGCGCGCCGCGAGCAGGGTGCGCACGCCCTTCGGCAGCTCGGCCGCGGTCGACACCGAGAGCTTCGAGTTCGCGAGCAGGCCCGAGGCGATGACGCGGAGCCCCTCGGCGAGCGTCGCCTGCTCGCCGACGCGGATCGTCACGGGCAGCGGCCGATAGCGGAAGAGGTTGCGCTCGACGCCGACGCCCGAGACATCCTTCACGATGCCGTACTCCTCGGCCCACGCGAGCTCGTCGGAGAGCGCCGAGCGCCGCAGCAGATCGAACGCGTCGTAGTCGAGCGCCGACTGCGATGCTTCGATGAGCTCGGCGACGCGCTTCTCGAGCCCCCGCAGGTGCAGCGTGCTCGATGACGTGCCGTGCTGCGGCAGCCACTCGCCGAGGCCGAACAGGTAGTTCGGTCCCCCGGCCTTCGCCCCGGCACCGACCGCCGACCGCTTCCAGCCGCCGAACGGCTGGCGCTCGACGATCGCACCGGTGATGCCGCGGTTGACGTAGAGGTTGCCCGCCTCGACCCGGTCGAACCAGGTTGCGAGCTCGCTCGGGTCGAGCGATTGCAGGCCGGCGGTCAGGCCGTAGTCGACGGCATTCTGCAGGCGGATCGCCTCGTCGAGGTCCTTCGCGTGCATGATGCCGAGCACGGGGCCGAAGAACTCGGTGAGGTGGAAGTAGGAGCCGCCGGCAACGCCCGTGCGGATGCCGGGCGACCAGAGGCGCCCGGTGGCGTCGAGCTGCTCCGGCTCGACGAGCCACTCTTCGCCGATGCCGAGCTGGGTGAGCGCGTGGAGCAGCTTGCCGTTCGCGGGCTCGACGATGGGGCCCATCTGGCTCGTCGCCTGCTCGGGCCACCCGACGCGCAGCGACTTCGTCGCGTCGACGAGCTGACGGCGGAATCGTTCGGACTTCGCGACCGAGCCGACGAGGATCACGAGCGAGGCGGCCGAGCACTTCTGGCCCGCATGTCCGAAGGCGCTCTTCACGACATCGGATGCCGCGAGGTCGAGGTCGGCCGACGGCGTCACGATGATCGCGTTCTTGCCGCTCGTCTCGGCGAGCAGCGGCAGATCGGCGCGGAACGACCGGAACAACTGCGCCGTCTCGTACGCTCCCGTGAGGATGACCCGGTCGACGGCCGCGTGGGAGATGAGCGCCTTGCCGAGCTCCCGCTCGCCGATGTCGACGAGGGTGAGCAGCTCCCGCGGGATGCCGGCCTCCCACAGCGCCTCGACCATGACCGCACCAGAGCGCTGCGCGAGCTTCGCAGGTTTGATGATGACGCCGGAGCCCGCGGCGAGCGCGGCGAGCACGCCGCCCGCGGGGATCGCGACCGGGAAGTTCCACGGTGGCGTGATGACCGTCAGGCGCGACGGCACGAAGATCGCGCCCTGCACGTGGTCGAGCTCGCGGGCGCGCTCGGCGTAGTAGTGCGCGAAGTCGATCGCCTCGCTGATCTCGGGGTCGGACTCGGCGATGGTCTTGCCCGTCTCGGCGGCCATGATCTCGATGAGGCGGTCGCGGTTCGCGGCGAGCGCGTAGCCTGCACGGTGCAGCACCGCTGCGCGCTCGACGCCGGGCAGCTCGCCCCAGGCGCGGCCGCGGGCGGCGACGGTCTGGATGACCCGCTCGAGGGTTGCGGCGTCATCGACACGGCCTGCGGCGATCGTCTTCACTCCGAGCGTGGAGACGGGCACCCGATCGAGGATGCGGCGGCCCCACGCGCGGTTCGGCGCGAGGGCCGGATCGGTGTCGGGTTCGTTGCGGAAGCCCGGCGTGGCCCCGGGGCCGGCGGGCAGACCGGTCGCTGACCCGAACCCGCTCGCTGAGCCTGTCGAAGCGAACCCGTTCGCTGAGCTTGTCGAAGCGAACCCGTTCGCTGAGCTTGTCGAAGCGAACCCGCTGAGCCCGTCGCTCCCTTCGACAAGCTCAGGGAACACCCCGTCGGACCCGCGCGTGATGCCGAGCACGACACTCGTGAGCGACAGGTCGTGCTCGTGCTCGGTGCCCGGAGCCGGGGCATCGGGAACGGTCATCGCTGCGGCGAGGGTCTCGTCGGTCCACTCAGTGCGCCGATTCTGGATGCGGTTCGGGGCGGGTGCGGTGGCGACCGCGGTCTCGAGCGCCGCAAGCGAGGCGAGGTAGCGCGCCTGCTCTCGTTCGAAGAGCCGGTGGTCGCCGGCGAGTTCGAAGACGGCCGACATGAAGTTGTCCTGGCTCGCATTCTCATCGAGCCGGCGGATCAGGTAGGCGATCGCGACGTCGAACTCGCTCGGGTTCACGACGGGTGTGTAGAGCAGCAGGTTGCCGACGTCGCGTCGAACGGCCTCGGCCT
Organism: Agromyces sp. Y575; assembly: GCF_059445445.1. Lineage (NCBI taxonomy): Bacteria > Bacillati > Actinomycetota > Actinomycetes > Micrococcales > Microbacteriaceae > Agromyces > Agromyces sp. Y575. The sequence continues at coordinate 608,847 of NZ_JCAIUI010000002.1, forward strand.
GTCCGGTCGCCATGCCGAGGAGCATCTCGAAGTCGACGCGCGAGTCGACGCCGCGCTCGCGGGCGGTGAGCCAGGCGTGGGCGACGTCGAAGAGGTTGTGGCCGGCGACGCCGAGCTTCACGGCGTCGGTGCGCTCGGGCGTCATCGACCAGTCGAGCACGCGCTTGTAGTTGGTGTCGGAGTCCTGCTTCGTGCTGTAGGTGGCGACAGGCCAGCCGTGCACGGCGGCGTCGACGTGCTCCATCGCGAGATTCGCGCCCTTCACGACGCGCACCTTGATGGGAGCGCCGCCCGCAGCGCGGCGGTGCTTCGCCCACGCGGTCAGTTCCTGCATCGCGCCGAGCGCGTCGGGCAGGTAGGTCTGCAGCACGATGCCGGCCTCGAGGCCTCGCAGCTGCGGCTGGTCGAGCAGGGTCGTGAAGACCGCGATCGTCAGGTCGAGGTCGCGGTACTCCTCCATGTCGAGGTTGATGAACTTCCTTCTGCCTGTTGAGCCCGCCGAAACCGAGCCGGTCGAAGCTTTCGCGGCGAGCTCGTAGAGGGGGGTGAGCTTCGCGACGACCTTCGCGACGGCCTCGTCGAACGACCACATCGAGAGCTGGCTGACGACACTCGAGACCTTGATCGACACGTAGTCGACATCGTCGCGCGCGAGGAACTCGAAGGTGCCGGCGAGGCGCCGATCGGCCTCCTCTTCACCGAGCACGGCCTCGCCGAGGAGGTTGAGGTTCAGGCCGTTGCCCGACTCGCGCAGCGTCGCGATGGCCGGGCCGAGCTTGTCGGGAGTCGCGTCGAGCACGAGGTGGCCGACCATGGCACGCAGCACCCGGCGCGCGATCGGGATGACGATCCAGGGCAGCACGGGGGCGACGATGCCGCCGACACGGATCGCGGCCTTGAGGTACCACGGCAGGAACTTCGGCGTGAGCTTCGCGACCTGCTCGAGGTTGCGGCCGGCGACGCCGAGATCTTCGGGCCGCATGACGCCGTCGACGAAGCCGACGGTGAAGTCGAGGCCGCGGGGATCCTTCAGCACGCCGGCGAGGCGCTCGGCGGCAGGATCGACGGGGTGCTCGGCGCTCTCGGCGAGCCAGCGGCGCACGACTGCGACGACGTGATCGGTGCTCGGCCGTGCGTCTGTTGCGGCGTTCGACATGGTCACGAGGGTAGTGTCCTTTTCTGGATCCTGAGCGGGTCGAAGGGCGGGCGCGCCGGGGTCGCGCGCCTGTCGGGTTCAGTATGCGCCGAGGCATCCGTTCGGTAAAGCGAATGAATCTGAACGATACTGTTCAGTAGAACCGATAGGTTCGGTGCGCCTGTCGAAGCGAACCGACGCACCATCGATGAGTTCCCTTCGACGAGCTCAGGGAACGAAAAACTCAGGGAACGAAGAGCTCAGGCAACGGAAAGCTCGGGGAGCGGGAGGGAAGAACCCATGCTCGACGTGCGGCGCCTACGACTACTCGTGGAGCTCGCCGACCGCGGCACCCTCTCGGCGGTCGCCGACGCCCTCTCGTACAGCCCGTCTTCCGTGTCGCAACAACTCAGTCAGCTCGAACGCGAGGCGGGCGTGCAGTTGCTCGTGCAGGTCGGTCGACGCGTGCAGCTGACCCCTCAGGCCGAAGTGCTCGTCGGCCACGCGCGCGCCGTGCTCGACCGACTCGAAGAGGCCGAATCGGATGTCGCCCGCTCGCTCACCGCCGTCGGCGGCACGGTGCGGATCGCCGTGTTCCAGTCGGCCGCGCACGCCGTGGTGCCGCAAGCCCTCACCCTCCTGCGCGCCGAACATCCCGCGCTTCGGGTCGAGGTCACCGAACGCGAGCCCGACGTCGGCCTCTTCGAAGTGTCGGCCCGCGATTTCGACCTCGTCATCGCCGAGCAGTACCCAGGGCACACCCGCGTGCACCGCGAGGAGCTCGACCGCGTGCACCTCGTCGCCGACACGATCCGCTTGGCGTTGCCGCCGCAACCGTCGTCGCGACGTGCCCGCCCCACCACTGCGGCCGCCGCCACCGCTGCGGCGACCACGATCATCGAGAGGGCGCGAAACGTTGGAAACGACGGGCCGAAGGGACACGACGCGCACTCTCGGCGCCGTGGAGGGCGAGGGGAACGGGAGGGACGGGAGATGGGGGCGCCATCGGCGCTCGCCGCGGCATCCGACATGCCCTGGGTGCTCGAACCCGTGGGCACGGCGTCGCGCGACTGGGCCGAGCAGCTCTGCCGCGAGGCCGGGTTCGAACCCGACGTGCGCTTCGAGACGGCCGACCTGATGGCGCACATCCGGCTGATCCGCTCGGGCATTGCGGTGGGCCTGCTCCCCGACCTCGTGTGGGCCGGGGAGACGCCGAGCGTGACGCTCATCGACCTGCCGGGGCATCCCGAACGCGAGGTCTTCACCTCGACCCGGCACGCCGCCGCCGCCCGGCCCGCGGTCGTTGCCTGCCGCGATGCGCTCGCGCGCGCTGCGCGCGCAACGGCGACGCCTGCAGCACGCTGAAGAGCACCCTCGATACGCTGTGGCCATGTCACGAACGATGCAGCGTTGGGCACTGTCCGGAACGATCCTGCTCGCGGCAGCGGCACTGACCGCCTGCGCCGGCAATGCCGGCACGGGGTCACCCACCGATCCCGAAGGCACGTGGGGCGACGCCACCTCGACCACGGAACCGTCGCTCGTCCTCGCCGGCGACGGCAAGCTGACCGGCACCGACGGTTGCAACCGCCTCATCGGCAGCTGGAGCGCCGACGACGACACGATCACCTTCACCGACGTCGCCTCGACGCGCATGCTGTGCGAAGGCGTCGACACCTGGCTCTCAGCTCTCGCGACCGGCACGATCTCGGGCGAGACGCTCACCGTTCTCGATGCAGACGGCGCCGAGATCGGCACCCTCGAACGATCGAGCCACGACGAGCCGACCCCTGAAGCCTCGGTCGACCCTGCCGGCGTCGACCAGGCTGCGTTCGTGGGCACCTGGGGCACGGAGTCCGCTGATGGCGCGCTCGGCCAGCCGTTCATCATCATCGCCGCCGACGGCTCGGCGAGCGGCAACGACGGCTGCAACTCGTTCGCCGGTGCCACCTGGGTCATGACCGGAGACACGATCGAGTTCACCGGCGGTGCGCAGACGCTCATGGCCTGCGAGGGGGTCGATCAGTGGCTGAACACGAACGCGACCGCGACGGTGGACGGCGACACGATGACCTTCTTCGACGAGTCGGGCGTCGAGATCGGAACCCTGCCGCGTACGGCGTAGGCCCCAGTGCCAATGCGCAAGCCGCGCGCGACGTTCGAAGTGCGACCGACATTCGCCGATGATCGCAGCCTGCAGCCTGCAGCGCGTGCACGCACGCACGCACGCACCTCACTGTCGAGCGGATGCCGCGGCGAACCGGTCGGCCTGGGCGGCGAGGAACTCCATCACCTCGGGCGGCCCATCGACGCGGTAGCCCACACCGCTCGGGATCCACATGAGCGCCATCAGCAGGTTCTGCACGGCGTCGGCCTCGAGTGGCCATTCGCAGTGATCGGCGTCGATCGCGACGACATCGCGCCCGTACCAGCCGAGGTGCTCTGCGAGCACGCGCTGCGGCAACTCGACGACGACCCTGGCCTTCACCGTGCGGTCGCGCCAGCGCACCGCGGCCTCGACTCGCGCACGCGCGGCCTCATCGGTCATGGGCCGCGGTTCGAAATGCACCCGCGTCGGGAAGACTTCGCTGATGCGGTCGAGGCGGAAGGTGCGCCAGTCCTCACGCTGGCGGTCCCAGGCAAGGAGGTACCAGCGGCGGGCGACTGGCACGAGCCGGTACGGCTCGATGACGCGGGCGGACGCCGTGCCCGCGGCATCCGTGTACGTGAATCGCAGTCGTTCGGAGTCGCGGCATCCGAGCGCGAGGAGGCCCAGCAGTTCGGCGTCGATCTCGGGGGCCGGTCGGCCTGAGCCGGTCGAACCGGGCCCGCCCGTGCCGACGGCGGCGTGCGACTGCAGGGCTTCGATGCGCCGACGCAGCGCGGGCGGCAGCACCTGCTCGATCTTCGCGAGCGCGCTGATCGTCGTGTGCTCGGCGCCGCGCAACCCGGCGGTGGCCTGGGAGCGCAGGCCGACGGCGATCGCGACACCCTCGTCGTCGGTGAGGAGCAGCGGCGGCAGCCCGGTGCCGGCCTCGAGCCGATAGCCCCCGGTGCTGCCGCGCGCCGACTCGATGCCGTAGCCGAGCTCGCGCAGCCGATCGACGTCGCGGCGCAGCGTACGGTCGGAGACGCCGAGCCGGTCGACGAGTTCGTGCGCCGACCAGTGCCGGTGACTCTGCAGCAGGGAGAGGAGTTCGAGGGTTCTCGTGGTCGTTGCGGCCATGTTCCAAGTTTCTCACCCATCAGGACAGAAACTGTCCGGATGCCTCGAAATACTGTGGATATGACGAACCAGATGATCTCCGCTCAGGGCCTCACGAAGACGTTCCCAGTCAAGGGAAAGACCGTCGAGGCCGTCCGTTCCGTCGACCTCGCGGTCGACGCCGGCGAGCTCGTCGCCTTCCTCGGCCCGAACGGCGCCGGCAAGTCGACGACGCTTCGCATGCTCACCACCCTGCTCCCGCCGACGAGCGGCGACGCGATCGTCGCCGGCAGCGACATCCGCCGCGACCCCGCAGGCGTGCGCCGCCGCATCGGCTACGTCGGGCAGGGCAATTCGGGCGGGCACACCCAGCGTGTACGCGACGAGCTGCACGCCCAGGGCGCCTTCTACGGCATGGGCCGCCGCGAGACCCGTGCCCGGGCCGCCGAACTCATCGAGTCGCTCGAACTCGGGCAGGTCGCCGGTCGCCAGGTGCAGTCGCTCTCGGGCGGCCAGAAGCGCCGGCTCGACATCGCGCTCGGGCTCATCCACCGGCCCGAGCTGCTCTTCCTCGACGAGCCGTCGACGGGCCTCGACCCGCACAGCCGGGCGAACCTGTGGGAGCACATCGTCGAGCTCCGCCGCGAGACGGGCACGACGATCTTCCTCACGACGCACTATCTCGACGAGGCCGACCAGCTCGCCGAGCGCGTCATGGTGATGGATCACGGCCAGGTCATCGCCGATGACACGGCATGGGCGCTCAAGGAATCGCTCGCGGGCGACCGCGTGAGCCTCACCTTCGATTCGGCGACGGATGCTGCGGCAGCCGCAGCCCGCATCGGCGGCGAGGTCTCGGGGCCGGTCGTCACGGTCACCGCTCCCGGGGGCGATCGAGCGCTCCCCCACTACATCCGCTCGCTCGGTGACGCCGGCCTCGACGTCGTCGCGGCGACGCACCGCCAGCCGACCCTCGACGACGTGTTCCTCGCCCTCACTGGCCGCACGCTCCGCGAGGAGGCGGCGCGCCCCGAGGCCGAGCCCGCGCTCGCGGGTTGAGGAGCAAGCGAACCCCGCGGGTTGAGGAGCGAGCGAACCCCGCGGGTTGAGGAGCGAGCGAACCCCGCGGGTTGAGGAGCGAGCGAAGCGAGCGTCTCGAAACCCCCCACCGATCGACCCCGGTTTCGAGACGGCCCTGGCGGGCCTCCTCAACCCACAGACCACCAACTGAAGGAGAACCCCATGACCACCATCGACACCACCGCCCGCCCCACCGGCTTCTTCCACGACACCGCCGCGGTCTTCGTCCGCGAATCCCGGCCCCTCGTACGCGACCCGTTCAGCGTCATGTTCTCGCTCGTGCAGCCACTCGTCTTCCTGGGCCTGTTCGGCCCGCTGCTCGTCGGCGCCGCCGGCGGTGACGTCGCGGGCACGCTGCAGTGGTTCGTGCCCGGCATCCTCGTGATGGTCGCGCTCTTCGGCACCGCCTCGACGGGCGCGAACCTGCTCTTCGAGATGCAGACCGGCTCGCACGAGCGCACGCTCGTGGCGCCGCTCTCGCGCAGCGCACTGCTCGTCGGTCGCGCGCTCAAGGAGGTCGTGCCGCTCGTCATCCAGGGCACGATCGTCGTGCTCGTCGCGGTGCCGTTCGGGTTCACGCTCGACGTGCCGGGGCTCATCGCGGGCCTCGCGGTGCTCGCCGTCTTCGGCATCGGGTTCGGCGCCCTGAGCTACTCGCTCGCCCTCGCCTGCCGCAACCGGGACTGGATGTTCTGGATGGTGCACCAGACACTGCTGTTCCCCCTCATGATCCTCTCGGGCATGCTGCTGCCGCTCGACGACGGCCCCGCGTGGATGCAGGTCGCCGCCGCGATCAACCCGCTGAGCTACCTCGTCGGTGCCGAGCGCGCGCTGCTCTCGGGCGACTTCGGTGCGCCGGCGGTCGTCGGCGGCATCATCGCCGCGGTCGTGACGTGCGCGATCGGCATCGTGGTCGGCGTGCGTGCGATGCGTCGCGCTCACTGATCACGGGCACCAGACGAGGGGCGAGCGGATGCGACATCCGCTCGCCCCTCGTCGTGTCGCCGGACCGCTACTTCTTGCCGCAGCTCGTTCCGGTGTACGGCACCTTGTGGTGGAGTACTCGCCTGCCGTTCATCGTCGGATCGAAGAACGAGTACACGCCCAGTCCTTGCGCGAGGTGCTCGGTGACGTCATCGGCGACCCGGTAGGAGGCGCAGCCGAGCCGGTCGCCGTCCATGGCCGCGTCGGGCCCGATCTTCACGAGCACCTCCGATTCGACGGTGCCGGCGTCGACGGTGACGGTGACGAGCGGATGCCCCCTCCACTCAGGTTCACGTCGCCTACGCTCGAGGGATGCCCCACGACGTCGTGATTCTCGGCGGTGGCCACAACGGCCTCACCGCAGCCGCCTACCTCGCGCGCGCCGGCAAGCGGGTGCTGCTCCTCGAACGCGACGACCACCTCGGCGGAGCGGCGGTCTCGGCCCAAGTGTTCGACGGCGTCGACGCGCGCCTCTCGCGCTACTCGTACCTCGTGAGCCTGCTGCCCCAGCGCATCATCGACGAACTCGGCCTCGATGTGCGCCTCGTGCGGCGGCGCTACTCGTCGTACACGCCCGACCCCGGCAACCCCGAGCGCGGCTTGCTCATCGACAATGAGGCCGGGCTCGGCACCCCTTCGACGGGCTCAGGGAGCGCTGCCGCCGCCTTCGCGCGAGTCGACGCCGCGGCCGACGCCGACGCATGGAACGCCTTCTCCGCCGATACCGGCCGCCTCGCGCAGGCCCTCTTCCGGAGCCTCACCGAGCCACTGCCCACCCGTGACGAGGCGCGAGCGCTCGTCGGTGACGACCGCGTCTGGCACGAGTTCATCGAGCAGCCCCTCGGCGGCACGATCGATGCCCGCTTCACGAGCGACCTCGTGCGCGGGGTCGTCGCGACCGACGGCCTCATCGGCACCTTCACCGACCTCGACGACCCCGCTCTCGATGCGAACCGGTGCTTCCTGTACCACGTGATCGGTGGCGGCACGGGCGACTGGGATGTGCCCGTCGGCGGCATGGGCGCCATCACAGACGAGCTCGCGCGCGCTGCGCGTGAGGCGGGCGCCGAACTCGCCACGGGTGCCGAAGTGCTCGCGGTCGATCCGAGCGGCAGCGTGCGGTACCGGCTCGACGGCGCGGAGCACGAGGTCTCCGCACCCACGATGCTCGCCAATGTCGCGCCGGCGGTGCTCGATCGCCTCATCGCGACCGGGTCCGCGATCGCCCGCACCCGACGGGATGCCGCGGCGGCTGCACCGGGTGCGCCGGTCGCACCGCGCGACCAACGCCCGTTTTCGCCGCAGGAGCGGCTCGACGTGCCCCCGGTCGTGCGGGAGCGCCTGCGCCACCTCACCGCCCCCGAGGGCGCACAGGTCAAGGTGAACCTGTTGCTCACGCGACTGCCGCGACTGCGCGACACCGAGGTCTCGCCCGAGACGGCCTTCGCGGGCACCTTCCACATCAACGAGCTCGAGTCACAGCTCGCGACGGCGTACGGCGAGGCCGCCCGCGGCCGCATCCCCGCGCTACTGCCCTGCGAGGTCTACTGCCACACGCTCAGCGATCCGTCGATCCTCTCCCCCGAGCTCGCGGCATCCGGCGCCCACACCCTGACCATCTTCGGCCTGCATGTGCCGCACCGACTGCTCGAACGTTTCGGCACCGACGAGTTGCGTGAGCGGCTGCAACACGGGGTGCTCGCCTCCCTGAACTCAGTGCTCGCAGAGCCCATCGAGGGCGTCATCGCCACGGATGCCGCGGGCCGCCCGTGCATCGAGACGAAGACGACGCGCGACATCGAGGAGGCGCTCGCGATGCCCGGTGGCAACATCTTCCACGGGCCGCTGTCGTGGCCATGGGCGGAGCCGGGCGCCGCGCTCACCAGCGCTGCCGAGCGTTGGGGCGTCGCCACGGCGTATCCGCAGATCCTGCTGTGCGGTTCGGGAGCGGTGCGCGGCGGCGCGGTCAGCGGCATCGGCGGCCACAATGCGGCGATGGCGGTGCTCGAGACCCCTTCGGCAGGCTCAGGGAACGCCGTCGCCTGACCGTCGTGACCGCGCCTTCCGCCAGAGCCGCACCATACTCTCCGGTATGGTGACCGCATGGCGACTTCACGCACCGACTGGCTCGACGAGGGCCTCGACGTGCTCGCGCACGAGGGCGCCGACGGCTTACGCATCGACAGGCTCGCTGCACGACTCGGGGTCACCAAGGGGTCGTTCCACCACCACTTCGCGGGTGCGCCCGGCTACCGCACCGCGCTGCTCGAGCACTACGAGCAGTCGACCCTGGCCGCGCTCGACGCGGCGATCGACGCGCGGCGCGGCGATGGCACCCGCGCGACCCTCGCCTGGCTCACCGACCTCGCCACTTCCGACGACACCTCGATCCGCCGCGCCGAGCTCGATCGGGCGGTGCGGGCGTGGGCCTCGACCGACCCCGAGGCCCGAGCGACGCAGGCGCGTATCGACGCTCGGGTGATCGACGCGTTGCAGGCGGCCTGGCGACCGGCCGCGGAGACCGATGCCGCGGCGCGTACCGCTGCGCTCGTGCCGTACCTCGTGTCACTCGGGGCCGCGGCCACTGTGCCGCCGATCTCGGCGACCGAACTGCGCGCGGTGTACGAGTTGCTGCTCGACGCGGTGCCCGGGGCTCGCTCCGACTGACCGGGCCTCAGCACGAGTCTCAGAGCACGAAGCTGTACAGCAACGTGGCGACGCAGATGACGAGCATTCCCGTTGCGTTCAGGAACAGGTTGCGTCCGAAGTCCCGCGCGGCGATGTGCATGCCGATCGCGACCAAGAAGTAGGCGACGAGCGCGACACTCGTGACGACGCCGAGATACGGGATCCAGATGCCGGCGATGAGGCCGGCCGCGGCGGCGAACTTGATCGGCGCGAGCACCCACCACCATCGCCGCGGAAAGCCGACGTCATCGAAGCACTTCGCGATGAACGGCAGCGGCTTCGCGCTCATCACTCCGTCGGCAAGCTGGATCAGCGCCAGCACGACGACGGGCCACACCGGGTCGGGAACGATGCTCATGCCCATACCATACCGCATGGTACGGTACGTACGGCCGGCCGGCCGGCGAAGTTTCGACGGACTGGTTTCGACGGGCTCAACCAACACGTGTCGACGGACTGGTTTCGACGGGCTCAACCAACACGTGTCGACGGACTGGTTTCGACGGGCTCAACCAACACGTGTCGCTGTGCTGGTTTCGACAGGCTCAACGAGCAGACCGCTAGAAGACGAAGAGCTGCCCGAGCACCATGATCGCGATGATGAAGAGCGCGATGACCGCGCCCACGATCGTCAGCGACTTCACCGAGAGCTTCGCGACGCCGTAGCCCACGAGGAAGGGCAATGCGAGGAGGAAGATCGTCACGATCCACCAGAACGCCTGGTAACCGCCCGTCGTCGCCTCGGAGAGTCGCCCAGCGAAGAGCTGCTGCGCGCCCGGGTTCGTCGCGAACGAGAACGCAGCCGACAGCGGAATGGCGATGAACGCGAACACGATGAGGCCCGCGAGCGAACCCCAGAGCCCCGACTTGTTGTTCTCCGGGTCGATGTCGAGCGTTCGTTCACTGCTCGCCGATTGCCCGTACGATGACGTCTTCGCGCCCGCTGATGCATGCCCATTCGACGCCCGCTTGCGTCCGCCGCTCGATCCCATGGCCACACTCTAGTGTCGGGCGTGCGCGCACTGGTAGATCGACACCGACGGCATTAGCCTGAGGGAACGAGCGAACGGGGGCCGAAGATGACCGCGAAACCGACCGGGCACTACGTGCTGAAAGACGACGGCCTGTACCTGCAGTTCGACCGTCTCTTCTACGCCCCAATCGAAGACGTCTGGTTCAGTCTCACGAATCCGACCGCCATGCGCGCCTGGATCGGCACGTACACAGGCAGCCCCGCGACCGGCGGGGTGCGCTTCCGCATGGGCGCCGAGGGCGAAGAGGCCGAGTGGCAGAACGTCAGCATTCTCGAATGCGCTGCCCCCCATCGGTTCCTGGCCGACTCCGGCCCCGGCCCGACCGGCTTCCGGGTCTTCTGCCACCTCGTCGAGGGCGGCGGCATGACGACCCTCACACTCGGCCAGCGACTGCACAGTGCAGCGGATGCCCCGAGCATCGGCCCCAGCTGGGACTACTACCTCGACCGGCTCGCCGCGACGCGTGCCAGGGCACCGCTGCCCGCATGGGAGACGTACTACCCGTCGTTCTCGCCGCATTACCGTGAACTCGCCGTCCCCAGCGCGGCGCGGCATTGATCTTGCGCGGCGCGCTCCGAGGCGATAGGCGGACCCAGCCCTAGACTGACGCCGTGAAGAGCATCGAGCGTCGAGCGCGAGAGACCACGGCCGCACCGAGCTGGCGCGAGCGCCAGTCGAACCTCATGGCGAACAAGCCGTTCCAGTGGGCGTTCGTCGCGACCCTCGGCGTGCTCGTCGCCCTCGCCATCGCCGCCGCCTTCGCCAGCATCTCGAGCGTCGTCTTCTCGGTGCTCGCGGCGGCGTTCATCACGCTCGGCCTCGATCCGCTCGTGCGGTGGTTCGAACGTCACGGCATGAAGCGCGGAGTCGCGATCGTCACCGTCATCGTCCTGTTCATCCTCGTGATCGCCGGGATGCTGTGGCTGGTACTGCCGATCGTCATCACCCAGGCCTCGGCCTTCGTCAAGGGTCTCCCTGCGATGTACCAGCAGCTGCAGACCGAAGACTGGTTCAAAGACGTGCAGGCCGGCTCCGACGGACTGCTCGGGTCGGCCTACAAATGGGTCGTCGACACCATCAGCGACCCGACGTTCTGGGCGACCATCGGCGGCGGAGCGCTGAACGTGGGCATCGCGGTCCTCGGCGGCATCTCAAGCGCGTTCTTCATCTTCATCCTCACCATCTACTTCACCGCGACCCTCGATCCGTCGAAGCGGGCGATCTACACGCTCATCTCCGCGTCGCACCGGGAGCGCGTCGTCGACTACGCCGAGCGCATCATGCAGAACGTCGGCCGCTACCTCAGCGGCATGGTTGTGCTCGCATTCTTCAACGCCGTGTACAGCTTCATCCTGCTGCTCCTCGTCGGTCAGCCGTTCGCGCTCGTCATCTCGGTCGCGGCGTTCTTCATCACGCTCATCCCACTGATCGGAACCGTGCTGACCACGGCCGTGATGACGGTGCTCACGCTCTTCGTGTCGCCGGTCGCTGCCCTCATCGTGCTCATCGCGATGCTCGTCTACATGCAGGTCGAGGCGTACATCCTGACGCCTCGGGTGATGAGCAAGGCCGTGCAGGTGCCCGGCTCGATCGTGCTGATTGCAGCGCTCGCCGGCGGGACGCTCGCCGGGCTGCCCGGCGCGCTCGTCGCGATTCCCGTCGCCGCGGGCATCCTGCTCATCATCAAGGAGGTCGTGGTGCCCAGAAAGGCGCTGAGCTAGGGCTTCGTCAGCGCCAGACCGACGGCGCAGCAGCGCGAGTGGACGGCAGCGCGACATCCGCACCCCACCGCTCGATCCAGTCGGGAATCTCATCGGCGCCCGAGACGCCGAGCGCCTCGACGATCTCGGACATCGGCACCGTGCCGCCGGCCTTCTTGAGGAACCGCGCGCGGATGAAGCCCTGCGCGTACACCTCGGGCTCGCCAGGCTTGCCCCCTGCGCCCTTCGAAGGGCGCACGTAGCGCTGCTCCACGTAGACGGCCTTGTCGTCGTGCCCGACGAGTCGCGACTCGATCGTGAACCGATCCCAGAGCTGCAAAGACTTGCGGAACGTGATCGTCTCGCTCGCGACGACCGGGTACCAGCCCTTCTCGCGCATCATGTCCCAGACGCCGCTTCGCACGAGCATGTCGAAGCGGGCGACGTCCATGATCGAGAAGTACACGCCGTTGTTCATGTGCCGATTGATGTCGAGGTCGGTCGGCAGCGTGATGAATTTCGTGCGGGCGACCTCGAAGTGCCCGAGATCGGGCTTGCGCCGCGAGAGGAACAGCACGTGGAGCAGGGTGCGGAAGAACATGTGCATAATCCACGACTGTATGCCCGAATCGTGGTCGATCATCCATCGTTGGTGGAAGCCACAATGAGAAGCACGATCTCCCGCTCCCGCTGGTCGAGTAGCAACCGAAGCGAGCGTATCGAGCGTATCGAGACCTGGTGCGTGGTCTCGATACACGTCCTCCTTCGTCGGGCGCTACTCGACCAGCGGGGGCCGCAAGAGCCGATACCGCAGGTGCGTGGCCCGCACGCCCTGCTCGACACTGATCGGCTCGAGCTCCACCCGGTGCGAAGCGGCGTCGGGAAAGAGCCGGCTGCCGCCGCCGAGCAGCACCGGCACGAGGTGGAGCCGCGCCTCGTCGACGAGCCCTGCGGCGAGCGCCTGCCTCGCGACCTCCGCGCCTCCCACGATGCAGACGGATGCAGCGCTCGCGACCTCGCTCGCCCGTGCGACCGCCTCGGTGACCCCGCCGGTGACGAACTCGAAGCGCGAGCCGCCGCGTTCGAACGGCTCGCGCTCGCGGCTCGTGACGACGAAGCAGGGGCGCCGCCCGAACACCGGCTCATCGCCCCACGGCCACTCGCCCACGTCGAACGTGCGACGCCCGAGCACGAACGCGCCCGTCGTCTCGAACATGCGCGATGCGGCATTGCGGTCGATCTGGTCTGGCGCGACACTCGTGAGGCCGTTGCTGTCGTCGACCGGAACAGCACCATCGAAGATCGGGACGCGCCTCCACTCGTGCACACGCTCGCCGTCGAGGCCGAGCGGATGCTCCAGACTCACGCCCGGCGCGGCAGTGAAGCCGTCGAGCGTCATCGTCATCTCGAGGAAGACGTGGGTCACGGGATCATCCCTTCGCGGGAACGTGCCGTTCGTCGACGCCGTTGTAGACCGACAGCGGACGGATGAGAGCGTTCGACGCGGCCTGCTCCATGATGTGGGCGGTCCAGCCGGTGATGCGACTCGCGACGAACAGCGGCGTGAACGTGAGGGTGTCGAACCCCATGAGGTGGTAGACGGGACCGGCCGGGTAGTCGAGGTTCGGCTTGATGCCCTTGCGCTCGCCCATTGCGGTCTCGAGGGCGAGGTAGAGCTCGAACAGGTCGGGCCGGTCGTAGTGCTCGACCATGCGCTCGAGCGCGTCGCGCATCGTCGGCACCCGCGAGTCGCCGTTCTTGTAGACGCGGTGACCGAAGCCCATGATCTTGCGCTTCTCGGCGAGCGCGTCGTCGAGCCAGGCGGCCGCGGCATCCGCCGTCTTGATCTCGTCGAAGGCGTGCATGACGGCCTCGTTGGCGCCGCCGTGCAAGGGGCCCTTCAAGGCGCCGATCGCGCCGGTGACCGCCGAGTAGAGGTCCGAGAGGGTGCTCGTGATCACCCGGGCCGTGAATGTCGAGGCGTTGAACGAGTGCTCGGCGTAGAGGATCATCGACACATCGAAGGCGTTGACGACCGCGAGCTCTGGCGCCTCGCCGAAGGTCTGCCAGAGGAAGTTCGCCGAGAAGCCGAGGTCGTCGCGGGGCTCGACGAACTCGAGCTCGTGCCGGCGGCGCTGGTCGTAGGCGACGATCGAGGGCAGCTTCGCGAACAGCCGGATCGACTTGTCGAGGTTCGCCTCGACGCTGTCGTCGGGCGTCGCCGGGTCGCTCGCGCCGATGACCGAGACGGCCGTGCGCACGACGTCCATCGGGTGGGCGGTCAGCGGCAGCTCGTCGATGACGCGCTTGACGTCGTGATCGAGACCGCGAAGGGAACGCTCGCGTTCTTCGAACGCGGCCAGCTGCGCATCGTCCGGCAGCTCGCCGTACCAGAGCAGGTAGGCGACCTCTTCGAACGTGACGGATGCCGCGAGCTCCTGCACCGGATAACCGCGGTACAGCAGCGAGTTCGACTCGGGGCTCACCTTCGAAACCGCCGTATAGTCGACCGGCACTCCGGCCAAGCCCTTGTAGATCTCCTGCTCTGCCATGTGATGTCCTTTCGGTTTCGCTCTCTGAGCCTGTCGAAGCGAGCAAAGGGCGAGTCCCTTCGACGAGCTCGGGGAACGGTTCTCAGCTGGTGACGGTGAAGTTGAAGATACTCGTGTCGAAGTGGTTGTAGCCCTCGTAGTCGATGAGCTCGTAGAGGTCGGCGCGGTGCTGCATCTCGTCGAGCTTGCCGGTGAGCGCACCGGCATCCGTCAATTCGTCGAGGCCGCGCGCCGCGGCGCCCATCGCGAGGCGCAACAGTGAAACGGGCCAGATGACGATGTTCATGCCGACGCCTTCGAGCTGCGCCGCGGTGAAGAGCTCGCTCTTGCCGAACTCGGTCATGTTCGCGAGGAGCGGGACGTCGACGGCCTTGCGGACCGCCTCGAACTCCGCGAGCGAGCGCATCGCCTCGGGGAAGATCGCGTCGGCGCCCGCGTCGACGAGCGCCTTCGCGCGGTCGACCGCGGCGTCGAGGCCGTCGACCGCGGCGATGTCGGTGCGCGCCATGATGAGGAAGTTCGCATCGCGCCGGGCATCGACGGCGGCACGGATGCGCTGCAGCGCGGTGGCCTCGTCGACCACCTGCTTGCCGTCGAGGTGACCGCAGCGCTTCGGGTTCACCTGGTCTTCGATGTGGAGGCCGGCGAGCCCAGCGTCTTCCATCTCCTGCACGGTGCGCGCGACGTTCATCGGTTCGCCGAACCCGGTGTCTGCGTCGATGATCGCGGGCAGCTCGGTCATGCGTGTGATCTGTTTGCCACGGCCGGCGACTTCGGTGAGGGTGGTGAGGCCGATGTCGGGCAGGCCGAGGTCGGCCGACAGCACGGCGCCCGAGATGTAGACCCCGTCGAAGCCCTTCTGCTCGATGAGCCGCGCCGAGAGCGGGTTGAATGCGCCCGGGAAGCGCAGCAGCTCGCCGGTTGCGAGCCGCTCGCGGAAGAGCCGGCGCTTCTCGGCCGGGGTCGTCGTGGCGTACAGCATCAGAACAGCCCCTCGGGGATGTCGACGCCCACGAGCGCCCCCGGCGCGACGGTGAAGGTGAGGCCGCCGAGTTCGTCGGGACCGAGCTCGGGCAGACGCTGCGCGACGTCGAGGAACCGCTCGATCTCATCGGGCGTGAGCGCCCACTCGGCGAGCGTGCGGAACTTCTGCACGTACTGCTCTCGGGCGAACGGCCGGGCGCCGAGCGGATGCGCGTCGGCCACGGCGATCTCGTCGACGATCTCGCCGCCATCGGCGAGCTTGATGACCACTCGGCCGCCGAACGCCTTCTCGTCGATGTCGTTCGAGTGGTAGCGCCGCGTCCACTCCTCGTCTTCGACGGTCGAGACCTTCTTCCAGAGTGCGACGGTGTCGGCGCGGTGCGCACGCTCGGGCGAGTATGACTCCGCGTGATCCCACGTGCCGTCTTGCAGCGCGACGGCGAAGATGTACGGGATCGAGTGGTCGAGCGTCTCGCGCGACGCGTCGGGGTCGTACTTCTGCGGGTCGTTCGCACCCGAACCGATCACGAAGTGCGTGTGGTGCGAGGTGTGCAGCGTGATCGACTCGATGCGCTCGGGGTCGTCGAGGATCAGCGGGTACTCCTCGTGCAGCTTGCGTGCGAGGTCGATCCACGCCTGCGCCTGGTACTCGGCCGAGTGCTCCTTCGTGTACGAGTCGAGGATGGCGCGCTTGGCCTCCCCCTCGTCGGGCACCGGAACCTCGTACGAGGCATCCGGACCGTCGAGGAGCCACGCGATGACGCCGTCTTCGCCCTCGTAGATCGGCACTGGGCTCGTCTGGCCGCGCATCGCACGGTCGACAGCTTCGACGGCCATCTTGCCGGCGAATGCGGGGGCGTGCGCCTTCCACGTCGAGATCTCGCCCTTGCGGGACTGCCGGGTCGCGGTGGTGGTGTGCAGCGCCTGGCCGATGGCCTGGAAGATCGTCTCCTGATCGAGGCCGAGCAGGGTGCCGATGCCGGCAGCTGCCGAGGGGCCGAGGTGGGCGACATGGTCGATCTTGTGCTGGTGCAGCGAGATCGCCTTCGCGAGGTCGATCTGGATCTCGTAGCCCGTGGCGATGCCGCGCACGACGTCGCGCCCGGTGAGGCCCCGGTGCGCCGCGAGGTGCTGGCCGACGGCGACGATCGGCGGGATGTTGTCGCCGGGGTGCGAGTACTCCGCCGCGAGGAAGGTGTCGTGGAAGTCAAGTTCGCGCACGGCGACCCCGTTGGCCCATGCCGCCCATTCGGGCGAGGTGCGGCGCGCGGCATCCGCACCGAAGACGGTGGCGCCGTCGCCGCCGATCGAGACGGGGTGGGCGAGCGCCTGGCTGCGGGCCGAGACGACAGGGCCCCTGGCGATCGAGGCGGCCGCGACGGCCGCGTTGTCGATGACGCGGTTCACCACCATGTCGACGACGTCGTCGTCGAGCTCGACCGGGTCGGTCGCGATACCCGCGAGCTTCCAGGCGAGCTGGCCCTCGCGGGCGAGGTTCTCGTCACTGCGATGCGTGCGAAGGTGGTGGAGCTGCATTTCGGCGTCCCTTTCTGAACTGTTCCATCGGTCAGGCTACGCGGTGCCCGCCGGGCTGACGAGCTTCGATCGAGGCGAGTGCATGACGAAGACTCATGTGCAGGTGCACGTGGGTGGCGTGCGCCGCGAGGGACGCATCGCCCGCGATGATCGCCTGCAGGATGAGGAGGTGCTCGGATGCCGCGGCACGGAGCCGCCCGGGATTGTGGCGTGCGAGCCGCCGCACGCGCGCCGAGTGCAGTCGCACGCTCCGAAGCGCGGCGGTGAGGTAGGGGTTCGCGACCGTCTCGTCGACGGCGGCGTCGAACTCGGCGACGAGGGCGTAGTAGGCGGCGAGGCCGGATTCGCCTTCGTCGACGAGGGCGGGCGCCTGCTCGAAGCGTTCGACGAACGGCTCGAACCGCGTGGGGTCGCGGCGCATCGCCGCTAGCCGCACGGCTTGCTCTTCGAGCGCTTCGCGCAGCTCGTAGAGGCCCGTGATGGTCGACGGCGAGAGCTCGGCGACGACGAGGGTTCGTGCGGACTGTGCGGCGACGAGTCCGTCGCCGACGAGCCGGGCGAGTGCCTCGCGCACGGGTGTGCGGGAGACTCCGAGTCGGGCGGCCTGTTCAACCTCTGCGAGCACCGTGCCGGGCGCGAGCTCGCCGTCGACGATCTCGGCACGGAGCGTGCGGTAGACGCGCTCCCCTGCCCGCCCCGCTTCAGCCACCACTCTTCATGTATACACTGAACGCTACTTAAGCGCAAAGAGCACCGTTCTAGCGACAATTTGTATACGTTGCACGGTTCCGCCTCACGGCCGGGTCGGCGCGCTAGGGCCAGACCGGCTCGAAGCGGGCCTCATCGAGCACTTGGGCGGCGAGGCCCGGCGCGACGTCGCGCAGCTCGGGCGGATGCCACTTCGGCTGACGATCCTTGTCGATGACCTGCGCCCGGATGCCCTCACGCAGGTCGTGCTGCTCGATGAACCACGACACGAGCCGGAACTCCTGCTCGAGCGCATCTTCGAGCCGCGGCAGCGTGCGAGCACGTCGCACCGACTCGAGCGTGATGGTGAGCGCGGTCGGCGAGAGCGTCTCGAGCTCGTCGGCGGCCGCGGCCGCATAGGCGAAGGCCGCCGGGTCGAGCGGATGCATCGGGAACGAGCTCGACGCTTCGTCGACCCGCCCCTCGGCGAAGGCCCTGAGACGCCGGATGATCTCGTCGACGCTCGGTGCGGAGTAGCAGGCGTCGACCCAGTCGCGGGCGAGCGCGAGGGCCGAGGGCCCGGGTGTCTCGTCGAAGAGCATGACGATCTCGGCCGGACTGCCGGGGTCGGCGCGTTCGGCGAGCGCCTGCAACAGGTGCGGCAGCCGCTCGGAGGGCACGAACGAGTCGGCGAATCCCGCGTGCATGGCGTCGGCGGCATCCATCGTGCGCGAGTTGAGCGCCAAGTGCACGCCGAGTTCGCCGGGCGCCTTCGCGAGCAGCCACGAGCCGCCGACGTCGGGGGTGAAGCCGATGCGAGTCTCGGGCATGGCGACGCGCGAGCGCTCGGTGACGACGCGAATCGAGGCGTGGCCCGCGAGGCCGATGCCGCCTCCCATCGTGATGCCGTCCATGATCGCGACGACGGGCTTCGGGTAGCGCGCGATCATCGCGTCGAGCCGGTACTCGGCGCGGAAGAACTGCCGCGCCTCGGCGTGGTCGTCGTTGGACGCGTACCCGTAGAGCTCACGGATGTCGCCACCCGCGCAGAAGCCGCGCTCACCCGCACCGTCGAGTACGACGAGCCCGACCTCGGTGTCGTCGCGCCACACGTCGAATATGACCGTGAGTGCGCGGATCATCTCGTAGCTCAGCGCATTCAGCGCCTGCGGGCGGTCGAGCGTCACGTGGCCGACACCGTCGGCAACGCTCGCGGAGATGTAGTCGCTCACGAGTGCCACCGTAGCGGCATCTCGGGCAGCGGCGTACCCCCTGCCGCGGGAGGCGAGGCTCGCGGCCGGCGGCGCGCCGGTGCTCGAGCAGCCTGCCGACCAGCCGTGGGGCGAGCGGACCGCGCTCGTCGAGGGTCCCTTCGGAACGCGCGTGCGACTCGGAGCAGCCAGCGGGTAGCATCCGTTCATGGTCCCCGTCGAGAACCTCTGGACGTTCGTCGTCGCATCGGTCGTGCTGATCGTGATTCCCGGCCCGAGCGTGCTGTTCGTCATCGGGCGTTCGCTCGCGCTCGGTCGCATGGGCGGGCTGCTCAGCGTGATCGGCAACGCCCTCGGCATGGTGCCGCTCATCACCGCCGTCGCACTCGGCGTCGGCGCGATCGTCGCGCAGTCGGTCGTGCTCTTCACGATCATCAAGTTCGCAGGCGCCGCCTACCTCATCTACCTCGGCCTACAGGCCATCAGGCACCGAGCGGATGACGCGGCATCCGCAGATCGCAAGTCCGCACCGCACTCGCACTCGCACTGGCGCCAGCTCGGCGAGGGCTTCGTCGTCGGCGTGACGAACCCGAAGACGATCGCGTTCTTCGTGGCGGTACTGCCGCAGTTCGTGTCGTTCTCGGCCGGGTCGATCCCGTTGCAGCTCTTCGAGCTCGGCGTGGTGTTCATCGTTCTCGCGCTGGCCTGCGACTCGGTGTGGGCGCTCGCCGCGAGCGCGGCACGCGGCTGGTTCGCTCGCTCGCCGAAGCGCATCTCGCACCTCTCCGCGACGGGCGGCGTCATGATGATCGGACTCGGCGGCGTGCTCGCCTTCAGCGGCAACAAGCACTGAGCACGCGTACAGAACTCCGGAGATCTCACGCGGAACGCCGATGGACCGGCGTCGTCGAACCGCGTGGCGCGCCACGACTCCGGAGTTGCGCACACGGCAGTCATTCGGCGAGCGCCCGTATGATCTCGGGGTGGCCGTCGCCAAGATCCTCCTCTACTACGCCTTCACCCCGCTCGCCGACCCCGACGCGGTGCGGCTCTGGCAACGCGACCTCGCCGAGTCGCTCGGGCTGCGCGGGCGCATCCTCATCTCCGAGCACGGCCTGAACGGCACGCTCGGCGGCGAGATGAACGCACTCAAGCGCTACGTGCGCAAGACCCGCGACTATCCCGCGTTCAAGCACATCGACTTCAAGTGGAGCGAGAGCACCGGTCTCGACGCCGACGGAATGAGCCTCGACTTCCCGAAGCTCAGCGTGAAGGTGCGCGACGAGATCGTCTCGTTCGGCTCGCCAGGCGAGTTGCGCGTCGACCCCGACGGCGTCGTCGGCGGCGGCACGAAGCTCAGCCCGGATGCGCTGCACGAGCTCGTGGCCGAGCGCGGCGACGACGTCGTGTTCTTCGACGGTCGCAACTCGCTCGAGGCGGCCATCGGCCGCTTCGCCGGCGCGGTCGTACCCGACGTCGAAACGACCCGCGACTTCGTCGAGCGGCTCGACTCGGGCCAGTACGACGAGCTCAAGGGGCGGCCGGTCGTCACCTACTGCACCGGCGGCATCCGCTGCGAAGTGCTCTCGAGCCTCATGACAAGCCGCGGCTTCGGCGAGGTGTACCAACTCGACGGCGGCATCGTGCGCTACGGCGAGCGCTACGGCGACGACGGTCTCTGGCAGGGCTCGCTGTACGTCTTCGACCAGCGCGGCTCGATCGACTTCAGCGACCATGCCGCGGTCATCGGCTCGTGCGCGGGGTGCGGTGAGCCGACGAACCGCACCGTGAACTGCACGGATGCCGCATGCGACGCGGAGTTCGTGCTGTGCGAGTCGTGCGGTGCATCGCAGTGCCCCGCACACGCTTCCTCGCCGGTCGAGTAGCGCCGCGCCTCCGCCGGTCGAGTAGCGACGAAGGAGCGTATCGAGACCATCGCACGGGTCTCGATACGCTTCGCTACTCGACCAACAGGGGAGGAGGAGCTACTCGACCAACAGGGGAGGAGGAGCTACTCGACCAACAGGGGAGGAGGAGCTACTCGACCAACGGAGCGGCGGGCGGCTCGGTGCCGGCGATGACGGCGACGGCACGCGCGAGTTCGTCGCCGCTCGGCAGGCTGTCGGGCGCGAGCAGCCAGAGGATGCCGAGACTCTGCACGAGCGCGAAGTCGAGCTTCGCGACCGCATCGACCTGCGCATCGGAGAGCTCGGGGCGCGCCGCGCGCAACTGCTCGGCGATGCCCAGGTAGCCCTCCTCCGCCGCCGCGGCGAGGTGCCGACTGGCCTCGGGGTCGCGCAGCACCCGCACGGTGTTGTCGAGACTCGCGAGGAGGGGCTCGCGATTCGCCGCGAACACCTCGGGCATGCGATTCCAGAGTTCGGCGAACCCGTCGAGGAACGGCAGCTCCGCGGTCTCTCCGACGACCGCTTCAATGCCGTCGCCGATCCCGTCGCCGAGCGATGCCATGAGCGCCTCGGTGATCAGCTGCTCCTTCGAGCCGAAGTGATAGCCGATCGCGGCGAGGCTCACCCCGGCGGCACTCGCGATGTCGCGTGCCGTGGTCTTCGCGACCCCGCGCTCGATGATCACCCGGCGTGCGCCGGCCAGCAGGTCTTCACGGTTCCCCATTCCTCAATGGTACGCGACGATTTAGACGTTTGTACTAGACATACGTCCAAACCTCTGTTAGACATATGTGCAAGACGAACGTCTCACGACTGAAAGGCAGAACGATGACCACCATCGACACCACTCCGCACATCCTGATCTCCGGCGGCGGCATCGCCGGGCATGCCCTCGCCCTGCAGCTCGTGCGCAGCGGCATCCGCACCACCGTCGTCGAGCGGGCCGACGCACCGCGCGCCGGCGGCCAGGCCGTCGACCTCCGCGGCGCGAGCCGCGAGGTCGCCGAGCGCATGGGACTCCTGCCCGGCATCCAGGCGCGGCAGCTGCACGAGCTCGGGCTCTCCTACGTCGACGGCGCCGGCCGTGTGTTCGGCCGCATGTCGATGGAGGACTTCGACGGCAAGGGCGCGGTCGCCGAGATCGAGATCGCCCGCGGCGACCTCGACGAGGTCCTGCGTGATGAACTCACCGTCGCGAGCGACATCGCCCCGGGCCTGCTCGACCTCCGCTACGGGGACCGCATCACCGCCCTCACCCAAGACGCCGATGGCGTCGACGTCGCCTTCGAACACGCCCCGGCCGAGCGATTCGACCTGGTCGTTGGCGCCGACGGCGTGCACTCCGCGACCCGCCGCCTCGCCTTCGGCCCCGAGGAGGAGTACTCGACATATCTCGGCGGCTATACGGCGTTCTTCACGCTCCCGACCCCCGCCGACGTGCAGCCGGGCTGGTTCTCGATGCGGTTCGTGCCGGGCGCGACCTTCGGCATCCGCCCCGACTTCGACCCCTCGACCTCCATGGCGATCGTCACGCTGCGCATCGACCGCGACCCCGCGTTGCGCGGCGATCGGGCCGCGCAGGAGGCGCTGATCCGCCGATCCCTCGAGGGTGCCGGGTGGCACGCCCCCACGGTGCTCGAGGCCATGCCCGGGGCATCCGACTTCTATTTCGATGAACTCGCGCGCATCGACGTGCCCGAGGCCGCGAACGGCCGCATCGCACTCATCGGCGACGCCGGCTCGTGCGGCTCGCCGATGTCGGGCATGGGCACTGCGACCGCACTCATCGGCGCTTACCTGCTCGCCGCCCGCATCGCCGAGACACCGGGCGACCTCGTCGCCGCAGCACGACGCTACGCGACCGACATCCTGCCGTTCGCCGAGGCCGGCAAGAAGGTCATGGGCGGTGGCATCGAGCGGATGGTGCCCACCAATCGGTTCGAGGCCGTGATGTCGCGAGCGATGACAGGCCTCATGCTCTCCAAGGCGGCCCGGCCGATCGTGAAGCGCATGTTCGCCGCGAACCAGGCCGAACTCCCCCTGCCCGTCACGGCGCCGGCGCCCGCCCTCGCGGCCGTGGCTGATGGGGTGCGTTGAGCCGGCGGGTCGCTTCGCGTCACGTCGCCACGCGCACACGCGCAGTCCGCGGCAACCCGTCTTCGTTCGGCCTCCACCAGAGCCAGAGCTCGCCGGCGATCACGTGCATCGAGAGCCCGAGCCAGAACGCGGGCGCGAAGCTCTGCTCCAGCGAGAGGATCTGGAACCCCGCGAAGATGCCGACCCACACGCGGATCATGCCGACGCCGAGGCCCACCGCGAAGGCCCGGATCATCCAGCGCCGATGCATCCGCACGTTGCCCGCCCTGATCGCCCGGAAGGCGAGCCCGAGCGAGACCAGGAACCACGAGCCGAACACCGCTGCCGCGAGCGACTGCCACGCCCCTCCGTACGAGAACGGCACCCCGAAGGCGAGCGCGAAGACCCCGCTCACGAGTCCGAAGGCGAGCAGCACGCGGCCGAATCGGCGGTGGAACGTGAAGTGCCGCTCGCGGAACCGCCGCCAGAGCTGCAGCGGCGCGCCCAACAGGTAGATCACGCCCGGCACGATGTGCAGGTAGGCGAGCCAAGGGCTCACGACGTAGCGCAGTTCGAAACTGTCGCCCTCGGCCGGAGTGCCGGTGACGATCAGCGGCCCATCCGTACCGAACCTGATGCCCGCGAAGACGAGCACGATCGCAATCAGCAGGAAGATCGCCGCCCACATCGTGATCTCCACCGCGCGCAAACCGCGACCTCCTCCGGCCGGACGCTCGCCCGTCGCTGGCGCTCAGGCTACTCCCGGGCACGCCGCCGAACCAAGTACTTTTCGAGGATTACTCGCTTCGCTCACGACGAGGTCGCGGCCGGGGCCCGGGCCGCCGTGCGTACGCCCGCGCATTTCGACTCGACAGTGCGAGCAGCACGAGGATGTCGAGGGCGAGCGTGATGAGCGTCGTGCGCAGCGTGATCTCGGTGTCGGTGCCGAAGTAGTCGAACGCCGACCACGTGATGCTGATCGTCGCGAAGATCATCACCGTGATGCGCGCCGAGTTGCTGCCGCGGAAGATCAGCAGGGCGAGCGCCAGCTCGACCGCGAGCACGATGCCGCCGATGACGAGCACCACCGTGAGTCCGAGACTCGAGGCCGCCTCTGCAGCTTCGTCGGAATCGAGCGGCACCCCAAGATCCTCCACGAGCACACGTCGCCACAGCACCGCGAGCGAGATGAGCCAGACGATGCCCGCGAGCACCCGGCAGACGACGAGGATCGCGCCGAACACCGTTGCGGTCGGGCGCTGCATCGACGGCGGCACCGGTCGCGGACTGACGAGCTGCGCCGGCGACTCGAATGCCGGGCGCTTCTCGACGCTCATCGCCCCGCCTCCGTCGCACTCGGTGAACGCGTCTCGATGGCAGGCGGGGGCTCAGCGGCATCCGCTGTCTCGATCGCGACGACCGGTACCGCGCTGACGTCGACGACCGGGAGGTCGCCATCGGTGCGGATCGAGTCACCGCCCCCGTTGCGGGAGTGGTACCCCGTCGAGAAGTCGGCGAGTACGTCGACGCGCGCCGCCGGATTCGCCGCGATGATCGTGGCGACGATGTGGTCGCGCTCGATGTCGATGTCGGCGTCGATCTTGTGCGTCACCTGCAGGGTGAACAGCGAGAAGCCCACCGCGCGGTCGAAGGTGCCGGCCGCGAGCCAGTCGACCCGGCGCCCGCCCGGCAGGAGCCACCCGTCGGGCGTGCGCCAGAACCGCACGTGGTGTCGGCGCGCCGGATTGCCCTCGACCTCCTGCTGATACGCGAAGTCCTGCTGCCGCCCGAAGAGGAAGAGCGGGCTGACGGGCGCCTCGTCGTAGCTGCGGCGGGTGATCGTCGACGCGATGATGCGCCAGCTCGACGCTCCCGTCACGTTGTCGGCGCGGGTCCAGCCGGCCGTGCGCAGCGCAGCGTGCAACGACCCTTCATCGCCGTCGAACGCGAGGTTGACCGGGTCTCCGAGCAGCCCGTCACTCGTGCGCGCGCGCCCGATGAAGTAGTCGGGCACGTAGATCGTCGTGAGGATGCGATGCAGTCGGGGCAACACGAGATAGGCCAGCACGAGCCAGAACACCAGGAAGAAGGCGATGCCGAACCAGCCGAACGCGAAGGACTCGGTCAGCACGAGCCAGGCGAGCCAGACTGCGGCGATTCCCGCATACACGAAGAAGAAGCCGTCGAGCAGCGCGTTGCCCGAGAACCGGCGCCCCCGCACCGGTTCGGCTGTCGCGCCCTCGATCACATCACCGGATGCCCCGGCCCCCGCCTCCGACATGCCCCAATGCTAGCGAGGCCGCGAACTCGCTAGTCTCGCTCCATGGTCTACGACATCGCGCGCATCCGCTCGGAGTTCCCCTCGCTCGAGAGCGGCTGGGCACAGTTCGACGGCCCCGGGGGCACGCAGACGCCGAGGTCGGTGGGTGAGGCCGTGGCATCCGTGCTCACCGGGCCGCTCTCGAACCGCGGCACGATCGGCATCTCCGAGGAGCGCGCCGAGGCCTCGGTGCACGGGTTCCGGCTCGCCATGGCCGATCTCGTCAACGGGCATCCGCGCGGCATCGTGCATGGCCGAAGCGCCACGCAGCTCACGTACGATTTCTCCCGCCACCTCGCGAAGCAGTGGGGCCCGGGCGACGAGGTCGTCGTCACCCGCCTCGACCACGATTCCAACGTGCGCCCGTGGGTGCAGGCCGCCGAGCGCGTCGGTGCGAGCGTGCGCTGGGCCGACTTCGTCCCGGCGACCGGGGAACTGCCCGTCGAAGCGGTCGCCTCGGTGCTCTCCGACCGCACCCGGCTCGTGGCCGTCACCGCGGCATCGAACCTGATCGGCACGATGCCCGACATCCCGGCGATCGCCGCCGCCGCGCACGGGGCAGGCGCGCTCGTGTACGTCGACGGCGTGCACTACACCGCGCACGAGCTGCCCGACATCGAGACGCTCGGCGCCGACTTCTTCACGTGCTCGCCGTACAAGTTCCTCGGACCGCACTTCGGCGTGCTCGCGGCGGCGCCCGAGCTGCTCGAGACCATCGAGCCAGACAAGCTGGCACCGTCGACGAATGTCGTTCCCGAGCGCTTCGAGTTCGGCACCCTCCCCTATGAGCTGCTCGCAGGCGCCACCGCTGCGGTCGACACTTTGGCCGGCCTCGCCGGGACGACGGATGCCGCGAGCTCCCGCCGCGCGAAGCTCGCCGAGTCGTATGCGGCACTGCACGAGCACGAGGCGGTGCTCCTCACGCGCATCGCGTCGGGGCTCGCGGAACTCCCGGGGGTCACCGTGTGGTCACGGGCGTCTCGTCGCACGCCCACGCTGCTCATGACCTTCACCGGCCACGAGGCATCCGACATCACGAGGCTGCTTGCCGAGGGCAAGGTGCTCGCGCCGAGCAGCAACTTCTACGCCCTCGAGGCCTCCCGACGTCTCGGGCTCGGCGATGCCGGCGGGCTGCGGATCGGGCTCGCGCCGTACACCGACGCGAGCGACGTCGAGCGCCTGCTCGAGGGGCTCGACGCGGCGCTCCCCCGCTGAGCACCCCCGCGGGAATCGGACGTCACCGACAGCGGTCGGGTTCCGGCGTCTGCGTGCCGCCTACGCTGAGAGCATGACCCTCGCCGAGACCGCCGCCGAACTCCGCCGCCTGCACACCGACCCCGAGCTCCTCCAGGTGGTGAACGTGTGGGACGTCGTGAGCGCCAAAGCGGTCGCCGCCCTGCCCCAGACCCGGGCGCTCGCCACCGCGAGCCACTCGATCGCCGCGACGTACGGCTATCCCGACGGCGAGCAGATTCCGGTCGAGCTCATGCTCGACATGTGCGGGCGCATCGCGCGAGCCGTCGAGGTGCCGGTCAGCGCCGATCTCGAGGCCGGCTACGGCAACCCTGGCGAGACGATCCGGCGGGCCATCGGCGAGGGCATCGCCGGCGCGAACCTCGAAGACCAGCTCAAGCCGCTCGCCGACTCCGTGGCCGCCGTTGCCGCCGCGGTGGCCGCCGCCGAGGCTGAAGGCGTGCCCTTTGCGCTGAACGCGCGCACCGACGCCTGGCTTCGCGGCCACGAGCGGCCCCGTGCCGTGTGGATGGCCGACGTCATCGAGCGCGGACTCGCCTACCTCGAGGCCGGGGCGACGTGCGTGTTCGTGCCCGGCAACTTCGGCGACGACGTCGTCGATGAACTCACGGCCGGCATCGGCCGCCAGCGGGTGAGCGTCATCGGGCTGCCTGACGTGCCGGCGCCGGCTCGTCTCGAAGAGCTCGGCGTCGCGCGCATCTCCTACGGCCCGTCCACCCAGCGCATCGCACTCGGTGCGTTGCAAGACGTCGCCACGGTGCTCTACGCGGGAGGAGTGCTGCCGCACGGCATCCGCCCGCTGAACTGAGCAGGCGCCGAACCGCGCTGAGCGCGCCGAACGCAGCCGAGGAGCGCCGAACGCAATCCGCGAATCCCCCGCGTGACGGATGCCGCTGCTCCTGTTCGCTCGCTAGGGTGAGCGTGAGGGGCCAGGCCGCCCGGCGCCGTGCGGGGAGTGCGGCCCGAGTCCACCGAGCTCGCCCCCCACGTGAGGAGAACGCATGGCAAGCGGCATCCCCATCGAGATCTCGGGGCTGAGCAAGCACTTCGGCCCAGTGACCGCGGTCGACGACCTGAGTTTCACGGTGGAACCGGGCAAGGTCACCGGATTCCTCGGCCCGAACGGCGCGGGAAAGACGACCACCCTGCGGCTGCTGCTCGGGCTGGAGCATCCCAGCGCCGGCACCGCGACGTTCGGCGGCACGCCGTACAGCGCGCTGCCGAAGCCGCTCGAGACGGTCGGCGCCGCGCTCGATGCGAACTTCCATCCCGGCCGCACCGCACGCAACCACCTCAAGGTGTACGCGACGGCCTCCGGTCTGCCGGCGACCCGGGTGCAGGCGGTGCTCGAGCAGGTCGGCATCGCCGAGTACGCCGACCGGCGCGTCGGCGGGTACTCGCTCGGCATGCGGCAACGACTCGCACTGGCCTACACACTGCTCGGCGACCCGGGTGTATTCGTGCTCGACGAGCCGATCAACGGCCTCGACCCCGAGGGCATCAAGTGGATCCGCGGGTTCCTGCAGAGCCTCGCCCGTGAAGGACGAACGGTGCTCGTCTCCTCCCACCTCCTCAGCGAGGTGCAGCAGAGCGTCGACGAGGTCGTGATCATCGCGAAGGGCCGGCTCATGAAGAGCGGCACACTCGCGAGCCTCGAACTCGACTCGGCGCCGCGTACGATCGCCGACTCCCCCGACCGGTCGGCGCTCGCCGCCGCACTCGACGCCGCAGGGCTCGAGTACACCGAGGGACGCAACGGGTTCATCGTCGCCGAACCCGACCCCGCCCGCGTCGGCCACGCCGCGTTCGTCGGCGGGGTCGAGCTGGCCGCTCTCCACCGACTGAGATCGGGCCTCGAAGAGTCCTTCCTCTCGCTCGTCGGCGGCGGTGAGGAGTCGTGAACTTCGTTCGCGCCGTCGGCGCCGAGTTCCAGAAGGTCTTCACGACCCGCATCTGGTGGCTCCTCGCCATCCTCCTCGCCGCGTACGTCGCACTCATGTCGGGCGGGTTCGGTGCATTCCTCGGCTGGGCGACCGAAAATCCGGATGCCGCGGCATCCGCCGGTGGCAACACCGCACTGCCCCCCGGCATGGACCTCGCGCCGTTGCTCTACAGCTTCGCGTCGTCGATCGGCTACGTCTTCCCGGTGCTGCTCGGAGCCCTCGCCGTCACCGGCGAGTTCAGGCACAAGACGCTCACCCCGACCTTCCTCGCCGAGCCGCATCGCACCGTCGTGCTCGCGGCGAAGTTCGTGTCGCAGCTCGTCATCGGCGCGGGCCTCGGCGTCATCGCG
This sequence comes from Agromyces sp. Y575, assembly GCF_059445445.1. Taxonomy (NCBI): domain Bacteria; kingdom Bacillati; phylum Actinomycetota; class Actinomycetes; order Micrococcales; family Microbacteriaceae; genus Agromyces; species Agromyces sp. Y575. The sequence continues at coordinate 637,493 of NZ_JCAIUI010000002.1, forward strand.
TTCGCGGTCTCCGTCGGAGCCGGTGCGGCGGCACTTGCCGGCTTCGGGCTCGACACGGGCCTCGACTCGAGCGACACGTGGGCGCTCATCGGGCGCGGCGTGCTGGCGATGGCGCTCTGGGGCGCGATCGGCGTGGGGCTCGGCGTGCTCGTGACGAACCAGGTCGCGGCGATCGTCATCGTGATCGCATTCACCCAGTTCGTCGAACCGATCCTGCGGCTGGTCGCCTCGCTCAGCGATGTGACGGCCTCGATCGGCCGGTTCCTCCCGGGCGCCGCGAGCGACGCGCTCGTCGGGGCATCCTTCTACAACATGGCCTCGCTCGGGGCGAGTGACAGTCTCGAATGGTGGCAGGGCGGTCTCGTGCTGCTCGGCATCGCCATCGTCGCCACGGTCATCGGCGGGGCAACCACCTGGCGTCGAGACGTGACGTAGAGGCGGCATGAGGGTGGAACTCGACGAGTTGCGCCGGGTCCGGCTGCAGGTGCAGGGGTTGCGCGATGTACACGCGGCGTCGGCTCCCGATGTGGTGCGCCGCTTCGTCGCGGTGCAGTCGCAGGAGTTCGTACCGGCCCAGTGGGGCCTCGCGATGCGGGTGCCGATCGAGCAGCGCCCCGACCTCGCGGCCGTCTCCGCCGCGCTCGACCGCGGTGAGATCCTGCGCACGCACGTGCTGCGGCCGACGTGGCATTTCGTCGACCCGGCGGATGCGCGGTGGCTCCTGGAGCTCTCGGCCGAGCGGGTGCATCGGACGAATGCCACGTACTACCGGCGCACGGGCGTCGACGGCGACGCCGCCGCCCGAGCCCTCGACGTCATGGCCGAGTCGCTCGCGGGCGGGCATCGCACCCGCGCCGAGCTCGCCGCAGCACTCGAGGCAGCCGGGCACCCGTCGTCGGGTCTCGGCTTCACCTACGTGCTCATGCTCGCCGAGCTCGAACGGGTCGCGATCAGCGGGGCGAACGTCGGCAAGCAACGCACGTATGCGGCGTTCGACGAGCGGGTGCCTGCGTCGGCTCAGAAGACGCGGGATGCCGCGCTCGTCGAGCTCGCTGCACGGTTCATCCGCTCACGCGGGCCCGTGACCGACCGTGATTTCTCAGCCTGGTCGGGGTTCACGCTCGGCGACACCCGCCAGGCCTTCGCCGCGATAGTCGATGCGAGCGACGGCCGCATCGAGACCGTCGAAGTCGACGGGGCGACGCACTGGCACGACGCGGAGGTGACGGCGGCGAGCACGACGGCGACGGCCGCGCGGGCGACAGCGATCTTCGACCTGCTGCAGGCGTACGACGAGTACATCATGGGGTACGCGGCACCCCGCACGTTCCTGCAGCCGCCCGGCCGCGCCGATCCAGTGCACCCCGAGTTTCCGCTGCACGCGCTGATGATCGATGGCGTCATGGTCGGTCGCTGGGCACCCGTCACCGCCGAGCGGCGTGCCGTCGTCAAGCTCGTGCCGTGGCGGGCGTTCTCCGCTCGCGAGGAACGGGCGCTCGCGGCATCCGTCGCCGAGGTCGAGCGCTTTCTCGGCGTGCCCACGACGACCGAACGTGAGCCGCTCCCGAGGTAGCACCGGTGGGTCTCGGCGGGTACCCGGCGTGTACCCGGCTGTGTCTCGGCGTGGAAACCTGTGTTCCCGAATCCGTGTGCCGGAATCGGACGACATATCCCCACTCGAAGGGTCGGGCGCACGACGCCTCGAACGCGCTACGATCGCGGCATGGCCGTCATCGGAAGCGTGTTCGTCGCCCTCGCTGCGCTGCTGCACGGCTACATCTTCCTCATGGAGAGCGTCTGGTGGACCAGGCCCTCGACGTGGAAGCGCTTCGGCGTCGCCGACCAGGCTGCCGCCGACACGACGAAGCCGATGGCGTACAACCAGGGCTTCTACAACCTGTTCCTCGGCATCGGCGCGACGCTCGGCATCGCGCTCTACTGGGCGGGCGCGATGCCCGTTGGCAAGACGCTCGTGCTGTTCACGACCGCGACCATGGTGCTCGCCGCCGCGGTGCTCACGACGACCGGTCGAGGCTACCTGAAACCGGCGCTCGTGCAGGGCACGCTGCCGCTCATCGGCTTCGTGCTCTTCGCCTTCGCCTGAGCGATGCGAGCGGATGCCTCGGCGGACTCAGTCGGCGTCGGGCGCGTCGGGCGGCACGGCGAGCTTCAACCGGTCGATGAGCTCGCCGGCGTGATTGGTGCTCAGGATGATGCGCGTGAACTCCCCGGCGGCGAGCTCGAGCACGACGGCCTGGCGCTTGCCCTTGACGATGACGAAGTCGGTGCCACCGTGGTACTTCCACACTCCGACCGCGACGACGAGCGGGATCTCGGTGCCGCGACGACGGATGCCGCGGATCCAGATCCACGGGTCGTCGGTGACGGTCGCCGAACGGATGTCGACGCGCTGCACCACGAGGTCATCGGCACGGAGCGCGAGCGTCTTCTCGGCCGTGGTGAGATGAACCTCGATCCGGTCGGTGTGCACGCGGAGCTTCGCCATGCTTCCATCCTGCCCGAGACCCTCGCCTCACGACGTGTCGACGCCCCACAAACGAGTAACGGGTTTGATGCACGGAACCGCAGAAACCAGCTCAGCTGGTTACGACGGGCGAGCGGATGCCGCTGCTCGCGCCGCGGCCGGCAGCGCGTCGAGCACCCGTGCGATCGCCGTGTCGTCGTGCGCCGCAGTGACGAACCACGCCTCGAAGACCGACGGCGGCAGCGAGACGCCCGCGTCGAGCATGGCGTGGAAGAACGGGGCGTAGCGCCACGACTCCTGCCGCAGCACCGTGGTGTAGTCGCGCACCTCGCCCGACGCCGCCTCCTCGCCGAACACGAAGCTGAAGAGGTTGCCCGCGCGCTGCACGCGGTGCGCGACGCCCGCAGCATCGAGCGCGGCGGTGACCGCGTCGCTGATCGTCTCGGCAGTCTCATCGAGCCGGCGGTACACCGAGGCATCCGCTGCCCTGAGTGTCGCGACGCCCGCCGCGACCGCGACGGGGTTCCCCGACAGTGTGCCCGCCTGGTAGACGGGGCCGAGGGGGGCGAGCTGATCCATGATCTCGGCACGGCCGCCGAGTGCGGCGACCGGCATGCCGCCGCCGATGACCTTGCCGAACGTCATGAGATCGGGCGTGTAGTCAGTGCTCGCCGAGCCGGTCGTAGTGCTCGCCGAGCCGGTCGTAGTGCTCGCTGAGCCGGTCGAAGCGCTCGCCGCCTCGAGACCCCACCAACCGGCGGCCGAGACGCGGAAGCCGGTCAGCACCTCGTCGGAGATGACGAGCGATCCGTTGGCATGCGCGAGTTCGACGACCGCGCGGTTGAACCCCGGCGCGGGCGGCACGACGCCCATGTTGGCCGCGGCCGCCTCGGTGATGACGGCGGCGATGCGGTCGCCGTGCTGGGCGAACACCGCGCGCAACGCCTCGAGGTCGTTGTAGGGCACCACGAGCGTGAGCGCTGCGATGTCGGCCGGCACGCCGGCGGAGCCCGGCAGCGCGAACGTCGCGAGACCCGATCCGGCCTCGGCGAGCAACCCGTCGGAGTGACCGTGGTAGTGCCCCGCGAACTTCACGAGCAGGTCGCGCCCGGTGAAGCCGCGGGCGAGACGGATCGCGCTCATCGTCGCCTCCGTGCCGGTGGAGACGAGGCGCAGCTTCTCGACGGGGCCCACGCGCGCCTCGACGAGCTCGGCGAGCTCGGTCTCGACGGGGGTCGAGGCTCCGAACGAGAGGCCGCGCGCCGCGGCATCCGTCACCGCCTCGACGACTCGCGGGTCTGCGTGCCCGAGGATCGCGGGACCCCAGCCGGCGACGAGGTCGACGTACTCGCGCCCCTCAGCGTCGGTGACGTACGGGCCGCGTGCCGACACGAGGAAGCGCGGCGTGCCGCCGACCGAGCGGAACGCCCGTACCGGCGAGTTCACGCCGCCGGGGATCGCGGCCTGCGCGCGAGCGAAGAGTTCGTCGTTCGTGAATCCTGTGGGTTGAGAAGGCGACGAAGGAGCCGACTCGAAACCCTTCGCGAGGGTCATGCGACGTCTCCGTCGCGGATCCACTCGGCGAGCTCGACGGCCCAATATGTGAGCACCGCATCGGCGCCGGCGCGACGGATGCCCCGGACCGATTCGATGACGGCACGCTTGCGATCGATCCAGCCATGCGCGGCGGCGGCCTCGATCATCGCGTACTCCCCCGACACCTGGTACGCCCAGACCGGCACCTCGGATGCCGCGGCGACGTCGGCGAGCACGTCGAGGTAGCTGCCTGCCGGCTTGACCATGACGATGTCGGCGCCCTCGTCGATGTCGATCATCGCCTCGCGGAGCCCCTCACGACGATTGCCGGGATCGAGCTGGTAGCTGCGGCGGTCGCCCTCGAGGGTCGACTCGACCGCCTCGCGGAAGGGACCGTAGAACGCGCTCGCGTACTTCGCCGAGTAGGCGAGGATCGCCGTGTGCTCGTGGCCGCCATCGTCGAGCGCGTCGCGCACGGCAGCGACCTGGCCGTCCATCATGCCCGAGAGGCCGAGCAGCTCCGAGCCGGCGCGCGCCTGCTCGAGGGCCATCGCCGTGTACCGCTCGAGCGTCGCATCGTTGTCGACTCGGCCCTGCTCGTCGAGCACGCCGCAGTGGCCGTGATCGGTGAACTCGTCGAGGCAGAGGTCGGTCTGCACCACGAGTCGGCCGGCGGATGCCTCGGCGGCGATCCTCGTTGCGACGTTCAGGATGCCGTCGGGGTCGGTGGCACCGGAACCGCGCGCGTCGCGCACCTCTGGCACGCCGAACAGCATGACGCCGCCGATGCCCGCGGCCGCGGCATCCGACACCGCCTGCGGCAGGCTCTCGAGCGAGTGCTGCACGACTCCCGGCATCGAGCCGATCGGCACCGGGGCGGTCACGCCCTCGCGCACGAACATCGGGAGCACGAGCTCAGCGGAATGCAACCTGGTCTCGGAGACGAGCCGGCGCAGCGCCGGGGTCTCGCGCAGTCGGCGCGGGCGGACACGGGGAACGGGCGTGGAACTCACCCGACCAGCCTACGTCGCGGGCGCTGTGCGAGAGCCGGGCGTCAAGCCTTCGCGGTTACCGCGTCGACGACCGCGTCGATGAGGGATTCGGCGGTGCGCTCGCGCGCCACGACATCGACGCGGAGGCCCACCTGGGCAGCGTCCTTCTTCGTCTGCGGACCGATGGCCGCGACGAGGATCGACTCGGGGATCGGCCCGAGCTGCTGCTGCACCTGCTCGGCCACACTGCCGGATGTCACGAGCACGGCGTTGACCCGGCCAGAGCGCACATCGTCGGCGACCTTCGCCGACACCGGCACGCCCACGGTGCGGTACGCCACGACGGCCTCGACGTGATGACCGACGCGGGCGAGCCCGATCGAGAGCACCTGCTTGGCGATCGCCGAACGCAACGCGAGCACGCGAAGACCCAGTCGGCCCTCGGTCGCCGCCTCCCACTCCTCGAGTAGGCCGCGCGCAGAGTTGTCTTCGGATGGCACGATGTCGGCGTGGTACCCGGCTGCGACGAGAGCGGCAGCGGTGGTCTCGCCGACCGCTGCGACTTTCGTCGTCTCAGGGATGACCGCGTCGTAGGTCGAGAGCACGTCGACGGTCGTCGCGCTCGTGATCGTGACCCAATCGAAATCTCCGGCGGCGAGCTTCGCGAGTGCGGCTTCGAGGGCGGGCTGGTCATCGGTCGGCGCGAAGTTGATCATCGGCGCGATCACGGGCGAAGCGCCGCGCGCACGCAATGCTGCGGCGACACCGTCGCCCCAGGGCCCACCGCGCGGCACGAGCACTCGCCAGCCGGCGAGTGGCTTGCCGGCCGAAACAGGCAGGTTGATGGCACCCGTCATCGATTCGAATTCGCTCACAGCGACTCCTCAGGTGGTGCAAGTTCGGCGGCGCCGTTGCCGAGGAGTTCCGCGACGACGCGTTCAGCGACCTCGCGCGCCGCATCCGCCAAGTCGGCGGCCGAGCGGCTGTCGGGGGTGGCCGCGTGCGAGCTCGCGAGCTGCCGGGTCCCGTCGGCACTGTACACGGTCGCCGTCAGGAACAGAAGTTCGTCCTCCATGAACGCTGCGGCACCGATGGGGGCCGAACAACCGGCTTCGAGGCCCGCGAGAACCAGGCGCTCGGCGAGCACGGTCCCCCGTGTCAGCTGGTGATCGATCGCCTCGAGCGCGCGCTCGAGTGCATGGTCACCGGCCTCTCGCCGCACCTCGAGGGCGAGGGCGCCTTGGCCCGGGGCGGTCGGCCAGTCGCCGAGCGGGAGGAGATCGGTCGCGGCATCCGATCGCCCGAGGCGACCGAGACCCGCGGCAGCCAGGATCACGGCGTCGAGCTCACCCGACTCGACCTTGCCGAGGCGGGTGTCGATATTACCGCGAATGTCGACGGCCACCACGTCGGGGCGGGCGGCGGCGAGCTGCGCGATTCGTCGCGGCGACCCGGTGCCGACGCGTGCGCCCTCGGGCAGCGTCGCGAGCGTGAGCCCGTCACGCGCGCACAGGGCGTCGCGCGCGTCGGCGCGCTTCGGCACGGCTCCGAGCCGGAGCCCCTCGTGCTCGGCGGTCGGCAGGTCTTTCAGCGAGTGCACGACGATGTCGCACTCTCCGGCGAGGAGCGCCTCGCGAAGAGCGGCGGCGAACACGCCCGTGCCGCCGATCGTCGCGAGCGACGCCCGCGAGGTGTCGCCCTGCGTCGTGATCGGCACGAGTTCGATCTCGGCCTTCGCGGCCTTGCCGAGCCGCTCGGCGATCTGGCGGGTCTGGGCCATCGCGAGCGCACTGCCCCTGGTGCCGACGCGAATGACGGCGGTCATCGCGAGGTCGCCCCGCTCGCTGAGCCCGCGCCGCCCTGAGCCTGCGGTGTCCTGAGCCTGTCGGAGGGTCGAAGGGTTGAAGCGAGCCCCGTGGGTTCGCGCCCTTCGGCGAGCTCAGGGGACGACGAGACGACGGAACCTCCGACGATGCGCGCGTGGTCGGGCCATGGCCCCAGGGTCGTGAGGTGCGGTCGCTCGGCGGAGGAGACGTCATTGACACGCTCGAGCACGAGGTCGACGAGACCCGACACGTACGCGGGGTGCACACCGGGCGTCGGCGCACGACGGACCTTCAGCCCGTGCTCACCGGCGGACGCGACGGCCTCGTTGTCGAGGTCCCACATGACCTCCATGTGGTCGCTGACGAACCCGAACGGCACGATCACGATCGCGTCGGTGCGGCCGCCCGCTGCAAGCTCGCCGATCGCGTCGTTGATGTCGGGCTCGAGCCACGGGGTGCGCGGGTCGCCCGAGCGCGATTGGTAGACGAGCGACCATGGCGATTCGGGCGCGGCGGCTTCGCCGATGATGGATGCCACGGCCAGGTGCTGCGCGACGTACGCACCGCCCTCGCCGAACCCCGGCCCCGACGCCGTCGCAGCGGCGGTGGGGATCGAATGGGTGACGAAGAGCACGTGGATGCGTTCGGGCGCGACGCCCTCGGCCGTGAGTTCCGCCGCGGCATCCGTCACGCCCTCGATGAAGGGCCCGACGAACCCGGGGTGATCGAAGTACTCGCGCACGCGGTCGATCGCGACACCCGTGCCGGCGGTGGCCTTCTCGAAGTCTTCACGGTACTGGCCGACGCCCGAATAGCTCGTGTAGGCGCTCGTGACGAGACCGAGCAGCTCGGTGTGGCCGTTGGCCTCGGCCTCGCGCACCACGTCGCCGAAGTACGGCGCCCAGTTGCGGTTGCCCCAGTACACGGGTAGCTCGATGCCGCGTGCGGCGAGTTCGGCCTCGAGTGCGGCCTTCAACCGCCGGTTCTGCTCGTTGATGGGGCTCACCCCGCCGAAGTGGCGATAGTGGTGGGCGACCTCCTCGAGCCGCTCGTCGGGGATGCCGCGACCGGCGGTGACGTTGCGGAGGAACGGGATGACATCGTCTTGACCCTCGGGGCCGCCGAACGATGAGAGCAGGATCGCGTCGTAGTGCGCCATTACTGCAGCACCTCGATGAGTTCGGCCGTCGTGACGCGACGGCCGGTGTAGAACGGCACCTCTTCGCGCACGTGGCGGCGCGCGTCGGTGGCGCGCAGCTCGCGCATCAGGTCGACGAGTTCGGTGAGCTCGTCGGACTCGATCGGCAGCAGCCACTCGTAGTCGCCGAGCGCGAAGGCGCTGACGGTGTTGGCGATGGCGCCGCGGAACGCCGCGCCCTTGCGGCCGTGGTCGGCGAGCATGCGACTGCGCTCATCGCCGGGCAGGAGGTACCACTCGTAGCTGCGCACGAAGGGGTAGACCGTGAGCCAGGCCTTCGGTTCGATGCCGCGCAGGAATCCGGGCACGTGCGCCTTGTTGAACTCGGCGTCGCGGTGCACGCCCATGGCGTTCCACGTCGGCAGGAGGTGCTTCAGGATGCGAGCGCGGCGCAGCTCGCGGAGCGCCCACTGCAGGCCCTCGGCGGTCGGGCCGTGCAGCCACAACATGACGTCGGCGTCGGCGCGGAGGCCGGAGACGTCGTAGATGCCGCGGAGGGTGACACCTTCGTTCTCGACGAGCGCGATGACGCCGTCGAGTTCGTCGACGATACGGGGCACGTCGTGGCCGTCGTAGTCATCGGGCTTCGCCGGGTCCCTGCGGAGCACGGCGAACACCGTGAACCCCTCTGGAGACTCGCCGGCTTCGGATTCTGGACGGAGCGCGTCGGCTGCCGCTTCGGCAGCGGGGGAAGACATGCCTCCAGTCTCCCTCTTTCCTCCTGAACGGCCAAAAGGGGCAGGCGGGGTGGACGTACGGGCATCCGCAGCTCGAGGGGACGCACCCGTTCAGTCCTGATCGAACTCGGTCGCGCTGAGCGCGTCGAGGAAGCGGATCACGACCTCGCGTTCATCCGAGGTGAGCTCGGCGGCCGTCGCGAATCGTCGTGCGTGCTGCCGTCCGACCGACGCGCGGGCGACGATGCGCGTGGCGTCCGTGACCGAGATGGCGAGCGCCCGTCGATCGGTCGGATGCGGCGCCCGCACCACGTGATCGCCGCGCTCGAGCCGATCGAGGAGCTTCGTCGTCGACGCGCTCGAAATACCGAGGTACTCGCTGAGCGCCCCGGCAGTGACGATCTCGCCCTGGTTCCGAGCGGCGATGAGGAACCGCAGGGCGCGCATGTCGGTTGCATTGAGCTTCATGTACCGGCGCGAGGCCTCGCTCATGCGGCGTTCGGTCTCGTGCCATCCTCGCAGGCTCTGCATGACGCGGACGATCTGGTCGACGTGCTCGTCGTCGAGGCCGGCGCGGCTGACGAGCTGCTCGTCGCGGTCGGAGATGCGGGGGTCGTGCATCGCGGCGGCGATGTCGTGCCGGGGCTCCCGCTCAGTTGCCATGGAGTAATTCTAGCCAGTAATGTATATTTCTCGCTAAGCTACCTACTAGCCGAAGCACCAAAGATTGGAGACCAGCATGACCCTCAGCGACATCGAAGAGGTCGTGCTGCTCGACGTCGACGATCGGCCCATCGGCCGGGCGCCCAAATCGAGCGTGCACGGCGCCGACACCGCACGCCATCTCGCGTTCTCCTGCCATGTGTTCAACGAGCGTGATGAGCTCCTCGTCACCCGGCGCGCCCTCACGAAGCAGGCATGGCCCGGCGTCTGGACCAACTCGTTCTGCGGCCACCCGGCGCCCGCCGAGACACTCGTGCACGCGATCCGCCGCCGCGGCGACTTCGAACTCGGCCTGGCCCTCGACCGCATCGAGCCGGTGCTCCCCTTCTTCCACTACCGGGCGACGGATGCCTCGGGTGTCGTGGAGAACGAGCTGTGCCCCGTCTACACGGCGTACACGAGCTCGGTGCCCGAGCCGCACCCGGCCGAGGTCATGGACTACGCATGGGTCCATCCCCGACAGCTCGCGCCGGCGATCGAGCACGCGCCGTGGGCGTTCAGCCCGTGGCTCGTGCTGCAGGCGCAGTTGCTGCCCTTCTTGGGCGGCTCGCTCGAGCAGCGCGGGGCGATCGCCTCATGATCGGCACGACCCTCGACCGGCCGCTGGAACGCGGCGGCGGCACGTCCGTCGAGCTCGATGGTGTCCTCGACGAGTTCTTCGCCGCCCGCCTCGCGCGCGCGGGAGCGCACGGTGACGCCTACGTGCGCCTGTGGGAGGCTGCGCGCGATGGGGCGACCGGCGGCAAGCGCATCCGGCCGGATCTCGTGCTCGCCGCCCACGCGGCGTTCGCCGGCACTCCCACGACGGAGGCCGTGCGTCTCGCCGCTGCCTTCGAGCTCCTGCACACCGCCTTCCTCATGCACGACGACGTCATCGACCACGACCTCGTGCGCCGAGGGGCGCCGAACGTCGCGGGTCTCTTCGCGCTCGACGGCGTCGGCCGAGGACTGTCGAGCGCCCGTGCACACGAGTACGGAGAGGCATCCGCGATTCTCGCCGGCGACCTGCTCATCAGCGGCGCACACCGCTTGATCGCCGAGCTCGATGCACCGCGAACCGTACGCAGCTCCCTGCTCGAGATCATCGACGAGGGCGTCTTCCTCGCCGCGGCCGGCGAGCACGCCGACGTGCGCCATGCCGGCGCTGCACCCGGCGAGCGCGACATCCTCGCGATGATCGAGAACAAGACGGCGTCGTACTCGTTCAGCGCGCCCCTGCAGGCCGGGGCGGTGCTCGGCGGCGCCTCCGCAGCCGCCGTCGCTCGGCTCGGCGAGATCGGCCGGCACCTCGGCGTCGCCTTCCAGTTGCGCGACGACGTGCTCGGCGTCTACGGCACCATGGCGATGACCGGAAAGACGACCCTCGGCGACCTGCGGGAGGGCAAAGAGACCCTGCTCGTCGCGTACGCGCGCGAACACGCGAGCTGGGCGGCCGTCGCAGATGACTTCGGCCGCCCCGAGCTCGATGAGGAGGCCGCGGCGAGACTTCGCACAACGATCGAGACGAGCGGCGCCCGCGAGAGGGTCGAACGGCTCATCGACGCGCGCTGCGGCGATGCGGTCGACGCCATCGCCGCGGCACCGCTGCCGCAGCACCTTCGAGACGGGCTGACGGCGACGGCTCGGGAGTGCGTGGAGCGCGCCCGATGACGGCGCCGACGAGCGGGCTCGCCCTCTACGACCGCACCGCGCGCCTCGGCTCCGCCCAGGTGATCTCGCACTACTCCACCTCGTTCGGCCTCGCGAGCCGATTGTGCTCTCGCCCGGTGCGCGCCCACGTGGCCGATATCTACGCACTCGTGCGCATCGCCGATGAGATCGTCGACGGCCCAGCCGAAGAGGCGGGTCTCGGGCCGGCCGAGCGCCGCGCGATGCTCGACGCACTCGAGGCGGAGACCGAGCAGGCCGTCGCCTGCGGGTACAGCTCGAACCTCATCGTGCACGCCTTCGCGCAGACCGCGCGCACCACGAACTTCGGCATCGAGCTGACCCGCCCGTTCTTCGCCTCGATGCGACGCGACCTCGACCCCGTCGACTTCGACGACGCCGAGCTGCGCGAGTACGTGTACGGCTCGGCCGAAGTGGTCGGCCTGATGTGCCTGCGCGCGTTCAGCGAAGGGCTGCCCGCCGATGCGAATCGGGATCAGCGCTGGCAGCGCGGCGCCCGGCACCTCGGCGCCGCATTCCAGAAGGTCAACTTCCTGCGCGATCTCGCTGACGACTACGAATCGCTCGGACGTCGCTACTTCCCCGGCATCGACCCGGCGCACCTGGGCGAGGCCGAGAAGACGAGACTGCTCGACGACATCGACCGCGACCTCGCGATCGCCGGCCAGGTCGTTCCCGAACTGCCGGGCGGATGCCGCAGGGCCGTCGCCGCAGCGCACGCACTGTTCTCCGCGCTCTCCGAGAGGCTGCGTCGCACGCCGGCGAGCGAGCTGCTCATCACCCGGGTGCGAGTGCCGACTGCGCAGAAGCTCCTGCTGCTCGCGCGTGCCGCCGGGTCGCGGTCCGGGTCGCAGTCCGGATCCCGTTCGCGGTCGCCCGAGGCCGTGCGCCCTCCGGCCCCCGAGGCCGGGACATGAGCCGGGTCGCCGTCATCGGCGCCGGCATCGCGGGCCTCGCGACTGCCGCGCTGCTCGCCCGCGACGGCCACGAGGTGACCGTCTACGAGACGCACGACTCGGTCGGGGGTCGAGCCGGGCGGTGGGACGCCGCGGGCTTCCGCTTCGACACGGGCCCGTCGTGGTACCTCATGCCCGAAGTGTTCGAGCACTTCTACCGTCTGATGGGCACGAGCGCCGCCGCCGAGCTCGAGCTCGAGCGACTCGAGCCCGGCTACCGGGTGTTCTTCGAGCGTCATGACGACCCCCTCGACGTGGTCGCCGACCGGGCACGGGCCGCCGCGGCATTCGAAGCGATCGAACCCGGCGCCGGCAGAGCGCTCGAGCGCTACCTCGACTCGGCAGAGGAGACCACGCGGCTCGCGCTCGACCATTTCCTCTACAACGACTTCTCGTCGCCGGGCACGTTGCTCGTGCCGCCGGTGCTGCGGCGGCTGGGCCGTCTCGGCCGCCTGCTGCTGCAACCGCTCGACCGGTTCGTCGCCCGCCGCTTCCGAGACGGGCGCTTGCGGCAGGTGCTCGGCTATCCCGCCGTCTTCCTCGGTACCTCGCCGTCGGCGGCACCGAGCATGTACCACCTGATGAGCCACTTCGACCTCGACGACGGGGTCTTCTACCCCCTCGGCGGGTTCCGCGAAGTCATCGACAGCGTCGCGCGGTTGGCGCAGCAATCCGGCGCTCGCATCGTGACGGGGGCTCGGGTGACGCAGATCCAGGTCGAAGCGGCGGCGGCTCGCGGCATCCGCTACCAGGATTCGCAGGGCGTCGAGCATTCGGTCGAGGCCGATCTCGTCGTCTCCACCGCCGACCTGCACCACACCGAGACGGCGTTGCTGCCGGCCGAGTCGCGCAGCCGGTCGGATGCCTCATGGCGCCGCGCCGACCCTGGGCCGAGCGCCGTACTCGTGATGCTCGGCGTGCGGAGCGGATTGCCGCAGCTGCTGCACCACAACCTGCTCTTCACCGAGGACTGGGCGGAGAACTTCGACCGCATCTTCGGCGCGGACCCGTCGGTGCCCGACCCGGCCTCGCTCTACGCGTGCAAGTCGAGCGCGACCGACCCGTCGGCGGCGCCCACCGGCGACGAGAACCTGTTCGTACTCGTGCCGGTTCCGGCCGACCCCGGCATCGGGCGTGGCGGCATCGATGGCGCCGGTGATGAGGCCGTCGAGCGCATCGCCGATGCGGCTATCGCGCAGATCTCGGCGTGGGCCGACATCCCCGAGCTCGCCGAACGCGTGATCGTACGCCGCACCGTGGGGCCGGGCGACTTCGAGTCGGAGTTCAACTCGTGGCGCGGTTCTGCACTCGGGCCGGCGCACGTGCTCCGGCAGAGCGCGTTCCTGCGCGGGCGTACGACTTCGAAGACGGTGCACGACCTCTACTTCGCGGGCGCGACCACCGTTCCCGGCATCGGGCTGCCCATGTGCCTCATCAGCGCCGAGCTCGTGGCGAAGGCCATGCGCGGCGATCGCAGTGCAGGGCCGCTCGTCGAGCCTGCGGTGCGGAGCGTGCCGGCATGAACCTCGCCTACCTCGGTGTGCTGCTCGGCGGCATCGCGTGCATGGTGCTGCTCGACGTGCGTTTCCATCTGGTGTTCGGTGCGGCCGGCCGGCGCTGGCACGCGACCGTCGTACTCGCCGCCGGTCTCGTCTTCTTCCTCGCGTGGGATCTGGCCGGCATCGGCCTCGGCATCTTCCACAAGGCCGAGAACACCGTGAGCACCGGCATCCTGCTCGCACCGGAACTGCCTCTCGAGGAGCTCGTGTTCCTCACCTTCCTCTGCTATCTCACGCTCGTGCTCTACACCGGCGTCGTGCGCCTGATCGCGGCGAAGGAGGCGGTACGCCGGTGACCTACCTGCTGCTCTCGGCGGTCTTCCTCTCGGTGGCCATCGTCGTCGCGGCGCCCGGGTGGCGACGTGCACCGCGCGGCCACGGGCGAGCGGTCGTGATCTCCGCGCTCGTACTCGTGGTGCTGACCGTCGCCTTCGACTCGATCATGATCGGGGCGGGCCTGTTCGACTACGCCGATGCGCACATCTGGGGGGCTCGTCTCGGACTCGCACCCATCGAGGACCTCGCGTATCCCGTCGCCGGGATCCTGCTCCTCAGCGGACTGTGGAACCTCCTCGGAAGGCGGCCGACCGATGCCGACTGACACCCGCCGACGGAGCGCGGTCGCCGACCTCCTCACCGCCTCCCGCCCGCTCAGCTGGGTGAACACCGCGTTCCCGTTCGCGGCCGCGTACCTGCTCACGACCCGCGAGGTCGATGTCGCCTTCATCGTGGGCACCCTGTTCTTCCTCGTGCCCTACAACCTCGCGATGTACGGGGTGAACGACGTCTTCGACTACGCATCGGATGCCGCGAACCCGCGCAAGGGCGGCGTCGAGGGCGCGCTGCTCGTGCCCGGCCGACACCGGCTCACGATCATCGCCGCGATCGCGACGTGCGCACCCTTCGTCGTGGTGCTCGTCGCGCTCGGTGGGCCGGCATCGTGGGCGGTGCTCGCGGTGAGTCTCTTCGCGGTCGCCGCGTACTCGGTGCCGGGGCTACGGTTCAAGGAGGTGCCATTCCTCGACTCGCTGACCTCGAGCGTGCACTTCGTGAGCCCTGCGGTCTACGGGCTCGTGCTTGCCGGCGCGGCGTTCACGCCGCCGCTCCTCGCAGTGCTGCTCGCCTTCCTGGCGTGGGGTGTCGCGAGCCACGCGTTCGGAGCGGTGCAGGATGTGGTGCCCGACCGGGCGGGCGGCATCGCCTCGATCGCGACGGTGCTCGGCGCCCGCCGCACGGTGCAGTTCGCGATCGGCGCGTGGACACTCGCGGGGCTGCTCATGCTCGCGACGTCGTGGCCCGGGCCGCTCGCGGCCCTGCTCGTGGTGCCGTACCTCGCCGTGGCAGCACCCTTCACGGACGTCACCGATGCCTCATCGGGGCGCGCGAACGCCGGCTGGAAGCGATTCCTCGGCATCAACTACGTCGTCGGGTTCCTCGTGACGTTACTGCTCATCTGGTACGCCGCCATCATGGCCTGAGCCGGTCCGCCTCCGACGATTTCGGGGGCTCGCGGATGCCGCGACTGCCCGTTCAGCGCAGGAGCCGCGTGAACCGGAACGACGCGAAGCCCTCGATCGGCAGCTCTTCGATGCCCGCGAAGCCCGCCTCCCTCGCATACCGCTCGAGGGTCGACTGCCGCATCACCGTGCCGGTGCCGACCGACCCGGGCGTGGAGAGACTGTCGGGCAGGCACATGAAGAGGCTGTACCCGTACATGATCCGCTCCGTCTCGTCGCCGTCGGGCGCGAACTCGGTTGCGACGGCCTCGTCCATGATCACGACCACGCCGTCGGGGCGTGCGGCGCGTCGGATCGCCTCGAGCACCTCGACCGGTCGCGGCATGTCGTGGAGCGCCTCGAAGACGAATACGGCGTCGAAGACGGCTTCCTCGGGGAGCGCCTCACCGGCGACGTGATGGAACCGAACGCGATCGGCCACTCCCGCCGCCTGCGCATGTTCCCGCGCCGCCGTGATCGAGGGCTCGTCGATGTCGAACCCCTCCACACGAGCGTCCGGATACCCTTGCGCGATCCCGATCGCCGACCAGCCGTGTCCACTGCCGACATCCGCGATCCGGGCACCTGGGCGTGAGAGCACCGAGTTCACTGAGGGAACGCCGGCGAGCTCGAGCGCGAGCTGCCGCAGGAACCACGGGCGGTTGATGTCGCCCTGCGCGTCGCGGGCATCGTCGCCGAGCTGCGCCCACGAGACCCCGCTGCCCGTTCGGTACGCGTCGAGCAGTGCAGGGAGCTGGCCTGCCGTCGCTGCGAAGAACCGACCGAGCGGCGCGAGGTAGTCGAGCGAGTCGGCGTCGACGAGCACCTCGGCGTGCGCGGGCGGCAGGGTGAACCGGCGGGCGGATGCCGCTGCGTGCGCATCATCGACGGTGAGGATGCCGCTCACGGCCTGATGCTCGAGCCATTCGAGCGCGTAGCGCTCGTGGGTGCCGGTGCGCGCGGCGAGTGTCGGCGCGTCGAGCGGCCCGCCCGCGGCGAGGGCGCGATACCAGCCGAGACGATCGCCGAGGTAGATGCTGAGCAGTTCGATGCCGCCGAGAGCCGATGCGAAGATGCGGTCGGCGAATGCCGTCACCGCGCCTGCTTCACCGTGGGCAGTTGTGGCCTTGGAGTTCTGTTCCGGGGAGTTCTGTTCCGGCACCATCGTCGAGTCCTTTCGATCGACCGGCGCGAAGCCGGAATCCTACTCGCCGACGAGCAGCCGCGTCGAGTGCTCGAGGTGCTCGCGTAGCGCAACCGGCCCGCGCGTGGGCAGCTCGTCGAGCAGGGCGCGGTGCTCGGTGATGAGGCTTTCGAGCGTGTAGTGCGGGCGCACGTGCAGGAGGAACAGCAGCAGTTCGCTGCCGAGGGCGGCGTGGGCCTCGATGATGCGGGGGCTTTCGGATGCCGCGACGATCGCCCGATGGAAGTCGGCGTGAATGCGCTCGACCTCGAGCCAGTCGACTGCGGCGCTGGTATCACCGCCGGCGGGCGCAGACCGGTCGAGGGCGTCGAGCCGGTCGAGGGCGTCGCGCGCCGGGGCCAGCACCGACTCGGGCCACGCTTCGCCGTTGCGCACGCCCACGATGCGAACCGCCTCGACCTCGAGCGCCGCACGCAGCTGCTGCAGCGCGATGACGTGGGGGCGATCGAAACTCGCCACGCGCACCCCCCGGTAAGCCTCGGCGACAACGAGGCGCTCGGCCACCAACCGCTGGAACGCCGCGCGCACGGTGTGTCGCGACACGGCGTACAGCTCGGATGAGGCTTCTTCCCGAAGCGGGGAGTCGGGTGGGAGCACCCCGCTCAGGATGTCCGCGCGCACGAGACCCGCGACCCGATCGACCGCGGTCTCTGCTGCGGCCGGGCCACCCGCCTCGCGTCGTGACGTCGGCACCGGGGCATCCGCTCGCTCTGGTTCGCCCTGAATCGTCGGCGCGCTCAGTCGAGCTTCGAGCGCACGACGAGCCAGACAGTGACGCCGACGACGGCGACCAGGCCCACGGCGGCGGCGATCGCGGCGACGGGCTGCTCGTCAGCGAACCGGCGCAGTCTCACCTTCGCCTGTTCGGCCTTGATGCCCGCCTGCTTCGGCACGTTGAGCTTGTCTTCAAGGGCGTTGAGAGTCTCGGCGAACTCGGCACGCGCCCGTTGCGACGCGACCTTGGCCTGCATGCGCGTGAGGTTGCGCTCGCGAGTGGCGGCGTCGCGCTTCGAGGGGTGGGGTCCGTTGGCGTCAGTAGCGGCGGTCATAGTCACCCGTTCCCTTCAGGGCGTCGAGGTCGGCCTTCAGGCTCTCGACCGACTCGAGGGGCTCTGAGCCCCGCTTGAAGTTGATGTAGGCGATCCAGAGCAGGATGACGATGATCAGCAGCAACGCGCCGGAGACGGTGAGTGCCGCGGCCCACGCGGGCATCACGAGCGCGAGCGCGAAGATGCCCGTGACGATCAGCGTGAAGAGCAGGAAGACGCCGACGACAGCGGCGCCGGCGACGAGGCCGGATCCGATGCCGAAGTGCTTGACCTTGTATGAGACCTCGGCCTTGATCTGGTCGATCTCGGCACGCACGAGCGCCGAGATCGTGTCGGGCAGTTCGCCGATCAGGGTGAAGAGCGATCGGTCGTCGTTCGAGGGTGCGGTCATCGCGCGGTCACCTCCACGTTCACGAGTCGGATGTCGCGGGCTTGGCCTTGCCCTTGGCCGCGGTGCCGCGCGTGGCTGCCGGCTTACGGGCCGACTTGGCTGTACTGCTCGACGCGGCCTTCGCGGTCTTCGCGGTCTTCGAGACGTTCGCCTTCGCGGTCTTCGCCGTAGTGTCGACGTCGCGCTTGGTCGCGCCCGAGCCTCGAGTGGCGTTTCCGATGAGCGACTTCACGCCGTCGAGCACTGTGCCGGAGAGATCGCCGACCTTTTCGGCCGCGAACCCCTTGACGGTGTCGACGCCCTGCTGCACGGCGGGCGTGTTCCACACGCCCTCGGCCGCCTTTCGAATCTGCTCGTAGCGCTCACGACCGGCTCGCGTACCGAGCACGTAGCCGATTCCGAGCCCCACGACGAAGAGGATCTTGCCTTTCATGTGCACCCCATCTCCCCCTGTGATTCACCACAGTGACGTTTCCAGCGTAGACCCCGCATCAATCGGCGCAAGGGGGTTGCGTCGAAATATTCCGCTCGGGCTATGCGCTGCCGTCGGGCTGCACCCGACGGTGCCTGATTCGCCGCGCCACCTCGAGCGCGTGGGGCACGACCGACGCCAGACCGGTGCCGGCGACCCAGGATCCGGTGGTTTCGATGCCGGGCTCTGCGGCGAGCGCGTCTTCGAGTGCACGCACCCGATCGCGCTGGCCGATGGCGGCCTGCGAGAGCGCGTCGCGCCACTGCGTTCGGCCGGCTGCGCGGAGCATCCGCCCATCGACGGTCACGCCCAGGAGGATCGATGCATCGGCGAGCGCGAGCGCGGCGACCTCGGCGTCGGAGAGCCCGTCGAGCGGGTTCGGTGCACCGGCGCGACCATAAGAGAGACGCACGACGTGCCGGCCGCCCGCCGCCTCGGCGAGCCAACTCCACTTCGCGGTCGAGTGGGTGAGCGCCTTCGCCTGCACGTCGGGCGTGCCTGCGGCGACGAGCACACCGGTGCCGCGCGGGGCTCTGTCGAGGTCTGGCGCGTCGAGGACGAGCGTGACAAGCTCGACGGATGCCGCAGCCGGCCACTCGCCGGTCGACGCATCCGCCCAGCCGTCGAGGGCAGCGGCGACGAGCTCGAGCGCGGCGTGCCCGGACGCGGCGAGCACGACCTCGGGGGTGCTCACGATCAGCTCGCCGGCCTCGGTCGACGCGGTGACGAGCCAGGATCCTGCGGGTTGAGGAGGGAGCGAAGCGAGCGTCTCGAAACCGGGTTCTCCGGGAGTGCGGGTTTCGAGACCCGGCTGGTGCGCGTCATCCGCTCGCTCGAGACCGGTAACCTCGGCGCCGCGCACGACCGTCACGCCGAACCGCTCGAGTTCACGTTCGAGCGCGTCGACGAGTCGGTGCATGCCGCCGCGAATGCCGCGCACGGCTCCCCCGGCCTTGCGCTCCTCGACGAGCTGCCCGACCCCGCCCGAGAGCGAGCCGGTGCGGGTCATCGCCTCGTTGAGTCCGGGGGCGACGACATCGAGATCGAGGTCGTTCGGATCGGTCGAGTAGACGCCCGCCGAGATCGGCGTGACGAGCCGGTCGAGCACGGCCTGGCCCATGCGCGAGCGCACGAGCTGGCCGAGGCTGTGGGCCCGTCCGATGCGGAGGATCGGCATGAGGCGGTCGCCGTACGCGCGGATCGCCCCGCGCCAGCCGATGATGCGTCGCACGTCATCGCCGAGGGGGTTCGCGGGGATGCCGAGCATGCCGGTCTTCGGCAGGGGCGCGGCGTCGGGTCGACCGTGCGCACCGGGCATGACGAGCCAGGCGCCCGCCGGGTTCGGGCTCTCGATCTCGCCGTCGAGCTTGAGGGAGCTGAGCAGCTCGGCGACCCCCCCGCCCCGGGTCGCGAAGGATTCGGCGCCGCTGTCGAGCGTCAGGCCGTCGAGTTCGATGCGGCCGACGCATCCGCCCAGCTCGTCGCGCCGCTCGAGCACGGTGACCCGCAGGCCGACCTTCGCGCACTCGAGTGCGGCGACGAGGCCCGCGACCCCGCCGCCGATCACGACGACGTCGGCTGCGGACTCTGTCGGTCGAGTAGTGAGCGAAGCGAGCGTATCGAGACCATTCACCGGGTCTCGACCAGCGTCGGGCGCATCGGTCATGCCGACGCCTCGTGCACGAGCTCGACGACGCGCGTCAGCACCGTAGGGTCGGTCTCGGGCGGCACGCCGTGGCCGAGGTTGAAGATGTGGGCCGGCGCCGCCTGGCCGCGACGCAGCACGTCGCGCACCGCGGCCTCGAGCACGGGCCACGGGGCGGCGAGGAGCGCCGGGTCGAGGTTGCCCTGCAGGGGAACGCCGTCGCCGACGCGCTCGACGGCGACATCGAGCGGGATGCGGTAATCGACCCCGACGGTGTCGACCCCGATGCCGTGCATCGCGCCGAGCAGTTCGCCGGTGCCGACGCCGAAGTGCACGACGGGCACGCGCCTCGTCTCGCTCGCTGAGCCTGTCGAAGCGGGCCCGACCCCTTCGACGGGCTCAGGGGACTCGACAGGCTCAGGGGACGTCGTCTCGTAGGCGAGGTCGTGCACGAAGCTCAGCGCCTTCGCCGAGGCGGGTGCGACGTGCGTCTCGTAGTCGGCGAGCGAGAGCGCGCCTGCCCACGAGTCGAAGAGCTGGGCGGCGGACGCCCCGGCGAGCACTTGCGTGCGCAGGAAGCGTCCGGTGAGCTCGGCCGTCCAGTCCATGAGCGCGCGCCAGGCGCCGGGATCGGCGTGCATGAGGGTGCGGGCCGCGAGGTGGTCCTTCGACGGGCCGCCCTCGGCGAGGTAGGCCGCGAGGGTGAACGGGGCACCGGCGAAGCCGATGAGCGGGGTGCTGCCAGTGCCGGTTGAGCCTGCCGAAACCCCTCCGCTCAGCGAAGTCGCGTTGAGCTCGGCGACCACGCGCCCGACCGCTTCGGTGATGGGGGCGGATGTCTCGTCGATCCGCGCGGGGTCGATCGCCGTGAGCTCGGCGACGCCCGCGGCATCCGCATAGCCCTTCGTGAAGACGGGTCCGCGGCCGGGCTGGATCTCGACGTCGACGCCCACGAGCTTGAGCGGCACGACGATGTCGCTGAAGAAGATGCCCGCGTCGACCTTGTGACGGCGCACGGGCTGCAGCGTGATCTCGGCGGCCATCGCCGGGTCGAGGCATGCGTCGAGCATGCGTGTGCCGACGCGCAGGTCGCGGTACTCGGGAAGGGATCGCCCCGCCTGTCGCATGAACCACACGGGGGTGACGTCCGAGCGTTCTCCTCTATATGCGCGAACGAGGCGCGAGTCGGAGGTCAGGCCGGAGGAGAGCGGATGCTGCGGGGAGAGGATCACGCCTGACATTGTCGCCTATCGGGCTGGGGAACTCACTCGAAGAGCAGCCGTGTGCCGCTCGCGCAGGTATGGGTGACGCAGGTCGTTTCCGGATCCGAGTCGCGCGGTTCACCCAGCGAGCCGATTTGTTCGAAGCCTTACATTCGCGCACTCATCAACGCTAAGGTCGAGACGTTGTGCGCCCCCGAGCACGACGACGCACGTGTTCCCCCGCCCGTGCGCCTCCGCACCCACGGAGATCCCATGTCGCTCATGCAGTGCTGCAACCCGTCCGCCCGAACGACCCGAGTCGCGCGATGAACGACGCCACGCCGCACCGCGCCGGCATCACGTTCCTGGTCGCCGCCGCCGCCGCCCTCCTCGTCGGCGCACTCATCGCCAGCTCCGGCTTCCTCCAGCGCCTGATGCTGCGTCTGCCCGAAGTGCCGGGCCTCGAGCGAGTGGCCTTGATGGTCTCGGCACTCGCCGTGCTGGCCGCCGTCATCTGGATGTTCGTGCGCCTCGGCGAGCTCGCCCGCGCCCGCGCCCGTCGCCGTGCGCTCGAGGCCAGCGTGCGGGGCGAGGTGAGCTGCGGCATCCGCAGCAGAGCTCTCGTGGCGAGCCTCAACGAGTTGACCGCGGATGACCCGCGCGCGGTCAAGCTCGGGGCTCGTTTCTCGATCGTGGTCGACGAGATCGGCGTCGC
The DNA here is from genome assembly GCF_059445445.1 of Agromyces sp. Y575. NCBI lineage: Bacteria > Bacillati > Actinomycetota > Actinomycetes > Micrococcales > Microbacteriaceae > Agromyces > Agromyces sp. Y575. The sequence goes on from NZ_JCAIUI010000002.1 coordinate 659,287, forward strand.
ATTCTGGAACGGCGGCCGGCGACCCCGGCGCGCGGTGCACTTCCCGTGGCGCGAGGTGCGCGGCATCCGCAGCGACTCGGTCATCGCAGGCGACTCGGAGCTGGCGGTGCTCGTGCTGCGCGTGCGACACGGCGGCATGAGCATCGAACTGCCACTCATCCTCGCCGCAGAGCGGACCGGCCGATACGCACTCGCTGGCGCCCCGTTCTTCGCCATCGTGCGCAGCTGGAAGGCGAAGCACCGCACGGCGCTCGCCGCCGCGGGCCTCGACCTGCCGCCGCTCACCGCACCCATCCAGATCATCCAGCCGGGTCTGGTGCTCGCCGGACGCTGAGTTTCCCTCAGAGTCCGCACTGAGCAAACGTGGATTCCACCACGAGTAGAATCCCATCGTGCTCATTTGCCTGACCGCGAGCCACAAGAACGCCGGCTTCGACATGCTCGAACGTCTTTCGGCGACCGCGGACGCCGCAGGCCCCCGCATCCGCAATGGCCACGACGCTGTGCGCGGTGCAGTGGTCGTCGCCACCTGCAACCGCTTCGAGGCGTATCTCGACCTCGACGCCGCCGAGGGTGAATCGCCCGTGCCGGCGGTGCACGAGGCGATTCGCGCGGTGGGCACCGTTGCGGGCCTCGAGCCCGACGAGTTGCGCACCACGTTCGGGTTCGTGCACGGCAACGCCGTCGCCGGGCACCTCTTCGCCGTGGCCTCCGGCCTCGAATCGGTCGTCGTCGGCGAGGGCGAGATCGCCGGCCAGGTGCGCCGTTCGCTCGAACGCGCGCGCACCGAGCGCACCACGACCCCCGAACTCGAACGACTCTTCCAGCGCGCTTCGCAGATCTCGCGCCGAGTGAAGAACGAGACCGGCATCGGCGGCGAGGGGCGCTCGCTCGTGCGCCTCGCGCTCGAACTCGCCGAAAGCCGCATCACCGACTGGGCCGCGACCCGGGTGCTGCTCGTCGGCACCGGACGCTTCGCGGGCGCCTCGCTCGCGGCGCTACGCGACCGCGGCGTCACCGATGTGCGCGTCTTCTCGCCCTCGGGCCGGGCGGCGAAGTTCGCCGCCGGTCACGGCATCGATGCGGTGGCGCGCGGCGAAGTCGCCGCCGCGGCCGCAACCTCCGACATCATCGTCACCTGCACCACGGCCGAGCACCATGTCGTCGATCGGACGATGCTCGAATCCGGGCGGGCGGGGCTCGAGGCATCCGTCGCGCCTGGAGCTGCTCTCGACGCTGTTTCGCTCAGCCTTGTCGGCGAGCCCGGCGACTCCCCGGTCGGTCGTCAGCTCGTGATCGACCTCGGCCTGCCGCGCAACGTCGCCCCCGATGTCGTCGAAGTGCCCGGCGTCGAGCTGCTCGACCTCGAGACCATCCGCATCCACGCACCGCTCGAAGAATTCGGGGCGACGGATGCCGCGCGCGCGATCGTCGGCGGAGCGGCCCGCGCCTTCGGCGAGGCCCGTGAAGAGCACGACCTCGCGCCCGCCGTCGTGGCCCTGCGGCGCCATGTCTTCGACATCCTCGACGGCGAGATCGAGCGTGCTCGCAGCCGCGGTGACGACGACGCACGCACCGAGGCCGCACTGCGGCACATGGCCGGCGTGCTGCTGCACACTCCCATGGTGCGCTCGCGCGAACTCGCCCGCGCCGGCGAACAGCAGGCCTGGATCGACGGCATCGCCGCGATCTTCGGCGTGGTTCCCGAAGCGGATGATGCCGCGGGGGCCGGGGGTCGCGAGGCCGGTGGCGTCGGTTCCGCGGGTGCTGCTTCCGGTGGTGCAGCTTCCGGTGGCGCCGGTTCCGCGGGTGCAGGCGCCGTCGCCGCCTTCTGACCGTCGGCCAGTGCCAGCGATGCCGCCCGTCGGGGGCGCGCGATACGCTTCCTGACGATGCACGAGAACAGCGACCCTGCGACCATCTCCGAACGCGCGGCAGCGGCGGCGGCCGACGGCCCGCCCGCACTGCGCTTCCCGTTCGATGCGGCGACACTCACCGATTCGCCGATTCGCACCGACCGTCTCGTGCTGCGCCCGCTCGAGGCATCCGATGCCCCAGACGTCTACGAGTACCAGCGCATCCCCGAGGTGCTCCGGTACCTGCCGTGGCCCGAGCGCGACCGCGACGAGGGCTACGAGCACACGGCGACTCGTGCGGCGGAGCGCGTACTCGCCGCTGACGGCGACTTCTTCGTATTCGCGATGGCGCTGCCTGGCACACCCTCGATCGACGACGCCGAGCGAGATCGCGTCATCGGGGACATGATGGTGCGCGTCTCGAGCCTCGCCCACGCGCAGCTCGAACTCGGCTGGGTGGTGCACCCCGACTTCCAAGGCAGTGGGTACGCCCTCGAGGCCGCGAGCGCGATCCGCGACTTCGCGTTCGAGACGCTGCACCCCCACCGGATTCAGGCGTTCCTCGACGCGCGCAACGGAGCATCCGCTGCACTCTGCGAACGCCTCGGCATGCGACGCGAGGCGACGATCCTGGAAGAGCAGTACAACGACGGCGAGTGGCAGGACACTGCGGTCTACGGAGTGCTGCGGCGCGAGTGGGCGGCCGCTCGCGGGTCGCACTGATTGGGCGACTAACATTCGGGGATGACGAACCCGACTCCGATCGACGACGTCCCGATCGGCGGTGAGGTCATTCGCCTCGGGCAGTTCCTGAAGTTCGCTGGGCTCCTCGACTCCGGTGGAGACGTGAAAGAGGCCATCATCAACGGCTTTGTGGCCGTGAACGGCGAGGTTGATCGCCGCCGCGGACGGCAGCTGCAGCTCGGAGACATCGTCAGCTTCGATGGCCGCAGGGTTCGCGTCTGCCCGTGAAAGTACCGGTGCGGACGGAGACGGGGACCAGCAGGCACGAGGCGCCGTCACGTCAACACCGTGCTCGACCCACGATTGCACCGTTGGGTGCCTCGTCTGCCATCTGACCTCCGGCTGACGGGGGCGAGCATCCACGGTCTCTCCCGCGGTATCCTCATCGTGCCGAAGCAACACCCGTTCCGGGTGGGGAAAGTGAGGCGGTGCGGGCCGTCGGTCCGCACCCCACTACGAACCCACGGGTGGTTCGGCCGGGCCGCCCGAGATTGGACTGATCCGCATGCCGATCGATCGTGACGTGCCCACCATCGAGGCACAGTTCGTGCGCCTGGATGATCGATTCGATGGTGTCGATGGCGATTTCGTCCTCGAACGCATCCACACCGGAGCACGCAAGAGCGAAGGCCCGGTGTGGTTCCCAGCGGGACGCTATCTTGTCTGGAGCGACATCCCGAACTCGCGCATGCTGCGCTGGGACGAGACGACCGGCGCGGTCGGGGTGTTCCGCGAGGACTCCGGCTACGCGAACGGCAACACCATCGACCGCCAGGGCCGCCTCATCACGTGCGAGCAGGGCAACCGCCGAGTGACCCGCACCGAGCACGACGGGTCCATCACCGTGCTCGCCGACACCTTCGACGGCCGGCCGCTCAACAGTCCCAACGACGTCGTCGTCCGTCACGACGGGACGATCTGGTTCACGGATCCGCCCTACGGCATCGCCGGCGACTACGAGGGCAACGCCGCCGAACAGGAGCAGGACGGTCAGTACGTCTTCCGGCTCGATCCGTCGACGGGTGATCTGACCGTCGTCGCAGACGACTTCTCCCGCCCGAACGGACTGGCCTTCTCGCCCGACGAACAGCGGCTCTACATCGCCGACACGCGGCAGAACCCGAGCCACATCAGGGCATTCGATGTGCTGGCCGATGGAACGCTCGAGGGTGGTGCGATCCACGCCACCTGCGACCACGGCCGGTTCGACGGGCTGCGGGTCGATACCGACGGCCGGATCTGGGCCGCCGCATGGGACGGAGTGCACTGCTTCGGCCCCGACGGCGACCTCATCGGCAAGCTGCTCCTGCCGGAGTCCGTGGCCAACCTCGCGTTCGGCGGGCCGAAGCGCAATCTGCTCTTCATCACCGCCGGCCGGTCCGTCTATTGCCTGAGGGTCACCTTCAACGGCGCGCTCTATCCGCCGGTCGCGGTACGCGAGTAGGGAGCTTCCGGTCACGCAGCGGGACTGACGTAGAGATCATCGCGCCGAACGCCGGCGACCAGATGGTCTGCTTCCCGCAACCGTTTTTGCATTGTTGAAGGGCATGATCGACTCGGCGGATATCCCCACGGAGCAGGTCGGTTCGAGACCGGTCAGACCTTTGCCGCTCATCATGTCCAGCGGCACGGACACCTGGTTCGAGCCTTCAGAAGTCGGTCCATGAAGACCCTGCTCTAGACCGTCGAACGCCCGTTCCAAGACGCGCTCAGGTCGCCCTCCGAGCGTCGAATACGGCACCGACCACGATGCCGACCAACATGCCGATACCTGCACCGACTACAAGGGCGTCGAAGAAGGTCAGCCCAACACCGGCGCCGACCAGGACCCCTAGCGCGATGCCGATTCCCACGCCGCTGAACGACGTCTCGGAGTAATCCTTCGGAGGCACCATGACTTCAACGCTACTCGCACCGAAGACAGGACATCCGCTTGCGGTCCGCCACGAGGCCGCATCCGGCGCTCATCGGTCTAGGTGCCGCGGATAATTTCAGCCAACTCAGCGGGGTTTGCGTCCGGCGGGAGCGCGATCAGGAGGGTATCGCCCTGCAACGCCTCGAGCACCGCGACAGCTGACAACACCACGTCACCCGCCTTGATCACCAAGCGTGCAGTCCCTCCGGATTGAGCGGCTTCGGCTGTCAACGTCTGAAAGACGTCCGCTCCTTCATCGTCGAACCTCACGTCGACAGCATGGGTCTTACCATCGGCGACCGCTTCGGCCTCTTCGACGCCAGCATGAACGAAGTCCGATTCGAGGATCATCACGTACTCGCCATTCACCGAGACGCACTCCGGTGCGGATCCCGAAACGCAGGACTCCGAGACGGCCATCTCGACGCCGCCAGCGGTCGCCGGCGTGCTCTCTCCTGGACCGTCAACGGCGGAGCATCCACTCATCATCAAGAGGAGCATGCCGACCGCGGACAACTTCCAGACCTGAGAACCCATGGGCGCTCCTCCTCGAGCACTATTCGGAGCGATCTCACTCCGACACCCCACGCTACCTTTGCGACAGCGACAAGATTCGTTCGTCACCGGAATCGGTGTCCCCCTGTGCTTACGGGTGTCATCCACCTAGGCTGTCGCAGTGAGCCAAGCACTGGACGAGGGGCCGTTCTTTCACGGCACGAAAGCCGATCTCCGGAACGGTGATCTCCTCACGGCGGGCTTCCGGTCGAACTATCGTCCCGAAGTCGTGATGAACCACATCTATTTCACCGCCCTTCCCGACGGTGCTGGACTCGCCGCGGAACTCGCGGCCGGTGACGGTGCTCCGCGCGTCTATGCCGTCGAGCCGACCGGCCCGTTCGAGGACGACCCGAACGTGACCGACAAGAAGTTCCCCGGCAACCCCACCCGCTCGTACCGCAGCACTGCACCACTCAGGGTCGTTGGCGAGATCACTGATTTCACGCGCCAGACCCCCGAGGCGCTCCAGGCGTGGAGAGAACGTCTGGCAGCGTTCCGCGCCGACAAGCGAGGCGAAATCATCAACTAACCAGATCTGCATCGAGGCGAGAATGCTCGCGCATGTTCCGTCGCGTCCCGTGGCGAATCCCTCAGCGGGGTGACACGACGACATGAACTGTCTCGCCCACATCCTTGCCGAGAGTCAACGTCCGCGCGACGACAAGGCGCCCGTTCGAACCGACGCCTACGCCCCGATGAGTCGCGCCGCCAAGTAGCCCTCGATCTCGGCGAGCGGCACGCGCACCTGCTCCATGCTGTCGCGCTCGCGCACGGTCACGGCGTTGTCGTCGAGCGAGTCGAAGTCGACCGTGATGCAGAACGGCGTGCCGATCTCGTCTTGGCGACGGTACCGACGACCGATCGCACCGGCGTCGTCGAAGTCGACGTTCCAGTGCTTGCGCAGCGACGCGGCGACCTCGCGGGCCAGTGGCGAGAGACGCTCGTTGCGGCTGAGCGGCAACACGGCCGCCTTCACCGGCGCGAGACGCGGGTCGAGTCGCAGCACCGTGCGAGTGTCGACGCCGCCCTTCGCGTTCGGCACCTCCTCGACGTCGTACGCGTCGACGAGGAACGCCATGAGCGAGCGGGTCAGACCCGCCGCGGGCTCGATCACGTACGGGATCCAGCGTTCGTTCTTCGACTGGTCGAAGTACGACAGCTCTTTGCCGGAGTGCTCGGAGTGCGTCTTGAGGTCGAAGTCGGTGCGGTTGGCGACACCCTCGAGCTCGCCCCACTCGCCACCGGTGAAGCCGAAGCGGTACTCGATGTCGACGGTGCGCTTCGAGTAGTGCGAGAGCTTGTCTTGCGGGTGCTCGAAGCGACGCAGGTTCTCGGGGTCGACGCCGAGGTCGACGTACCAGTCCCAGCGATAGTCGAGCCAGTACTCGAACCACTGGTCGTCGGTGCCGGGCTCGACGAAGAACTCGAGCTCCATCTGCTCGAACTCACGCGTGCGGAAGATGAAGTTTCCGGGCGTGATCTCGTTGCGGAACGACTTGCCGATCTGGCCGATGCCGAACGGCGGCTTCATGCGTGCGGCCTGCAGCACGTTGGCGAAGTTCGTGAAGATGCCCTGTGCCGTCTCGGGGCGGAGGTACTGCAGCCCCGACTCATCCTGAACCGGGCCCAGGTAGGTCTGCAGCATCATGTTGAAGTCGCGGGGCGGAGTCCACTGGCCGCGCGTGCCGCAGTTCGGGCAGGCGATGTCGCCCATGCCGTTCTCGGGGGCGCGGCCCTTCTTCCCCTCGAAGGCCTCGAGCAGGTGGTCTTCGCGGAAGCGCTTGTGGCAGTGCAGGCACTCGACGAGCGGGTCGGTGAAGACACCGACGTGGCCCGAGGCGATCCACACCTGCTTCGGCAGGATGACGCTCGAGTCGAGGCCGACGACATCGTCGCGGCCGGTCACCATGTACCGCCACCACTGGCGCTTGATGTTCTCTTTCAGCTCCACGCCGAGGGGGCCGTAGTCCCATGCCGAGCGGGACCCGCCGTAGATCTCGCCGGCCTGGAAGACGAACCCCCGATGCTGGGCGAGGGCGATGACGGATTCGAGACGGCTGGGTGCGGCCACGGTGGCTCCAATGGTCCTAGAGATCGGGGGTTTCCCGGAAACGACACGGTGACACCATCCTACGGGCGGGCGCGAGCCCGTTGTCCCGGTCCGCGGTCACCGGCGCTCCCGAGACGGCCGAGATCGGCGGTCTGCGCTGGGCACGACCGCCGATCCGCCTTCGCGGTCTGTCGATCAGCGCGCGCTCGAGGCCCGCCGTCGCCACACGATTGCCGCGCAGCCGAGTACGATCAGCGCGAGAGCGGCGATGCCGATACCGCCGTCGACACCGGTTTCGGCCAAGCGTGGGCCGTCGGCCGTCGTCTCGGAGTCGATGGCCGGGGCGGCGGGTACCGCTGCCGGCGATGACTCGCCGGGGGCGGTCGGCGCCGGAGCCGGAGCCGGAGCCGCGGTGATGGTCAGCAGGACCTCATTCGACCAGAGCACGGTTCCATCGCCGATCGTCTGCGAGGCCAAGACGCTGAACCGCGGGCGCTCTTCACTGTCGGCGGGGACCATGTTAACCGGCGTGATCAGCACACTGAACGTGCCGTCGGGAGTGACGTCGGCCTGCGTGCCGGTGAGGGTGCCTTGGCCGGCTGCCACTGCAACCCATGCGGTCGACACGCTCGGATCGAAGCCCGATCCGGTGACGGTGAAGCCGCCGAGCCAGTCGCCTGCGGGAAAGGTCGTCTGGTCGACCTGGATGGTCGGTGCGGTGGGCGCAGGCACCTCTTCCGCGGCGGCGGGCGACGCCGCAAGTGTCACCAGGGCGAGGCCGGCGACTGCCGCGACGACAGTGGCGCGACGGGGGAAGTTCAGAGCGGTCATGGAGGATCGGGCTTTCGTTCGGGGTTGGATTCGGGCCGCCCAGCGGTGGGCGTGAGATGACTATACGACACCGGCGCGGCGACAACGACGGGCTGTCCCGCCCTCACGCCGCACGCAGCGAATCGGGCCCGATCTCGGCGACGGACCGGTGCCCCGCGAGGCCGAGCGTGAGGTCGAACTCGGCGATGTGATTGCGCACGACCTCGTGCACGCCGTCGGTTCCCGCGACGGCGAGGCCGTAGGCGTAGGGCCGGCCGATGCCCACGGCCGTGGCGCCGCGTGCGAGCGCGATGAAGGCATCGGCACCGCCGCGCACCCCGCTGTCGAGGATGACGGGGACCCGGCCGCCGACCCGCTCGACGACGCCGGGCAGCGCGTCGAGCGTCGCGACGGATTCGTCGACCTGGCGGCCGCCGTGGTTCGACACCACGAGGCCGTCGACGCCGTGGTCGAGCGCTTGCGCCGCGTCATCCGGATGCAGCACTCCCTTCAGCAGCACCGGCAGGTTCGTCCACTCACGCAGCTTCGCGAGGTCGCCCCACTCGAGCGCCGGGTTCGAGAACACGTCGAGGAACGTCTCGATCGCCGCACGAGGCAGCGGCGAGCGTAGGGCCGCACGCACTCCGCCGTCGACGAGCGGCGTTCGTGCTCCCGAACGGGCGATCGCGAACGCCGAGGCGAGCAATTTCGGGGTCACCTTCGGGCGCGGCCCGCCACCGCCGCCGCGTGCGACGCGCTGCCGCACGAGCTCGGCGAAGACCGGGTCGCTCGTGTATTGCGCGATGCCCTGCCCGCGCGTGAAGGGCAGATAGGCGGCGTCGAGATCGCGGGTGCGCCAGCCGAGCAGGTGCGTGTCGAGGGTGACCACGATCGCCTCGCACCCGGATGCCTCGGCGCGACGCACGAACGACGCGTTGAGCTCATCGGAGGCGCTCCAGTACAGCTGGAACCAGCGCGATCGCGTGCCCATCGCGGCGGCGACCTCCTCTAATGGGGCGCTTGCCTGGTTCGAGAGGATGTACGGCACGTCGAGCGCCGCCGCGGCACGGCCGACCGCGACATCCGCTTCGCTGTGCGCCATCTCGATGACGCCGATCGGCGACAGCACGAACGGCGTCGCCCGGCGCCGCCCGAGCAACTCGATCGAGAGATCGCGCTCGGAAACATCGCGCAGCACCCGCGGCCAGATCTGCCAGCGCGCGAATGCCGCACGGTTCGCCGCCATCGTCACCTCGGCGCCCGCGCCGCCGGCGAGGTATGCGAACGCCTCGGCCGACACGGCCTTGCGCGCAGCACGTTCGAGTGCAGCAACGTCGACCGGCACCGCCGGACGGATGCCCGAGAGCCCCGCCCGGTACACCTCGGACTGCACGGCCCTCGCGAATCCACGTTGCTCGTCGGCGGTCATCGGCTCGGTCGACGTCATCGGCTCGCTCCTTCGCGATCGGCGGATGCGAGCCAGCGTAGCTGCGGGAGCATGGCTCACGACAGGGGTGCCGGTCAGGCGTGACCGCGCTGACGACGGAGCCCGCGCAGACGCACGACATAGGCTGGAGCGGATATGCCTGAACTCACCGACATCCGCGTCGCCGCCATCGCCCTCGTGCGCGACCGCCGGGTGCTCATGGTCACGGCTCGCGACCGCGACGTGTACTACATGCCCGGCGGCAAGATCGACGAGGGCGAATCGGCCGCGGCGGCGGCCGCCCGCGAAGCTCTCGAAGAGGTCGCGCTCATTCTCGATCCGGCCTCGCTCGAGGAACTCTTCGAGGTCGTCGTGCAGGCACATGGAGAGCCCGACGGACGGCTCGTGCGCATGCGGGTCTTTCGCGCCGAGACGGATGCCGCACCCATCGCCTCCGCCGAGGTGGGCAGCCTGCACTGGGTGACGACCGCCGACCTCGATCGCTGCCCGCCCGCCGGGGCCGAAGTGCTCCAGCGCCTCGCGGGGGCCGGGCTCATCGACTGACCGCCTCGTAGACTTCGGTCATGCCGACCTCCCGCGAGTTCCGCAGCGGTGACCGGATCACGCTCATCACCCGCACGGGCATCGACGACGGCCCGGGCTACGTGCTCGTGCACGGCATCGGCATGGCGCACGAGTACTGGTCGGATGTCGCGGAGGCCCTCGGTCGCACCGGCACGGTCTACGCCCTCGACATGCCCGGGTTCGGCGAGGCGCCGGAGCCCGAGCATCCGCCCTCGATTCCGGAGGCGGGCGAGCTGCTCGCCGAGCTCGTGGTCGCCGAGGGCATCGACCGACCCGTGCTCGTCGGACACTCCGCCGGGGCGCAGGTCGTGGCCGAGGCCGCCGCGCGGCATCCCGAGCTCTTCGATCGCATCGTGCTCATCGCCCCGACCGTGAATCCTCGCGAACGCACGGTGGCGAAGCAGGCCGGTCGGCTGGCGCAAGACCTCGTGCTCGCCCACCCGAAGGTGATCGGCCTCGGCGTCGTGTCATATGCGAAGGCGGGCCTCGGCTGGTACCTCGAGACGCTCCGGCCCGTGATGGCGCACGAGATCGAGCGCACCCTGCCCGACATCCCGGGCGAGACGCTCGTGATCCGCGGCGAACGCGACGGGATCGTTCCCCGCGACTGGGCGGAACAGGTCGCCGGCCTCGTGCCGAACGGCCGATACATCGAGGTTCCCGGACGCGGTCACGAGACGATGATCACCGCCGGCCCGCAGGTGGCCGAGCTCATCGCGCGGCACGCACGCGGCGAAGCGGTCGGCCGCAGGGTTCCGGCGGCGGCGTTCGCGGCGCCATCCGCTTCGCCGGCGACGGATGCCTCGATGGTGGCGGATGCCCCGGCAACGAGCATCGCGACAGTCGCGGATGCCCCGGCGACGACGGCCCCCGCGCCACTCCCACCGCTCGCGGCCGCGGGCTGGTGGGCGCTCGACTACCTCGACGCGGCGAGGCGGCACGCGCGCGTGCTCACCGTGCCGAAGCCCCCGAGGCTCTGGGCCGAGGGCGACGTCGACAAACCGACGGTCTTCCTCCTGCCTGGCGTCTACGAGCACTGGTCGTTCATGGAACCGCTCGGCCACGCGGTCAACGCGCGGGGCTACCGCGTTCGGGTCGTGCATGGACTCGGCGCGAACCTGCTCGCGATCCCCGAGACGGCCGAGCGGATCACTCGAGCGCTCGAGCGGATCCCACCGCCGCCCGCCGGCCGCATCATCGTGGCGCACTCGAAAGGCGGCCTCGTCGGCAAGCGGATGCTGCTCGACGACGCCGACCGGAGGCTCGGCCTGCTCGGGGTCGTCACCGTCGCCACGCCGTTCGGCGGTTCGCGCCTCGCACGGTACCTGTTCGATCCACGGCTGCGCGAGTTCGACCCCGCGAGCGCGATGATCGTCGAACTCTCCGATGCGGCATCCGTCAATTCGCGCATCGTGTCGGTGTTCGGATTCTTCGACCCGCACGTGCCCGAGGGCAGTGCGCTCGCGGGCGCGACGAACGTGCAGGTTCCGGTCGCCGGGCATTTCCGCATCCTCGCCGCCCCCGAGACGGCGGCCGCCGTTGTCACGGCGGTCGAGTCGCTTACCGAGGCGTCCGCGGTGCGACACGAATGAGGCAGCCGACCCGACGCCCGATCAGAGCGCTTCGAACGGAGCGGCGTACCGGAAGTCGCCGCGATGCTCGTCGCCGGCACCCGACAGGCGAAGCGCCTGGAAGTAGCTGCCCCACGCCGGCTCTGGCGAGATGACCCCCACTTCGGAGCCGGCGACGAAGCCGAACCGGCCGTAGTAGGCGGGGTCGCCGAGCAAGGCGATCACTCGCTCGCCATGCTCTTCGGCGACACGGACCGTCTCGCGCACGAGCGCGGAGCCGACACCGACCCCCTGTCGCTCGGGGAACACTGCGATCGGCCCGAGACCGATCGCCGGAGTCACGCCGACCCTGCCGCGCGTGCTGATGCAATAGCCGATGATCTCGCCGTCGACTTCGGCGACGAGTGCGAGATGCGGCAGCAGGGCGTCGGACGCGAGCAGCTCGGTATTGAGGCCCGCCTCGATCGGCGGGTCGTCGACCGTCGTCGTGGGCGTCGCGAAGGCGACCGACAGCAGCCGGTCGACGATCGCATGATCGAGCGGATGCAGCGGGCGGATGAGCACTTCGTTCAATGCACGTACTCCAGCAGGTCGGCGCCGACCTGGCGCATGCCGTCGAGCACGGCAAGGCGCGAGGAGAGCATGGTATCGGCGTAGTACATCGACACGGCGTACGAGACGCTCGCACGCGGTCCGCGGAGCACGCCGACCTCGCTGCGCACGCCGCCGTCGGTGCCGGTCTTGTTCATGAGCAGCACGTTGTGATCGGCTGCGCGGTGCGCAAGCGGATCGAGCCCGAACGCGCTCGCGACCATCGACAGGTCGGCGTTCAGCGAGAGCCATCCGACGACCCGCTGCGACACCTCGGGTGAGACGATCTCGCCGCGGGCGAGCGAGGCGAAGAGCCACGTGAGCTCTTTCGCCGAGCCGATCGAGAGCTGCGGGGCGTCGTCGGGGCCTCGGTGATCGCGTACGAGGTCGAGAAGCGCGGTGCGGGTGAGGCCGAGTGCCTCGGTGCGGGCGCGCACAGCCTCGAGACCGACGTGGCGGATGAGCACATTCGTCGCGAGGTTGTCGCTCGTCGCACCGATGAGGGCCGCGAGGTCGGCGAGGGGCAGCGACGGCGACTGCATGTGCTGCCAGATGCCCGAGTCGCCGACCGCGTCGCGGGGGGCGCGGTCGAGCACGGTGAACGACTCGCTGCCGTCGCCGGCGAGCCGGGACGCGACCTCGACGAGCAGCAGCACCTTGCCGATCGACGCCGTCGGCATGACGACATGGTCGTCGACGGAGAAGAGCACCTTGCCGGTCGCGAGATCGGTCGCGCGCGCCGAGACCTGCACGCCCGCGAGCGCGAGCTCGCCGAGTGCGTCGAAACCGCGGGCGAAGTTGTCGTTGGCCTCTTCGGTGCGATGTTTTCCCCGCCGGAAGTCGCTATGCCGTGCGCGTCGCTCCGAACCCTGCGACGACGTCACCACGGTGATTCCACTGCCTTCCTCTGGCGGTCGGCGCTCCCCTACCGCGGTCAGCGGCGCGCTCGAGAATTCTTGGTCTTGCGGATGCGGATCTGCGACTACCAGATCGTCACCCGCTCGGCTGGGTCGAGCCAGAGCGCGTCATCTGGAGTCACTTCGAAGCTAGCGTAGAACTCGTCGATGTTCCTGACGATCTGGTTGCACCGGAACTCGTTCGGCGAGTGCGGATCGATCGCGAGCAGGCGGATGACCTCTTCATCGCGACCCTTCATCTGCCACGCCTGCGCCCACGACAGGAAGAAACGCTGCGCTGCGGTCAGCCCGTCGATGACGGGTGCCTCGGCGACACTGCCGGACTCGCCTGAGCCCGCCGAAGGGCCGAGCGACAGCACGTACGCCCTCCACGCGATGGCGAGGCCGCCGAGGTCGCCGATGTTCTCGCCGATCGTGAGCGCACCGTTGACGCTGTGCTCGCCCGCTGAGCTCGTCGAGCTCGTCGAAGCGGCGCCCCCTTCGACGGGCTCAGGGGGCAGTTGGGCGTCAGGGCGGAGCTGAGCCGGCACGAGCGCGTCGTACTGCTCGATGAGCGCGGTCGTGCGCTCCTCGAACGCGGTGCGGTCGGCCTCGGTCCACCAGTCGGTGAGGCGCCCGTCGCCGTCGTACTTCGAGCCCTGGTCATCGAAGCCGTGCCCGATCTCGTGGCCGATCACGGCGCCGATGGCACCGTAGTTCGCCGCGGCATCCCGCTCGGCATCGAAGAAGGGGTACTGCAGGATCGCCGCGGGGAACACGATCTCGTTGAACCCCGGGTTGTAGTACGCGTTGATCGTCTGCGGCGTCATGAACCACTCGTCGCGGTCGATCGGCTTGCCGATCTTGCCGAGCTCGCGATTGAACTCGAACTCGGCCGTCGCCCGCACGTTGCCGACGAGGTCGTCGGTGATCTCGAGGGCGGAGTAGTCGCGCCACTTCACCGGGAACCCGATCTTCGGCGTGAACTTCTCGAGCTTGTCGATGGCCTTCGCCCGAGTCTCGGCACCCATCCACTCGAGGCCGGTGATCGACTGGCGGTAGGCCTCGACGAGGTTCGCGACGAGGTCGTCCATCGCCTCCTTCGCGGCGGGCGGGAAGTGCCGCTCGACGTAGATGTGGCCGACGGCCTCGCCCATGGCGCCCTCGACGAGGGAGACGCCGCGCTTCCAGCGCTCGCGCATCTGCGGGGTGCCCGTGAGGGTGCGGCCGTAGAAGTCGAAGTTCGCCTCGACGAAGTCGTTGGAGAGGTACGCCGCGCTGCCGCGGATGACCTGCCAGGCGAGCCAGTCCTTCCACGCCGGCAGGCGGTCTTCGGTCAGCAGTGCGCCGAGACCCTGCACGAACGAGGGCTCGCGCAGCACGATCTCGTCGAACGCCCCGGCGGGCACGCCCATCGCATCGCGCCAGATGTTCAGGTCAGGGGCCCCTTCGACAGGCTCAGGGAGCGAAGCGGACTCAGGGAGCGAAGCGGACTCAGGGAGCGAAGCGGACTCAGGGAGCGAAGCGAACGCCGCCGCAGCATCCGACCACTGGAACAGGTTGTAGGTCTTCTCGCTGTCGCGGGTGTCGACGTTGTTCCAGTGCGCCGCGGCGATCGCGGTCTCGAGTTCGAACACCCGGGCCGCGCGCTCGTCGGGCGCTTCGAGTCGCGCGAGCCGCAGCATCCGCTCGAGGTGCGAGCGGTACGCGCCCCGCACCGACTCGAACCGCTCTTCGCGGAAGTAGCTCTCGTCGGGCAGACCGATGCCACCCTGCTCGACGAAGACGAGGTAACGCTCGGGGTCGCCCGGGTCGTTGTCGACGTAGAGCTGCAGGAAGCCCGGCACGCCCTGCCGCTCGAGCTGGCCGAGGGTCGCGAGGAATGCGTCGACCGAGCTGATGAGCTCGACCTCGACGAGCTGCCCCGCGATGGGTGTCGTGCCGAGGAGGTTCGCCCGATCTTCATTCATGAAGCTCGCGTAGAGGTCGCCGACCTTGCGCGCCTCGGTGCCGGGCTCTGCGTCTTGCGACTCCTCGATGATCTCGCGCACGGCCTGCTCGGCCTCTTCGTGCAGCACGAGGAACGAGCCGTACCTGGCCTTGTCGGCCGGAATATCGGTGCGTTCGATCCACTTGCCGTTGACGTGACGGAAGAGGTCGTCTTGCGGGCGGATGCCTGCGTCGAGCTCGTCTTGCGTGATTCCGGAGGGCAGCGCGACGTCGTCGGTCATTGCTCCAGCCTATGTGTGGGCGGCGTGCGCGAGGCCCAGAATCTCCTGTGACCTCCTGCGTGCCCGGCCGGCGAAGGCGCGCGCCGTCATCTGAGCTGTGCGCCCTCGAGGTACAGGCTCGTAACGAGATCGTCGATGGCGGCTCGAGCCGGGTCGCCCATCATCTCGCCGATCGCGTAGACCGCGAACGCCAACTGAGTGCCGTCGGCAGCACGAACGACACCGCCGAGCGAGCACACGATGTTGATGAAGCCGGTCTTCGCACGCACGGCATCGCCCACGACGGCGTTGTCACCCGTGAACCGCCGGCGCGGAAAGGTGCCGTTCGGCCCGGTGGCCGGAAGCATGTCGTCGATGACCCCGAGGTGGTGCTCTCGGCGGTGAGCCCGCACCAGGAGCTCGGCGACGAAGCGTGCCGGCACCGCGTTGTCGTTGCTGAGGCCCGACCCGTCTTCGATGGTCAGCTCGTCGACCAGCAGGCCGTAACGCGACAGTAACGCGGGAATCGCCCTCGACACCCCCTCGAAGCTCGCCGGCTCGCCGATCGCGATGGCCGACAGCCGCGCGAGCGACTCCATGAGTGCGTTGTCGGAGGTCTCGAGGCCGAACCGGATGAGTTCCGACAGCGGCGGCGAGAAGACCTCGGCGAGCACCCGAGCATCCGGGCGGGCACGACCGCGGGAGATCCGGATGCCATCGGCCGAGCCGCCCGTGCCATCGCCTGCGCCGCCGAGCAACGCCGCGAACTCCGCACCGACGCGCCCCACCGGGTCCTCACTGCGCGGCGTGTCGTCGATGGTCGGGTCGTCACGGTCGCCGTCGACCTGGAGCGCCGTGATGAAGGGGATATAGCCTTCTGGGCTGCGCCCTTCGGGGTCCCAGGCAGGCAGCCACGGCGTGCCTGTGAAGAGCGAATCGTCGAGCACGAGGCGCGTGAGGGGCTCATCGCCCTGCCACGCGGCGAGCGTCGCGCGGGCGAGCGTCTCGAGGTGCGCCGATTGCCGGTAGAAGGATGCCTCGCCGACGGGCAGCCTCGTCAGCGAGACGTCACCGCCGCCGACGAGCACGACCTCGCCGGGT
This sequence comes from Agromyces sp. Y575, assembly GCF_059445445.1. Taxonomy (NCBI): domain Bacteria; kingdom Bacillati; phylum Actinomycetota; class Actinomycetes; order Micrococcales; family Microbacteriaceae; genus Agromyces; species Agromyces sp. Y575. Next base: position 675,600 of record NZ_JCAIUI010000002.1, read on the forward strand.
TCGGCCCCGGCGACCACCCTCGTCGGAATCCGGTGGTCGGGACCGAGCGCGGCGAGCGCCGCCGCAGAGGTCAGGAGCTTCAACACGCTCGCGGTGGGGCCGGGCACCGCGCCGTCGCGATCGAACACGACTGTGCCGTCGGCGACGTCGATCACGTGGATCCGCGGCGACCCGAGCCTCGGATCGTCGGCGCGCACGCTCGTGCGGCCCCGGCCGACTCCGACCGGCGCCTCGGTCGTCATCGTGTGCTCGTTCGAGCGTTCGCGGTTGCACTCATGGTCGGCACGTGGCATCCCCTCACCGCGCCAATCTGGCGCAACATACGAAACGTATCCTCGTTGTATGTCGAGAAGCTTAGAGCAGTGGCGGGCGGAAGGCACGCGCTTCCGATCCGGATGCCTCGGCGCCGTCGTCGTCAGTCCGTGCGGCGTCAGCCGTCGCGGCCGGGAGCGAATCTCTCGAATCTCCGTTCTGTGCCGTGAAATCTCCAGAAGCGAATCAATGAGGCTCGAACGGATGTCGCGTGCCGACGTCGGCGGCGGCGCATAGGCTCGACGCGCTCATGAGTACCAGTGACACCGCCCCACGGTCCGTCGACCGCGACATCCTGCGCCTCGCCGTACCCGCGCTCGGCGCGCTCATCGCCGAGCCGCTGTTCCTGCTCGCCGACACCGCGATGATCGGACACCTCGGGGCCACCCCGCTCGCGGGCCTCGGTCTTGCGAGCGCGGTACTGCAGACGATCATCGGGCTCATGGTGTTCCTGGCGTACGCGACGACGCCGGCCGTCGCGCGTCGCGTCGGACTCGGTGACGAGCGCGGAGCCGTCGCCTCGGGCATCGACGGGCTGTGGCTCGCGCTCGGCATCGGGGCGGTGCTCGCGGTCGCCGGTTGGGTGGCCGCGCCCGTGCTGGTGGGGCTCTTCGGCGCGAGTGCAGACGTCGCCGCCGAGGCATCCGTCTACCTCACGATCTCGATGGCCGGGCTGCCCGCCATGCTCGTGGTGTTCGCCGCGACGGGCCTCCTGCGCGGCCTGCAGGACACCCGCACGCCACTCTGGGTGGCCGGCATCGGCTTCGCCGTCAACATCGCCCTGAACTACGTGTTCATCTACGTCGCCGGCTGGGGCATCGCCGGCTCGGCAATCGGCACCGTGATCGCCCAGTGGGGCATGGTCGCGGTCTACCTGGTGGTCGTCGCCCGGCACGCCGCACGGGTCGGGGCGAGCCCGTGGCCGCACCACGCCGGGGTGCTGCGCGGTGCGACCTCGGGCGGGTGGCTGTTCCTGCGAACCCTGAGCCTGCGCATGGCGCTGCTGCTCGCGACATGGGCGGCGACGTCGCTCGGCTCCAACGAGCTCGCGGCGTTCCAGGTCGCGATGACCATCTACTTCACGATCGGCTTCGCACTCGACGCGCTCGCCATCGCCGCGCAGGCGCTCATCGGTCGCGACCTCGGCGCGGGCGACGTCGTCGCGGTTCGAGCGGTGCTGCGACGCTGCCTGCAGTGGGGCATCGCCAGCGGCGCCGTAGTGGGCGTGGTCCTGATCGCGACGGCGTGGGTGCTTCCGGCGGTCTTCACGAGCTCAGCGGATGTCGCGGCGCTGCTGCCCCCGACCCTCGTCGTGCTCGCGCTCTCCGCGCCGCTCGGCGGCATCGTGTTCGTGCTCGACGGCGTGCTCATCGGCGCGGGCGACGCCCGCTACCTCGCCTGGACGGGCATCGTGAATCTCGCGGTGTTCGTGCCGCTCGCCCTCTGGGTGGTCGCCGTCGCTCCGGCGGGTGCCGCGGGCCCGGCGTGGCTCATGGCGGCGTTCGCGATCGGTTTCCTCGGGGCGCGGGCGGTGACCCTCGGGCTCAGGGCGCGCGGCGCGTCGTGGATGGTGGTGGGCGCGGGGCGCTGAGGGGCGCGCGTCGGGCGCGGGGCGTCGGGCGCGGGGCCTCCGCCGCAGGCGTCCGGCGGGCGTGCACTGAGACGCCGGCGCACGCGCGCGTCAGACGCGCGTCAGACGCGCGTCAAGCGGCCGGCTCGCCCAGCCACTCGCGGGCGGCCGCGACGAGCGCTGCGACACCGACGTCGAGCGTCGGCTCGATGAGCGGGGCGAAGTGCGGCGAGTGGTTCGACGGGATATCGTCGGGCATGCGCCCGGTCGCGAGCGCATCGCCGAAGAGCGACGGGTCGGAGCCGCCGAGGAACCAGTAGACGAGGGGCGCGCCCGCTGCCGTCGCGAGCACGCCGACGTCTTCGCTTCCCGAGACGATGCCCGGATCGATGATCCGCTGTTCGCCGAGCGCGCGGCGCAACGCCGCCGCGGTGCGCTCGGTCGCCGCCGGGTCGTTCACCGTGACCGGGAACCGCTCCTCGTAGTCGAACTCCGGCTCGCGCGGCGCCTGCGCCGCTGTCGCTTCGGCCCGGGCGATGCGTTCGATCGACGCGAGCACCTTCGTGCGCACGGTCTCGTCGAAGGTGCGCACGCTGAGTCCGAGTGACGCCACCGCCGGGATGATGTTGTTCTTCATTCCCGCGTGGATCTGGCCGACCGTCACCACCGCGGCATCCGTCGGTGCCAGCTCGCGTGCGACGATGCCCTGCAGTCGCACCGTCGTCGATGCTGCCATGTAGACGGGGTCGACCGTCGTCTCGGGTCGCGAACCGTGCCCACCGGTGCCGTGGAGCCGGATCGTGAGCGAGTCGGCTCCGGCCATCGCCGCGCCCGCGCGCACGGCGGCGAACCCGGCGGGGAAGGGCGCGACGTGCTGGCCGAGCACGATGTCGGGCTTCGGCACCCGATCGTAGAGGCCGTCGCCGACCATCTCCTCGGCGCCGCCGCCCCATTCCTCGGCGGGCTGGAACAGCGCGACGAGGGTGCCCGACCAGGCAGCGCGGTCGGCGACGAGCCGCTCGGTCGCGCCCAGCAGGCATGTGACGTGCACATCGTGGCCGCAGGCGTGCATGACCGGCACATCGTGTCCGTCGGGGTCGGTGCCCCTGGCGGTGCTCGCGTACGGCAGCCCGGTCTCCTCGAGCACAGGCAGGCCGTCCATGTCGGCGCGCAGCAGCACGGTCGGGCCTGCGCCGTTCTCGAGCACGCCGACGACACCCGTGCGGCCGATGCCCGTGGTCACCGTCAGGCCGAGCGCGGTGAGCGCCTCGGCGACGATGCCCGCCGTGCGGTGCTCCTGGAACGAGAGCTCGGGGTTGGCGTGGAGGTCGCGGTAGACGGCGGCGAGGTCGAGGGTCATGACGTCAGCCTATGCCGAGCGGAATTCGAAGCACACGCACGCCACGACCGGTCACTCGCCGCGTTCGGCCCGCCACTCGACGAGAAGCTCGGGCATGCGGCGCTGGATGAACGCGAAGAAGTCGCTCATCTCCTGGATGCGCTGCGACGCGAGCGACTCGGGGTCGTCGATCGCGGCGACCGCCTTCGTCGCGAGCATCTCGATGTGGTCGTAGAGCGGGTTCCTGCCGATCGTGACCGTGTACCATGCGTGCTCGGGCAGTTCGTAGATGTCGCGACGCGACCCCGGCTGCGACACCCGCCGCACCATGCGCAGCGTCTGCAGGTAGCGCACCGCTCCGGAGATCGCCGCGGCGCTCGCGACGAGCTGCCCGCCCAGCTCCTTCGCCGTGAGGCCGGTCGCCTCGGCGGCGATGAGCGCCATGAGTACGCGCGCCGGCATACGAGGAAAGCCCGCCTCGGCCATCGCCGCGGCCGACTGCTCGACGAACTCGTTCACCGCCTGTTCGTCTCGCGCCATGCTCCCATCCTCACAGAACGAGCGGGGCACCCGCACGGATGCCCCGCCCCTCGTTCACCCGCCGAGTGCGAGGTCGCGCCGCCGCACGAGAGCCGTGGCGCCCGCCGCGACGATGACCGCGATTCCGACCATCGCCCACGCCGCGGTCCAATCGAGGTCATCGGTCGTGACGATCGGCGTGTGACTGAACGGCGAGAGGTCGCGCACCCACTCGGGGAATCCGAAGAGCCCGCCGAACTGCCCGAGCACGATGGCGAGGAGCAGCAGCGCCCAGCCGAGTCCGATCGACAGGCGTGGCAGCACCGCGAAGGCGAGCGCTGCGATCGCGACGATCACGAGCCCCGCCGGCAGCTGCGCGAGCCCCGCCTCGGCAACGATCGACATGCGCGCACCGGCATCCGTCGATCCGATCAGCCCGACGAACGAGCCGAGCACCGCGAAGGCGAGCACGGCGGCGACCGAGACGGCACCGATCAGGAGGTACGACGAGAACCAGCGGAAACGCGAGACGGGAGCCGCGAGCACGAGCTCTGCCGTGCCGCCTGCTTCGTCTTGCCGGGCGCGCATGACCGCCTGCACGCCGCCGATCGCGGCGAGCGCGCCGACGAGACCGAAGATGCCGGTCGTGAAGAGATCGATCATGCCGCCTTCGGCGTTCGGGCCGGCGAGCGACGCGAGGGTGTCGCCGATCGCCTGCGATGCCTCCTCGCCGTTGGGCGTGTTCACGAGGTCGACGACCGTCTGCCCGACCGCACCGATCACGAGCCCGAAGAGCGCGCCGCCGACCACCCAGCCGGTGACGGGATTGCGGAGCGTACGCCAGACGAGGCCGATCGGGCCCGAGAGGCTCCGCGGCGCATGCTGGCGGCCAGGACGCTCGGGGATGATGCTCGAGTCGATGTCGCGACTCGACTGCAACCATGCCGACACTGTGAAGAGCACGATGCCGAGGCCGAGGCACAGCGCGAGCGGCCAGACGAGCTGGTGCGTGTACGGCGCGACCGCTTGCCCCCAGCCGATGGGGCTGAGCCAGCTCCACCACCCCGCCTCCATGCTGAGTCCGCCGGGCTGCACGGTGCCGGTCGCATCGCCCATCGCACGCAGGGCGTAGCCGAGGGTCACGATCGCCGCCGCCAGTCCGTTGGCGCCGCGCGAGGTGCGCATGAGCTGCGCGCAGGTGAATCCGACACCGAGGTAGGCGACGCCCACGGCTGCCATCGCTGCGCCGTAGAGCATGGCGCCCGAGGCATCCGCACCGTAGAGCCAGGCGACGCCGCCCATGACGACGCCGACCGCAACGCTCAGGATGACGCCTTCGAGCGCCGTCGCGACGAGCGGTGCAATGCGGCCGGCGGGCGTCGAGCCGACGAGCTCGGCCCTGCCGGCCTCCTCATCGCCGCGGGTGTGACGCACGGCGAGGAAGGTGCTCATGAGGCCGATCATGAGCCCGAGGAATCCGAAGAGCAGGAAGACCTGGAACGCATCGGGCTCGACGCCCTGCGGAGTGCCGCGGAGCATCAGGATGGCGGGGCTCATGATGACCAAGTGGATGACGCTCGCCCGCTCGTCGGCCGTGCCGTAGGTCTCGGTCACGGCAGAGTGGCCGACGACCTCGAGCAGCGCGAACAGCGCGATCCAGATGATGATCTGCATGCGGTCGCGGCGGAACCGCGCCCGCAGCAGCGTCGGCAGGGTATTCATCGCACGCCCTCGAGGCTCGATCGGGCGGGCTGCTCGACGTCGTCGTGGTAGTGCCGCATGAACAACTCTTCGAGTGACGGCGGGTTCACGGTGACGCCCGTCGCCCGCAGTCGGCTCAGCGCCGCGAGCACCTCGGGCATGGCGTCGGAGTCGGCGGTGAAGCGCACATGCGCCCCATCGACGGCGAGGCCGTGCGCGCCGGGGATGTTCTGGAATGCCGCGGGGGCGAGCCCCTCGCTCGCGAACGAGATCTCGGTGCGGGTGAGATGGCGGAGCTCGGCGAGCGTGCCGGTCTCGACCGTGCGCCCGGCGCGGATGATGCTCACCCGGTCGCAGAGGTGCTCGACCTCGGAGAGGATGTGGCTCGACAGCAGCACGGTCGCCCCATCGCCGAGCAGGGACGCGATCTCCTGCCGGAAGACCGCCTCCATGAGCGGGTCGAGGCCCGACGTGGGCTCGTCGAGGATGTAGAGGTCGGCGGGCGTCGCGAGCGCCGCGATGAGCGCGACCTTCTGCCGGTTGCCCTTCGAGTAGGTGCGGCCCTTCTTCGACGGGTCGAACTGGAAGACCTCGACGAGATGCTCGCGTCGCGCGGTATATGTCTGCTTGTCGGACGCGCCGCCACGCAGGCGCGTGATCAGGTCGATGGCCTCGCCGCCCGACAGGTTCGACCAGAGGTTGACGTCGCCGGGCACGTACGCGATGCGGCGATGCAGTTCGACGGCGTCGCGCCAGGGGTCGCGGCCGAAGAGCGTCGCGCTTCCGCCGCTCGCCCTGATGAGGCCGAGCAGCACGCGGATGGTGGTGGACTTCCCCGCGCCGTTCGGGCCGAGGAACCCGTGCACCTCGCCGGCTTCGACACTGAGGTCGAGCCCGTGGAGTGCACGCACGCGGCCGAAGCGTTTGTCGAGGCCGCGCGTTTCGATGACGGTGTTCATGCGGCCGACAATACGCCCAATTCACAAATTTGTGAATCTTCCTAACGGAATTCTAACGGGGTGCGTCGGGAAGGCGTCCGAGTCTCGAAGGCAGCCCGTGCAGCAATACAGGAGCGGAGTTGTGTCGCGGCCGTCAGCTCGAGGCAGGTCGCGGCACCGCCGTCGTGTCGCCGACATGCAGCGTGCTGGTGAAGCACCGTGAGGCCGGCGGCTCGCCCGAGAGCATCTGTACGACAGCCTCGCCGGCGGCCCTCCCCTTGGCGACCGACGGCTGCACGAGCGTCGTGAGATCGTGCTGCAGCCCGTCGACGCGGATGCCGTCGAATCCGAGCACACTCAGGTCGGTTGGCACGTGCAACCCGAGTTCCTCCGCCGCCTGGATGACGCCAGCCGCGAGCAGGTCGCTCTGCGCGATGACCGCCGTCGGGCGACGGGCGGGGTCGGCGAGCAGAGTGCGCGCGGCCTCGAGGCCCTCTTCGATCGAACTCGCGCCGGCGACGCGGCCGGTCGCTGCCGGGAAGACTTCACGGGCCCCGGCCAGTCGCTGGCTGGCGGTGTCGGCAGTGCTCGACTGCAGCAGCTCGTCGGTGATCGGGCCACGGGTGCGCGCGGGGTCGAAGGGCAGGGTGACGATCGCGACATCCGCATGGCCCAGTTCGCGAAGGTACTCGGCGCCGCGCCGGGTCGCCGCCCGGTTGTCGATCGAGATCTCGGGGATGTCTTCGCCCGTCGCCCCCTCGATCGCGACGGCCGGGATGCCTCGGCGGCGGAGCGCCTCGATCGACACGCCGAGCCGCGGGCTGCAGCCGATGAGCACGACGGCGTCGACGGGAGCGCTCTCGATGCCGACAGCGTTGCCGCCCTCTTCTCCCGTGTCGGTGAGCAGCAGGAGCCCGGCGCCGAGCGGCGCGATGCCTTCGGAGATGCCGTCGAGCATCTGGATCTTCACGGGATCGAGGAACGCCTCCCGCACGCGCTCCTCGAGCACGACGCCGACGATGCCAGAGCGTCCGCGCCGAAGCGAACGGGCGCGCGGATCGGGGCCGGCATAGCCGAGCTCGGATGCCGCGGCGAGCACGCGTTGCTTCGTGGCATCCGACACGGGGCCCGAGCCGCTGAAGGCGAGCGATGCCGTCGACTGCGAGACGCCGGCGCGCGCCGCGACATCGGCGAGCGTCGGACGGGGAGCGGCATCGAGCTGCATGCGCCGAGTCTAGGCCGAATCGATTCGATCGGGTCAGCGCGATGCGGTGAAGGGCGCGACTGCTGCGCAGGAATGACGCCGCCAGGGTGGCGCGGTCGTCGAGCTAGCCGGCGTTCGAGCAGGCCTTCACGAGAATTCTCGAGCTACCGCACGAGGATTCTCGATCTTGCGCAGCAGCTCCCGACGCTCAGGCGGGTCGAATCAGCGAAGGTCGGTCGAGGGCGATCTCAGGGACGCTCCGCGATCTGCTTCACACTCACGACGAGGGAGTCCCACATCCCCTGTGAATGCATGGCAGCCTCCGCCGTCGGGTTGTTGTCTTGCGAAAGCGTCAACACAGTGGCGCCGTCGCCCTCCTCGAGAGTCCAGGTCAGCGTGTGGTGGTTCTCGGGCACGTCGTCGTCACCGCTCAACGGGCTGAAGTGCGTGTGCACGAGGCGCACGCCGGGCTCGACCGCCAGCACGACGCCGTGATCTTCGTAGGGCTCGCCCTTCCAGACGCCGCGCCAGAAGATCGGGCCGCCGATCGACCAATCGGTCACGAGCTCGGTACCGAACATGAACTCGCGGGCGGCCGCAGGATCGGTCACCACGGCCCAGACACGCTCACGTGGGGCGTCGATCGTGATGGTCGACGTCGCGTCGAAGTCTGCGGTCATCTGATCTGCTCCCTCATCGAGTCGACGACCGATCATGTCGCTGTCGTCGGTGTCAGGCTAGGCGCCCCCACCGACACGGTCTTGCACGAACGCGACACCACCAGCCGAGCGGCACGACCGATCCCGGCATCGGCCGTCCATCGATCGATAACGGGGTCTCGATACGCTCCTTCGTCGCTACTCGACCAGCATTGCTCGGAGATCGCCATCGTTGCTCGGAGATCGTTGGTCGAGTAGCGAGCGCCAGCGAGCGTATCGAGACCGTTGCGGGATCTCGAGACGCTCCTTCGTCGCTACTCGACCGGCGTGCTCGAGGCGACCTCGTCGCGCGCCGCCTCGAACGCGGCGACGCAGCGGCGGATCTCATCGTCGGAGTGCGCCGCCGAGAGCTGCACACGGATGCGCGCGGACCCGCGCGGCACGACCGGGAAGCTGAAGGCTGTCACGTAGACCCCGTGCTGCTGCAACGCGTCGGCCATGCGCGCGGTGAGCGCGGCGTCGCCGAACATCACCGGCACGATCGGATGCTCGCCGGGCAACAGATCGAAACCGGCATCCGTCATCAGCGAACGGAAGAGCGCGGAGTTCGCACGCAGCCGCTCGCGGAGCTCGCCCGAGGACGCCAACAGCTCGAGCGCCTGGATGGTACCGGCCACGATCGCCGGCGCGAGCGTGTTCGAGAAGAGGTACGGCCGCGCCCGCTGGCGGAGCAAGTCGACGATCTCCTGGCGAGCCGCCACATAGCCGCCGGATGCCCCGCCGAGCGCCTTGCCGAAGGTGCCGGTCGTGATGTCGACCCGGCCTTCGACTCCGCAGTGCTCGGGCGTGCCCCGACCGTGTTCGCCGACGAAGCCGACGGCGTGCGAGTCGTCGACGAAGACGAGCGCGTCGTAGCGGTCCGCGAGGTCGCAGATCTCGGCGAGGGGCGCGATATAGCCGTCCATCGAGAAGACGCCGTCGGTCACGATCACGCGGCGACGGGCAGCGGATGCGAGCTCGAGCTGCGCCTCGAGATCGGCCATGTCGCGATTCTTGTAGCGGTATCGCTGCGCCTTCGAGAGCCGGATGCCGTCGATGATCGAGGCGTGGTTGAGCTCGTCGGAGATGATCGCGTCATCGGCCCCGAAGAGCACCTCGAAGACGCCGCCGTTCGCGTCGAAACACGAGGAGAACAGGATGGTGTCGTCGTAGCCGAGGAAGTCGGAGACGCGTCGCTCGAGCTCGAGGTGCAGCTCTTGCGTGCCGCAGATGAACCGCACGCTCGCGAGGCCGTAGCCCCACTCGTCGAGGCCGCGGTGCGCCGCCGCGACGATGCGCGGGTCGTTCGCGAGCCCGAGGTAGTTGTTGGCGCAGAAGTTCAGCACCTCGCGCCCGGCGACCTCGATCTCGGAGGACTGCGGGCCGTGGATGCCGCGCTCGCGCTTGGTGAGCCCAGCGGCCTCGATCTCGTCGAGTTCCGTGCGCAGTTGTTCGCGAATGGTTCCGTACATCAGAGCTCCGTCCAATCGAGGATGACCTTGCCGACGCCGCCCGATGCGGCCGCGTCGAACGCCGCACGCCACTCGCGCGCGGGGTAGCGATCTGAGATGACCGAGGCGATTCTCGTGCGCAGCGTCTCGCTCGTCTGCAGCATCGCGCTCATCGAGTTCCACGTCTCGAACATCTCGCGGCCGTAGATGCCCTTCATCGTCAGCATGTGGGTGACGACCTTGCCCCAGTCGATCGCGTACGGCTCGCTCGGCAGGCCGAGCAGGGCGATACGCCCGCCGTGATTCATGTTCTCGATCATCTCGGGCAGCGCCTTCGCCGAGCCCGACATCTCGAATCCGACGTCGAAGCCCTCGCGCATGCCGAGCCGCGGTTGCACGTCGGCGATGCGTTCGCGTGAGACATCCACGACCGCGTCGGCCCCCATCTCGCGCGCCAGCGACAGGCGTGCGGGCGAGACATCCGACGCGACGATGAACCTGGCACCGACATGACGTGCCACCGCGATCGACATGAGCCCGATCGGGCCGCAGCCCGTGATGAGCACGTCTTCACCGATGACCGAGAAGGTGAGCGCGGTGTGCACCGCGTTGCCGAAGGGGTCGAAGATCGCCCCGACCTCGGGATCGACCTCGGCGTGGTGCACCCAGACGTTCTCGCCGGGCAGCACGACGAACTCCGCGAATGCGCCGTCACGGTGGAGGCCGACGCCCTTCGTGCGGATGCACATCTGGCGACGCCCCGCGCGGCAGTTGCGGCACATGCCGCACACGATGTGGCCCTCGCCCGAGACCCGGTCGCCGACCGCGACGTCGTGTACGAGCGGCCCGACCTCGACGACCTCTCCGTAGAACTCGTGGCCGGGGATGAGTGGGGCGGCGATCGTCGACGCGGCCCAGTCGTCCCACTGCTCGATGTGCAGGTCTGTGCCGCAGATTCCGGTGCGCAGCACCCGGATCTTCACGTCGCCGGGGCCCGTCTCGGGCTCGGGCCGGTCGACGTATTCCAGACCGGCGCCGGGGGCGGGTTTGTAGAGGGCCTTCATCGATAACCTCGTTGTTCTCTGGGACTCGAGCCGGGGGTGTTCGGCTCTGGGTCGGGGGTTTGTCGGGTCGTGTCCGGATGCCCCGAGCGCCAGTCAGTTCATGGTAGCCACGGCGCCGTCCTCGGTCTGTCGAACGGATGCCGCGGCATCCGTCACCCGTGACGCCCACCCGATCGACCCGGCCCACCCGACCCACACCCACCCGACCACGCGTCGAAAGTGCGGTTCGCGTCGCTATTCCGCGCCCATACCGACACGAACCGCACTCTCGGCGTCGGATGGAGCCGGGCGAGGCGAGGCGACGAGGTGAGTGCGCCGGTTGCGGCCGCGCGAAGTCGCCGATATCGTTCTCGGGTCAGGGTTGTCGAATCGATTCGATCGACCTCGCGACAACGATGAGACAGAGACGATGAACGAGACTCCCCACACCTCCGGCACCCCGGTCACGGCCGCACGCCCGCCGCGTGAGCTCATCGCATGGCGGAACGCCGTCTTCGCGATCTTCTTCCTCAGCGGACTCAGCATGGCGAGCTGGGTCGCCAGGATCCCCGCCATCCGCGACGACACGGGCCTCACCACCCAGGGCGTCGGCCTCGTCATCCTCGCCGGGTCGATCGGCTCCGTGCTCGGGCTCGTCGTCGCCCCGTGGCTGCTTGCGCGGCTCGGCGCCCGCAGCGGCATGATCTCGGCACTCATCATCGTCTCGGTGGGGCTCGTGCTCGTCGGCATCGGCGGCGCTGCGTTGCCCTCGGTGCCGATCGTCATCATCGGGCTCGTGCTCTTCGGCTTCGGCAACGGCGCGGTCGACGTGATGATGAACGTCGAGGGCGCGGAGGCTGAGCGCGAGATCGGCAAGACCGTGATGCCGCTCATGCACGCCTTCTTCTCGTTCGGCACGGTCGCCGGAGCGGGGCTCGCCGCCGCGGCATCCGCTCTGCAGGTGCCCGTGTCGGTGCACTTCAGTGTCGCCGCCGTGCTCATCGCCATCGCCGTCGTCATCGCGGTGCGCTGGGTGCCGCTGCGCGCCGAGGTCGGCGACGACACGCACACGGATGCCCCGCGGCCGCCGTGGACCGAGCGGCTGCGCGAGAACCTCGCGGTGTGGGGCGACGTTCGGCTCCTCCTCATCGGCGTCATCATGCTCGGCATGTCGTTCGCCGAGGGATCGGCCAACGACTGGCTCGCCCTCGCGGTCGTCGACGGCCACGGCTTCGACGAGACGACCGGCGCAGTCGTCTTCGGCGTCTTCACGGTCGCGATCACCGTCGCGCGGGTGCTCGGCGGACCGGTGCTCGATCGCTTCGGGCGTGTGCCCGTGCTGCGCACGCTCGCGATCGTCGGCATCCTCGGTTTGAGCCTGTTCATCTTCAGCACCGAGCCCTGGATGCTCATCGTCGGCACCGCCCTCTGGGGCATCGGGTGCTCGCTCGGCTTCCCCGTCGGCATGTCGGCGGCGGCCGACGATCCCCATCGTTCCGCAGCGCGGGTGAGCGCCGTCGCGATCATCGGTTATTGCGCGTTCCTCGCCGGGCCGCCGCTGCTCGGCTTCCTCGGCCAGCAGTTCGGCATCCTGAACGCCCTGCTCGTGATCCTCGGCCTGCTCGTGCTGTCGGCGCTCGCAGCCCCTGCCGCACGCGAGCGCTCCCGCACCGCAGCCTGACGCCCGTCTGCGGCGGCCGCCCCGAGGCATCCGCTCGGCAAGTAGACTCGCCGGGTGCGTCTCGTCATCGCCCGCTGCTCCGTCGACTACGCGGGGCGCCTCGCGGCCCATCTCCCGCTCGCCACGCGCCTCCTGATGGTCAAGGGCGACGGCAGCCTCCTCGTGCACTCCGACGGCGGCAGCTACAAGCCACTCAACTGGATGAGCCCGCCGTGCACGCTCACCACGCTCGAGCCCGACGACGACCAACGCTCGGCCGGCATCGTCGAGCTGTGGAAGGTCGTGCACCAGAAGACCGCCGACCAGCTGATCGTCTCGATCCACGAGGTGCTGCACGACTCGGCCCACGAGCTCGGCATCGACCCGGGCCTGCAGAAAGACGGCGTCGAAGCGCACCTGCAGAAGTTGCTCGCCGAGCAGATCGAACTCCTCGGCGACGGCCACCGGCTCGTGCGTCGCGAGTACATGACGGCGATCGGCCCGGTCGACATCCTGGCGACGGATGCCTCGGGCGCCTCGGTCGCCGTCGAGCTCAAGCGCCGCGGCGACATCGACGGCGTCGAACAACTCACCCGCTACCTCGAACTCATGAACCGCGATCCGCACCTCGCCCCGGTGACCGGCATCTTCGCCGCGCAGGAGATCAAGCCGCAGGCTCGCACCCTCGCCGAAGACCGCGGCATCCGCTGCGTCGTACTCGACTACGACGCGATGCGCGGAGTCGATGGCGGGCACGCCCGGTTGTTCTGATCCACCGCCGGCGATCCACCGCCGCGATCGACGCGCCTCCACCGCTCCGATGGTCGCGCCTCCACCGCCGGCGATCGTCGAGCCTGAGAATCGCTCAGCGACGAGCCCCCTAGGATGTCACGGTGACTACCGAGACCCTGACGACCCCGCCGGCGACGCCGCCGACCCGCACGTGGTCCGCCGTGCTCTTCGACCTCGACGGCACCATCGTCGACTCGGCATCCGACATCACCGGCTCGCTCGCCCACATGTTCGAGAAGATGGGCCTGCCCGTGCCGAGCGACGAAGTGCTCCGCTCCTACGTCGGCCCGCCGCTGCTCGACAGCCTGCGCATGACCGCCGGCTTCAACGATGCCGAGTCGTGGGAAGCGCTCAACGTCTACCGCGACCACTACGGCGAGCACGTGCTGCGCTCCCCCGTGTTCCCGGGTGTCGCGGGCGTGCTCGAGCGACTGCACGCCCGCGGAATCCCGGTCGCGCTCGCGACCTCGAAGCCCGAGTCGATGGCGCGCAAGGTGCTCGACCATCAGGGCCTCAGCCAATACTTCACCGTCATCGCCGGCGCAAGCGACGATGAGGAGCGCAGCACGAAGGCCGACGTCGTAGCAGAGGCGCTGCGACGACTCCACGCGAAGGGCATCACCACAGAGCACGCGGTGATGGTCGGCGACCGCGGGTACGACACACTCGGCGCGCTCGCGAACGGCGTGCCGACGATCCTCGTCGAGTGGGGCTACGGCTCGCCCGCCGAAGCTGCCGACGCGATGGCAGTCGTGCACTCGGCCGACCAGCTGCGCGCCCTGCTGCTCGGCTGAGGGCGACCACACGCGGCCTACCCGCCGACCTGCCAGCCCGCCGGCTCTGACTCTCTGACTCTCTGGCGAGCAACGTTCACTCGACGCGAGCAACGTTCACTCGACGCGAGCAACGTTCACTCGACGCGAGTCAGCGGCTCCTCCTCGTCGGCGGTCTCCTCCGGCAGGGGCGGTGCCCAGAACCGGAAATACAGGTAGATCGCAATACAGACGGCGGCGAAGGCGCTGACGACCGAGATCCACAGCCAGAGCGAACCGCCGAGTTCGCGCCAGTGGCCCTCCCACGCCACGACGGCGACGATGAAGACGAACGTCACGACGAGGTAGAGCCCGCCCCATAGCAGCTTCGAGTGGGCGAAGAGGAGCTCGCCCGACAGCAGCTTGAACGGCATCAGGTCGATGAGGAGCATGACAATGCCCTCCGTCGTGATCGCCACGCAGGTCTCGACGAGCAGCGCGCCGAGGAAGTCGTGCGGCTCTCCGTGCAGGGTCAGCGCACTGAAGCCGATCCACGCGGCGACTCCGAAGATGATGATGATCGACGAACGGATCGCCACCGCACGCCACGCGAACTGCCTGATGGCGGGCGAGGACATCGAGAGGCCGAGCACCAGTCCGATCAGGAAGCCCGGCGAGAAGTCGAGCAGTCTCGACGCGATGACGCCGAGGGCTGTGAGGATCAGCCCCAGTGGCCGGAAGCTGATGGTCGCGATCACCGACCACCGCTGCTTCAGGATGAACGCCGTCATCCAACTCGACACGAACGCGATGAAGAACAACGCGATGGCCAGGGCCAGGATGAGCCGCAGTGAATGGTCGTTGAACCCGAGGTGCGGGTCGGCGAATCCGAAGATCAGCGCGGTGGCCGCAACGAGGGCGATCGCAGGGACGGCCGATTCGCGAGCCATCCATGCCGACAGTGCGGCGTACCAACCCGGCGGACGCCGGAGGCGAGCGACGCGCCCGCTGAATCGCTGGTACTGCTCGGCGATCGTCGCGTTGAGCAGGTGGGCGGGAACGGCCGCCAGCACGATAAGCACGAGGCCGATCGAGAAGGCGGATGCGATCGTCTCGGGGTTCTCGAGCACGTGCTGGATCGGCTGGAGCGCGTCCGTCAGGATGTTCGGGGCGACACCGGACTCCAGCGGGGCGACCGTGACGACTGCCTCCTTGGAAGTCGGCGGAATACCGTCGCCCGACAGGATGACGACGATGCGGTGGGCGCCGGGCACCGTGTCCATCGGAATCGTCGCCGTCGCCGCGAACCTGCCGTCACGGCCGACCTCGGTGACCGCGAGGGTCACGGGATCGGAGTGCAGCTCGACGAAGACGTCGAGCCCGGGCGGCAGGCCGGCCGCCGTGATCGTGAAGGTGTCGCCGGGTCGGATGTCGGAGAGATCGATGCCGTCGAGGGTGAACGTCCAGTTCGGGTCGAGGACGACCCGCGGCGTGACGACCGGTCGCGGCGGCACGTAGGGGTCGGCGGCCTCGGCGTGCGCCGGCGATGCGATGGAGCGCGCGACGGATGGCGCATCCATGCCCGGTGACCCGCCGACGGCGGCCGCGGGCAGGCTCCCCAGCAGCACGCCCCCGAATACGAGCCCCAATGCCGCAATCGCGGCCGACACCGATCGGAACATCCCACAGCCCTTCGAATTCGAGAGATCTCGGATCGAGCGGAAGGGCACCCGTGGGCAGGCAGCGGGGCCGCTGCCTGACTGACGCCATGGTAGGGCTCGCTCGGGCGCTCCGCCACCCCTCGAAAGCGGGTCGTCGATCCTGCACCCGGGTGCTGCAGCGAGTAGCCGGTCTTCGGCATGACCTTCACGGTGACAGCACCAGCATGACGACGGATGCTGCGCGGCCAGCGTCGACTCCGAGCGATCTTTCACGGCGTCGACGCACAGATCACCCCTCAACGGGTGATGCACGGCGGTGATCGACGATTTCTGCCGGTGACGCGCAACGGACGTGCGTCATGGTCCAGAAAGTTCGTCGGAGCTCTTCCGCAGACGATGCAAAGCAAGGCAGGATTCCCAGTACGTTCGCCCACCGACGAACGTCGTTCACGCCCCACGGTCACCTCCGAGGGGCGCTCGAAGGGAGAAGCATGTCTGGATTCACCACCCGCGCGCGGAGGCGCGCGGTTGCGGTCCTCCCGGTATTCGCACTCGCTGCCACCGGTCTGGTGTCGGTCGGGGCGAGTAGCGCGGCCGCGGCTGAATCGCCGGTCTCACCACCGGTGATCAGCGACTCCGAGTACTACATGAACTACGTCGCCCCCCGTGTGGAGCAGGCGTTCGGCACCGACGAGCTGGTGGGTGACGCCATCGCGCAGCGTAGCGCGGGCACCGTCGCCACCGAGGCCGAGGCGTTCGACCAGAAGTTCTCGCAGGGCAACCCGCTCGCCGCAGAGGGGCTCGCTCAGCTCGAGGCCGCGTCGATCGAGACCGGCAAGAGTCCCGGTGAGCTCAAGCGCGACCGGCACTGGGATCGCGGCCGAGACAAGAACCGGCACAAGAAGCCCGACTACAAGCAAGCCGATGAGACGCAGGAAGCAAAGCTGCTCACAATCCTCGTCGAGTTCAACGACAGCGCGAACGACGACTTCTCCGGCACCTACGTGCCGAACGAGTACGGTGCGACCGAGTGCAAGCCCGGCGAGGTGCAGAGCGGCCCGATGCACAACAACATCCCGAACCCGGCCGACTACGAGCTCGAAGACAACAACTCGATGTGGGTTGCCGACTTCTCGTCCGAGCACTTCAACAAGATGCTCTTCACCGACAAGGGCATCACGGAGCGGGTTCGCAAAGACCTGAAGGGTCCCGACGGCCGCCGCGGCATCGACATCTCGGGCCACACGATGAAGGCCATGTACGAGGAGATGTCGCGCGGCGCCTACACGGTGACCGGCGAGGCGACTCCCTGGATCACTGTGCCGCACTCGGAGGCCTACTACGGCGCGAGCCTCTGCTTCCAGAACGAGGAGGGGGTGTACGAGGCCGGGGCGATCCAGGACATGCAGGGCCACCCCGACAACCCGCTCGGTGCCGGCCAGCTCCCGATCGACGCTGTCGAGGCGCTCGCGCAGGCGCAGCCCGACTTCCCGTGGGCCGACTACGACATCGAAGACCAGGGCGACCGCGACGGCGACGGCGACTTCCTCGAGCCCGATGGAGTCATCGACCACGTCGTGCTCGTGCACGCCGGTGAAGACAAGTCCGGCGGCGGCGGCGCCGAGGGCACGTACGCTCTCTGGGCGCACTCCTCGGCCGTCGCAGGCGGCGCGGACATCCCCGGCACCGACCTCAAGCTGTCGAACTACATCGTGCAGCCCGAAGACTCGGGCGTCGGCGTGTTCGCTCACGAGTACGGCCACGACCTCGGCCTGCCCGACCTCTACGACACCTCCGGTGCCGGAGACTCCGACATCGACTTCTGGGATCTGATGTCCTCGGGCTCGCACTCGGGACCGATCTTCCAGTCGATGCCCACCCACATGGGCATCTGGGACAAGTGGATGCTCGGCTGGGCCGACCCTGTCGAGGTCAACCCCGGTGACGCTCCGAGCACGATCAACGTGGGCCAGAACTCCCGGCCGTTGGTCGGCACCGAAGACGGCGTGAAGATCAATCTTCCCGACAAGGTGATCACACTGGCCGAGCCGACCAGCGGCGAGAACATGTGGTACACCGGTGCCGACCAGGACTGGGGCGACATCCGCATCGTCCGCAGCCTCGACGTGCCCGCCGACGCGAAGTTCTGGATGAACAGCAACTTCGTCATCGAGCAGGACTGGGACTTCGGCTTCGTCGAGGTCTCGATCGACGGCGGCACGACGTGGACCGAGCAGAAGGTCTACGACGAAGCCGGCACTGAACTCACGACACCCGACGGCTACGCCGACCCGAACGGCAACATGGCGACGTTCGGCAACAAGAAGTACGGGCTCACGGGCACGTCGAACGGTTGGCAGAAGCAGTATGTCGACCTCACCTCGTACGCCGGCACGACGGTGAGCCTGCGCCTGCGGCTCGCAACCGATGCCGCCTACCAGGATCGCGGTTGGTTCGCCGACGACTTCGCACTCACGAGCGGAGCGGAGACCGTCTGGAGCGACGATGTCGAGAGCGGTGACAACGGCTGGACCGCTGAGGTCGAGACGTTCGCCGCGACGACCGGTCCCGGCTGGCGCATCGACACCGGCACCTCGGTGAAGGCGCAGTACTACATGGTCGAGTGGCGCAACTTCGACGGCTTCGATGAGGGGCTCAAGTACGGCTACAACTCCGTGTACAGCGCGGGTGCGTGGAAGGTCGAGAAGATCAAGTACAACGCTCCCGGAGCGCTCATCTGGTACCGCGACACGACGTACGGCAACACGAACCACGTGGTGTCGAACGAGACGGCGCTGCCGAGCGCCGGTGCCAAGGGCGGCCTGCTGATCGTCGACAGTCACTTCGACCCGCTGCGTCGCACCGGTGAGGCGGCCGAGATCGATCCGACGGCGACCGACAACATGCCCTCGCGGGCGCAGTCCTCGAACGCCGCGTTCGGCCTCGAGAAGACGTACCGCTTCACGGAGTGCATCACGGGCGCCGATGTGACCGACGAGTACTGCACCGACGTGCGCTCTCAGAAGCCGGTGAGCACCTTCACCGACGACCAGGGCTGGGTGCCGGGCATCGAGATCCGGAATGGAGCCGACCTGTACTACCGGTTCCGCAACGGCTCGGCCGTCGTGCCGTCGCTCGGCAACTCGCCGTACACGACCCGAGTCGTCGATGAGAACGGCAAGCCGCTGCCCGAGTTCTACGGACTCGAGGTTCAGCCGGGCATGACGCTCGGCACCGGCAACCCCGCCGACGCCGGCGTGGGCTACGGCACCGTGATCGAGGTGAAGAAGGCGCTCAAGCGCAACACCTCGGCGCTGATCAAGATCACCCCGCCGACCGTGGGCTGATCCGGCGACACGACACCGACGAGGCGTCGGCCCCTCCGGGGGTCGGCGCCTCAAGCGTCAGCGACCTCCGGCGGGCGGAACGAGCAGGCGGCGCTCGCGACGCCTCCACGCCCGACGCTGCACCGTGAGTTGCACGGCGAGCGTGAGCACCCCGCCGGTGACGATCGAGACGAGGTTCACGAGCAGCTGCACGGTGGAGCTGCCGGCTTGCGACCACTGCCCATCGGCGACGGCGACGGCGATCGCGCCCGCCGCGGGAATGGTCGTCACCGAGATGAGCACGCCGATGAGTGCGCCCGACTTCGCCGAGGTGAGCGAGAGCACGCCCGCGATGCCGGCCAGGAAGCCGACGATGTAGCTGAGCGCCCCAGGCTGCCAGATGAACTCGGTGAGCGGATGCTCCTGCGACAGCGGATCGTCGGGAAAGACGCCGATGCCCTCCAGCAGAAGCGCGAACCCGATCGTCACGAGGATAGCTGCGCCGTACCCGATGAGCAGGGTCGCCGTCGAACGCCACGCCACCCGAGGTCGGCGGCGCACGATGCCGACGGCGATCGCGGCGAGCGGGCCGAAGTCGGGTCCGACGACCATCGCTCCGACGATGAGGATCGGTTGGTCGGTGACCACGCCGACCGCGGCGATGAGCGTGGCGACCGTCATGAACACGAGGAACGTCGCCGACAGCCGCACCTCGTCGTCGGTGCGCGCTTCGACCTCCTCCCACACGACGGCGTCGTCGTCGTTGCCGAACACTGCGGCCGCGCTGTGGCGTCGCTTGCGGCCGAGCGCGAGGTCGACGGCCTCGATGGCGATGGAGCCCTGTTCGTCGAGCCCGACACCGTGCAGCTCGGCGAGGAGCGAGCTCGTCGCATCGCGTTCGACATCGCAGAGGATCACATCACCGACGGGGTCGACGCCAGCGCCCGGCAGCACGATCAGGTTCGCGACGGGCGCGTCGGGCGCCAGCAGCACTCGGTCGACGTCGGCCCGAAGCGCCTGCGGCACGATCATTCTCAGATGCAGCACGGTGCAAGTCTGGCGCGAGCGGATGCAGCCTTCCGCCCGGCAGGGCCGGTATGTAGGACATCCGCCTCTTGGGAGGACGCGTGCATTCCGCTTCGTCCTACCAAGAGGCGGATGTCCTACATTGCGAGCGGAGGGGTGAGCGGAACGGCAGGCGGAGGGGTGAGCACACCGTCGAGCAGGCGATCCAGGCCCCAGGTGAAGGTGTCATCGACCCCGGCGGCCGTCTCGGCGCCGGCCACGAGATGCGCGGTCGCTTCCGTGAGCGGGTGGCTCGCAGCATCCGTCCAGAGTGCGCCGGTCACCGATCGGGCGACGGATGCCTCGGGGTCGCCCGTCCGCTCTGCGGCGTCGAGGGCAGCCACCCCGAGTACGTGGGCGCGCACGGCGTATGCGGCCCGTGCGGCGTCGGCCAGCGGCATCCGCTCGCCCATGAAACCGGCGATGAGGGTTTCGTTCAACCCGAGCGCGTGCCGCCCGTCGAGCGGACCGCTCGTCACGAGCACCATTGCGCCCGTGTGCTCGGCGAGTCGCGTGCGGAGCGCTGCGGCGAGCGCGTGCACCCTGCCGCGCCAGTCAACCGCCACGTCGGATGCCGCGGCGAGGTCGAGACTCGAGAGGAGCTCTTCGACCATCGCACGGAGCAGCGCGTTCTTCGATGGGAAGTAGGTGTAGATCGCGGTAGGTGTGAGCCCGAGGGCCGCGGCGACGCCCCGCACCGAGACGGCGGCGAAACCCTTCTGCTCGAGGATCTCGAACGCGGCGTCGACGATGTCGACCTGGCTGACGCTGCGTCTCGGTCCGGGTTTCATGGTGCTGGGTGCTCCTCGGGGTCTCACCCCTATTCTCCCGGCTCGCGCGCACCCTCCCGCACCAACTCCCGAACTCACGCGCGCCACGAGCTTTCGCCCGACCACGGATGATTCGTACGACCGTCTCCCGACGAAGGGTCGTGGGGAGCATTGCGCCGCGCTGCACACGCCTCCCCCGCGGCGCGTACGATCGTGCCCACGCGATTGCTCGAGCGCGGCTCGGGCGAGATCGCGCCGCGATCGGAGGAGTGAACGCATGAAGCGACCGGCACGCATCGTCGTCATCGGCGATGCCCTCATCGACGAGATCCGCGATCCGCGCGGGTCCCGCGAATTCGTCGGCGGCGCCGCGCTCAACGTGGCGGTGGGCCTCGCACTGCTCGGCGAAGAGACCACCCTCGTCGCCATGCTTGGGGACGACGAGCCGGCCGACCGCGTGCGCGCCTACGTCCGCGACTATCGGGTGAAGCTCATCGAGAGCCCGTCGGAACATGGCACCTCGCGTGCAGTCTCCGATCGAACCGACGGCGAGCCCCGCTACGAGTTCAACGAGGCCGCGCAGCGGCGCCGCATCCGATTCGACGAAGCCACGCGTGCCGCGATCGACAAGGCGGACCTCGTGGTGGTGAGCTGCTTCCCCTTCGACGACCCTGGGCAGGTCGCCGAACTCGCGGCGGCGATCGACCGACCGGGCGAGCGACTCATCATCGACGGCAACCCACGGGCCGGCATGATGGCCGACCGCGAGGTCTTCCTCGAGCAGTTCGTTTCGGTCGCCGCGACAGCCCTGCTCGTCAAGGTCGGCGACGAAGACGCCGAACTGCTGCTCGACGCCCCGCTTCCGAAGTTCGTCGAGCGGCTCCGCACAGCGGCTACGAGCCGACCGGGGACGAGCCGGCCGGCAACGGATGCCCCGGCTCCCCACTCCCCCGCGATCCTCGCGACAGCGGGGAGGGCCGGCGCGACCGTGCATCACGGCGGAGACCCGGTGCACGCCGGCATCGTCGAGCTGCCCGGCCCCATCGTCGACACGATGGGCGCCGGCGACGCGACGCTCTCGGCGGTCGTGCACCACATCGCGGTGCACGGGTTGCCGCGCACGGCCGAAGGCTGGGCCGACGCGCTCGTCGAGGCGATGACCATCGCCGCCGCGACCGTGCGCCACGAGGGCGCATTGCTGCGCCTTCCCGCGGGGCCGCCCCTACTCGCCAGCTGACCCCCTGTCTCGCTTCTCAGGAACTTGTTCGGCGTGCGGGGCGACACGCCGCGGTCATGCGGCGTGTCGCCGTGGATCTCCTGAGAAGCGCCGCTGACGAGACGAGATCACCGTACGAATCGCACCTCGCGCACCGGGGAGAACGCCTGCGCCCTGGGGAGAACGCCTGCGCCCTGGGGTTGTCGTCGAGCGCCCACAGGTAGGCGGCCCGATCGCCGATAGCCGCGTCGAGCAGCGCCTGCCCGACGCCCGTGCCGTGGAATCAGTCGGCCGGGCGAGCCACCGGCAGCGCGGCCTCGATCGCCGCGATCACTTCGGGGGCGTCGGGCTCGGTCTGCGGGCGGAACCGCCGCACCTCGCGATCGGGCGTGACGAGGAACTTCTCGAAGTTCCAGGTGACACGGCCGGCCTTGCCTGCGGCATCCGGTGCCCGCTTCAACTCGGTGTAGAGCGGGTGCTCGTGGCGACCGTTCACCCGAACGCGATCGAAGATCGGAAAGGTGATGCCCCACGTCGTCGAGCAGTACTCGCTGATCGCCTCGTTACTCGAGAGCTCTTGCAGGAACTGGTTGCTCGGGAACCCGAGCACAGTGAAGCCCGCTTCGCCGTACTTTCGCTGCAGCTCCTCGAGCTTCGCGTACTGCGGTGCCAGTCCGCACCGCGAGGCGACGTTGACGACGAGCACGGCCTTGCCCGTGTAGTCACCGAGCGTCGTCGTGCTGCCGTCCATGGTCGTGATGGGGATCTCATCGATTCGGTTCATCATCGCCTCCGCTCCCAGCGTACGTCGCGCGGGGCTCAGAACGGCCAGATGAGCGGCACGTAGAACACTGCGACGACCAGGAACAGCAACAGCAACGGCAGCCCGAGCTTCCAGTAGTCGCCGAATCGATAGCCGCCGGGTTCGAGCACCATCGTGTTGGCGGGGGTCGCCACGGGAGTGAGGAATGACGCGGCCCCCGAGACCGTCAGCGCCATCATGAACGGCAGCACCGAGACGCCGAGGTCGGCCGCGACGACGACCGCGACGGGCGCGATGATGAGCACCGTCGCAGTGTTCGAGATGAGCTGGCCGAGCACCATCGTGAGCGCGCAGATCGCGAAGAGCGCCAGGTACGGCGATGCGTCGCCGACGAGTCCGAGCAGCCCATCGGCGATGACATCGGCAGTACCCGTGCTGATGAACGCCGTCGAGAGTGGGATCATGCCTGCGACCAGCACGACCGTGGTCCACGAGATGCTGCGATAGGCCTGCGTGGGCGACACCACGCGGGCGAGCACGAGAGCGGATGCCGCGGCGAGCCCCGCGATCGCGGGCGGCACGAGACCCGTGGCGAGCAGCACCACCATCGCCGCGAGGATCACGATCGCCCGCTTCGCGCCGGAACCGAGCGGCACCGAGCGGCGCACCAGCGCCGGATCATCGACGACGAGCACGTGGGGGCCGGCGGTGTTGCGCTCGAGCTGGTCCCACGCGCCGGTGAGCAGCAGGGTGTCGCCGGCCTGCAGCCGCGAATCGGCGCCGACGAGGTCTTCTCCGCCGCGCTGCACGGCGAGCACGACGAGATCGCCGCTCGGGGTCACCATGCCCGGAAAGAGGTGCAGGCCGATGAGCTCGGAGCGAGGTGCGACGACGACCTCGGTCACGCCTCGGCGCACCCCGATCAACTCGGTCTCCTCTGGCAGGTCGTACTGCTGCCGAAGCGTGCGGGCGTGCTCGCTCACGTCTTGCGGCAGCCTCGTCGGCGCGCGTTCGGGCAGCAGCCGACGCCCGATGAGCGAGACGATGAGCAACGTGCCGATGACGAGAGGCACACCGACGAGCCCGAACTCGAAGAAGCCGAACGGCCGGGCGCCGGCGTCGGCGGCCGTCTCGCTCACGATGATGTTGACCGGCGTACCCGTGAGCGCGAGCAGCGAACCGGCGTGAGCCGAGAAGGCGAGCGGCATGAGCATCTGCGACGGCGGGATGCCGGCGCGCGTCGCGACCACGACGACGACAGGGATGAGCGCCGCCACGGCGCCGTTCACGCTGATGAGGGCGGTGACGCCGGCGACGAGGAGGCACACGACGAGCAGCAGTGGCCCGCGCTTCGTGCCGGCGCGCCCGATCACCTGCTGACCGGCCCACGCCGTGACCCCCGTCGAGTCGAGCGACTCGCTCACGACGAAGAGGGCGGCGATGAAGATCACCGTCGGGTCGCCGAATCCGGCGAGCGCTTGCCCGAGATCGAGGATGCCGGTGAGCCAGAGCGCCACGGCGACGCCGATCGCAACGATGCCGATCGGCACCCGGTTCGACATGAACGCCACGATCGCGAGCGCCAGGATGACGAGCGTGGTCGCGACGGGGTCCATTCGCTCAGATTAGCCGCGAGGCATCCCTCACAGCAGTGGCCCGCGCGATGATCTCAAACCGCTGGTCAGGGCCGAACCGGCGAGTGTGCCGAGGGCGATGGCCACCATCGTCGACACCGTCGTGACGAGGGTCGTCACGCCCGCCTCGTCGCCGCCGAGGATCGAGGTCACCCCGACGAGGCCGAGCGCACCGGGCACGAGCAGCCAGAACGCGGGGAGGAAGCTGACCACGGCGGGCGGGCCGGTTCGCTGGCGCGCCACCATCACCGCGACCGGGGTCATCACGAGCGCCCCGACGAATGCCGAGAGCACGCCGCCGAAGAAGATATCGCCGATGACCTGCGCGCCGTACGCCGTGTAGAGCACGAGCAGGATCCAGCCGATCGAGTCGCGACGCCCGCACTGGTGCACGACGATGCCGACGCCGAAGACAGAGACCGCGATCCACGGCGCGATCGGCCCGATCGGTTGGGATGCCGCGGTGAGCTCGACGCCCGGAACGCCGACGAGTGCGGCGCCCGCGACGATGCCGACGGCGAGCAGCACGAGCTGCATCGCCCCGGCGGCGAGCCGCCCGGCACCCGCCATCATCTGACCTGTCGACAGTTCGATGACGCCCGTCGTGAGGAGCGACCCCGGCAGCAACGTCACGAGGGGGGCCATGAGCGATGGCAGCACGCCGGGGTCGAGACCCATGCGGATGAGCAGGAACACCGCGATCGAGACGAAGAACGCGATGCCGACGGTCACGAGGGCCTGGTAGTCGCGCGGCGCCCGAGCGGCGATGAGCAGCACCCCGCCGACGATCGCACCGAGCACCGCTGCGACCGCGGCGCCCACCCATGAGGCGCCGAGCAGCACGGCGAGACCCGCGGAGAGCAGCACGTACGCGACGACGCGCTGGGTCGCAGAGTACGGTGCCGGCCTGCGGCGGAGCCTCCGGATGCTCCGTTTCGTCGTCACGGGGTCGATGCGACCTGCTCTGGCGGCTTCGACCGTGCGGTGCAACTCGTCGACCTGGTACAGCATCAGGCGGCTGTGCCCGCTCGAGACGGCACCGGTGCGGAGTTCGCCGACGCCTCGGGCGGAGACGATCAGCGCGGTCGGGAAGACGATGGTCTCGGTCTCGGGAATGCCGTTCACCTTGGCGATGTCCTCGAGCGCAGCGCCCACGGTGGTCACCGAGTACCCCGCGTCGATCATCGCCTCGCCCGTGGCCTCCATGGCGGCGAGGGTCTCGTCCGCGGCGGCCCCGTGCACCACGGCGCCGGCGGCCACGTCAATCAAGCCGGTCTGGCCGGTCTGGCCGGTCTGGCCGGACTGGCCGGTTTCCGCTACGGGCTCGGCGGCACCCGGCCGCCGGATCGCGAGGAGCACCGCGGCGATCGCGAGCAGCACGATCACGGCGATGATCCACGACCACGGCGAGCGATTCTCGACATCGGATGCCGCGGGCGGCACCGGTTCGAGCACAGGCGCGTCCTCAGGGTCACCCCCGCCATCGCCGTTCTCGTCGACGGGGCCGCCTGGAACCTCAGGCGGCGGCGCCTCGGAGGCCGGCGGCTCGACGGTCTCGACGGGCGGCTTCGGATCCTCCGTCGGCCCCGGCTCCGGCCCTGGGTCGGGTTCGGGTTCCGTCGGCGGCACCTCCCCGGCCGGCGCCTCCCCGGCCGGCGCCGTCGGCTGGACGGGTTCGACCACCGGGCTCATCGCAACCGCCCCCGCCGGGGCCGCGGCGAGCGCGCCGACCCCGAGCATCGCGGCCACGGCGAACGCCGCAAGCACGGAAGTGACCCGCACACGCCCCCCGGCTGACATGACGCTCACTGTAGTCGTCACAGTCGTCGCGACTCAATGACAGCCGGCCGGAGTGCGGGGGGCGGACATTCGCCGCCTTCGCAGTCGCAGCAGCAGCAGTATCGCCGGGCGAGGCTCACGCAGTACGGTGAGCATCAGTATCTGTGAACCGAGGGGATCGTTCATGAGCATGCAGGCCGAGGCACCCGTCGCCGTTCCGATTCCGAAGACTTCGTGGCTCGCGCTCATCGTGGTCGTGATGACGCAGATCCAGGTCTCGTTCGCCGTGAATGCGCTGACCGTGTCGATGGCCGGTATCACGACCGACCTCGAGACCGCGGCGAGCTCGATCGGCATCGCGATCACCGCCGGAACCTTCGCAATGGCGGCGTTCATTCTGCTCGGTGCGAAAATCGGTTCCCGCTTCGGCAGCCGAGGCGTCTTCCAGATCGCCGTCGCGATTCACGGCGTCGCCATGCTCGGTGTCGCGCTGAGCGTGAGCCCGGCGATGCTCTTCATCGCGCAGGCCTCCTCGGGCGCCGTCATCGCGCTCATCGCGCCGGCGCTCACGGTGTTCATCGCCACGAACTACCACGGACCGCAGCAGGGCAGAGCGATCGGCCTGCTCGCTGCGGCGATCCCCGCGGCGGGCGTACTCGCCCTCATCCTCGCGGGCTGGTTCGCGACCACGATCGGATGGCGCTGGTCGTTCGTGCTCATGGTCGGCCTCGCCGTCATCAACCTGTTGCTGAGCTTCCGGCTGAAGCGCGTGCCCGCCCAGCCCGGCCTCTCGATCGACTGGACCGGCGCCCTGCTGGCCGCCGTCGCCGTCATCCTGCTGAGCTTCGGCTTCTCCGGCCTCTCGACGTGGGGAGTCTGGCTCGCGACGAACCAAGCGCCGTTCGACATCCTCGGCATCTCGCCGGCCCCGCTCCTCGTGCTCGCGGGCCTCATCGTGGGCCAGGTGTTCTTCTCGTGGCTGCGGCGCCGAGGGCGCGAGGGCAAGCCGCGCATCTTCGACCTGCGGGTGCTCGCGACGGGCTCCGAGCGCGCGATCACCGCGTGCATGGGCATCATGCTCTTCGTCGGCACCGCCGCGAACTTCCTGATTCCGCTCTACATCCAGGTCGTGCAGGGCCGGTCGAGCATCGAGACGTCGTTCTCGATCATCCCCTACACGCTGTCGATCTTCCTCGCATCGACATTCATCGCATCGCTCTACGGCAGGTTCCCGCCGCGGGTGCTCGCGAGCGCAGGGTTCGTCGTCGTGGCCGCTGCGCTCACCCTGCTCGCCTTCACCGTGCGCGGCGAATGGAGCCAGGGCTTCGTGGTCGTGGGACTCATCCTGCTCGGCCTCGGCCAGGGCTCGATCGTCGCGCTGGTGTTCAACACCCTGCTCTCCGCGGCGCCGAAGCAACTCGCGGGCGACGTCGGCGCCTGGCGCGGGCTCGTGCACAACATCTCGGGCAGCGTGGGCATCGCCGTCGGTACGGCCTTCGCGGTCGGCATGCTCTCGACGATGCTGTTGACCGGGGCGCAGGAGCACCCCGAGATCTCCGATGAGCTCATCTCGCAGGTGAACTTCAACGAGGCCGACTTCCTCACGAACGAGCAGCTCGCCGCCGCCCTCGAATCCCGGGCGACCGGCCCCGAAGTCGACGCCGCCATCCTCGTCAACGCCGAGGCGCGGCTGCAGTCGCTGCAGGTGTCGCTGCTCGGTCTCGCGGCGCTCGCGCTGCTCGCGATCGTGCCGGCGACGCGCATGCCCGGCCGACGCAAGGACGAATTGCCCGAGAAACTCGAACCCGACGATGACGACCCCATCGATCCCGTCGACGAAGAAGAGGCACTCGCATGACCCGCAGTCCGAACAAACTCATCCCGGCCGACTTCACCGCGACGCCGTCGCTCGCGCATTCCCTCGCGGTCGTGCTCGACGACGCGCTCGGCGAGGTCGAGACGACCGGCGTGCTCGTATTCACGGATGCCTCGGAGCCGGCGTCCATCGCCGGGCTCGACCCCGCAGCGTGGCAACGGGCCGGGTTCGACGCGAAGCCCGGACAGACGCTGCTCATGCCGGGCGACGAGCCCACTGTGCTCGTCGGCGGCGGCACGACCGCAGATCTGACCGTCAACGGACTGCGCGACGCGACCGCGACCTTCGTGCGCGCGGCATCGACGAGCGCGCGCCTCGGTTTCGAGATCCCTGCGCTCGGTGGCCTCGACCGCGCAGCCGCCGGGCAGGCGATCGCCGAAGGCGCCGCGCTCGCACGATACCGCTACACGGGCCTCTCGACGAAGCCCCCCGGCACGTCGCTCGAGCGACTCGCCCTGCGAATCGGCGACGTGCTGCCGGCGACGCCCGACGCCGCCGAACTGGCAGCCGGCATCGAGGTGGGCCTCATCACCTCACGAGCAGCGAACATCGCCCGCGACCTCGCGAACGCCCCAGGCGGGCATCTCACGGCGACCGACCTGGCCGATGTCGCCGTCGAGCTCGGCACTCGCTTCGGGTTCGACGTCAAGGTGTTCGACAAGCAACAGCTCATCGACCTCGGCTGCGGCGGCCTGCTCGGCGTGAATCGCGGCTCGACCGAAGAGCCGCGCATGATCAAGCTGCGCTACACGCCCGCCGGATCCTCCACCGGACACCTCGGCCTCGTCGGCAAGGGCATCATGTACGACTCGGGCGGCATCAGCCTGAAGCCGTCGGACCCGATGCACCTGCTCATGAAGATGGACATGGGCGGCGCGGCATCCGTGCTCGGAGCCTTCACCGCACTGCGCGACCTCGGCGCCACCGCGACCGTGAGCGGCTGGCTCATGTGCACAGACAACATGCCGTCGGGCTCGGCGTACCAACTCGGCGACGTGCTCACCGCGCGCAATGGCACCACGGTCGAAGTGAGGAACACCGACGCCGAGGGCCGGCTCGTGATGATGGACGGCATCTCACTCGCGAACGAAGACGGCGTCGATGCGATCGTCGACATCGCGACACTCACGGGGGCGGCGCTCATGGCACTCGGCCAGTCGGTGGCGGCGCTGCTCGGCAACGACGAGACGATGCTCACGGCGGTCGAGCGCGCGTCGGCTGCGACCGACGAGCAGGTCTGGCGGCTGCCGCTCGAGCGCAGGTACCGCAAGCAGCTCGACTCGGAGGTCGCGGACATCGCCAACCTCGGCGGCCCGTTCGCCGGTGCGACGACGGCGGCGCTGTTCCTCGACCACTTCGTGGGTGCGACCCCGTGGGCGCACCTCGACATCGCGGGCACGATGCAGTCGGATGCCGACGACTCGTGGCGCTCGAAGGGTGCGACCGGGTTCGGCGCGCGCATCCTCATCGATGTCGCACGGGGGTTCCGCCCGGTGCGCTGATCGCGCCATGGTCCTCGCCCCCGCCCCAGCCCTTGCCTTCTCGCTCGCCAGAGCCTTGCAGCAATTCAGGTCAGCGCACGGTGTGTCGTCGCTTCAGCCACGCGACACGCCGGACGACACGCCTCCGCTCCTGAATTGCTGCACGGCACGGGCCGCGGCATGGGCTGCACGGCACGGCACGCGGGGCTGCACGGCTTGAGCTGAGCGGAGGCCGGCGCTGCGGAGGGAGGCAGGGCGGCGCGCCCGCGTCAGCGCAGTACGCCCGCGCGGTAGGCCGCCTCGGTGCGAGTCGCCGCACCGAGCTTGCGCAGGATCGCCGAGACGTGCACGCTCGCAGTCTTGCCGCTGATGAAGAGTCGCTCACCGATCTGCCGGTTGCTGAGCCCCTCGGCGATGAGTTCGAGCACTTGCCGTTCGCGTGCGGTCAGCTCGGCGGTCGCGGCGGTGAGTTCGGCATCGGATGCAGCGGCGCCCGCGATGCCCGGTGCCCCGGCGTTGTTCGCCGCCTTGCCCCGGCCGGCGCCCATGCCGCCGTCGAGCGCGAGCCCCGCGGCAGCTGCCACCTGCGAGACCCGGTCGCGAACCGCGCCGACCCCGCCGCTCAGCGCCAGGTCGAGCGCGCTCTGCAGCGTCACCTTGGCGGCGGCGCGATCACCGCACGCGAGTTCGGCCTCACCCTGTCGGAGGAGGGCGAACGGTGCGAGGTATCCGGGCGCGGTGGGCGCGGCGGCGGTCTTCGCCGCTGCGCGCCAGGCCGCGACATCTGAACCGGCGGCGCCCCCGGGCGCCTCGGCGAGCTCGGCGTCGAAGAACGCGGCCCAGAGCGAATGCGTCGGCCACATGGTCAACTGATCGAGCAGCCCACGGAACGTGGGCTCGGCCGCCCCGATCTCGGCGGCGAGCGCATCGGAGATGCCCCCTGCACGCTCGGGCGCACCCGATCTGGCGGCGCCGATGACTCGCGCCGCCACCCAGAGCGCCGGTAGAGCGTAGCCGGGTAGTGGCACGTCGTGCTCTTCGAGCACCCGCCTCACCTCTCGCCACGCCTCGGCCACGTCGCCGTTGGCGAGCGCCACCTCGGCGGCGACGCGGCTCACGCTGAGCCTCGTCTGCGTCTCGACCTCCATGACCTCGCCCCAGGCGGATCGGACGCGCCGCAACTGCTCGGCCGCACGAACCGGTTCGCCGAGCCACAGGATGCCCCAGATGCGTGCGCGTTGCAGGTAGACGCCGAACGGGCCGGGAGGGTCGAGGGCGAGGGCACGCTCGACGAGTGCGGCGGCGCGATCCCATTCGCCGAGAGCGAAGAGCGGGTCGACGGCGTTGGAAGCGAGGAGGACGCCCGTGCTGCGCTCGACACCTTGGGCGCGTGCCTGTTCGAGGCCCGCTTCGGCCAACCGCACCGCTTCGCGATGGTTGCCGACGAGGTACTGGAGGTCGGAGGCGTTCACCCAGTAGCGCAGCAGCGCCGTACCGTCGCCGGCGGCGAGTTCACGCGCGCGCTCGAGGCCGGCCAGACCTGCCTCGACCTCGCCACGACTGGCACGACTGACGGCTGCGATGTTGGTGGTGATCGACGCGTATCTCGGCGAATCGAGCTCGAGCGCCACGCTGAGCGCACGTTCTGCGGTCTCGACGGCCTCATCGAGCCGACCCTCGATCATGAGTCGGCCGCTGAGACCGGTGAGCACGGTCATGCGAATCTCGCTCGAGCCGTGCTCGCCGAGCGCCTCGAGCGCTTCTTCGAGTACGGGAATCGAACCCGGCCGCCCCACGTTGGCGAGGTACATCGCCTTGTCGCGCAGGAACCGGGGGTACTGCGGATCGTCGCGCGGGCACTCGGCGAGGGCGGCTTTCACGAGCGTGAGGCCTCGCTCGCCTTCGCCTGCATTGCGGAGGTGCGAGGCCGTGCGGCCCATGAGCTCGAGCTTCGCCATGCCGGCGGCACGTGCCGGATCGGGCACGACGTCCCACAGGCCGAGCGCCCGTTCGCCCAGTTGAGCGGCCGTCGCATACGCCGCTGCGGCGCGCGCTTCGCGCATCGCCTGGATGCTTGCGGGGAAGGCTCGCGTCGCGTCGTGCGCGCCGAGCCAGTGGAAGGAGATCTCGGCAGCGAGTCGACGAGTGCCGGCGGCGGCCGCCGCTTCGTACGCCTCGGCGTACCGTGCGTGGAAGCGCGCCCGCTCGCCGGGCAGCAGGTCGGAGAGGATGGCCTCGCGCACGAGCGCGTGTCGGAAGGCGTAGTCGTCACCCTCGATCGTGAGCACCCCGAAGACCACGCACTGGCGTGCCGCGGCGTCGAGCTCATCGGCTGTGCCTGCGTACACGCCGGACAGCAAGGCGTGGGAGATGCGCACACCTCCGGTGGAGATGAGCCGCAGCAGCTCTTGTGCCGGATCGGGCAGTCGCTCGTAACGGGCGAGCAGGAGTTCGCGCAGGGTGTCGGGCACGAAGCTCTCGTCGCGGCATCCGTCGATGCCGACGAGCTCTTCGACGAAGAACGGCACGCCGTCGCTGCGGCGGAACACGGTGTCGAGCGCGCTCGCGCTGGGCGCCTCGTCGACGACGAGCGACTTCACGAGCTTGCGCACCTGCGCGCGAGTGAGCCGCGGGAGATCGCGGCGTTCGACCCAGCGGTCGCGCTCGGCCTCGGAGAGGAAGGGGCGCAGCGGATGCCCCCGCGTGACGTCTTCGCTGCGGTACGTGAGCACCGTGAGTACTCGGCTCGAGCCCAGCGCGCGCATGAGGAATCGGAGGAGCGCAAGCGTCGCGGCGTCGACCCAGTGCAGGTCTTCGATGACGAGCACGATGGGGCGCTCGCGGGAGACGGTCTCGAGCAGCACCGCGATGCCCTCGTGCAGTTGGCCGGTGGCGGCGCCGACACCGGCCAGTGCCGCGGCGGGCTGGACGTCGGTCTCGGACGCCGCGAGCTCTGGGAGGAGCGCGGCGAGCGCCGAGCGACCGGGGCCGGCCGCCTCGAGCACCCGCTCGGGCCCGAGCTCGGCGATGAGCGTGCGCAAGGCCGCCTTGACGGGAGCGTACGGTGCCGCGACACTGCCGAGGTCGACGCACTGACCGGCGAGGAGCTGCACGTCGGCCGGCAGCCCGCGCTGGAACTCGCGGATGAGCCGGGTCTTGCCGATGCCGGCTTCACCGCCGATGATGACGGTGAACGGCGCGCCTGCGCGCACCTCGTCGAGTCGCTCGTTGAGCCTCGAGAGGTCGGCGTCGCGACCGACCATGGCCGCCGCTGACGTGATCACGATCTCATCGTGCCACGTACCACCGACAGCGGCGGCTGCCGCGGCATCCGTGATCGCGCTCAGCTGAATCGGATCGGGAGCGCTCGGCGGATGCAGGTGCACCCGCGGGCCGGCGGGCAGTGACACCGCCGGCGCCCCGATGGTGACGGTGGGGGTCACCGCAACGCGAGTCGCGGAGCCCGGTGCGCGTGGTGGTGACGGTGCCGGCGAACAGCGGTGCCGGACGACGCCACCGCGTCGCCCGACCCGCTCTCTTCGGGACTGCGCTGCAGGTTGAGCTCGTGCTCGGCGCGCAGCACGTCGGTCTGGTGGGCGTGCAATACGACGAAGTCTGCCGAGAACTGCATGATTCCTCCTGGTGCTCTTCCGGAACTTCCGACCGGATGCCTCCAGCGTGCTCGCTAAGGTGCCTGAGGCTCATCGGGCGATCGCCCTATTTCGCGGCGCCTCCCCCGACGGGACCCACTTACCCGATGCGCCCGGTTAACGGGAGAGGGTCGGTGCACGGCGGTAGCCGTCACGGCTGAACTGCACGATCGCGGCTGAGACCGCCACGGCGGTGACCAGGCCGAACGCTGCGAGGAACAGGATGGCGAACATCGCGCACCTCCCTTCTGATGGACACTCACGGAATCTGATGAAACCTCAGAGAAGCCTGCGGCCCTGGCCGGTCGATGTCGTCAGGGCGACCACCGAGTCGGGTGTCGGGGTTGACTCCGGCGTGAGCGCCGAACGCTCGGGCGAACCCCAGGCCTTGCCGAGCGGCACGACGCCGGCCCACACGGAGTGGTCCTCGCCGTCGTCGGGAGCCTCGGACGCCCCGGCCGCACGCACCTTCATGACCACGTCGTCGAGGCGAAGCTGCAGCACGCGGGTCGCCGCGGCCTCCTTGCGCGTCGTGGCGCGCACTTCGGATGAGCGGCCGGGCATGAGTCGTTCGGAGAGCGCGATGAGCGCGGCATCCGCTCGCTCGCCCTCGACCGGCTGGAGCACACCGTAGACGACGACGCTGCGGTAGTTCATCGAACTGTCGAAGAGCGAGCGGGCGAAGACGAGGCCGTCGAGCGCGGTCACGGCGAAGGCCACGGTCTGGCGTTCGGATGCCGCGCGCAGGGCGAACCCGCCGCCGGTCGAGCCGTGCACCAGCAGATGCTCGCCGTCGCGGGCGTACCCCATCGGCACGATGATCGGCGCACCGTCGACGACGGCGGCGAGGTGGCCGACGAGTTCGGAGTCGAGCAGTTCGAAGAGGGCGTCGCGGTCGGCACTCTGGCGCTCGGGCAAGCGGCGGATGCGGCGGGGTGCGAGTGTTTCGGCGGGTGCAGGGGCGGCGGGGGCCGCGGCGGCCGCTGGGTCGATCGTGGTCATGCTTCGAGTCTCGGCGCTACACTGGTCGCGCCTGCAGTCCAGTTTCTGCAGTTTCCACCAGTCCAGTCTGGAGTCGTATGGACGGGCCGATCCTCACCATCGACCGCGAATCCGGCAAGCCCATCGTCGTGCAGCTCGTCGACGGCCTGCGCCGCGGCATCCTCCGCGGCGCCCTCCGCCCGGGCGACCCCGTGCCTTCGACGCGCGCGCTCGCGAAAGAACTGGGCGTCTCACGCAGCGCTGCCGTCGCGGCGTTCGAGCAGCTCGCCGGCGAGGGCTACCTCGAGATGCGGCAGGGAGCGGCGACGCGCGTCGCAGTGCTCGACCCCGCGGCGACGCGCGTCGCGAGCGCTCACGGACTCGACGAGCGAGCGGATGCCGCGACATCCGCTGCGCCGGTCGACGAGCCGCGCATCGACCTCCTGCCAGGTCACCCCTCGACCTCGCGCATCGACCGACGGGCGTGGCGTGCGGCCTGGCGGCATGCCGCGTCACTCGAGATCCCTGCCACTGCTCCGCCGCCGTTCGGTGTCGATCGACTGCGCGCCGAGATCGCCGATCACCTGCGGCACGCTCGAGGCCTCTCATGCGCGCCCGACGACGTCGTCGTCACCGCGGGCACGAGTGAGGCGCTCGGGCTCGTGGCCTTCGCACTCGCATCCGTCGCCGGGCGGGCTCCCGTGGTCGCGGTCGAGCATCCCGGCTACCCGTCGGCGCGCCGCACCCTCGAGCGCCACGGCGCCCGCACCGCACCAGTCGGGCTCGACGCCGACGGGCTCGACCTCGACGCACTGCGACGAATTCCGCACCGCGCCGACGCCGTCATGGTCACGCCGAGCCACCAGTACCCACTCGGCGGTCGCCTGCCCGTCGGAACCCGGCTCGAACTGCTCGCGTGGGCGCGCGCGACCGGCGCCCTCGTGATCGAAGACGACTACGACAGCGAGTTCCGACACCTCGGCCCGCCCCTGCCCGCGCTCGCGTCGCTCGACGAGTCCGGCCGCGTGGTGCTCGTCGGCAGCTTCTCGAAGGTGCTCACGCCATGGATCCGGCTCGGCTACCTCGTGCTGCCGCCGACAGGGGCGAACTCCGAGCTGCGCGACGCGATCGCCCGTGCCCGCGCCGACGAGCCCTGCCCCGTGCCCGGCGTGGCGCAGGATGCCATGGCCGCGCTCCTCGCGAGCGGCGCCGTACGCCGGCACATCGCGGTCGCCCGGCGCGAGTACGCTCACCGGCGCCGTCTCGTGCTCGCCGCCCTCGACGGGCTGCCCGGCGCCACGCTCTCCGGACTCGACGGCGGGCTGCACGCGGTCATCGGGCTGGCGGATGCCGCGGCATCCGCTGCCGTCGTCGCCCGACTCACGGCGGAAGGCGTCGGCGTCGCACCCCTCTCCGACTATTCCGCGATCCCCGGCGATGGGCAGCCTGGCATCGTCTTCGGCTATGCGGCGCCGAGCGATTCGCAGCTCGTCGAAGGACTCACGCGCATCCGTGCCGCGATCCTCGATCGGCTCTCGCCACGCGGCGCACCGGGATGACGTGATCTGCCGGAATCCCGATGCGAATACGACCATCGGCCACTTGTCGGAAGCCCGACTCGACCCATAGTGTGAACCGACCGGTGCGCCGAGGGCGGCGCGCCGCCCTACGGTCGGGAGGCCCGGTGAAGCGAGCAATCGGCAGGAAAGCGGCATCCGCTCTCGGTCTCGGTGCAGTGCTCGGAGCAGCGGGCGTGCTCGCGCTGAGCGGATGCGTCGCTGCACCCATCCCGCCGCCCGTCACCATCGTCGCGACCGTCACCGCGACGCCGAAGCCCGCTCCCACGCCGACGCCGACGCCGGTCGCAGCGCCGCCCGTGGAGCCCGCGCCGGCCCCCGCTCCCGAGCCGGTGCCGAACGCGCCTGCGCCCGTCTACGAGCCGGGCCCAGCCGTCGATCTCGGCGCGGGCGACGGTGCGAACGGCTCCCCCGTGCTCGACGGGTCGGGCATGCCCATCAGCTACACCGTCGTCTCGGGCGACCACTTCTTCGACATCGCCCAGCGCTTCGACCTGCCGCAGCAACAACTGCTGCGGATGAACCCACAGGTGCACGACTACGGCGAGAACGTCTACATCGGCGACGTCATCAACCTCGACTGGACGAAGACCGGGTGAGCTTCGCTGCCGAAGTCGATGTGATCGTCACGATCGCCCCTTGGAATCCGTGGCCGGTTGCGATTCCCGTGATCACGCTCGCCATCGGCGTCGTCGTCTCCATTCTCGGCACCCGACGCCGCTCGAAGCCCATCCGCGAACTCGGCTTCGTGGTCTTCCTCGTCTCGGCGCTCACGGCGGGCGCGATGGCGTGGACACTCTCTGGCATCTGGGACACCCAGGCGCGCACGCAGGCGCTCGAGGAACTCGGGTACGTCTCACCCACGTTCAGCGGTGGCCTGAGCCTCTCCGACAAGGGGCTGCCGCCGATCGGATTCTCGGCGGAACGCGACGGCGCCAGAGTGAGCGGTGTGCTGATCGACCAGGGCGACGGCCGCTGGCAGGTCAAGGAGTCGACCGAGTGAGCAGCAGCGGCGGCGGCGCACCGCCACCGCGATGAACACCTTCAGTCGCCGGATGCCGCAGCGCCCGGGTCACCCGCACCGAGCGGCTCGCTCATTCTGGAGCTCCGTGCGCCTTCGGTCAGCCGAGCACGCTTCCCTCAGCGGCCGCCGAGGGTTTCGGGTCGGGCAGCCGCCGCATCCGCAACGCAGTGACGATGCCGAGCAGCCCCGCGAGGATCGGGATGAGCAAGGCGACCTGCAGCGCGATCGGCCGTGACTCGGTGTTGATCGCGATGATCTCCTCCTGCACGTCGTCGGGCTGGTCGGCGAGCAGCTCCTCGAGCTGCTCGTCCGACATCAGCTGGGCGTCCTCCTCGAGGGCGACCGCAACGCGCTGCTGCTCCGCGGGCTCGAGCACCGCGCTCGATTCCGCGCGAGCAGTGAACGTGAAGGCGAGCACGGCGAGCATGATGGCGCCGGCGAAGGCGAGGCCGAACGAGAGCCCGAAGGAACCCGCGGCGGAGTTCACGCCCGCCGCCTCGCTCACCCGTTCGTCGGAGATCGGCGACAGCGTGTAGTTGTTGAGCTGCGAGACGAGCAGCCCGAGCCCGCCACCGGCGATGACCAGCGGAATGGCCAGCCACCAGCCCGAGTCGGCACGCGGCACGACCACCACGACCGCGGCCAAGCCGATGACGAGGAGCCCGAAGCCCCACAGGATGATCGAGCTCGGACGGCCGTTCGCTCGCTTCCCGGCCACCAGTGCGACCGCGAACATGCTCAGCGAGAGCGGCGCGATGGAGAGACCGGCGAGCAGCGCGTTGTAGCCGAGCACCATCTGGAGGTAGAGCGGCAGCACGATCATCGAGCCGCCGAGGGCGATCTGCTGCAGAAGCTGGCCGCTCACCCCCGCCTTGAACACCTTCGATTCGAACAGCACCGGATCGATGAGGGTCGCACGCTCGCGTCGTTTGCGTTCCCGCAGCCACCAAACGAACCCGACGAGCGCGATCGCCCCGACGCCGATGATGAGGGCCACGTACTGCCCGCCCTCCTGCCAGACGAGAATGCCGAGCACGATGCCGCCCATGCCGACGACCGAGAGCGCCGCGCCGACCCAGTCGACCGCACGCGAACCGGTATAGCGCACATCCTTGACGAGCCCGATGCCCGAGAGCACGACGGCGATGACGATCGCCTCGAGCAGGAACCCCACTCGCCAGGAGAGGAACGTCGTGATGACGCCGCCGAGCAACGGGCCGATGCCCGCTGCGATCGCGGCCGAGGCACCGACGAGGGCGTACACGCGCTTCTGCTGCGCGCCCTGGAAGTTGCCGTGGATGAGGGACTGCATCGCCGGGAGCAGCAGCGACGCACCGATGCCTCCGATGATCGCCCAGAAGATGATGATCGCGGTGAGGTCTTGGGCCAGCGTCATTGCGATCGCGCCGACGGCGTACCCGAGCAGCCCGAGGATGTAGGCGAGCTTCCGGCCGATGAGGTCGCCGGTCTTGCCGCCGATGAGGATGAACGCGGCGGAGACGAGCGCCTCGAGTGCGATGGCACCCTGCACGCCGCTCGCGGTCGTGCCGAGGTCTTCCACGACCGCCGAGATCGACACGTTCATGAGCGAGGTGTCGACGACGAGTACGAACATCGCCATCGCAAGGAGGAGCGCCAGCCGGCGGTTGAACGGCTTCACGGCGACATCACCGGATTCCATGGCTCACTCAACCACATCTCGCGGTCGCCGGAAAGAGCCAGATCGGGGACGCTCAGGCGAAGAGCGCCTGCCCCACGAACTCGCCTTTCGCCACGCCTCCGGGCACCGCGAAGACGGCGGAACCGACGTGCTTCAGGTACTCGTTGAGCCCGTCGCTCGCGAGGCTCCGCTGCACGTCGATGAACTGCTGCGGCGAGCGTTGGAACGACAGGAAGAAGAGGCCCGCGTCGAGCCGGCCGAGCGAGTCGTTGCCGTCGACGAAGTTGTATCCCCTGCGAAGCATACGAGCGCCGCCGGCGTTCGAGTGGTGCGCGAGTCGCACGTGCGCGTTCGCGTCGATGAGAGGCTTGTCGGCCACGCCAGTCTTCTCGAAGTCGGGCTCCGTGAACTCGGTGCCGCCCGAGAGCGGCGCCCCCTCGCCCTTCGAACGACCCACGAGCTGTTCCTGCTCACCGAGCTGCACGCGGTCCCAGTTCTCGATGATCATGCGGATGCGGCGGGCCACGAGGTACGAGCCGCCCGCGAGCCAGGCCGGGTCATCGGATGCCGCGACCCAGACCTGCTCGTCGACCGCCGCCGTCTCCTCGGCCTTCACGTTCGCGGTGCCGTCCTTGAAGCCGAAGAGGTTCCGCGGCGTCGCCTGCGTCGTCGATGTCGACGAGGTGCGGCCGAAGCCGAGCTGCGACCAGCGCAGGCTCGCGCGGCCGAACGCGATGCGGCTGAGGTTGCGGATCGCGTGCACGGCGACCTGCGGGTCGTCGGCGCACGCCTGGACGCAGAGGTCGCCGCCCGAGATCTCCGGCACGAGCGCATCGCCTTGGAACCGCGGCAGCGGCTCGAGCAGCGCGGGCTTCCGCGCCGCGAGCCCGAACCGATCGGCGCCGCCCGCGTCGCTGAAGAGTCCCGGTCCGAAGCCGAACGTGATCGTCAGCCCACTCGCCGCCAGGCCGAGCGCCTCGCCGGTGTCGGCGGGCGGCGCGTAGTCGGAGCCGCCCACGGCACCGCCCTCGGCGACCTCGAGCCCCTGGCTCAGGCGCGCCGCGGCATCCGTCCACTCCGTGAGCAGCTCGATGAGCCCGTCGCGGTCGAGGGTCTCGGCGACGTCGAAGGCGGCGAAGTGCAGGCGGTCCTGTGCCGCGGTCACGATGCCGGCCTGGTGCGCCCCGAAGAACGGGAACGCGGATGCCGCGGCGCCCGAGGCCTCCGTCGCCCCACCGCCGGTCGCGGCGAGCGCCGCACCGGCTCCCCCGGCTGCACCGACCACGGCGCCGGCCGCGCCCGCGCCGAGGAAGCCGAACAGCTGCCGGCGACTGACGCCGCTGTGCGGGTTGAGGAGGCCGTCTGCGGCCGTCTCGAAACCATCGTCACGGGGGGCAGGGTTTCGAGACGCGTCCTCCTTCGTCGGGCGCTCCTCAACCCGCGAAGCAAACGCGTCCTCCTTCGTCGGGCGCTCCTCAACCCGCGAAACAGACGCGTCCTCCTTCGTCGGGCGCTCCTCAACCCGCGAAGCAGACGCGTCGCCTCCGGCGGCGCTACTCGACGAACGATCGTCGCTCATCAGACCCCGAGCACCGTCGCGGTGAGCTTCGAGAGCGGCTCGGCGAGGGCATTGACCTGGTCGCTCAGCGCCTTCTTGTCGGCGTCGGTGAGCTCGGAGTAGTTCACGAAGCCCGACTCGAGCGAACCGTACTCGCCGAGCGCCGCCTCGAGCCCC
Source organism: Agromyces sp. Y575 (assembly GCF_059445445.1). Classification (NCBI taxonomy): domain Bacteria; kingdom Bacillati; phylum Actinomycetota; class Actinomycetes; order Micrococcales; family Microbacteriaceae; genus Agromyces; species Agromyces sp. Y575. The sequence continues at coordinate 715,777 of NZ_JCAIUI010000002.1, forward strand.
GCGAACTGCTCGTCGATCTCGGTCGCAAGGGCAGTGCCCTCGTCGCCCTTCGACTCGGCGAGCGCGCGCACCGCGCCGAACGCGACGCCCGCGCCCTGCACGTTGGCGGCGAAGTCGGAGAGGTCGGTACCCGACCACCAGTCCTCTTCACCGGTGATCTTGCCCGCTGCGACCTCGTCGAGCAGAGCGATCGCACCGTTGGAGATGGCGTCGAGCGAGACCGTGAAGTCGTCGGCGGTCACGAGGTCGTGGAGCTCCGTGACATCCGCCACCAGGCCGTCGGCGTACGCCTGACGCTGCTCGGGAGTCGACGGCGTCCAGTCCTTCAGGGCGTCCTGCCCGTCGGAGTTGAGGTCGCCCGCGGCCGGCGGCCAGAGGTCCTTCTCGATGCGGTGGAAGCCGGTCCACTCGAGCCCGTCGGCGACGGCGTCGACCTCGCGGAAGTCGATCTTCGGGTCGAGGTCGCCGAACGCTTCGGCGGTCGGCTCGATGCGTTCGTAGGGCACGCGCGTCGACGCGAACAGCGAGCGAGCGGTCTCGTCGTCGCCGGTGGCGTAGGCGCCGGCGAACGCCTCGACGAGCGGCAGCAGCTCGGCGGACTGCGAACGCACGTACGCCAGGTACTCGGTGACGGCCTGCTCGCTGAGCGCCTGCTCGTCGGCCGAGACGGCGGACGTCTCACCAGTGACGGTGAACTCGGCGAGCCCGATCGGGGCGCCGACCTGCTGGAACTTGCACGCCGTGTAGTACGTGCCCGGGCCGAGCTGGGCGACGAACTCGACCTCCTGGCCGGGCGTCACGTTCTCCTTCTCGCCCACGATGCGCAGCTGGTCGTCGGCGAGGATCTCGAACTCGTTCACGTCGGAGCCGTTGTTGGCGAGGCTGAACGTCACAGCGCCGGCGGGCGCGGCGGCGGCGGCCACGGCGCATCCGTCATCGGTGATGTCGACCGCGATTGCCGATGCGAGATCTGACTTCGCGACGCAGCCGGTGAGGGCCAGCGCGAGTGCGGTCACGGCAACGGATGCCGCAAGGGGGCGTCGGGTCATGGGGGCTCCTGTTGATCGAGGTTGGGTCTGCAAGAAGTGCCCTGAGCGTGTCGAGGGGGCGGTCATGCGGGAGGGTTCGCTTCGACAGGCTCAGCGAACTCGACAGGCTCAGCGAGTTCAGTTCGAACCGGGCGGCGTCGCCGGTGCAGCATCGCGAGGTAGAGCGTCGTCGTGATGGCGACGTACAACACCCAGCCGATGACCTGCGCCCAGGTCGGCTCGGGCGTGAAGTTGAAGATGCCGCCGAGGAGCGTGCCGTACCAGCTGCCCGGAGGCACGAGCTCGACGAGGCTGAACGCGTGCACGCCCCAGCCGGGAATGACGGAGGCCTCCTGCAGGTCGCCGATGCCGTAGACCAGCACGCCCGCCGCGACGAGGATCAGGAAGAGGCCCGTCCAGGTGAAGAACACCGAGAGGTTGATGCGCACGAGGCCGCGCGAGATACCCCACGAGATGGCGACGGCGGTGAGGATGCCGAGCAGGGCTCCGACCGTGCCGGCCACGGGGTCGCTGCCGCCCGAGACGTTCGCCCACACGAAGAGCGCGGTCTCGATGCCCTCGCGCCCGACCGACAGCGCGCCGAGCAGCACGATCGCGAACCAGGAACGGTCGATCGCGGCATCCACTTGCCCGCGCAGCTCTTTCGAGAGGCGCGCGCCGTGGGTGCCCATCCAGAAGATCATCCAGGTGACGAGCGCGACCGCGACGAGCGAGAGCACGCCGCCGAGCACCTCCTGCGCCTGGAAGGTCATCGCGTACGGACCCCAGGTCAGCAGCGCGCCGACGCCGAGCGAGACGGCGACCGCGATGGCGATGCCAATCCAGAGCCTGCCGTACAGGTCGCGTCGGCCGATCTTGCCGAGGTACGCGATCAGGATGCCGACGATGAGTCCTGCTTCGAGGCCTTCGCGAAGGCCGATCAGGTAGTTGGCGAGCACACGCTTCTCCCGGGTACGAACGGAGTAATTAAGCTAAGGCTAACCTAACCCAGGGTCGCTTCGCGAACAATCTTCGTGATCTGCCGAGCCGCCGGAGGGGCGTACCGTTGGAGCGTGCTGACTCCGCCGAAGACCGAGAAACGACCCACCGAACGCGTGCACCACGGCGACGTGGTCGTCGACGACTACGAGTGGCTGCGGGAGAAGGACGACCCGGCCGTCATCGCGCATCTCCATGAAGAGAACGCCTACACGAAGGCGAAGACCGTGCACCTCGCGATTCTGCAGGAGCAGATCTTCGAGGAGATCAAGACCCGCACTCAAGAGACCGACCTCAGCGTGCCCACGCGCGAGGGCGACTGGTGGTACTTCACCCGCACGGTCGAGGGCCAGCAGTACGGCATCCATTGCCGAGTGCCGGCAGCCGGCGCCGACGACTGGGAACCGCCGGCCATTCCGCTCGCTGAGCCTGTCGAAGCGAGTCGGCAGGGCGAAACGGCGGTCCCTTCGACAAGCTCAGGGAGCCTCCCCGGTGAGCAGGTGCTGCTCGACGACAACGTCGAGGCCGCCGGCCACGACTTCTACTCGCTCGGCAGCTTCGACGTCACCTCCGACGGGTCCACCCTCCTCTACGCGATCGACATCGAGGGCGACGAGCGTTACACGATCCGGCTGCGCTCGCTCGACGGCTCGGGCCGAGAGTACGACGACGTGATCGAGGGCACGTCGGGCGGCGCCACGTTCGACGCGAGTGGTCGCTACGTCTTCTACGCAACGGTCGACGAGTCGTGGCGCCCCGACACGATCTGGCGGCACGAGGTCGGCACCGCGGCATCCGACGACGTCTCGGTCTTCCACGAGCCCGACGAGCGGTTCTGGCTCGGCGTCGGCCTCACACGCAGCCGCAAGTTCTTGCTCATCGAGGCCGGCTCGAACGTCACGAGCGAGACCTGGCTGCTCGACGCTGCGGAGCCGACTGGCGAATTCGCCGTGGTGTGGCCTCGCAAAGACGGAGTCGAGTACGACGTCGAGCATGTCATCGCCGGCGGCAAAGATCGCCTGCTCATCGTGCACAACGACGGAGCCGTCAACTTCGAGCTCGTGAGCGTCGCGGCATCCGACCCGCAGGGCGACCGACGGATGCTGCTGGCCCACGATCCCGCCGTGCGCCTCGAGGGGGTCGACGCGTTCCGCGACTTCGTCGCGGTCGAGTACCGGCGCGAGGGTCTGCCGCGGGTGGCGATCGCGAAGGTGCCCACCAGTCCGCTCCCTGAGCCTGTCGAAGGGCGCCCGAACAACCACTCCGACGACACCCTGCACGAACTCGCGTTCGACGAAGCACTGTTCTCGGTCGGCGTCGGCGGCAACCCCGACTGGGAGCAGCCGACGCTGCGCATCGGCTACACGAGCTTCGTGACGCCATCGACCGTGTACGACGTGGTCGTCGCCACCGGAGAGCGAAAGCTGCGCAAGCGCCAGCAGGTGCTCGGCGACTACGACGCGACCCGCTACGCCCAGCGCCGCGAGTGGGCGATCGCCGACGACGGCACCCGGGTGCCGATCTCGCTCGTGTATCGGCACGACCTCGTCGACCTGGGCACCCCTGCGCCGACCCTGCTCTACGGCTACGGCTCGTACGAGCTCTCGATCGACCCCGGATTCGGCATCTCCCGGCTGTCACTGCTCGACCGAGGCATGATCTTCGCCGTGGCGCACGTGCGCGGCGGCGGCGAGATGGGCCGGCTCTGGTACGAGCACGGCAAGAAGCTCGAGAAGCGCAACACGTTCACCGACTTCGTCGCGGTGGCCCGTCACCTCATTGACCAAGACATCACCGCGCCCGACCGACTCGTCGCGCAGGGCGGCAGCGCCGGGGGCCTCCTCATCGGCGCGGTCGCCAACATCGCGCCCCGCTACTTCTCGGGCTTCCTCGCAGAGGTGCCGTTCGTCGACCCGTTGACGTCGATCCTCGACCCGTCACTGCCGCTCACCGTCATCGAGTGGGACGAGTGGGGCAACCCGCTCGACGACGAAGAGGTCTACTACTACATGAAGTCGTACTCCCCCATCGAGAACGTGCACGATGGCGCCCACGGCGGGCGGCACTACCCGCCCATCCTCGCGGTGACCTCGCTCAACGACACCCGCGTGCTCTACGTGGAGCCCGCGAAGTGGGTCGCTCGCCTTCGGGATGTCGGCGCCGAACCGCTGCTGAAGATCGAGATGGCGGCCGGGCACGGCGGGGTCTCGGGGCGGTACTCGGCCTGGCGCGAGCGGGCGTTCGCGTACGCATGGGTCATCGACGCGGCGGGAGCGCACCCGAGCGGCGAGTGATCCGAGGCGAGCGGATGCCGCGGCATCCGAGGCTCAGAATAGGGTCGGTTCTGCCCGAACCCGGCTGCGAGACATCTTCCTCACTTCCTCACGCGGGAGGAGCCTGAGGAATGCGTTGACGAAAGCCGGTCTCTCCCGACCTTGAGGTCCGTAAGCAGGCCGGCGCCGACGAGCGAGGTCAACCACATCGTCGCAGTGGGGCGAGATACTCATGCGTAAACTTTTCGTCGATTTTTTTACAGGTATTGCGTTCGTGTCAAAAGCTTTGACACGTGATGACAACTGACATGTTCTGTGTCGATCGCCCCAGCCGGTCCAGAGTCGTGACGACGAGAGTGTCACCGTCTTGGAGGGCGTCGAGCGCGCGATCGAAGTGTGGTCGCGATGCTCCAGCTCCGGAGCTGCCTTGGTCGACGTAGAGGTCATCGCGCCGGACGCCTGCGGCAAGGATGTCGACCTGTTTGCCGGTCGGTGGATTGCTGGCGCGTCGATACGCGCGCGGAGCCGATCAGCTTCGTCATTCTGCGCTTGGGGTTGTCGCATAACTAACGGTGAGTACTGAAATTCATGCAGGAGGTTATGCGACGTAGTTATGAGAGTCGCCGCCCCGAGATTCCCGGGTTCACGAAAGGCGCGGGGAGCGACGCGTGAGACGTCTCGTATCCCTAGGGATATGAGACAGAAACCGTGTCGTGGAGAACGCAAACTTGCGGGTGCTTTCATCGGGCAGGCTACCGGGGATCGCTGTGGCGACGGGACTGGGGTGACCGCCAGGAACGAGCTGGGTGCGATAGCCGACCAGCAAGGGGGCGGGGCGCGGCGCGGCGGTAACATCGATGACGTGATAACCACCGCTCGACTTCACCTTCGGCGTTGCCGCCGTACTGATGTGGACGCGGTCCTGGCCTACCGATCTCGCCCTGACGTCGCTCGACACCTCAGAGCGGGTGTTTGGACACGCGAGAAAGCTGAAGAGGAACTCGCGACATATGAAGATGCCGCCTTTTCTGAAGCCGGTGACGAACTCGTTCTGCTCGTCGAGGCCCAGAACGCCACCGAAGTGGTCGGTGAGGTTGGTCTCGTGTGGCTCGACGATCAGCCGAAGACAGCCGAGGTGGGCTACGTCTTCGATCCGGCCTCAGGTGGGCAGGGATTCGCGACCGAAGCCGTCGCTGCGCTCGTCCACGCCGCGTTAGACGCGTTCGGCTTCGTTCTGGTCGTGGCGAAGACCGACGAAGGGAATCTACCCTCGAGGGCGCTTTGCGAGCGCATCGGTATGAGCCTCGTGTCAACGTCGGATAGCGACGATGGTCGGGCGGTTCGTGAGTGCCTCTATGCAGTGGACCGGCAACACCTCACCCGGTAGAGGGTCCACTAACGTGCGCGACGTCGCGGTCGACTCGGAGCGACGAAACTGCGGGGCTAGTTGGCACTCCAGCCGGATCTGTCTCGTAACATAAGTGCCTCATAACACATGGGTTTCGACACACTGAGGTGCCGATCGATGAGCATGCGAACGCACGGATTCAGCGCTCAGCGAGCAGCGTTCCGGATGTCGCAGGCCGCTGCCAGACTGGCAAAATGTCTCTTCTCTCCGATCTCAGTGAGCGAATTCCAGGCCGGGCGCATGGTCCCGGCGCAACCGAATACGACGCCGGCCGTACCGTCTTCGCCGGCGTCGGCGAACCCGAAGCGGTCGTCCGGCCGCACATCGCCGAAGAAGTCGCGGCCGCCGTCGGCCTCGCGGCGGCGGCCGGCCTTCCCATCGCCGTGCGCAGCGGCGGCCACGGCCTCGTTCCGGTCGAAGACGGCCTCGTCGTCGACCTCGCCGAGTTCACGGCCATCGAAGTCGGCGACGACGGTCTCGTCACCGTCGGTGGCGGCGCGCGCTGGGGCGATGTCGCCGCAGCACTCGCTCCGCACGGTCTGGGCATCAGCTCGGGCGACACCCGCGACGTCGGCGTGGGCGGTCTCGCCCTCGGCGGGGGCATCGGATGGCTGGTCCGCGGGCAGGGGTTCGCGATCGACGCGCTCCGCGAGGCCGAGCTCGTCACCGCGGCCGGTGAGGTGCTGACGGTGAACGAGACCGAGCACCCCGAGGTGTTCTGGGCGCTCCGCGGCGGCGGCGGCAACTTCGGCGTAGTGACGCGATTCGTCTTCCAGGCCGTGCCCGCCGACGGCCTCGTCGGCGGGCACGTGCGGTTCGACCGATCCGACGTGCCGGCGGTGCTGCGGGCGTGGCGCGACATCATGCGCGGCGGCCCCGACGAGCTGAACTCGACGCTCGTGCTGATGCCGGCGTTCGCCCCGGGCATGCCCGCCGGCCCGCAGCTCGGCGTCGCGTTGCAGGGCAGCGAGGAGCGACTTCGTGAGCTGCTCGCGCCGCTCCTCGCACTCCCGTCGGTCACCGAGGTCTCGCTCGCGCCGGTGGCCTACGGCGACCTGCTCGAAGACGCCCCGCTCGGGCGTCCGCCGCTCCAGTTCGTCGGGGGCAACGGCTTCGTGCCCGAGCTCTCCGATGCAGCGCTCGATGCGGTCGCCGCCGCATACGACCGCGAGGTGCCGACGATGGCCATGCTGCGCGCTCTCGGCGGCGCGTTCTCGCGCGTTGCGCCTGATGCCACGGCCATCGCCCACCGCGACGCCGAGGCGTTCCTCATCGTCAACGGCGTGCTGCCCACGGATGCGCCGGCCGAACAGGTGGCGGCTGTGAAGGCCGGCAACGACGCGGCCCTCGCGTTCACGAGCGGCGTCTACGGCAACTTCTCCGAGAACCGCGGCGAAGAGGTCATCCGGGCGATGTACCCGCCGGCCACGCTCGAACGCCTCCGCCGCGTGAAAGCGCAGCTCGACCCGGGCAACGTGTTCCGGCAGAACCACAACATCACGCCGGCGAGCTGAGCAACGGCGAGCGGATGCCGCGGCTGAGGCCCGGGGCATCCGCTCGCTCCACTTTGTTAGGACATTCTGTGTAGACTGCTGATACCGCACGCGGCACCGGCAGAAAGTTGTACGACGCAGTATGACCAACACGACAGCATCGCCCTTCGACCTCATCACCATCGGTCGCGTCGGCATCGACCTCTATCCGACGCGCGACGGCGTGCACCTCGACGAAGCCGAGCTCTTCAGCAAGTCCGTCGGCGGAAGCGCCACGAACGTCGCGATCGCCGCAGCCCGGCACGGGCGCCGGAGCGCCGTGATCACCCGCACCGGCGACGACGCCTTCGGTCGATACATTCGGCGCGAACTCGGCAGCTTCGGTGTCGACCCGCGATTCATCGCGACCGTGCCCGAGCTATTGACACCGCTCACCTTCTGCGAGATCTTCCCGCCCGACGACTTTCCGCTCACGTTCTATCGCAAGCCGAAAGCGCCCGACCTCGAGATCACGCCCGAGAGCCTGCCGCTCGACGACATCCGCTCCGCGACGATCTACTGGTCGACCGTGACCGGCCTCAGTGAGGAGCCGAGCCGGGCAGCCCACCACGCCGCGTGGCTCGCTCGCGGGCGACGACAGCACACCGTGCTCGACCTCGACTACCGCCCGATGTTCTGGCGCTCCGTCGATGAGGCGCGGCGTGAGGTGTCCGCCGCCCTCGATTCGGTGACCGTCGCCATCGGCAACCTCGACGAGTGCGAGGTCGCCGTCGGCGAGCGCGACCCGCACCGCGCGGCCGATGCGCTGCTCGATCGCGGCGTCGAGCTCGCCGTCGTGAAGCGCGGCCCCCACGGCGTGCTCGCGAAGACACGCGATGAGACCGTCGAGTCGCCCGCCTTCCCGGTTCAGGTCGTCAACGGGCTGGGCGCCGGCGACGGATTCGGCGGCGCGTTCTGCCACGGCCTGCTCGCGGGGTGGCCGCTCGAGCGCACGATCGCCTTCGCGAACGTCGCCGGTGCCATCGTTGCCTCCCGCCGGGAGTGCTCGACGGCGATGCCGACGACCGCCGAGGTCGAGGAGCTCGCCCGGGAACGCGCAGGCAGCCGCGCCGGCGCCGGCACCGCGGTCGCCCTCGAACCCGAGCACGCACGCGACGGAGGGGCCGCCGATGCATCCTGAGACCATTCGACGATTCGTCGACGACGACCGATTCGCCGCCATTCGCGACCGGCGGGCGAACGACCCCGCTGCGATCGCGGCCGCCCACGCCGCTCGCTCGCGACGACCCCTGCTCGGCGAGAACGGCCGGCTCTTCATCCTCGCGGCCGACCATCCGGCACGCGGGGCCCTCGGCGTCGGCGACGAACCCATGGCGATGGCCGACCGGTACGAGCTGCTCGACCGACTCGCCCTGGCCCTCAGCCGCCCCGGCGTCGACGGCGTGCTCGGCACCCCCGACATCATCGACGACCTCGCACTGCTCGGAGCACTCGACGGCAAGGTCGTCGTCGGCTCGATGAATCGCGGCGGGCTCCGCGGATCGAGCTTCGAGATGGACGACCGATTCACGGGCTACGACATCGACGGCATCGTGCGCGACGGCCTCGATGTCGCGAAGGCGCTGCTGCGCATCAACCTGCAGGACCCCGGCTCGGCGGCGACGATCGAGGCCTGTGCAGCGGCCGTCACGGCTGCCGCACAGGCGGGTGTGCCGATCATTCTCGAGCCGTTCATGAGCTCACTCCGCGGCGGCGGCAGCGTCAACGATCTCACCGCCGACGCCGTCATCACCTCCGTCGCGATCGCCGCGGGCCTCGGCTCCAGCTCGGCCTTCACCTGGATGAAGCTGCCGGTGGTCGACGAGATGGAGCGAGTGATGGCGGCGACGACGCTGCCGACCCTGCTGCTCGGCGGGGAGCGCCCCGACGACCCAGACGCGATGTACGCCAGCTGGCAGCACGCACTTGCGCTGCCCGGCGTCCGCGGGCTCGTGGTCGGGCGCACGCTCATCTATCCTCCCGACGGAGACGTGCAGCGCGCCGTCGACACTGCGGCAGCACTCGTGCACGAGCACTGACGACGCGACGGTGCGGTGCTGCGGCGCCGACGAGATTCGAAGGAGCAACCGTGACCGACCAGTCGAGCACGACCCCGACGGCGAAGCCGACCCGGCCGAACGACGACCCCTGGTTCCACCCGCGAGCGAGCCTCGCCCGCGACGGCTGGGACATCGTCGTCGACTCGTCGCTTCCCGGCTGGCAGCACACCGGGCTGCGGGTCGCCGAGCTCGCCGGACGCGAGGTCGAACTGCCCGCGAGCGAGGTCGAGCGGCTCATCGTGCCATTGACGAGCGGATGCCGCGTGCGCGCGTTCACCGAAGACGACGTGCTGCACGAAGTCGAACTCGAGGGCCGCGCATCCGTCTTCGACGGCCCAACCGACATCCTCTTCCTGCCGCCGGGAACGCGCGCAACGCTCACGGGCGTGGGTCGCATCGCCGTGGCCGAGGCGCCGGCGACCACGCGGCATCCGCTTCGCCGCATCGAACGCGACGAAGTGCCCGTCGAACTTCGCGGTCGCGGGCGCGCGAGCCGGCAGGTGCACGATCTCGGCACCCCGGCCGTGCTCGACGCCGAGCGCCTGATCGTCTGCGAGGTGATCACGCCGGCCGGCAACTGGTCGTCGTATCCGCCGCACAAGCACGACGAGGAGCTGGCGGGGCGGGAGTCGCAGCTCGAGGAGATCTACTACTTCGAGGTCGCGCCGCCGGAGCCGGCCGTCGCGGGCACGGGCGCGGGCGCGGGCGCGGGCGCGGCGTCGCCCTACGCACTCTTCAGCGCCACCTCGTCGGCCGCGACGGAGATCGAGCTCGACGAGCGCGTCGGCAGCGGCGACGTGGCGCTCATCCCGGGCGGCTTCCACGGGCCGGCGGCCGCGCCGCCCGGCAACGACCTCTACTACCTCAACGTCATGGCGGGCCCCGGCGAACGCGTCTGGCACATCAGCGATGAGCCCGGGCACGCCTGGGTGCGATCCTCGTGGGAATCCGAACCCGTCGACGCCCGACTGCCCTATACCCGTGCCGCGAAAGGACCCCGCCCGTGACCGCGAGCAACGAGTCAGTGACCCCGAGCAGCGCGTCGACGAAGCGCATGACCGTCGGTCAGGCCCTCGTCGAGTTCCTCGCCCACCAATGGACCGTCGATGGCGACCTTCGCGAGCGCACCGTCCCCGGCGTGTTCGGCATCTTCGGCCACGGCAACGTCGCCGGCCTCGGGCAGGCCCTCATGGAGTCGAATGCCGCCGACCCCGAGCTCATGCCGTACTTCCAGGCGCGCAACGAGCAGGCCATGGTGCACCAGTCGGTCGGGTTCGCGCGCATGCGCCGGCGCCGGGCGACGTACGCGAGCACCGCGTCCGTCGGGCCGGGAGCCGCGAACATGCTGACCGGCGCCGCCCTCGCGACGAGCAACCGCCTCCCGGCTCTGCTGCTGCCGAGCGACACCTTCGCGACGCGCGTCGCCGACCCGGTGCTGCAGCAGCTCGAGCTGCCGCACGATCCGAGCATCCAGGTCACCGACGCGTTCCGGCCGCTGTCGCGCTTCTTCGACCGCGTCGAGCGGCCCGAGCAACTCTTCTCGATCGCGCTCGGCGCGATGCGAGTGCTGACCGACCCCGCCGAGACCGGCGCCGTGACGATCGCCCTGCCCGAGGACGTGCAGGCCGAGGCGTTCGACGTGCCGCTCACCTTCCTCGCCGACCGCGAGTGGCATGTGCGACGGCCACTGCCTGAGCCGGGGCCGCTCGCTCGCGCCGTCGCGGCGATCCGGGGCGCCCGCGCACCCATCATCATCGCGGGTGGTGGAGTGATCTACTCGGGCGCCGAAGAGGTGCTACGCCGGCTCGTCGAGGCCACCGGCATCCCGGTCGCCACGACGCAGGCGGGCGGCGGGGTACTCCCGTGGGATCACCCTGCATACCTCGGCGGCGTCGGCGCCACAGGGAGCACCGCCGCGAACCGGCTTGCGGCCGAGGCCGATGTCGTGATCGGTATCGGCACGCGGTACAGCGACTTCACGACCGCGAGCCGCAGCGCATTCCAGCACCCGGATGTCGCGTTCGTGAACATCAACGTCGCGGCCTTCGATGCCTACAAGCACGGCACGCAGCTGCCCGTGGTCGCAGACGCGCGCACGGCGCTCGAGGCGCTCGAGGTCGAGCTCGCCCGGTACCGGGTCGCCGCGTCGCAAGCCGAACTCGTCACTGCGGAGCGAAAGGCATGGAACGCCGTCGTCGACGCCGCGTTCGTGCCCTCGCACCGCGACCGCCCGGCGCAATCCGAGATCATCGGCGCCGTGCAGGCTGCCAGCGACCCTCGCGACGTCGTCGTGCAGGCCGCCGGCTCCTTGCCGGGCGACCTGCACAAGCTCTGGCGGGTGCGCGACCCGCTCGGCTACCACGTCGAGTACGCCTTCTCGTGCATGGGCTACGAGATCGCCGGTGGTCTCGGCGTGCGCCGCGCGGCGCCCGATCGCGACGTCATCGTCATGGTCGGCGACGGCTCGTACCTGATGCTGCACACCGAACTCGTGACGGCGGTCGCCGAAGGCCACAAGCTCATCGTCGTGCTCGTGCAGAACCAGGGCTACGCTTCGATCGGCAACCTCTCGGAGTCGGTCGGCGGACAGCGTTTCGGCACCAGGTATCGCCGCTACGACCCAGCGGCGCGCAACTTCCAGGGCACCGAGCCGCTGCCGGTCGACCTCGCCGCCAACGCTCGCAGCTACGGTGTCGAGGTGATCGAGATCGCGCCGGGCCCCGACGCCATCGCCGCACTCAGCCGTGCGATGGCGACGGCCAAGGCATCGCCCACGTCAACGCTCATCCACATCGAGAGCGACCCGTTGTTGTCCGGCCCCGACGGCGGCGGCTGGTGGGATGTACCCGTGGCCGAGACATCCGCGACCCCGAGCGTGCAGGCAGCGCGTGCGCAGTACGAGGCTGCGCGCGAGCAGCAGCGGCCGCTGCTCGGCTGAGCCGGCGAGATCGAATCGCACCAAGCGCGATGGCCCTTGGTGCGGCAGACCTTCGTGCTGAGCTTGCGGGCGGTCTACTCGGCTCAAATGGCTAGCCCTGGCCTGGAGCCTGAAGGTTGGTGGCCGCCCAGGTCGCGAGACGGTCGAAAATGGGTTGGATTGCCTGCCCCTGTTGCGAGAGCGCATAGGTGATGTGGTTCGGGCGGACACCGGTTTCCGCCCGTTCGACGAGACCTGCGGCGATGAGATCTACGAGGCGATCAGACAAGACGGAGTCCGTGATCGATCCCACGGAACGACGCAGGTCGGAGAACTTGATCGGCCCCTGGCTCAGGGCGGCAAGGATGATGCCATTCCACTTCTTGCCGAGGACATCGAACGCAGCTCTGAGACCGGACTCACGCGCGGAACTCGCCGAATGCGTCAGATTTCCCATGCGTACAGTAGGGCATCTTTTCGACCAATTTGCAATTGAAATCCGAGTACTTTACTCCAGCAAGTACTAGTGGTTTACTAGTGAACTTGCCCAGATGGTGGCTCCGATTTCAGTCGGTTCCACGATCGGGCGCTTGACCCACGACTTCAACCATTGAAGGAGGCCCGGTGCTCGACGAGACCACTGCGACGCAGGACGACCGCGCTGCCGCACGCGACGATGCCATTGTTGAAGAGCAGGTGTATCTCGATACAGCGCATGAGCGTCGCTCTGAGATTCTCCGGTCTTTGGATGCAGAGTTGTCGGCTCCGGCGCAGGATGCGGTCGAGCAGGCTCGCTACCGAGGCCTGGCCCGGCAGCGGACCGAGTTGCAGCGCGCGGAGAGCGGCCTGATCTTCGGACGCCTTGACTCTCTGGACGGGACCACTCGCCGTGTCGGGCGGATCGGCATCTCCGGTCCCACCGACGATGATGATCCTCTGGTCGTCGACTGGCGCGCACATGCCGCTCGTCCCTTTTACATGGCCACACCAGTCGAACCTCTGGGACAGGCGCACCGCCGGCACATTCGCATCGAAGGCCGCACGGTCACTGGCGTCGACGATGAACCGCTCGACGTGGCGAACGCGAGCGGGTTGGTCGGCGAAGGAGCGCTATTCGCTGCGCTCGGGGAGCGTCGCACCGGCCAGATGACCGCCGCCGCCGCGACGCTGCAGCGGGAACAAGACGAGGTGGTCCGTGCCGACGTCAAAGGGCCACTCGTGGTTCAGGGCGGCCCTGGCACGGGCAAGACTGTGGTGGCCCTCCATCGCGCTGCCTACTTGCTCTTCGCCAACCCGCAACTCGCAGCCCAAGGAGTCCTGACACTCGGGCCATCGCGCCGCTTCTTGGACTACATCGCTCACGTGCTCCCAGCTCTGGGTGAGACCGCGATCGTTGCAGCGATACCCGATGCTCTCGTTCCGGGGATCACCGTCACCGCCGAAGATCCGCGTGCAACAGGGGAGATCAAGGGCCGAGCGCTCTGGCAACAGGCCCTGACCCGTTACGTCGCGACACTCACGCCCGCGAGCATGTCTGTTGATTTCGTCTGGCAGGGGGAACGATATGAGATTCCGGCTATCACCGTCGGTCGTCTCATAGCTGCCGCGATCTCTGGGCGCAGCTACCACGGTGCGGGCATGGTGTTCGCCGACCAGATGCACGACCGACTCACCCAGGCCGTCGCTGATCGCAGCGAAGACCTCTTCGCTCGAATCGATGATGGCCTCGAAGACATCGTGCATCGGCGTGTGGACTTTCCGGAGTTGGGCGGCGGTGAAGGGAGCGAGGCCGATGGAGTGCTCTCCGAAGAGGAACTCGACAGGCTACGCGAGAAGATCGCAGAGAACCCGCAAGTCGCCTCAACCATCCGCACGGTGTGGCCCATCCTCGACCCTGAAGTGGAACTGCAGCGCTTCCTTGGTGACGACGCATCCCTACGCCGGTTCGCCCCGGAACTGAGCGGCGCCGAGCGAGAAGCAGTCTCGGTCAGGAAGACCGGATGGGCGACGAGCGACGTCCCGCTGCTCGATGCAATGTCTGATCTGCTCGGAGACACCGTCAATCACCCGGCAGCCGAAGAGTTCCTCTCCGAGCGCGCTGCGTCACGCCGGGACTGGATCTACGGACACGTCATTGTGGACGAAGCCCAGGAGCTGTCTGAAATGCAATGGCACATGGTGGCCCGCCGCAGCCCGCAACTGTCGATCACAGCAGTCGGGGATATCGACCAAGCCGAATCCCCGCACCAACACACATCATGGGCCCAAGCTGTCAACGCGGTATTCGGCGAACGCTGGACTCAAGCCAAGCTGACCATCGGCTACCGGACGCCCGCGGAAGTCATGGCACTGACCGGACCCGTCCTGTACAAGGCTGGAAGCCTCAACGAACCACCACTTGCTGCCCGGTCATCGGGAATCGACCCGTGGGAGCGCGACGTCGACGAAGCGGAACTGGTGGCAGAGGCGACGCAGGCGTTCCAGGAACTGGCCGAACGCTGGGCTGGTGGCACCGTAGGCATCATCGCGGCCACTGCACGGATCCCTGCTCTCAGCGCAGCCATGGAGGGCATCCCCGTGATCACCGCGACTCAGTCAAAGGGCCTGGAATGGGACGCCACTCTCGTGATCGATCCGGATGGCATCGCGGCCGAACCCCGCGGCTGGAACCGGCTCTATGTCGCACTCACCCGATCGACTCAAGAACTCGGCCGAATCAACATCCGAGAGTAAGCGGCGGCACCCGCGTGGCCGCTCACCGATCGACGAGCGTGACCTCGAACGAGTAGCGGTCGGGCCGGTAGCAGTGCTGTCCGAACTCGACGGCGACGCCCGAGTTGTCGAACGCGGTGCGCGACATCGTGAGCACTGGAGCCCCTCGCGAGAGGTCGAGCAGCTCGGCTTCATGCCCGGTCGCCGCACGGGCGCCGATGCGCTGCTTCGCGACGCGCATCGTCACGCCGCGGGCACGCAGCAGTTGGTAGAGGCCGTGCTTCTCGAGCGACTCGAGGTCGAGGTCGGTGAACTGCTCGGGCAGCACGTTGTCGAGAATCGCGAGCGGCACGCCGTCGGCGATGCGCAGGCGATGCACGTGCAGCACCGTGCTGCCGACCGGCACTCCGAGCGCATCCGCCGCCGGTTCCTCGGCGGTCGTGATCTCAACGGAGAGCACCCTCGTCTCGGGCTTCTGCCCCGAGCGTTCGAGGTCTTCGTAGAGGCTCGTGAGTTCGACGTTGCGGGTGACCTTGCCGTGCACCACTTGCGTGCCGATGCCCCGGCGCCGCACGAGCAGGCCCTTGTCGACGAGGTCTTGGATCGCCCGCCGGATCGTCGGGCGGGAGAGCCCGAGCCGGGCAGCGAGCGCGACCTCGTTCTCGAGACGGGCGCCCGCGGGCAGCGTCTGATCGAGGATCGCCTGCTCGAGCCGACTCGCGATCTGGTAGTACAGGGGCACCGGGCCCGAGCGATCGAGGTCGAGGAACAACTCGACCGGGAGGCGTTGCTCCAGCTGCGCCATGGGATTCTCCAGTTGTTCGGATGTTCTGACAGTTGAGAGTAGACGTTCGGCAGGAGGGCCGCCTCACCCGAGATCGGGGGGCGTGTCGCCCGCCCGTCGCCGGAACGTCTCGATGCGCGCCGCGCCGATGACGAATCGCTCGAGATCGACGTCGGGCTCGAGCACGGCGCCCGTGAGGTCGGTGCGATCCCAGATTCCGGATGCCGCCGCAGCGAGCCGTTGCGGTTCGTGCCGGTAGTTCACGAACCGCGCCTCGGAGATCGGTCGGCCCGAGGCGTCCGTCACCGTGCGAAGCGACTCGAGCACGACGTCGCTCACCACCTCGACGGCGGGCGTCGTCGGCAACTCCGCAGCTTCGGCGGCCCCGCCCGCGCCAGCGACTCCGCCGACGACCGCCGGGCCACCGCGGGTGCCGCGCACGACCTCGGGTTCGACCCGCACGAGCTCGGCCCAGCGGGCTGCGCCCGACTCCGCCCAGCCCGCAGCCGATGGCAAGATCGCGAATTCGGTCGACACCGCGGTGCCGAGATACTGCGCGCCGGGAACCGGGAACTCGGCACCGGCCGGCTCGTCGCGCAGCGGATGCACGTTGACACTCATCATGCCGACGGCACGCACGAGCGTGAGTGCGATCGCGTCGACGCCCGACTGCGGGTCGGCGACGATCTCGTACTCGGAGTGCTTCGTGGCGAGAAGGGTCGCGTGCCCGGCGTGCACGAACCGGGCCACGGGATAGGTGGGCAGCGGGTACTCACCGACGGGCCCGCCTTCGCCGATGCGCCCGCGCTCGGTCACGGCATATTGCCCGGCAGCCGACGAGCCGAAGAGTTCGGCGACCCCGGTGGGCACGAGTACCCGCAGGCGATGGTCGGCCGCAGGGTTCACGAAGTCGACCCGCACGCGCAGCATCGGCTCGCCCTCGCGGAGTTCGAGCACGGTGTCGACGACGAGGTCGACGGATGTCGCGGAGCGCCGGTCGCGATCGACCGTGTCGAGTGCGACCGGCACGGCGTAGCGGCGGCGCACGTTGAGCCGCCCGCGGATCGGCCCCGACTCGAGCACCGTCACCTCGACCGAGGTCGGGTCGGTCACCGCGGTCGCCGGGTCGACCGGTCCGTAGTTGTAGGAGTCGCCGCGGTCGCCCTCGTCGACGAGACGCATGGCATCGGTGAGCACCGTGCCGTCGGCGGCCTCGATGCGCACGGCGCCGTGATCGTCGACCGTCGCGGTCAGCTGCTCGTTTGCGAGCGATCGAGCCGACACCGACACCGTCACCGGGTCATCCGTTGCCCGAGCCGTCGCCGGATCGAGGCTCGCGACGCCGATGCCGCCGACATCGATGCCGACGACCGCCCTACGGCGCGGGTCGGCGATGATCTCGACGTGCCAGCGGCGTTCGCTCGAGGCATCCGACGCCACGCGGCGTTCGAGCTCCTCGGTGAAGGCCGCGAGGTCGAAGTCGCCGACGGGGGCCTCGGCCACCTCGAAGCGCAGTCCGTCGTCGGTGAATCGCCATGCGTTGATCAGCTGGCCGAAGAGCTCGCGACCGTGAATACGGTTCAGCAGCTTCGGCAGCTCGGCGGTCGTGAGCTGCTCGTCGCCGAGCACCTCGGGCAGCGCGTCGAGCAATTGCACGCCGTCGCCGAGCTCGAGCCGCTCGGGGTCGTGCAGGCGGATCTCGACGTGAGCACGCCGGGCGAAGCCCGCCGGGTTCGCCACGACATGGCGATCAGGGGTGACGGATGCCGCGAGCCGCTCCATCGTGCGCAGGATCACGCCGCGCGCGACATGGCCTGCCGTCGCGAGGCGCCCCTCGACCTCGATCGCGGTCGCGTCGACGCCGCATCCCGTGACCGAGTCGTGGGCCGTGCTCTCGACGAGCCGGTACCAGGCGGTGTCGAAGAAGGCGCGGTGGTCGTCGACGCCGAACGCGGCGTCGAGTCGCTCGGCGGTGGAGAGCCGGCGCTCGGCATCGGTCATCGCCTGCTTGAGGTTCGTGCGAATCGAGAAGACGCCCGGCAGCAGGTTGCCGCGCGCGTGCGAGCGCAGCTCACCGTCGACGACCGGGAGTTCGGCGAGCCCGGAGTCGTCGCCCGCGGCCCACTCGGGTGCGACCCGGCGCACGTATCCCTCGATCGTGTCGACGGTCAACCCGACGGCGGCGCCGGAGGCGTTGGCGGCCTCGACGAGCGGCATGAGGTCGGCCGGCGGTGCACTGTGGTCGGTGCCGAGCATGCCGAGGATCGGGTCGGATCCGTACCAGCTCGCGACCGACTGACTGTACTCGGCGACGAGTGCACCGAGCTGACCGGGCAGGGCGAACAGGTCGAGGGCGTTGCCGTAGCCGTCGAGCAGGTACTCGGTGCGCACCGTCGAACCGTCGGGCGCGGTCCAGGCGAAGGCGTGGCGGTCGATGCGCGCGGGCACGCCGCGCCAGAGCGCTGCGTCGCGCAGCCCGAACCCCCGCAGCAGCTGCGGCATCTGGGCGGCGTGGCCGAACATGTCGGGCAGGTAGCCGACGCGCATCTCGGGGCCGATGCGGCGGCTGGAGCGCAGGCCCAGCTCGAGGTTGCGCACGATCGTCTCGCCGTCGCACAGGAACTCGTCGAGCAGGATCAGGAACGGTCCGATCGCGAGCTGCCCGCGGTCGACGGCCGCGACGACGCGCTCGCGCTGCTCGGGCCTGATCTCGAGGTAGTCGTCGATCGCCGCGGCCTGCCCGTCGAGGGTGAACCGGTAGCCGGGGTTGCCCTCGAGGGTGTCGAGCAGCCGGTCGAGCATGTGCACGAGGCGCAACCGGAAGACGTCGTGCGGCTCGTACCACTCACGATCCCAGTGCGTGTGCGGCACGATCACGAGTTCGTCGGGGGCATCCATGGTCACTCCAAGCAGTGGTTCGGTCATGCAGGTCATGCAGGTCGTGCAGGTCGTGCAGGTCGTGCAGTGGTTCCGACGCGCCGGCGCGCCCCCTACGCGCAGAGCGCCATGATGCGTCGGTCGGCGAGCACGAGGTGGAACGGCCCGTCGGCGCGGTCGGCCGGGAACGCCTCGCGCGCCGAATGCACCGAGCGGCGGCGCCCGAACCCGTCGACGAGGATCAGCCCTTCGGCGTCGACCGCGACGACCTCGTCGCCGAGCCGCACGAGCGCCGGAGCGCGCATGAGCTCGGGCGTGAGCACTGTGCCGTCGAAGCTGCCGCTGCCGGTGATCGCGGTGCGGCCGGCGCGAACCCCGTCGAGGATCGCCTCCGCCGAGGCATCCGTCGCCGCGACCCACGTCGTCGGCGTGCCCGGTCGCTGCGGCTCCTCGAGCATGTGCGTGTCGCTGCCGCCGAGTAGGGTCGCGCCCGAAGGCCACGTGCGGAACCACGCGAACGGCGCGGTCGAGATGAGTTCGAGGTACCAGGTCGCGTGCCACAGCTCGACCGCGGCGGGCCGGCGCTCGAGCCGGTGCAGCCAAGAACAGTCGCCCGAGATCGGGTGATTGATGCTCAGGATGCCGCTTCGCCGCTCGACCTCGTCGACCCAGTGCTGCGCGGGCTCACGGAAGTCGATCCACCCGATGTCGCCGAACGCGTTCGCGTGCCCGCGGTGGGTCGTGACCTCCTGACCGGGCAGGAGCGTGATGCCGTGCTTCGCGCCCTCGGCCGGCAGGTGCGCGTGGTGGCTCACGGTGTTGTGGTCGGTCACGGCCATGAAGTCGAGGCCCGACGCCACTCCGAGCGCCGCGAGGCCGCCGATCGGCAGGCGCCCGTCGGAGTGGATCGTGTGCCCGTGGAAATCGCCGGCGAACCACGTGAGGCCCGGCTCGGCCGGCAGCCCGCGATCGCTGCCGCGTACGGTTCGCGTCGCCGGCGCGGCATCCGGAACCGGCGGCACTGCACGCGACGCCGGGATCGTGACCTCGACCTCGACCTCGACGCCCTCCGACGGCACGCGGTGCAGGCCCAGCACGACGTTCCACTCCCCCGGCTCGGGCGCGCCCGGCAGGTACCCGGGCGTGGCGTCGCTCGGGTGGATGAGAAACTCGGTTCGGGCGCCGCCCGACCAGCCGCGCCATCCGCTCGCCCCTTCGCAACCGAGGTCGATGCCCGCGTTCGAGCCGTCGAAGCGGATCACGACCTCGAGCGAATCAGTGCCCGGCGGCACGTCGAAGGGCACGTTGAGAAAGCGGTGCTCGTTCTGCGTGTCGACGGCGATGGGAATGCGGCGGCGGATCGTCGTCATCGCGTCACCCGATGCGCTGCGTCGACTCGGCGTCGAAGAGCAGGGTCTTGGCGGCCTGCGGCACGATCCAGCCGCGGTCGCCGGGTGCGGGCTCCTGGTCTTCGGGCACGACGACCTGGAACTTGTGCCCGCCCGCGTTCACTGCGATGAGCACGCTCGCGCCGAGGTTCTCGACGACGCTCACCTCGGCCGGGATGCCGCCGGGTTCCTCGCTCGAGACCCAGCGCAGGTATTCGGGCCGGATGCCCCAGATCACCGATTGCCCGTCGCGCACGAGCCCCTCGGCGCCGGCCGGCACCGGCACGGAGGTCTCGCCGATCGAGATCGCGCCGCCCGAGATCGCGGCCTCGGCGAGGTTCATCGGGTTGGACCCGATGAACCCGGCGACGAAGGTGTTGTTCGGCTGCTGGAACACCTCGCGCGGAGTGCCGATCTGCTGGAGCTTGCCCGACTTCATGACCGCGATGCGGTCGGCGAGTGCGAGCGCCTCGGCCTGGTCGTGGGTGACGAACACGGTCGTGACGCCGAGGTCGCGCTGCAGCTCCTTGAGGAAGGTGCGCGCCTCGAGTCGCAGCCGGGCGTCGAGGTTCGACAGCGGCTCGTCGAGGAGCAGCACGTCGGGCGTGGTCGCGACGGCGCGGGCGAGGGCGACACGCTGCTGCTGTCCGCCCGAGAGCTGACCCGGTCGGCGTTCGATCAGCCCCTGCAGCGAGAGCCCGTCGGCGACCGTCTCTGCCTTCGCCCGTCGCTCATCGCGCTTCACGTGCTTGATGCGCATGGGGTAGGCGATGTTGTCGCCGACGTCCATATGCGGGAAGAGCGCGTAGTCCTGGAAGACCATCGCGACGCCGCGCACGCCTGGTTCGGCGTTCGTGACGTCACGGTCGCCGATGACGAGCGTGCCGGAGGTGATCGCCTCGAGGCCCGCGATCGAGCGCAGCAGGGTGGTCTTGCCGCAGCCCGAGGGGCCGAGCAGGGCGAAGAACTCGCCATCGTGGATCTCGACGTCGATCTCGTCGACCCCGCGGACGCCGCCGGGGTACTCCTTGACGAGTTGAGTGGCGTTGATGCCGGCCATCAGGACTTGATACCTCCATGGAAGCGGAAACCGTAGCGACGGTTGACGATGAAATAGATGATGAGCACGGGCGCCGAGAACAGCAGTGCGAAGGTCGAGATGAGTCGGAGGTCGGCCTGCCCGCTCTCGGTGTAGAAGGTGTACATGAGCACCGCCGCCGGCTGCAGGTCCGGGCTGCGCAGCAGGATGAACGGCACGAGGAAGTTGCTCCAGACCTGCACGATCGTCCAGATCGCGATGAAGGCCAGACCGGGCCGCGCGATCGGTGCGACCACGTCACGGAGAATACGGAACGGACCCGCGCCGTAGAGCCGCGCCGACTCCTCATACGACTTCGGGATCGAGTCCATGAAGTCCTTGAGGATGAAGATCACGGTCGGCAGAAGGCCGCCCGCCAGCACGAGGAGCACACCGACGTAGGAGTTGATGAGCCCGAGCTGGGTGATGATCTGGAACGTCGGCACCATGGCCGCCGTGCCCGTCACGATCGACGAGAGCAGCAGCAGTCCGTAGAGGATGCCGTCGCGACCCGGGATGCGGATGCGGCTCATCGCGTACGCGGCGAGCGCGCCGAGCACGACGACGATGAGCATCGTGCCGATGCCGAGTAGCAGCGAGTTGCCGATCGAGCGCAGTGCATAGGGGTTCTCGGCGAGTCGCGCGAAGTTGTCGAGCGTCCAGTCGGGCCACGACAACGACAGCGACGGGGTCGCATCGAACGGCGCAAGCACGAGCCACACCATCGGCAGGGCGAAGAGGAGGCCGACGATCGTCATGACGACGGCGAAAGCGACGCGGGCGAGGAAGTGCCGCACCGTCGCATTCGCGGCGACCTTCTGTGCGGCGGTGACCTTCTGTGCGGGAGTGGCGGTCATCGCTTCTTCCTTCCCCTCGACACGCGCACGTAGCCGAGCGCGATGACGAGATTGATGAGCAGCATGATGAGCGAGATCGCGGCGCCGAGTCCGAGCTGACCGCCGGGGATCGCCGTCTCGTAGATGTAGACCGAGAGGATCTCCGTCTTGCTGTTCGGCCCGCCCGCCGTGACGAGGTAGGGCGTGAAGGTGTTGAACGTCCACAGCGTGATGAGCAGCGTGTTCGTGAGGATGTGCCCCTTGATGTTCGGCACGATCACATCGCGTAGCTGCTGCCAGCCCGAGGCGCCGACCATCTTGGCGCTCTCGATCTGCGACGGTGGCACGGCGCTCAACGCCGAGGAGAAGAGCTGCATCGAGAAGGCGGTGCCCACCCAGATGTTGAAGATGATGATCGCTTCCATCGGGTGGTCGATCAGCCACGCGGTGCCCTCGGTGCCGAGCAGCCCGTTGACCGTGCCCGACCGCCGGTCGAGCAGGGCGAGCCACAGGAACGAGGCGACGGATGCTGGGATGACCCACGCCGCCAGTACGAGGCCTTCGAGAAGCCCCTTCGTCCAGCCGCGGATGCCCCGCACCGCCCATGCGAGCGCGAAGCCGATGAGCGTCTGGCCGATGATGCCCGAGAACAGCACGAAGATGAGCGTCAGCCAGAGCGAGTTCCAGAACGACGGGTCGGTGAGGGCTTCGGCGTAGTTGTCGAAGCCGACGAACGCGGGTGACGCGGCCTGCAGGCCGGTCAGCCGGTAGTCGGTCATGCCGAGCCAGATCGTCCAGACCGCGGGGAACAGGAGGAACAGCCCGATGATGATCAGTGCGGGAGCGACGAAGATGCCGGCCCGGGCGGTACCGAGTCCGGCGACGTCATCAGCCCGCCGCCGGCGAGGAGCGATCGCGCTCCCCGCCGGCGTCGTGGTGCTGGTGGTCATGACTTAGCCACCCGAGACCGCGTCGTCTCCGACGATGTCCTTCACGGAGTCGGCGTAGGTCGTCGCGGCGTCGCCCACGCTCGTGCCCGAGACCACGTCGAGCGTCGCCTGCTGCAGCGCGGTCGACACCTGGGGGTAGGCGGCGAGCGGCGGGCGGTAGGCGGTGATCGGCAGCACTTCTTCGCTCACGTAGGTGAGCATCTGGTCGTCGGCGAGCATCTCGTCGTTCACGTCGGTGCGCGGCGTGATCGCGAGGGTGCCGGCGTTCCGGGCCTCGTACGCGTCGGCCGAGTTCATGAAGGCGAGCAGCTCCCACGCGAGTTCGGGGTGATCGCTGTTCGGGTTCAGTACCCGACCGGTGCCACCCGACATCGAGACGAAGTCCTGGCCGTCGATGCCGGAGCCCGGCTTCATCGCGGGGATCTTCGTGTAGCCGACGACCTCGTCGCGGTTCGCGATCGGCGCGGTGCCGACGCCCTCTTCGGGGTTGATGACGCTGCGCCAGAAGTAGTCGCCCTCGAGGAGGATGCCGATCTGGTTCGACGCGAACAGCTGGAACGAGGTGTCGCGGCCGGCGGCCTCCTGCTGGAGCACGGCGTCGCCGAGGCCTTCGTCGATGTAGATCGTCTTGTAGAGGTCGAGCACGTCGTTCAGTCCGTCGGTGTCGCCCACCCACTTGCCGTCTTCGTAGACCTGCTCACCCGTGCCGACGAGCAGCGGCAGCAGGCCCTGCATCGTGGTCGCCTCGCCCATCGCGGTGCCCGCGTTGAGCTGGATCGGCGTGACGCCGTCGAGCTTCTTCAGCTCGCGCGCGGCGTCGAGCACGTCGTCCCAGCTCTCGGGCTGCCAGTCGGCGGGAAGCCCCGCCTGCTCGAAGAGGTCCTTGTTGAAGTAGAGCACGCGGCCGTCGGCGCCCTGGGGCACGCCGTAGCGCTCGTCGTCGAACGACACAGCGGACTGCACGGCCTCGGGGATCTGCTCCCAGCCCTCCCAGTCGGCGACGGCGTCGCCGCCGACCTCGGAGAGCGGCTTGATGTAGCCGGCCTCGGCGAACTCGCCGACCCAGATGCCGTCCATGCCGATGATGTCGGCCCCCTCGCCCGACTGCAGGTCGAGCGCGATCTTCGTCTTGTAGTTCTCGTCGTCGACGCCCTGCGGCTCGAACTCGACGGTGACGTCCTTGCCGTCCTCCTCCATGGCCGCTTCGAACTCGGGGATGACCCAGTCCGCGATCCAGTCGGCCTCGGCGGCGTTCTTGCCGCCGACGATGGCGTTGGCCGTGATGGTGAGGGTGACGGGACCCGAGTCGTCGGTCTCCTCAGGGGCTTCGCCGGAGCAACCGGCGAAGACGAGCGCGCCGGCGGTCGCGACGGCGAGCGCCGCCACCACCCTGCGCTTGCTGTGGTTGATCATCTTCGACCTCTCTCTCGATTCACCCGCCCGACGTTTGCCGGCGGGGTCCAGCTCTGTGTGATCGTGGTGCGGTGGAACAAGACCGGGTGGTCTCAGGGGGCTCCCGCCTCCGTCGATGCGCCGATCGGTGAGCCGATCGCGTCGGCGAGTTTGCGGAGCATCCGCTGCCCGACGACGATGTCGGCGGCGCCCTCGTCGACCGAAGGGCCGGGCTCCGGATGTCCCGCGGCGAGTGCCGCGAACGACCGGAGCTCCTGCTCGAACGCCTCCTCCTGCATCCACCGCGTCTCCGAACGCCGCGACCCGAGGGGTTCGGCGTTCTCGACGACGGTGAGCACGGTCGGCGCGTTGAGCACGTAGGGCACCGCGAAGGTGAGGGCGATCGAGCCCGTCTCGTGGTGGAGGGTCACGGTCTCGCGGTACTCGGGGTAGCGCGGGATGAAGTGCCAGTCGATCGACCACGTCGCCTCGGTGCGCTCGGCGAGGAAGCCGCCGAGGCTCAGCGATCCGGGGAATTCGGGGCCGGTGTGGCGAGCGCGGTCGACGGTGCCGATGCCGCCGACGAGGTGGCGAAGCAGCCCGATGTCGTGCACGATCGAGCCGAGCACGACGTTCGTGTAGAGCTTCGGGAGCGGGTCGGCGGCCGAGCCGATGGCGGTCACGACCGTCGCGTCGGTCGCCGCGACGAGGCTCGCCAGCAGCTCGGGCGGCACATCGGATGGTGCTGGGGCGAGGTTCGCGAAGGCCAGCTGCGCGCCGTCGGCGGGGTGCAGCACCTCGACGGTCACGGCCCGCACGTCGACCTCGGCGAGCAGCGCCTTCGCGGCGGTCGATGCGGGGTCGTGCTCCTTCATGTAGCCGATGCGCACCCAATCGGCGAGCTCGATGCCGCGCCGCGCCGCGACCTCGCGAAGCGCATCGATCTCGACGAGCGAGAAGGCGAGCGGCTTCTCGGCGAGCACGCGGATGCCGGCGTCGACGAGCCGCGCGACATCCGGCGCGTGGGAACCTGCGGTCGCGAGGATCGCACCGTCGATGCGAATGGTGCCGGCGGCGATGGCCTCGATGAGCGCATCGACCGAGTCGAACGGCGCGACACCGGTGCCGGATGCCTCGGCGATCTCACGTGCCCGCGATGCGGAGAGGTCGACCACCGCGACGAGCTCGACGAGATCGGCGTTGCGCCGGATGAGCGGCAGGTGCACGCTCTGGCTGATCGCGCCGAGGCCGATGACGGCGATGCGCACGCGTTCGCCGCGGCGCCCGGCGTCGTTGGCGTTGCCGCTGGCGTTGGCTGGCAGGGGCTGGGCGTCGAAGCCGGTCATGCGAACCACCGCCGCAGGCGCTCGCGGTTGGCGACTTGGTCGGCACGGGCACGATCGACGTCGGCGGCGTCCTGCAGAATGACGTCTTGCTCGACGACGATCCAGCCGTCGTAGCCCGAGTCGACGATCGTGTCGACGATGCGGTCGACCTCGAGGTCGCCGTCGCCGAGGGCGACGAACACGCGTCGCGCCCAGATGTCGCGCATCGGGTCGGCTGAGTCGCGGGCCGCGGCGAGCACCGACCGGTCTGCGTCTTTCAGGTGCACGTGGTTGATGCGGTCGGCCCAGCGCGGGAAGTCGGTGACGGGGTCGCCGCCGCCGACGAGCAGGTGCCCGGTGTCGAAGGTGAGGTCGACGTCGGTCTCGGCGAGGAAGCGATCGATCTCGCGCGGCGTCTCGACGTAGGTGCTCGCGTGGTGGTGGAAGGTCGGCTCGAGGCCCGCCGCCCGCGTGAGGTCGGCCGCCCGTTGCACTCGTGCGGCGAAGGTCGCCCAGCGCGCATCGTCGAGCTCGAGCTCGGGCGCGCCGCCGGGGCGTGCCTTGCGCTCGGGCGACCCCGAGTCGGCGAGCGTCGGCTTCGGGGCACGATCGGGAGCGACGGCGGCGGCTGCGGCGAACAGTTCGAGCGTCGGAGCGAGCTCGGCGAACGCACGTTCGAACGCCTCGTCGGTGCCCGCGAAGGGCAGGTCGACCCAGCCGCCGGCGAGCGCGAGGCCGTGACGTTCGAGGAGCCGCGGCAACCCGATTCGATCGCCGAACAAACCGATCGGGCCGAGGTCGATGCCTTCGTAGCCGGCCTCGGCCACCCACGTCGCCAGCTGCTCGCCATCGGGCAGTGGAACGACGTCGGGTCGGGATAGTTCGAAGACGCCGTAGCTGACCGGCGCGTTCGCAGTTCGGATCACCGCGTAGTCCTCTCAAACCGTGGAGGACGCCGCTTCGCGTCTCCGCGGTCAAGGGTAACTAAGTTCGGACATACTTACAACAGCACCTGAGTTCGTTCGCGCTGTTCGCCGAAAGTTGAGCGTCAGACGGTGAGGAGCGGCGCCGCGACCGCTTCGAGCGCACCGGGTACCAGCCGGAAGTACGCCCAGGTGCCGCGCTTCGAGCGCGAGAGGAAGCCGGCCTCGGTGAGGATCTTCAGGTGATGCGAGACCGTGGGCTGGCTCAGGCCGACCGGCTCGGTGAGGTCGCAGACGCAGGCCTCCTGATCTTCGGATGCCGCGACGATCGAGACGAGCCGCAGCCGCACCGGGTCGGCGATCGCCTTGAGCTTCCGCGCGAACACCTCGGCGTCATCGGCGGTGATCGTCTCGCGGGTGAGGGGCGCGCAGCATGCGACGGGCGCAGCGGCCGACACGGCGACGTCACGCGTCACGAGGGGCAGGTCGATGATGGTCACAAGACCAGTCTACCCGTATATTGACATTCATCGATATAGCCGCCACACTCGCTATATCGACAACCTTCAATGAATGCGAGAACACGGATGACTCTCATCGACCTCATGGCACCGACGACCGCCCCCTCACGGATGCAGGGGCTGCCCGTCGCGATCATCGGCGCAGGCCCGATCGGCCTCGCGGCCGCCGCGAACCTCGTCGAACGCGGCATCGACTTCGTGCTGCTCGAGGCGGGCGACCGCATCGGCGCAAGCGTGACGCAGTGGGGGCACACCCGGCTCTTCTCGCCATGGAAGCACCTCATCGACCCGGCAGCCACGCGTCTCCTGGCCGAGACCGACTGGGTGGCGCCCGCCGGGGACTCGCTCCCCACCGGCGCCGAACTCGTCGAGCACTTCCTCGCCCCGCTCGCCGCGCTGCCCGCCATCGCCGGCCGCACCCGCCTCGGCGTCGACGTCACCGATGTCACCCGCGAGGGCATGGACCGCACGCGCACCACCGGGCGCGCACAGGCGCCGTTCCTGCTCCGCGTGCGCACCGCCGAGGGTGTCGAAGAGCTCACCGCCCGCGCCATCATCGACGCCTCCGGCACCTACCGCACTCCCAACAGCCTCGGATCCTCGGGCCTCGACCCGCTCGGGCTGCTCGAGGTCGCCGACCTCGTGAGCCACGCGCTGCCCGACGTGCTCGGCCACGAACGTGCCGCGTTCGCCGGCCGTCACACGGTCGTCGTCGGCGCGGGGCACTCCGCCGCCAACACCCTGCTGAAGCTCGCGACGCTTGCCGAACAGGAGCCCGGCACCCGCATCACCTGGGTCATTCGCAACGCAACCGCCGCACGGGTCACGACCGCACCCGACGACGAACTGGCGGCACGCGCCTCGATCGGTGCTCGCGTCGACGCACTCGTCGAGGCGGGTCGCATCGAACTCGTCGACCGCTTCGAGATCGTGCGCCTCGCCCGCGAGTCTCGAGACGTGTCCTCCTCCGTCGGGCACTCCTCGACCAACAGAGACCACGAGGCATCCGTCGCTCGCATCACCGGCCGTCGCGGCGACGGACTCGAGACGATCTCGGCCGACCGCATCGTGAATGCCACCGGCTTCCGGCCGAACCTCGACTTGCTGCGCGAGATCCGTCTCGAGCTCGACGAGATCGTCGAAGCTCCCCGGCGGCTCGCGCCTCTCATCGACCCCAACGTGCACTCCTGCGGTACGGTCGAGCCGCACGGCTTCGCCGAGCTCACCCAGCCCGAGCGCGACTTCTTCATCGTCGGCATGAAGAGCTACGGCCGGGCACCGACCTTCCTGCTCGCGACCGGCTACGAGCAGGTGCGCTCGGTGTCGGCCTGGCTGGCCGGCGATGCGGCGGCCGCTCGCAACGTCGAGCTCGTGCTGCCGGCGACCGGGGTCTGCTCGAGCGGCTCGCCTGCTGCGACGGCGAGCGGCGGCAACTGCTGCAGCTGATCGCGTGGGCGACCGCCGCGGGGCCGTCGAGATGACCCATGTGGTCGGATTCCCGGTGCGAGAGCGACGACGCGTGTCCTCTCGACGCCCGCTCATGTCCAACCCGGGCGCCCGCGCCTGCGTGCGCGTGGTGCATAGACTCTGATCTATGGATGCAACGGACACGGCGCGCAGCTTCCGCCTGCTCACCGACCCGACGCGACTGCGCATGCTGGGACTCATCCGCGAGGGCACGGAGGGGCGGGCGCTCGTCGGCCGCCTCGCCGACGAACTCGGCCTCACCCAGCCCACGGTGAGCCACCATGTGAAGGCACTCCTCGACGAGGGAGTGCTCGAGCGCACGCCCGATGGCCGGCGGGTCTGGTACTCGATTGCGCCAGCCGCGGTCGACCGCGTCGACGAGCTGCTGCAGACGGATGCCGCGAGCCGCGCGTCCGACGAGGTGCTCACGCGCGTGGCATCCGACCTTACTGGCCGCTTCGCCGGGGTCTTCTCGCCCGAGACGGTGGAACGGTACGTGCGTGAGAGCCACGACCTGCTGGCCGAGCGTTCGAAGATCACCCGCTACCTCCCCTCGTACACCGCGCGGTTCGCCGCCGAACGCCTCGGAGCGCTCGCTGCGCAGCGTGGCGCCGGCACCGATGGACCGCCCGAGGTGCTCTTCGTGTGCGTGCAGAACGCGGGGCGCTCGCAGATCGCCGCCGCGATCCTGAAGCATCTCGCGGGCGACCGGGTGCGGGTCCGAACTGCGGGCTCGGAGCCGGCGAGCGCGGTGAAGTCGACGATCGTCGCGGCACTCGATGAGATCGGAGTGCCGATCGGCGGGGAGTTCCCGAAGCCGCTCACCGACGAGGTCGTGCGAGCCGCCGACGTCGTCATCACGATGGGCTGCGGCGATGCGTGCCCGGTCTACCCGGGGCGCCGTTATCTCGACTGGGAGCTCGACGACCCGGCCGGTCTGCCGCTGGCGCAGGTGCGAGGCATCCGAGATGACATCGAAATCCGCGTCCGCGGGCTGATCGATGAGCTCGGGTGACGTCGTCGTGACGCTCCAAGTGAGCTGACGAAGCATCCGCTTCGCGGAGTCGCGAAATCAATAGATGGCGATCTATGCTTGGTGGTGACCGAAGGAGCGAGACCATGACCGAGAAGCCCACCGTCCTGTTCGTCTGCGTGCACAACGCAGGCCGTTCGCAGATCGCCGCCGGCTACCTGCAGGCACTCGCGGGCGACCGTGTCGACGTGCGCTCCGCGGGCTCCGAACCGAAAGACCAGATCAACCCGATCGCCATCGAGGCCATGGCCGAAGAAGGCATCGACATCACCGGCAACACTCCGAAGATCCTCACGGTCGACGCCGTGCGCGAATCCGATGTCGTGATCACCATGGGCTGCGGCGACGCCTGCCCGATCTTCCCCGGCAAGCGCTACGAAGACTGGGAGCTCGAAGACCCCGCGGGCAAGGAGCTCGAGACCGTCCGCCGCGTGCGCGACGACATCCGCGGGCGCGTCGAGGCGCTCATCGCCGAGCTCGCACCGGCAGCGGGACCGGGAGCGGCAGCGTCATGAGCGACATCGAGAACGGCGGTCGTCGGCGGCGGCGACTCGGCACTCGAGGAGGCGATGTTCCTCACGCGCTTCGCCGACTCGGTCACCCTCGTGCACCGGCGCGACTCGCTGCGCGCCTCGCGGATCATGCAGGAACGGGTGCTCTCGAACCCCAAGATCCGCCCGTACTGGAACGCCGAGGTGATCGCGGCAGAGGGCGACGACGGGCTCGAGCGCCTCCGGCTGCGAGACACCATGACGGGTGAAGATGCTGCTCTCGACGCGACCGGCCTCTTCATCGCGATCGGACACGACCCGCGCAGCGAGCTCGTCGCCGGCCAGATCGAACTCGACGACGACGGGTACGTGCGCGTGCAGCATCCGTCGACCCAGACGAACCTCGATGGCGTCTTCGCGTGCGGCGACCTCGTCGACAAACGGTACCGTCAGGCCATCACCGCCGCCGGCACCGGATGCGCGGCAGCGCTCGACGCCGAGCACTTCCTGGCGGCGCACGGGCTCGCAGACCCCGTCGAAGAGCAGGCCGCAATCATCCTGGAGACACCCGAAGAGCCCGCCGCATGATTCGGGCCGGGCCCGACAAGGCCCGGCCCGGCCCGACCCGCGCAGCTCGGGCGTGCCTCCCGACCGGTGCATCTCGCACGCGAGAGGATCGTGGAGTGCCCAGCGACCGTCTCATGCGCATCGACAGCCCCGAGTTTCAGGCCATGGCTGCGCGGGTGCTGCGGGTCACCGAACTCACCTCGCGTCTGAACGTCTTGCCCTTCGATGACGAAGCGGGCAAGGCCGCGCTGTTCGAGCAGATCCTGGGTCGCCCCCTCCCCACCAAGGTCACGATCTACCCGCCCTTCTACACGGAGCACGGCCTCAACCTCGACCTCGCCGAGCGCGTGTTCGTCAACCAGGGCTGCACGTTCATGGACTACGCGGGAATCCGTCTCGGCGAGGGCGTCATGGTGGGTCCGAAGGCCACGTTCATCACCAGCGGCCATCCGGTCGACCCGGCCGAGCGCAAGCTGTACCTCACCGGCGCACCCATCGACGTGGCGGAGAACGTGTGGATCGGCGCGGGGGCGACGATCCTGCCCGGCGTCAGCATCGGCCGCGACGCCGTGATCGCCGCCGGGGCGATCGTGGCCGACGACGTGCCGGCGGCGACCCTCGTGACCGGTGCCAAGGCCACCGTGCGCCGAAGCTGGTGACGGCTCGAGAGGTTCGGCGGCACGCCCCGGTCGTCCTTGCGGTCTAGGTCGCGCGTGCGGTGAACGCTGCGGCGAGCGCAAGGCCCGCCATGATCATCGTCATCGCCGCGTACGACCCCGTTCCCGCCGCGACCGCCGGGCCGATCGCCGGAGTCAGCGCCGCTGCGATCGTGATCGGCGCAGCGAAAGCGCCGTTGATTGCACCGTAGTTGCGAGTGCCCCAACGGTCGGCGACGGCGGATGCCTGCACGAGAGTCTGCGCGCCCCGCACCGCTCCTGCGACGATGCCGATCGCGATGAGCAGCCAGATCGGGCCGGGCACGAGCGCGAGCGCCGCGAGTGACACCGCGGCGAGCGCACACACCACGGCGACCGGAACCCAGGGTCGCACCCCGCGCGGCAGCACGAGGAAGAGCAGCCGCCCGATCACCTGGCCGGCGCCGATGAGGCCGAGGGCGAGGGCCGCGAACTCGAACGTCAGGCCCTTCTCCATGTAAAGCGGCACAGCGGCGAGGGTCGCGCTGAGCAAGGCCACGGCGAGCGCGATCATCGTGATCTCGAGCATCCAGAAACGTCGGGTGCGCAGCACCGACGAGACCGTGTGCTCGGTCTCGTGGCGCTCGGCAGCTCGATGCGGCCACGTGCGCTCGAGCGAGATCAGGTGCAACGGCACCGTCACGAGCGCGAGCACCGCGGCGAGCACGAGGAACGTCGCCCGCCAATCGAGCACCGAGAGCAGGCCGGCGACGATGGGAGCGAAGATCGTCGACGCGAGCCCGCCGGCGAGCGTGAGGATCGTCATCGGCACCTGCCGTCGGTCGCCGTAGCGCCGGGTGATCACCGTGAAGGCCGCCTGGTAGAGCACGGCGGCCTGCGCGATGCCGCACACCAGCCACGCGGCGGCGAACACGATGAGGTCGGGTGCCACGGCAACGCCCACGAGGCCGATCGCGCCGACCGCCGACCCCGCGCTCATCACCCGGCGCGGGCCGCGCTCGTCGAGCATCCGACCGACGATGACGCCGACGATCGCCGACACCACGAGACCCCCCGAGAATGCGGCAGTGATCGCAACGAGCGGCCACCCCGTCTCGCGGGCGACTTCGGGAGCCGCGACGATCATCGCGTAGTAGAGGATGCCCCAGCTGACGACCTGCCCGATCGAAAGTGCCGCGAGCCGCAGCCTCGGCCGGGCGACCGCGATCGGCAGCGCTTCGGCCCCGTCGGTGCGATCGGTGCGGTTCATCCATCACACGGTAGCGCGGCGAGCGGATGCCCCGTGGCCCACCGCGTGAACCCTCGATGAACCTGCTCGCCGCCGGGTTCGACTCCCGCCGCTCAGCCGACGAACCCGCGGAACGGGCCGATCACCAGGGCACCGAGCCGTCTGCGCTGAAGAAGCCACCGGTCGGCCCATCCGCGCCGAGCGTGGCCAGGCGTACCAAGGGAGCGGCGCCCTGCGCGGGCGTGAGATGGCCGCTGTGGTTGTTGCTCTCCGTGTCGACGTAGCCCGGGGCGACGGCGTTGATGAGGATTCCATCCTTCCGCAACTCATTTGCGTACTGGACGGTCAGTGAGGTCAGCGCGGTCTTGGAGGGCGTGTACGCGGCTGACGTCGGCAGACCCGCCAGCGGGCCGTCCGGGACGCTGTTGATCGTCAGCGATGCAGCATGACTGCTGACGTTCACGATGCGCGGCGCCGGTGACCGCCGAAGCAGCGGCAGCATGGCGTTGGTCACGGCGATCACCCCGAAGACGTTGGTCTCGAATACCGCCCGGACCATGTCGAGGTCGACGGAGCTGGGGACCTGATCGTGGGCGTCTCCAGGCGACACCTGCCCGGAGCCCGTGATGCCGGCATTGTTGATCAGCACGTCGAGGTGGCCGAAGCGTTCCTCGACCTGCGCCGCGGCCGCCCGGGCCGAAGCCTCGTCGGTGACATCCAGGGCGACAGCGTGCACGTCGCCGCCCGCGGCACGCAGCGCTGCAGCAGTCTCCTCGCCACGCCGGGGGTCTCTGGCACCGATCAGGATCGTCATGCCCAGCGCAGCGAGTTGCTCAGCAGCCGCGCGGCCGATCCCCTTGTTCGCGCCGGTGATCAGCGCAATCTTGTGGTGGGTGGTGGGCTCGCCCATGTCGCACTCCTTGCTTTGGGATGGAGTTCTTCGAGAACCTGTCTTCGAAACCTGAGACGAGATAGCCCGACCGTCTGTGACACGCTGACGGAGGAGGGACCGACGAAGGCCGTTGCGGCGGCGCACCCAGACCGCGGGAGCTCAGTTCCCATCCGTATGTCACAGACGGTCGGGCTATCTCGTCTCAGAGTTCGAAGGCAGATTCTGGTCTGGAAGGAGGGGTTGGAGTGAACGATGCCGAGGAGTTCCAGGAGCTGCGGCCGCTGCTCTTCTCGATCGCCTACCGAATCCTGGGCAGTGTGAGCGAGGCCGAGGACGCGGTCCAGGAGACCTGGCTGCGCTACGAGGCCAGCCCGACAGAACCGGTCTCGACCAAGGCATACCTCTCGGCCGTGGTGACCCGGCTCTCGATCGATGTGCTGCGATCCGCCCGCGCCCGCCGGGAGGAGTACGTCGGTTCATGGTTCCCCGAACCGCTGCTGACCGACCCTTATGAGGACCCCGAGCGGTCGGCGGAGCTGGCCGACTCAGTGTCGATGGCTGCCCTGTTGCTGCTCGAGCGCCTGAGCCCGCTGGAGCGGGCGGTTTTCGTGCTGCGGGAGGTGTTCGGGTTCAGCTTTCCCGAAGTGGCGTCAGCGGTGGGGCGGTCGGAAGCGTCGTGCCGCCAGCTCGCGGTGCGGGCGCGCCGACACATGGACGCCGGACGCACTCGATTCGCGGCGGATCGCCTGGAGCGGGAAGAACTCGCCGAGCGATTCTTCGACGCCTTCAGAAGGGGGGAGATCAGCGGGCTGCGCGAACTCCTCACCGCCGACGTTCAGATGGTCGGAGACAGCGGTGGCAAGGCCCCGCTCTGGGGCAAGGGCATGTTCGGCGCCGAGAACGTGACCCGCGTTTTGACTGCGATGCAACCGTTCGTCCGGATCGGCGGCGTTGTGGAACGGCATGAGGTGAACGGCCAGCCGGGCGCGATCTTCCGCGACCGCGACGGCAAGGTCGTCAACACCCTGGCGCTCGACATCGTCGACGGGCGGATCCAGACCATTCGTGCGGTGATCAACCCCGACAAGCTCGGGCACCTGGGTACCGTTGCCGACGCCTGGGCGGTCGTCCGCGAGGCGAACGAGGCCCGCCGCCAAGCGGAATGACCGACCTCGGGCAGGGCCGACTCAAGGCCGGACCGAACGCCGAGCTCGGCACCGGTCGACTCCCGCCGATCAGCCGACGAACCCGCGGAAGGGATCGTTCTCCTCCGCGCGTCGCTCGCGTTCGCGGCCGGCGGCCCGCACCCCCCGGTCGAGGTCGAGCAGCAGGTCGTGCACTCGACCATCGCGCTCTGCTTCGTAGGTTTCGTCGACCTCGATCTGAGGCCATTCGCCCCACTCGCGTTCGAGGCGTATCTCGATCGCGCCCGACACTTGCTCCCACGCCTCTTCGCGGGCCCGTTCGGCGAAGGCGCTGAGGTACTCGGGGTCGTTGCGACGCACCCACAGCTCTTTCGCCACGGCGGCGTAGACCTGTTCGCGGCGACGGAGGTTCGCGGCATCCACTCGCCGGTAGTCGTGTTCGTGCGACGACCTGCCCTCGCGGCTCGCGGCGGCCGAGCGGGTCTCGCCCGTGCGTTCGGCGACCTCGTCGGCCTGTTGCACGAGCTCGTAGAGCACTTCGCGTGCGGCGGCCGCAGCCCGTTCGGGATCGAACGGCTCTTCACCGCGGAGCGCCTCGACGATCAGCCGGTTCCTCAGCGCCATGCGCCCGGCGAACTCG
The DNA here is from genome assembly GCF_059445445.1 of Agromyces sp. Y575. Lineage (NCBI taxonomy): Bacteria > Bacillati > Actinomycetota > Actinomycetes > Micrococcales > Microbacteriaceae > Agromyces > Agromyces sp. Y575. Next base: position 750,899 of record NZ_JCAIUI010000002.1, read on the forward strand.
GTGACGAGCACACCCTCGGCGAGCATCTCGTCGAATGTCGGGGTCGGCGCCTCGGGCAGGGCATTGCGATCGAACGGCTTGAACCGCCGCGCGCGCTTGCCGTGCCAGAAGGTCATTCCCGTCAACCTCTCGAACGTCGGTGTCCGCCGCCGTGCGGCGGATCGGAATCGAGCCTACCGCGGCCGTCTGACGCGCCGGCGGTCACGTCGGTGGCGGCCGCTAGCCTGCCGGTATGAGCCGAGCGGATGCCGCGGTGCGGGCGTGCAGCATCACCGTCGACGGTGCTCCGTGCCCGGCGCCGACCGAGCCCGGCGCACCGCTCGACCTCTGCACTTCCCACCTGCTCGAAGCCTACGACTGGGTCGCTCGAGGGGTCGGCGTGACCGACCTGCTGCCCGGCCCGTGCCTCGTCTGCGGGTCGTGGGTCGGCGTCGACTACCCGTCGGGCCGCATCTGCGCGGTCTGCGAGTGGCGGGTCGGCGACGTGCCCGACCTCGCCGTTGCCGACCCACGTGTCGACGTCGTCTACTACATCCGGTACAGACAGCAGATCAAGATCGGCACCTCCGGCAACCCGCGCACGCGAGTTGCGAGCCTGCCGCACGACGAAGTGCTCGCGTTCGAGCTCGGCGACCGAGTCGTCGAGCAACGTCGGCATGCGCAGTTCACGGCGCACAGATTCGCGGGCACCGAGTGGTTCGCGGTGCACGACGAACTGCTCGCGCACATCGCCGAGCTGAACCTCGGTGTCGCCGACCCGTGGGCTCAGTACGACCGCTGGGTGAGCCGCCGGCTCGCGGCTCAGGGGTAGGGTGCCTCCCACCCGACTCGTGTCCCGTGCCCGCCCGCCTACCGGGCGTTGACCGGTGAGGTCGCGGAAGCAGAGCGACGGGCCATGATCGCCGCGTGCGGTCGGCGCCCGTCATCACTGCGAGTGTGGACCTCCTCGACCGTGAAGCCCGCAGAGTTGAGCTGTTCCGACATCTCATCGGGCGGCCAGAAGTAGGCGGTCGTGACCTTATGCGGGAACGGCTCGACGCTCGCGCCGTCGAAGAAGCCGAGCAGCAGGCTCCCGCCCGGTGCGATGCAGCGCGCGAACTCGCTCAGGATCGACGGGACATCCGCCGGCTCGGAGTGGATCATCGAGAACCACGCGAGGACTCCCCCGGCGTGGGCGTCGGAGACGCCGAGGTCGTGAAGCGAGCCGACGCGGAACGGAACGCCGGGGAACCGTTCCTTCGCTCGAGCGATGAACGCGGGAACGAGATCGACGCCCTCGACGTCGCAGCTCAGCCGCCGCAGGAAGTCGGCCCAATGACCTGGTCCGCACCCGGCATCGATCACCGGACCGGACACGCTCGCGCCCCATCGCGAGATGAGTTGCTGGTCGAATAGGTGCATCTGGGCGATCGTGCCCATCAGGGAGATGTACTCATCCGCTCGGCGGGTGTAGGCGTCCCGCACCTCGGTACTCGTCACGTCTGCCACCCTACGAGACGGGCTTCAGCCACCGACTACCAGGGCGACGGGCGGTCGTTGTCGCGCTGGCTGTCGTCGGGGAGGTGCGGCAGCTCTGAGCCGCCCGCGCGAATGCACAGCCACCGCAGCTGCTCGGGGCTGTCGGGGACGCAGCGCCACGTGCGCCAGACGCCCTGACCCACGCGCACGACCGTGCCGGGGCCGACATCGACGATCTCGTCGTTCAGGCCCATCTGCCCGCGCCCCGCGAGGAACACGTAGACCTCCTCGACGCGCGAGTGCGCGTGCCAGTAGCCGGCCTCTTCACTCGGCTCGAACGCGTTCGCCGTCATGCCGATGTACTGCATCGTCAGGTCGTGATCGACGACCCGTCGACCGTCACGCGAACTCTCCGGGCGGAAGCCACCGAAGTGCTCCCGCCAGTCGTCGAGCCCGCCCATCTCCAACACCTCGTAGTCGCTCACGGCGTCACTGTAGCGGCTACGTGACGCGCGCGCGGCCGATGGCGCTCAGGCGTAGTCGGCGAAGACGCGGCGCGCGCGGGCGTCGACCGTGATCAGGCCGCCGTGCGGCAGGATCCACTGCGGTCGGGTGTGCCCGAACGGAATTCCCACGCAGATCACGGCTTCGGGGTTGTACCGCTGCACGATCCCGGTGACGACATCGCGCTGTTCGTCGCGCAGGCGGGCGCGCTCCGCCGGGTCGGGCCGCCGCTCGAAGTCCGAGACGGGCGGGCGGGCGAGGAGCACCGCATCCACGGCATCGAGAATGCCGCGCTCCCCCAGTGCGCGTACGATCCACCCCACGTTGCGTGCTGGAAGCAGCTCTTCTGACGTCTCGAGGAGCAGGATCCCTCCGTCGAGCACAGCCGCGTCGGAGGGAAACCGTCCCGCGGCGAGGAACTCCTCCATCACCTCGAGGCACCCACCCCACGAGGAGCCGGTGACGGTGCGCTCCGGTCCGAACCAGCTCCACGGTTCGGTCGGTTCACGTTCGCCGTTTTCGCTGAGGGCGCGCGGATCGCGCCAGTCCAACCCGACGTCCTCTGACTCTCCCGGGTTCTCGATCTCAAGGGTCTCCCCCGTGAGCAGGGCAGCGCGCAGCGATCGTGCGTGCACATCATCGACGAAGGGGCCAGCGCCGAGGTGAAGTTGCGATGAGCCGCCGTAGAAGCTCGCAATCCCGTTGCCCCACAGCCAGTTGTGCAGGTTCGTGTTGTCGCTCGTGCCGAGCACGGGCTTCGGGTCGAGCCGGGCGAGCTCGGCATCGAGGTAGGGGATGACCGCGATCTGGTCCTCCCCACCGATCACCGGGAGGATCGCCCGGATCGACGGGTCTGCGAATGCCGCATTGAGGTCGGCGGCTCGAGCCTCTGGACTGGCGTCGAGTAGGCGTGTCGTCGGGTACTCGACCGGCACGAGTCCCGTGACCTCGACGAGTCGGCGCATCGCCTGCTCGTGCACCTCGGGAAAGGGGCCTGGCGCCGCGAACGATGGTGAGACCACGGCGATGCGGTCACCGGGTCGGGCTTTCGGAGGCTGCACGAGTCGGGACGCCATGCGTCTCAGTCAAGCACGGCGCCGGGGATCAGGGGCAATGCAGCTGGGTGCGCTCGCCCGATCGATCGATGACGTGGCGCGACATCGGAGCGCCGCAGAGCGGGCACGCGGGTGGAACGGCAGGAGCCGGCTCCTCGTCGTACGGGCCGAGGGGCGGCGGGCCGATGTAGGGCAGCAGCTTGGCGTTCAGCCGGTCGATGAAGCCCGCGTAGCCGCGTTGGGCCCCCGCTGGAGTCTCCCTCTTTCTTCGTGTCACAATGATTAGTGTACTAATCATTCGTCGCCCACGTCATACTGGAGGCCCATGAACGCCCGCAGCGCACCCCACGAGGACATCCTCGACGCCCCCGCGGCATCCCTTCGACAAGCTCAGCACGGCGCCGACGATCTGCTCGCCCTCGAGAACCAGGTGTGTTTCGCCCTCGCAGTCGCCGCGCGCGGCGTGATCGGCGTCTACCGGCCGATCCTCGAACCACTCGGCCTCACGCACCCGCAGTACCTCGTCATGCTCGCCCTCTGGCAGCGCAATCCGCGCACGGTGCGCGACCTCGGCGAGGCGCTGCAACTCGAGCCGGCCACCCTCTCCCCGCTGCTCAAGCGACTCGAAGCGCAGGGCTACCTCACACGAGAGCGCAACGAGCGCGACGAACGGGCGCTCGACGTCGCGCTGACCGATGCGGGCCGCGAGCTGCGCGAGCAGGCGCTCGCGATTCCGCCGCAGGTCGTCGACCGGCTCGGCATGAGCCTCGACGAGCTCGGGATCCTTCGCGACCGCCTCACCGAGGTGATCGCCGCCGTGCAGCGCGGCTGACGGGCGTCCGCAAGCGCTGGTGCTCATCGGTGAGCCCCGATCCGCGTCTGCGTCGGCATCCGCATCCGCGTCGGCGTTGGCATGTAGGACACCCGCGTCTTTGTAGGACGTTTTCACGCGCACGCGTCCTACAAAGACGCGAACGACCTACAAACCAGGAGCGACAGGCGAGAGCGAACCACCAGGAGCGGCAGGCGAGAGCAGACCAGGAGCACTGGCAGGACAGCCAGACGGATGCCGGCGAGGTCAGCGCCCAGGCTCGTACCCCGCAACCCGCCCGTCGGCCGAGGCGTACTTCACGATCAGGCTCGCATCCATGCCGCCGAGCCCCTCGCCGATGAGCCGCTCGAACTGCTCGAGTGCGAGACGCGCCGCCGGCAGGTGCAACCCGGCCTCCCCGCCGGCCGCGACGGCGAACGAGAGGTCCTTCTCGGCGAGCACGGTCGTGAACGTCGCGTCGAAGCCGCGGTTCGCTGGACTCGTCGGCACGACGCCGGGTACCGGGTACCAGGTGCGCAGCGACCACGACTCCCCTGACGACACGGATGCCACTTCGTAGAACTTCGCCGGGTCGAGTCCGAGCTCCGCGGCGAGTTGCGAACCCTCGGCGACACCGAGCAGCGAAACGAAGAGCATCAGATTGTTCGCGAGCTTCGCGGCGATGCCCATCGTCGGGCCACCGACGTCGAAGACGTGCCCGGCGAGTGGTTCGACGAGCCCGGTGGCCTCCGCGACATCCGCCGGCTCACCGCCGAGCATGAAGGTGAGCGTGGCCGCCTCGGCGCCCGCGATTCCGCCCGACACCGGTGAGTCGACGAAGCGGAAGCCACGGCCGACGGATGCCTCGTGGCAGAACCGCGACGTCGCCACATCGACCGTCGAGGTATCGAGCAGCAGGGCCGTGGTCGGCGCCGTCGCCCACACCCCGTCATCACCGCCGAAGACCTCGCGCACGTGCTCGCTGCGCGGCAGCGACGTGAACACTGCGTCTGCACCTTCGACCGCCTCGGCGATGGTCGCCACCACGCGCACGCCGCGCTCGGAGGCGGCGGTACGCGCGGCCGGCACCGGATCGACGCCCCGCACGACGTGCCCCGCCGAGACGAGATTGCCCGCCATCGGGCCGCCCATGTTGCCCAGACCGATCCACGCGATGGTGGCCATGGTCCCTCCCGACGTCGTCGACGCGAAGCACGCGCGGGCGGAAACCGACCGGTTCCACCTCGCATCCACGATACGTCGGGCGCACCCGCGCGGCCACCGCTGTCGCACGGGCAGCCCTGCGCACTGGCGTGCGCACCCCGTCGCACGCGCACGGCACGAATCAGGAGAAAGGCCCCGAATCAGGACGATCTCGCGAGAATCGTCCTGATTCGGGGCCGTTTGCCTGAATTCGGGCTCAGGTCACGCCGGGCACAGCGTCAGAGTTGGTCGGACGCCTCGGGCACGGCGGCATCCGGTCGCTCCGCCTCGTGCTTCGTCTCGTGCTTCGTCTCGTGCTTCGTCTCGTGCTTCGTCTCGTGCTTCGCATCACGCTTCGCCTCGCGTCGCTCGCGGCGGCCCTCGATGAGGAGGTACAGCACGGGCACGAGCACGAGGGTCAGCAGGGTCGAGGAGATGAGGCCGCCGATGACGACGATCGCGAGGTCCTGCGAGATGAACCCGCTCGACCCGGTGACGCCGAACGCCATCGGCAGCAGGGCGAAGATCGTCGCGAGCGCGGTCATCAGGATCGGGCGCAGTCGCTGGCGAGCACCGTTGAACACGGCGTCGGCCACCTTCTGACCTTGCGCACGGTACTGGTTCACGAGGTCGATGAGCACGATCGCGTTCGTCACCACGATGCCGATCAGCATGAGCATGCCGATGAGTGCCGAGATGCCGAGGGGGCGGCCGGTCGCGAGCAGCAGGGCGATGGCACCCGTCGCCGCGAACGGGATCGACACGAGGAGGATCAGCGGCTGCCGCAGCGAACGGAACGTCGCCACGAGAAGCATGAAGACGATCGCGATCGCGACGAGCATCGCGAGGCCGAGCTGCTCGAACGACTCCGTCTGGGTCGAGGCGAGGCCGCCGATCTCGGCGGTGACGCCCTGCGGCAGCTCGAGTTCGGTGAGGCTCTCCTGCACCGAAGTCGTCACGGCGCCGAGCTCGCCCTCTTCGGGCGTGATCGAGATGGTCGCGACGAGCTCGCCGGCATCACGGGCGATCGACGTCGGCACGGTGACCTCTTCGACGGTCGCGACCTCCGACAGCGGCACGAAGCCGGCGGGGTTCGCAGCACTCGGCAGCATGACCTGTTCAAGTTCGGCGATGCTCTCGGGCGCCGGTGCGCCGTCGAGGAAGATGCGGTACTCCTCGTCGTCGAGCCCGATCGAGCCGATCGCCTGCGGCGAGAGCGTGCCCGCCACGATGCCGAGCACCTGCATCTCGGTGAGACCCTGCTCGAGCGCGGTGGCGCGGTCGACCGTCACCTGCACGATCGGCTGCGCGGGCGCACGGTCGCTCGCGACCTCGGCCGCGTTCGGCGTGTCTTCGAGGGCAGCGAATACGGCATCGGATGCCTCGGCGAGGTCGCTCTCGTTGGCGGCCTGCACGATCACGTCGACGCTGCCGCCGAAGCCGCCCATCGCGGCCGAATCGGCGAGGGCGATCTCACCGGCATCCTCGATCTCGGCCAGACGCTCACGCACCTCGTCTTGCAGCGCGGTCTGGTCGACGTCTTTCGACGTGTTCACAATGTACGTGGCGGTGCCGCCCGAACCGCCGAGCATTGACATCATGCCGCCGCCCGAGCCCGCCGTGAGCATGACGTCGTCGACGCCGTCGATGTCGAGCAGCACGTCTTCGACCTGTTCGGCGCCCGCCGACACGGTCTCGAGGTCGCTCCCGGCCGGGAACTCCTGCGTGACCATGATCATGTTCTGACCGGTCGAGCCGAGGAAGTCGACCTTCAGGAGCGGCACCATCGCGAAGGTGATGACGAGCAGCAGCACCGAGGAGACGAGCGTGATCACGGGGTGCTTCTGAGTGCCGCGCAGCACCGGCGCGTAACCGCGCTGCAGCCAGCCCTTGCGCTCCTTCTCTTCGGCGGCGAGGCGGGTCGCCTCGACATCGACGAGGTTCTTCGGCTGGCGGAGGAACCAGTACGAGAGCACCGGCACGATTGTCAGGGCCACGAGGAGCGAAGAGAGCATCGCGATCGTGACGGTGAGGGCGAACGGCGCGAACAGCTCACCGACCATGCCGCCGACGAGGGCGATCGGCAGGAATACGGCGACGGTCGTGAGGGTCGACGACGTGATCGCGCCGGCGACCTCCCGCACGGCGCCAAGGATCGCCTGCACCTTCGGCTCGCCATACGCGAGGTGACGCTTGATGTTCTCGATCACGACGATCGAGTCGTCGACGACGCGCCCGATCGCGATCGTGAGCGCACCGAGGGTGAGCATATTGAGCGAGTACCCGCCGAGGTTCAGCCCGATGAAGGTCACGAGCACCGAGAGCGGGATGGAGATCGCGGTCACGAGCGTCGATCGCACCGACAGCAGGAAGAGCAGGATGACGACGATCGCGAAGAGGAGGCCGAGCAGGCCCTCGATCGCGAGGTGCTGGATGGACTCCTCGATGAACGGCGCCTGGCTGAACAGCACGGTCAGCTCGATGCCGTCGAGTTCGTCGCCGAGCTCGGCGAGGGCGTCATCGACACCGTGCGACACGGCGACCACGTCGGCATTCTGCGTGGCCGTGATCGACAACGACAGGGCTTCGACGCCGTTGGTGCGGGTGATCGAGGTCTGCGGTTCGGTCACGAGCTCGACGGATGCCACGTCGCCGAGTTCGACGACGGTGCCGGGTGCTGTCGTGCTCGCGAGCGGGATCTCCCGCAACACGTCGAGCGAGTCGATCGGCTCGCCGCCCTGCACGGGAAGCAGCTGACCGTCTTCGGTGATGCTGCCGAGCGGCAGGGTGATGCCGTTGGCTTCGAGCGCCTCGGAGATCGCCATCGGCGAGATGCCCTGCTCTGCGAGCGCGGCCTGGTCGGGGGTGATCACGACACGCTCGGTCTCAGCACCCGAGACCGTGGCGGCGCGCACGCCGTCGACGGATTCGAGGCGCGGCACCACGACGTCGTCGAGGGTTGCGGAGAGCTCGCTCAGCGAGACATCCGTCGCCCCAGCGGTCAGGAACATGATGGGCAGGGATGAGGTGCTGCCCGAGAGCACCTCGGGTGCCGCGTCTTCAGGGAGCGTTGCACCGAGCCCGTCGATCGCGTCGGTGAGCGATGCGGTGAATTCCTTGGCGTCGGTGCCGTAGGCATAGGCCACCGAGACCGTGGACATGCCGCTCGAGGAGGTCGCGATGACCGATTCAACGTCGTCGAGGTTCGTCAGGGCCTTCGAGATCGGCACACTGACCTGTTCGTCCATGACCTCGGGGCTCGCGCCGGGCAGTACGGTGACGATCGCGGTCTGCGGCAGCTCGGTCGACGGGATGAGCTCTTGCTTCAGCTGCGTCATCGAGAAGACGCCGAAACCGGCGATCACGAGTGTCACGAGGGCGACGAGCGCTCGATTGGCGAGGCTGAAACGCGCGAGTCTGAACATGGCCGTCCTGGGGGTCGAGTGAGCTGGAGTCGGGAACGCATCTGCTTCGTGCGACACGAAGCTTCGTGTCAGGCTACGTTTCCGTTCCTGTGCCGCGGCTGGGAACGTGCCGGTACGGTGGTCGGGTGGAGAGCTTCGATGTCGATGCCGCCGACCGCGGCGCGCTGCTTGACGAACTCCTCCGCATGCAGGCGGCCATGGAGACCACCGTGGTGCCCGATATCGTCGAGCCGTTGCTCTCCATCCGCCTCACGATGCAGCAGCTCAAGGTGCTCGGCATCATCATGACGAACCCCGACGGCAGCACCGTGCAGGGCCTCTCGAAGGCCCTCGGCGTCTCGCTTGCGACCATGTCGGGCATCGTCGACCGGTTGACCGGTCACGACATGGCCACTCGCGTCGACGACCCCAGTGACCATCGGATACGTCGAGTGCTCGCCACCGCGAAGGGGCGCGAGCTCATGCAGGAGCTGCTCGCCGCCCGCCCCCAGCTCAGCCGTCCGCCGCTCGAACGACTCGATGTCGAAGACCTCCGCGCACTCACCCGGGGCATCGGCGCGTTGCTGCGAGTGATGGAGGCCGAGGCGGCAGCGGCCGAATCGGCGGCCTCAGGCGACGCAAAGGCTGACAGCGCCGCCCCTGAGCCTGAGCCCGGCCCCAAGCGCTGACTTCAGCCTCGGTACCACTCCTCGTCGATCGTCGCGAGGCGCGAAGGCCGCACCTCGTCGCCGAATCCGAAGAACCGCTGGAAGCTCATCATGAGCGGTCGCCAGCGCTCGGGGTCGATGCGGTTGGCATGGCCCGGTGCGCGAACACCCTCGTGCACGTGCACGCGCACGATGTCGACTTCCACGGCCAGCAGGGCGGCAGACGCGAGGTCGGAACTGCCGAGCAGCGGATGCACCGCGGTGACCCTCCCCTCGAGGTGCACCGGGCATTCGAGCACACGAGGCGGGGCGACGACCTCGGCGGCGATCTGGTGCGCACCGGCCTCGGTGAACTTGTCGCGCACATGCCGGTAGCCGACGCTCGCCTTGCGCTCAGAAACCGGGTCACGTCCGGTCGTGAGCGCGAGCCTGTCGACGACGTCGACCTCGGCGACGGAAGGCAGGTTGATCACGACCTCCCGTGTTGCGACGAGGTTGCGCCCGGTCTGCGATCGGGCCGCGATGCCGAGCACCGCCGTGTGGCCGAGCCACCACACGGATGAGATCGGCGCGAGGTTCGCGTGGCCGGTCTCGTCGACCGTGGTGAGGAGCGCGACCGGGGTGCCGAAGTACAGGATCGCGGGGTCGATCGCAGCGTGGGCACCGGCGGGTGCGTCGGCGCCTGGTCGGCCGGCCCTTGGGCTGGCGTCGGCGGTGCGCGGGTCGGTCTCGGTGAAGGTGGTCATGTCCTGCTCTCGTCATCGTCTGACTCGAGCATCGCGCGTCGGCGGCGCCGGATCCGGCGTGAATCGGACGTCGCGTCGGCGAGGTCTCCTCAGTCACCCTCCGAGATACGCGTTGACCGGCGCCCCTCACGCGCCGGCGAGGCGCGCCCGAGCGGCGTCGAGCGCACTGCCCGTACCCGGCGAGAGTACCTCTGCGACGACGAACCCGTCGCGGCGCACGAGGTAGACGCGGTCGCGGCGGAGCCGCCGGTCACGCGGCCCGCTCGTGTGGCGCGCGAAGACGTGCGCCTCGACCCCGAGCTCGGCGGCGATGCGGCGCACCGCACGCTCGGGAACGCCGTAGCCATGCACCTGCCATTGCATCGAGCGCAGCGCGGCGAAGTTGTCGCCGGTCCACGGCAAGCGCACACCGACAACGCCGTCGCGTCGCGTGCCAGCGGCATCCGGCACCGCGTAGCGGATGCGGGTCTGCGAGACGTAGCCGAACACCCGGCGTCCACCGATGAGGCGCGGCAGCAGCCGGACGACCAGCGGTCCGATGAGCGGCACGATGCGCCCGCGCACGAACTGCGCGAGCGGCGTCGACGACGTGACCACGCCGAACGCCCGGTCGGTCGTCGCGACGAGCACCTTGCCGACGGGCCGCCGCTCGGCCTCGTACCGGTCGAGCCGCGCGTCGGGCATGCCGCCCACCACCACGTCGGCGAGCGCGCACGCGAGATTGTGCGCCTCCTGCAGCCCGGTGTTCATTCCCTGTGCGCCGATCGGCGAGTGGATGTGCGCGGCATCGCCCACGATGAAGCACGGCCCCTCCCGGAAGCGCGCGGCGAGTCGGTGGTGCAACCGGTAGGTCGTGAACCATGCGGATGCCTCGTACCGCACGCCGAACTCCCGATCGACCAGCGCCCGCACGAGCGACTCCGACAGTTCGCCGTGCTCGTCTCGATCGCGATCACGCACGACCCCGAGCAGGCGGGCGCGGCCCGGCCCCATCGGGAAGCCGAGCAGGAAGTGCTCGGCCGTGATGCGCACGTTGATCCCCCCGTCGACGAGACCGGTGACGCCTGAGGCATCCGCGACGTAGAAGGTGTGCTCGTTCGTCACCCCCTCGAAGGGGATGCCGAGCGTGTCGCGCACCACCGAGTGCGCCCCGTCGGCGCCCACGCAGTAGCGGGCGCGCACGGTCACCGCGCCCGTCGGCCCGGCGAGCGTCGCGGTGACCCCCGCTGCGAGCGTATCGAGACCCGCCGCTGAGATGCGTTGCTCGGGTACTGCTGGTCGAGTAGCGAGCGCAGCGAGCGTATCGAGACCCGCCGCTGAGATGCGTTGCTCGGGTACTGCTGGTCGAGTAGCGAGCGCAGCGAGCGTATCGAGACCCGCCCCGGAGACCTCGAGCCGTTCGAGTCGGTGGCCCNAGCGAGCGTATCGAGACCCGCCGCTGAGATGCGTTGCTCGGGTACTGCTGGTCGAGTAGCGAGCGCAGCGAGCGTATCGAGACCCGCCCCGGAGACCTCGAGCCGTTCGAGTCGGTGGCCCCAGCGCACCTCGCGCCCGAGATCGGCGAGCGCATCGACGAGCAGCCGTTCGTTGCGGCTCTGCTCGAACACCGTGATCTCGCGGTACGGCGTGACGCCGGCGCCGAAGGCTCGCAACGGCAACCGCCCGAACGGCCGGTGCCCCCTGCCGGCGCCCGGCACGACGAAGGTCGCCGAACAGCGTTCTGCGAGCACGCGGTCGACGAGGCCGAGTTGGTCGTACAGCTCCATCGATCGCGCCTGCACTCCGAGCGCACGGGACTCGCGGGTCGGGCCGACCTTGCCATCGACGACGACCGTATCGACGCCGAGCTTCGCGAGGCACACCGCGAGCATGAGCCCGCTCGGCCCGGCCCCGACGACGAGCACATCGGTGTCGAGGCGCCCAGCGGATGCCTCAGCGACGGCTGACTCGGCGGCCTCACCCATGTTCCAACTGTCGCACTCGGCCGCGTCGAATGCCAGACTCGAACTGGGGAGGGGGAACGCGTGAGCAGAAGGAAGAAAACCGACGCAGCGGGCGAGAGCCTCTTCACCGTGCTCATCGCCCTCGTCGTGAACGCGCTCATCGCGACCGCGAAGTCGTTCGCCGCGGTGATCACGGGCTCTGCGTCGATGGTCGCCGAGGCAGCGCACTCCTGGGCCGACACCGGCAACGAGGTGCTGCTCGTCATCGCCGAGCGCCGCTCGGGAAAGCCCGCCGATGCGCGGCATCCGCTCGGCTACGGCAAGGACGCGTACATCTGGTCGATGTTCGCGGCATTCGGACTGTTCACCGCGGGATCCGTGGTCTCGATCCAGCACGGCATCACCGAACTCTTCGATCCGGAACCGGCGAAGGACTTCGGCATCGCGTACGTGGTGCTCGCCATCTCATTCGTACTCGAGGGCATCTCCTTCCTGCGCGCGTTCCGGCAGGCGCGCACCGCAGCGCGCACCCGGAGCCTGAACACCCTCGAACACGTCGTGCGAAGCTCAAATCCGACGCTCAGGGCGGTCTTCGCCGAAGACTCCTCGGCGCTCATCGGCCTCGTGCTGGCGTTCCTCGGCGTCATGCTGAACCAGGTCACCGGCTCGCCGGTGTACGACGCGCTCGGGTCGATCTGCATCGGTGTGCTGCTCGGTGTCGTCGCCGTGGTGCTCATCGCCCGCAACCGCGCGTTCCTGCTCGGCGAGGCGGTCGACGACCAGACCCGCGACACCGTGCTGGCCGAGCTGCTCGCGCGGCCCGAGATCGATCGGGTCACGTTCCTGCACATCGAGTACACCGGCCCGGGCATGGTGTTCCTCATCGCCGCCGTCGACCTGGCGGGCGATCGAGCCGAAGAGGATGTCGCGGTCGAACTGCGCCGCATCGAAGACGAGCTGGAGCGGCATCCGCATGTCGGCCGGGCCCTGCTCACCCTCGCCGACCCCGGGAGCGCCTCGCTCTCGCCGGTCGCGACCACGCCGCCCCGCTGAGACGCGCGCGACGGATTCTCGAAGAGATCCGCCCGAACGTGAGCCCCGCTCGCTATCGTGGGGGCAGGCGCGGCCGTGCGGCTCGCGGATCGGAGTCCCCATGCGGTGGAACAAGAGACGATCTGGGCCCGAGGCGGCGTCGAGCAACGGCCCGGACGAGACCGTCGCCGCGCTGCAAGCGCGCGGCGGTGAGCACCGCAACGAGTTCATCCTGATGGGTCTCGGCGGGGCCGCCCTCGCCGCGTTCGGCCTCGCCGGCATCGCCGGCATCGTCGCGCCTGTGTTCCTCGCACTCGTGTTGACGATCTGCGTGCACCCGCTGCGGGTCACGCTCGAGAAGCGTGGGGTGCCTCGCGGACTCGCGACGGGCTCGGTCATCGCCGCCGTCACCGTGCTGCTCGTGGCCTTCGGATACGCGATTCTCGTCGCCTTCGGACAGTTCGCAACCTTGCTGCCTCAGTTCGCCGACGAGATCAAGGCGTGGGGAGCCGATCTCGCCGCGTGGCTCGGCTCGCTCGGCATCGGCACCGAGGGGGTCGATGCCCTGTTCGCCAGCTTCGACCCGTCGGCGCTCATCGCCTTCTTCGGCGGCGTCGTCGGCGGTGTCGCCGGTTGGGTGTCGGGCCTCGTCGTCATCTTCACGATGCTGATCCTCATGGCGTCGGATGCCGGCTACCTGCCGACCCTCTTGCGACAACTGCAGCCACACCGCCCGCTGCTCGTGACCGCGCTCACGAGCTATGGGTCGAACGTGCGCCGCTATATGGTCGTCACCACCGTGCTCGGCCTCGCCCAGGGCTTCGTCAATTGGCTCGCCCTCATCATCATCGGGGTGCCCGGTGCGTTCATCTGGGGCCTGCTCGCGTTCCTCTGCAGCTTCATTCCGAACATCGGCTACTTCATCGCCATCATTCCGCCGATCATCTTCGGCGCACTGGTCGGCGGCTGGCCCATGGTCATCGCCGTGATCGTCGTCTACGGCCTCGTCAACGCCGTGATCCAGTCGATCATCCAGCCGAAGGTGGTCGGCAATGCAGTCGCGCTCAGCCAGACGATCACGTTCTTCTCGGTGCTCTTCTGGGCGGTGATCATCGGGCCGATCGGAGCGATCCTCGCGATCCCGCTCACGTTGCTGGTTCGCATGGTGCTCGTCGACGCGAATCCGAATTCCTTCTGGATCCGCCCGCTGCTCGGCGACCTCGACGAGGCGAAGGAGTCCATGGCCGAGACGGATGCCGCGACGAAGGCCGCACGCAAGGCGAAACACGCGGGCGCACCCGCGCCGCTGGTCGAGTAGCGCCCGCGCCCCCTCCGCTGGTCGAGTAGCGCCCGACGAAGGAGGACGCGTATCGAGACCTCCCGCGCAAGGTCTCGATACGCTCGCTCCGCTCACTACTCGACGAACGATTCCCGTCAGAGCCAGATGTCGTCGGATGCCTCGAGCCGCCTCCACCCTGCGGCAGCGATCGTGCGCGGCAGCACGTCGGCGGCGATGAGCTCGGGCATGACGAGACCGGTCAGCCCAGCGACATCCGACACCGGCACCTGGAAGGTGCGGAACGGGCCGAGCGGTGGGGCCTCGCCCGGTGCGAGCGCCGCGACCTCAGTCGCGCCGACGAGCGGCCCCTGGTCGACGACGAATGCCGTCGTCGCGAGTTCGCCGCCCGAGTTCCACGCGACGACCTTCCAGAACCGCAGGGGCACTCGGATGCCGCGATACGGCGGATCGCCCGCGGCGAGCACCGGCGCGGTGAAGACGCTGAGCTTCAGGCCGTGAGCCTCGGCGTGCTCGAGCACGTGGTCTTCGAGGCCGAGCCAGAGCTCTTTCGACTGGTTGAAACCCGAAGCCTGCGGCGCCGCATTCGGGTAGCGGAATGTCTCGGCATTCGCGCGTGCCGCGACCTCTGGTGAGCCCCACACCGGGTCGCGCCGACGCACGAGGTGCCCGCGATCGAAGTCGTTGCGGGCGTAGATCTCGGGCCCGGCCTGCCAGTCGGCGGGAATGCGCTCGTCGAGCTGCCAGTCGTCAGCGCGTGGGAGGTCGAGGAGCGAAGCTCCGTCGACATTGACGCCGGTGACCATGGCGAGACGCCGTGCGGTGTCGAGCACGACCGTGAAGTGCAGGTAGTCGAGCTCGACGACCGCGACGGGATCGACGGGCGCCGAGGCATCTGCTTCGCCGACTCGCGGCAGAGCCGCTTCCACACCCAGGAACCGCGCGTCGAAACCCATACCCCGAGTCGACCACGACCCGCTGACACGGCGCGAGACGGACACGGCGCTAGAAGATCGAGTTGAACAGCCCGAGCTCCACCGCCGCCGCCCGGAACAGGAGGAACCCGATGATGCCGACGATCCAGCCCGTCGCCTCGGCGGCGTTCTTCTCCATCCACGCGCCGAACCGCGCGAGGGGCCGCTCCATCGCCCGAGCGGCGACGAGCCGCAGCACGAGCAGCACGATGGCCGGCAGCACCATCACGATGCAGTAGCCGGCGAGCAGCAGCAGCCGAGCACCGGCGTCGTACTCCGATGTCGTCAACAGACCGATGCCGACGAGATACGGAAGCATCGACGCGACCTCGACGGCGGCCGCCGCGACGGCGAGCCCCATGAGCGGCAGCATGCTTCCGGCCTCATCGCCGACATCCGTGACCGCGCGCTCACGCCACCGTGCGAATCGGCCGGGGCCGGACCGCTTGCGTTTTCCGCCGATGAAGAAGGAGCCGACGAGCATGGCGGCGCCGAGCACGAGCTGCACCCAGAGGAACGCGGGGGTCGCCGAGAGCTCCATGAGCTGCGGCAGTACCGTCGCGGCGATGGTGAGCAGCACCACACCGACCACGAGGTAGAAGCCGGCGACCGTCGCGAGGTACAGGAGGATGCGGCCCGGCCGCAGCTTGCCTGGCGCGAGCAGCAGCCAGGTCGGGATGAGCAGGGTGCCGAAGCTCGTCGAATCGACGAGTGCCAGCAGCGCGAGTGCGCCGAGGAGGGCGGGGCCGGTGAGGGCGGCTCCGCTCAGAAGGTCGAGGTCCACCCGTCAAGACTGACGGATGTCGCGGCCCCGCGAATCCGCCGCGCGACGGATCTCGGCCCGTCGCCCATGTTCGGCAGCATTCTGCCGATATCTCTTGCAGGCATCCTCGTGTGCTGCGGTCATGGGCAGATCGGCAGTATTGTGCCGATTCGATTCAGCTTCCGTCGAGCGGAGTTTGGCGGAGTTGGCGGAGTAGCATCCGTGGCACTCTCGGATGTCACTTCCTCAACTGGGCGTTCACCTCGATCGTCGACGTCACGGCGGCCGCCCTGTACGTGCGCGGCGACGAGTGAGCCGACGGCATCCGCTCGCCTGACGCACCGTGCGCGATGGCCGCCGCCGATGACGAGAGAATGCTTCTATGGATCTGCTCCTCGTGGGGGTACTCGCGCTGCTCGCCATCGCTGCGGCAACGGCCATCGCACCGAAGCTCGGCGTGGCCGCGCCGCTGCTGCTCGTGCTCGTCGGGCTCGGCGTGGGGCTGCTGCCGGGCGCGCCGTCGATCGAGATCGACCCCGAATGGATCATCGCGGGTGTGCTGCCCCCGCTCCTCTACTCTGCGGCGGTCTCGATGCCGGCGATGGAGTTCCGGCGCGACTTCGGTGCGATCAGCGGACTCTCGGTCGTGCTCGTGGTCGTCACGGCCGTGTTGCTTGGGCTGCTGTTCGCGTGGCTGATCCCCGGCCTCGGCATCGCCTGGGGCATCGCGCTCGGGGCGATCGTCAGCCCCACCGATACGGTCGCGACGTCGATCGTGAAGCGACTGGGAGTCTCGCCACGGGCCGTGGCGATGCTCGAGGGGGAGAGCCTGCTCAACGACGCGAGCGCGCTCGTGCTGCTGCGGGCCGCGATCGCGGGCGCTGCGGCATCCGTCTCGCTCTGGAGCGTCGCAGGGTCGTTCGTGTACTCGATCCTCGTCGCCGCGGTCATCGGCGTCGCCGTCGGCTGGGTCAATCTGCGGGTGCGAGCGCGCATCCCGAACCCGACGGTCAACACGGTGATCTCGTTCACGATGCCGTTCCTCGCGGCGATCCCGGCCGAGCACCTCGGCGCATCGGGCCTCGTCGCCGCCGTGGTCGCGGGGCTGATCACCGGACGCGGGGCGGCACGCCACCTCAGTCCGCAGCATCGACTGTCTGACGCCCAGAACTGGCGCACGATCGAGCTCGTGCTCGAGGGCGCGGTGTTCCTCGTGATGGGGCTCGAGCTCACGGCGATCGTCGCCGACGTCGAAGAGGCGCACGCGGGCGTCTGGTCCGCGATCGGTCTCGCGGCGCTCGCACTGGTGTGCACGGTGCTGATCCGCGTCGCCTACGTCGCGCCACTGCTCGCCGGCCTCGAACGCCGAGCGCGCAGGGGCGCCTCGATCAAGGACGTCCTCGCCGATCGAGCGGCCGGCGGAACGGCGACCTTCGGCGGTGCCCCTGCCCGCGGAGATCGGAGCCGCGAGCGGGGCCGCGCCTCCATCGGGACGAAGCAACTGGAGCATCGGGCCTCACCGGAGGAACGACGACGCGGCCCCGTGCCCTCGGCCGCGACCGTCGAGCGCTTCCGAACGATCTGGCGGCGCCGCGTCGCCGACATCGACTACTTCCTCGCCCAGCCGCTCGGCTGGCGCGAGGGCACGATCGTGGTCTGGGCCGGAATGCGCGGCGTCGTGACGCTCGCCGCCGCGCAGACGCTGCCAGCCGAGACCCCGAGCCGCTCGCTGCTCGTGTTCATCGCGTTCCTCGTCGCCGTCGGCTCGCTACTCGTGCAGGGCGGTACCCTGCCGTGGCTCGTGCGCCGGCTCATACCGGCACGAGATCCCGACGAGAGCGTCGCTGAGCGGCGCGAACTGCAGCAGATGATGCGGTCTGCCGCGATGGCCGAGATCGCCGACGCGGACGACCCGGCGCTGCGCTCACTCGCGGAGCGGATGCGCGCAGCCTGGCAGGTGTCGCACGACGAGGGCGCGAGCGAAACGGATGCCACGGGCGAGGCGGATGCCGCGATCGACGTGGATGCCACGAGCGATGCGGATGCCACGAGCGAGCCGAGTGAACCGGCGAACGCCTCGCCCGGGGCATCCAACCGCCGTATCGACCCCGAGCTCGTGCGCGTGATGCGATTGCGCATGATCGAGGCGGAGCGCACAGCGCTGCTCGATGCACGCGACGATGGCACGTTCAGTGCCGCCGTGCTCAGCGCCGCACTCGAAGATCTCGACGCCGAGCAGATCAGCGTCGAGCTGAAAGAGGGCGCCTGACACGAGCGCGGCGACCGTCGACGCGTGCGGGCATTCGCACGGTCGACGGCCCGCTCAGTCGCCTTCTCGGCGACGTCGTCACCGGACGCTCACACCTGCGGCGTCCTCGGCAGACTCGGGCGTCTCCCCCGCGTCGTCGGTGGCCGTGACGGATGCCGCACGCCGACGCAACCCGAACGCCATGATCACCGTGGCGATCAGCACGGCACCGAGTGGCACGAGGAACGCCAGACGGTAGGCCTCGAGTTTGCTCACCGGGTCGCTGTCGAGGGCGGTGAGCGTGATGAGGCTCGCGACGATCGAGAGGCCGAGCGCCGACCCGAACTGGAACATCGTGTAGAGCAATCCGCTCGCGAGCCCCTGCTCCTCCTCGGCGATCCCGTCGGTCGCGGCGATCGTGAGCGGTCCGTACACGAGGGAGAACGCGAGGCCGAGCACGAACACCGCGGGGAACATGGCCAGGTAGGTCCACTCCGGCCCGAGCGGCAGGATCAGCGCGTAGGCGACCACTGCGAGGAGCAGCCCCACGACGATCACCCGATCGTTGCCGAACCGGTTGACGAGTTTCGGGGTGAGGGTCGGCGAGAGCACGGTGTCGATCGCGATCACGATGAGCAGCAGGCTCGTCTGGATCGGCGTCCATCCGAGCATCTCCTGCAGGAAGAGCACGAGCACGAACTGGAACCCCGAGTATGCGCCCGAGAACAGGAGCGCGGAGGTGTTCGCGCGGAGCAGGGCACCGGACCGGAGGATGCCGAGCCGCACGAGCGGGCTCTTCGCACAACGCTCGATGGCGACGAATGCGCTGAACAGCGCGATGACGAGCGCCACACCGCCGAGCGTCCACGGCGGGCCGACGTGCGGAGCGCGTTCGATCGTGAACACGAGGAGCATGATCGCGCTCGTGACGGTGAGAGCGCCGAAGACGTCGAGCCGGCCGCGCGACACGGGTCGTTCTGCCTTCGGAATGAACACGATCGAACCAACCAGGATGAGCGTGGCGAGGATGACGGGGACGAAGAACACCCAGCGCCAGTCGATCGCGCTGAGCAGCCCGCCGATCACCAGCCCGAGCGAGAACCCGCCCGCTGCCGTGCCCGAGTAGATGAGCAGGGCCCGGTTGCGCAGGGGCCCTTCCTCGAACGACGTCGTGATGATCGAGAGGCCGGCCGGCGTCATGAACGCCGCCGTCACGCCGGTGACGAATCGAGCGAGGATCAGGAGCCAACCGTCGGCGGCGATTCCCCCGAGTCCGGAGAAGACGATGAAGAACGCCAGAGCGATGAGGAAGACCCGGCGCCGACCGAACAGGTCCGCGACGCGACCGCCGAGCAGCATGAACCCGCCGTAACCCAGCACGTACGCGCTCATCACCCATTGCAGTTCGCCTGTGGAGAGGCCCAGGTCGGCACGGATCGCCGGGAGCGCGACAGTCAGCATGCCGATGTCAGCACCCTCGAGGAAGATCGCGCCGCAGAGCACGAGGAGTGCACCCCAGCCCTTGGCCCCGAGACCCGTCGGCGGGTCGGTCGGTGTCGCCGCGCGTGCATTCACAGACATCCTTCGGGGTTCCCTTCACCAGACGATTCATGGTTACTTCTTGTAACTAGGCCCATCTTGAGTCACTATTGGGAACTGTGGAAGACGGCACTTTTAACTCATCCGGTTACTGCAGGGATACCGACCCCGATGACGCGCACCAGTGGGACACCCGCGAAGACTGCGACGTGCGGCAGATCCTCGATCGGGTCGCCGACAAATGGTCGCTCCTGACGATCGCGCTCCTCGAACGACGTTCGCTGCGATTCATGGAGCTTCGTCGTGCGATCGACGGGGTGAGCCAGCGCATGCTCACCCAGACGCTCAGGCACCTCGAGCGCGACGGCATCGTGAAACGCACCGTGTGGGCGACGGTGCCACCTCGTGTCGACTACGAGCTGACTCCACTCGGCGCGACGCTGTACGGCACGATCAAGCTCCTGGTGGACTGGACCGAACTGAATCAGGGCGAGATCGCCGAGGCACGCAACCGTTACGACGCACAGCACGCGGAAGAGGGCCGGCTCGCTGAAGCGGGGCGCCCTGCTGAACCTCAGGTGCTCGTCAACGCCCGGTGACGAGCTCGCCGGCCCGGTTCGCCGCGTTCAGCCGCCGGCGATGTCCTCAGCAGTGAGATCGGCGTTGATGGCTCCGGCGATCAGCGACCCCGCTCCGAGCGACACCGAGACGTTCGAGCGTGGATCGACCACGTTGCCCACGGCCCAGACATGCTCGACACTCGTGCGGCCATCGGGGTCGACCACGACCCAGGAGCCGTCGGCGTCGTCGCGACTTCGCGCGCCCAAATTGCGCAGCAGCTGGTCTCGCGGGTGCAGCGTGGTTGCGGTGAAGATCGTGTCGACCGGCACCGACCTGCCGTCGCGCAGCTCGACGGCATCGAGCCGGCCGGCGTTCGAGCGAACAGCTTGTACCCACCCGGGCTCGATCCGAATGTCGCGCAGCTCGAGCGCCTGCCGCGCTTCTGCCGAGGGCTCTCCGAGGTCGTTCGGGAAGTAGACGATCCGGTCCGACCATTGGCGCAACTGGTGCGCCTGGTCGATCCCCTTGGGTCCGGTTGCGACGACGCCGATCGTGTGGTCGCGACGTTCCCACCCGTCGCAATAGGGGCACACGACGACACCGCGACCCCACTGCTCGCGCAAGCCGGGAATGTCAGGGAGCCCGTCTCGGAGCCCGGTGGCGACGATCAGCCGCCGTGCTGTCACGACCTCTGAAGGGCCGTCGACCTCGATGCCGCCACGGCCGGCGCGAGCGGTCTCGACTCGCCCATCGACGACAACGCCCCCGTACTGCTCGACCTCGCCGCGACCCAGCTCGAGCAGCCGCGTCGGCGGCAGCCCGTCATGGCCGAGCACGCCGTGCATGTGCTGGGCGACGCCGTTTCTCGGGTCGCCCGCATCGAACACGATCACGCGCCGGCGCGCCCGCGTCAATGAGAGTGCGGCGCTCAGCCCGGCCGGACCGCCGCCAACCACCGCAACGTCGAACAGATCAGGCATTCTGCGTTCCTCACGATCGGCGCTGTGGCCCCGGGTTCCCGGTTCCATCGTGCTGACAACGATCATCCGCCGCAAGCGGACGACAGGATGCGGCGTGAAGCCCTCAGCGCACGCGAAGGGTCGCGAGGATGGCGGAGAACTGGTGTGTGACAACTCCGCCGGGTCGCGAGCTCGTCGGGGATGCCAGTCGGCCTCGAGGCAATCGGCACCGCCTCGAGGCGCCGGCTGAGCTACGTGAAGAGCCCCGCCGCCCACAGCAGGCAGAGCGCCCCTGCGGCGATGAAGACGATCCACGACGGATGCCGCCCGCGGCTGTAGACCAGCGGCAGCAGGCTGCACGCGAGCAGGGTCCAGCCGATCGCGGCGACGACGGTGGACGCCGTCGTGCCGATCGCGAACAGCAGGAGCACGACGGCGATGCCGAGTGCGAGCATCGACGTCACGTGCCAGGCGAAACGGATCGTGCCGAGCGGGAACCCGACACCGCGAAGCTGCGGAAGCTCGGCCTGCCGGTACAGCGGGCCGACGATGTACACCTCGCCGAGGATCGAGTGGGCGATGCCGAGCACCGTCATCAGGGCCGCAGCGACGAAGAGCATGTGCTGACGCTACCGACAACGGCGGGCACCGCGACGATTCCGGGCTGACCGGCGCGAGAATACCCGCCTCGCAGTTCCTCGCCAGTCGTCACGCACTGGTGCCGTCACAACGCAGCCCGAGCCGCGACCTTCTGCCGCGACCCTTTGTCGCGACCTTTCCCGCGACCCTTTGCCGCAACGCGACGCTTTCAAATCGCCGTCACGCCGCAAAGGGTCGCGGCAGCACGTGCCGAGCAATGTCGGAATGCCGGGCCCCGATCACGGGCCTATTCGAGTTCGCGTAGCCGCGCAGCGACGCCACCGCCCTGGTTGGTTCGACGCTCCGATCCGACCGCGATCGCGAGCAGCACCGCACCGGCCGTCGCGAGCGTGATCCACCACGGCATCGCCCCGACCGCACGGTCGACCTGCGCCGAGAACACCACGATGTTCTCGATCGGCAGCACCGCGAGCCCGAGCAGGAACGGCGCCGCGAGCTTGCGCGACGAGCCGACGAGGATCGCGACGAGCGCGAGCGCGATCACGAGGATCGGCCGGTACAGCTGCGGGTCGGTGCCGGTTGCGAGCACCGACGGCAAGAAGGTGAGCACGATGCCCGGTGCGAGGAGGCGCCAGCTGCCGCGGAATCCGATCGGCCATGAATTGAGCGACGGATACACCGGCGCCGCCGCCCCCGCGGCCACCCCGGCCGCCGCCCCCGCCGCGGCCCCCGCCGCTCCCGCCGCCGCCGACCGCATCGCGATGATGCCCGCCGCGAGCACCGCGAGCCCGAGCGGCAGCGAGAACACCTCGACGCGCAGATCACGTTCGCTCCACCCCGTGACGCCGGTGACCCACGCGAGCGCGTACGTGAACCAGAACGGCGGCAGCACCGGGCGCGCTCGTCTCGCAAGCGCGACCGTGATGAGCGCGAGGGCCAACAGAAGCGCCATGAGCACCCAGAGCGTCCAGATCGCGAACCACTCGCGCCGGATCGCCGTGATCGGCCCCGCGACGAGGAAGACCAGGGCCGGCGCGAAAAGCCACCTCGTGCCGAGCAGCCAGAGGTCGAGTCTCGTACCCACCGGCGCAGGCGCGGTCGCAGTCGCGATGGTCGCCGAGGCCGCCGCATTCATTGCGCCGTCGTGCAGCACCCAGACCGTCGCGACCGCGAGCACCACACCTGCGAGGGTCAGCCCGAGCACCGGCAGCATCACGAGGTCGGGGGCGGCGAGCGGCAGCACGTCGCGTTCGAGACCCCACCGCACCGCCTGGATCGGAGCGGCCGCCGCCGCAAGCAGCGCGCCCGCGAGCACGGGGGCCCGAAGCATCCGTGCACTCGCCGCACCGGCCGGTCGAGTCAGCAACCAGCCCGCCACGAGCAGCACGACGGATGCCGCGAGCAGCGCCGCCGTGCGCCACGCGAACGCCCCGTCGGCCGAACCCCACGCGCCGAGCAGCACGAGCGACGGCACGAGTGCGCAGGCGAGGCCGCTCGTGAACAGGGCCGCCCCTGCACGCCCGCGAGCGACGAGGACCGCCCCCACGATCACGGCGGCGAGGGCCGGCGGCAGCGTGTACGGCTCGACCAGCTCGACTCCGAGCATCGCCCACACGCACCAGAGAGCGCCGGTCCAGCTCGCCGACGCGAGCCACCAGCCATAGGGCCGACCGGCGACGATGCGCGTCGCCGCGAAGCCGAGGCCGAGCACGACGAGCACGGCCATCGCCGTACCGAGCCCGGCGGCGTCGCGCACGAGCGCGAGCAGCACCGCGATCGCCGCGGTGACGAGTGAGGAGATCTCGATCCACAGTCGCACGGATGCCGCGGCGACGGCGTCTCGGCCACGGCTCACGAGTGCCGTCTCGATGGTCTTCGTCGCAGGCAGCACGACTGCGACGATCGCCGCGATGACCGGCAGCACCACCGGGGAGCCGCTCACCTCGAGGAACTCCGAGCCGAGGCACACTGCGACCACCGCGAGCGAGGGCACGAGGATCGCCGCGGCGGCCGAGCGCACGAACCGGTTGAGGCCGGGCCGCCGGGTGAGCACGAGCGAGAGCGCGAGCAGGAACGTCACGCCCGTCGAGAGTGCCGTCCAGCCGTTCGGCTCCCGCAGCACCGTGGCGACCCCGATGAGGAAGGGCACAGCGGTCACGATGAGGATCGCGTACCAGGAGCGGGCGTCGACGCGGCGCACGAGCGTCGCGGCGAGGGCGCAGAGCGCGGCGGCCGTCGTCGTGAGGCAGAGCACGGCGATCGTCATGACACCGAGGCGGTCGAGGCCCGTCGCGAAGATCACGAGCGCGTACGCGTACGCTGCAGCCACGTGCAGCACGCGCACGCCGGGTGCGAGCGGGCGGGCGATCACGAGACTCGCCGCCACGATGACGATGCCGACCGGAACGGTGATGGCCGGCTCGATCCAGCTGATGAACGCCGCGCCGATCAGGGCGACGTGGGCGAGTGCGATGAACGGGGCGCGCACGCTCGGGCGCGCACCGGTGAACCTCGACACGGGCAGAAGCACTGCGGCGGTCGCGAGCACTGCGATCGCGATGCCGACGCCGGCGCCCGCGAGCGGCGGGAATGCCGGCCATCCGACGAAGGCCGCGGTACCGACCGCACCGATCCACAGGGAGAGCACGAGCATGCCGACGGGGAATCCAGCGCGGTACTCCGGCGGCTCGGATCGTCGTGCCGCAGCGGCGAGCGCGGCGACCCCGAGCGCGGCGACGAGGAGTCCGAGCACGCCGGCGAGCACGGCGTCGGCTGGCAGCCCGAAGTCGGCGACGACCGCCTCACCGCGCTCGCTGTTCGCTCCTCGGAGCGGCGCGAGGCCGGTGCCGACGAACGCCAGTGCGACCGACCCGAACGTGGTCAGCGCCACCGATCCGGCGGGCAGCGCGGCACCGAGCCCGATGGTCAACGTGCCGGCCTGCAGGGCGCGAGCTCGCACCGTGCCGCCGCGGATCACGAGCCAGACGAGTCCGGATGCCGCGACGGCGAGTGCACCCGTGAGCGGCATGAGCGTCGTCAACCACACCGGCTGCAGGTTCTGCGGGGCGAGCGGCAGCATGACGAGCGCGGCCGTGCCGAGTGCACCCGCTGCGAAGCTCCAGAATCGCGGCATGCCGTTCCGTGTCGCGACGGCGGCGAGCACCGCGAGCGCCGCGAGCAGCGCCACGCGACCGATGACGCCCGACTGCGGGGACGCGGCGGGGAGGAGCACGAACTGCACGAGCACCATCACGGTCGCGAGCAGTTGCACGACGGTGAGGGTCACCCGGTCGGCGTGCAGTGCGCTGACGAAGCGGGGTGCCGCGAGCTGCACGAGCCACTGCGACCCCAGCGCCACCGCGACCACGCCGACGTGCCCCCAAGCCGTGCCCCACCCGCCGACGGCGTAGCCGAGGAAGGCCGGAACGACCGCGAGACCGAGGAGTGCGGTCCACCACCAACTGCGGATGCGCGCGCGCCACGCGACCGCGAGCATCGCGGTCGCAGCGATGAAGGTGCCGAGCCCGGCGAACGCCCACGGGCTGATCGCGGCGGGTGCGAGCTCTGAGAACGCCCACACGTCGAGAGCGAGGAAGACCATGCCGAGCGCGCCGATCGCCTCGGCCGAGAACTGCACGCCCCGCCGGCGGAGCATCCAGGCTCCCGCGAGGAACAGCGCGGTCACGACGGCGATGACCGTGGTGCGCATCGCGAATCCGACGTCGGGGTTCAGGAAGGTGAAGACGATCGCGGCGACCGCGAAGAGGCCGGCCCCGGCCACGGCGAGCACGGATTGCACGCTCAGCTGCGAGGTCGAGGCCGGCGCCGCGGCATCCGTTCGCAGAAGTGCGGGCTCACGGTCGTCGGTCACGCCCGGCGCGCCGGAAGCGTTCGGCGCATCGGATGCCGCGGCCCCTGCGTGCCCGGCGACCGGCGCAGATCGTTGCAGGCCGACCGTCGACCGGGCCGCCCTGGCAGCCGCCCGCACCGCCGCAGCCGTGGCCGGCGAGACGGTCGGCAACGCCGCGATGAGTCGCTGCCGCTCGAGCACCGCATCGGCGGCGCGTTGGGAAGCAGCCCACAGCTGCGCCCCTTCGGCACCGCGGAGGTCGGCCTTGCACGACGGGCAGATCGGGCTGTCTCGCATCTCTTCGTCGCACCGCGGACAGATCGTCGAGGCGAGCAGATAGCGGGCCGCCTGCTCATTCCATGCGCTCACCATTGGCGAAGTCTATTCACGCCGGATGCCGATGCGCCCGCGTCTTCAGTTGATCCACCCGCGGGTTTCCGTGTGCCGAGCGACGGCTGAGGCGATGCGCTCGCCGACAGCGCGCTCGCTCGGGGACCCGATCGTCGACGCCGCCGTCGCGTATGCCTCCGCGAGTCCTGCGCGAATGTCTCGGGCGCGCGTCTCGGCCTCGTCCGCCGGAATGCGGAGCTTGCGTGCGATGCCCACGAAATTGCGAATGCCGATCGCGTCGAGACGATATTCGTCACCGACCTTCATTGCCGAAGCCAGCGGGCGAGACGACGGATAGGCGAGGTGCGTTCCGAGGTCGTAGAGCGGGGCGAGCGTCGCGGTCTCCGCCCGCAGCAGGATGGAGTAGTTCTTGGCATGCCCGTCGGTGTTGGCAGCGGAGACGTTGAACACCATCGCGTCGAAGAGCTGGCGCTGGCTGTTACGTCGCTGCTCGAGGTCGGGAAAGGTGTCGATGAGCTGTGCCATCTGCACGAAGCCCGGGCCACCGTCGGCTTGGTACTTGCGAGCCGGACTCACCGAGAGCGCCTGGCAGAAGTCTTCTTGGTGGTGACGGACCCAGATGCCGCGCTCGACCGCACGGTCATAGCGTGCAGACACGAAGACCCGATCGCCGCGGGTTGTCGTGTAGAGCTCGGCGTCGGCGACGTCGAGACCGAGTTGCGCCGCCGCCCTCATCGTGACGTACTCGTTCACATCGTGTTCGATGAACGGTGCGACCGCGGGCTTGAGGATATGGGTCGTCGGCGTCGCATCGGCCGGCACACCCCAGCTTCCATCGGCAGATCGAAAGAGTGCCGTCTTCGGTTGGGCACCGGGCAGACTCCAGCGCCCGGTCGTGTCGCGAGAGCCCCATGTGTCGGCGTGGGCGACGAGGTCGGCGATGACCTCGGCGACTTCGTCTTCAGAGAGTGGGTCGATTGCCGTTCGATGACCGGATGCATCGGTCGACTCGCTGCCGTCTGGAAGGATCTGCACGGCACCGGCGACGTCGCGGCCGACGTACGTCAGTAGCCCGAACGGATTTGCTGCCGAGGTGTGGAATTCGCGCGCCAGCTCATCGAGCCGTCCCGGGCTGTCGGGGAGCAGTCCCTGGAGGAATGGAAGTACTGCGCGCGACGGGTGCGTCGCGCGCGAAACCGGCATCGACATCGACAGCGGTGTCGCGTCGAGGCGAGCCCGGTACGACTCGTCATAGGTGAAGGTGACGGCCCCTGCCGTGGTCTGTTGCAGTTCACCGATGTACGTGCCGTCGAGGAAGACGTTCAACGATCGCATGCTCATCGTTCGTTCTCTTGAAGGTCGACCGAAAGCTCGAGCACGCCGAGCACGTCGAAGACGCGATCCAACCGAACGCTCGGCTTGCCGCCTTCGAAACGAACCACCCACTCGCGGGTGACGCCAGCGCGCTCGGCGAGGGCTTGTTGCGACCAATCCAACGCCTCACGACGGGTTCGCACAGCACCACCGAGTTCACGTACAGATCTGATTCGCATCGCGGCCTCCTTGGTGCGCGTTCGCGCACAACACCAAGTGTGCCCGATCGCGCACAGAAACGGAAGTGCACGATCGCGCACAGAACGCAGCGGGTTCGTGATGGGTTTCTAGTCGTGCAGTCGAGCACCCTTGACGATGCGATCGACGACGTTGCGCGGCCCGCGCAGGCCGATACCGACGAGATCGAGGTCATCGGCGGCGACCGCGGCGACGGCAGCCCGGTTGGCGTCGTCGTGCCCGGTCGAGAAGAGCTCCCGGGTGTACACCGCGAGCGACACTCCGCGAGCGGCGGCCTTCGACCGGGCCGCCAGGAGCAGTTCGGCCGTCGCCGTCATCACGAACACGAGCTGCCGCAGCATCGGCAGGTACTCGGTTCCGTCGCGATCGCGATACGGCTCCCCAGTGAGATCCTGGCCGCTGGTTGCGATTCCGCTCATCAGGAACGCGGTCACGTTCAGCTCCTGCCACGGTGCCAGGTCGTCGCGCAGCACGACGACGACCTTCGTGTCGAAGCGGGGCGGGGCGGCGAGTTCAGGTGAGGCATCCACAAGAGGTGAGGTATCTGCAATGGTTGGCACGCTCCCAGTCTCCGCGTGGCGCACAGCGGGGTCTTGTACGTTTCTTGCATGGTCGACTCGGTGCACGCCTGGCACCCCGAGGTGCCGTCGGTGCGGGAGGTGCTGCACGCGATGTTCGACCACCACGCCTATCCCGCGCACACGCACGACGACTGGACCGTGCTCCTGATCGACGACGGCGCCGTCGCCTACGACCTCGACCGTGCAGCACACCACGCGACGCCGGCATCGATCACGCTCCTGCCTCCGGGCGTGCCGCACGACGGGCGCTCGGCGATCGACGGCGAGGGGTTCCGCAAACGCGTGGCGTACCTCGATTCCGAGTGGCTGCCTGCGAGTGCACCGGATGCCGCGGCGACACGCCCCACGCTCGCCTCTCCCGACTCGATCGCCGCCGTTCGACGCATCCACGCGGCGCTCCACTCCCCCGCAGACGTCATGGCCGCCGAGCACTGGGTGCTGGTGTTCCGGGAGCAGGTGCTCGCCCACCTCGGCTCCCCGATGCAGCCCGTTCGAGATGCACCACTGGCGCGACGCCTGCGTGAACTGCTCGATGAACGCCTCTTCGAGACGTTCACGATCGCCGAGGCCGCCCGGCTGCTCGGCGCGCATCCGAGTCACCTCGTGCGCGTCTTCTCCCAGACCTACGGCATCGCCCCGCACCGGTACGTGACCGGCCGTCGGGTCGACCGAGCCCGGCGGCTCCTGCTCGAAGGGCATCGACCCGCCGTAGCCGCGGTGCACGCCGGCTTTCACGATCAGGCCCATCTCACGCGGCACTTCCGACGAATCCTCGGTACGACCCCCGGCGCTTTCGCGGCATAGCTTCGGCGCAGGCCGGTACTCGAGGCTGCCCGCGGTCCTCGAGCCGCTACGCCCCACGAGTGCCCACTGCGATGATCGAGAGGAGCGACGCGTCGTCGCTCGGTTGAGGGGGATCATCCATGAACGACGTCCGACCGGGAACCGTGCTTCCCGTACCCGACCGCGCCTACCAGGGTCCGGTCCCGTACGACGCGAAGGAACTCGACGAGAAGTTCCCGCCCATCGAGCTCGCGCGGCCGCCGGCCCAAGCGCCGAACGTGCTCGTGATCCTGCTCGATGACGTCGGGTTCGGTGCCTCGAGCGCGTTCGGCGGGCCGATCCACACGCCGACGGCTGAGCGTCTCGCCGGCGAGGGCCTGCGTTACTCACGATTCCACACGACAGCGCTCTGCTCGCCGACACGTGCCGCCCTGCTCTCGGGCCGCAACCACCACGCCGTCGGCATGGGGCACATCACCGAGACGGCGACGCCGTCGCCGGGCTACCGTTCGACGCGGCCGAACACGGCCGTGCCGCTGCCCGAGATCCTCCGCCAGAGCGGCTACAACACCGCACAGTTCGGCAAGTGTCACGAGGTGCCGGTGTGGGAGACGGGCCCCACCGGCCCGTTCGACCACTGGCCGGCGCAGAGCGGCTTCGAACGCTTCTACGGCTTCATCGGCGGCGAGACCAACCAGTACACGCCCGCGCTCATCGACGGCACCACCATCATCGAACCGCCGCACGACCCCGACTACCACCTGATGCCCGACCTCGCCGACAAGGCGATCGACTACGTACGCCAGCAGCAGAGCCTGACGCCCGACAAGCCGTTCTTCGTGTACTTCGCGCCCGGGGCGACGCACGCCCCACATCACGTGCCGAAGGACTGGATCGCCAAGTACGAGGGCAAGTTCGACCACGGCTGGGACGCCCAGCGCGAGCAGACCTTCGCCCGCCAGAAGGAGCTCGGCGTCATCGCCGCCGACTCCGAGCTGACCGCACGCCCCGATGGCCTGCCCGCGTGGGACGACGTGCCCGACGAGCAGAAGCCGGTGCTCGCCCGCCAGATGGAGGTCTACGCGGCCTTCCTCGAGTACGCCGACCACCACACCGGCCGCCTCATCGAAGCGCTCGAAGAGCTCGACATCCTCGAAGACACGCTCATCTACTACATCATCGGCGACAACGGGGCCTCGGCCGAGGGCGGCATCAACGGCGCCTACATGCTGACGACCGCCTCCAACGGCGGCGGCCAGTTCGAGACCGTCGACTTCTGGAAGGAGCACCTCGACAAGGTCGGCGGACCCGAGGCGTACAACCACTACTCGGTCGCGTGGGCGCACGCGATGTGCACCCCCTATCAGTGGACCAAGCAGGTGGCCTCGCACTACGGCGGCACTCGCAACGGCACGATCGTGCACTGGCCGAACCGCATCGCCGCGAAGGGCGAGGTGCGCGAGCAGTGGCACCACGTCATCGACCTCGCGCCGACCGTGCTCGACGTCGCCGGGCTCGCTGAGCCGCACACCGTGAACGGTGTCACGCAGGAGCCCATGCACGGCGTTTCGATGGCCTACAGCTTCGACGACGCATCCGCCGACGAACGCCACACGACGCAGTACTTCGAACTCATGGGCAACCGCGGCATCTACCACCGCGGCTGGACCGCCGTCACGAAGCATCGCACCCCGTGGGACGTCGTCTCGAAGGCACCCGACTTCTCGCTCGAGGTGTGGGAGCTCTACGACACGACGACCGACTGGACGCAGGCGAAGAACCTCGCCGCGGAGCAGCCCGAGAAGCTCGCCGAGCTGCAGCGACTCTTCCTGATCGAAGCGGCGCGTCACAACGTGTTCCCGATGGACGATCGAGCAGCCGAGCGCATGAACCCTGAGATCGCCGGTCGCCCGACCCTCGTGAAGGGCGGCCGCCTGCGCCTCTACCCCGGCATGGTGCGTCTCGGCGAGAACGTCGCGATCAATGTGAAGAACCGCTCGTTCTCGGTCACCTCCGAAGTGGTCGCGCCCGACGACGGTTCGCTCGAGGGCGTGATCGTCGCGCAGGGCGGTCGCACCGGCGGCTGGTCGTTCTTCACCGAAGACGGCAAGCTCGGCTTCCACTACAACTACTGCGGCCTGCAGCGATCGACGACCCTGTCGGATGCCCCGATCGGCACCGGCTCTCATCAGCTGCGGGTCGAGTTCGCCTACGACGGCGGCGGCATCGGCAAGGGCGGCGACGTGTCGCTCTTCATCGACGGCAAGGCGGCAGGCACGGGCCGCGTCGAGTACACCCACGCGCTCTACTTCTCGTTCGACGAGGGCCTCGACACCGGGTGCGACACGGGCATGCCAGCGTACGAGGGCTACAAGGTCTGGGGCGGCCCGTTCAGCGGCACGCTCGAGTGGGCCGAGGTCGCGCTCGGGGGCGACGACCACAATCACCTCGTCGACCCCGAGGAGCAACTGCAGGCGGCGTTGCGTCACCAGTAGGCATCCCTGCGTTCGCGCGTCGCCTCGCACATGAAAGCGGCGCGCGACGCAGGATTTCTGACGCATTTTCGCAGTTCAGCCGTCGTATGTGAAACTCTCCCGTGGCCCGCCGGCTTCCGGCGCGGTCGAGCCGAAAGGGACATCCGGATGCAGCGCAACGAACCCGCCCGTGGGGCCGACGTCAACTTCAACCTCAACGCAGACGAGCCGCGCGACCCGGCCACGCGCATGCACTCGACCTCCGACGAGACCTCGCACCTCGTCGACCTCGTGCTTGCATACTCGCGCCGGCGCATCCTCAGCGACGACACCCCGCTCGACAAGCCCGAGACCGAGGCCGAGCTGCGGCGGCTCGCCGGCCGCACGATCGACGAGCAGGGCATCGGTGCGGCCAGGGCCCTCGCACTCTTCGAGCACGTGCTCGCGCCGGCGTGCATCACGACCGACCACCCGCAGTACCTCTCCTTCATTCCGACCGCGCCGACGAAGGCGGCGACGGCGTTCGACCTCGTGGTCTCGGCGAGCGCCCTCTACGGCGGTTCATGGCTCGAGGGCGCCGGTGTCGTCTACGCCGAGAACGAAGTGCTGTCGTGGCTCGGGCGCGAGTTCGGGCTGCCAGCCGGCGCCGGTGGCGTGTTCGTGCAGGGCGGCACGCTCGGCAACCTCTCTGCGCTCGTCGCCGCACGCGAGCACGCGCGCCACCGGCTCGCCGTCGACGGGTCGGATGCCGCGGTGCCTGCCGCGCCCGGTGGTCGCTGGAAGATCGTGTGCAGCGCCGAGGCGCACTCCTCGATCGCCTCGGCCGCTCGCGTCATGGACGTCGAGGTCGTGCCGGTGCGGCCTGCCGACGATGGGATGCTGCGGGGCGCCGACGTTCGGGCGGCACTCGAGGAGCACGGGGCATCCGTCTTCGCCGTCGTCGCCACCGCCGGGTCGACCAACTTCGGCATCGTCGACGACCTCGCCTCGATCGCGGAACTGAAGCGCGAGTTCGACTTCTGGTTCCACGTCGACGGCGCGTATGGGCTCGCCGCCATGCTCTCCCCGCTCGCCCGGCAGCGCTTCGCGGGCGTCGAGCACGCCGACTCGGTGATCGTCGACCCGCACAAGTGGCTGTTCGCGCCGTTCGACGCGTGCGCGCTCATCTATCGCGACCCCGAGAGAGGGCGGCGGGCGCACACGCAGCACGCCGAGTACCTCGACACCCTCACCGAGGGCGGCGACTGGAGTCCGTCGGACTACGCCGCGCATCTCACGCGTCGAGCGCGCGGGCTGCCGCTCTGGTTCTCGCTCGCGACTTACGGCGGCGCTGCGTACCGCGAGGCGATCTCGAGTTCGATCGCGCTCGCGACGCGCATCGCCGAGGAGATCGAGTCGCGCGACGGGCTCACGCTCGTGCGATCGCCCCAGCTCTCGGTCGTGGTGTTCGAGCGCGACGGCTGGTCGAAGTCCGACTACGACACGTGGTCGGCGCGCCTGCTCGATGAGCAGCGCGCCTTCGTGACACCGAGTTCGCACGCGGGCCGCACGAACACCCGCTTCGCGATCGTCAACCCCAACACGACCTTCGAGCACCTGCTCGCGATCCTCGACACGATGTAGTCCCACCGCCGGTCGAGTAGGCCGCCCGTGGCCGTATCGAGACCCCGCACCCCCAATCGCCGATCGAGTAGCGCCCGACGGAGAAGGACGCGTATCGAGACGCCGCACCGGGTCTCGATACGCTCGCTGGCGCTCGCTACGCGACCGACAGAATCGGTTATTGAACTTTTCGGTTCAGCGTCATACACTGAACCACATGGTTCAGCAAGAAGTCCTCGACCCGACAACGCTCGACCGGGCCTTCGCGGCACTCGCCGACGAGACCCGGCGCGGCATCCTGACCAGGCTCGGCAGCGGTTCCGCCACGATCACCGAGCTCGCCGAACCGAGCGGCATGACACTCACCGGCATCCGCAAGCACGTCGACGTACTCGAGACCGCCGGGCTCGTCACGACCGAGAAGGTCGGCCGCGTGCGGCAGGTCAGCCTCGGCACCGAGCGATTGGACGACGCCATGTCGTGGATCACCTTCTACCAGCAACTCTGGGCACGACGCCTCGACGGCCTCGACGCCTACTTCACCCTCACGAAAGGAACGGAATCATGAGCGACACCGCGATGAACGAGACGATCGGACTCCGGCTCCAGCGTCAGCTGCCGGCGACACCCGAGCAGGTGTTCGACGCCTACACCGACGCCGAGAAGCAGAAGGTCTGGTTCTCGATCCTCGATGAAGAGCCCGGCGTCGTCGAGATCGACGTCGACCTGCGGGTCGGCGGCACGCAGACCGCCGTCTGGGGGCCCAACCGCGACACACTGTTCCGCGAGGTGCAGACGTTCCTCGAGATCGACCGCCCGCACCGGCTCGTCACCGAGTCGACCGGTAGCGAGCCCGACGGCACCACCATGACGACGCACGTCGTCATGACGTTCGAGGCGAACGACGGCGGCACGCTCGTGACCGTCGAGCAGACCGGCTTCCCGACGCCCGAGGTGCGCGACTTCTTCCAGACGCAGGTCTGGATCGGCGCGTTCGACCGCATCGAGGCGTTCCTCGCCCGCGGCTGACCCAGGCCAACCCGCTGGCCGAGTAGGCCGCCTGCGGCCCACCCGCCGGTCGAGTAGCGCCCGACGAAGGAGGACGCGTATCGAGACCTCGCAACGAGTCTCGATACGCCCGCTGGCGCTCGCTACTCGGCTAACGGGTTGGAAACCGGCGCGTCACCAGAGCACCAGGAGATATCGGGTTCGACTCGTCGCAGCGGCGATTCGATCATCGCCGGGGAGATGCGCCGTCACGGCGTGAATACCCGGACGGAGCTTCGGGAGGGTGAGCGCGGCGTTGCCTGAAGCCCCGACTGCGCCGGTGACGACCTTGCCGCCGACACGCACCTCCACGACCTGCCCCTCGACCTCGCCGTCACTGTCGACGTGCAGGTTCGCCGTGCTCGCCCGTGACGAGAAGCCGATCGGGAACAGCCGAAGGCCGACGCTCGCGTCGAACTTGACGGGCGGAGCCTCAGCGAGCATCGTGCCGACGTCATCGAGCGTGAGGGTGCCGGCGCCGTCACCACCGAGGTAGAAGCCGAGCTGCGAGACGCTGCTGAGGTCGAGCACGCCCTCTCCCGCCCACGCGGGCGGAGCGAAGTCGTCGAATGCGATCTCGTAGTGGGTCCACTCCGCGGAGTCGATCGGAAGGCTCGCCTCCCAGAACGCCCCGGCCGCGACGAACTGCACCGAGAGCGTGTCGCCGGGGGTACCGGCGGCGTCGAACTCGAGGCCCTCGTACCCCCACCAGTTCTGCGCGTCGGCGAAGGTGCGAACCACTCCCGCGTACCCGGGGCCGGTGAGGTCGTATGCGAATGCTCCGGCCCGGGTGGCGCCGGCCGGGTTCTCGGCGAGCGATCCTTCGATCGGCCCCCCGCCGGTGTTGCGCACGTAGGCGGCGTTGAGCGCCGCGTCGTCGGCGTAGGCCTCGAAGTCATCGATGATGAGCGCCTCGGTGGGCAGTTCGGCGGTCGTGAAGGTCGCGACGGCCGGGTCGCCCACAGTGGTGCCCGAGCCGTTCACCGCCTCAACCCGCCATGCGTAGCTCGCCCCCGGCACCAGCTCGGCGGCCACCTGATAGCTCGTGGCCGTCAGAGCTCCCGATGTCTCGACGACGTCCTCGACCGACGCATCGCGGGCAAGGGTGACGCGATAGTAGGCGGCGTCCGCCGCGGCGGTCCACGACAATCGCGGCGCGGCCGTCATGCCGACGGCACCGTCGGCCGGGCTGGTGAGCGCGAACGCGCCGGGGATCGTGGGTGCCGGGAGGTTCGGCGAGTACAGCGCGAGCGATCCGAGCTGCGGCGTCCACGGCTCGCCGGCGGCGTCGTTCCACGCCACCTTCACGAAGTCGACACCGACGAGGCCGCGGACCCGGTAGTCGTAGCGCAGCCAGTTCCCACCGCTGCCGGCGACGGCCGGCTCGATCGGCGTCCACGTGATGCCGTCGGACGATCCCGAGAGCTCGAGCGGCACGACCGGCTGGTCGGGCCAGTACCACGCGGTGAGGTCGAGGCCGCTGATGTCGTCGTAGCTCCAGACCAGCTCAGCCGGATCGGCCGAATCGCGTTTGACCCGCGAGGCGTCGCCGCCGAAGAGCGCAGGGTTCCCCGTATCGACGGACAACGCACCGGAGTGGCTCGACGTTCGGGAGAGGTCGACCATCGGGTCGACGAGGGCGGCGCGCTCGGCGACGCCGTCGATCGAGGCGCGGGAGACCGCGATCCCCGAGTCGGCCGTCCAGGCGATGCGCATGAGGTCGCCTACCAGCTCGGTCGCGACGACGCGCGCCGGCGACGCGGCGACATCGATCTCGATGGCGGCATCCGTCCAGGTCTCTCCGTCGGCGCTGCTCGAGACCTGCAGGTCGAGCGGGTCGCCGGTATCGACCGAGAACTCGGCCGCGCGTGCTCCCGGCGTCGACCAGGTGAGGGTCGCATCGCCGCCGTCAGTTCCGTCGGCGACGGCGACGGCATGGCCGACGGCCGGGGCGATGGCGACGTTCGCGGCGTCCTCGACGAGCAGGAGGCTCTCGAGCGGGTCGACGAGCACTCCGGATGCGGCATCGACATGCACGACGTCGGAGGCGGGCCCGGCCGTGCCGTCGGACTTCCGCGCCGTGACCCGGTAGCGCACGTCGCCGGTCGCCTCGGTGTCGAGGATCGGGGACTGCTCCGCGGTCGCCTCCGCGACGACACCCCAGTCGCCGCCGCTCACGGAACGCTCGACGAGGTAGTCGGCCGCACCGGCGACACCACGCCACGCGATCGTGTTCAGCCCGCTGGACTTCGCGACCTCGGTGATGAGCGGCTGGTCGAGCGCGATACAGCCGGCCGGCGTGCCGAGCGCCTCGGCGTAGGCCTGAATGGCCGCGGTCTGCTCGCGCATCTTGTCGGTCGTGCCGGGGTGGTGGAGGGTGAAGCCGTCGTCATGGGGCACGAAACCGCCGCGGTCGTTGTGCCCGAACAGCGACCAGAACATCATGCCCGTGACGTCGTCGTTGCCGACGAGCGGATCGAGCAATTCCGCCGACGCCGAGTTCGACCCGTACTCGCCGGCGATGTAGACCTTGCCCGCCGCCGTGATCGTCGCGGCATCGGCCGCGACCTTCGACGCGGTCGGCGGGTAGTAGTGCACGTCGACGATGTCGACGAGCGGTGCGTTCAGGGTGTCGGTGTCGATGTCGAACCGGCGGCCGGCCGCGAGCAGCTGCTCGGGCGCGCGCGCCGTGATGAACGCGGCGCGGTCGTTGATCCAGTCGAGGGTCATGCCCTCGAGCTCGTTGCCGAGTTCCCACGCCATGATCGTCGGGTCGTCGACGTACCGCACGCCGGTCAGCGCGTTCGTGCGGGAGAGGATGTGATCGACGTACTCCTCATACGCGGCGATCGCCGCAGGATCCGTGTAGAAGTCACCCGGCTCCAGCCCGAGCGGGGTGGTGAAGTCGCGATGACCGCCGTGGTAGTACGCCCACTCGTCGGTCAGCGGCACGATCAGGCGAATGCCGAGGCTGCCCGCATATGCGATGGCGAAGTCGATGGTTCGGAACGCCTCCTCGTTGTATTCGCCGAGGCGCGGCATGATCGCGAGCGGGTTCGCCCCGTCTTGGGAGGTCGAGGTCATCATGTGCGAACGGATGACGCTGACCCCGAGCTCATCGGCGGTGTCGAGTGCGTTCTTGATGCGGAAGAACGTCGGGTAGTCGATTCCCCCCACGTTCTCGTCGAGGCCGAGCCAGTAGGCGTTGGCGCCGTTGAAGCGGAAGGCATCCCCCTCGAGGAGCAGCCGGCCGCCGTCGCGGGTGACGAATTCGGTGTTCACACTGCTCCACTCGGGGTCGGGGGCGGCGGGTACGGCTGCCGCCGGAGCGGCGCTCAGCAGGCCGGCGGCAACGCCGACGCTCGCAGCAAGGGCGAGGGCGGTGAGCCCGCGGCGGGATCTTGGGCGGAAGGTCATCTCAAGTCTCCTTCGACGTGGATGGTTGCGGTCGGTCAGCTGGCCGGTTCGGGAATCCTGGGTGCGGTGACTCGTGCGTGCGCAAGGGCGAGCGCACCGGTGACGCCGGCGTGATCGCCGAGTTCGGGCCGCACGACGAATCCGACGGGATCGTTCGAGCGGTGCCGGGTGCCGAGCGCGCCGCCGAGTTCGCGCACGAGCGCCGCGCGGGCGGCGTCGAGCATGCCGGGGATCTTCAGCACGCCGCCGCCGATGACGATCCGCTGCGGCACGAGGGAGTAGACGGTCGTGGCGAGGAGCTGCCCGAGGTAGTACGCCTCGAGCTGCACCGCGTCGCCGTGCGAGGAGCCGAGGTCGCGCGTGGGTCGCTCCCACCGCGCGGCGATTGCCGGCCCCGATGCGAGGCCTTCGAGGCAGTCGCCGTGGAATGGGCAGCCGCCGGCGTACCGATCGCGGGGGTGACGCCGCATGGGCAGGTGCCCCATCTCGGGATGCCCGGTTCGGGCGACCGGCTCGCCGTGCATGATCGCACCGACGCCGACGCCCGTGCCGACCGTGGCATAGGCGAGGTCCGGGTATCCCACCCCGGCGCCGATGCGGGCCTCGCCGATCGCCGAGCCCGTGGCATCCGACACGAGGTCGTATGGGAGTTCGGACCCGATGAGTTCCGTGATCGCGGTGTGCGACCAGCCGGGCTTGGGCGTGGCCGTGATGGTGCCGAAGTCGGATGACTCCGGGTCGAGGTCGAGCGGACCGAACGAGGCGACGCCCACCGCCTCCAACTCATCGGCATCAGCCCGACTGCTGAGGAACCGGCGGATGCGCTCGCCCGACTCGACGGGGGTGGTCGTGGGGAACTCGATCGACTCGACGAACTCGAACGGGCGCTCGGGGTCGGCGACCGCGCAGATGATCTTCGTCCCGCCGGTCTCGACTCCCGCGATCACGAGGCCGCCGCCGGCAGGTCGTTCGCCGCACGCAGCATCGCGCCTCCCACGGGGAACCAGTCGCCGTCGATCGACGGCGCCCCCCCGCCGTCGCGGTCGCTGACGAGGAAGGAATGCCGTTCGCCCGGCAGCAGGGTGATGAGCTGCGAATCGCTGCGCAGCGCCCGGCCGGGCAACCCCGCGGCATCCGCGATGCGATCGGGGAAGAGGCACAGGTCGACGAGCACGGATCGGGCCGTGACGGTGACGGTGACACCCGCGGCGGTCTCGGCGGTCTCGACGGTCCAGTCGGCACGGGGCGTCGTCCGGCGACGGTCGGGCCGGAAGTGCCACGTCGCCCGGCCGCCGTCCCAGTCGGCCACGAGGAACTCGTCAGCTGGGTCGGTCGGCGAGGTCAGCTCCGTCGGGAGCGCGACGTGCGCGTTCGAGTCCGCAACGGCCTCGAGCTCGATCTCGGCGCGGCCGAGTTCGATGCCGGCGGAGTTCACCCGTCGTACGGTGACAGCCGTCGCCCACGTCGAGTTGCCGTCGTTGATGGCGACGACCTCGAGTCCGCCGCCTCCGGTCGGATCCTGCGCTCCCCCGGGCTCGAGCGGCTGCAACGTGACGAGGGTGGGCGCGAACGAACGCTGCAGGGCGTGCCAGAGCGGCTTCTCGATGCCGTCGCCGTCGACGGCCGACCAGCTGAGCACCGGCCAGCAGTCGTTCAGCTGCCAGACCACGACGCCCGCGCAACGGTCGCGGCTGCGGAGCCACTCGGTGCCCGCGGCCTGCGCGCGAGCCTGCACGAGCTGGGTGTGGAAGATCCAGTCCTCTTCACGCTCGGCGGCGGGGAAGTACGGTTGCAGGCCCCGTGCGAGCTTGTGCATGCCGTCGCTCGCGCGCATGTGGTGCACGACTTCCGGGTTCTGCGGCAGCAGGTCGCCCTCGGTGACGACCCGGCGGAGCGTCGTCGCTGCCGGTGGGGCGCACCACCCCATCTCCGACACGAACGCCGGCTCGGAGTCGCGGTAGTGCGAGTAGTCGAGGTCGTTCCACTCGTCCCAGAGGTGCGTCGGGCCCGAGGCCGCGTCGCTCGTGAGCGCGCCCGGGATCGTCGACCACGGGCTGTTCGGCACATACGGACGCGTGGGATCGAGTTCGGCGACGACGGCCGGCAACACCCCGGTGTAGAAGCCTTCTCCCCAGGTGCGGCCGCCGAGGATGTCGGGCCAGTCCCACTCCTGGAAGCCCCAGACGCACTCGTTGCCACCGCACCAGACGGCGAGCGACGGATGACTCGACATCCGCGCGACCGCCTGCTCGGCCTCTGCCCGCACGAGCTCTTCCATGCCGCCCGTCTCGTCGTAACCCGCGCACGCGAAGAGGAAGTCGTGCCAGACGAGCAGCCCACGGCGGTCGCAGCCGTCGAGGAACTCCTCGGTGACGAAGTACCCGCCGCCCCACACCCTGATGAGGTTCGCCGAGCCGTCCTTCGCCTGGTCGAGCCGGTCGGAGAGACGGCGGTCGGTCACCTCGGCGATGAACGGGTCATCGGGGATCCAGTTGTAGCCGCGCACGCGCACACGGCGACCGTTGATCGCGATCGCCCACCGCTCGCCGAGTTCGTCGGGGCTCGTCTCGATGGCGACCGTGCGGAGCCCGACGTTGCGGGTGGTGCGATCGAGTTCAGCCCCCGATTCGTCGGTGATGACGATGTCGAGCCGGTAGAGCGGCTGCTCGCCGTACCCGGCAGGCCACCACAACTGCGGGTCGGCGACGGCGAGCCGCAGCGACGAGTCGCCCGACTGGTGCACGAGCGTCTCGGCGTCGGCGACGACTGTGCCGTCGGGGCCGGAGAGGAGGGCGTGCACCGTCGTCGCCGCCGGCTGCACGCGCTGCACTCGCACGACCGCGTCGACGACCGCCTGCCGGTGGTCGTCGCTGAGCTCGACGAGCGGGCGCACGTGATCGATGCGCGCCGTCCACGCCTCGAGGCGGACCGGCTGCCAGATGCCCGCCGTCACGTAGTGGGGGCCCCAGTCCCAGCCGAAGTTGCAGGCCGATTTCCGCAGGTACGGGTAGGGCTCGTCGTACGGACTCGGCAGCGGGCCGAACTCGCGTTCCCGCGCTGCGGCGGCATCCCATGCCGAGTCGAAGCGCACCTCGAGCGTGTTCGCGCCGACTTCGAGCAGCTCGCGCACATCCCACCGGTAGGTGAGGTGCTGGTCGCGCGTCTCGGCCACGGTGGTGCCGTTGAGGATGACCTCGGCCACTGTGTCGAGCCCTTCGGCGACGAGCTCGACGGCGTGGGATGTCGCGGGCTGCCAGTCGAACGTGCGGGTGTAGCTCCAGCGCGAACGGCCGATCCACGTCTGCCGCAGCTCTCCGAACCCGACGTCGGGGTCGGAGAGGCCGCCCGAACGCATGAGGTCGGTGTGCACCTGGCCCGGCACGATGGCGGGCAGC
This sequence comes from Agromyces sp. Y575, assembly GCF_059445445.1. Lineage (NCBI taxonomy): Bacteria > Bacillati > Actinomycetota > Actinomycetes > Micrococcales > Microbacteriaceae > Agromyces > Agromyces sp. Y575. Next base: position 791,736 of record NZ_JCAIUI010000002.1, read on the forward strand.
TCGCGATTGCGAACCTCCGCGGGGGCGTCAGCCGGTCCGTCCAGCCAGCGCAGCGACCATTCGCCGTTCAGGTCGACGATGTGGACGGCGGTGGCGGGCGCGCTCGCGCGGTCGATGAGGGTCATGCAGTGGCTCCAGACGGTCTCCGCCGAGTGCCTCGCCGCTCATGGCGCTGCATCGATGCAGCCGCGGCCGGGGCTCGGAGAGTGATTGTTCCTCCGAACAGAATGCCTTCGCCGGACGCAGGTGTCAATACTTACATGATTAATTTATGTTTTCGTGGCGCGGCGGTGGTCTGACGCTGCACCACCTCGGCGGGAGCCGCCCGGCGAACGGTCGGGGATCGACGGGTGAGCACGTCGAGCACCGCCTTCGCTGCCATCTCGCCGACCGACTGCACGTCATGGCTCATCGCTGAGAGCTCTGGGGCGGACAGCTGGCAGAGCGAGGAATCGTCCCACGCCAGCAGCGACATGTCACCCGGCACGTCGATGCCGCGATCGGCCGCCGCCTGCAATGCGCCGAGTGCCATCAGGTCGTTGTCGAAGACGACCGCCGTCGGCGCGGCATCCGAACCCATCAGTTGCTCGAGTGACGCGCGACCGGCCTGCTCGGTGTAGTCGGCCTCGATGCGCGAGTGCGCGATGCCGAGCTCGGCGCACGTCTCGTCGAACGTCGTATTGCGAATGATCGTGTGCGCCATGCGGCTCGGACCGCTCACGTGCGCGATCTGCTCGTGCCCGAGCCTGGCGAGGTATCGCACCGCGTCGGCCATCGCCACGTCGTCCTGCGTCCAGACTGCACTGAGACCCTGGGCGGATTCGGGGTCGCCGATCGCGACCGCGGGGAGCCCGAGCTCACGCACGATCTCGGCTCGCGGATCATCGGGAGACAGGTCGACCAGGAGAACAGCGGCGACGTGCCCGTCACGAGCCCAGCGTCGATAGCACTCGATCTCCTCGGCACGGGTCGGCAGCACATGGAGCAGCACCGAGGTGCCGAGCGGCCGCAGCACCCGTTCGGCACCCGCCACGAACTCGTGGAAGTACGGCTCGTCGCCGAGGATCTGGGACGGTCTCGCAAGCACGAGCCCGATCGGCCGTTCGATGTTCGCAACGCCGACTTCGTCCATCACTGCTCCTGTCCTGCTGCCGCGCGATGCAGTCGTCCGCCACCGGTTGTCAACTAACCTACTTGCACGCCCGCAGCCGTGGAGCGGCAGGTGAGAGCGGAGTGGAGTTCGATGGCACGACGTGAATCCTCGGCCGGCCCCGGGAGTCGATCCCTCGTCGTCGACCTCGTTCGTTCGGCGGGTCCGATCAGCCGCGTCGAGCTGACGGAGGCGACCGGCCTGACTCAGCCCGCGATCTCCAACATCGTCCGGAAGCTCATCGAAGACGGGGTCGTGCGCGAGACCGGCACGACCGTCTCGACCGGCGGAAAGCCGCGTTCGCTGCTCGTGATCAACTCGCGGGCGGCGCTCGGAATCGGCATCCAGCTGAGCGTCGAGAGCGCGGTGTTCATCGCCGCAGACACCACCGGCGGCGTCTTCGGCAGGCAACGATTCGACGGAGCGGGCTCCGACGAGCCCGAGCGCGTCGTGCAGCGCCTCGCCCGCAACTACCACGAATTCCTCATCGGGCTCGGGCTCGACGAAGCCAGGGTCGCCGGGCTCGCGATCGTCGCCCCTGGCCCGATCGATGTCGGTCGAGGGCTCGTGCTCGGGCCACCGAACCTTCAACGGTGGCGCCAGTTCCCGCTCCGCGACGCACTCGCCGAGCTCGTCGCCGTGCCCGTACTGGTCGACAATGACTCCGCGGCATCCGCACTCGGCGAGTTCTGGAGCCGGCAGATCTCACGCGAGACCACGTACGCCTGCATCTACATGGGTGCCGGCATCGGCGCCGGCGTGGTCGTCGACGGCTCCCTGTTCCGCGGAGCGAGTTCGAATGCGGCGGAGCTCGGTCACATCTCGATCAATCCGTCGGGCCGACCGTGCTTCTGCGGCAACGTCGGCTGCGTCGAGCGGTACGCCGCGCCACCGGCCGTCGTCGCCGAAGCGCGCCGCGATCGGGAGCTCAGCGAGTCGCTCGGGCTCGACACCGACGACGTCGAGCGGGCGTTCGACATGCTGGCCCGCGCGGCAGTTCAGGGGCATCCAGCAGCCGAGGCGCTCATCGAGACATCCGCTCGCCATGTCGCGGTGGCGACTCTGACCTTCGCGAACCTGCTGGATTTCGATCGGGTGACGCTCGCCGGCTGGGGTTTCGCGATCGCCGGCTCGATCTACGCGAAGGCCATTCGATCGACGCTCGAAGAGCGCGCGTTCGCCCGCGCCGCACACCCGATCGCGGTGGACCTGTCGAGCAACCCCCGCGACACGGCAGCGGTCGGGGCTGCGGCGCTGATGCTGCAAGGCTCGCTCGCACCGGGTCACGGACCGCTCGTCACGCGGTGATCGTCGCCGAGATCCATTCTCGATCATGTCTTGGTTTCATTTACATAAATTAGTAATCTAAGCCTTGACATCGGCGGTGGCCACAGTTCACTCTGGTCACTGCGGATCGACGGACGATCCCCCGCACCTGTCGAAGACGACACTGAGGAGTATCCACACCATGGAAATGAAGCACATTCTGGCGGCAACGGCCGTCGTCGGCCTCCTGGCTGGATGTTCAGCCGGCAACGCCGCGGAGGACGGTGAGATCTCGGGTGAGATCACCGTTCTCACGAACCGCACCGACCTCGCGCAGGACGTGTTCCCCGAGTACGCGGCCGAGTTCGAGAAGAAGTACCCCGGAACCAAGGTGGCGTTCGAGGCCGTCACCGACTACGAGGGCGACGTCACGACGCGACTCAGCTCCGGCGACTACGGCGACGTGCTGCTCATCCCGAACACCGTGCAGCTCGACCAGTTGTCGCAGTTCTTCGAGCCGCTCGGCACCGTCGACGAGCTCGGCGAGACGTACCGCTTCGTCGGCGAGAAGGCCTTCGACGACCAGGTCTACGGCCTATCGCTGGGCGGGGTGGCCAACGGATTCGTCGTCAACCAGCGCGTGTGGGAGAAAGCCGGCATCACCGAGCCGCCCGCGACCCCCGAGGACTTCCTCGAGGGGCTGAAGGCCGTCAAGGCCGAAGGCGCGACACCGTTCTACACGAACTACAAGGACGGCTGGCCGCTCAGCACCTGGAACCAGCAGCGCGCCATCCTGAACGAACTCACCATCAACGAGGACTTCCCGGTCGAGCCCTCACCGTGGGAGGAGGGCAAGCTCCAGTACATCACCGACGGACTGTTGTTCGACATCGTGCACGAGGGCCTCTCCGAGGAGGATCCCCTGACCACGAACTGGGAGGCCTCGAAGGTCATGCTCGGCACCGGCGAGGTCGCGTCCATGCTCCTCGGCTCCTGGGCGACCCCGCAGATGAAGGCCGCGGCCGAAGACGCCGGCGCCGACCCCGACGACATCGCATTCTGGCCGTTCCCCTACCAGGTCGACGACACGTTCCACGCTCGCGTGGAGGGTGACTACAAGGCGGGCGTCAGCATCAACTCCTCCAACAAGGCGACCGCGAACGCGTGGCTCGATTGGTTCGTGAACGAGTCGGGCTTCGCGCAGGACCAGGGCGCCATCCCGACCCCCATCGACAGCGAGCTGCCGCAGGCGATCCAGGACTTCGCCGACACCGGCGTCGAACTGCTCGAGATCCCGCCGGCCACGGGCAACTCCGGCGTCGAGGACGAGATCATCAAGACCTCCGAGATCGATCTCGCCGGGCAGATCTACCGCCAGAAGCTCGTCGACGTGGCGCGTGGTGCCGCCGACGGCGACAAGGACTCCTTCTTCGCAGATCTCAACACCAGATGGAACGACGCGCAGGACCAGGTCCTCGGCAACGAGTAACCGCCTGCTTCACGCACACCGCGGTGCGCTACCGGATGGAATGGCAATGAGCACTACAACCACACAACCACTCGGTGGCGCGCCCGGCGTGCTCGCGGCGGAGATGGAGGGGCGACCGCCCGGCCACCCCTCCCCCACGCGATCCATTCGGCTGAAGGCGCGTCCGTACACCCCATGGCTCTACCTCGCCCTGGCCCTGGCGCTGCTCCTGACCTTCAGCTACCTGCCGGTCGCGAACATGATCGGCTACAGCTTCACCGACTGGGACGGCATCGACAAGGATCGAAACCTCGTCGGATTCGACAACTACCTCAGGGTCTTCACCGATCCGAAGTACTGGCAGGTCTTCTTCGTCAGCCTCTACTACTTCGTCGCCTCGTTCGTGCAGATCGGCATCGCCCTGTACTTCGCGACGCTCCTCTCGTTCAAGACGCGCTTCCGCAACTTCTTCAAGGGCATCCTCTTCTTCCCGTACCTGCTGAACGGCGTCGCGGTCGGGTTCGTGTTCCTCTACCTGTTCCAGCCCGGCGGCACCCTCGACAGCGTCCTGGCGATCTTCGGGCTCAGTGACGCCCCGCACTGGCTGGGCGACCCCGACATCGCCAACTTCTCGCTCGCAGCGACCTCGGTCTGGCGCTTCACCGGGCTCAGCTTCGTGCTCTTCCTCGGCGCGATCCAGTCGATCCCGGGCGAGCTCTACGAGGCCGCCGAGCTCGACGGTGCGAACAGGTGGCAGCAGTTCCGCTACATCATCGCCCCGGGTATCAAGCGCATCATCAGCCTGTCCTTCATCCTCGCGATCTCGGGCAGCCTCTCGGTCTTCGAGATCCCGTTCGTGATGACCAGCGGCGCGAACGGCACGAGCACCTTCGTGATCCAGACGGTGCAGACCGCGTTCAACTTCCGGCAGGTCGGGCTGGCGTCGGCGATGGCCGTCGTCCTGCTGATCCTCGTACTCGTCGTCACCTGGGTGCAGCGTCGTCTCGCCCCCGACAAGGATGTGACCCTCAGCTGATGCGCCACCTCGTCTCCACCGGAAAGTACACCTCGCTCATCGTCGCGACGCTCGTCGTGCTCGTGCCGCTCGGCGTCGTGCTGTTCGCCGCATTCAAGACGCGCGAGGAGTACAGCACGACCGGACCGCTCGCGCCGCCCGGCAACTGGTTCAATCTCGAGAACTTCGTCACGGCGTTCACCCGCGGCAACATGCTGCTCGGCTTCGCGAACACGACGTTCATCCTCGTCATCGCCGTCGCCGGCACCATCCTCATCGGCACGATGGCCGCGTACGCGCTGGACCGCTTCGACTTCCGCGGCAAGAAGCTAGTGTTCGCGTTGTTCCTCATCGCGACGCTCGTGCCCGGCGTCACCACCCAGGTCGCGACCTTCCAGATCGTGAAGAGCTTCGGCCTCGTGAACACGCCGTGGTCGGCGATCATCCTCTACATGGGCACGGACATCATCTCGATCTACATCTTCGTGCAATTCATGCAGTCGATCCCGAAGAGCCTCGATGAGGCGGCACTCGTCGACGGCGCGTCGCGGTTCACGATCTACCGCAAGATCATCCTGCCGCTCCTCACCCCCGCGATCGCCACCGTGGTCATCATCAAGGGCATCGCGATCTACAACGAGTTCTACATACCGTTCCTCTACATGCCCAAGAGTTCGCTCGCCGTGATCTCGACCGCGCTCTTCAACTTCAAGGGTCCGTACGGCGCGCAGTGGGAGGTGATCGCGGCCGGCACCATGATCGTCATCATTCCGACGGTGATCATCTTCCTGGTGCTTCAGCGGTGGATCTACAACGGCGTCACGGCGGGTGCGACGAAGTGACGGATGCCGCGGCGCGGTGATCGCAGAAGTCCGTGAGGGTCGCGTTCGCGGATGCCGCATCGAGACCCCCGACGGAGCCGCGCTCGACCTGCTCATCGGCACGAATGCCAACGACGGCAGTGGGTGGGTCGACTGCCGCGGCGGGAATGACCCCGGGGTCACCTCCGCGTTCGGCCGTGAGCTGCGGGGGGCGCTGCCGGATGTCTCGGCTTCGACCTTCCTCGACGCGCTCGCCTCCGACCTCGGCCGTGCCATGACGGCCGCCTTCGTCCGCGATGGGTCGCCGGCTCGTTCGCCGACCCACTCGCTGCCGTGGCCCGAGTACGGTCGCGCCCGGGCGACCATGATGCTCGCGATGCCGCCGCGCGCGGCCCTCGACCCGCGCGGCGGCATCCGTCGGCTGTTCGCCCGCGCACGCTAGCGCGGCGCGCGAGCGTGACACTCTAGCGCCGGCCGTGCGCACCACGCCCGACGGTGAACGTCACCGACGAGGTGCGCGATCCGAGCTCCGGGTCGGCACCCGGGAGTGTCGCGGTGACCGTGAGCAGGTACTCGCCGAGGTCGAGCTTGCGGGCGGGGTCGAACGACCAACTGCCGTCGGCGTCGACGTCGAGGTCGCCGCGCACCGGTCGGCTGGAGGGCTGGTGTCCATGCCCGTGCCCTGACTTCGATCGCTCGATGATGCGCTCGAGCACGACCTCGACGTCGGTGCCCGCCGGCGCCGTTCCCTCGAGGTCGGCCTTGTGCCAGACGGTCGCGCCGTCCTCGAGGTCATCGAAGGCGGGCGCGGCGATGCGGATGCCGAGTCCGGTGAGAGTCGCAGTGCCTCCTCCGGATGCCTCGACGACGGCGTTGAACCTGGCCCCGACCGGCAGCGTCGTCGGATCGATCCTCCAGCTCCCGGCATCCGTCGCCGTCGCGGTGCCGACCACCTCGCCCGCGACCGTGATCGAGACCGAAGCGCCGGGACGTGCCGTGCCCGAGAAGCCCGGCGCGACGTCCGACGTCGCTCCCTCGGCGGGCTCCGACACGACGAGCGTGTTGTCGCGCGTCGTGAACCGCGGCGTGCCCGACGCGCCGATGCTGTGCTCGTAGAACGCGGCCATCGCCTCGGAGGTGTTGTAGTTCCAGGTGCGTACGCCCCACGGCATCGCGAGGGTCCAGTCGGGTTGCGCCGCGAGCTCACCCTGCGTCGGGAAGACGAACGTCTCTCCGATGATCACGGGCTTGCCGTGCTCCTCGGCGATGCTCGTCGCCTGATCGTAGTGGCGCTGCTGGTACCCGAGCGGGTCGTAGAAGTCCACGGAGAGCACGTCGTAGTAGTCCGCGCCGGGGCTGAACTGACGCCAGTCGTTGGCGTCGTACTCGGCGAGACCGCCCTCGAGTCCCTCGTAGCGGTCGAATTTCGCGTCGCCGTCGGCGAAGCCGTAGTCGTCGGGCAGGTCCTGGATGTTCCACACCCAGACGATGTTGCTGAGGCCCTTCTCCTGCTCGAGGTAGTCGTGGAACATGCGGTAGAGCCCCGGGCTGCCCTCGACTTCGGGGGTTCCGGCGAGGTCGGGGCGACCGCCCCACCAGAACACGTGCTGGTTCATCTCGTGGAACGGACGGAGCATCACCGTCACCCCGGCGTCTTCGAGCTGTTGCAGGAACCGCGCGTATTCATCCATCCGTAGCTTCCAGTTGGTGTTCAGGGCGCTGCCGTCGGTCATGAGCTCCTCCCACTGGTCGTTGTAGAGGTAGCTGAAGATGCGGTTGGGGCTCGGCAGCGTCTCGTGCGCCTGGTCGCCGCCCCAGTCGCCCGCGGGCTCCTCGGCGACGGTGTACTGCGGCGGCGAGACGTGGAACATGATCTGCACGAGGTTGCCGTTAGCCCATTGCCGCTCGACCTCGTCGATCATGTTCTGCCGGTACTGCACGGTGCCGCCCGTGAGGAAGTCGGCGGAGTACAGGGCGGGGTAGACCCCGAACTGGTTCGCCACGCGCTGGTGGAGCGTGTCGTTCGTCGCGGGATTCGAGTAGCTCTGGTCGTGGTGCATCGCCGAGAGCACGCCATGACCGGTCAGTTGATCGAGATACTCGATGACATCGAGCGCCGGCGGAAGGTCGACCACGGTGACCTTCAGCTCGGCGTCGACGTCGAGCGTGAACGTGGTGCCGTCGGTGAAGAGCTTCACCTGCTGCAGGTGCACAGCGACGACGCCCTCTGCCGCGAAGTCGCCTTTGGGCGTGAACCGGTCGTACGCGGGCAGCACCGCCTCGTCTGAGGAGGTGTACGAGACCTGCACGATGCGCGCATCGGCCGGGATCGTCGCCGTCTGGTTCAGGAGCGCCACGAGGTTGCCGACGCCGTCGGCAACGAGGTCGGTCGTGTCGAAGCCGATCGTCGGCGCGGTCGGTCGTTCGTCGAAGACGAGCTCGATCTCGTCGAACACGATCGAGCCTCCCGGCACCCCGCCGGCCTGGTTCGCGTAGATCGCGAACGACGTGACGCCCTTCGTGTTGAGCGTGCCCGAGCCCGACTTCGGCCGGAACTGGGCGATCGGGATCTGCAGGTGCTGCGGCGCGGTCGACTCGGCATCGAAGCCCGGCACGGTGTTGAGGTGCGCCTCGTACGAGGCGCCGTCCGACAGTTGCAGGAGTACATCCTGGCCCGGCGCACCGTTCTGCACCCAGAGGTCGACCGATCGGAGTCCCGGCCAGTAGCCGTTCACCGTACGTGACCGGCCGCTGTACCCACTGCGGTAGGTGTAGTCGAGCTGGAGGGCGTTGCCGAACTCGGCGCCGAACGGCGACGGCATGAGCGTCGCCGTGCTCGCCCCGCCGTTGGGGTTCGATCCGTAGACAGATGCCACGGCTGCGCTGTCGGCGTAGGCGGAGAAGTCATCGAGCGCCTCCCGGTACTCCGCTCCCGACTCCCCGCCGGGCTCGGCGGCGGCCGGTGCCGCAATGAGTCCCGCGAGCATCACCACCGTGGAGCCGAGAATCAGTGAACGTCGAGTGCGCATGAACGGCGCCATATGGCCAACCCCTTTGTCGTCTGACTTCTGCGTACGCGAACTGTCTAGCAGCGGCATCCAGTCCGCGGCAAGACTTTCATTAATTGTTAATGAAAGCCTTGACAGCGAGGCCGGTCCGCGGAATCCTGTCGAGGGACAACCGCAACGACGGGGTGATGGTCGCGCGGCGACGACCTGTCCACGACTCTTGGGAGCAACGATGCGAACTTGGATTCGGAACTGGACGGCGCTTGCACTCGGCGCCCTGCTGGCGGTGGGCACGGTCGCGGCCGCCGAGCCTGCTCAGGCCTTCCCCGCCCGCGACAAGCAGGCGGTGATCGACTACCTGACGTCGATCGCGGGCACCGGGATCGTCTCGGGTCAGCACAACAAGGAGCCCGCGAACCAGCCGGCGCAGTACACGCAGCAGGTGAACAACATCACGGGCCAGTGGCCCGGACTCTGGGGCGGCGACCTCATGTTCCGCTCCTCCGATGCCGCGAACCGGCAGCTCGTGGTGAACGAGGCGATCAACCAGTGGCAGAACGGCTCGCTCGTGGCTCTGACGTGGCACGTCTGCCCGCCGACCGGGCCGGCGACCTGCGAGTTCGAAGGCGGCGTGAAGTCGAGCATCACGCAGACCCAGTTCGAACAGATCGTCACGGGCGGCACTGCCCTGAACACCACGTGGCGCCAACGGATGGAGCAGGTGGTGCCCTACCTGCTGCAACTGCGCGATGCCGGCGTGCCGGTGCTCTGGCGCCCATTCCACGAGATGAACGAGACGTGGAACTGGTGGGGCGGCCGCTCGGGCGTGAGCGGTGGCGCGAAGATCTTCCAGCAGATGCGCGACTACTTCGACAGTCGCGGCCTCACGAACCTCATCTGGGTCTGGAACGTGCAGGACAGCGCCGCGGGCGACTGGGCGAACTACTACCCGGGCGGTGACTACGTCGACGTCGCCTCGCTCGACGTCTGGTACAAGAGCCACCCGAGCAACGCCGACTACCAGCAGCTGCAGTCCATCGCCGGCTCGAAGCCGATCGCGATCGCCGAGATGGGCAAGGCGCCGAACAGCTCGCTGCTGACGAGCCAGACCCGATGGAGCTACTTCATGATCTGGTCCGAGCAGTTGCTCGGCAGCAACACGAACGCCGAGATCCAGGCCGCGTACTTCCACCAACGGGTGCTGAACCGCGGCGAGGTCGTGCTCCCCGACACGGGCTCGCCGACCGCGACCGGACCGATCACCGGTCTCGCGGGCAAGTGCGTCGACGCCGCGGCATCCGGAACCGCCAACGGCACCGCCGTGCAGCTCTACACGTGCGCGAGTGGCGTCGCCCAGACCTGGACGATGGCCGCCGACGGGACCATCCGCAACCCCAACGCAGGCAGGTGCGTCGACGTCACCGGGCAGGGCACGGCGAACAGCACGAAAATCCAGCTCTGGGACTGCAACGGCTCAGGTGCCCAGCAGTGGGTCTACAGTGCGAGCGCGCAAAGCCTGCGCAACCCCCAGTCGGGAAGGTGCCTCGACGTGACCGGACAGAGCTCGGTCGACGGCACGCTCCTGCAGATCTGGGACTGCAACGGCCAGGCGAACCAGCGCTGGACCGTGCCGTCCTGACGCGTCAGGCCGTCGCGCGCGCGATGTGCGCGGCGAGTGCGCTCGTCGGCGCAACGTCGGCGAGCGCGGCGGCGCCGTCGAGCGGGTGCGCCTCGCCGAGCCGGATCTCGGCGCCGGGCAACGTCGCGCGCACGGCCGAGACGAAGTCGCGCCCCAGGACGGCACCCGCGAAGAGGCCGCCGACTCCGCGCACCCGCGGCTCCGGGGCATCCGCTGCGCCCACGCGCCGAAGGCCTGCGAGAGCGGATGCCGCGAGCTCACGCGCAGCCCCCGCCACGAGCGACCCGGCGACGGCGTCACCGGCCGCTGCGGCCTCAGCGACGGCCCTGGCGTACGACGCGACGCGCTGCACGCGCTCGGGGTCACCCTGCAACTCGATGTACGCCGACTCGAGGTCAGGGAAGTCCGCACGCACGATGTCGGTCAGCGCTGTGGCATGACCGCGGCCGTCGTGGTGCCGCATGACGGCATCGAGCCCGGCACGGCCGAGCCAGAATCCGCTTCCGGCGTCACCGATGAGGTAGCCCCATCCATCGACCCTGGCGATGTCGGTGACTCCGACGGCGAGGGTCACGACGCCGGTGCCTGCCGCGACCACGACGCCGGGCTCGTCGCCGAGCGCGCCGAGGTAGGCGGTGATGGAGTCATGCGCGAGGTGCACGCTGCGCGCGCCGATCAGCGCGGCCGAGGCGAGCAGGTAGCCGGCGTCGGTCTCGTCGTCGGTGAGCCCCGAGACGCCGAGCCCGACACGTTCGGCAGTGTGCCCGGCTCCGTGCGCCTGTTCGATGATGCGGGCAAGCTGCGGCAGCAGCGGCAGGTCGGTGCGAATACCGGGCGCCGACCACTCCGTGACCCCCGAGGCATCCGCGTGCCGGACCTTGATGCCGGATTGCCCTGCGTCGATCGCGAGCGTGCTCGTCGCATTCACGGTGTACTGCTCCATTCACGGGAACGCTCGGCGACCAGACTGCGAGCGATTTGGCCTCGGGCACCGGCGACTGCAAGCCCGCCCGAACCGCGGAGACGACGCTATCAGGTGGCTCCGAGGCGCGCGCCACGTGCGGGCACGCAGCTCTTCTGGGCACGGCCGACGTGGCGCTCCGGTCTCAGGGCACGACAGGCACCGGCGACGAGAGGTCGTCGATGATGCGGTCGATCTCGGTGAGGGCGTAGCGGGCGAGCACCCGCTGTGCGACATCCGCTGGGCTGCCCTGTTCTTCTTCGAGGTCGCCGATGACGATGATGTTCTCGTCGTTCAGGGTGTTCGCGGGTGCCGTGTAGTTGAAGCTGCCGACGATGATGAGCCGCTCGTCGATGACCATGAGCTTGTGGTGGAGCTTGCGCACCCCCGTGTTGCGCTTGTTCGCGAAGAGCTCGACGTCGCCTCGGCCGAGGTCGCTCGTCGCCGCCCACTTCGCCGCGCCCTGGCCGCGGTCGAGCACACCGCGGATGCGCGTGACGAGCGGCCGCAGGCGGATCATCGTGTCGTCGATGCCGGATGACTGGGCGAACGTGAACATCGCGAAGTCGATGCTCTCGCGAGCCTTCAGCATCTGCTTCATGATCTCCATCTCGGGTCCGTGCCGCGGGGCGAAGAGCGGCTTCACCCGCACCTCGGGCAGGTCGAACTCCTTCGGTCGCGGTTCGACGCGCTCGTGCATGTCGCCGAACGTGCCGGAGCGCATGCGTTCGAACTCGCGCAGGTACTCGGTCGCGGCGTGCTGGCCGTGCAGCACGACGACGTGGTTGAGGTTCTGGCCGGCGTCGATTCCGGATGCCTCGTTCTTGCCGGTGTCGGTGAGGGTGAAGTTGGTCGAGCCCGTGAGCACGGCGGCCGTCGGCTTGCCCGAATCGCGCACGATGAACTTCTGGTGGAAGATCTTCGGATTCAGGTCGCTGACGACGTCGACCCTCGCCTTCAGCAGGGCGCCCTGAATGATGCGATTCTCTTCATGCGCACCCGTGACGCCCCACGGGTCCTCGAGTGCCTTCTCCTCGGTGAGGTAATCGCCCTCGAGGATGACCCGCACCCGCACGCCGCGGAGCTTCGCCGCGAGGATCGCCTTGGCGATCGGGCGCGAGTCGATCTCCTGCACGGCGATCGCGAGGTTGTGCTTCGCCTCGTCGATGAAGTCGCGCACCGCCTGGTCGAGATCGTCGGGGCCGCCGACCTCGGTCGGTCCCATGTACAGCTCGACTCCGCCGATGGTGACCGGCATGGCGCACCTCTTTCATGAGTGTTCCTCACTCAAGCGTGACCCAGCTCGCCCGCCCGAGCATCAGTGCCGACCCGGAACTCCGTTGGTCGAGTAGCGAGCGCCAGCGAGCGTATCGAGACCCACCGCACCGCTACGCTGGCGAACCATGAACTCGCCCATCGTCATCTCCGGACCCGCCGCCTGGAACCGCATCGTCTACCTCGAGCACCTCCCCGAGCCAGTGCCGCACATGCAGTTCGCACTCGACGACTACGAGACCGTCGGCGGCACCTCTGCGGGCAAGGCACTGGGGCTCGCCGGGCTCGGTCGGCCGGTGCTGCTGCATACGCTCATCGGCGACGACGACGAGGGCCGTCGCGTGCGGGGCGCGCTCGAGGCATCCGGTGTCGAGCTCGCGAGCCTGCCCGCCGCCCGCACCGAAAGCCATCTGAACCTCATGACGCGTGCCGGCGAGCGCGTCTCGCTCTACCTCTCAGCACCCGCTGATCCGGGTACGCCGCCGACGGGCGAACTGACGCAGGCGATGACGGATGCCCCGGCGATCGTGCTCGACCTCTCGGAGCGTTCGCGCGCGCTCATCGACGCAGCGCGCGCGACCGGTCGCCCGATCTGGACCGACATCCACGACTACGACGGCAGCGCCGACTTCCACCGGCCCTTCATCGCGGCCGCCGACTGGATCTTCATGAACGCCGACCGCATCGGCGACGACCCACGGCCCTTCATGGAGGAGTGCGTGCGCGGCGGGGCATCCGTCGTCGTGTGCACGCTCGGTGCGCAGGGCGCGATCGCGATCGACACTGCTGCAGCAGACGGCCGGATGCAGCTGGCCGACGTCGCGGCGGTGCCGGTCGAGGTGCTCGACACCAACGGGGCCGGCGATGCGTTCATGGCCGGAGTGCTCGACGCGCACTTGGCCGGTGCTCCGCTCGCGGACGCCCTGGCGGCCGGCTCGCGCCATGCCGCGACGGTGCTGACCACGCGCCACCTGCACCCCGTACTCGACGGCGCGCTCGCGTAGCCCGCGCGGCTGCGGTTCTCGTTGGTCGAGTAGTGAGCGCACCATCCGTTGGTCGAGTAGTGAGCGCACCATCCGTTGGTCGAGTAGTGAGCGCCAGCGAACGTATCGAGACCCGTTGCGAGGTCTCGATACGGCCGCGGGCGGCCTACTCGACCAACAGGTGGCGCCCGCGTGCGGTCGCAAGTCGCCCGGTGTACCGTGTCCGTCGAACGTGGGGAGCACACGATGGTTCTGATGCACCAGCGCAGCGGCGTCGCCGAAGACGACGTCTTCTGGCACGAATCGATCGAGGGAACGTCGATCGGCTCAGAGGTGTCACTCATCCTCACGTACAACGCGAAAGACGGGTCGGGGCCGCGGCTGCACTTGCATCCGTACACCGAGACCTTCGTCATCCGCCACGGGCGCGCGCTGTTCACGGTCGACGACGAGCAGCTGGAGGCGGTCGGCGGTCAGGTACTCGTCGTGCCGGCGCAGACTCCGCACAAGTTCGTGATCATCGGGCCCGAGGCGCTCATCTCCACGCACATCCACGCGAGCCCGACCTTCATCACCGAATGGCTCGAGTGACGCGCACGTCGACGCGGCGAGATCGACTCAGCTCTGCCGCTTGAGGCGGACGCTCGACCAGGTATCAGACAGGGAGATGTTCCCGTTGAGGGTCCAGCCGAATTCCTCAGCGCGTTTCCAGATGCTGTCGCGGTTGATATCGGCCTTGTTGCCCTTCGGGTAGCCGATCCAGATCGCCTTCGGCGAGGTGAGCAGTGGAAACGTCTCCTTCAGCAGGACGTCGAGATCGTCACGGTCATGAGCGAACATCACTGCGACGTCGCTGGTGTCACGGTCGATCCCGACGACGACGGTCACACCCTCGGGCAACGGATCCAGCAGTGCGCGCTGCTCGGGCGCGGACGGACCGAACAGCAGCTCCGTGTTCGGTTTGATCTGCAACTTCTCCGCGATCGTGCGGGCCATGATGTCGTGCCTTTCGGATGAGGGTCATGCGAGGTGTTGGAGCAGGTCCTCCAGTCGGCGCAGCACGTGGCTGCGCCAGCCGCCGTTCATGAACTGACGGGCGAGCTGGTGGGTGGGGTCGTCCGGGTCGAAGCCGGTGTGCTCGAGGAACAGGCGGGTGCCCTTCCCCTCGGGCTGCAGTGTCCAGGCGACCTCGGTCGCCATCCCGTCCGGGTTTTCGGCGTCGGCCCAGCTGATCCGCAGCCGTCTCGGTGCCGTCAACTCCAGAACCTGGCAGGCGATGTCGCCCGAGAACCCGGTCTGCGCGACCGGACGGCCGCGGAAGGTGAACCGGTGGCCGACGATAGGTTGAAAATCGTTGGGCATCAGCCACTGCGCCATGAGCTCCGGCGTCGTCAGCGCCCGCCAGAGCTTGGAAGGAGGGTGCGGGAAGTACTGTTCGACCTCGATCGCGGTGAGGTCACTGTTGGGCATCGTCGTCGCCCATCCGGTCGAGAACGCCAGCGAGCACGGACATCCGGTCACGCCAGAATCGCTCGTACGGGCTGAGCCAGTCGATCAACTCCGCCAGCGGTTCGCCCGTCACCCGGTAGAAGCGGTGACGCCCCTCGAGACGCTCATGGACCAGACCGATCTCCCGCAGGGCCCGCAGGTGTTCCGAGACGCTGGGGCGGGCCATGTCGAACTTCCCGGCGAGCTCCCCGGCGGTGTGCTCACCGTCGAGCAGCGCGTCGAGGATGTCGCGACGCGTGGGATTGGCGAGTGCGCCGAACATGTCGTCCAGCGGCCCGCTCTTGACACGGCGAGGCAAAGCGAAGCCCCCTCAGCCCTGCCGGGCGTCGCCGTTGTCGTCCGGGTCGGACGCGTCCGGGTCGTCGCGGTCGTCGCGCTTCACGGTGTTGAGAGCCATGTCCACACTATACGTAGGTAATATCCTACGCGTCAAGCATCGAATGTCGTACCGCGACGACGCATCAGCGCCTACGCGGCAGACACCCGCTCACCTCGGGCGAGGTTCGCCACGAGCTCATCACGGTTCTGCGGCGTCGTGTAGGCCGGCTGGTCGCGCTCGACGCGCCAGCTCTCTGCGAGCGGGCCGACGACGACCGAGTCGTACCCGAAGTCGTCGAGCAGCGCGGTGACCAACGCGGCAGCGTCGTCGAAGTCGCTCGCGGTCGAGAGCGCACGGCGGCCCGGCGTACCGGCGGGCGTTCCGTCGGTAAGGATCGAGCCCGAGTTGATGTTGTTGAAGCCCTTGGCGACCTTCGATTCGGGCAGGTGCGCCTGCAGCAGCCCTGACACCGTGGCCTCACCGGCGTCGAGCTCAGCGATGCGACCGTCGCGCTCCCAGTAGTAGTTGTTCGTATCGATCACGACTTTCCCGGCGAGCGGCTCGACGGGGATGTCGCGGTACGCCTTCAGCGGCACCGAGACGATGACGAACTCCCCCGCCTCAGCGGCCTCGGCCGGCGTGCCGGCCTTCGCGTTCGGGCCGAGCTCCGCCAAAAGCGCCGCAAGGGTCTCGGGGCCACGCGAGTTCGCGATCGTCACACGGTGGCCGAGTTCGACCAGCTTGCGGGCGAGCGTGCCGCCGATGTTGCCGGCGCCGATGATGCCGATGTCAGTGGGTGCGATGTTCGTCATGTACCTATGCAACGCACGGTCGACGATTCGATTCCGGTTCTCGAGAGAACCACAGGTAGGTGCACGAGCGAGTACGGCGCAGCGGGCTCTGGCACAACCCCGGCTACGCCGGCGCGACGTTCGTGTTGTCGCGGAACAGGTTGCCGGGGTCGACCTCCCGCTTGATCGCGCGCAGCCGTTCGAGGGTCGCCGGCGGGTAGGCCGCGGCGACCGCCTCGGGGCCCTGCTCGGTCTCGAAGCTGACGTATGCGCCCGTGAAGTGCGGGGCGAGCAGCTCGTTCCAGCGCGCGCTCGTCTGGTGCCGGCTCGAGCCGAACGCGACGACCGAGAACTCGGCCGAGCGGTGCGCGAACGCCGTGGCATCGGCGGGCACGTCGTGCACGGCGCCGCCGACGGCGCGCAACTGGAAGAAGTAGCTCGCCCCGCTCGCCATGAACTGGGCGACGTCGCGGGCGAACTCCGGCGTGATGCGCCCGATGAGGCCCGTGCGCGAGGTCGGCTCGCCCTCGGCGCCATGACTGCCGTCGGCGGCGTTCGAGATGATCGACTCGTAGGTCGTGAGCCGCACGTCCTGCCCGACGAGGGGCGCGACCTCGGCGAGCGGCTGCAGGCGCGCGAGCACCGTCTCGGGGTCGTCGGAGTCGATCACCGCCATCACCCGCGCGACTGGCGGTTCGCCCGGTCGCGCACCGCCCATGAGCATGAAGCTCGTGACATCCCGAGGCGAATCGACGACCCAGTCGCCCCACGCCTGCAGGAACCCCGCGGTGTCGCTCGCGTCGAACGCCAGCTGCGCGAAGCCGACCGCGCCGACCTCGTCGACCTCGAATTCGAAGGCGGTGACGATGCCGACGTTCGCACCGGCGCCGCGAACGGCCCAGAAGAGCTCCGGATGCTCCGTGGCATCCGCTCGCACGATGCTGCCGTCGGCCAGCACCACCTCGGCGGCGCGGATGTGGTCGATGGTCAACCCGTGTTCGCGCACGAGCCAGCCGATGCCGCCTGCGGTGGCGAGCCCGCCGACCCCGACGCCGCCGTAGTCGCCCGACGAGAGCGCCCAGCCATGCGGCGCGAGGAACGCAGCCACGTCTTGCCAGCGCGCGCCTGCCTCGATACGCACGAGCCGGCTCGCTTCGTCGAGCACCTCCATCGCATTCATGCGCGAGAGGTCGATGACGATGCCGCCGTTGTTCGTCGAGCGGCCGCTGATGCCGTGGCCGCCGCTGCGCATGCCGAGGGGCACGTCGGGGTTCGCTCGCGCGAAGCCGACTGCTTCGGCGACTTGCCGAGCGTCGCCGGGGCGCAGCACGAGCCCCGGCGCGCCGCCGCGCATGTACGTCGACTTCACGCGCACGTAGCCGGCATCGCCCGGCTCGATGGCGTCGGCCGCGAGCGAGGCGGGCACGGCGTCGTAGTCGATGCCGTCGCGGCGCTTCGCACGCACCGTCGAGCTGCGCACGGCATTGCTCCCTGAGCCCGCCGAAAGGCCCCCGCTCCCTGAGCCCGTCGAAGCGCCCTCGCTCCCTGAGCCCGTCGAAGGCCCCCTGCTCCCTGAGCCCGTCGAAGAGCCCCTGCTCCCTGAGCCCGTCGAAGGGCCCTCCGAAGACACCACGATCGGGTCGGCGGATGCCGCGGCATCCGTCACCCGAAACTCGCGCGCGACCGCCTCGCGAAGTGCGGGCGCGACCTCGTCGGCGAAGTGCGCGATCGTGCCGGGGTCGTCGCTCGCGAGAATGAAGGTACCCACCCCGTCGTCGACGACGTACGGGAGCAGCTGTTCCACCCACTGGGAGGCGGGTCCGTCGAGGAATCCGCCGCCGGCGCCTGCCGAGAACCGGCCGCCGATGTTCACGAGGCGCCGGATCTCACGGGGGTCGCGGCCGGCGCCGATCGCAGCTTCGTCGATCGTGGCGTTGCCCGCCGCGAGGTCGCCGGGCTGCAAGTAGGTGAGCGAAGGCAGCCAGCCGTCGCCCTTCCGGCCGATGAGCCGCAGCATGCGGGGCTTGAGCGCGCCGATGATGATCGGGATGTTGTGGGCGGGTGCCGGCCCGCGCTTGGCGCCGCTGACCCGGTAGTACTCGCCGTCGATCTCGAAGCGAGCGCGATCGCCCTGGTCCCAGATGCCTCGGATGATGTCGATCGCCTCGGAGAGCGCGTCGACGGCCTGGCCGGGCGTGAGGCGGCGCCCGCCCATCGCCTCGATCGCGTCCCAGAACCCGCCGGCGCCGAGCCCGAGCTCGAAGCGCCCGCCCGAGAGCAGGTCGAGGCTCGCGGAGGCGCGGGCGAGCACGGCCGGCGGCCGGAGCGGCAGGTTCGTGACGTTCGCCGAGAGATGGATGCGTTCGGTGCGCGCCGCGACCCAGGTGAGCAGCGTCTGCGTGTCGTGGAACGCCGGCTGGTACGGGTGATCCTGGAAAGTGACGAGCTCGTAGCCCGCCGCCTCGCTGAGCTCGGCGAGTCGCACGGCGAACTGCGGTGGGTCGTTCTTCGGCGTGATGAAGGTGCCGAACTGCAGGTCGTGGCCGTAGTGCATCGTGCTCCGATCGTTCAGGGCGACCGCGTTCATCCGGCGCCACGCTTCCATCGTGGTCCATGGATGCCGGAACCGCACGAGAGGGGTAAGCTACTTACTCATGGTAAGTGAATCGGACGACCTCACCCGCCACCGCGCGCGCCTGCAGGAGCTCGGCCATATCGACGAGGCCGAATGCCGGCGGTTCCAGGGCACCGTCGAGTTCGCCGGACGCAAGTGGAACGCGGCGATCCTGCTGGCCGGCGTGCGCGGAGCGCGTCGATTCTCGGAGTACCGCGGCGCCGTCACCGGCATCTCCGACCGGCTGCTCGCCGCGAGGCTCAAAGAACTCGAAGACGAGGGCGTCATCGAGCGGCACGTTCGCGCGACCACACCGGTCACGATCACCTACACCCCGAGCGCCGCCGGGCTGCAACTGATCGAACTGCTGCAACCGCTCGTCGAGTGGGGCCACGCGCACATCGTCGCCACTGAGCGCTCGGCCGGCTGATGCTTCGAACTGCTGACGCCACGGCCGGCTGACACTCCGACCGGACACGACGAAGCGGGCCGGGCGGTTCGCCCGGCCCGCTTCGTCGTTGCGCTACTTCTCGGTGCTCTTGGGGGCGACGGTCTCGTCGGCCACGGGCTCCTCGGCGGGAACCGCAGTCGCCTCGGGCGCCGCGGCGGGAACCGCAGTCGCCTCGGGCGCCGCGGCGGCCACCGGCTCCGCGGTCGTCTGCACGCCGTCGGCCACGATCACGACGTCTTCGACCTCGGTCGCGGCGAAGTCGGCGTCATCGAACGCGGCATCGTCGGCCAGCACGAGCGCCGAGGCATCCGCCGCCGAGCGGCGCGCAGCCGCGAGGCTGATCGCGTGCACTGCGAGGGCGATGACCACGGCGAGGCCGCCGGCGGCGAGCAGCAGGCCGCCGATCGTAGTGCCCGACTGTGCAGCGAGGTACGCCGCGTAGTCGGCCGACTGGGTCGTGTACAGCTCGACCTGTGTGGCGTTCGATGAGGCCAGGAGCCAGGCGCCCACGGCGATGATCACGACGGCGACGACCCAGAGCAGGATCAGCGGCACGTTGACCTTGGTGCGGGCGGATGTGTTGTCGGTCATGACGTCCTTCGGGGTGGGGTTGCGACCGGATCGGCCTCAGAGCACGTTACGAGGCGAGCCTATGCGTGTCCTATGCGTGAGCGCGACATTTTCTTCGAATGATCTTGGCGAACACAGCGTTGACGACCGTCTCGACAGCTGCGCCGACAGCTGCACCGAGGCGGCCGCGAGAGCAGCGTCGATCAGATCGCGCGATGGTCGACGAACGCCATGCGCGGCCCGCGCCGTGGCCTGCCGCGAACACCGGCAGCGCCGAGCAACCGCACCACCCGGTACCGATGACCGGCCCACGGGGCGAGTGTCTCGAGCATCTCGTCATCGGTCATGTCGCGACCCGCGAGCGCATGGCCGACGTAGTTCGAGAGGTGGTAATCGCCCACCGAGAGCGCGTCGGCGTCGCCGAGGGCACGCTGAGCGACCTCGGCGACGGTCCACGGGCCGATGCCGGGCATGAGGGTGAGGCGAGCTGCGGCATCCGCCGGGCTCATGTCGACGACGGCTTCGAGCTTCGCCGCGTATCCCGCGGCGTTCTGCAGCGTGCGCGCCCGTTTGGGATCGACACCGGCCTGATGCCACTCCCAGCTCGGGATCGCACGCCATGCATCGGCAGACGGCACGACCCGCATCGGCCGAGGCGTCGGCCCCGGCGCCGCGGTGCCGAAACGGTTCACGAGTCGCCGCCACGAGTCGTGCGCCTGCAGCGTGATGACCTTCTGCTCGAGGATCGTCGCCGCGAGCGCGTCGAAAACCTGCGCCGTGCGCGTGATGCGAAGGCCGGGATTCAACCGGTGCGCGTCGTCGAGCAGGCGCAGGCCGGGCTCGAATTCGGCCGGATCGTCACGGTCGCCGAGCAGTTCCGGTGCCTGCTCGACCGCAAGGCCGGCGCCGGGCCCCCAAGCCTCGCACCGCAGCTCGTCTGCGGCGGACTGGGTCAGTCGCATGGCCGCATCGCCGTCTCGTGTGCGGGTTGTGCGCCACACCGCACCGCTCGCATCGACGTGGAACGCCGGGTCGCCGCCGCCGCGACGCAGCACCCCGATCGTCTGGCGAAGGTCGGTCGGATGCCGCGGCCGCCAACTGAGGGCATGCTCCGCGATCATCGCTCCAGTGTGCCTCACGCTCCTGACAGGAGCGGCCCTCTACTCCGCGGCGGCCACCGCCGCCACCGGGCGGTCGTGGTCGTGTGCGGCACGACGATGAACCTGCCTCGGCGGAGCACCCCGACGCCGAGGCATCCGTCATCGCCTGATGGTCTCGCGTGCGGGCCGCTGCCTCAGCGCGGCGTGAACGCCGCGTGGAAGAGCGCCCACGCCCGCTGCGCGACGCGCTGACGCTCCGAGGCATCCGTTCGCGCGAGAACATCGGCGAGCATCGTGACGGCGAGCAGTACGTCTTCGATGACGACGTGGTCGCCGATGCGTCCGGCTGCTCGCTCGCGGTCGAGCACGGTGCCGACGACACGGGCGAGCCGTGCGCCGAGGTGGGCCACGCGCTCGTCGTGCTGGTTGCGCCAGATCACGTCGATGAGCGCGGTCGAGACCACCGCCTGCTCGATGATCGCGTCGAGCAGCTCGTCGAGGGTCGCTTCGGCAGGCTCGACGGATGCCTCGAGCTGGTCGATGTTCTCGTCGAAGACGGCGACGGCGAGTTCGAGCCGATCGGGGAAGTGGCGGTAGAGGCTGCCCTGGCCGACGCCGGCGCGCTTCGCGATCGCGTTGAACGGGGCCTGCAGGCCATCGCTCGCGAACACCTCTCGCGCGGCGGCGATGATCGCGCGCCGATTCTCGGGTCCGGCACTCGGGCCGCGATTGGCCTTGCGAGTCTCGGGTGTTCCCTTCTCACGTTCAGGCACGAGTGCTACCTTACTACCGGACAACGATGTCCGGTATAAGGAGGAATCATGACGCAACCATGGGACCGTGAGGTCGACGTACTCGTCGCCGGCAGCGGTGCGGCCGGAATGACGGCCGCCATCACTGCAGCGGATGCCGGCCTGTCGACGCTCGTCGTCGAGAGCACCGATCGCTGGGGCGGCACGACGATGCGCAGCGGCGGCGGGCTCTGGATGCCGAACAATCCGCTCATGAGACAGCACGGCATCGCCGACTCGCGCGAGGAAGCGCTCACCTACCTGCAGTCCGCGATCGGCGACTCGGCCGACATCGGCCCCGCAAGCTCGCAGGAGCGTCGCGAGGCGTTCGTCGACGCCGTGCCGGTGGTGTTCGGCTTGCTCGAACGGCTCGGCGTGCGGTGGACGATCGCGAAGGACTATCCCGACTACTACCCCGATCGGGCGGGCGGCAAGGTGGGCCGTTCCATCGAGGTCGTGCCGTTCAACGCCAACAGGCTCGGCGACTGGAAGCGCACCTCGCGCATCAAGGACGCCGTGCCCATACCGATGAAGACCGACGATGTCTGGCTGTTGTCGCGCGCCTGGTCGACGCCGTCGGGGTTCATCCGCGGCGCCCGATTCGTGTTCCGCACCCTCGGCGGCCTCCTGACCGGCCGTATGCTCGTCGGCATGGGCGGCGCCCTCATGCTGAGCCTCGGCGACATCGTTCGCGGCCAGGGCACGGAGTTGCTTCTGAACTCACCCGTCACCGAACTCGTGCGCGACGACGACGGTGACGGCCGCGTGATCGGTGCCGTCGTGTCGACGTCGAGCGGCCCGCTGCGGGTGCGTGCGCGGCGCGGCGTCATCCTCGGCGCGGGCGGCTTCGCGATGAACCGCGAGTGGCGCGAGCGTTACCACGGCATCCCCGGCTACAGCTCGGCGGCAGAGGGCGACCTCGGCACCGCGATCGAGGCCGGCGCCAAGGCCGGCGGCGCGCTCGCCCTCATGGACGACGCATGGTGGGGCGCATCAGTGCCCATCCCGGGCGCGCAGCCGCTGTTCGTGCTCAACGAGCGCTCCGACCCGTTCAGCATCGTCGTCGACCAGTCGGGGGCGCGGTACCTCAACGAGTCCGAGAGCTACATCGACTTCGGCCACCACCTGCTCGAGCGCAACCGCACGACGCCCGCGAACCCGTCGTGGCTCGTCGTCGACCGCCGCCACCGTCAGCGGTACATGTTCGCCGCGATGCTCATGGGCGGCAAGGCCATACGAGAGGGCGGCGTCTCGCTGAAGGCCGATACCCTCGAAGAGCTCGCTGCGCTCATGCACGTCGACACGGCGACGTTCCGCGCAACGGTCGACCGGTTCAACGGGCTCGCTCGCGGAGGCGTCGACGCCGACTTCGGGCGCGGCCGCACCGTCTACGACAACTACTACGGCGACCCGCGGGTCAAGCCCAACCCCAATCTCGGCCCCATCGAGAAGGGGCCGTTCACGGCGGTCAAGCTCGTACCGGGCGACCTCGGCACGAAAGGCGGTCTGCTCACCGACGAACACGCGCGCGTGCTCGACGCGTCCGGCGCCCCCATCGCCGGTCTGTACGCGGCGGGCAACACGACCGCCTCCGTCATGGGCCGCACCTACCCCGGCCCAGGTTCGACCATCGGACCGGCCGCAGTCTTCGGATACCTCGCCGCGAAACACGCTGCCGGGACAACCGACCTCGACACTGTCACTGCAGCACCGCAGCAGACAGCAGCACCACAACAACAGATACAGAAGGAAGCACTCGCATGAGCACCACCAAGCCCCTCACCGGCGACGACTCGATCAAGACCTGGCTCGAGCACCCGGTCGGCGGCCCGATCGTCCGCGACCTGCTCGCCCAGGCCGGCCAGGACCCCGACGTGATGCGCCCTGTGCAGCGCCTCGCCATCAAGCGACTGGTCAAGCTCAGCAAGGGGAGCTTCAGCCAGGAGATGATCGACACGCTCGTCGCGCGCGCGGCGGCCGGCGACGTTCCGGCCGGCGCCTCCGGGGCCACGGATGCCCCGGGCGCACCTGCTGCCGCAGCGGCCGGCGCCGAGGCATCCGACGCCGCCACCGACGCGGCCCCAGCCGCACCTCCCATCGAGCAGCCCGTGTGGGTGGAACGCCTCGACCAGGGCCGTTTCGCGGGCAAGACCGTCATCGTCACGGGCGCCGGTTCGGGCATCGGCCGTGCGACCGCGTCGCGCGTCGCGCGCGAAGGCGGCCGGGTCATCGGCGTCGACGTGTCGCAGGAGCGACTCGACGAGTTCGCGGCCGAACACGCCGGTGCCGAGGTCGTGACCCTCGTGGCCGACATCACCGACGACGCGGCCATCGCCCGCATCGTCGAAGCCGCCGGCGACCGCATCGACGGCCTCGCGAACATCGCCGGCATCATGGACGACATGACGCCGATCGGCGAGCTCACCGACGCCGTCTGGAAGCGCGTCTTCTCGGTCAACGTCGACGGCACAATGAAGCTCATGCGCGCCGTCGTGCCCGTCATGGTCGCGCAGGGCGTCGGCTCGATCGTGAACACCGCCTCCGAGGCCGCACTCCGCGGCTCGGCCGCTGGCGTGGCGTACACCGCTTCAAAGCACGCCGTCGTCGGCCTCACGAAGTCGACGGCGTTCATGTACGGTCCGAGCGGCCTGCGCGTGAACGCGGTCGCTCCCGGTGCGACCATCACGAACATCGAGGCGAAGTTCGCCTCACCGCTCGGCGCCGAGCGGGTGCAGCTGGCGATGACGATCCTTCCGGATGCCGCCGAGGCCGAAGCCCTCGCGGCATCCATCACCTTCCTGCTCAGCGACGACGGCGTGAACATCAACGGCGTCGTGCTCGCGAGCGACGGCGGATGGTCGGCGGCATGAGCGCGAACGGAGCAGTCGGCGCGCGCGAGGTGCTCGTCATCATCGGCGCCGGCGGCATGGGCGAGGCGATCGCCCGCCGCCAGGGCACCGGGCGCACGGTCGTGCTCGCCGACTTCAGCGAAGCGGCGCTCGACCGCGTCGGCGACGCACTTCGCGGCGACGGATTCGACGTGGTGACGCACCGCGTCGACGTGTCGTCGCGCGCATCGGTCGTCGGGCTCACGAACGCCGCAGCCGAACTGGGGCCGGTCACGCAGGTCGTGCACACGGCGGGCCTCTCCCCCGTGCAGGCGCCTCGCGATGCGATCCTCGCCGTCGACCTGCTCGGCACCGCGCTCGTGCTCGACGAGTTCGAGCGGGTCATCGCACCGGGCGGAGCCGGCGTCGTCATCGCGAGCATGGCGGGCCACTTCCTGCCGCCGCTGCCGCCCGAGGTGTCGCACGCTCTCGCGATGACTCCGGCCGACGCCCTCCTGTCGTTGCCGGTGCTCGGCTCGGTCACCGAGGCCGCCGCGGCGTATCCGCTCGCCAAGCACGGCAATCACCTGCGGGTGCGCGCGGCCAGCACCGGGTGGGGTGCGCGCGGCGCCCGCATCAACAGCATCAGCCCGGGAGTCATCTCGACGCCGATGGGCCAGCAGGAGCTCGCCGGCGAATCGGGCGGGCAGATGCGAGCGATGATCGACGCGTCCGGCACCGGCCGCGTCGGCACACCGTACGACATCGCGGATGCCGCGGCATTCCTGCTGGGGCCCGACGCGAGCTTCATCACGGGCACCGACCTGCTGGTCGACGGCGGCGTGGTCGCCGCGGTCAGCACCGGCCGGCTCGGCCTGCGCGGCACGGAGTAGCACCGGGTCGTCCGCCCAGGGCCGGCGCCTCACCGCGCCGGCCCTGGAGTCACGCCGCGCGCCGCGGCATCCTCATGTCCCCGTCCTGCCCCGGCACCGGGATGGGCAACTTCGCGAGCAGCACCAACCCGATGACCGATGGAAGCAGCGGAAGGACCGCACCGAGCGCGGGCTCGACGCTCATGAGCAACGCAGCACACACGGCGCCGAGCACGAGCGCGACGATGGCGCCGATGCGGATGCCTCTGTCCTCCGTCTTCCGGTCGGCGAAGCCGGCCATGACACTCGTCAGTGTGCCGGTCATGAAGGTCGTCGTCACGCCGGAGCGGCGCTCGATGCGTCGCGCCACGGAAGTCTGTCCGGCCATTCCGAGCGCCGAAGGCGCGATGAGCGCCACGAGAATGAGCAATTCCGTCGGGTGCGGGTTGAGCAACCAGCCGACGAGCACGACGACCTGGGCCAGCACGGTCGCCGTCAGCACGATCAGGAGCCCCCGTCGAAGAGTTGCACCCGGCCGGGCGATCCGCAGTGAGATGAACACGCCCGCGGCGAAGAACACCAGGGCGACGCTCGCACCGACCAGGGTATTCGCGTAGTCGGGCCGTTCGAACAAGCCCGCCAAGATCATGTTGCCGGTCATGTTCGCCGTGAAGATGCCGCCGAACTGAAGGAAGGCGAACGCATCTGTCGCCCCCGCTGCGAATGAGAGCACCACTGCGAGGCCGGTGAGCTGCGGCCCGACTCGCGTGAGGCGGTCGTCTGACGTCGTCATTTGCCCTCCCTCGGGTGGCCAGTTCGGCCTCCCGCCACCGGTTCATGACGGATGCGCGCTCTCGCCTCAGCCGGAACTTCGGTCGCGTGGTTGCAATTCAACCGCATGTCGGATGCGGACGAAAGGACCGTTTCGTGAGCGCCCGGCCCATGGTCCTCTGACCGAGTCGTCGACTTTCGGAGCCCCGATGGATGCCGCGGTCGAGCTCGGCTTCATGGAGGACGGCGGCTGAAGGGGGCACGGTCGGTGGCGGGCCGTAGCCTCGATCTGTTCGATTCGATGACACTCACCAGAGGACACCATGCCCCCACGCCCGCACACTCTTGCGCCGCGGATCGACGAGATCACGCTCACCGACCTGACGGAGGCCGACATCGAGACGCTCGCCGCCGGCGACCGTGTCGAGGGCCTGCGCTATCGCGGCGGCGATGTCTCGGAACGAGACCTGACCGGCGTGAACCTCAGCGAATGCGAGGTCACCGGCGTGTTCGCGCACGACGCTCACCTTCGCGGTGCGGTGCTCACCGAGACCGTGTTCGAACGCCTGGAGGCACCGGTGCTGCGGGCGCCTCGAGCGACGTTGCGCGACGTGCTCATCTCGAGCTCACGCATCGGCTCCGTCGAGTTCTACGACAACACGTGGCAGTCGGTGCGCTTCATCGGCTGCAAGCTCGGCTTCGTGAACCTCCGCGGTGCCGAGATCCGCGACATCCGGTTCACCGACTGCACCATCGAAGAGCTGGATCTCGGCAATGTCCGTGCCGAGCGCGTCGCCTTCGAGCAGACCGAGGTGCGCGCGCTCGACGTGACGGGTGCACGGCTCCGTGATGTCGACCTCCGAGGACTCGACCTCGCCGCGATCACCGGCCTCGAAGGCCTGAAGGGCGCGACGATCGACGGCATGCAGGTCGCCCTGCTGGCGTCGCTCTTCGCAAGTCACCTCGGCATCCGCGTCGTCGACTGAACGTCGCACTCGCCCTCACGGGCAAGTCACCTCGGCATCCGCGTCGTCGACTGAGAGCACGCGCTCTGCACCGACCCCGCCGTGCCCTCCGACGGTGACGCGCCGCGCGAAGTCGATGGCGTCCTCGAGCAGGGCGTCGCGGTCGACGGCGCCCTCCCACCGATGCCCGGCGCTCTCGACGAGCACGAGCTCCGCCGCCGCGCCCGCCGAGAGCAGCGCGTCGGTGAGCAGCTCCGCCTGTGACACGGGCACCGAGCGGTCGTTCGTTCCGTTCACGATGCGGAAGGGCGGGGCTCCGAGCCGCACCTGCCGGGCCGGGCTCGCGGCCGCCGCGCGTTCGGGGTCCGCCGCGACGGTCGCTCCGATCCACTTCGCCTCGCTGCAATCGGGGTCGTGCTCCCGACCGAGGGCGCGGGCGTGCTCGATGAAGTCGGTCGGCCCGTACCAGTCGATGACGCCGCGCACCGCGGAATCCGATCGGAGCCCCAGGAGCGCCGCGAGCGTAGCGCCCGCCGACTCCCCCCAGAGCACGACGCGCGACGCGTCGAGGCCGAAGCGTTCGTCGTTCGCCCGCAACCACTCGAGCGCCGCCGCGACGTCGTCGAGCTGGGCGGGAAAGATCGCCTCGGCGCTCAGGCGGTAGTCGACGGATGCCACGGCGAACCCCGCGGCGACGATGCGACCGAACGCATTCTCGATCTGGGGGCCGAATTCGCGCCTGCTGCCGCTCTGCCACCCGCCGCCGTGCACGAACAGGATGACCGGCGGCGCCGAAGGCCCGACGACAGGGAGGTACAAGTCGAGCGCGAGCGGTCGGTGGCCGGCGACCTCGATGTAGACGAGGTCGCGCAGTACCCGAGGCTCCGTCTGGGCGGCGCGCGACGGTGTCGGCGGCTGCGGCTGCGTCTGCGACGCCACCGATCCGAGCACCGCGCCGACGAGGCGTCGAGGCGACTCGGGATCGAGCGGTGCGCGGCTGAGAATCCGCAGAATCAACGCGCCGACGAGGGCCTCGACGATCTCCTGGATCGGCGCCGCGGCAGGAAGGTCTGAGCTGTCGATCGCCGACTGGAGTCGCACGATGAGCGCCGAGCCTGCCCCGAGGCCCTCGTACAGGCGTCGACCGACCTCTTCATGCTCCGAAGCCGCCGCGAGCAGGGAACGGAGGAGGGTCTCGTTGCCGGGGTCGGCGATGAAGCGGCTCAGGTCGTCGAGCCAGACGACGAGGTCGCCCCGCACATCTCCGGAGTCACCCGGGGTGAAACGATCCGGCAGCAGGATGCCTTCGAGGAGGCACTCCGCGACGAGTGCGCCCTTCGACGACCACCAGCGATAGATCGTCTGCTTGCCGACTCCGGCGGCGGCGGCGATGCCCTCCATCGAGAGGTGGTCGTACCCGCGCTCGGCGAAAAGCCGCGCAGTCGCGTCGAGGATCGCGAGGCGCGCGGACTCGCTTCGCGCTGCGCCTCGTCGCCGCTCGGACATCCTCACATCCTATTCGCTATCAACGAGACGGACCGTTGCGTAGAGTTGTACCTCGGGGTTTCGGGAGGACAGACTGATGGCGGAACTGCTCTATCGCTTGGGCAAGCTCTCGGCGCGGCGCGCGTGGATGGTCGTCGCTGCATGGGTGCTCGTGCTCGTCGTCGCCGGCGTCGGCTTCGCCGTCGGGTTCAAGGGTCTCGCGACGAGCTTCGACATCCCCGGCACTGCGTCGGGCGCGGTGACCGAAGAGCTCCAGGAGCAGCTGCCCGACTTCGCCGGTGCGTCCGGCACCGTGGTCTTCGAGACGAGCGACGGCAGCGCGCTGAGCGAGGCACAACGCGAGCAGATCAGCGCGCTCGTGGCAGACGGCCATGAGCTGCCGGATGTCGCAGACGTCATCGACCCCTTCGAGACCGAGCAGCAGCGGGCCGACCGCCGACAGGAGCTCACCGACGGCCGGGCGCAGCTCGAGGCCGGCCGCGCCCAGCTCGACTCCGCGCAGACGCAACTCGACGCCGCCCGTCAGCAGGCCATCGCGGCAGGGGCGCCGGCCGAACAGCTCGCCGTGCTCGACGAGCAGCAGGCGCAACTCGACGCATCTCGCGACGAGCTGGAGTCGGGCGCCGAGCAGCTCGAGGTCGGCGCCGAGCTGCTCGAACTCTCAGACGGTATTCGCGTGATCTCCGACGACGAGTCGACCGTGCTCGTGAACGTCGCCTTCACCGAGCCGCGGCTCGAGCTCCCCGAGGAGTCGAAGCAGGCAGTCATCGACCACTTCGAGTCCGAGCCGATCGACGGCGTCGAGGTCTCGTTCTCCACCGACATCGCGCAGGGCGTGCCGCAACTCGTCGGCATCGGCGAGATCGTCGGCGTGGTCTTCGCCGCCATCGTGCTGCTCGTGATGCTCGGTTCAGTGCTCGCGGCCGCACTTCCGCTCGTCACCGCCCTCGTCGGTGTCGCGATCGCCGCCCTCGGCTCGCTCGCATTCTCGGGCGTCGTGCAGATGGCGTCGGTGACCCCGATGCTCGGTGTGATGCTCGGCCTCGCGGTGGGCATCGACTACTCGCTCTTCATCATCAACCGGCACCGCAAGCAACTGCTGCAGGGTGCCGAGGTGCGCGAGTCGATCGGCCTCGCGAACGGCACCGCCGGCAACGCGGTGGTCTTCGCCGGCGCCACGGTCGTCGTGGCGTTGCTCGCCCTGAACGTGACCGGGGTCCCGTTCCTCGGCCTCATGGGAACCGTCGGCGCGATCGCCGTGGCGGTCGCCGTACTCATCGCGATCAGCCTCACCCCTGCGCTCCTCGGGCTTCTCGGCGAACGCGTGCTCAGCCGTCGTGCCCGGGCACGCGTTGGCGAGGAGCACCACGAAGACACGAAGGCCAAGCCCATGCCGACGTGGCGGGCCATCGTGACCGTCATCGCGACCGCCGCGGCCCTCCTCACGATCGCGATCCCGGCACTCTCGATGCGCGTGGGCCTGCCGGACGGGTCATCCGAAGCCGCCGACTCCGCGTCGTACCGCGCGTTCATGACGACCGAAGCCGCGTTCGGCGCCGGCGCGAACGGCCCGCTCCTCGTGACCGCCGCCCTGCCCGCCGGCCTCGACGACGACGAGTTGCTCGGCGCCCAGCTCGAGGTGGCGCGCACCCTGTCCGATCAGAACGACGTCGTCGCCGTCGCCCCGATCGCGGTCTCCGACGACGGCAGACTCGCGGCGTTCCAGGTCGTTCCCACCGAGGGGCCGAACAGCGCCTCCACCGAGCAGCTCGTGCGCGAGCTGCGTGAGCTGCCGCCGATCGGCGGCGACATCACGCTCGGCGTGGCCGGCCAGGCGGCGATCAACATCGACATCTCCGAGAACCTCGCCGACGTGCTGCCGACCTACCTCGCGGTCGTCGTCGGGCTCTCGCTGCTCATCATGATCCTCGTGTTCCGCTCGATCCTCGTGCCGCTCATCGCGACAGGCGGCTTCATCCTGTCGCTGTTCGCCACCTACGGCGCGACGGTCGCGGTCTTCCAGTGGGGCTGGCTCGCCGAGCCGCTCGGCATCCACACCGGTCCGATCCTGAGCTTCCTGCCGGTGATCCTCGTGGGCGTCCTCTTCGGCCTCGCGATGGACTACCAGCTCTTCCTCGCGTCGGGCATGCGGGAAGCCTTCGTGCACGGGGCATCCGCTCGCCTGGCTGTCGCCCGCGGGTTCCGGGCCGGTCGGTCCGTCGTCATCGCCGCCGGCCTCATCATGGTGTCGGTGTTCGGCGGGTTCGTGTTCTCGGAATCGACCATGATCAGGTCGATCGGCTTCGGCCTCGCCTTCGGCGTGCTCGTCGACGCATTCGCGGTTCGGATGCTCCTCATGCCGGCGCTCATGCACCTGCTCGGCCGCTCGGCGTGGTGGATCCCGCGCTGGCTCGACCGCATCATGCCGAACGTCGACGTCGAGGGGGCGGCGCTCGAGCGCCGGCATCACGCCTGAGCGCTCCGCTCGCCGTTCGAAGCAGGGAGTGCCAGGGCCTCCCGCAGACGGCACGATGGAGCAGTTCGAATCGCAGCTGCCGGCCGCCCGACGAAGCTGAACGCGCTCATTCTCCCGCGTACCGGCCGGGCTGCTCATCTCAGCGTAAGGTGACACACTCGACCACGTCGGAGGAGGAGCCGCCAACATGACCGACCGGTTCCCTGCTTCCGTTCTCCCGCGACTGACGAACGTTCTCGACGATGCCGTGAATAGCGGAGTCACCCCGGGCGCAGTGTGCGAAATCACTCGATCCGGCACGCCGACCATCACGATCTCGACCGGTCGAGCAGCGAACTTCGATGACAGCGGACAGCCGATCGCGCAGACCGCCGGCGAGCCTGTGGGCAACGACACGCTCTACGATCTCGCCTCGATCACCAAGATTTTCACGGCGATCACTGTGCTCAGCCTGGTGGATCGGGGTCTGCTCGATCTCGACGTGAGCGTTGCCGAATGGCTCCCCACCTACGGGTCTGGAGACAAGGCGGAAGTCACGCTCGCCCACCTGCTGAGCCACACATCTGGACTGGATCCGATCTCGCCGCGCTCCTGGCGTCGGTGCGTCCACGACGAGGGCACCGATCACGCGCGCTGGATCGAGCAGGAGCGCTCCGACGTGCTCGACGACATCCTGTCGCTCCCGCTCTCGTATGCGCCGGGCACCTCCATGCAGTACTCGTGCCTCGGCTACATCACCTCCATGGCCATCGCCGAGACGGCGACCGGTCTGGCGTGGGCGCGGCTCGTGAGCGAGCACGTGCTCGACCCGCTCGGGCTCACGCAGACGACGTTCGCCCCGGATGCCGCACGCAGCGCGCCCACGGAGTACATGCCGCAGATCGGGCGCGGCATGGTGCGCGGTACCGTCCACGACGAGAACGCGCGCGCGCTCGGCGGGGTGTCCGGCAATGCCGGCCTGTTCGCGCCGGTGCGCGACGTGACCGCGCTCGGTTCCGCCCTGCTCGCCGGGCTGCCCGGGGTGCTCAGCCCCCGCTCGTTCGACCGGCTGTGGCACGACCAGTTACCGACGATGCTCGGCAGTGCGGCCGAGCGCATCGAACAGGAGATCGGATTCGGTCAGAGCCTCGGATTGCGCATCGGCCAGGAGAGCTGGATGAGCGAACGGGGCAGTGGCGGCAGGGGCCATACCGGATTCACCGGCACGTCGCTTCTCGTGGACCGCGAAGAGAATCTCGTCGTCGCGCTCCTGACCAATCGGGTGCATCCGAATCGTGAACACTCCGACTCCACGGCGTTGCGCCGAACGGTCGGCGAGATGGCGTACACGGCACCCATCCAGGGTTGAGTTCAGGACCGTTCCCATTCTCTGCGAGCATCCATTGCAGGCTCGGCCGCTTCACGGCATTCTTACCAGTACGGTGGCGCGGTCGGCCGGAGAGGGACTTTCTCGCGCGGCGTCTGGGTCCTTTACTGGAGTGGAGCTTTCCGGAACGAAGGAGCACATTGTGCGTGGAGTAATGATGTACGGGCCGGGAGACGTTCGGCTCGAAGAGCGCGACGCCCCAATGATCATCGAACCCACGGATGCGATTATCCGCTTGTCCGCGACGTGTATTTGTGGGTCTGATTTGTGGCCGTACCGCGGGGCGGAGCCTCTCTACTCGACGCCGCAGGCGATGGGTCATGAGTACATCGGCGTGGTCGAAGAGATCGGCGCAGATGTGAAGAATGTGGAGATCGGCGATTTCGTAGTTGGGTCGTTCGTCGCCTCGGACAATACCTGCGAGATCTGCCAGGCCGGCTACCAATCCCGTTGCATCCACAACGTGATGATGGGCGCGATCGGCACGCAGGCTGAGCTCGCACGTGTCCCGCTGGCCGACGGCACTCTTGTCGCCACCCCTGGTCACCCCGATGCTGACCTGATCCCGTCGCTGATGGCGGCATCCGATGTGCTCGGCACCGGGTGGTACGGGGCCGTCGCCGCCGAAGCAGGACCCGGAAAGACCATCGCTGTCGTCGGCGATGGTGCTGTGGGGCTTTCGGCGGTCCTCGCTGCCAAGCAGCTCGGTGCCGAACGGATTATCCTGTTCAGCCGCCACCCCGAACGACAAGCGCTGGGGCGCGCGTTCGGCGCGACGGACATCATCGAAGAGCGCAGCGATGAGGGTGCGGCAAAGGTCAAGGAGCTCACGGGCGGCTACGGTAGCCACGGCACCGTTGAAGCCGTCGGCACGCAGGAGTCGATGTGGCAGGCGATCAACAGCACTCGTCCCGGCGGTTACGTCGGAGACGTCGGAGTTTCTCATGGCGTCGAATTGGACGGCTTGAACCTCTTCTTCGCCAGCGTGCACCTGCACGGCGGGCCGGCCCCGGTGCGCCAGTACCTCCCCGACCTCATCCAGCTCATCTGGGACCGCAAGATCGACCCCGGAAAGGTGTTCGACCTGACTTTGCCGGTCGAGGAGGCCGCCGAAGGCTACAAGGCGATGGATGAGCGCCGTGCCACGAAGGTTCTTCTCACCTTCTGACTCCGCGCCCACGGGCGGCCTGCAGGCCTCGACGCAGTCGTCGCCCGCCGTTTCCGCTTCGACGCCGAAGACCGCCCCTCCGACGTCCTGGTCTAGTGCGGCCGGAGACCGGCTTCGATCCGGTCCATGGTGTCGGCATAGGCGTCGGTGATGTCGATGTCGAGTCGTTCGGCGATGACGATCACCCACCACAGGGATTCCGCGAGCTTGTGCCGCAGCTGCGCATCGACGTCGCCGTCGATCTCCCACGTGCCGTCGTGGGCGAGGATCAGTCGCCCGACCGTGCCGACGTCATTGCTGAAGCCGAGCATGAGCTCGTGCAGTGTCCACACCTTTCCATTGAGCCGCTGCTCGATCGTCTCGTACAGCGCCCGCACCTCCATCGCGCGCTCGCGCGCGGATTCGAGGCTGACCTGCTGTTCGGTGTTCACGGAGTCCTCCTTGAGTGTTGTCGTCCTTGAGTGTTGTCGTGCAATCGATCGGTCGGATGCCGCGGCTACTGCCCTGCGACCGCCTCGACTGTGCGCGCATCCGCGGTGCTCGCCGCTGCTGCTTCCGACCGGGGCGATCTTCGTGAAATCGGCAAACAGGCGGTTCGCGCGGAAATCACTCAACGCGCGGTCGCCCTTCTGGACGAGCGCGGATTCGACGAGACGACCGTCGAGGAGATCTCCGCCGCAGTCGGAATCTCCCCGCGGAGCTTCTTCCGCTACTTCGCGACGAAGGAGGACCTCGTCATCGGCGACCTCATGCCGATGGGGCGTCTGATCGAAGAGGCACTTCTGTCGCGCCCGGAAGACGAGTCGCCGTGGGCGGCGCTTCGGGCAGCGCTGGCGCCACTCGAACGCATCGCCGTGGGCGACCTCGAGGCCGTGCGACGAACCACCCGTGTGGCGCTGAGCACCCCGGGCCTGCGAGCGAAGACGATCGAACGGCACACCGCATGGGCGGCCGTGCTCGCGCCGATCATCGCCCGTCGCCTCACGGGGAAGAAGGAGCACCCGACCATCAGGGCCGACGCCATCACCCAGTCCGGTCTCGCGTGCCTTTACGTCGCCACGTCGGCGTGGGCCACCGACGGTGGTCGATCGTATTCCAGCCTCCTCGACGAGGCCTTCGACGCGGTCGCGCAACTGTGAGCGCCGCCACCGAGTCCGCGCCCACCACCAACTCGTCGGACCGGTCGACCACACGCAGTTCCTAGCCCATTCCATTGCCTCCTTGAGGTGCATCTCGCAGACATTGTATGGCGCATGACCCAGTACTGCACCGCGAAACTGTGCAACATCGACTGCAGCTACGAGATGGCGCGACTGGTCCATATGCGCGCGTCACGGTGAATGCGTTCAGCCCCGGCGCCATGTCCGACATCGGCCGCAGCGGATGCCGCGCGCGAGCCGGATCAACCGACCGTCGGCAATAGGATGGGTCCAACCTATTGAGCTCGCGAGAGCTTCTCCCCGGAGCTTGGCGCACGATCGGCTCAGTTACTCCTCAACGAAGATGGTCCCGCTCAGCGAGAGCGAGCACGCGGGCTTCGTTCTGAGCTAGCCCCCTGGGGCTGCGTTCTGCTAGGAAGAGAACCCAGGTGTTCCCCCAACGAACGGATGAAACGTGACAAGTCCCAGCGACCAGCAGTCTGATGTACTCGAGCAGAGCGACTATGCGGCCGTGGGTGGCGCGCCGGCGATCACCGCGGTGGTCGGCAGGTTCTACGAACTGGTGGTGGCCGACGACCGGCTCGCCTCGTATTTCGAGGGGGTCGAGATGGTCCGGCTCAAGCGCCACCAGGTCGCACTGGTCTCGCAGGTCATGGGCGGTCCGGTCGAGTACTCGGGGCGCGACCTGCGCGCGGCGCACCAGGGCATGGGCATCTCGACCGACGACTTCGCCGTCGTCGTCGCCCACCTGGTGACGGCGCTGACCGAAGCCGGCGTCGAGCCCGCGATCATCGGCCGGGTGGGGGCTGCGCTCGGCGGAACGGAGTCGGACATCGTCGAGGTGGCCTCGACGCGAGGCTGACTCGGTGAACACTGCCGCGCTGAAAGAGACGTGGGCGCTCGCCGAGACTCTCGGTGACGAAGTCCCGCTGCACTTCTACTCCCACCTGTTCCTCTCTCACCCCGAGGTGCGGAGCATGTTCCCGGTCTCGATGGCGACCCAGCGCGACCGGTTGGTCGGCGCGCTGGGCCGCATCGTGTCGGGAGTGGACCAGCTCGACGAGGTCACCGGGCTGATCCAGCAGCTCGGCCGCGACCACCGGCGCTTCCAGGTCGTGGCGCAGCACTACGACGCGGTCGGTGCTTCCCTGCTCGCCACGCTGAAGCACTTCCTCGGAGATTTGTGGACCGAGGAGCTCGCCGCGGACTGGGCGGCGGCCTATGGCCTCATCGCCACGGTGATGGTCCAGGCGGCTGAGGAGTCCGAGCGCACGAGTCCGGCCTCATGGGCCGGGCAGGTGCTCTCAGTCGATCGGCGAAGCCTCGACA
The DNA here is from genome assembly GCF_059445445.1 of Agromyces sp. Y575. Taxonomy (NCBI): domain Bacteria; kingdom Bacillati; phylum Actinomycetota; class Actinomycetes; order Micrococcales; family Microbacteriaceae; genus Agromyces; species Agromyces sp. Y575. The sequence continues at coordinate 827,908 of NZ_JCAIUI010000002.1, forward strand.
TCGCGGTGTTCCAAGTGCTTCCCGATCCTGCGTTGTCCTTCGAACCGGGCCAGTCGATGGCGATGGAGATCCCCTCCCGCCCTCGGCTCTGGCGCTATTTCAGTCCCGCCAACGCTCCACGCGCCGACGGCACCCTCGAGTTCCACATCCAGATGGTTCCCGGAGGTCAGGTGAGCGGCACGATGATCGGCTCGCTCGCGGTCGGAGAGACCGTGCGCCTCGGTGCCCCGATCGGTGAGGAGCTGACGCTCGGGGAGAATGATCGCGGACGCGACCTGCTGATGATCGCCGGCGGTGTCGGCCTGGCGCCGCTCCGAGCTCACCTGGAGCGCATCGACCAGCGCTGGCAGGAGACAGGCGAGGCTCCTCAGGTGCATGTGTTCCATGGGGCGCGCGTGCCGTGGAACCTCTACGAGAACAAGCTGCTCCAAGATCTGCGCGTTCGCCCGTGGTTCACCTATACGCCGGTGGTCTCGGACGACCCGAGCTTCCCGGGCGCCAAGGGCCTGGTGGGGGATGTCGCTGCCGACGCCGCCCGGCCCGGTGACCTCGCACTCGTGTGCGGGTCGCCCAACATGGTGCGGCACGCGGTGTTGCGTGTGCGCAACGCCGGCCTGCCCTCGAGCGACATTCGCTTCGAGCAGTTCGCTACCCTCGACGAAGACAGCCACGCATTGCATCACCACACCCAGAACCCGCAGCCGGCGCAGGCTGCCGTAGAGCAAGTGGGAACCCGCTGATGACGCCCATGACGACCGACGACCCCGACTTTCCCGACGCTCCTCCCGCCGTGGAGCACGAGGGAACCCTGGCGAGCGCGGTGGGCCGCCTGCCCGAGGCGAGCGAGGTGCGCTTCGGCATCAAGCACATCGGCGGCGGGTACGACCGGGTGGAGGTCGACGCGTTCGTACGCAAGACGTCGGAAGCCGTTGGCGCCGTCCGGGCCGCCGCGGACAGCGCCCACGAGGAGTTGACGAACCTGCGCGCTGAGAACGCCAAGCTCCATGCGGAGGCCGGCACCGATCTCCATCAGGAGATCGCTGCAGGTGCCGTCGGGTTGCTCTCTCAGGCGCAGCTGATCGCAGACCGCGCGGTGGCCGACGCTGAGCAGTACGCCCGCGATCTGGTGATCACGGCCCGCGACCAGTACCGCGAGGTTCTGGAGCGCGCAGAACGCAGCGCGGTGCATGTGGCCGCGGGGCTGACCACGTCGGAGAAGCCGGCCCTTCCCGAGATCGAGTACGTGCGTACCTACGCCAAGGTCGCGCAGATCCAGTTGCGCTCCGTGCTCGACGCCCTCACCGAACAGGTCGACCGTCTCGGAACCCTGCCTCAGGCCGAGCACGAACCGGTCGCCGGTGCCACGATCGGCGACGAAACGCCGCCGGTCGATGACCCGGTCGTCGAGCCCGATTGGACACGACCGGCCGTCCAGCGGGAATCATTCGTCGAGCCAGCATCGTTCTCGATGCCGGGATCGTTCTCCGAGTCATCGGCGTTTTCCGAGGAATCACCCTCCGAGTCAGCGGCGCTGGCCGAGCCCCGAGCCCCTGTTCGAAACTGACCCCCGGCGCCTTCGATAGACGCTCCGAACCACTCGCGAACAACAGAAAGCCCCCGCCACCGCGGGGGCTTTCTTCTTGAACCGAGTTCGTGAACGATCGATGAGATTCGTGAATCCCTCATGCTGGTGCGCGAGGGGGGACTTGAACCCCCACACCCTTGCGAGTACTGGCACCTGAAGCCAGCGCGTCTGCCAATTCCGCCACTCGCGCACGTATGGATGCACCGCAGTGCGTCCAACCACGAGAGACTAACATCTCCCCGGCGGCAAAGCCATTCGAGCCGACCGTACGACGATCAACCACACCCGAACAGACCCTTGGCGATTCCTCCGAGTATCGGCCTCGCCTCGCGTTCCCCAGCCACCCGGGAATAGCATCGAGCAGCGGGTTCCGGTGCCCCGACCGACGCGACGAAAGGACCGCCCGTGAGCTCGCCCAGCGAGACCCCCCACTCCCCCACCAGCCACGACGAGCGTGCCCCGCGCACGGCAAGGGCGCTCAGCAACATCCGCGGCTATCTCTTCGACCTCGACGGCGTGCTGACGCCGACCGCGACCGTGCACATGCACGCTTGGGCGCGCTTGTTCACCCCCTTCCTCGAGCGGCACGGCGCCGCGCCGTATGAAGAGGCCGACTACTTCTCGTACATCGACGGCAAGCCACGCTACGACGGCGTGCGCAGCCTGCTCGAGAGCCGCGGCATCCGCGTGCCCGAAGGCGAAGTGACCGACTCTCCCGCCAGAGACACCGTGCACGGCCTCGGCAACCGAAAGAACGAGGCCTTCAACGAGACGCTCGCCGAAGAGGGCGTCGCCGCATACCCGGCGAGCGTGGCCTTCCTCGACGCGGTGCAGGCGAGCGGATGCCTCGTGGCCGTCGTCTCGAGCTCGAAGAACGCCCCCTCTGTGCTGGCGGCGGCGGGGCTCGCCGATCGCTTCGAGGTCGTCGTCGACGGCGCGGTCGCCGCGCGCGACGGGATCCCCGGCAAGCCGGCCCCCGACACCTTCGAGCGCGCGGCAGAGCTGCTCGGCCTGCCGACGAGGGCCTGTGCGGTCGTCGAAGATGCCGAGTCGGGGGTGAAGGCCGGTGCCTCGGGCGACTTCGGCGTCGTCATCGGCGTCGATCGCGGCGTCGGCCGCGAGGCCCTCGAAGCACTCGGTGCCGACATCGTGGTCGACGAACTCGACGAGCTCATCCCCCTGCTGCCACCCGCCGATCCCGTCGAAGGGAGCCACGCCGGCACGCGCGCTTCGACTGGCTCAGCGAGCGGTACCCGACCAACGAACACCCCCCGAGAGGAACCCGAATGAGGTTCGCCGACCACGACCCACTGAACCGCACCCGGTTCCCGATCGACGAGTGGGCGCTTGTCGAGACCGACTTCGGCGAGGCCGACATGGGCCGCACCGAGACGCTCTTCGCCGTCGGCAACGGCTACCTCGGCATGCGCGGCAACGTCGAGGAGGGCCGCGACGGCTTCATGCACGGCACCTTCGTGAACGGCTTCCACGAGACGTGGCCGATCCGGCACGCCGAAGAGGCGTTCGGGTTCGCGCGCGTGGGTCAGACAATCGTGAACGCGCCGGATGCCAAGGTCATCCGCCTCTACGTCGACGATGAGCCCCTCGTGCTCACCGAGGCCGAGCTCCTCTCCTATGAGCGTCGGCTCGACTTCCGCCTCGGTGCGCTGAGTCGCTCGATCGTCTGGCGCACCCCGTCGGGCAAGCGCGTGCTCATCACGAGCCGGCGCATGGTGTGCTTCACCGACCGTCACCTCGCCGTCATCGACTACGAGGTCGAAATGCTCGACTCGGATGCCGCGGTGACCATCTCGAGCCAGATCCTGAACCGTCAAGACGGCCGCGACGAGTACCGCTCGGGCGTGCTCGAGACCAGCGGCGGCTTCGATCCCCGCAAGGCCGAGCAGTTCAACGAACGCGTGCTGCAGCCCCGCGTGAAGCGGCGCACCGAGGGCCGATACCTGCTCGGCTACCAGACGACGAACTCGGGCATGGCGATCGCGATCGCCGCCGAGCATTCGATCACCACCGACAACTCCTTCACCGAGTCGGGCTCCATCGAAGACGACCTCGCCAAGCACATCTATCGGGTGCGCGCCAAGCAGGGCCAGCCGATCCGCATCACCAAGATGGTCAGCTATCACACGGCCAGGAAGGTGCCGGCGCGCGAGCTCGCCGATCGCAGCGACCGCACCCTCGACCGCGCAGCAGAGGTGGGCGTGGGCGAGCTCTTCGCCCAGCAGCGTGCGTGGCTCGACGACTTCTGGGCCCGCTCCGACGTCGAGATCACCGGCCAGGCAGCGATCCAGCAGGCGACTCGTTGGAACCTCTTCCAGCTCGCGCAGGCGACGGCGCGCACCGATGGCGGCGGCGTCGCCGCGAAGGGCGTCTCGGGCTCCGGCTACGGGGGCCACTACTTCTGGGACAGCGAGGTCTACGTCCTCCCTTACCTCACCTACACGGCGCCGATCGTCGCGCGCAACGTGCTGCGATTCCGGCAACGGATGCTCGACCCCGCCCGCGCCCGCGCGCTGGAGCTGAACCAGATGGGGGCGCTGTTCCCGTGGCGCACGATCAACGGTCAGGAGTCGAGCGCGTACTACGCTGCCGGCACCGCGCAGTACCACATCGACGCCGACATCGCTTATGCGCTGTGCCAGTACGTCGCCGCGACAGGCGATCAAGACTTCTTAGGTCGCGGGGCGATCGACATCCTCGTCGAGACCGCCCGCATGTGGGAAGACCTCGGCTTCTGGCGCTCGAACGCCGACGACGTGTTCCACATCCACGGCGTCACCGGCCCCGACGAGTACACGACGGTCGTCAACGACAACCTGTACACGAACGTGATGGCGCGAACGAACCTCGCCGCCGCGGCATCCGCCGTCGACAACCTGCAGGTGCTCGACCCTGTGGCCTACCACCGCCTCGTCGAGCGACTCGGGGTGACGCCCGCCGAGGTCGCGAGCTGGCGCCGCGCGGCCGCGCACATGCACATCCCCTACGACGAGCAGCTCGGCATCCACCCGCAAGACAGCGCGTTCCTGCAGAAGGAACTTTGGGATCTCGAGAACACTCCCGAAGACCGCCGCCCGCTCCTCCTGCACTACCACCCGCTCGTCATCTACCGCTTCCAGGTGTTGAAGCAGGCCGACGTGGTGCTCGCGCTCTACCTGCAGGGCGACCGGTTCTCCACCGAGATGAAGCGGGCCAACTTCGAGTACTACGACCCGCTGACCACTGGCGATTCGACGCTGTCGGCGATCGTGCAGTCGATCATCGCGGCCGAGGTCGGGTACCACGAACTCGCGATGCGCTACTTCCGATCGGCGCTCTTCGTCGACCTCGCCGACCTGCACCACAACGCGGCCGACGGGGTGCACGTCGCCTCGACGGGCGGTGTGTGGAGCGCGCTCGTGTCGGGTTTCGGCGGGTTCCGCGACCACAACGGCATCTTCACGTTCGACCCTCGCCTGCCCGACGGGTGGCAAGGCCTCACATTCCGCATCACGCTCCGCGGCACGCGGCTGCGCGTACGTCTCGACCCTGAATCGATCTCGTTCGCGGTCGAGGACGGGGTCGAAGCACGCGTGCGGGTTCGCGGTGTCGACGTGGTCGTGGCGGCCGGTACGGATGTCTCGGTGCCGCTCGACGGGCAGGGTCCGCGCCTCTACGGGGCACCGACGATGCGCGACGTCACCGGCTCGCGTCGGGCAGACGGCACACTGCTGACGGCGTCGATCCCGACGCTCTCGCTCGACGTCGACGAAGCCGACTCGACGATCCAGGTCGATTGATTCGCGAGTCTTACAGCCCTTCGGGCTACCATGTCACAGTCACGACAGCGTCGTAGCACACCTGGAACGGGAGACCTGTGGGCCTACTGGACAACTTCGAGAAGGGTCTCGAGCGAGCCGTCAACGGCGCGTTCGCGAAGACCTTTCGCTCGGGGCTGCAACCCGTCGAGATCACTTCTGCCCTGAAACGGGAGATCGACACGAAGGCTGCGGTCGTCTCACGCGACCGCGTGCTCGTACCGAACAGCTTCGTCGTGCGCATGGCACCCGCCGACTACGCCCGCATGACGGGCCTCGGTCCGGCGCTCATCGACGAACTCGTCGACCTCGTGCAGAAGCACGCTGCGAGCCAGCGCTTCCAGTTCGCGGGCGGCATCACGATCGCGCTGCACGCTGATGACAGCCTCACCGAGGGCATGGTGCAGGTCGACTCGCAGAATGTGAAGGGCCAGGTCGCCTGGACCCCGGTGCTCGACGTGAACGGCAAGCGCTACCCGATCCTGAAGGGGCGCACGGTCATCGGCCGCGGCAGCGAGGCCGACATCACCCTCGATGACTCTGGGGCGTCACGTCGGCACGCCGAGGTGCAGTGGGACGGCAGTCGCGCCCGCGTGCGCGACCTCGGCTCCACGAACGGCAGTCAGCTCAACGGCTCTCCCCTGAAAGACGCAATCCTCGAACCCGACTCGGTCATCACGATCGGCCGCACCCGCATCGTGTTCCGGGTGCTCGCGCAGGCTTCTCCCGGCGGCGACGCAGGCTCGCGCACAGACCCGGCCACCGAACGTCACGACATGGGCGGGTTCTGGGGGCCCGGCGAATGAGTGAACTGACCCTTCTCGTCCTCCAACTCGGCTTCCTGCTGTTGCTCTGGGTGTTCATCTTCGCGATCGTCTATGCACTGCGCAGCGACCTCTTCGGGCAGCGGGTGCGCAAGCTGCAGCCCGAGACGTCCGCTGCGGGCGCGGCATCGGTGTCCACGTTCCCCAGCTCACCCGTGTCGGCGGCGCCTGTCCCCTCGCCGGCGGTTGCACCGGTCGCACACGCGGCCGCGGCATCCGGCGGCGCCAACGGCGAGCTCGCCTCGAGCGACAACGCGACCCGTCTCGTCATCACGAGCGGCGCGAAGGCCGGTGCGGAGTTCCCACTCGGCCACGACGAGATCACCATCGGCCGCTCGAGCGACTCGGCGATCATCATCCGCGACGACTACACCTCCACCCACCACGCCCGAATCATGCAGTGGAACGGCCGCTGGATGATCCAAGATCTCGATTCGACGAACGGCACCTTCCTCAACGGCTCCAGAGTGACCGTGCCGACCCCTATCCCGCTCGGAGCCACCGTCAAGGTGGGAGCGACGACGTTCGAGCTGCGGCGGTAGCCCATGGCGACTGTCAAGGCGAGCGCTGCGGTCTCGCATGTGGGGCGCATCCGCTCGAACAACCAGGACTCGGGGTACGCCGGACGCCGCCTGTTCGTCGTCGCCGACGGCATGGGCGGGCACGCGGGCGGTGACGTCGCGAGCGCGATCGCGACGCGGCGCATCGCCGAGGCCGATGTCGACTACGACAACACGACCGAGGCCGCGGCATCCCTCGAGGGCGCCCTGATCGCCGCGAACCGTCAGCTCGCGGCCACCGTCGCCGAGCACTCCGAACTCACCGGCATGGGCACGACCGTGAGCGCCGTGCTGCTCGTCGGCGATCGCATCGTCATTTCGCACATCGGCGACTCCCGCATCTACCTGCTGCGGTCGGGCGAGCTCAGCCAGATCTCCACCGACCACACCTTCGTGCAGCGCCTCGTCGACGCAGGTCGCATCACCGCCGAAGAGGCGATGGTGCACCCGCGTCGTTCGGTGCTCATGCGTGTGCTCGGCGACGTCGAGGCGTCGCCCGAGATCGACGCGATGGTGCTCGACACGCGGGCGGGCGACCGCTGGATGCTGTGCTCCGACGGCCTCTCGGGCGTCGTCTCCTTCGACGAGATCCACGACCTGATGTCGGCCGAGGCGGGCGCCAAGCAAGTGGCCGACCGGCTCGTGAAGGCCTCGCTCGACGGCGGGGCACCCGACAACGTCACGGTCGTGATCCTCGACATCGGCGAACCGCCGACGCCGGCGACCCCGCCCCTCGTGGTCGGTTCGGCCGCCGCGCCGCTCGCCTTCGGCCAGCCCGAGCCCGTGCGCGCCCGCGGCATCCGTCTCACGCCGTTCCGTCCGCACCCCGTTCAAGAGACGCACTTCGAGCCCGACTCCGAAGACTTCTTCGACGAGATCATCGAAGAAGACGCCCGTCGCCGCCGCCGCCGCCGCTGGACGTGGAGCTTCTGGATCGTGCTGCTCGTTGCCGCCATCGCGGCGGCGTTCCTGCTCGGCTACCAGTGGACGCAGACGCGCTACTACGTGGGCGAGTCCAACGGCCGGGTCGCGATCTTCCAGGGCATCCAGCAAGACCTGGGGCCGATCTCGCTGCACGAACTCCACACCGAGATCGACCTCGACATGGCAGAGCTTCGTACCTACGACCAGCAGCGTGTCGAGCAGACCATCAGCGCGGGCTCCTTCTCCGAGGCGTATCGCATCGTGCAGCGGCTGGAGGATTCCGTTGAGTGACCTCCACGTCGGTCAAGTCGCGACGCCCCCAGAGGGCGTCCGCCGCATCCGGATACCGCAGAAGCTGCGCAATCTCGAGTTCTGGCTGCTCCTCATCGCATGCTTCATCAACGCCGCGGCGATCGTGCTCGTGCAGCTCGGGGCGCTCGGTCACATCGACACGCAGCTGGTGCTGCTCGGCGCCGGACTCTCGGTGCTCGTGTTCGGCCTGCACATCGGCATGCGATTCGTCGCGCGCGACGCAGACCCGTTCCTGCTGCCGATCGCGACCGTGCTCAACGGCCTCGGCATCGCGATGATCTACCGCATCGACATCGCCAACGATGAGTCGGGCTGGGAGAGCGCAGCGGTGCGGCAGATCGCATGGAGCGGCATCGCGATCGTCTGCGCGATCGCAACGATCTTCGTCATCCGCAACCACCGCGTGCTGTTTCGCTACACCTATCTCGCGGGGCTCGCCGCGATCATCCTGCTGCTCCTACCGCTCGTGCCCGGCCTCGGGCGCGAGGTGAGCGGCGCGCGGGTGTGGATCGGCCTCGGCGACTTCGCCACGTTCCAGCCCGGCGAGATCGCGAAGATCGCCCTGGCGGTCTTCTTCGCCGGTTATCTCGTCCGCAACCGCGACTCGCTGTCGATGGTGGGCACGAAGTTCCTCGGCATGCAGTTTCCGCGGGCACGCGACCTCGGCCCGCTCCTCATCGTGTGGGCGCTGTCGATGGCCGTCATCGTCTTCCAGCGCGACCTCGGCACCGCGCTCCTCTACTTCGGCCTCTTCCTCGTGATGCTCTACGTCGCGACGAGCCGGTTGTCGTGGGTGGTGCTCGGGCTCAGCCTCTTCATCGGCGGTGCGATCATCGCCAGCCAGACCCTCGACTACGTCGGCAATCGTTTCGCGAACTGGCTCGACCCGTTCAATCCCGAGCGCTTCGACCAGGTCTACGGCGGCAGCTATCAGCTCGTGCAAGGCCTCTTCGGGCTCGCCAACGGCGGGTTGATCGGCACGGGCTGGGGCCAGGGCCGACCCGACATCACCCCGGTTCCGCAGAGCGACTACATCATCGCGAGCCTCGGTGAGGAGCTCGGCCTCGCCGGCATCTTCGCGATCCTCGCGCTGTACCTGCTGTTCGTCGCACGCGGGTTCCGCATCGGGTTCGCCGGCCAAGACGACTTCGGCAAACTGCTCGGCGTGGGCCTCGCGTTCGTCGTCGCCCTGCAGGTCTTCATCGTCGTCGGAGGCGTCACCCGCGTCATCCCGCTCACCGGTCTCACCACTCCGTTCCTCGCAGCTGGTGGTTCCTCGCTCGTGGCGAACTGGATCATCGTCGCCCTGCTCCTGCGCCTGTCCGATACGGTGCGCAACCACCCGAGGCTGGTGATCGACGGATGAACCGCGAGCTCAAGCGCGTCTCGATCGTCGCGCTCCTCATGTTCCTCACCCTGCTCGTCTCGTCGACGATCATCCAGTACGCGCAGGCTGAGACACTCTCGGCCGACCCTCGCAACTCGCGCACCCTCTACGAGAGCTACTCCGTCGAGCGCGGCCCGATCCTCGTCGACGGTGAGCCGATCGCCTACTCGCAGCCCTCCGACGACAACTACAAGTTCCAGCGGGTCTACTCGAACGGACCCTTGTACGCCGCGGTCACCGGGTACATCCCCGTCAACGGCGAGGCCACTGGCCTCGAGCGTTCGCTCAACGACTACCTCAGCGGGCAGTCGTCGAGCCAGTTCTTCGATTCCCTCAACCGCCTGATCTCAGGGCAAGATCCGATGGGGGCATCCGTCGAGGTCGCGATCGACCCGGTGGCGCAACAGGCCGCGTGGGACGCGCTCGGCGACTACACGGGCGCGATCTACGTCACCGAGCCGTCGACCGGGCGCATCCTCGCGATGGTCACCAAGCCGACATACGATCCGAACGCGCTGGTCGTGCACGACAGTGCCCTGGCGCTCGCGACCTACGAGGGACTGCTCGCCGACCCGGGCGACCCGCTCTTCAATCGGGCGACGGGCGGCGACATGAACCCGCCTGGGTCGGTGTTCAAGCTCGTCGTCACCGCGGCCGCACTCGAGTCGGGCAAGTACACGCCCGAGAGCCAGTTGCCGAACCCCCCCACGTTCACCCTGCCCGGCACCGACTCCGTCGTCCGCAACACCGAGGGCGGCAACTGCGGCGGCGGCGACACCGTCAGCCTCGCGACGGCGCTACGTCTCTCGTGCAATATCCCGTTCGCCGAGCTCGGCATCGAACTCGGCGACGCAGCGATCCGCGAGCAGGCCGAGAAGTTCGGGTTCAATTCGGAGTTCGAGATTCCGACGGTGACCGAGCCGAGCATCTACCCGCGAGTGCTCGACGACGCGCAGACGGCCCTCTCGGCATTCGGGCAGTACGAGGTGCGTGCCACGCCGATGCAGATGGCGATGGTGTCGGCCGCGATCGCGAACGACGGCATCGTGATGAACCCGAATCTGGTCGATCAGATCACGGCGCCCGACTTCAGCCCACTGCAGGAGTTCGAACCCCGCGAGTTCGGCCGTGCGATCAGCGAGGAGACGGCGAACACGATGGTCGGCATGATGATCAACGGTGTCGAAAACGGGGCCGCGAGTAATGCAAGAATAGACGGCGTCAGCGTGGCCGGTAAAACGGGTACAGCGGAGAACGCAGAGAGTGACCCCTACACTCTCTGGTTTACCGGTTTTGCCCCCGCCGACAATCCTCAGTACGCGATCACAGTGCTCGTTGAGGATGGCGGGGGACTTGGTCAGGAAGGGTTCGGCAATGGCATTGCCGCACCCATCGCAAAGCAGGTACTAGAGGCGGTGCTGAACAAATGAGACCGAGCGCAGGGCTCACCTTCGGGGGGCGCTACGAACTGCAGTCCCGCATTGCGATCGGCGGGATGGGCGAGGTGTGGCAAGCCACAGACCTCGTCATCGGACGTCAGGTCGCGATCAAGATCTTGAAAGACGAGTACCTGGGCGACCCGGGCTTCCTCGAGCGCTTCCGCGCCGAGGCCCGCCATGCCGCGCTCGTGAACCATGAAGGCATCGCCAACGTCTTCGACTACGGCGAGGAAGACGGCAGCGCGTACCTCGTTATGGAGCTCGTGCCCGGCGAGGCGCTCTCCACGATCCTCGAGCGCGAGCATGTGCTTTCCACCGACAAGGTGCTCGATATCGTCGCGCAGACCGCGGCGGCACTGCAGGCAGCACACGCCGCCGGACTCGTGCATCGCGACATCAAACCCGGAAACCTGCTCATCACGCCCGACGGGCGCGTGAAGATCACCGACTTCGGCATCGCGCGCATCGCCGACCAGGTGCCGCTCACGGCCACCGGCCAGGTCATGGGCACGGTGCAGTACCTCTCGCCCGAGCAGGCGTCGGGCCACCCGGCCTCGCCGACCACCGACATCTACTCGCTCGGCATCGTCGCTTACGAGGCCCTCGCGGGCCGTCGCCCCTTCACTGGCGAGTCGCAAGTGGCCATCGCGATGGCGCAGATCAACGAGACACCGCCCGACCTGCCGGTCACGGTCTCCGAGCCGGTGCGCAACCTGGTCTACGGATGCATCGCGAAGAACCCGGCCGACCGGCCGCAGTCGGCCGCGCTTCTCGCACGCGCAGCCACTGCCCTCCGCCGGGGCGACGTGCAGGCGGCTGCCGCCGCGGTGCCCGCCGTGCTCGGCGCTGCCGGCGCCACGGCCGCCACGATGCTCATGCCGCAGGCCGGCGCCACCGCCGCGACGACGGTGATGCCGCAGGCCGACGGCGCCCCGGGCGACGAAGAAGAGCCCGTCGAAGAGAAGAAGAAGCGCAGCCCGTGGACCTGGCCGCTCATCGTGCTCATCGCGCTGCTCGCGATCGTGCTCATCGGCACGATCATCGCGCTCTCTCTGAGCGGCGGTGGGAAAGAAGCGCCCTCGACGGCGCCGTCGACGCCGGCGTCGTCGGCGAGCACGCCCTCGACGCCGCCTCCGTCGACGCCCGATGCGCCGACGACCGCCCAGGTCATCCGTGAAGACTACCTGGGGCTCACGGTCGACGAGGCTCGGGCGAGCCTCCAGGCCCTCGGCATGGTCGTGAACGCCGTCGAGGGCACCCCCGCGGCAACCCCTGAAGAGGCCGGCCGTGTCTACGACGTGAACCCCACGGGCAACATGCAGATCGGCTCCGAGGTCACGATCACGTTCTACGTCGATCCTGAGACGCCGGGCGCGCCGGCGGCGGCGCCTCGTGTGGCGCCGACGAGCCTGAAGGCCGGTGAGACGTTCACAGTCTCATGGGACGCTCAATCGTGCCCTGCCGGCCAGACGCTGTCGGGCTACCAGGTGTCGGTACAGGGAACGGGGGCGCCGTCGGCACAGCCGTCGGGTGCCGGCGCGACCGAAGCTCTCCTGCAGACGACCGAGGCGACGAGCGGCCAGCTCACGGTCACCTACGTCTACTACTGCGGTTCGGTGGCCTCCCCCGCGTCGCCGTCGGCGATGGTAACCGTGACAGCCGCGGCCAACGACAACAAGAACAATTAGCACGCTGCAACTGACGGGATGATTCACAGAACGGACGGAGCCACAGGGTGAACGATGAAGGACGAGTGCTCGCGGGTCGATACCGCGTCGGCGCCCTCATCGGGCGCGGTGGTATGTCCGACGTGCACGTCGGAACCGACACCCGGCTCGGTCGTCAGGTCGCCATCAAGCTGCTGAAGCCCCAGCTGGCGACAGACCCGGCGTTCCGCATGCGGTTCCGGCAGGAGGCGCAGTCGGCGGCGCGCATGGCGCACCCCACGATCGTGCGCGTGTTCGATGCGGGCGAAGAAACGGTCATCGACTCCGCTGGTCAAGAGGTGCAGCTACCCTTCATCGTGATGGAGTTCGTCGAGGGTCGGCTGCTGAAAGACATCATCCACGACGGACCCCTCGAGGCGTCTGCCGCGGTGCGGGTCATCGATGGTGTGCTGACCGCACTCGAGTACTCTCACCGAGCAGGCGTCGTGCACCGCGACATCAAGCCAGGCAACATCATGATCACCACCGCGGGCCAGGTGAAGGTCATGGACTTCGGCATCGCCCGAGCAGTCTCCGACTCGTCGACGACGGTCGCGCAGACCACGGCGATCCTCGGCACAGCGTCGTACTTCTCGCCCGAGCAGGCCAAGGGCGAGACCGTCGACGCGCGCACCGACCTGTACTCCAGTGGCGTGGTGCTCTTCGAGATGCTCACCGGTCGGCCGCCGTTCCGCGGCGACACGCCCGTCGCGGTGGCCTACCAGCACGTCAGCGAACGCCCGGTCAAGCCGAGCGTCATCAATCCGAAGGTCTCGCCCGCGCTCGATTCGGTCGTGCTGCACGCCCTCGCGAAGAATCGCGACCAGCGCTACCAAACCGCGGCGGAGTTCCGGTCCGACGTCGACAGCGCGGCATCCGGTCGCGTACCGGTGCATCGCGAACCCGACCAGACCACGATGCTCTTCGGAGCGCCCACCGCCTCGCTGTCGAGCTCCGAACTGGCGCTCCGCCAGCTCGCGGAAGACGAGACGATGACCCGCACCCAGCGCCGCCCGCCGGCGATCTGGATTTGGTCGGGCATCATCGGCGTGATCGTGATCGTGATCGCCGTCATGTACTGGGCGTTCAACTTGCAACCCACCACCGAGCTGCCGACGAACTCACGGGAGATTCCGGCGCTGACCGGCGGCACCTACGAAGAGGCTGTGGCCAAGCTCCAAGAGCTCGGGCTCCCCGCTACCCGCGTCAACGAGACGAGCGACACGGTGCCCGCCGATCAGGTGACCCGCAGTGATCCGGCCGCGGGCGAGATCGTCGACGCGGACACTGCGGTCACGGTGTACGTCTCGACCGGGCGACAAGCCGTCGCCGTGCCCGACCTCCGCAACAAGACTCTCGAACAAGCGAAGGCCGACCTGACTGCTGCAGGGCTCGTGCCGGGCACCGAGACGAGAGAGCCATCACCGACCGTGCCCGGCGACACGGTGCTCGCCACGACGCCCGAGGCCGGTGCATCGGTCGAGGCTGGTTCCACCGTCGACTTCCGCATCTCGAGCGGAATGGTCACGCTCACCGACCTCACCGGGCAGACGCTTGCGGCCGCCTCGTCGTACCTGGCGGCCGAGAACCTGCAATTGACCGCCGTGCCCAAGCCCGACGCCTCATGCAAGTCGCAGCCGGGCTCGCCGGTCACGCAGCAGTCGGTGCCGCCCGGCGATGTGCCGCAGCGCTCCTCGGTCGAACTCACCTACTGCGCCGGCTGACCCGCTCTCGCCGACTCGCCCCACGCCGGTCGAGTAGCAGCCGCATCTTCGCCGGTCGAGTAGCGAGCGCAGCGAGCGTATCGAGGCCTACGCCGTTGTTGCGCGCATCAACGGGCTGAGCCCGACGGCGCGCTCTCGCGCTTCTGGCAGCCCTGCGACCGCGAGCCAGTTGCCGAGCATGCGGTAGCCGCCCTCGGTCAGCACCGACTCCGGGTGGAACTGCACGCCGAAGATCGGGGCGCTCTCGTGGCGCACGCCCATGATCACGCCGCCCTGCGTTCGGCTCGTCACCACGAGCGACTCGGGCACGGTGCCATCGACGACGGCGAGCGAATGGTACCTCGTCGCGGTGAAAGGCTGCGGCACCCCGTCGTAGAAGTCACTCTCGTCATGCGTGATGCGCGACGTCTTGCCGTGCATGAGCTCATCGGCGTTCGTCACGACCGCGCCGAAGGCCTCGGCAATCGCCTGGTGGCCGAGGCAGACACCGAGGATCGGCTGCCCCGAGGCGAGCGCCGCCTCGACGATGGGGATCGACACACCGGCATCCGACGGCTTGCCCGGCCCCGGCGAGATGAGCACCGCGTCGTATTCGGCGATACGCGTCGCCACCTCGGCGGCGTCGAACGAGTCGTTGCGTACGACCTCGGTCTCGGCGCCGAGCTCTTGCAGGTAACCGTTGAGCGTGTAGACGAAGCTGTCGTAGTTGTCGATGACGAGGACGCGGGTCATTCATTCCACCGTGACGTTGATCGGATTCAGCACGCCGTCGACCCACGGGAACACCCACGTGAAGAGGGCGAACACCGCGGCCGCGACGAGGAGCAGCATCAGGATGATGCGCAGCCACACGGGCCCGGGCAGGATGCGCCAGATTGCGCCGTACATGTCTCAGCTCCCCCAGGTCGCCACGATCGGTGCGATCTCGGCGGGTGCACCCGCTGAGCTCGGCTGCCAGGACTCGAGCACGCCATAGGCGATGATGCGCTCGGCGGTGGAGTACAACGGGTTGCAGCTGGTGAGCGTGACGAGGCGATCGGTCGCCGCGAGGTCGGGATGGTGCGGCACCGGGGCGAGCACATCGAGCGTCTCGGGGGTCACGTACTCGAAGTCTCGGAACCGGTAGGTGAACCAGCCGTCTTTCGTCTGGATGAAGATCGCGTCGCCCAGCTGCAACTGCTCGATCTCGTGCATGCCGCCGCCGTAGGCACTGCGGTGCGAGGCGATCGCGAAGTTGCCGACCTCGCCCGGCATCTGCGTGCCTGGGTAGTGCCCGACACCAAGCTCAAAGCTGTTGAGAACGTCGAGCTGGGTGCCTTCGGCGATGTTGCGCTGGGAGTCTTCGCCGAACCGTGGCACGTACATGACCGCGAAGGTCTCGGCGTTGCCGTACCCCGTCGCGTCCACGACAGGTTCGCCGTAGTCGGCGGGAGCGGGGGCGGGCGTCTCGCCCTGTGCGGCTTGGGCCTGCTCGAGCCATTCAGCGCTCTGAGCGGATGCCGCGGACGACTGTTGTCCGGCCATGATCGCGTCGTTCCACCACAGTTGCCAGCCGAGGAAGAGCAGGATCAGCACGCCGCCGGTGAGGAGCAACTCGCCGAACACGCCGACGACGCTCACACGGGGCCGCTGGCCACCCGACGGGCGGCGTGCACGCCGGGCATCGGGTTGCGACTCGGACATACGGGCGATTCTAGTCCGCGCGAACGTGAACCGAATGTGCGAGGGCCTCCGGCTCGGCTAGAATCGCCCCATGGCACGTACGAAATCCCCGAAGCCCGCGCGCGCAGAACCAGTGAGCGGCGAAGAGGCTCCGAACCCGGTGTGGTTCAAGCCCGTCATGTTCGGCTTCATGCTCGTCGGGCTCGCCTGGATCATCGTGTTCTATGTGAGCCAGGGCCGCTTCCCCATCGCCGAGCTCGAGTCGTGGAACATCCTCATCGGCTTCGGCATCGCCTTCATCGGCTTCCTCATGACCACCCGCTGGCGTTGAACTCGGCTCCCTGAGCTTGTCGAAGGGAGCTTGTCGAAGGAAGCTCGCGGCTTCGCTTCGACGAGCTCAGCGAACCAGGGGCGGATGCTGCGGCATCCGCCCCTCTCTCGTGCCCGTCAGACCCTGCGGGTTGAGCCGGTCGAAGCCCGCCCGCCGGCCGAGTTATCCACAGGTGTGGATATCTTCGAGCGGCGAAGTCCCCCGAAATGCCGACAATTACACGTGTGTAACTCTCCCCAGCTGTGGAAAGTGCTGTGGATAACTTGGAACGGTGTCAGCCGATCGGCAAGAAGAAGTAGCGCAGGCTCAAGAGAACCAGCACCACAGCGACGGCGACGAGCAGCCAGATCTGAAGCGTCTGCTGCGATCTCTTTCGCGTCTCGATGAAGACGAACCCGATGAGCGCACCACCGATGAGCCCGCCGAGGTGGGCCTGCCAGGCGATGTTGAAGCCGGGCACGAAGCCGATCACGAGGTTGATGCCGAGCAGCACGAACAACTGGGTCGTCTGGCCGCCGAGGCGACGCTGGATCACGAGGAACGCACCCATCAAACCGAAGATGGCACCGGATGCCCCGACAACACTCGTGTTCGGATCGGACAACCAGATCACGCCGACCGAGCCGGCGAGGCCCGAGAGCAGGTACAGGGCGAGGAAGCGCCAGCGTCCAAGGAGTCCCTCGAGCAGGCCTCCGAAGATCCACAACGTGTACATGTTGAGCAGCACGTGGAAGATCAGGCCGGTGGAGTGCACGAACACGGTGGTCAGCAGGCGCCATGGCTGGAACGCGATGTCGCTCATCGCCAGCGGTGTGAAGTAGAGCCAGTTCGTGACCCCGAGACCCGGAATCAGTTGAAGCACGAACACGGCCAGGGTGATGCCGATCAGGGAATACGTCACGACGGGGGCGCCGCGCCCGGCGGCCGAGCGCACACGAGTGAGCACCGCAGGCTTGGTGCGCGGCGCCGTTGCGCGCTGCTCGCGCATGCACTCGGGGCAGATCACGCCGACAGCCGCCTGCGTCTGGCACTCGGGGCAGATCGTGCGCCCGCACCGCTGGCACAGGATGTAGCTCTGCCGATCGGGATGCCGATAGCAGAAGTTCGCCCGATCAGGCCCCGAGTCGCTCACCTCGAGTTTCAGACCTGCTCGACGGTGATGCTCTCGATGACGATGTCTTCGAGGGGCTTGTCGCGGCCATCGGTGGCGGCGGCGCCGAGTCGGTCGACGACAGCCTGGCTCGCGGGATCCGTCACCTTGCCGAAGATGGAGTGCTTGCCCTGCAGCCACGTGGTGGGGCCGGTGGTGATGAAGAACTGCGAGCCGTTGGTGCCGTGCCCCATCTGGATGCCGGCGTTCGCCATGGCGAGCACGTAGGGCTCGGTGAAGTCGAGTTCCGAGTTGATCTCGTCGTCGAACTGGTAACCCGGGCCGCCGACGCCCTGGCCGAGCGGGTCGCCGCCCTGGATCATGAAGCCGGGGATGATGCGGTGGAAGATCACCCCGTCATAGAGGGGGGTGGCGGACTTCACACCGGTGGCGGGGTGCGTCCATTCGATCTCGCCGGTGGCGAGGCCGACGAAGTTCTTGACCGTCTTCGGGGCGTGGTCGCCGTAGAGGTCGACCTTGATCGGGCCGTGATTGGTGTTGAGTGTCGCGACTGCGGTGGGAATCGGCATCCTCTTATTCTGGCATGGGTGGATTCGTCAAGGGGCATGCCGTATTCGGACTCCCACCCCGCTTCCAGCCGTTTCGGTGGCAAGATGGAGTGGTTCGCTGCACAACGATGGAGGTCGACATGAGTCTGTCACGCAAGCGCCGGAAGGAACTCAAGCGACTGCAGAGCACCGCTGGGGATCTGTGGGAGAACCAGCAGCACGTGCTCGAGCACGCAAATGCCGTCGCGCGCGAGGCCAGCCGTCAACTCGGTCACCTCACGCGTGAAGAGGTCGTGCCGCGGGTCCGCACCGGGTACGAGAGTTACGTCCGACCTGGCGTCCAGCAGGCGGGCCGTGTCGCGCGTACTGCCAGCGACACCGTCGAGCGCAGCGTGGGCAACGCCCTCGGTTCCGTGCTCTCCATCGGCGATATCGCCAACGACGCACGCGTGCGCCGCGCCATCGAGCGGGTGTCGCCTCGTGCCGCGGCCGTCGTGAAGCAGAAGAAGGGCCCCGGAGTGGGCACCTATCTCGCGATCGGCGCCGGCATCGTCGCCGCGGCCGGCGTCGCCTACGCCGTCTGGCAGACGTTCCGTGCCGACGATGAACTCTGGGTCGCCGACGACGAGCCGACGCCCGGCGGCGCGCCAACCGACGCCTGATCGCTTGCGCTGAATCACCGATGGCCCCGCCTGATCCAGGCGGGGCCATCGTCGTTCCGGGCGTGCTCGATCTCGGTGCTGACCCCGATTTGCGATGAATCTGAGAATTCACCTTGCGGTCGACGTGAATATCCCGCTAGTGTCCATAAGCGGTGCGCATCGCACCCGAGCAGCAGAGGAGTTGATACCCATGATGAAGCACATCTTCACGCCAGCATTTACCGC
This sequence comes from Agromyces sp. Y575, assembly GCF_059445445.1. Lineage (NCBI taxonomy): Bacteria > Bacillati > Actinomycetota > Actinomycetes > Micrococcales > Microbacteriaceae > Agromyces > Agromyces sp. Y575. The sequence goes on from NZ_JCAIUI010000002.1 coordinate 846,723, forward strand.
GGCCTATACGGGAGTCCTCCTCGCGCCTCGAGCGGGCTAACGGTTCGCTCCGGCGGCACGCGCGTTTGCGCCTGACCGCCAACTGCGCGCCTCGCGTGTGACCACTGCGGCGCCAGCCGGGTCGTCCGTCGGCGACATCGTCGCCTTCGTCACCTCACCGTGATGAGCGGATGTCCCGGAGTGCGCCACCGTCAGGTCGCGATCGCCGGCCCTCCGATCCTTCGGCATCTCGAAGCTCCGTGACGGCCAACCGCCCAACCGCGCCTCGCGACGAGTCCGTCAACCCTGCCCTCGACGCCATGACGATGCATCCGTGCTCGGATGCCGTCGATCACGGGATCAGCTCAGGCCGATGAGCCGCTCACGAAGCACACCAGCACCATCGCTCCACACCCAACACCGATACACCAGAAGGAATCACCGTGAATACGAGTACTCTCACCGCCGGCCGAAGCCCCCAGGACCAGACCGTCACCCTTCGTGCAGACGCACGACAGCTGCGCGAGCGGCTCGCCCGCCGCCTCGGCCTCGCTCTCATTGCATGGGGTCGTCGCCAAGACGAGCAACGCAGCTACGCGGCCGTCTCCGAGCGTCGTCGCAACGAACTGATCGCGAATGGCCTTCGCGACGCCCAGTTCCAGCGGATCGCGCTCCTCACCCAGCCGATGATCTGATCATCGTGGAAGACAACACCAGCACTCATGCCCGGCCCCCGCGGGTCGATGTCATCGCCAGCGCGACGGCATCGGCCTCGGGGAGCTCGGCACCGCGCGGCCGTGTCGCGAACGGTTCGGCCCGTCACGGCCGGAACGTCGGCGACACGGCCGCGCGGTCATCCGTTCCACGGCGCAGCAGCTCTCGCATCAGCTGGCCCGCCGTCGGGGCCTTCAGCGCCGCAGCGGTGGGTTCTCAGTCGCCGACGGGCGGGGGCACACCATCGATCGGCTCCGCCGCGTTCAACCGTAGTGCGATGTCGAGCAGGCTCACCCGCTTGAGGTTCGCCACCTCGTCGAGCGGGAACCATCGGGCTTCGTCGCTCGAGCCGCCCACTTCATTCCGCAGCTCTCCGCCGACGACGCTCGCCCGGTACACGACACGCATCGCATAGAGCGGTGACGCGGCCGTGTGGCGCTTCGCCGCCGGCACCACCATCGTGTCGATACCGAGCAGCCTGTCGACGGATGCCTCGTACCCCGTCTCTTCTCGGATCTCGCGCCGCGCAGCCGCCACAGGATGCTCGGCGCCCTCGATTCCCCCGCCCGGCAGTGTCCATCCCGATCGCCCGTGCTCGTTCCAGTGCGAGAGCAGGATTCGGTCGTCGCGAATGATGACCCCGTACGCAGCGATGCGGATGTCCATTCGGACACTGTAGCTGCACCATCGACGGCCATGACCGCTGGGGTCTATGGTCGAGGCAACCGCGAGGCGAAGGAGCGGCACATGGCCGATGACACGAATACGATCGCGGCGTCGGCCGAAGTCGACCGGTTCCTCGCCCAGCTCCCAACGGATCAGGGCGGTCCGCTCCGGCGGCTGTGCGCCGGAATCCGTGGTGTCGCCCCGGCGGCGACCATCGAGAACATCAAGTGGAACGGCCCCAACTACGCGCTCGATGGCGCCGACCGCGTGACCCTCGGCATCGACCCGCGCGGCAAGGTGCGGGCGGTGTTGCACCGCGGCGTGAAGATCGTCGATGCCGACGGCTTCAGCTTCGATGACGATACCGGTCTGGTTCGCTGGGCTGCTGCCGATCGCGGGGTCATCACGCTCGATCCGAGCGAACTCGACGACAGGCTCGAAGCGATCGTCGGCTTGGTCGAGCGCTGGCTTCGCTTGTGAAGCGAACGCGCGAACCCGATACGTGGAAACTGTTGTGTCGACACTGTTGTGTCGAAACTGTGGAGCCTAGGAGAATCGAACTCCTGACATCCTGCTTGCAAAGCAGGCGCTCTACCAACTGAGCTAAGGCCCCGGGCCGGATACCGCGGCATCCAGGTGTATATGGAATTGTTCCGGGTGTTGAATCGCCACGGGTATTGAATTATCACGGGTGTTGAATTGTCACGGGTGTTGAATTGTCACGGGTGTTGAATTGTCACAGTGGGGATACGAGGACTTGAACCTCGGACCTCTTCGTTATCAGCGAAGCGCTCTAACCGCCTGAGCTATATCCCCGAATTTCGGCCGAAGGAAAGACTACCGGACGTTCTGGCAATCTCCGAATCGACCGAATCTCATGTTTGAGATCTCGATTCGGCATCCCGGAAAGGGCCGCCAGCCCGGGGTGAGATCTCGATTCGGCGGCCCGGAAGGGGCCGCCCCTCGATCTGATCCGGCTGAACGCTTCGCGTTCAGCGCGGATCAATTGTTCGTGAAGCCGACGAGAATGCCGCCCGTGATCTTGACGCTCAGATTGTAGAGCACCGCGAGGATTGCGCCGAGTGCAGTCGTCACGACGAGGTTGAGCAGCGCCGCAACGATGGCGAAGCCCATGACGTTGCCGAGCGAGAGGATCGATGTGAGATCGCCACCGGCACCGGCGACGTCTTTCACGAGCTCGTTGAGCTTCTCGAAGATGCCGGTCGAGTTCAACACCGTGTGGATGAGGAACATTGCGACAATGCTGACCACGGCGAGACACACGGCGACGAGGAACGACAGCTTCACCGCCGACCAGAAGTCGATGTAGACGAGCCGAAGGCGCACCTGCTTGGCAGGGGTCTTGCGGTTCGATTTGCGGGCCAGCTTCTCTGCAATGCTACTCATGTACGACTATCCCTCTCGCGCGGGCTCGGCCGCTGCGGACTCTGCGGACTCTGCGGACTCCTCCACGAGATTCCGTTCGGAATTCTTCGCGATGGCGATGATCTTGTCGTCGTCCGCGAACTTCGCGAACACAACGCCCATCGTGTCCCTGCCCTTGGCGGGAACCTCGGCGACGTCAGAGCGTACCACCTTGCCACTGGCAAGAACCACAAGCACCTCGTCGTCGTCGCCGACGATCAGGGCACCGGCGAGGTCGCCGCGATCGTCGTTCAACTTCGCCACCTTGATACCGAGGCCGCCACGATTCTGCAGGCGGTACTGGTCGACGGCGGTGCGCTTCGCATAGCCGCCCTCGGTGACGACGAAGACGTACCTCGCCCCATCGGCTTCGTCGTTCGGGGAGCCCGCCGAAGCGGACTCGCCCCCTTCGACGAGCTCAGGGAGCACCGCGCCAGCGTGCTCCGAGCCGGCGACGACGGATGCCTCGAGCAACTGGTCGCCCTCGCGGAACGACATGCCCTTCACACCCGAGGTCGACCGCCCCATGGGCCGGAGCGCCTCATCCGTCGCCTGGAAGCGCAGGGACATGCCCTTCTTCGAGACGAGGAGGATCTCGTCGTGCTCGTCGGCGAGCATCGCCGAGACGAGCTCGTCGTCGTCGCGCAGGTTGATCGCGATGACGCCACGCGAGCGATTGGTGTCGTACGCGGTGAGGTCGGTCTTCTTCACCAAGCCGTCGCGAGTGGCGAGCACGAGATATTGGGCCACCCCGTAGTCGCGGATGTCGAGAATCTCGGCGATCTGCTCATCGGGTTGCATCTCGAGCAGGTTCGCGACGTGCTGGCCCTTCGCATCACGGCCGGCCTCTTGGATCTCGTACGCCTTCGCCCGGTACACTCGGCCCTTGTTCGTGAAGAACAACAGCCAGTGGTGCGTCGTCGTCACGAAGAAGTGCTCGACGACGTCGTCTGCGCGGAGCTGCGCACCCTTGACGCCCTTGCCACCGCGGTGCTGCGAGCGGTAGTTGTCGCTGCGCGTGCGCTTGACGTAGCCGCCGCGGGTGACGGTGACGACCATCTCCTCTTCGGGGATCAGGTCTTCGACCGACATGTCGCCGTCGAAGCCCGGCATGATGTGCGTGCGCCGCTCGTCGCCGTACTTCGCGACGATCTCGGCCAGCTCTTCCGAGACGATCGTGCGCTGACGTTCGGGCGACGCGAGGATCGACTCGTAGTCCGCGATCAGTTCGGCGAGCTCGGCTGCCTCGTCCATGATCTTCTGCCGCTCGAGAGCGGCCAGACGGCGCAGCTGCATCTCGAGGATGGCACGCGCCTGGAGCTCGTCGATGACGAGCAGCTCCATGAGACCGTCGCGGGCCTCCTCGACGGTGGGCGAGCGGCGGATGAGCGCGATGACCTCATCGAGGGCATCGAGGGCCTTGAGGTACGCACGCAGGATGTGCATGCGGGCCTCGGCTTCACGCAGCAGGTACTGCGTGCGTCGCACGATGACCTCGATCTGGTGGTCGACCCAGTGCGCGATGAACCCGTCGATCGAGAGCGTGCGCGGTATGCCGTCGACGATCGCCAGCATGTTCGCGCCGAAGTTCTCCTGCAACGGCGTGTGCTTGTAGAGGTTGTTCAGCACGACCTTCGCAACCGCGTCGCGCTTCAGCACGATCACGAGTCGCTGGCCGGTACGGCCCGAGGTCTCATCCCGGATGTCGGCGATGCCTCCGACCTTGCCGTCTTTCACGAGGTCGGCGATCTTGATCGCGAGGTTGTCGGGGTTCACCTGGTACGGCAGTTCGGTGATGACGAGGCAGGTGCGGCCCTGCAGCTCCTCCACCGAGACGACCGCGCGCATCGTGATCGAGCCACGGCCCGTGCGGTAGGCGTCGTTGATGCCCTTGACGCCGAGGATCTGTGCGCCCGTCGGGAAGTCGGGGCCCTTGATGCGCTGCATCAGAGCCTCTTGCAGCTCTTCGCGCGATGCTTCGGGGTGCTCGAGGTACCACTGGGCGCCGGATGCCACTTCGCGCAGGTTGTGCGGCGGGATGTTCGTCGCCATGCCGACCGCGATGCCGACCGATCCGTTGACGAGAAGGTTCGGGAACCGGGCGGGCAGGATCGACGGCTCCTGTGTGCGGCCGTCGTAGTTGTCTTGGAAGTCGACGGTCTCCTTCTCGATGTCTCGCACCATTTCGAGCGCGAGCGGAGCCATCTTCGTCTCGGTGTACCTGGGAGCGGCCGCGCCGTCGTTGCCGGGCGAACCGAAGTTGCCCTGCCCGAGTGCGAGCGGGTACCGCAGGCTCCACGGTTGCACGAGGCGCACGAGAGCGTCGTAGATCGCAGTGTCACCGTGGGGATGGAACTGACCCATGACGTCGCCGACGACGCGGGCGCACTTCGAGAACGCCTTGTCGGGGCGGTAGCCGCCGTCGTACATCGCGTAGATGACGCGGCGGTGCACGGGCTTGAGCCCGTCGCGCACGTCGGGCAGCGCTCGCCCGACGATGACGCTCATCGCATAGTCGAGGTAGGAACGCTGCATCTCGAGCTGCAGATCGACCTGGTCGATCCTGCCGTGGATGCCGGGGCCGTCGGTATTCTCGTCTGCGTCTGTCATCTGCTTCTCTTCTTCGCCTGTCCGCTCCCCGAGCCTGTCGAAGGGAGTCTTGCCGTGGTCCGTTCCCCTCGACGATCTCAGGGAACGAGACCACTAGATATCAAGGAACCTGACGTCTTTCGCGTTCTTCTGGATGAAGTTGCGTCGGCTCTCGACGTCTTCGCCCATCAGTGTGGAGAAGATCTCGTCAGCGGCGGCCGCGTCGTCCATGGTGACCTGCAGCAGGGTGCGGGTCTCCGGGTTCATCGTGGTCTCCCACAGCTCCTGGTGGTTCATCTCGCCGAGGCCCTTGTAGCGCTGCACCCCGTTGTCTTTGGGAATTCGCTTGCCGGCCGCTACGCCCGCCGTGAGCAGGGCGTCGCGCTCCTTGTCGGAGTAAACGTACTCGTCGTCGGAGTTCGTCCACTTGAGACGGTAGAGCGGGGGCTGGGCGAGGTACACGTAGCCGAGCTCGATGAGCGGGCGCATGTACCGGAACAGCAGCGTGAGCAGCAGTGTCGTGATGTGCTGGCCATCGACGTCGGCGTCGGCCATGAGCACGATCTTGTGGTACCTGACCTTCTCGGTGTTGAAATCTTCACCGATACCGGCGCCGAACGCCGTGATCATGGCCTGCACCTCGTTGTTGGCGAGCGCTCGGTCGAGGCGTGCCTTCTCGACGTTCAGGATCTTGCCCCGCAGCGGCAGGATCGCCTGCGTCTCGGGATTGCGGCCCTGCACGGCGGAGCCGCCGGCCGAGTCGCCCTCGACGATGAAAATCTCGGAGACCGACGGGTCTTTCGACGAGCAGTCCTTCAACTTACCTGGCATGCCGCCCGACTCGAGCAGGCCCTTGCGACGAGTCGCCTCGCGCGCTTTGCGCGCGGCGAGGCGCGCGGTCGCGGCCTGAATCGCCTTGCGGATGATGTCGCGTGCCTGCGTCGGGTTGCGCTCGAACCAGTCACCGAGCTGGTCTGAAGTGACCTTCTGCACGAACGACTTCACCTCGGTGTTGCCGAGTTTCGTCTTCGTCTGGCCCTCGAACTGCGGCTCCGCCAGCTTCACCGAGATGACCGCGGTGAGGCCTTCGCGAACGTCATCGCCGGAGAGGTTGTCGTCTTTCTCCTTGATGATGCCCTTCTCGCGGGCGTACTTGTTCACGAGAGTCGTGAGCGCCGCGCGGAAGCCCTCTTCATGGGTGCCGCCCTCGTGCGTGTTGATCGTGTTCGCGTACGTGTGCACCGATTCGGTGTACGCCGTCGTCCACTGCATCGCGACTTCGAGCGCGATCTTCCGCTCGGTGTCCTCTGTCTCGAACGAGATGATCTCGTCGTTCACGACGTCGGACTTCTTCGAGCGGTTCAAGTACTCGACGTAGTCGACGAGTCCTCGCTCGTAGAGGAAGGTGTCGGTGCGCTGACCGGGAGCCGCGTCATCCGCTTCGCTCGCAGCCGTATCCTCTGGATCGATCTCGACGTGGCCGACGCGCTCGTCGGTCAGCGTGATACGCAGGCCCTTGTTGAGGAAGGCCATCTGCTGGAAGCGGGAGCGGAGAGTCTCGTAGTCGAACTCGACGGTCTCGAAGATGTCGGGGTTCGGCCAGAACGTGGTCGTCGTGCCGGTCTCGTCGCTCGGCTCATCTTTCGAGAGCGGAGCGTCGGGCACCCCGATGGTGTACGACTGGCGCCACACGTACCCTTGACGGCGCACTGCGACGTCGAACTTGCTCGACAGCGCATTGACGACGGATGCCCCGACGCCGTGCAGCCCGCCCGAGACGGCATATCCGCCACCGCCGAACTTGCCGCCGGCGTGCAGCACGGTATGGATGACCTCGACGGCGGAGCGGCCCTCGGTCTTGTGGATGTCGACCGGCATGCCGCGCCCGTCGTCGATGACGCGTATACCGCCGTCGGCCAGGATCGTGATGTCGATGGTGGTGGCATGGCCCGCAAGCGCTTCGTCGACCGAGTTGTCGACGATCTCGGTGACGAGATGGTGCAGGCCTCGTGGGCCCGTCGAGCCGATGTACATACCCGGCCGCTTGCGAACCGCTTCGAGGCCCTCGAGTACCTGGATCTCATCAGCACCGTAAGCCGGTGACTGGGCCTTCGTGGGTTCCGCTGTCATGTGTGGATCGGGCTCCTGACCGTCATTCTGGCGACTCTCGATCCTATCAAACGGAGGGTCGACACAGGCCCTGAAGCGCCGATCTGGGGCGATATCAGGTCGGAAGTGACCGAATTTGCCTGCCTAGCCGTAGGTATCGCGTGGACCGCGCCCTGGAACCGATCTGGGACCCCTTTTCCAGGTGGGGGCATCCGGCCCCTGGAACCTGATCGTCTCGACGGCCGCTCCGGGGAATCTCGTCGTGATCTCGGTGACCAGTTGCGTGCGCATCATGCGCAGCTGCGTCGCCCACGCGGTCGATTCGCAGCGCACCTGCAGCACCCCGCCCTCGATCGCGATGGGTTCGGAATGACGTGCGGTCTCTTCGCCGGCGATATCGGCCCAAGAGGCGAGCACGTCGTGCTGCGAGAGCGGACCGTTCCAGCCGAGCTGGGTACTCAGCGAATCGATCGTGTCGGCGAGCGGCTTCGGGTCGCGCCCCGGGGTGAACGGCTCGCTTCCGGAGATCTCGCGAGTGCGAACCCTGCCCGCTCGACCGCTGCGTGTTCGTTCGCCGCCGAAGATCTCACGGAAGTGCTGGTAGACGCGCGCGGCCTCAGACATCGGCGGCCTCGTCGTCTCTGCGCCCTGAGCCTGTCGAAGGGCCGGCACCATCGATCCCTTGCATACCATCGTCATCTCTGCGCCCTGAGCCTGTCGAAGGGCCAGCACCGATCCCTTGCATACCCTCGTCGACGATGCGACCCGCCTCGATGTGCACGACACGGGCGGTCAGGGGCGCCGGCACATCTTCGAGCACCGCCGCCGTCACGAGCACCTGTTCGAAGCCCGAGATGGCGCTGGCGAGACGTTCGCGCCGCAGGCGGTCGAGTTCGGCGAACACGTCATCGAGCACGAGCACCGGGTCGCCGGTCATCGAATCGCGTCGCAAGAGCTCGGCTGAGGCGAGTCGCAGGGCAAGCGCGAACGACCACGACTCGCCGTGGCTGGCGTACCCCTTCGCGGGCAGACCGTTGAGGAGGAGCACGACATCGTCGCGGTGCGGACCGACGAGGGTGACGCCTCGCTCGAGCTCTTTCGGGCGAAGCACTCGCAGCGCCTCGGCGAATCGCTCGATCGTGCTCGACGTCGAATCGAGAGGGGCAGCGGATGCATCAGGCTCGTCATCCGGGTCGGCGCCGTCGATTGAGAGTGACGGACTCATCCCAGGAGCGTGGTCGGCGTCGACGATCGATCGGTACGCAGCTGCGAGGGGCTCCCGGAGCTCGGCGATGAGCGTGAGCCGCTGGTCGATGAGCTCCGAACCGAGCGTGACGAGACGCTCATCCCAGATGTCGAGTGTCGTCAGCTTGTCGACGGCGAGCCCTCTGGCCCGCGCGCTCTTCAACAACGAATTGCGTTGTTTCAGCACTCGCTCGTAATCGGCCATGACGCCGGCGAGCCGTGGCGTGCGTTGCACCAGCAGCTCATCGAGCATTCGCCGGCGAACCGAGGGCTCGCCCCGAACGATGGCGAGGTCTTCAGGAGCGAAGAGCACGCTGTGCACATAGCGCGGCAGCTCACGCGTCTTCACCGGGGAACGATTCAATTGGGCACGGTTGGCGCCTTGACGATTCAGTTGCAGCTCGATGAGCAACTCACGATCGCCGTGGGTGAGCAGTGCACGCACGATCGCGGCGTCGGCGCCGGCCCTGATCAGCGCCTGATCGCCGGAGACGCGGTGCGAACTGAGCGTGGCGAGGTAACCGATCGCTTCGACGAGGTTGGTCTTGCCCTGTCCGTTGCGCCCGACCAGCACTGTCGCGCCCGGGCCGAGTTCGAGTTCAGCACGCTCGTAGTTGCGATAGTCGGTCAGGGAGAGACGGGCGACGTGCACGCTGGGCTCCCTTCGACGGCGCGGCATCCGGATGCCTCATGGCCGTCGGAATCGCAATTCACCACGCTACCCCGCACCGCCGACGCCAGGCCCGCGGGTTGAGCTTGCCGAAGCTGCGGGTTGAGCTTGCCGAAACCCAGCTCGGCGAGGTTTCGGCAGGCTCAACCCGCAGAACGGTCAGCCGAGCTCAACCCGCAGAACGGTCAGCCGGGCTCAACCCGCAGAACGGTCAGCGCAGCAGCAGGTTCGGCTGCAGCAGGTAGCGGTAGCTGTCGGCGCCGGCCTGCTCGCGCGAGGACTGGCTCGTGATGAGCACCGGACCCGGCTTGTTCGGATTCTCGGTCTTCGTGAATGAGACGCGGACGAACTCGGAGCGCACGGCGCCGAGACCGTCGAGCAGGAACTGCGGCTTCAGCGACACAACTGTGTCGTCGCCGGTGAGGATCGCGTCGATCGACTCCGATGCTTGGGCCTGCTCGCTGCCGATCGCCTCGAGCGTGAGCCCGTCGGCCGTGAAGCTGTAGCGCAGAGCGGCCTCACGTTCGAGCACCAAGGCGACACGGCGGGTCGCCTCGATGAGCTCGGCGGTGTTCACGACCGCGTAGTTGTCGACCGTCTCGGGGAAGAGTCGTCGCACGGGCGGGAAGTTGCCCTTGATGAGCAGCGACGTCACGGTCTTCTTGTCGGCGCTGAAAGCGATGAGCTCGCGATCGTCGCGGTTCGTTATCGAGACGGAGATGGTGCCGGAGTGGCCGAATGTCTTGCCCACCTCTTGAAGTGTGCGGGCAGGCACGAGCGCGCTGACCGTCTCTTCGCTGGCGACGGTGCCGCCATCCCAGTCGAGTTCTCGAACTGCGACGCGGTAGCGGTCGGTCGCGACCAGGCTGAGATTGTTCTCGCGCACCTCGAGCTGCACACCGGTGATCACTGGCGTGACGTCGTCGCGCGAAGCGGCGACCGCGACCTGTGCGACGGCCGCTGCGAACTCCTCGGCCGGCACGACGCCGGACTGGGGGCCGATCTCGGGAATCGAAGGATATTCCTCGACCGGCATCGACAGCAGTGTGAAGCTCGCCGAGCCGCAACTGACTGAGATTCGACTCTCTTCCGTTGCGACCCGCACTGGGGCGTTCGGGAGGCGACCGGCGATCTCGGCGAGCAGACGCCCCGAGACGAGCACGGTGCCGGGTTCTTCGACGTCTGCCTGGATCTCGGTCTGAGATGAGACCTCGTAGTCGAAGGACGAGAGCACGAGGCCGTCGGCGTTCGCCTGGATCAGCACACCCGAGAGGATCGGCAAAGTGGTGCGCTGGGGCAGCAGTTTGACGGCGAAGGAAACGGCCTCACTGAAGACGTCGCGGTTGACCTGGAACTTCACGGTTCTCCCGTCGTGGATGTCGCTGGGTGGATCCCATGTTATCCGCAGAGTTCAGCTCTTCGCGGGGCGAATCGATGTCGACCGTGCACTGCCGCACCGCTGCTCGACGAGCGCCGATCTCCAAGGTTGTGGGAATCCCCCCTTAAACCCTTAACTCTTAACAGTGTTAACCGCTGTGGAAACTGTGGATGGTGTGCAGAGACCTGCGGAACGACGCCGATCGCGCGGCATCCGATCTGTGCACAGTGTGTGGGTTCGTGAGCGGATGCCTCATGCTGACGTCGAACGCATGACACTGTTCTGCACAGGCTGACCCTTTGTCTCAACAGGCTTCAGGCGGTTCTTCGCGAACAATCCACAGGTTCTCCACAACTGTGGGAATCGCCCGGAATGGTCGTGCACGGTCGCTGCAGACCCGTTTTTCGGCGAGCTCGAGCGCGCCGGGTCGACCTTGTCGGTTTCCGGTTCTGTGGGTTGAGCCTGTCGAAACCTTCTCGGCGGAGGTTCGACGAGTCTCGGTTTCGACAAGCTCAACCCGCAGATGGGGCAAGCTCAACCCACGCATGGGGCAAGCTCAACCCACGCATGGGGCAAGCTCAGTCCGTACGGGGAACGCCGCACACTCAGCGGTAGCGGCTGACCTGCTTGATGCGCGCCGTGAGCTCGGTGACCTGGTTGTAGATGGAGCGGCGCTCCTTCATGAGTTCCGAGATCTTCTTGTTCGCATACATGACCGTCGTGTGATCTCGATTGCCGAACAACTGGCCGATCTTCGGCAGTGACAGGCTCGTGAGCTCACGGCAGAGGTACATCGCGATCTGGCGTGCGGTCGCCACGGCCTGCGACCGGCTCGAACCGTAGAGGTCGTCGACGGTCAGCTTGAAGTAGTCGGCGGTCGCCGTGATGATGTCGACCGGCGAGACGACGTTGTCCGAGTCATCCGTGATCAGGTCTTTCAAGACCGTCTGCACGAGAGGCATGTCGACCGCCGTGCGGTTGAGGCTTGCGAACGCAGTGACGCGAATGAGGGTGCCCTCGAGTTCACGGATGTTGCTCGACACCTTCGACGCCATGTATTCGAGGATGTCGTCTGGCACCTGAAGGCGCTCGGACTGCGCCTTCTTACGGAGAATGGCGATGCGGGTCTCGAGGTCGGGCGCCTGCACGTCGGTGATGAGGCCCCACTCGAAGCGGCTTCTCATGCGGTCTTCGAAGCCGGTCAGGTGTTTCGGCGGCACATCACTCGTGATCACGACCTGCTTGTTGTGATCGTGCAGTGTGTTGAACGTATGGAAGAACGCCTCCTGAGTCTCCGCCTTGCCCTGCAGGAACTGGATGTCATCGATCAGCAGGATGTCGATGTTGCGATAGCGCTGCTGGAAGAGCGATCCCCGGTTGTTCGCGATCGAGTTGATGAAGTCGTTCGTGAACTCCTCGGAGCTCACATAGCGCACGCGAATCCCGGGGTACAGGCTCATCGCGTAGTGACCGATGGCGTGCAGGAGGTGGGTCTTGCCGAGACCGGAGTCGCCGTAGATGAACAGCGGGTTGTACGCCTTGGCCGGCGCTTCAGCGACCGCGACCGCGGCGGCGTGGGCGAAGCGGTTGGACTGGCCGATGACGAAACTCTCGAACGCGTACTTCGGATTCAGCCGCGTGTCGCGTGACGAGACCGGGCTGGTGTTCTCGAAGACCGACTGGGGGGAGGCGGGCATCTCGACCGGATCGAGCTCGTCGACGAACGGCGACTGCGGCTCGGGGGCTCGAGCCTCCTCGAGCTCGGGATTCACGACGACGTAGAACGAGGTGACCGGTGACGGCGCCTCGACAACGCTCATCGCGGAGAGCAACGACACCCGCATGCGCTGGTTCAACATCGTCGCCGTGAAGTCGTTCGGCACCTCCAGGTAGAAGGTGCCGGCCGCGATGCCCTTCGGCTCGACGAGATTGAGGAAGCCCTGCAACATCGGCGTGATGGCGTCGTCGTCTGACAGCCGATCGAGGATCGTCGCCCAAATATCCGTGATGGGCTGCTCTGTCATGGTTCCCCGCAATCGATCCGGTGCCGTCGTCTGCCGCTCATCGATCCCCCGATCGACGGAGCAAGCGGCGCGAGGCGAAGTGTTCACTGGGTTTTCCACGCCCTGTGGGGAGAATTCGGAAGAAGCCCGAGATTCCGCGCACCAAGCTGGGGATAACTGGTGTCAAACGCTATCCAATGAACCCGCTCCCGACAAATGCCGATTGAGGGATTCGACGTCGCGGGCGTGTCACTCCACAGGCGATCCTGAGGTTCGAGCGATACTGTCCCTTTTGAACTGTGCCGGGTTGAACTCTGTTCGGTTTGACCCCAAGGCCTCGAGGCCGTAGTTTTAATCAGTTGACCCCAGCCCATCAGGGCACCTAGTTTTCCCGCCTTCGCGCTGTTCCGCGGTCCCGGCGAGGAGATCCGAACGCCGGAGAAGAAGAATGAGCAAGCGTACTTTCCAGCCGAATAACCGTCGTCGCGCCAAGAAGCACGGCTTCCGCCTTCGCATGCGCACCCGCGCCGGCCGCGCCATCCTGTCGGCGCGCCGCGGCAAGGGTCGCACCGAACTCTCCGCCTAGTACTTCGGTGCTTGCCAAAGCCAATCGCATCACGAGTGCCGACGACTATCGAGTCATCGTGCGCCGGGGTGCGAAGGTCGCCGGTGCCCACACCGTGAGCTATGTGCGCTCACGGGAGTCGGGCGCTGGCGCACGCTTCGGCTTCATCGTGTCGAAGAAGGTCGGTTCCGCCGTTCGACGCAATCTCGTGCGCCGGCGGTTGAAGGCCGTGTGTCACGAGGCGCTCGGCGACGGCATCGCCGACGTCGATGTGGTCGTGCGAGCGCTGCCCTCGGCTGCCGCTGTCGACTGGCATGAGCTCCGCGCCGAGGTGCTGAGTGCACTTCAGCGCCGTCGCATGCGCGCGTCAGCGATCCCATCGCAGGAGAAGGGCGAATAGCGTGAAGAACGCCGCCCTGTTCGTCGGGCTCCTCCCCCGCAATCTCGGGGTGCTCGTGATTCGCGGCTATCGCGCCGCCATCTCGCCGCTCTACGGCGACGTCTGCCGCTATTACCCGTCGTGCTCCGCCTATGGACTCGGTTCCGTGCAACAGCGCGGCCTCCTCATCGGCTCGGCGCTGACAGCCTGGCGCATACTTCGCTGCAATCCCTGGACTGCCGGCGGCATCGACGACGTCAAGGCCGCACGTCATTCGCGCTACCGGGTGACCCCGTCCGGGTGGGTGGTACCGGCCGGTATCGGGCAGACGGATGCATCTGATCAGATGCGTACCGTCTCGGCTCGCCATGATCACTCGCACCGCGACGACGCGGAGCTCTTGCTCTCCTCCCCCACCCTGTCCCGGAAGGACTGAACTCCTCCATGCCTGATTTCATCAGCCTGGTTCTCTGGCCCATCAAATGGGTCATCGAGCTGATCCTCGTCGCGTTCCACTCGATGTGGGACTTCATCGGCCTCGATCCCGACGCAGGTGGCACCTGGATCCTCTCGATCGTCGGCCTGGTGATCGTCGTTCGTGCGGCGCTGATCCCGATCTTCGTCCGGCAGATCAAGAGCCAGCGCCGCATGCTCGAGGTCGCGCCGCAGCTCAAGAAGATCCAAGACAAGTACAAGGGCAAGAAAGACCAGTTCTCCCGCGAGGCCATGTCGCGCGAGACCATGGAGCTCTACAAGAAGACGGGCACCAACCCGCTCTCATCGTGCCTGCCGCTCCTGCTGCAGATGCCGATCTTCTTCGGACTCTTCTCGGTGCTCAACGACGCTCAGCATGACAAGGCCGGCGTCGGTGTGTTCACCCAGCAACTCGCGAACTCGTTCGCGAACTCGGAGTTCCTCGGTGCCCCGTTGAAGGGCACGTTCATCGGCGCGATGAACGGAGAGTACCCCTGGCAGGTCATGGCCATCGCGGCCACGATGATCGTGCTGATGACCGCTTCGCAGTTCATCACCCAGCTGCAGATCGTCTCGAAGAACATGTCGCCCGAGACCAAGGCGAGCCCGATGTTCCGCCAGCAGCGCATCATGCTGTACCTGCTCCCCCTCGTGTTCGCATTCTCCGGCGTGGCCTTCCCCATCGGTGTCATGTTCTACTGGCTCGTCTCGAACTTCTGGACCATGGGTCAGCAGTTCGTGGTCATCAGGAACATGCCGACTCCGGGCAGTGAAGCAGCGAAGGCCCGTGAAGAGCGACTCGCTCGCAAGGGCAAGCTCGTCGTCGATGAGAAGACCGAGATCGCGATCGAGGCGCAGGAGCCGAAGAAGACGCAGCGCCAGCAGCCCGTGAGCAAGTCTCGCTCGAAGAAGCAGGGGAAGTAGACCCATGACCGACGTACAGCACGAGACCGCAGACCGCTCCACCGCTCAGCTCGAGGAAGAGGGCGACATCGCGGCGGATTACATCGAGGAACTCCTCGACATCATGGACCTCGACGGCGACATCGACATCGATGCCCGCAATGGGCGCGCGTATGTGTCGGTGAACGCTGGAGCCGGCGAAAACCTCGATCTCCTCTCCAAGCCCGAGACCGTGAGCGCGTTCCAAGAACTCACTCGGCTCGCCGTGCAGACCAAGACCGGCGCGTTCTCACGGCTGATCCTCGACATCGGCGGCTCGCGCGACGCTCGTCGGGACGAACTCGCGAATCTCGTGACTCGCGCCGCCGAGCGCATCGATGGAGGCGCGGCGGAAGCTTCACTCCCCCCGATGTCGTCGTACGAGCGCAAGCTCGTGCACGATCTTGTGGCTGAGCGCGGTCTGCACTCGGAGTCACGCGGCGAGGGCAGTGACCGTCACACGGTCATCACCCGCGGTGCCTGACGTTTCACGTGAAACGATGATCGACGGACTGGAGCCGGAACCGGCTGCCGCGGTCGATATCTTCGGCGAGCACATCGATGCCGGCCGCGCATTCACGATGGCGCTCGCGCGACACGGCGAGGAACTCGGTCTCGTCGGACCGCTGGAACTCCCCCGGCTCTGGACTCGTCACGTCTTGAACAGTGCATTGGTCGCACCCCTGCTGCGGCCGGGGCGCGTGGGCGATGTCGGTTCAGGCGCGGGCCTGCCCGGCATCGTTCTCGCCATCTTGAGACCGGATGTCTCGTTCACCCTCATCGAGCCGATGGAGCGCCGCGTCGCTTGGCTCGAGCGACAGGCGAGTGAACTCGCGCTTGCGAACGTCACGGTCGTGAGAGCCCGTGCCGAGGAATCGAAGCTCTTCGACTCCCTCGATCAGGTCACGGCGCGCGCAGTGAGCGCCTTGCGCACACTGATTCCAGTGACCGCACCCCTGTTGCGGGCAGGTGGCGAGCTCGTGCTCATGAAGGGCGCCGGCGTCGACGGTGAGATTGCGGCTGCTGAGAAGGTCATCCGCAAGTACCACCTGCGCGACGTGGAGGTGCTCGTGCTCGGCGAGGGACTCGTGTCAGAAGTCACGCGGGTCTTCCGCGCAACTGCGGGCTGACGCTCCCGCTCTGCGGCGTGGGCGCCGCCAATTCGTTAACTCGTGGATTCTGGAAGAGAGTCACATCGATTCGGCCGGCTTCCGGGCTGGCCGGAGGGCTCGTACTGGCGTGCCCTGACTCAAGTGGCTCAATTCACGCTCGCTCGGCCACGTTGAGGCGTCGTGTGCTTCCGATCCAGTCAGACGCTTGATTCGAGAGCATTGCGGTGCCTGGTCGGTTCCGGATGAAGTTCGGGCCCCCACACGGACGGTCAGGTGGGTTCGCGACTGTGACGTGGATCACGATCTGGATCGGGACGAAAGCCGGGAGCAATGACGCAGACGGCCTCAGCTCACGACCGGTGCTGCCCGGTTGGTCCCGCGCTCCACTCGAGCTGCAGCTGCGCAGGCGTCGTGAATTGTCCGCTCGAAGGTTCGATCCCTGAGCATTCCCGCCGCCGTGATCATTGGTGAGTTGCTGACCTTCGGTGCGCAGGCCGGTTTGGGACGGAGAAGATTGCCACACCGCGGAGGTGCGCGGACGGTCCGTTGTGTGCGGCGTGCCAGTTCTCATGCGTTTCACGTGAAACATGGAACCACCGTGCGGTTCCGTCTCGCTCTGATACGGAGCAACGCCAATGGTCGATGGTCTCAGGTCACGGGCCACCTCTGCTGCGATGCGGATCCAGCGGGAGCCGAACTGAATTGCCAGAGTTCGTCTCCCAAGTCGCGGGGTGATCTGTGGTCGGGGATGCTCGTGGGGGTGGCTCGTGGTCGTGAACTTTCGGATGCGCAATGGGAGCGGCTGGCGGCGTAGCAGGCGACCTGGTTCAATCGGGTCACAGGGGGACCTGTCGAATCACAAGACTCCCTGCACCCAACCGCCCGATCGCGCCGTCGAACGGTCCCGCGGCGGCCTGTCCACGAAGATCCACTACGCCATCGACGGCCGACGCCGCCCTCGCGATCCTCGTCGGTCCCGGACCTGGCGCGGACTCGCCCATGTTCCTGCACGCACGAGGCCGGTCGCGCTGTTGGCGGATCGGGCGTACTCGTCCCGGGCCATCTGCGCTGACCGGCTCCGCCGCCACATCCAAGCGGCGATGGCGCGGTCTCGCGACCCGGTATGACCGGCATGTGGGTGATCTTCCGCGTCGGCGCAATCCTCGGCTGGGTCTGCCACCAACACCCCGCACGAACCGTGGACCGGCGCGCTCGAGAAGCGCATCGTGGCTTAGGTCGGGAGGCGACTGGAGTTCAGCCACTCTGCTTCGTTCCAAAGTACGGGATCGGCCCCTACCGCATCGAAGCTGATGCGGGGGGCGTCACTCTGCACGAGACAGATCAACCTTCGTCCGAACAACCCCGCGACACGAGAATGCTGAGCGACGAGGTCCAGAACGACCTGCGCGGGCCGCTGGCATCTCGCTGCGAATGTGTCATATCCGGTGAACACCAGTACGAGGCCGGTGGCGTGGGGGTCCCACCCGTAGTCCTGACTGACAACGTCACGCAAACAATCGTTCAGAGCGTCGAGGCTATGGCCGTAATAGTCAGGGAAGCTCAGCGCCTGAGCAACATCCCGATGAAGATCCGCCTCGGCAGACCAGGATGACGCGTCCAGAACCGTGATCTGATATCCGTGCTCTGCCAGCCATGCGGACGTCTCCTCCAAAACATGGCGTCGATAGAACGAAGTGACCGGGGTATTCCACAGCAGGCGGAAGCCAAGGTCCTGACCAAGATCCTCTTCAGGGTCGAACGCGCTCACACTTGGACCCTACAAGTGAGCGACTTGGGAGACTGACCCTGGGACACCCGCATACTGCGCACGGCGAGCGAGATATCCATCGCAACTGACGTTTCACGTGAAACGTCGCCGTCCCTCTGCCAATCGAATTGCTGCGAGCTCCTGCCGGGACGGTGTGTGCGGACGGACTTCTTGTGTGGATGTCGCACGCACAGCCACCCGGCTTTCGCAGCGCAATCGGATCTCAAGAGCCAACGGCGTTTCACGTGAAACATGCTGCAATTCATTCAACTCGTCTCGGTGAACATTCGATCGAGGGCGCCGGCGGCGTTACCGCAGGTCGCACCCGCTCGACCCCAGTCATCGAACTTGCATCGCCCGCGAGTGACGACGTCCCGACTCGACCGATGAGTCTTCGTTTCGACGTGGCCGAGGACACTCACCTCCGTGCTGTGTCGCTCCTGGACTGTCTTGATCACCACCTCTGTAAGGGGTGTCCCCAATACGCGCCAACAAGCCCCGAAAGCACCGGTGCCCGCATGAGACTGTCGAGTGGCTGGCATCACGATCCCGCCGTGACGATTGGGCCTCCCGCCCCACGCCTTCCACTTGTCCGTACCTCAGCGGCCAGGTGTCGAGGAGGCGCCCTCGAGTGATCATGGGCACCACGCAACATCAGGGGCGGACTCGTGTCTCACGTGAACTCCCCAGCCCGTGCCTCAGCGTCACAACGGGTTTCGCTCCATCACGCTCCACCGCTGCCCCCCCCCTCAGCGAGCTGACCCGGTACGCGTGGCCGGGAGGGCGCCGACTGGTCGAACGCTGACCACTGCTCCCGCAGGGACGTTTGGTCTGGATACCCTCGACTTCGCCAGTCATCAACTTGAGAGTCAGTCGCGCCGGTTAGGCTTGACTTTCAGGTCGGGCCGCTACGGAATACGTCGATTCGACCCGCAGATCCAACGATATGGAGCAGTCGGTATGGCAAAGGGCGGGGGACGTGGATGGTTTCGTCGCAGGCGCCCTCAGCCCGAATCTGAGAAAGTCGCCGAGGGTACCGTTCACTCGAGATCCACGCCTCCGGCGCTTTCGGAAGCACCCGTGAACGAAACACGGCCGGCTGACCCTGCTGCCGATCTCGTGGCAAAGCAACAGGTCTCGGACCGGAGCCCGGAGCCTCACGCGGAAGCCGCCCCTCAACTGGTCGTTGGAGGCCCGGGAGAAGACGGTCGACCCGGTGTCACATCGGAGCAACCCAGTACTGATGCCGCGATTTCATCCGTGGCCGACGAACGCCAGGCGGTCGCTCCCGAGCAAGCCGCGCCGCCCAGAGCATCGGTAGGATCTGCGACAGTGAACGATGGCGACCGCCCTTCGAATGAGATCCCCTTCGACCGCGGAGTCGACTGGGACGCGGCGACTGCTGAAGCACTGACGGCCGGTGCGGACCCCATCGATGAGTCGGCGGTGCACCGCACTGCGGGTCCCGATCGTCTCCTGGAGGACCTCATTCGCGAGATCGTCGGGGAGGCTACGGCCGACACGGCTTCGGCGCTGTACCCCGTTCGAACCCCAGCCGAGGCAGACTCCCCCGCACCGACCTCCAACGCCAGTGCGCCGGCTGTGGCACAGGAAGAGCCCGATGATGCGAGCATCTCGGCAGTCGAACCACAGATCGCGCCAACGCCCGAACGCAACGACCGAGCCAGCGAGCAACCGCAATCATCCGAGCCCCCGCTCGGGCGTGAATATGTGGTGAGCTCGCCGATGATGGTCACTCCTGCCAATGCCGTCGCGCAGGCGACACCCCTGATGCCAATTGAAGCCCCTGATGTTTCACGTGAAACATCTTCTGATCACGGAGGAACTCCCCTGGCTTACGAACTCGCCGAAGAGAACCGTCGGCGCATCGCCCTCGATGACGCGGTGCTCCCCTTGCCGCCTGCGACGCGTGTGTTGACGATCTCCAATCAGAAGGGCGGCGTCGGAAAGACGACGACCGCGGTCAATCTTGCGGCCGGCCTTGCGCGTTCGGGTGCCAGAGTGCTCGTGATCGACCTCGATCCGCAGGGCAACGCATCGACCGCTCTCGGAGTCGATCACCGCTCGGAGCGCAAGAGCGTGTACGAGGTACTTGTCGCAGACCTCGCACTCGCGGAGGTCATTCAGTCGTCAGCCGAGCACGAGTTGCTCGATTGCGTGCCCGCGACCATTCACCTCGCGGGCGCAGAGATCGAACTCGTCTCGCTCGTTGCTCGCGAGCAACGGCTGCGGCGTGCACTCGACGCGCATCTCGCTTCGATGGAACAGCCCTACGACTACGTTTTCATCGACTGCCCGCCATCACTCGGCCTCCTTACGATCAACGCCTTCGTCGCGGCACGTGAGGTGTTGATTCCAATTCAGTGCGAGTACTACGCGCTCGAGGGCCTCTCGCAACTCCTGAGCAACATCGAACTCATTGAGAAGCACCTCAATCCCGAACTTCGGCTGTCGACGATCCTTTTGACGATGTACGACTCCCGCACCAACTTGGCGCAGCAAGTGGCTCAAGAGGTGCGCGACCACTTCCCCGTCCAAACGCTCGACACGATCATTCCCCGTTCAGTGCGGGTGTCCGAGGCACCCAGCTATGGCCAGAGCGTGATCAGCTACGACTATGCGTCGAGCGGATCTCTGTCGTATCGCGAGGCAGCGGCCGAAATCGCCCGGCGCGGAGCTGCGAAACCCGAGGAGTCGAACTGATGACAACCAAACGGACCGGTCTCGGTCGTGGAATCGGTGCACTGATCCCGAGTGGGGATGACAGCTCCCGCACTCGCCCCGTCGACGTGTTCTTCCCCGACTCGGAGGCGCAACCAGCCGTGGCCATCGCGGTTGTCGAACAAGCAGCGTCGGCAGACAACCTCGTCACGGTTCCGGGTGCGCACCTCGCGCGTCTCGATCCGGATGACATCCTTCCGAACGCCCAACAGCCGCGTAGCGTTTTCGACCCCGACGACCTGGCAGAGCTTGTACACAGTGTGCGCGAGTTCGGAGTTCTCCAGCCCATCGTGGTTCGTCGGCACCCCGACCTGCCTGGCAAATACGAGCTTGTCATGGGTGAACGACGGCTTCGTGCGACGAAGGCAGCGGGACTCGATTCCATTCCGGCCGTCGTCAAAGACACCGCGAACGAAGACATGCTTCGTGACGCGCTGCTCGAGAACCTGCACCGCTCTCAACTCAACCCGCTCGAAGAAGCCTCCGCCTATCAGCAACTCCTCGCCGACTTCGGAATCACCCAGGAGGAACTCGCTTCACGCATCGGTCGGTCGCGGCCTCAGATCTCGAACACACTCAGACTGCTCAAGCTTCCCGAGGCCGTGCAGCTTCGGGTTGCGGCGGGCGTGCTCACCGCGGGGCATGCCCGGGCGATCCTCTCCGTCGGCGACGACGCAGCAGGCATGCAGCGATTCGCCGACAAGATCGTGAATGAGGAGTTGTCGGTTCGGGCCGCGGAAGCGGTCGCCACGAATGAGCCGAAATCGTCGCGTCCGAAGCCGGCGGCAGGCAAACGACAGGACTTTCTCGAAGACTTGGCGACTCGCCTCGGCGACCGACTGAATACTCGGGTGAAGATTGCGCTCGGCGCGAGAAAAGGCCAGATCACAATTGATTTCGCGACCGTTCAGGACCTTCGGCGGATCCTGACGGAACTTGGCGAGAATCTCGACGGGGTCTGAGTTCAAGAGTCGCGCAGGATCGTTCCTGACGAGCTGAAATCGGGCTGGATCGGCGAAGAGAACACCCGCTGGAACGGCGTTGGTCGGGCACGCGATGAAGCGATCGGCACCATCGGCGATGATCGCTTCGGAACGTGCGAAGCTAGTTCGCGCGCAACCGGGCCGCTGCGACGAGCGAGCCGTACAGAGTCGCGGCATCCGTACCGGACGCCTCGATCGCGAGCGGAACGAGTGACGTCTCGGTGAGGCCGGGAATCACGTTCGCTTCCAGGAACCATGGCATTCCGTCGGCATCGACGATGAAGTCGACGCGAGAGAGATCCCGCAGTCCAAGTGTGCGATGCGCGAGCACCGCGGCATCCGACACTGCAGCGACCGCCACCTCATCGAGGCGAGACGGAGCGTAGAACGTGGTCTCCCCCGCGTTGTAGCGGGCCTGAAAACCGTAGACCCCAGCGGTCGGTTCGATCTCGACCGCTGGGAGCGCACGCGGCCCATCACCCGTATCCACGACCGCAACCGCGACTTCGGTGCCGAAGATGCGACGCTCGACCACCGCGACCTCTGCGTAGGTGAACGCCTCGACCATCGCGCGCGGCAGGTCGTTGGAGTCATCGACGATCGTGACTCCCTGCGCGGAACCACCTGAGGCGGGCTTGACGACGAGGTCACCTTCGAGCGCCGAGCGCACGACCCGGAGCACACTCGATGCGCCGAGCTCGCGGAACGACTCATGCGAGAGCACGATCGACTCGGGAACGGCAACGCCGGCCGACGCCAGCAACGAGCTTGCGATGGGCTTCGACCAGGCTCGCCGCGCCGCTGCACCCGATGACCCGACTGTCGGCACATCAATTGCAGCAAGCAACTCGAGGAGCGACCCGTCTTCACCACTTGAGCCGTGAAGGGCGGGGAAGACCACGTCGGGCCGTTCGCTCGACAGGAATGCCAGCAGCCCGGCGTCGGGGTCACGCAGCACCACACGATGCCCCGCTGTGGTGAGTGCGTCGGCGACTCGGCGACCCGACCGAAGAGACACGTCGCGTTCGTGGGAGATGCCGCCCGCGAGCACGACGACGTAGAGGGCGGAAGAATCGCTCATGATCAGGGGTTTCTCCACTACTTCAGGTCGGATGGCGGCGCGGAGTCGTAGCCCGCGCTCGCTGGGAGCTGCAACGGGCCAGTGCCCGCAAAGGTATCGAGAAGGTCGAGTTCGCCGTTGATGACCGTCGCGAGTCGCCGGATGCCGAGCCTGATCGCCTCGGGCGTCGGATAGCAGTACGAAAGCCGCATCGCGTGCCGCCCACGTCCGTCGGCGAAGAATGCGGTACCTGGGGTGTAGGCGACGAGCTCTTTCACCGCACGTGGCAACATCTGCTTCGAGTCCAGAACGTCGGGCATCGTGACCCAGACGTAGAATCCGCCGTTGGGATTCGTCCAGTTCAATTGGGGCAGGTACTCCCCCAAAGCCTCGATCATCGCGTCTTTCCGCTCGCGGTACACGCCCCGGAACGTGTCGATCTGCCCGCGCCAGTCGGTCGTCGCCAGGTACTCCGACACGACCAACTGGCTGAACGAGCTCGGTGAGAGGATCGCCGACTCGGCGGCGAGAATGAGCTTCTCGCGAATCGCGTGCGGTGCGAGCGCCCATCCGACCCGAAATCCGGGAGCGAGGGTCTTCGAAAACGAGCCGAGATAGATGACGCCCTCGGGGTCGAGGGACCGGAGGGCGTTCGGCGCGGGCTCATCGAAATGCAACAGGCCGTACGGATTGTCTTCAAGGATCAGGATTTCGTTGGAGCGACAGATCTCGAGGATCTCAGGCCGACGCTCCGCCGAGAGGGTGACGCCCGCCGGGTTGTGGAAGTTCGGGATCGTGTACAGGAACTTGATGCGCCGGCCTTGGCCGCGAAGCGCGGCAATCGTCTGACGGAGCGCCTCGGGGATGAGTCCGTGCTCGTCCATGGCCACGTGCACGACGTTCGCCTGATACGAACGGAAGATGCCGAGCGCCCCGACATAACTCGGTGACTCCGCGAGGATCACATCACCCGGGTCGATGAAGAGCTTCGCCACCAGGTCGAGCGCTTGTTGTGAGCCCGTCGCAGTCACGACGTTGTCGACGGTGCCGCGGATGCCCTCGATCGACATCACTTCGAGAATCTGCTCGCGCAGCTCTGGAATCCCCTGACCAGAGCCATATTGCAGAGCAACTGCCCCGCGTTCGCGCATGACCTTCTCCATCGACGAGACGATGAGGTCGTGCGGCAGCGCAGAGACGAACGGCATGCCACCGGCGAGAGAGACCACCTCGGGCCGCGAGGCGACGGCGAAGAGTGCTCGGACTTCAGAGGCGGCCAGCCCGGCTGCTCGCTCGGCGTAATTCGCGTACCAAGGGTCGAGATTGTTGCCGGTCCGCTGGGGGACGCCGTCAGAAGTCACTGCACTCTTCCGTTCTGTTCAGGATTTCCATGGTAGTTGCTGGGTACCGGGCGCTTGGTCGGGGCTGCGTGCCGCCGCGGCATCCGCAGCTCGTGAACGCGCAGCCCGGTGGAGACACGAAAGACCCGCCCGGCTTTCGCCGGACGGGTCTGAAATTCGACCGCCGACTACGAGATGTAGGCGGCGAGGTCGGCCTCGAGTGCGGGCTTCGGCTTGGCGCCGATGACGGTCTTCACGACCTCGCCCTTCTCGAACACCTTGAACGCGGGAATCGCGGTGATCTGGTACTTCATCGCGAGACCGGGGTTCTCATCGACGTTGAGCTTGACGATGTCGAGCTTGTCGGCGTGCTCGGTCGCGATCTGGTCGAGAATCGGACTGACGGCGCGACACGGGCCGCACCATTCGGCCCAGAAGTCCACGAGGACGGCCTTTTCGTTGTTGAGGACCTCCTGCTCGAAGGTGGCCTCGGTCACTGCACGTGCAGTCATTGCGTTCTCCTTTTGGTGAAATCGGATGTCGCGATGCGAAGTTCGCGGCAGCGGTGCGTGTCGCCCCAAGTCTTCGAGCGACACAAGGTCAGTTGACGGCGGCGAACTCCGTCTCGAGCACGGCTTCGGCGGCATTCTCGTTGCCGAGCGCCGCGAGATAGTGCTCGGCGTCGAGAGCGGCGGCCGCACCGGATCCGGCGGCGGTGATTGCCTGGCGGTAGTGCGGGTCGACGACGTCGCCGGCTGCGAAGACGCCGGGGAGGGACGTCCTCGAACTGCGACCCTCGACCGCGATGGTGCCTTCGGGCGTGAGGTCGAGCTTGCCGTGTACGAGGTGCGTTCGCGGATCGTTTCCGATGGCGATGAAGAGCCCGTCGAGGTCGAGGCCGCGCTCGTCACCGGTGGCAGTGTCGCGCAGGGTGACACCCGTGACCGCGCCGGTTCCGTGGATCGCAGCGATCTCGGCGTTCCAGATGAACTCGATCTTCTCGTTGTCGAAGGCGCGCTGTTGCATGATCTTCGACGCCTTGAGCGTGTCACGACGGTGGATCACATAGACCTTGTCGGCGAAGCGGGTGAGGAACGTCGCTTCCTCCATGGCGGAATCTCCACCGCCGGCCACGGCGATCGTCTTCTGTCGGAAGAAGAAGCCGTCGCACGTTGCGCACCAGGAGAGACCGTGCCCGGAGAGCACCTCTTCTTCGGAGAGGCCGAGCTTGCGGTACGCCGAACCGGTCGCGTAGATGACCGTCGCTGCCTCATGCTCATCGCCGTTGCCGAGCTTCACGCGCTTCACTGGGCCGTCGAGGTCGAGCTCGACGACGTCGTCGTAGACGACCTCGGTGCCGAATCGCTCGGCCTGCTCCTGCAGCTTCGTCATGAGGTCGGGGCCCATGATGCCCTCTGGGAAGCCGGGGAAGTTCTCGACTTCCGTCGTCTTCACCAGCTCGCCGCCGATCTCGACGGAACTCGCGATGAGCAGCGGTTTCAGTTGCGCGCGAGCGGCGTAGATCGCGGCCGTGAATCCGGCCGGGCCCGAACCGATGATGATGATGTCGCGCAAAGCCGCTCCCGTCGTAGCTGGTGATTCGCAGCATTCAACGAATCGGATGCCACGAGATGCTCAACACAGTCTAAGCGGCGACTATTCCGCGGCCGTTCGGCGAGCCGATGTGTTTGGATGCCGCGTGGTGGGTGCTGTGCCCCGCGCTCGCGTCACCGATGTCAGCGTCGGCGGAGGCGTGCGACGAGCGGGGCGGCGAATCCGCGCAACTCGGGTGACCGCAGCATCCAGAGCACCGCGAAGTACAGCGCGCTCATCACTGCGCCGATGATCGCCATCGACACGATCGCGGTGAGCACGCTCGAGAGCGCGAAACCGTCGAAGGTGGTTCCACCGAGCGCCCAGAGCAATGCGAGACCGGCGATCACGGGCAGCACGAGCGCGGCAGCCGACCGTCCGTAGGCGACGAAGATGCGTCGGCCGTCGAGTGGACCGATGCGTCGCCGGAGCAGCACGATGGCGAGGATGGCCTGGATGGTTCCTGCGACGGTGATGACCACGGCGATGCCGAACGCCACCCACGCACTCGGGAGGGCGATGCAGGCCAGTGTGCCGGCGATGATCAGGACGACCTGCACGAGGGTGATGAAGAACGGGGTCTTCGTGTCGTGGAGGGAGTAGAAGGTGCGTTGCACGATGAAGAGAATACTGAACGGGATGAGGCCGACGAGGTAGGCGAGTACCACCGCACCGGTCGACCACACGAGGGGCTCGACGGAGGAGAACACTCGAGCGAAGAGGAACGCACACACCATGAGCACCGCGGCCGCGACCATCAGGATGACGCCGACGCCGCGCACCGCGCTGGAGAGGTCGTCGCGCACCTTTCGGAGTTCGCCGGTGGCGGCGTGCTCGCTCATCCGCGTGAAGTAGGCGGTGGCGATCGACACCGTGATCACCGAGTGCGGCAGCATGAAGATCAACCAGGCGTTCTGCTGCATGTTGATCGAGGCTTCATCGTGAGATGCCGCGGAGACACCCACGACGGAGGCCTCGACGAATCCGGCGACCGTCGTGAGCAGGAGCATTCCGAAGGTCCAGCTCGCGATGCCCGCGGTTGACCTCAGGCCGACGCCGCGCCAGCCGAAGTCCGGTCGGTAGCGCAGGCCTGCACGACGCCAGAACCAGAACAGCACGAGCGCCTGGACTGCGACACCGAGCGTCGCGCTTCCGGCGAGGAGGGCGATCATGCCGGGCGACCACTCGCCTGCGGTGCGCAAGCCATCGGGGTCTGAGGCGAAGACCAGCACGAATACGGCGAGCCCCGCGAGGGCGACGATGTTGTTCAGCACAGGCACCCACGTGAAGGGGCCGAACACGCGCTTGGCGTTCAACACCTCGCCCAGCAGCGAGTACATGCCGTAGAAGAAGATCTGCGGCAGGCACCAATAGCCGAATGCGACAGCGAGGGCGAAGACACCGTCACTCATGCGGCTGCCGATCAGTGCCGTGAGCAGCGGCGTGAGCAGCGTGGCGATGAGCGCAGCGGCACTGAGGATCACGAGCCCCAGGGTCATGACCTTGTTGATGTAGGCGGCGCCACCGTCGCGATGCGCGGCCGACCGCACGATCAACGGCACGAGCACGGCGCTCAACACGCCGCCGGCGACGACCGCGTAGATGGTGTTCGGCAGCTGGTTCGCCGCGGCGAACGCGTTGGCGCCGGCACCGCTGCCGCCGATCACGGCTGCGAGGAGGGCCGCCTTCACGAAGCCGAGGACGCGGGAGACGATAGTTCCAGATGCGAGGAAGAGGCTCGCGCGTCCGATGCGATCTTCAGCCATCGCGGCGCTCGTCACCGGGTTCCCGGGGCGTTGCCGCGGCATCGGGTTCGGTGGCATCCGGCTCCTCCGTAGGCGTCACGGTTTCGGCCGCTTCTGCGGCTCCTGCTGTTTCGGTCGCGTCAGCGTCAGCGGCATCCGCTTCCTCCGCTGCTACCACTGCATCGTCGGGGGCTTCCGCAGCGGCTTCGGCGCGCTGTCGGCGGAGGCGACGGATGTTGCGCCACACGCCGAGGCCGAAGAACACGACGACCACGAGGCCGAGCAGGGCTGCGCCGAGACCTTCCCAGTCGGCCTGCACGTTCGCGGGGATCATCACGGGGGTGCCGATCGGCACACCCTCTGGCGAGGTCAGCGTCACCGTGAGGGTGACCTCTCCGTTGCCGATGCCGGCGGCGACCGGCACCCGCACGAGGCTGCGCGATTCGGGGTCGACCGTGATCGTCTTCTCGTCTTCGACGATCAGGCGACCGTTCGACGGCTCGACATCGACGATCACGGTGACCTGGTACGGCAGCGCGTTGAGGATCGTCGTGGGCACGCCGGTTTCACTCGAGACCACGTTGATCGGGCTGCTGGGCACGACCGACACTGCGCCGAGCGTGTTGCGCTGGTCGAGAAGCCACTGGCCGACGGCCGTCTCCCAGCCC
The DNA here is from genome assembly GCF_059445445.1 of Agromyces sp. Y575. Classification (NCBI taxonomy): domain Bacteria; kingdom Bacillati; phylum Actinomycetota; class Actinomycetes; order Micrococcales; family Microbacteriaceae; genus Agromyces; species Agromyces sp. Y575. The sequence goes on from NZ_JCAIUI010000002.1 coordinate 874,872, forward strand.
TCATTGTCTTCCAGCCAGGCGACGTCGAGCAAGGCGAGCACATTGCGCCGCGCCGGTGCGGAGATCAGGCGGGGGTCTTCGAGCACGGTCGCGAACGCGGTGACATCCGCTTCGGCACGAACGAGCCGATCGACATTCGCGCGGCGCTGCTCGGTCTCGAGAAGGTCGACCAGCGCACGCTCGACCGGGGGCGCGCCGATGGCATCCGAGAGCGTCGCGGGTCGGGCCCAGGGGCTCGCGGCCAATTCGTCGAGCGTCGCCGAGACGCGCGACGACTGCGTTGCCGTGCCACGGTCGAACGTCGCGAGCAGTGTGAGCTGCTGCCCGGAGTTCGCTTCGCCGCCGAGCACCAACTCGGCGCCGAGCAATCCGGTCGCGGAGCGCCATTCCGTGTCGGTGAGCGCTTCGGAAGCCTCGCGCAACGGCGCCGTCAGTCGCGAGTCGGCCACGACCGCAGTCGAGCCGTCGACGTTCGATGCCGCGTTCGACCACGGTTCGCTCGCTGCGACGTTGCCGGGGGCGAGGAGCGCTGTCGTCAGCCCGGCATCGCTCAGGAAGGTGAGGTTGCCCGCGGCGACCGTGTCGTCGGCCGGCCAGGCGATGTCGGTCCGCGTGTAGGGCCACGCGAGCAGCTCTTCGGTGGTGGGCAGCTCGCCCGACGCGGGCGGCGTCGGATCCGCCGACGGGGTGGGTGCGGCATCGTCTGTGGCGGTGCCTTCGGCGTCGGCATCGGGATCCGCGTCACCATCGGCTGCGGCATCCGCGAAGTTCGCGGCATCGAGCTCGTCGGCGAACGACGTGGGGGTGAGCGGCGCGGTCAGGCCGACCTGCGCCTGCACCGCGAGATCTGCGTCTGCATACGCGAGCGGGAATATCTCGTTGGGCAGCTGGGCGACGCGTTCGAGCCACGCGGTGGCCGTGGCCGGTGCCGCAGTGCCGAGCACCCTGATCGACGCGATGATGCGGGGATCGATGCCGATCGCGACCTGTCGGCCTGCGACGGCGTCCAGCTGACGGGTGAGCAGCCCGAATGGCGCGGTCCACGTCGAGAGATCGTCGGAACTCAGGAGTCCTGACGACGATGCGGGCACCGTGAGCGGATACGCGAGGGCGAGCGACACTGCGTCGGTCGCGGGCGCAGAGCTGTTGGCGTAGGCGTCGGTCGCGGAGGCCGCGATGGCACCGTCGACGAGGAGCTCGACGCCGAAACCGAACACCGGTGACTCGGCGAGTCCGTCGAGCGTGTCGGGCGGAAGCGTGAACGAGATGACGTCGACCGCACCCGCGGCGAGGGCACGGGACTCACCCGCAGCGATCGCCATGCCGTCAAGGGAATGCATCGCGGTATCGGTGGCGGCATCCGATTCGGCGCCCGCCTGATCGAGCCAGGCATCGAGCTCGCTCGTGTCGTCAATGGTCTCGTTCGCACGAACGAGGCGCAGGGTTCCGGCTGAGACCGACTCGGCGGTGGCGTTCTCGATCTCGACCTCGAAGGTGAGCGCCGTGCCCGGAGTGATCGTCGTCGACACGGTCGGGGCGATGCGCACCAGGATGCCGTCGACGTCGCGGGCCGCGGGCCGTGACGTGTGGCCGGCCCTCGTCGTGGTTGCGCCCTCGGCGGTGGCCTCGAAGACCGCCGCGTCGGCGGCGACGGGTGCGGCGACCAGTGCGGCGATCATTGCTGTAGTCAGGCCGAACCCGGCGACCATTCGTCGAGCCGCGGCAACCGCGCGTGGAGGCCGTTGCGCGGCGGCATCCGTCGATTCGCCCCTCGGGCGCCGACGGCGCGCAGGGAACGACTCGGGCAGCATGCTGGCGATTCTACGGCGTGTCCGCCGAGTATCCGCTCGGCATCCACAGGCGGTCCGGCCTGTCACGAAACCGGACACGCACCGGCGCCCGCTTAATATGGGAGCCATGCAGAGTGTCACGGCGGCCCTCGACCGGCTGGGCGAGTTGGCGGCTTCGCCGACCGTCGCGCGGCTCGCGGGCGCCTTCGAGAAGGCCGGTCACGAGCTCGCTCTCGTCGGCGGCCCCGTGCGCGACGCGTTTCTCGACCGGCCGATCAACGACCTCGATTTCACGACGGATGCGACGCCCGACGAGATCCTCGCGATCGTCAAGCCGATCGCCGAGGCGCATTGGGACATCGGCCGTGCGTTCGGCACGATCGGTGCGAAGATCGCCGGCGAGACCGTCGAGACCGGCGAGACCGTCGAGATCACGACGTACCGCGCCGATGCCTACGACGGCGCATCGCGCAAGCCCGAGGTCGTGTTCGGTACGAGCCTCGAAGACGATCTCACTCGGCGCGACTTCACCGTCAACGCGCTCGCCCTCCGGCTGCCGAAGCTCGAACTCGTCGACCCGTCGGGCGGTGTCGAAGATCTCGTCGCCCGAGTGCTGCGCACTCCCGCGGCGCCCGAACAGTCGTTCAGCGACGACCCGCTGCGGATGCTTCGTGCCGCCCGCTTCTCGGCCCAGCTCGGCTTCGCCGTCGATCCCGCCACAGAGCAGGCCATGAGCGACCTCGCAGGGGAGATCGACCGCATCTCGGCCGAACGCGTCAGAGACGAGCTGACGAAGCTGCTGCTGACTCGAACTCCGCGCGGCGGCATCCGACTGCTCGTGGAATCGGGGCTCGCCGAACGCGTGCTGCCCGAACTGCCGGCGCTGTCACTCGAACGCGACGAGCATCACCGCCACAAGGACGTCTACGAGCACAGCCTCACCGTGCTCGACCAGGCCATCGAGTACGAGGTCGCGCGCGGCGTGCTCGACTCCCCCGACCTCGTTCTGCGGCTCGCCGCGCTGCTCCACGACATCGGCAAGCCCGCGACCCGGCGGTTCGAGCCGGGCGGCGCCGTGAGCTTCTACCACCACGACGTCGTCGGCGCGAAGCTCGCCCGCAAACGCCTTCGCGCGCTGCGCTTCGACAACGACACGATCGCGGCGGTCTCCCGGCTCATCGAGCTGCACCTGCGGTTCTTCGGCTACACCGACGGCGCCTGGACCGATTCGGCCGTTCGCCGCTACGTGCGCGACGCCGGAGACCAGCTCGAGCGGCTGCACATCCTCGCGCGGGCCGACGTGACGACGCGCAATCGGCGCAAGGCCGACCAGCTCGCCTTCGCCTACGACGACCTCGAGGAGCGCATCGCCGTGCTCGCGGGTGAAGAGGAGCTCGCCGCGGTGCGCCCCGAGCTCGACGGCGCCGACATCATGCGGCTGCTCGACGTGAAGCCGGGCCCGGTCGTGGGCGAGGCCTACCGTTACCTGCTCGAGGTGCGTCTCGACGAGGGCCCCATCGGCGCGGATGCCGCGACCGAGCGGCTGCTCGCCTGGTGGGCGTCGCGCGAAGCGGGCGCCTGACCCCCGTACCCCTGCCCCTCCCCGTACCTGACCCGCGTACCTCACCCCCAGGTTGCCCCTCGGCCGATGTTTCCGTTCGTGCCCGGCGTTTCCTGTCAGGCGGAAACCGGGGGCCCGAACGGAAACACCGGCCGCATGGTCGGAGACGCCGACTCCTCCTCGACACCTGTCGCACCTGTTCCGCCGTCCACAACTCGGCTCGAGCCGCAGCTGCGGCGAAGGTATCGCGGGATGCTCGCCGGATGCCGCAGCATGACATGCCGAAACTGCTCCTCGCCCGCGACGCTCGGCTGGTGGGCGATGATCTGCGCTCCCTCGCGCCCGACACGGTGAGGCGGTTGCGGCGCGGGGTGTACGTGGCCGCCACTGAGTGGGATCGCGCGAAGCGCGAACAGCGCCACCGCATCATGATCGATGCGGTAGCCGAAACTCGCCGTGGGGTGCCGATCTTCTCGCATGTCTCAGCCGGGATCCTCTGGGGCATCCCGATCGTCGGGCGGCACCTGCAGTCGGTGCACCTGATCTCGGCGGGCCGATCCGTTGCCCGGTCCAAGAACGGGGTCGTCTGGCATCACGAACCCATCGCCGACGGCGAGATCGTGGAGATCGGCGGACGCCTCGTCACCGGCTACACCCGCACGCTGATCGACCTCTCCCGCACCCTGCCGTTCGCGGCCGCGGTCGCGGTCATCGACCACGGACTTCGCAGGACCGTTCACCCCTCCGGGAGGTCGCGCGACCGGGCTGGGGTGGCGCGCGAAGAACTTCAGGACGCAATCGAAGGGATCCGCGGCAGGCCGGGCGTGCGAGGGGCGCGGACCGCGATCGAGTTCGGAGACGCACGCTCGGGATCACCGGGCGAGTCGATCAGTCGGGCGAACATGCATGTGCTCCGGTTCCCGCCCCCTCAGCTGCAGGTGGCGTTCGATCGACAGGACGGCGGTCGAGACGTGACCGACTTCGACTGGCCCGAGCATCGGGCTTTCGGCGAGTTCGACGGTCTTGGCAAGTACATCAAGGAGGAATTCACGAAGGGCCGGTCGATCCAGGAGATCGTGCTGCTCGAGAAGGAGCGTGAGAACCGGATCCGCAAGCATCGGCCGTTCGGCGCGCGATGGGACTGGCCGGTCGCGATGAATCCGCAACTGCTGCGGGCGGAGTTGCTGCAAGCCGGGCTGCGTCCCGTTCGGTGAACACGCTGCGGCGAGGCCACCGGCGGGCGAATGGCGCGGCTGCGGGGCATCCGCTATGCTGTCTAGGTTGCCCGTGTGCCGCGTTCTGCGGCCTCCACTTGCGACGTATGCACAACCCTCCTGTTACAGAGATCCTGTAGCCGTTTGAGTCCGAAGGAGGTGGGTTAGTCATGCACCAATACGAGCTGATGGTTATCCTCGATCCCGAGATCGATGAGCGCACCGTTGCTCCCAGCCTCGACAAGTTCCTCAACGTCATCCGAAACGATGGCGGCACCGTCGACAAGGTCGACATCTGGGGACGTCGTCGTCTGGCGTACGAGATCAACAAGAAGAACGAAGGCATCTACGCCGTCGTCGACTTCACCGCCGAGTCCAAGACCACCGATGAGCTCGACCGCCAGCTGAACCTCAGCGAGGCCGTCATGCGCACCAAGGTCCTGCGTGCAGAAGAGGCGATCGCACAGGTCGCCGCGCACAAGAAGGCTCAGGAGGCGAAGGCCGCGAAGAAGGCCGCCGCGCAGGCGAAGGCCGGTGCGAAGGCAGCTGCCGCCGCTCCCGCCGCGGCCGTGGCCGCCGCTCCCGCTGCTGCTGTTGCTGCAGCCCCTGCTGCTGCTGATGCTGCCGCTCCCGCTCCCGCCTCGGCCAAGAAAGACGCCTAGTCCTCATGGCCGGCGAGACCATCATCACCGTGGTGGGCAACCTCACTGCAGATCCCGAGCTGCGTTACACGCAGAACGGCCTCGCGGTTGCCAACTTCACCATCGCGTCCACTCCCCGCACGTTCGACCGTCAGGCGAACGAGTGGAAGGACGGTGAAGCGCTGTTCCTGCGCGCGAGCGTCTGGCGTGAATTCGCCGAGCACGTCGCCGGTTCACTCACCAAGGGTTCCCGGGTCATCGCTTCCGGGCGTCTCAAGCAGCGTTCCTACGAGACGAAGGAAGGCGAGAAGCGCACCACCATCGAGCTCGAGGTCGACGAGATCGGCCCGAGCCTGCGCTACGCCACCGCGTCCGTGACGCGCGCCCAGTCCAACCGTGGCGCCGGCGGCGCCGGTGGTGGCTCCTTCGGGGGTAACACCGGAACCGACGAGCCGTGGGCGCCCAGCACCCCCGCAGCAGCAGCCCCCCAGGGTGGCGGCAGCGGCGGCGATGTCTGGAACACCCCCGGCACGAGCTACGGCGACGAGACCCCCTTCTAATACTCAGCAGGTTTCGGTTGGTCGCTGCGCGACCTCCTCAACCCGCGAACTCAATCAGACAGGAAAGACAATGGCTGGAAAGTCGAGCGGCGATCGCCGCAAGCCGACCCGCGGGAAGGGCGCGAAGAACGCCGCCCCGGCGAAGTCCATCAAGGTCGGTGTCATCGATTACAAAGATGTCGCGACGCTTCGCAAGTTCATCTCCGAGCGTGGAAAGATCCGCGCCCGTCGTATCACCGGTGTCTCCGTGCAGGAGCAGCGCCTCATCGCCCGCGCCGTGAAGAACGCGCGCGAGATGGCCCTTCTGCCCTACTCGGGCTCTGGCCGTTAAGGAGCACGACAATGGCTAAGGTAATTCTGACGCACGAGGTCACCGGCCTCGGCACGGCCGGCGACGTTGTCGAGGTCAAGAGCGGTTACGCTCGCAACTACCTCGTTCCGCAGGGCTTCGCAGTGGCGTGGTCGCGCGGTGGCGAGAAGCAGATCGAGCAGATCAAGGCGGCTCGCGTTGCACGCGAGATGCACTCGCTCGAAGACGCGCAGGCACTCAAGGCCAAGCTCGAGTCGACCAAGGTTCGGCTGGCTGTGAAGGCGGGCCAGGGTGGCCGTCTGTTCGGTTCGGTCAAGACGGCGGATGTCGCGGCTGCGGTCGCGGCTGCCGGCCTCGGCGAGCTCGACAAGCGCAAGATCGAGATCACGGCCCCCATCAAGGCGGTCGGTGAGCACGAGGCGACGGTTCGTCTGCACGACGAGCTTTCGGCGACGATCACCCTTCAGGTGGTCGCGGCGAAGTAACTCGCTTCACAGGTTGACAGGCGGCGGTCTGGGCTTCGGCCCGGGCCGCCGTTTCGTTGTTTTGCGTACACCCGGAGCGGGTGCGCGCGCAAGTCGAGATCGGTGTTTCCTGTGATGGTTGTACACAGGTCGACGCACACACGCCGTGGACTTTCAAAGAAGTTTTCCCTCACAGGTGTGAGTAGATAAAAAGCCCGGTCGTGACTGAATTCAACCCGTGTAATTCACCGAATTTCCACAGTTCTCCACAGGCTGAGTGCACACCTTCTACGGCGTTTCGCCCAGTTTGTCCCCAGAGTTATCCACAGGCCGGGTTGTGCTGTGTACAGGGCTTGCCTATCGTGAAGCAGCGACCCTTCCACCCCATGTGCAACTCCCGTGTGTCGGCCACTGTCGGCGGCTCCCGAGACACTAGAGGTGCGGGCGCGGGTCGCTCGCCCGTTCGAGCCGAACCGGAGGTCATGAACTTGTCGATCGCGCACATCGGGCTCGCTGAACCGGCAGACGACGGTGAGGCCCGACGAGGCGAACGCGTTCCTCCTCACGACCTCCTCGCCGAGCAGAGCGCGCTCGGCGGCATGATGCTCTCGAAAGATGCGGTCGCCGACGTCATCGAGACCGTGCGCGGCGTCGACTTCTACGTGCCGAAGCACGAGGTCGTCTTCAACGCAATCCTCACGTTGTACTCGCACGGTGAGCCGACCGACGTCATCGCCGTCACCGACGAGCTCACGAAGATCGGCGACCTGCAGCGTGCCGGCGGCGTGGAGTACCTGCACACCCTCACGAGCATCGTGCCGACCGCGGCCAACGCGGGCTTCTACTCCTCGATCGTGGCCGAGCGGGCGCTGCTCCGCCGCCTGGTCGAAGCTGGCACCCGCATCGTGCAGATGGGCTACCAGGGTGAGGGCGAGGTCACCGACCTCGTCAACAACGCCCAGGCCGAGATCTACTCGGTCACGGGTTCCGTCGAAACCGAAGACTACGTACCGTTGTCCGATGCCGTGACCGCGGCGATCGATGAGATCGAGGCGGCCAAGCACACCGACGGCAAGTTCACTGGCGTGCCCACCGGGTTCGCCGACCTCGACGACCTGACCAACGGGTTCCACCCCGGGCAGATGATCATCGTGGCTGCCCGCCCCGCCATGGGTAAGTCGACGCTCGCCCTCGACTTCGCGCGTGCCGCCTCGATCACCAACGGCCTGCCGTCCGTATTCTTCTCGCTCGAGATGGGCAAGAGCGAGATCGCCATGCGTCTGCTCTCCGCCGAGGCATCCGTGCCCCTGCAGATGATGCGAAAGGGAACCGTCGACTCCCGCGACTGGACGACCATCGCGGCGACGCGCGGCCGCATCAACGACGCTCCGCTGTACCTCGATGACTCCCCCAACATGACGCTCGTCGAGATCCGCGCAAAGTGCCGGCGTCTCAAGCAGCGGGTCGGGCTGAAGATGGTCGTCATCGACTACCTGCAGCTCATGACGAGCGGCAAGCGCGTCGAGAGCCGCCAGCAAGAGGTGTCGGAGTTCTCGCGTGCGCTGAAGCTGCTCGCGAAAGAGCTGCAGGTGCCGGTCATCGCCCTGTCGCAGCTGAACCGTGGCCCCGAGCAGCGCGCCGACAAGATGCCCGCGCTCAGCGACCTGCGTGAGTCGGGCTCGATCGAGCAAGACGCCGACATGGTGATTCTGCTGCACCGCGAGAGCGCCTACGAGCGTGACAGCCCGCGCGCCGGCGAGGCCGACCTGATCGTCGCCAAGCACCGTAACGGTCCGACCCGCACGATCACGGTCGCGTTCCACGGGCACTTCTCGCGGTTCACGGACATGGTGCAGGGGTAGGCGGCGCCTGTAGTTCTCACGCAAGCGACGGTCGGCGCACCTAGGTCGACCACGGAGTTACGCGGCGGACACCTGGCTTAGATCAGGGACGAGACCCTAGCTCTCGGCAAGGGCTTCTCTTCCGTGCTCGATGGCGTCGAAGAGTCTGTCGACGTCGGCTTCGGTGCTTCGATAGCTGGTGATACAGATGCGCAAGGCCGGCCGGCCGGCGACCCGTACGGGACTGATCCATGCCTCGCCCCCGGCGACGACGTGCGAAGCGATCGCGCTGTGCCATTCCCAGCTCTGATCGGGCCCGAGGGCATCAATGCGCGGATCCACGATGCACACCACAGGCAATGGGCTGGCGTTTACGCGTTCCCAGCCCGAGTCGGAAGCGCGCTGCGCGACATAGCGACTCAGCTCGAAGTCGTCGTCGATCTGCCTTGCGTACCCGACCCGGCCAAAGCTGGCCAGGCTTGCGAAGACTTTCAATCCGATGAGCCTCCGGGACCACTGCATGCTCGTGGTGTAGGGGTCCAACCCCGTTGAGGATTGTGAAGGCATATATGACGTGGTGACGTGAAACGCTTCCTTCACAGCGTCGGCATCACGGCTGAAGATCATCCCCGCTCCCATCGGTACCGACATCCATTTGTGCGCATCAACGGTCACAGTGTCGGCCCGCTCGATTCCAGCAAGCAGGGGACGATGATGATCGGACAATGCGACTGAACCGGCCCAAGCCGCGTCCACATGAAGATGCATGTCGGTCTCCGCCGCGAAACCCCCAAGTTCGTTGAGGGGATCGATGGCTCCAGCACCCGTGGTCCCTGCCGTGCCGACGACCATGAATGGCAGGAATCCAGCGGCGACGTCTTCCTGGTAGGCGCCATGCAGAGCTGGAAGAAGCATGCGCTGCTGGTCATCGACACGAATCAACCGGACCGCGTCGCGGCCCAGGCCGCATGCGTGAGCGATCTTCAACCAGGCGAGGTGGCTCTCAGCTGACGCGTACAGTACGGGACGAGCCCGTGCACCACCAAGCCCGGCGCTTGCGAAGTCGGGGATGAGCCGTGTCAGGGCGACGATAGTTGCCGTGTGATTGGCTTCCGCGCCACCCGATGTGAAGCCTCCGAGGCTGGAGTCCGGCATACCCAGCCGTTCCGAGATGAAACGCAGAACATGCTGCTCCAGGTCGACCGCCGCTGGGGCATGGCTATACGCAGCGAGTTGCGGATTTATGGTCGCAGTCAACAGATCGGCCGCGATCGCCGGCCATGTCGGAGTGGGATTGAACAGTCCGAAGTACCGCGGATGTGTTGGGTGTACACCCGAGTGCACGAGGTGTGCGGCTGCGTCGGAAAGAACGATCTGCGGATCTCTTGGTGATTCAAAGTCGTACCCTGCCAACCACGATCCAGAGTCACCCCCTGGCGCAACCGGTCCTGCCTCCATGTCTCGAAAGAGCTCCATCGCCAGCCGAGCAGTATGGTCGAGCAACTCTCGCGCCTCAACGGGCCCCATCGAAATCGGGCTCGCATCCGGGTCTTCGATACGTGAATTCACTGTTGCCACTTCCGATCCGTCGCACATGCAGGCAATGTCAACACCCTCCCTGATCAATCTGCCTCATCCTCGAGACGGCCTCTGGCGGAAAGCGGTCCTTGGAATCGGCGGCCCGTGGGCCACGGCTGTCTGAGTTGCCGCGATCATAGCTCTGTCAACGGAACCGTAATGGCGCTGAGGCGCCGCCCCCTGCACCACTGAACGAGGAGGGGGGCGTTGGCAGAATATCGACGCTCCTTGGCCAGGACGGAGGATTCGCGCGGGGAATGACGTCGCTATCGTCGGCCTATGACTTCGAACAACGACACGTTGCAAACTGCTGACCCGGCGACTCAGGAGGCACTCCTCGAGGCGGTGGATGTGTACTTCCGGCTGTTGCACACCGGCGATGTGGGCCTGCTCGATGAGGTGTTCCATCCCTCAGCGAGCTTGTTCGACGCGGACCAGGGCACCCTGTTCGAGGAGCCCCTCGCCTCCTGGCGGTCCGTCGTCGCTGCGCGTCAGGCACCCGCGGCTGCAGGTCAACGGCGGGAAGAGGAGATCCTGCTCGTCGATTGGCTGTCCCCGGCGGTCGCGGTCGTCAAGGTGCGGCTGCGGGTTCTGGACGAGATCTTCGTCGACCATCTCTCGTTCGTCCGTGATGAGGAGCGGTTCCGCATCGTGGCCAAGACATGGCACCTGGAACGGGTGGATCCGCGCACGGCCCTGTGACCGGAGGCAACTGTCGCCCGGATTGACGGAGACAGCATTCCCCCCGCCCGACGCGGTGCAGCACGCTTAGGCGTCGGGTGGGGTGGATTCCTGTTCGATCATTGTCCGGAATCGATCGAGGTTGTCGGCCATGCCGCGTGCGAACAGTCGCGGAGCGAGGGCGCCGACGATCCGGGCGGGTCCGGGCAGACCCTCCGCCGATATCTCTCCATGCAGCGTGATGGTGGTGCCTCGCGGGTGCGGCGTAAGCATGTAGCGGTAGATGAACGGTGTCGGTCCTTCCACACTGGCCAGGGTGAAGACGTGATCCGGCTCGAACTCGGCGACGTGCGCGACGTTGGTGACCTCACCACCGGGAAGTGCCCGGCGGATCCGGAATCGGGAGCCGAGGTTCACAGGAGGCGGAGTGAGCTCGTTCACGGCCGTGACCGCGGAGTACCAGTCGGGCATCAGTCTCACGTCGACCAATGCAGCGAATACCCGGTGGACTCCGGCGGTGACGTCACGCTGGATTTCGAAACTTCCCATCAGCGTAGTATGCCCGTCGGTGTCGTTGTCGGTGTCGGTGTCGGTGCCGCTACCGGTGACCACGAAACCCGAACCACGGGCACGAATCGTTGCCCCAGTTCCGATCGACCGGGAATCAAGAAGGAGACGGCTGCGGGACGCCCGTAGCGTGATGCTCAAGTACGTGGAACGATCGCGCATCAGCCCGTGACGGAGAAGTCACGCGCCGAGACTACGCAATGCAGAAGGCGGCTGGCCACTCGTGTCCCTCATGGGGATCCGTTCGGCCGTCCGATCGTCTATGGTCAGGTCCCGGCCCTGACGGTAACAAATCGGACGATCCCCGTAATCGCGAAGATCGGTCCAATAGTCACGAACAAGACGGCAGCCACTTCAGGTTCCCCGGCTGGTACACGGCATCAGAGACTCTCCGGCCGAACGTAAGCTCGCCGAGCTTCCGAAACTCCTCGGCCCACCGTGCAGGTTTGACCAGAACAGTGATGCCAAGCGCGGTGAACCCTGTTGCCAGGCATATCTGAATGATGCACGACGCGACCGGATTCACACAGTGAGCGCTATCTGAAGCGCAGCGCCCGCCCGCAGTTCGAATGGGGCCCGCCCACGGTCGTGCGCAAGCGGACCCCTTGCGGGCATTCGGTGCTCGAGTGTCGAGTCTGAGAATCGGGACGCGAGCTTCACTGAGGAATCATTCACCTCATCCACGAGACGCCTGACCGCGAAGGGTAGTCAGTGTGTCCCAGCCGGCAAGGGCAAGGTCGACGGTGCGGTGGAGGTGGGTCCGGGTGGCACCGTCCCGAGACTCCATCGACATGCCGCGGAGGACTGTCATCAAGTAACCCGCGAGTGCGTCCACATCGGTGCTAGCGGCGACGTCACCAACGTCCACCCCGCGCTGGAGCCGCCGTCGCACCGCGAGGTGATCCTCCTTGCGCAGTTCAAGCACAGCGCGTCGCACCTCGTCATTCTCGGGAGCGCAGCAATTGGCGGCGAAATCGAGCAGGCAGCCAGCGGTGCTTTCCTCAGAGGTATAGGCGTCAGCGCTGTCACGGAGCAGCATCTCGACGGCGACCCGCGTCGACCGGGGCGCCGCAAGCCCGCGAACTATGGGCGCCGATTCGGCATTGTAGAGCGCCAGACACTCGTCAAAGAGCGCGCGTTTGGAGCCGAAGGCGGCGTACAAGCTCGTGCTGCCAATGCCGAGCTCAGCGGTGAGGGCGCTGATCGCAACGCCCTCATAGCCGTGCCGCCAGAACAGATCGAGGGCCTGCCGCAATGCCTGGTCGCGGTCGAACTTTCGCGGGCGACCGCGCTTGGGTTGACTGGCGGTCGTCATATTTGCGAGCATACTTTATGCAGTGATCGATACATAAACTCTGGAGGCTTGATGATGAATGCAGGCTCGGTGGCTCTCGTTACCGGAGGCAGTCGCGGGATCGGCGCGGCAATCGCGGAAGAACTGTCGGCCCGCGGCATTCGAGTGGTGATCAGCTATCGCAGTGGCCGCGACGCGGCGATGAACGTGGTCGACCGCGCCCGCAGGGCCGGGCGGGAGATAGTAGCTATTCGCGCCGACCTCAGTACGCCGGAGGGCCCTGAGGCGTTGGTCACGGCTGCGCTCGAAGCCTTTGGCCGTCTCGACATCGTGGTGAACAACGCCGGGATCTTCCCCACCGGTGCTCTCGAGGATCTGAACGTCGCCACGATCGATCAGACCATCGCATTGCACGTGCGGGCACCTTTGATGATCGCCCGCGCTGCTGCTCGTCACCTGCCGGACGGCGGTCGCATCGTCAACATCGGCACTTGCTTCCTCGAGCGCACGCCATACGAGGGGTTGGCTCTGTACGCCGCCACGAAAGCATCGCTTCTCGGGCTCACGCGAGCGCTCGCTCGCGACCTCGGCCCCCGTGGTATCGCCGTGTCGCTCGTCAACCCCGGCAATACCGACACCGACGCGAATCCCGCCTCGGGGCCTGACGCGGAGATCGAGCTGCCGTACATGGCGATTCGTGCCTACGCTGCACCGCACGACATCGCCCTCGCGGTCGCGCACCTCTGCGGTCCGGCCGGCCGCTTCATCACTGGCTCCGCGATCTCGGTCGACGCCGGCTACGCCGCGTGAAGGTGGGGCCGCGTCGCGGAACCCGACCAACTACTGCCGATCCATCTCGGCTCGAAGCCGCGCTCCGAGGTCTCTGAGACTCGTAGCGTGTACGTCGAACCGCTCACCAGGAGCAGGCGCCTCGGCATTCGAGCGAGGCACGTATGCGGTCAGCACGTCAGCAGCCTTTTCCGCCCGGAGGTCGCACGGGTGGCCGTGAACATCGTGACCGCGAGCGTGCTGAGACCCTCGCGGAGCACGTGCGGAAACGGCATGCCGAGATGCGCGAGCGGGACCACGACGGCCACGACGACGGCGGCGTAGACGAGGCCGACCAGCAGCGTCGGCAGGAGCTGCACGGAGCTCGCGGACCCGAGCGGCAGCGTCAGGTACGCGACGAGGGTGAGGGCGGCAAGTGCCCACTGCACCCGTCTCACTCGGGAGCACGTTGGGTTTCGGGTCGACCGTGCGCCTCCTCGGTCTGAGGCGCCCCTTAGACTCGGCGGCGTGAGCGAGCGCCCTGACTTCCGCATCCCCTTCCAGTTCGAGGAGACACTCACCGAACGCCTCCGGCTCCGCATCATGCGCGAGGCCGACTTCGATGACATCCTCGACTACCAGTCACGGGCCGACGTCTGCGAGTACCTCCTTTACCATCCGCGCGATCGCCGGACCGTCGCCGCGAGGATCGCGACGTGGTCGCAGCAGTCGACCCTCGCATCCGACGGCGACTTCCTGGAACTCGCGGTGGAACGCAGGGATGATGCGCGCGTGATCGGGGATCTGTACTTCAGCCTCAAGCGCGCCGAGCACGGGTGCGCCGAGATCGGCTGGGCGTTCCACCCCGACCACTCGGGCCAGGGCTACGCGACCGAGGCGGCGACGGAGGTGCTTCGGCTGGGATTCGAGTCCATCGGCCTGCATCGCATCGTCGCCGAGGTGGACCCGCAAAATGCGGCATCCGTCGCGCTCTGCCGTCGACTCGGAATGCGCAAGGAGGCGCACTTCGTCGCCAACATCTGGTTCAAGGGCCGCTGGGCCGACACGGATGTCTACGCTCTGCGCGAGACCGAGTGGGATGCCCGGCACCATGCAACGGTCGACCCGACGTGAGTCGCGAGCGAGTAAATCGGTGGAACGCTGTGTGAGGACTTCCGGGTCGTGCCCGAGGTGCAACCCGCCTGGCTACGCCTTGGAAGCTCAGGTTCTGACGCGATATCGGAGATGCACGACGCGGTTCGGAATCGGCGCTCATCGAGGCGCCCGGGGTCGGCGCGTACGCCGGTCGGCAGCCCTGCATTGCCCCGATGAGTTCTGGTCTCTTCTACTGTGTGAGTCATCCAGGACTAGATGGAGCCCTCGAAGCGAACGGAGTCAGCCGGATCGGGTCCAGTCCAATCGGCTTCACCACAATTTCGAGCGGCTCTCCATCGCAATTCGCAACGAACGCTATCCGCACACCATCGCCGGGCTCGATTGTGGGCGGGAGTTTGATCGTGAGGTCGTATCCCTCAGGGACAGGTTTACCCCTAAAGGGAACATCCCATTCGAGAGTGCTCACGCCTCCGACGGACTCGAAGTCGCCCTGCAGGAAGTGAACTGGCTCTACTCCGATATTCTCAACGTGAAGACCAAACCCGCAGCGGCCATCCCAATTCTGGAACAGCGTCGCCGTCGCCCGGATGGGTCCTTGCTCGGCCTCAACTGAGGGTGTGCAGCCGACGAGCAGCAGCGCGAGACTCACCCCCAGGCCCACCATCGCGGCCCCATGGAGCGGTGGCCTCGGAGCATCACGCATGAAGCAATCATGCCCCAGCGTTTGCAGTGCATAAACGACCGTTGTCTTGGCGACGCGCGGACGAGTCAGGGACTCCCGCTTCCGACCCCGGTGCCACGCGAAGCACCCGCCGCAGAAGCACGCCCCATCGCCTCAGCATGAGACGCATCTCCGTGGGCCTGCGAGTGATGCTCGCCAAGCGAACGATTCCGGCGCTCGCGGACGAATAGCGTCGTCACGACGGCAGCGAGCACGACGACGACAACCAGCGCCACAACTACCCACTCCATAGTGATCCCCCGCTTCAGTTGGACATCTACACCCTGCCACCTGCATACGGGTATGCGGTGTGCATGGACGTGCGTCGCATAGCCGGGTGGTCGCCGAGATCAACAACCGGCCGCGGAAGCAGCCCGGCTACGACACCCCCGCCCGACGCCCGCGAGCCGAACACCGCACCCCGCTGCCGGCACTCCGATAGCCCGCAAACACCTGATCTGTTGCGTCGACCATCAGAATCCGCCGCACCCCTGCGGGCGTTTTCACCAACTTTGCTTGCTGCCGTTTCGCGGACCGCCCTTCGAGCCGCCTCTCTCGTCCGATCGTGGCCACACGGGGAGCATCGGGTGGTCGCCGCAGCTGGACGAGCAGCGTGGGTCTCACGGGCTGCGGACACGAGATAATGAAGCATGTCCTACTCCGTCGAACGCCCCTCCAATCCGACTGCCTGGGCCGCGTTCTGGTTCGCGCTGGCCGGCCTCGTGCTCATGCCCATCCCGCTGTTCATCGGGCTGATCCTCGGCGGCGGCCTCTCGATCGTCGCCGCAATCCTGGCCGTGATCGCCCTCCTCAAGGGGCTCGCGCGCAGCGGCAAGGGCATCGCGCCCGTCGTGTTCGCCGCGATCTTCATCGCGCTCACGTGGGGCGGCATCTCGGTCGGCGGCGGCACCGTCTGGTAGGTCGACCGGCGAGTGGTTCCTGCTCATCAAACGGACTCGGTCGAAGTAGTCATCGCGTGGCTGGCCCAAGAAAGGGGCGAGCGGCGGTTCGAGCTGTTCGTTGAATCCGTCGACCACGCCGGATCACGCGATCAGGGCTGGATCGTTCGCCGCAACCTTATCCGGCTGGCTGGCGATTTCCGCCCGCGAGGCACCTCGGTCACCTTTACGTTCATTCAAACGGACTGTCGACCCCTCCCGCGCCCGCTCTATGACGAGTCGCGGCGGGCCTTCTCCCAGTACTCCAAGGTGATCGAGTCGTTCGGCAGTGCACGCTTCACGTTCTCGTAGAGGCGTTGGCCTTCCTTCTCGTGCTCATCCGCGAGCCTTGCCGTCGGCCACCCGGTCATGTAGTCAAAGTCTTGGTTGAAGGTAGCCGCCCACGCCCGGAGTTTGGCGGCCAGCGATGCATGAGAATGTCAACCGAGTTCAGGACCAGGTTGGCAATCTAAGGGGAGACCACCCAGACGCTCATCGCGGCCAGGGTTGGGCCTGACATCTTCGATGAGGCCACCGTTTAGACCTGATGGCCGGGTACACCTAGATGGTGTCGTTGTTCACCGCACCGGCGGCGCCGGGTTCGGCGACGTCCTTTGTCTTGCCGAACAGTTGGTTCACATTGAAGCTTGACCGTCAGGCCGCTGCAGCATGTTGCCCTCGTGGTGAATTTCTAGACGGTGGGAGGCATAGCCCTTGGCAAATGCCGCGATAGCATAGTGGTGCTAGCCGAGCTGGTTCGAGTCGGCTCTTGAGAGGACTTGCCAAACGTGCCGGGACTGGTCAGCCTTTCAGTGCCTAGCGACGCCGCTAGGCATAATTTTGGGGGGTTGTATGCGCAAGGCACTTTCCATTGGTTTCACCGGGGCGTTGATTCTCGCGGCCACGTTGGGGCTCGCGGCACCGGCACAGGCAGGGCAACAAGCCGGATGCTTGCCGACTCCGTCGAAGACGTCGACATCGACGTACGTCTTCGATCGTGGCGGTCAATGTGCCTGGGTCCAGGCAGGCATCTGGCGCTACATCTCTTCTGCGCCCACGCACTACACCGGCGCGCAGGCCTCGTCGTCGTCCGTCACGAACTCGAACGGCTCGGATTCAGGCCACGACTTCCGCCGCGACGGTAGTAGCTGGGTATCGTTCTAGAGCATGCCCAGAGCAATTCAGCTCGTGCTGCCTGTGGCGTTCATTCTGAGCGTCACAGGTTGCGCGGCTCAAGCCACTGAAAACTCGGACGCTCCGTACTCTGCGGAAATCCAACAGGCGCGCGAAGAGGCGACATCAGATTTCGAGCGTGATGTCCTTGCTGACGGCAAGATATCTCGGCAGGAGTACGACGAAGCCGCGCAGCGCTATGTCGATTGCCTCAATGAATCCGGCTTACAGGCGTCGGCAGAGCTTCAGGCCTCGGGGAGCTACCAGTACGCGATTTCGTATCCAGCGGGGAACGGCACCAGTGTCTCATCGGCAGAGGAGACATGCTTGTTCGGTACCAAGAACCTCATTGAGCCGCTCTACGTGAACATGCTGCAGAATCCGTCAAATGGCGATCCACTAGCGCCCGCAGTCGATTGCCTCATTCGGAACGGCATTGTGGAAGACGACTACGATGTAGACGATCTCGAGAAAGAGCTCAGTGAGTCGCCAGAATTCCGCCCAGACCAGCCCGAAGCCTTCGAGTGCCTCACCAACCCGCACGGATAAGGCCGGGACCGCGATCCTTGTCGGCCTCGTAGCCCTTTCCTGCGGTATCGGCATAGGTGTGGTTGCTGTCCCCGCCGCGTCGCCCTCGACGCTGGAAGCGCACACGGGGCCCGTAATCGTGCCGGTCGAATCCTCTGATTATGGCGACCCGATCAGTGTGGAGCTCGTCGCCGAGCAGACCCCCAGTCGTGGCCTTGCCCCCTACCGCTCGGGCGTTCTGACTGCCGTCGATTGCGCACCTGGAGCGTCTTGGAACTCTGGCACCGCACCGATAGCCATAGACGGAGTGCCGGTGATGCTCTTGCATACCAGTATTCCGCTGTGGCGCGACCTCCAGCCGGGAGATGAAGGCGCCGATGTGCAGGCGCTTGAGAATGAGCTGACCAGGCTCGGCTACCCGGTCGATGTTGACCAATATTTCGGCACCAGCACTTCGACCCAAATGCGTGCACTTCGCATCGCGAATGGACTCGAGTCAGAAGGCACTCTGCCTTTGGCTGATGTCATCTGGCTACCGACGAGTTCGGTCACGGTCGACGCCTGCCCATCGCAGCTTGGTGTGGCTGTGTCACCGGGGGCTCCGGTTGCTCAGCTCGGCGGTACCGTCAGTGGCTTTGCTATCAAAGGGGCCAACGCGATCACCATTGATGGTGAGCGGGTCTTGAGAGTCGGCGATGTTGAAGTCTCTGTTCCGAGTGGCAGTACCACGGTGACGGCTCCAGACGCTATTGCCCGAATCCTCGCCACACCTGAATATGAGGCAGTTGTCTCAAGCGGTGGAGACGTGAAACTAACGGCCGCATTCGAGCTTGCCGCCCCCATCGCGGTCAGCGCAGTCCCGGCTAGCGCCCTGATTGGCGCAGGCACCGACGCTTCATGCGTGTCTGACGGTGACCGGAAGTACGCGGTCGAGGTTGTGGCGTCAACATTGGGTCGGGTGCTCATTCGTACGTTGGCCGATACATTACCCCCGAACGTAGCGATCGTAGATTCCTCGTCGAGGATGACGTGCAACTGACGGCGCGTGGGCTCTCTCACTGGTTCGACGTCGACCGCCCTCTCTTTAGTGGGCTGAGTTTCAAAGCTCAGGGTGGTGACCTAGTCGCGATCACGGGGCCATCTGGGAGCGGAAAGAGCACACTATTGAGCATTCTCGGTGGGTTCGCCGATCCGCGCGCGGGGACGTTGGAGGCGCTCGGGATCAACACGACCCAGTGGGTCTTCCAGAATCCGCACGGTGTCCCTGGTCGCACGGCAGTTGACCACGTGGTGCTTCCTTTGCTCGCGAAGGGTGCACGCCGTCGGGACGCTGAAACGCGTGCGCGTGAACTGCTGTCGCGTGTGCGCCTTGAGGCCGTCAGCGATCACACATTCGGACAACTATCCGGAGGCGAGGCACAACGCTTGATGATGGCACGAGCGATCGCCTGCGACCCTGATCTGATCCTTATGGACGAGCCCACGGCGCAGTTGGACGCCATCAGCGCCGAGGCAGTTATTTCAATCTTGGACGGTCTCGCAGAAGCCGGCCATATTGTAATGATTGCCACGCACGATCCGCGAGTCCGCGATGAGTGCTCCCGTCGCATTGAGCTTGGCGGTCTCGGATGAGAGCGTCTTCAATATTCTCCGAGGCGTGGCGAAATGCATTCGCGAGCCCCTTACGCTCTTTCGCGGTCTTGTGCGTGCTCTCTCTCATCACCATTGGATTGGTCGTCTTAGAAACTCGTGCAATTGGTCAGCTCGTTGACGAAGCCGAGAATTTTCGGACGACTGGTGCATCGGTCTATATCGTCAACGCGGCCGCGGAGATCGACGCCCGCGCCTGCGATGGAATGCCACGTACGAGAGCAGTGGCCGAAGCCGGAGCCCTCCGAGAAAGCGAGCAGCGCATCCGGTTCGACGCACTCCCCTCGAACAGCATCCTCAGCTTTGAAGGTTCTCCTGGCCTGCTCAGGCTGATCCACGCCAGGCCAGCCAACGACGGGCTTGTGCTCTCACGTGCGGTAGCGGACGAATTGGCGCTGTCACCCGGTGACTCAGTTTCTACAACGACTGGCGAAGCCCGCGTGGCAGCCATCTACGACTGGCCGCCGGACGGTCGACGCAGCGATCTAGAGTACGCAGTCATAGTGCCCGTCACGGCGAGCGGTCCCTTTGACGAATGCTGGGTTGATATCTGGCCATCGCTTTCCGACCCCAGTTCATTCACCGCACCAGTCGTCTCTGTGAACGCGCCCCGTGAGACCGAAGTACAGCTGACCCAGCTCAACTCATCGCTGGGCCGAACATTCAATGGTCCGGAGGCTTTCGCGGGCCGGCTGACTCGCTACGGACCCCTGGTCGGACTTATCGGCGCGGCGCTCCTGCTCCTCAGCGTCGTCTACAGCCGACGAGTGGAACTGGCGTCGGCTTTGCACTCGGGCGTAAGACGCGCTTCGCTTCTGTTGATGCTCACCGTCGAGGCTCTTTGGCTCGCCCTGCCTGTTGCCCTCTTGGCAGGCTCCGTCGCACTGGCAACGTCCGCTGAACAAGCGCCATCGGACGCGGAAGTGATTAGGATGGCGTCGATTCCGATCGTGTTGGCAACGATCGTCGGCGCGATCCTGGGCAGCCTCATTGCTGGCATGCTCATTCGTCGCCGCAACCTCTTTCGGTACTTCAAGGACCGCTAGCAGTGGACCAATTTGGCATTGGAAGAACTGTTGATGCAGGTAAAGGCCTTTCTCAGCTGCTCGTGGCCGATTGCTTTCGCAAACCGCCGGCAGATCGGCTTCGCCTTGATACGACAGGTCGGGCTTGTTAACTGGCGTCGGTGAGTCGTCGTGTGTGCGCGAGCCGGTAGGAGTCGGTGCCGGTCTCGATGATGCTGCCGCCGAAGGTGAGCCGGTCGACGATTGCGGCACATAGGCGCGGTTCGGTGAACGTCTTCGTCCAACCTGAGAAGGATTCGTTTGATGCGATCGCGACGGAGTTCTTCTCCTCTCGTTCGGTGAGGACCTGGAACAGTAGTTCGGCGCCGCGACGGTCGAGCTCCATGTAGCCGAGCTCGTCAATGCAGAGAAGATCGACGCGTCCGTACCGCGCGATGGTGCGGGCGAGCTGGCTCTCGTCGGCGGCTTCGACGAGCTCATTGACCAGCTTCGTCGCGAGCGTGTACTTGACTCGGTATCCCTTCTCCGCGGCCGCAGTGCCAAGCCCGATCAGAAGGTGGCTCTTGCCTGTGCCGGAGTCACCGATCAGGCAGAGTGGCTCGCCCTTCCGAATCCAGTCACCAGCTGCGAGTTGGTGGATCGTCGCAGCGTTGATGTTCTGGTTCGCATCGAAATCGAAGTCCCCGAGCCACTTGTTCCTAGGGAAGCCTGCCGCGCTGACACGACGGATAGAGGAGCGCCGGTCCCGGTCGTCACATTCGGCCATGAGTAACTCAGCGAGGAAGCCCTGGTAGGACAGCTGCTCCCGATTGGCAGTCTCGAGCGCTTCATCGACCACCGCACGAACGGTCGGCAGCCGCAGCCGCCTGCAAGCTTGATCGACGGCAGCGGACGCAGCTTCCTCGGTCAGCCCGCGCCGCCGGCGCAAGGTAGTGGTGACAGCAGTAGCTCGTGAGGTCATGTTCTGGTGCTTCCTTCTCGATCGGCGGATGGTCCAGTGATGTTGGGTCGTGCTCGTCGCGGTAGGAGTTCGTCGTAGCCGGCGACCGACGGCAGCGGACGTGTGTCCGGCGGGAGTCCGGCGATCACCGCCGCGGGGTCGGCAAGCCGGCGTTGAGTCAGACTGACAACACGCTGCTCGACGGGTGGTGACTGTTCAACGAGATGCCGGCCCAAGCCGGACCCAGCCGCGTGCAGGCGAGCTTCGACCGCGACCACGTCAGCGGACACAGCACCGACGGTCAGAGCGGCACGGATGCCCGCGATCACGTCGGCGGCGTGCATGGTCCGGTGCAGGAGCAGCACGTCGATGAGGGCGCGGGTGCCGGCGGTGTCGCCGTCGACCTTGCGGGCCGCTTGCCAGAACGCATCGTGCGTGGCCGTGAACGCGCCCGACTCGCGGGCACGGGCAAGGGCCGTGGACCCGGGAAACGCGCCGGGCTTGTGCCGCAGCACCTCGAGGTAGTGATCCAGATTCACGGCGTGGCCGCCGCGAGCGACGACGCGTTCATGGCGGGCGATCTCGGCGTGCCCGTCGAAGACAACGACCTCGGATGCCCGCAGCGACACTCGGACGTTGCGGCCGATCAGGTGCGCGGGGACTGAGTACTTCGCCATCCGCACCGTGATCAGCGCCGACCGGTCAACCCTCGGGTGCAACGTCAGCCCTGGGTCGAACCGCTCGAACGGCAACGGCGCCAGCTTCGTTTGCTCAGCGCTGAAGTCTTGTCCGACGGTGCGGATCCGCGACGCGATGCGGCGTTCATCATCCTCCACATCCCATTGCCGGATCCGCGTGTTGAGCTCGGCCAGCGAGCCCACGACCGGCATCGGCGTGAGTCGTTTCCGGCGGAATCGTCCGACTTCACCCTCGACGCCGCCTTTCTCGTGCGCACCCTTGATCCCGGGTTGGCAGTAAAACGAGTCGAACCCGTAGTGCGAGCGGAACAGCACCCACCGTTCGTTCTCGATCCGGTCCCGGCCGCGGCCGTAGAGCACCGATTGAACGGCGGCGGTGAGGTTGTCGTACTTGATGTGCCGGGTCGGGATTCCGCCGATCTCATCGAACGAGTCGATGTGCCCCTCGAGGAACGCCTCCTGTGATTGCGTCGAGTACACCCGGTGGACTGCCTTGCCCGAGTGCGAGAGGCGGAACACGAACATGTGACACTTCGTCTTCACCCCGGCCAGAACCACCCACACCTCACCGAAGTCGACCTCGGCCTCGGCACCCGGCATGTGCTCCTGTGGGACGAACACATCAGCCCGTCTGCCTGCCGCCGCATCGATCTGCGGGCGCCTGGCCCGAACATAGTTCCGGACCGTCGAGTAGGAAAGCTCCGTCGCCCCGTGCTCGGCAATCAGCCGGTCGAACACGCGCGTCGCGGTGTGCTTCTGCTTCCGCGGTGCGTCCAAGTCCTGACGGAGCATTTCGTCGATGAGGGGCTTGAACCTGTCCAGCCGTGGTGCCGACCGCACCCGCGTCTTCTTCGGCGGCGGTTCAGGCGACTCGAGCGCCTGTCGAACCGTCTGCAGGCCGACCGCGTGCCGGCGGGCCAGCGCCCGAATCCCCAACCCCTCAACGCGCGCATCACGTCGGATCCGAGCAAACACATCCACCCGAGACTCCATCCGTCCTCCACCCTCAGCAATCGGAAATCACAGTTCCGATAACGGTGGAGGTGGGTCCGGCTTAGATTGCCGCAGGCACCCCGGCAACGACCAAGTGGGTCCCGCCTAGATTGCCCCGGTGGGTCCGACTTACGCTGCCATAGTCAGATGCAGGCAGCTGCGGATCGTCATCGCTGCAGAGCCCATCCGCTGCCCAGAACGGCCAGCGGGCGGTGTAGTCATTCATCAACCGGTACTTCATGTCCCGCCTCCTTGATGACCACGCAACGCGGCTCGGGAAGCATTGTAATCGGCTCCTCGGTGTACCACGCATACTCCAGAGTCGATGGTTCGCCGTCCTCAATCCACAAGAGCAACTCGCCGGTCAACTGGCCATGATCGTCGAGGGGCGGCTGCGACGCGGCAGCTGCGGCAGGTTCCGTTGTTGGCAGCCTTCTACCACCTCGATCAGCTCGCTAGGCCGCCTGGAAGCGCCGTGAGGTGGTGCTCGATATTCGACGGACCAGGTCTCCGGAGCGCCACCCTCACCAGCGAGACGCAGGTGAAAGAGGGAGCGTGAGAACATCTGCCACCAGCGATAGCGCGGTAGGGCATGGCCGTCTCCGGGTTTCACCGTCTCGTTGCGTGCCATTTGTTCCTCTCAGATTCGGGGAGCAGGAAGTCGGTGATTCCCCCCAAGTGGCTCAGGCCCCGACGACGAAGGTGAGAGCGGCCCAGATCGACACGGTGGTCACGGTCGTCCAGAGGAAGATCGCCACCGCCTGCCAGAGCAGCACCCAGCCGCGGGGGGTTCCGCCGGCAACGAGAATCGCGGCGGTGAATTGCGTTGGGATCGCGAGGGGGCCGAGGATGCTCGCGCCGGGGACGCCGAAGCGGACGAGCCACCTCTTGAAGCGCTGACGGCCCTTCGACTCAAGCTTGGCGGGTGCCGTCTCCTCGAACGCAGTGGCCCACTCGTCGCCCAGGGAATCCGGGAGCCCCGTGGCACCCGCCGTCGCCTTGACGCGCACCCTGCCGCGGTTCGCGACCGCCGTGCGAGCCTGCGACGTGAGAAGCACCACGAGGACCACGCAGATGAAGTTGCCGATTGCGGCGGCGATGCCGGCGACGATGGGATTGAGTCCGCCGGCGATGCCGATCGTGGCGGCGAGTTCGCCCTCGATGAATGGAACGGCCCCTGCGAGCATCACGATGAAGGGCTGGATGATCTCGGGCACCTGGGTCACAAGATCCTGGAAGTTGCTGATGAGTTCCTGCAGAGGGTCCACTTCGCGATTCCTTTGCTGCGTAGGGTCGTACGTCGAGCGGTTTTGGATTCTGTTCCCAGTAGAAACCGTGTTCTCAGCACACGGTCAAGCCGTGAGCCCTCACGCGATGAGCCCCTTGACTGTGTGCTCGGAACAGGGTGTGAGCTACACCTGCACCCGAAGTCGGCAATCGGCCGCAGGCTCCGTTTCGAACGAGATCACCTTGCGCCTGTCGCCGATCGCGTCGGTCGATTCGAAAGGAACCAATACCCGTGAACCAGCGCACGAACATCATTCCGCCCGAGGTCGAGTACCACCGTGTGCTCGCCGGGGAGAAACGCCGGATCGGTCGCGGCATCCTCGCGATCGTCCTCCTGATCGGCGGAATGTTCTTCTTCAACATCCTCTTCACCGCCGCTGCGACGCTGGTGGATGGGCCGATCCCCGCTGGCGGTAGCGTGGCTTATACCCCCCTGTTCCACGCGGCAGGCATGGCCGCCGTCGCGATGCTCATCCCGTGGAGCATGCTCATCCAGCGCTGGCTCTACGGAGTGAAGGGCGCATCGTTGCACTCGGTGATCTCGCGCTTCCGGTTCGACATCTTCGGGCGGGCGCTGCTCTTCATCGTTCCCGCGTGGACGGTTGTCACGGCTGTCCTGTACTGGGCGCCGCTGCCGGAGACCACCTTGAGCCAAACGGATGTGGTCTGGTTCCTCGTTGCCACGCTGCTGCTCACACCGCTTCAGGGTGCCGGCGAAGAGTACGGATTCCGTGGGCTGATCCTCCGCGTCGCTGGCGGGTGGGCGCGTGGCGCACGGGCCGGCATCGTCGTCGCCATCGTCATTTCGAGCGTGCTGTTCGCTTTCGTCCACTTCTCGACCGACCTGTTGCTGAACGTCAACTACCTCTTCTTCGCCGTCGGGACGGCGTTGGTCACCTGGCGCACCGGCGGCATCGAGATCGCGGTGGTGCTGCATGCGGGGTTCAACACCTTGGGCTTCCTGTTCGACGCTGCGCTTCACGTCGACGTCATCGCCGCGTACGATCGCTCGGCGGGCGTCGGGACGTGGACGACGCTGCTGCCCGCCGTGGTGATCGTCCTCGCGACCGTGGTTGTGTGGGTGCGCACCCGGCGCACCGGACCGGCGCGGACACCGAACAACGCCGGGTCGAGCATCGAGGCAGGGGGAGCAGGAGGTCGATCGGATGCCGTGGAGTACTCGTGAACTGGCGGAACTTGCTGGGACCACTGTGAACACGGTGCGGCACTACCACCGGCTGGGCGTTCTCGACGAACCCGACAGAGCGCCCAACGGATACAAGCAGTATGGAAGAAATCACCTGCTGCAGTTGCTCCATGTACGTCGGATGCGGGACCGTGGCGTTCCTGCCGCGGCGATCCGCCGAGAAGATGATGCTCACAGCGAGCAGGAGATGCTTCGTCTGATCGATGCGGACTTGTCGGCGAGCATCAAGAGGCTTCAGCTCGCCCGGGCCGAGATCAGGGTGATGCTCGCCGTCTTGGAGTAGGGTCAACCCGCGTTGATGATCTCGTTCGCGTCGTGCGTCGCCCGCGCAACGTCGCGCGCGACGTTGTATGCACGATGGAGGACGTCGAGCTGCGCGGGGTTGTACAGCTCTTCGGCAACTTCGACCGAGGTCTGCGAGGTCGTGTGGTGGCTGTTCGGCAGGTGTGTGAGCGGGGGTTCCAACCGCCGATGGTCGACAAGATGCTGCGCGAGCTTCGTCGCAAGCCCATTCACCAGCCGGCGCCGAGTTTCTTCATCCGCGTCGTGACGCAAGCGATCGAGTTCAGCACCGAGGTTGTCAGCGTCGGCTTCGGCGATCTTCCGGATGTCGGCCAACGCGGCCGGATCGTACAGCTGCGTGTGGATGTGGGCTTGCGAACTGTCGGTCTTCGACGATCGGGATGCAACGGACTCGAAGCCGGCGGAGACACCCGCAGAGACGTTGTCTCGCAGGATGCCTGCGATGTCGGCTCGGGCATTCCCCAATCGTTCGATGATCCCTTGCAGTTCGGAGTCGAGATCCTGAAACGTCTTCGGCGTGCCTTCCGTGCAGACGCTCACTCCATCGATCTGCGACAAGGGAACGCCGAGGTCTGCGAGGCGCCGGATTCGAAGAAGACTCACGAGGTGCTGATGCTCGTACTGCTTGTACCCGTTGTACCGGCGCTCCGGCTCTTCAAGGAGTCCGATTCGATGGTAGTGACGGACAGTGTTCACTGTCGTACCCGCCAGTTCCGCCACTTCGCGTGTACTCCACGGCATGTCGCACGTCCTTTCCGCCTTTGGAGCGCATGCCGGGGTCAACGCACGTCCGACATCGCCTATTCCAGCGGCTACGCGAGCATCGCGACGCAGAGCGCGGGCGGCGAGGAGCAACTCTCGTTCTGTCGACCGTGCTCCTCACGATTCTGACGGTGATCCCCGCAGTCTGGCTCGTTGCTTCAGCCAAACTGCGGGGTCCGAAGACTCGTCGCTGAGCGTGCGCGCAGAGGATCCGCTTGCGGGGTGATGACCAGGTGCATCTAGCCGCGCGCGGATATCGAGCGTACGGTCGAGCCATGGCGAAGCTCATCGAGAACCTGGCGGAATCGGTGCCCGCGTGGGGCGCGAAGGTGGCATACGGCGAGAAGTCCACGATCGACGGTCGGGAGTTCGTGCCGGTCGCACTCGTGGCCTTCGGCTTCGGCGGGGGTGAGGGCTCCGGCGACATGCCGGCATCCGAGAAGACCCCGGCCGGACGGGGCGAGGGAAGCGGTGGCGGTGGCGGTGGCTACTCGGTGCCGATCGGGGCGTACATCGGCGGCCCCGACGGTCTGAAGTTCCGCCCCAATACGGTCGCCCTCGCCGTGGTCGCGGTGCCGTTGGTGTCCGCGCTCGGCGCGGCGCTGGCCGTCATCATCGGCGCGGCCCGGTTCGTCAACCGCCGCTGACCGACCCCGCAACATCCGAGGTGCGTGAACGACCACCTCGGAGACGACGGCGCGCCATCGCACGACGGGATCGACCCGAAGGCTGGAACGTCGCGAGGAATCGCGCGCGGCCTACGACCGGGCCATCGCTCTCACGGGAAACACCGCCGAGACCGCCTACCTCTCGCGCCGTCGTGACGAACTCGGCTAGATCTGCGCAGTGGGATCTCTGGTGCCGGCGGATTCCGAGCCCATGCGCAGCGTTGCGTCGACGAACTCCCGCATGATCGGCGTGACTCGTTCGCGCTGCCGGATGAGGGCCCAACGCACGGGTTCCGCGTCGTTGAACGGCACGTAGGCGACACCGGGTCGCGGGTAATAGCGGCGCCCCTCGTCGGGAACCGGGCAGACCACCTCACCTGCCGCGACGAGCGCCAGGACTTCCTGGAACGTTGACACCTGGTGCGCACGCCTGACGGCGCGGCCCGACGGCGTCGTGAACGGCACGACCGCCGAGAGCCATGCGGCAGGCCCAACGACATCGGGCACGACGAGGTCGCCGAGTGCTTCGAGCTCGATCGATGAGTGGCGGGCCAGTGGATGCCGCGACGACACCATCAGGTTGAGCGGCTCTTCACGCAACACGCACGCCACGGCGAGGTCGGGCTCGTCGACCGGTAGCCACGCGGTCACCAAATCGACCTCACCGCGGCGGAGCAAGTCGAAAGGGTCGGTGAAGTACACCTCCCGATACCGCACATCGGCGAGCGGGTGCGACGCACGGAACGCCTCCAACACGGGTTCGAGGTCGTGCGCCTGCGCTCCCTGGACTCCGATCGTCAGGGTTTCGGCCGATTGACGGGCGGCCGTCGTGGCATCCGCAATGGAGCGTCGGATGCCGTCGTAGGCCGGTTTCAAGCCCGCCCGGAGCACCTCGCCCACGTGGGTGAGCTCGACGCGGCGGCTCGAGCGCGCGAACAGCGGCGCACCGATCGCGATCTCCTGCGAGCGGATCGCGTGGCTCACGCGCGACACCGAGACGTGCAGGCGCTCGGCGGTGCGGCCGAAGTGCAGTTCATCGGTGAGGGTGAGGAAGATCTCGATGTCCCGTAGCTCCATTGCTCTTCCTCCGAGGTGGACATACAGGTCAACGATCGTATCCCGATCGAGCGTTGATCCGGATTCCCGGTGGCTTCAGGCTGGGTCCGGTGGAAGAACTGGAATTCTCTTCGCTACCTAGTGTTGCTATTTACCGGTACTCATGATTACTATCTACCAGTAGTCATTGTCACCGAGTACTAGTACTCACCAACACCGAATAGTGAAAGGAGGGTTTCATGGGCAAGCAGATGACCGAGATGCTCAAGGGCACGCTCGAGGGCATCGTCCTCGCAATTCTGGCCGAGCAGCCGGCGTACGGCGCTGAGATCACTGCGCGGCTGCGTGACCAGGGCTTCTCCGACATCGTCGAGGGCACCGTCTACGCCCTGCTGGTCAGGATCGAACAGCGCGGCTTCGTCGACGTCGAGAAGATCCCGTCCGAGAAGGGGCCGCCGCGCAAGGTCTACACGCTGAACGCACTGGGCGGCGAGTACCTCGAAGAATTCTGGGGAACCTGGAGCTTTCTCGCAGAACGCATCGAACAGCTCCGCCACCGCATCGAATCGCAGCAGCACAAAGCACACGAAGAAGGAGTGAAGTGACCATGGCGAGCAAATGGATCGAGACCCTCACGGGATCGCTGGATCAGAAGAAGCAGTACCGGCAGTACAAGGCCCGCATCGCGGCCCTGCCGGAGCCGTACCTCACGGCCGCGAATGCCTTCGAACGGTACTTCATGTACAACGGCGGCATCACCGACGGCGACGCCACGGTCATGATGACGATGCTCGGCGACTTCGCCGACCTGTGGGAACGTGCCGCCGCCGATGAGACGCCCGTCAGCGCGATCGTCGGCGACGATCCGGTCGGCTTCGCCGAGGCATTCAGCCAGGCCTATGTCGGCAAGCGCTGGGTCGACAAGGAGCGCAATCGCCTCACGGAGACGATCGAGAGCATCGAACGAGAGGAGCAGAAATGACCACCCAACAGGTCCAGGCACCCGCGATCCGGGTGCAGGGCATCGAGAAATCATTCAAAGACCTGCACGTGCTGCGGGGCGTCGACTTCGACGTGAAGGCGGGCAGCATCTTCGCGCTGCTCGGCTCGAACGGCGCAGGCAAGACCACCCTGGTGCGCATTCTGTCGACGCTCTTGAAGGCCGATGCGGGCGCGGCGACGGTGTACGGCTTCGACGTCGCCACCAACGCCGGCGACGTGCGCGAGTCGATCAGCCTGACCGGCCAGTTCGCCGCGATCGACGAAGTACTCACCGGCCGGGAGAACCTCGTGCTGATCGCGAAGCTTCGTCACATGAAGAACCCGGGCGGAATCGCCGACGAGCTGCTCGCCCGCTTCTCTCTCACGGAAGCCGGCAGCCGCAAGGCGGGTACCTACTCGGGTGGCATGCGCCGTCGGCTCGACATCTCGATGAGCCTGATCGGCAACCCGCCGATCATCTTCCTCGATGAGCCCACCACCGGTCTCGACCCGCAGGCGCGCATCGAGGTGTGGCAGACGATCAAGCAACTCGCCAAGAGCGGCACGACCGTGCTGCTGACCACGCAGTACCTCGACGAGGCCGAGCATCTCGCCGACCGCATCGCGATCCTGCACAAGGGCACGATCATCCAGAACGGCACCCTCGCCGAACTCAAGCAACTCCTCCCGGCCGCCCAGGTCGAGTACGTCGAGAAGCAGCCCTCCCTCGAGGACGTGTTCCTCGCACTCGTCGGCGAAACCGGCGAGATCGACAGCGCCGACGACGGCCGCACCGACGGTGCAGTCGCGGCAGGAAAGGAACAACGATGACCAGCCACGTCCTCAGCGACACCCGGGTGCTCACCGGCCGCTCGCTGACGCACATCCTCCGCAGCCCAGACACGATCATCACCACCGCGGTCACTCCGATCGCGTTGATGCTCCTCTTCGTGTACGTGCTCGGCGGTGCGATCAACACCGGATCCGACGAGTCCTACATCAACTACATGCTCCCCGGCATCCTGCTGATCACGGTCGCGTCGGGCATCGCCTATACCGCGTACCGGCTGTTCCTCGACATGCAGGGCGGCATCTTCGAACGCTTCCAGTCCATGCCGATCTCCCGGTCGAGCGTGCTCTGGGGGCACGTGCTCACGTCCCTGGTCTCGAACCTCATCTCGGTCGCGATCGTCATCGGCGTCGGGTTCATCATGGGCTTCCGCACCGGGGCATCCATTGGCGCCTGGCTCGCCGTCGCCGGCATCCTGATCCTGTTCACCCTCGCCTTGACCTGGCTCGCGGTGATCGCCGGGCTCTCGGCGAAGACCGTCGACGGTGCGAGCGCGTTCAGCTACCCGCTGATCTTCCTGCCGTTCATCAGCTCGGCGTTCGTGCCCACCGACACGATGCCGGCCCCGGTCGCCTGGTTCGCCGAGAACCAGCCCGTGACCTCGATCGTGAACTCCATCCGGGCCCTGTTCGCCCAGGAGCCCGTCGGCAACGACATCTGGATCGCCCTCGCCTGGCTCGTCGGCATCCTCGTCGTCACCTACATCTGGGCGATCGCCATCTACCGCCGCAAGATCAGCTGAGGCAGAGCCTCGCTCGCAGAGCCACGACGAATGCCGCTCGCATCCCTCACCGGGAAGCGTGCGGCATTCGTCAGCTGACGGCCTTGCGGACGAGTTCGGCGACCTTCTTCTCCACCGCTGGTGTCCAGTTGCGGACCGCGAAGGCGGCGCCCCAGATGTCACCGTCGTCGAGATTGGCAGTGTCCTGGAACCCGATGGTCGCGTAGCGCGTCTTGAACTTCTTGGCCGCCTGGATGAAGACGACGATCTTGCCATCCGCGTCCGCGAAACCTGGCATGCCGTAATAGGTCTTGGGTACGAGGTCTGGCGCGACCTCGGAGACGACGCTGTAGAGCCCTTCCGCGAGCACCTTGTCTTCAGGTTCCATTTCGGCGATGGCCTCCAGGACCGCCTTCTCGCCGGCCGCGCGGTTCTTGCCGGCCTTCTCCTGCTCGCGGACCTCCTTCGCGCGCTGCTTGACCGCGTCGCGCTCCTCCTTGCTCAGTCCTCCGGACTCGTCGGTCTTAGCCATCGTGGTCTTCTCCTTCGGGAATCTTCGTCGGCGATGCCGCGCGGACCGCTGCATCGATCTCAGGCTAGGCGGCGATGCCCGCCCCGCGCTTCTCCGTTCCTGCCCGATTCATCCCTCCCAGTCATCCCATTCGCCGAAGTCCTGGTACGTCGACGGACCGACGTACCCGATGCCGACCCCGGGGTTCCACAACGCCGCGGTTAGGGCGGAGGCGGTGAGGGCGTCGACCTCGATGGTCTGGCGGTCCTCGCGCGAAGCCCGGGCGCGAGACTGCCACGCGTCTGGGGGCGCCGTCTCGGGCATATCCGCCTTGCGGCCGAGGATCCTGTCGATGAGGCTCATCGTTCACTCCCCTCGCTCGCGTCGCCGATCGGCGCATCGCCGGTCGCCGTGATGCGATACCCGGCCTCGGCGAGGGTGCGAGTCATGTGTACCGCGTACCACTGCGGCCATTGCTCGTCGTACACGCCGCCGAGATCCTGCTCCTCGTGCACGCCGTGTGCCGTCGCGGCTCGCGTGAGCAGGTCGAGCAACAGCTCCGTCGTGGGATCGATTCCGGTCTCCATGTCTCTCTCCTCCACTGTCTTCAGCGCCCGGGCAGGCGCTCGACGACCTGCTGGAGCACCCACTCGTTGCCGTCGGGGTCGGCGAACGATGCGAACGATGCATAGCTGTCGTAGAGCGGGTGGGGCCCGCTGACCCGATTCGCCGCTCCGGCCCAGTGGAAGACGGTGTCGCGGTCGTGCCACACCTCCGTGATGTCGAGCCCGCGTTCAGCGAGAGCGGCGCGCGCCTCCGCGACATCCGTCACGATCAGGTGGAGTCCGCGGGTGGAGCCGGGAGCTGCATCCGTCAGGCCGGTGCCGAAGATCACCGAGGCGGATGATCCGGGCGGG
Organism: Agromyces sp. Y575; assembly: GCF_059445445.1. Taxonomy (NCBI): domain Bacteria; kingdom Bacillati; phylum Actinomycetota; class Actinomycetes; order Micrococcales; family Microbacteriaceae; genus Agromyces; species Agromyces sp. Y575. The sequence goes on from NZ_JCAIUI010000002.1 coordinate 907,186, forward strand.
GTGACCTGCACGACACGCAGGCCTCGTTCGGTCGAGGCGTCGGCGTCGGCCCGGAAGCCCAGCCCCTCGTAGAAGGTCTTCGCCCGGTCCACATCGGAGACGGGGATCACCACGACCTCCAACTTCAGCTCGAGTGCCCGTCTGTCCTGGCTTCGTGATTCGTTGCCCGTGTTCGTGTTCGTGTTCGTGTTCATGTCATTCCTCCGTGATCGGTGATCGGTGATCGGGCACCGGTTCGGCACCGTGTGATCATGTTCGTCGGGGAGTCCCGGGCCTCGCGCCCGGGTGATGCACGGGTCGACCCCCCGGGGGCATGGACCGGGGACCCCGGGGGCGGTTCACGGCTCGTGTAACCTCCGGACTGGAGGCTCACGTGACAAGTGCCAGTGGTTCGGACCTCCGCGGGCGGCAGCGCGAGTGCGGCGTGCTCGATCGCCTCTTGCGCGACGTGCGCGATGGCCGGAGTCAGGTGCTCGTGCTCCGCGGTGATGCGGGAGCGGGCAAGACCGCGTTGCTCGAGTACCTGGCCAACCGCGCGTCCGGCATGCAGGTGATCCGGGCCTCGGGTGTCGAGCTCGAGTCGGAGATCGCCTACTCGGGTCTGCAGCAACTCTGCGCTCCATTGATGAAGGGCATCGACACGCTGCCCGATCCGCAGCGCGATGCGCTCGCCACCGCATTCGGCCTGAGCGCCGGCGCGCCGCCGCAGGCCTTGATCGTCGGACTCGCGGTTCTCGGGCTGATGTCCGAGGCGGCCTCGCACCACCCGGTCGTCTGCATCGTCGACGACCTGCAATGGGTGGATCGCATGACCGAGGTCGTGCTCGGGTTCGTCGCGCGGCGGCTCGACGCCGATTCCGTCGCACTCGTCTTCGGGGTTCGGACTCGCGACGACGAGCGGCTGCTCGCCGATGAGCCATTCCTCGTCGACCTGCCGGAACTCCGCATCGACGGACTCCACGACGCCGACGCTCGGGCGCTGCTCGACTCCGTGCTGAGCAGCCCCACCGAACCGCAGGTGCGCGACCGCATCATCGCCGAGGCGCACGGCAATCCGCTCGCTCTCATCGAACTGCCGCGCGAACTCAGCGCCGCCGAACTCGTCTTCGGGTTCGGAGGCGGGAGCACGGCGTCGCTCACGAACCGGCTCGAGCATGGATTCGCTCGGCAGATCGCCGAATTGCCGCCGGAGACCAGGCAAGTGCTGTTGACCGCCGCCGTCGAGCCGGTCGGCGATGTGACCCTGCTCTGGGCCGCCCTCGACCGTCTGGCGATCGCACCGGCATCCGCTGAACCGGCGGTGGCCGCAGGGCTCATCGAACTCGGCACACGCGTCCGGTTCCGGCATCCGCTCGTGCGCTCGGCAGCTTGGCGCTCGGCGCGACCTGACGACGTCCGAGCGGTGCACCGGGCTCTCGCCGAGGTGATCGACCCTGACGTCGACGGCGATCGCCGTGCCTGGCACCGCGCGCACGCGACGGTCGTGCCCGACGAGGATGTCGCGGCGGAGCTCGAACGCTCGGCGATGCGCGCGCTCGCGCGTGGCGGGCGGTCGGCTGCTGCCGCGTTCCTCGAACGTGCCGCCGAGCTCACGCCCGAGCCGACGCTGCGGGGCGCTCGATTGCTCGCTGCGGCGCAGGCGCGGCTGGATGCCGGTGCGCCCACCCTCGTTCCAGAGATGCTCGCCGCCGCCGCACTGTCGCCGCTCGACGCCGGCCAACGGGCGGACGCCGAACGGATGCGCGCGCAAGCCGCCTTCGAGGTGAATCCCGGAAGGGAGTCCGGCCCGCTGCTGCTGGCGGCGGCCGCGACGCTCGAGGAACTCGATCCCGACTCGGCCCGCCGTACGTACCTCACGGCAGTGGGCGCCGCGGCGTACGCCGGACGCCTCGGTGGCGACGCCCTCACGCGGGCAGCCGGAGCCGCACGCACCGTCATGAGCGGTGACGGGCCGACGGACCTGCTGCTCGACGGGCTCGCGACGTGGGCACTCGACGGGCCGGCGGAGGCCGCGCCGAAGCTGCGTCGCGCGATCGACGCGCTCGGCGGCGAGCAGGAGTACTCGTTGCTCTGGCTCGCTGCTCCGGCTGCGCACGAAGTGTGGGACGACGCCGCATGGTTCGAACTGTCGGATCAGGCGGTGTCGTTCGCGCGCGCCAGCGGCGCGCTGTCCCTGCTGCCGACCGCCCTGGCCTTCTCCGCGGGAACCCTCTCGTTCGCCGGGAGGTTCGCCGAGGCGGATGACACCCTCGCCGAGGCCGCCGTGATCGAGCGGGCACGCGGCCTCGCGCCGCGCCCGTCGGGATCGCTCGCACTCGCCGCGTACCGCGGGCGCGAATCGGAGGCGCTCGAACTCATCGACGTTGTCATGGCCGGTGCCGAGGTGCGGGGCGAGGGTCGTCTCGTCGGCAGCGCCCTGTACGCGCGCGCAGTACTCAACAACGGGCTCGGCCGCTACCCTGCGGCGTTCGAGGCGGCTCGCGAGGCCGTCGAGTATCCCGACCTCGGAGTGCTGAACTGGTCGCTTACCGAACTCGTCGAGGCCGCGGTTCGCGCGGGCGAGCCCGGGGAGGCGCGCGCAGCGCGGGATCGACTCGCCGAGCGCACCGGCGTCGCGTCGACCGACTGGGCCCGCGGCGCGCAGTTCCTCGCGGACGCGCTCGTCGGCACCGAGGGGCCGGAGGCGATCGATGCCGACTATCGCGAGGCGATCGAGCGGTTCTCGCGCACGGGTCTCGCGGTGCAGCTCGCTCGCACGCGCCTGCTACACGGTGAATGGCTGCGGCGCGCGAACCGTCGTGCCGACGCGCGCACGCAACTGCGCATCGCGCACGAGGCGTTCACGACCATGGGCGCTGAGGGGTTCGCCGAGCGCGCGGCCCGGGAACTCGTCGCGACGGGCGAGTCGGTGCGAAGGCATGCGGATGCCGCGGGGCCCGAGCTCACCGCGCAGGAGGCGCAGATCGCACGTCTGGCTGGGGCCGGCCAGACCAATCCCGAGATCGGATCGGTGCTGTACATCAGCCCGCGCACCGTCGAGTGGCATCTGAGCAAGGTGTTCTCGAAACTCGGCGTCGGTTCGCGCCGCGAACTCGCGGCGGCGCTTCGGCCCAGGTAGGCGCGCGGGCATCGCCGTGAGCGCCCGCCTTCCCGTGCGCCCTCGGCGCTTGCCCGCCCGGGCATGCCGACTTATGATGAGTGCGCGATATGAGAATGCAGAGTTCTATTATCGAACACGCCGCGAGGCGCCCCAACCCACAGAGCAGTGAGGAGAAGCCGTGCAGTTCCACCACTACGGCTACGTGTCCGGTGACCCGCGGGTGCAGCCCGCGGCGGGCGTCGGAATCGACCGGCCCGAGGAGCTTCCCGACGAGGTCGACGTGCTCATCGTCGGCTCGGGGCCTGCCGGCATGGTCGCAGCGGCGCAGCTCGCGCAGTTCCCGGGCGTCACGACGCGCATCGTCGAACGCCGCGGCGGCCGGCTCGCGATCGGCCAGGCCGACGGTATTCAGGCTCGCAGCGTCGAGACGTTCCAGGCGTTCGGCTTCGCCGAACGCATCATCGCCGAGGCGTACCGCATCACCGAAATGGCGTTCTGGAAGCCAGACCCCGAGCACCCCCGGAACATCCACCGCGCCGCGGTCACCCCTGACGACCCGACCGGCATCAGCGAGTTCCCGCATCTCATCGTGAACCAGGCGCGTGTGCTCGACTACTTCGCCGAGTACGCGCACAACTCCCCCGGGCGCATCACGCCGGACTACGGCTGGGAGTTCGTCGGACTCGACATCGCCCCTTCGACAGGCTCAGGGATCGAAGGTGCCCTCCCCGACCACCCGGTGACGGTCACCCTCGAGCGGGTCACGGGTGTCGGAATCGGTGCCGGCGACGCGTCGCACGCCGTCCCACTGGAGGGCAGACGCACGGGCGAGCGCCGCACCCTGCGCGCCAAGTACGTCGTCGGCGCCGACGGTGCACGCAGCCAGGTGCGCGAATCGATCGGCGCCAAGCATGTCGGCGCGCAGTCGTTCCACGCCTGGGGCGTGATGGACACGCTCGCCGTGACTGACTTCCCCGACATCCGCACGAAGTGCTCCATTCAGTCCGAGGCGGGCAACATCCTGCTCATCCCGCGCGAGGGCGGGCAGCTGTTCCGCATGTACGTCGACCTCGGGGAGGTCTCCGAAGACGACCGCGGCGCGGTGCGCCAGACCACGCTCGACGAGATCATCGCGAAGGCGAACGAGATCCTGCACCCGTACACGCTCGACGTGCGGAACGTGCCGTGGCACTCGGTCTACGAAGTCGGCCACCGCGTGACCGACCGCTTCGACGACGTTCCCGTCGAGGAGCAGGGCAGTCGCACCCCGCGCGTCTTCATCACCGGCGATGCCTGCCACACGCACAGTGCGAAGGCGGGCCAGGGCATGAACGTCTCGATTCAAGACGGCTGGAACATCGGCTGGAAGCTCGGCCACGTGCTCGACGGCCGTGCTCACCCGGCGCTGCTCGAGACCTACCACGCCGAACGCCACGTCGTCGCGAAGAACCTGATCGAGTTCGATCGCGAGTGGTCGAAGCTGATGGCGACGAAGCCCGAAGACCTCGGCGACCCGGCAGAGCTCGAGGAGTTCTACGTGCGCACCTTCGAGTTCCCAGCGGGATTCATGACGCAGTACGAGGCCTCGATGATCGTCGGCGAGGCCGGCCACCAGGGCCTCGCAACCGGGTTCCCGATCGGCAAGCGCTTCAAGTCGGCGCCCGCCGAACGCGTCGGCGACGGCAACCCCGTGCAGCTCGGGCATCATCACCGGGCCGACGGGCGCTGGCGCATCTATGCGTTCGCGGATGCCGCGGCGCCCGCCCTGCGCGGCACGGCACTCGCCGACTGGGCGAACTGGCTGCACGAGGCATCCGACTCACCGCTTCGAGCGTTCACGCCCGACGGCGCCGACATCGACAGCGTCTTCGATGTGAAGGTCGTCTACCAGCAGCCTCATACGGCCGTCGACCTCGGGCGGGTGCCGCAGGTCTTCCTTCCGCGCAACGGCCCGTTCGAGCTGACCGACTACGAGAAGGTCTACGCCGCCGACCCGCAGCACGACATCTTCGAGCTGCGCGGCATCGACCGTGCCGGAGCCGTCGTGGTGGTGCGGCCCGACCAGTACGTGGCGAACGTGCTGCCGCTGACCGCCGTCGAAGAGCTGGCCGAGTTCTTCCGAGGCATCCTGCTCGCGCGCTGACGCGCCGGTCGGGCGCCGTACGTTCAGGCGCCGTACGCTCGGGCGACGATCTCGGCCGCGAGCTTCAGGCGCTCGGCGATCTCGGCTTCGGGTCGGTCGAACGAGACGTGGATCACCGCGATCGATGCCGGCGGCTGGCCCGGCAACGCAAGCGGCACGGCGACCGACCTGAGCGACGGCACGACCTCGTCATGACTCAGCGCGTACCCGCGATCGCGGCTGGCGGCGATCTCCTCTCGAAGCCCGTCGGGCACGTCCGACGGCCACGCACTGTCGGGAAGGCTGAGCAGGATCGCCTTGCCGGGGCCGCCGCGGGTGATCGGATGCCGGTGGCCCGGCCGGTACGACACCACCGCAACGGATTGGCGTGGTGACGCGCTCACCAGTGTGACCGCCTCCTCGGCGTCGACGAGCACGGCGAGCAGGCACGTCATTCCGAGCTCGTTCGCGACGGCGTTGAGCTCGGGCAGCGCGAGGCGCTGGAGGTCGCGGGCGACGCCCGAAGCGAGTGCCGCGAGTCCCGTGCCGAGGCTCAGTCGACCCGCGGCGTCGCGGGTGACGAGCCCATGATCCTCGAGGGTGCGGAGCAGCCGATAGGCGACCGAGCGGTGCACGCCGAGCGCCCCCGCGAGCTCGTCGATCGTGAGGTTCCGGTCGGCGGCGGCGAGAATCTCGAGCACGCGGATGCCGCGGCTCAGCGTCTGCGAACCGGCTTGCGTGCCGGCGTCGGCTGCCATGCGGGAACGTCCCCTCCGTCGTGCGCGTTCGTCTCGTGTTCGTCCGATACTAGGACGATTCGACCGGTAATCGAACGAATGAGGAGCAAGAACGAACGTCGCGCCGGACGACGTCGACGCCTCAGGATCGGCGTTCCGTGAGGTGCAGCTGCACCGTCGCGCCGGCCTCTTTGCCGATGGCGCGTCGCACGGCGGCGGTCACCGCCAGCTTGTGGCTGCCGTCGCCGAGTGCCATGAATGATCCGTCGAATGTGGCGCCGTCGACGGTGCCCGACACCTTCACGAGCCCATGGGTTCCGAAGAACTCGGCCGATGCCGGCCAGATCACGTAGGTCCAGCCGCCCTTGGCGGGGCTCCGCTCGAGCACGGCCTCGAAGGCGACGTCGAGCGGCCCGACGGCCGCAGGCGCGGGCGCTGCGCTGGTCATGGTGTTCATCATTCCTCCTCGATGCGGTGGGTACCAGTGGGTCGAGACCGGCGACGCGAATTCGACACGAATGACCGATCGCCTCCGCCCGACGGAACAACCGGCGAAGTTCGGGCGGGGAATCGCGAGGAATCATGGAGCGGATGCCTCGCGGCCACGTACGCTGAACGACACGTGCAGCAGCGCCGCGGGCACGGGGATCGACCTCTCTCCCTCGGCACCGCTGCACTCCCGTGTCAGAAGGAGGGTTCGTGCGAGTCGGTATCCCGAAAGAGCGGCGTGAGGGCGAGCGGAGGGTCGCGGCCACCCCCGAGACGGTGCGGCAACTCGCCGGGCTCGGGCTGACCCTCACCATCGAGCGCGGCGCCGGCGAGGCATCTGATCACGGCGATTCGCAGTACGCCGATGCGGGAGCCGAACTCGTCGACCGGCTCGATCTCGGTGCGATCGACGTGCTGCTGCACGTGCGACCGCTCGCCGTCGAGACGGTCGCCGCCCTCCGCAGCGGCACGGTCACTGTGGGGCTTGCTTCACCGGCGAGCGAGCTCGACGCGGTTCGGGCGCTGCGCGACGCGCGGGTGAAGTCCTTCGCCCTCGAGCTCGTGCCGCGCATCTCGCGGGCGCAGTCGATGGACGCGCTGACGAGCCAGGCGCTCGTGGCCGGGTACCGTTGCGTGCTCGAGGCCGCCATGCGCCTGCCCCGGTTCTTCCCGCTTTACATGACGGCCGCCGGCACGATTCCACCGGCGAGGGTCGTCGTGCTCGGCGCCGGCGTCGCCGGCCTGCAGGCGATCGGCACGGCGAAGCGGCTCGGAGCGCGGGTCTCGGCGAACGACGTGCGCGCGGCATCGGCCGACGAGGTCGCCTCGATGGGCGGCACCTTCATCAATCTCGATCTCGACACTGCCGCCGACGCCGCCGGCGGGTACGCGAAGGAACTCGGCGAAGACCGGGCGGCGACGCAGCGGCGTCTGCTCGCCCCCTACATCGCCGAGGCCGACGTGCTCATCACGACGGCCGCGATTCCCGGACGCCCCGCCCCGCTGCTCGTCACGACCGAGATGGTCGCGGCCATGCGGCCCGGTTCGGTGGTCGTCGACCTCGCGGCCGAGTCGGGCGGCAACGTCGAGGGTTCGGTTGCGGGCACGGATGTCGCGGTGCCGACCGCGAGCGGCGAGGGCACAGTGACGCTCGTCGGCATGAAGGATGCCGCATCGAGCATGCCGGCCGATGCGTCGCGGCTCTACGCGAAGAACGTCGCCAACCTCGTCGAGCTCATGACGCACGACGGCCGGGTGGAGCCCGACTTCGACGACGAGGTCGTCGCGGGGGCGTGCCTCACGTTCGCCGGCGAGGTGCGGCATGCGCCGACGGCCGAGTTGCTCGGCGGGGACCCGGGTCTCGATACGCGGCCTCCTTCGTCGGGCGCTTCTCGACCAACGGAAGCACCCGACCAGGAAGGACACCGCTGATGGACGGCATCGCCCTCCTCACGATCACCGTGCTCTCGGTGTTCGTGGGCTTCGAGGTGGTCTCGAAGGTCTCGAGCACCCTGCATACCCCGCTGATGTCGGGCGCGAACGCGATCCACGGCATCATCCTCGTCGGCGCGATCATCGTCGCCGGCCAGGCATCCGACGGCTGGACCCTCGCGCTCGCCCTCGTCGCCGTCGTGCTCGCCACCGCGAACCTCGTCGGCGGCTTCGTCGTGACCGACCGCATGCTCGAGATGTTCCGCGGCCGGAAGGGGGCCAGTCGATGAGCCTCCTCTCCCCCGTCTGGACGGCGCTGCTCTATCTGGTCGCCGCGATCTGCTTCATCCTCGCCCTCAAGGGCCTCAGCTCGCCGAAGACCGCCCGGCGCGGCAACCTCATCGGTGCGGCCGGCGCGCTCATCGCCGTCGTCACCGTGTTCCTCTCGATGAAGCTCGACAACATCCCGTGGATCCTCGCGGCGATCGCGATCGGCTCGGCGATCGCCGCGCCGATCGCCCGCCGGGTGCAGATGACGCAGATGCCGCAGCTCGTCGCCCTCTTCAACGGTGTCGGCGGAGGTGCCGCCGCACTCGTGGCACTGCTCGAGTTGGGGCACGCGACGACGCCGGTCGGAGAGACGAACGGACTGTACGACCTGCAGGTGGGCGTGAATCCCCTGCTCGGCACCGCGATCGTCTTCACGCTCTTCGTCGGAGCTGTGTCGTTCTCGGGGTCTCTCGTGACCTTCGCGAAGCTGCAAGAGCTGATGACGACCCGGCCCGTGGTCTTCCCCGGTCTGCCGATCATCATGAGTGCCTCGGTACTCGTCGCGGTCGCGGCATCCGTCGCCGTCATCTTCACCGGGGCCGGCTGGCTCGCGGTCGTGGTACTCGTCTTCGGCCTCATCACCGGCGTGCTGCTCGTGCTGCCCGTCGGCGGCGCCGACGTGCCGATCGTCATCTCACTGCTGAACGCCTTCACGGGTCTCGCCGTCGCAGCCTCGGGGTTCGTGCTCGGCAACGTGGTGCTCATCATCGCCGGCACCCTCGTCGGCGCTTCGGGCACGATCCTCACCCGGGCGATGGCCTCGGCGATGGGCCGCAGCGTCACGGGCATCCTCTTCGGTGCGTTCAAGGGCGGATCGACGGCGGGGTCGACCGTGGCATCCGATCGCCCGGTGCGCTCGTCGAACGCCGAAGACGTCGCCGTGTTGCTCGGCTACGCCCAGAAGGTGATCATCGTGCCCGGCTACGGCCTCGCGGTCGCACAGGGCCAGCACACGGTCGCCGAGTTGCAGACCGAGCTCGAGTCGCGGGGCATCGAGGTCGTCTTCGCGGTCCATCCGGTCGCCGGGCGCATGCCGGGGCACATGAATGTGTTGCTCGCCGAGGCGAACGTGCCCTACGAATCGCTGAAGGAGATGAGCGAGGTCAACCCCGAATTCAAGACGGCGGATGTCGCGCTCGTCGTGGGCGCGAACGACGTCGTGAATCCGGCGGCGAAGACGTCACCGGGGTCGCCGATCTACGGCATGCCCATTCTCGAGGTCGAGGAGGCGAGGCAGGTCGTGTTCCTGAAGCGCTCGATGCGGCCCGGCTTCGCCGGAATCGAGAACGAGCTGCTCTTCGAGCCGCAGACGACACTGCTGTTCGGCGACGCGAAGGACTCGCTCGGCAAGGTGCTCGCGGCGGTGAAGGCGCTGTAGGGTCCGAGCGAACAGGCCGGGAACGTTGGTCGAGTGGCGACGAAGGAGCGTATCGAGACCGGGTGCGGGCCTCGATACGCGTCCTCCTTCGTCGGGCGCTACTCGACCAGCGATACCGGACAGGCGCTACTCGACCGGCGCGGGCCGTCGAGTATGTGCGTCGGCCCAGTGCTGGTTGAACATGACCCCGAGGATGTTTCCGAACGGGTCGACGACTGCGGCGGTCACGAAGCCCGGCCCGCGTTCGATCGGCGGTTGATATCGGGTCGTGCCGAGTGAGAGCAGGCGGTTGTACGCGGCGTTCACGTCGTCGACGGCCCAGTAGATGATCTCGCCCGCCGGGACATCCGGAGTCTCAGGGCGGTACCGGGCATCGATGAGGCCGAGTTCGTCTTCATCGTCACCGACGCGGAACTCGATGTAGCCGGGAACCCGGTAGTACGGCTCGATGCCGAGCACCTCGGCGTACCAGGCGGCGGCCGCCTCGAGGTCGGCGGCGTAGTAGCTGACAGTGGCGAATCCCCTGAGCATGAGCGGTTCCTTTCGAGTGGCTTCTCGGTGTTCCGAGGTGATGAATCCATTGTTGAACGCAGAAGTGCTCATCTCTTGACTACTTTTCGGACGAGAATGGAAACATGCGCGCAGATCGCCTCGTGGCAGTCCTCCTCACCCTGCAGGCGCGGGGTCGGGTGACCGCCTCGCAGCTCGCCGAGGAGCTCGAGGTCTCGGTCGCCACGGCCCGGCGCGACCTCGAGGCACTCTCCACCGCGGGTATTCCGGTGTATCCGCAGGCGGGCCGCGGCGGCGGCTGGCAACTGCTCGGCGGCGCCCGCACCGACCTCAGCGGTCTGTCGGCTGGTGAGGCACGTGCGCTCTTCCTGCTGGTCGGGCCAGCGGCATCCGTCGACCCCGAAGCGAAAGCCGCCCTGCGCAAGCTCGTGCGCGCCCTGCCCGAGACCTTTCGCACCAACGCGCAGGCCGCTGCCGAAGCGGTCGTCATCGACCCCGGCGAATGGGGCAGGCCGACGCCCGAACGCCCAGCACTCCTCCCGGTGCTCGAAGCGGCGATCGTCGATCGGGTGCAGCTGCGCATCCGCTACGCAGCGTGGAACCGGGAGCCCGTCGACCGCACCGTCGACCCGTGGGGGCTCGTGCAGAAGCAAGACCACTGGTACCTGCTCGGCGGCGTCGACGGCGCCGAACGCACCTATCGCGTCGACCGCTTGCTCGAGGCGGAGCGCACCGAAGAGCCCGCCGGCCGGCCCGAGGGGCTCGACCTGGCCGAGATCTGGGAACGCGTCACCGCCACGGTCGACCGGCAGCGCGCGAGCGCCACCGCGACGGTCGTCGTCGACTCCGGCATCGTGCCGCTGCTGCAGACGCAGTTCGGGCAGCGCGCCGTCGAGGAGGCGCAACTCGACCCGGGGCGGTCCCGGGTGCGGGTGACTGCACCCACCGATGCGCTCCTCGCCCGCGGCCTCGCCGGTTGGGCCGAATTCCTCGAAGTCATGGAGCCCGAGTCGCTGCGGCGCGAGCTGCATCGGCTCGGCGAGGAGCTCGTCGGGAGGAACCCGCCTCCAGCGTAGGATGGATCGGTACCCCAACAGATGTGAAAGAGGTCAAGTGCCCGTCGCCGCCGCTCCCGAGCGCACTCGGTACTGGGTCGTCCCGGTCGTCCGCGGCATCCTCACGCTGGTGCCTGCTGCCGTCATCACGTTCTCGCAGAACCACTCCCCCGAGTTCGGTCTGCTCGTCTTCGGCGTCTGGGCGATCGCGTCGGGGCTCGTCGTCGGAGCACTCTCGTTGCGGCTCACGGTGGAGCGCGGCATCCGCTCGCTCTTCGTGATCGCCGCCGTGGTCACCGTCGCCGCCGGCCTGCTCGCCCTGACCGTGCCGGGCGGCCTGCCGTTCCTGCTCTACCTCGTGAGCGTCTGGGCCGCGGTCACCGGCTTCGTCGAATTGTTCGCGGGCCTGCGGGCACGCGGCCGCACGCTCGCCGCTCGCGACTGGATCGCCGCGGGCGCATTCACTGCGATCCTCGCGATCGTGTTCCTGGTATTCCCGCTCGACGCCGTCACCGCGGTCGGCCTGCTCGGCGGCTACTTCGTCATCCTCGGCGTATACCTGCTGATCGGCGGGTTCTCGCTGAAATGGGCGACCGGCCCAGCGGATGCCGCGCCCGACGTGTCCGGAACGGAGCAGCCCTCGTGACTCAGAACCCCGGTGGGTACAAGCCCAGTCGGCGTGACGTGCTCCGCCCGGCGGAGTACGTCGGTGGAGCGGCGATCGCCGCGATCTTCACCGGTCTCGTCGTGCTCGTCACCGCTCGCGAGCCGATCTTGGCGCTCATCGTCGCCGGCATCGCGTTCATCGTGGTGCTCGTGGTGCTCGCGCTGCTCTCGATGGCGATCAAGCCCAACGCCGAAGAGGCCGCCGAGATCGACGGTGACGAGCCGCCGCCGGCGCCGCCCGCGCCCGACGCGCTGCCGCCGGGGCCCGACGCGCCGCCTTCACCGGGCCACTGAATCTCGCTTGCTCGTCGGGGATCGGGTTCCGCCGGTCGAGTAGCGAGCGCGAGCGAGCGTATCGAGACCCGTTGCGGGGTCTCGATGCGGCCGCGGGCGGCCTACTCGACCGACGGGGTGGCGAGTTCGTCGCTGAGTGCTGGGTTGCAGGAGCATCTGTGCGGCGCGCCGTGATCGCACGGCGTGTCGGCGAGATCGTCGTGCAACTCGGCGATGCGGCCGCGGGCGGCCTACTCGACCAGCGGGTGGCGAGTCGGTCGCTGAGTGCTGAGTTGCAGGAGCATCTGTGCGGCGCGCCGTGATCGGACGGCGTGTCGGCGAGATCGTCGTGCAACTCGGCGACGCCCGGGCAAGCGTCAGAGCCGGTCGACGAGCTCCGACGCGATGCCCGTGTACGTCGCGGGCGTGAGGGCGAGCAGGCGCTGCTTCGCGTCGTCGCCGATCTCGAGGCCGCCCACGAACTCGGCGAGTTCGGCGGCACCGACCCGCTTGCCGCGGGTGAGCTCCTTCAGCATCGCGTAGGGGTCGCCGATCGTCGAACGACCGGCGACGACCTCGGCACGGATGACCGTCTGAATCGCTTCGCCGAGCACCTCCCAGTTGGAGTCGAGGTCGGCGGCGAGCATCGCGAGGTCGAGGTCGATCTCGCCGAGGCCGCGCTGGATGTTGTCGAGCGCGAGCATCGAGTGACCGAAGCCGACGCCGATGTTGCGCTGGGCGCTCGAGTCGGTGAGGTCGCGCTGCATGCGCGAGGTCACGAGGGTCGCGGCGAGCGAATCGAGCAGGGCCGAAGAGAGCTCGAGGTTGGCCTCGGCGTTCTCGAAGCGGATCGGGTTGACCTTGTGCGGCATCGTCGACGAACCGGTGGCCCCGGGCGCAGGGATCTGGCGGAAGACGCCGAGCGAGATGTAGGTCCAGATGTCGGTCGCGAGGTTGTGCAGCACCCGGTTGGCGTGCGAGATCTTGCCGTAGAGCTCGGCCTGCCAGTCGTGCGACTCGATCTGGGTGGTCAGCGGGTTCCAGGTGAGGCCGAGCGACTCGACGAACTCGCGCGACACCTCGGGCCACGAGACATCCGGAGCCGCGACGACATGCGCCGAGAACGTGCCGGTCGCCCCCGAGAACTTGCCGAGGTACTCGGTGGCCTCGATCTGCCGCTCGATGCGGCGCAGGCGGTACGCGAAGACGGCGAGCTCCTTGCCCATCGTCGTCGGCGTCGCTGGCTGGCCGTGGGTGCGCGAGAGCATCGAGGCGTCGCGGTGCTCGAGAGCGAGGGCCTCGATCGTCTCGATCACGGCGCGGTACTTCGGCAGCCACACGTCGCGTACGGCGTCGCGCACGGTGATCGCGTACGAGAGGTTGTTGATGTCTTCGCTCGTGCAGGCGAAGTGGGTGAGCTCCGAGATCGCGTCGAGCCCGAGGTCGCTGAGCCGGCGGCGCACGTAGTACTCCACAGCCTTGACGTCGTGCCGGGTCGTGGCCTCGAGCCCCGCGAGCTCGTCGATGTCGGGCTGGCCGAAATCGGTGACAACCGAACGCAATTGCAGCCGCTGGTGCTCGGTGAGCGGCGAGGAGCCGAAGAATCCGCGATCGGTCTGGGCGATCAGCCACTCGATCTCGACGAGCACGCGCGCCCGGTTGAGGCCGGCCTCTGAGAGGTGTTCGCCGAGCTCGCCGACCGCCGAGCGGTACCGGCCGTCGAGGGGGCTGAGCGGCTGGGGAGGCAGCGAAGTCATCGAATTCCTTGTCTGAGTGCAGGTGCGAGTTGCCGGAAGAGGGCCGACGTCGACCGTTCAATCATCTCAAGTACTCGATCGAACATCGCCGCGTCGGAGTAGTACGGGTCGGGCACGTCGTGCAGCGTCGTCGCTTCGGGCTCGAATTCGAGCAGCATCCGCACCTTCTCCTGGTCGAGGGATGTCGGCGCCCAGTTGCGGAGGATGCGCGACTGGCCGCGATCGAACGCGACCACGAGATCGAGTCGCGGGAAATCTGCTGCGTCGAACTGACGGGCCCGGTGATGTGCGCCGTCATAGCCCGCCCGGGCGAGTGCGTCGATCGTGCGCTCGTCGGCGGGCTCGCCGACGTGCCAGTCTCCGGTGGCAGCTGACTCGATCGCCAGCGCTCCGGCGAGTCCGGCATGCTCGGCGTGCGCGCGCAACACGACTTCGGCCATCGGTGAACGGCAGATGTTGCCTGTGCACACGAAGGAAACTCGGAAGGGCTGCGCGGCGTCCCCCGCGGGATCCGCTCGCGTCATGGGTTCTATTCTGGTCGAGATCGGGCCGATGCACACCACTCAATTCGAGGGCGATACGCTGGGCGGTCGAACGATGCGCGCAGACAGGGGGCGACGACGATGGCGGATGCCCCCGAGCCCGACATCATCGTCGACGCGACGCTCGCCGCGGCGCTCGTGGCGGCGCAGCATCCCGACCTCTCAGGCCCGATCGTGCGCATTGCCAATGGCTGGGACAACGTGATGTTCCGTCTCGGCGAGCGGTACGTCGTGCGGCTGCCGCGCCGCGAGGTGGCGGCCGGGCTCGTGCTGCACGAGCAGCGCTGGCTGCCCGGGATCGCCCGCCGGGTCACCGTGCCGGTGCCCGTCCCTGTGCGGGTCGGACGGCCCGCGCCCGAGCTCGGGTTCGACTTCTCTTGGAGCATCCTGCCGTGGTTCGACGGCGCCAGCGCCGCCGACGTCGCGCCGGCTGCGCGCGCGGCGGCGGCATCGGGGCTCGCGGCATTCGTCGCCGAGCTCGGCGTGCCCGCGCCGGCGGATGCGCCGGCCAACGAGTATCGCGGCGTGCCGCTCTCCGACCGGGACGCGGCGATCCGCGCCCGGCTCGAGCGCGGGCTCGGAGGGCTCCCCGGCGGCGAGGCGCTGCGCGCAGTGTGGCAACGCGCGCTCGCCGCACCCGAATGGGCGGGCCCGCCGGTGTGGCTGCACGGCGACCTGCACCCGGCGAACCTCGTGCTCGGGGCCCCTTCGACGGGCCCAGGGAGCAAGACGGGCTCAGGGGGCTCGACAGGCGCAGGGGGCTCGATGGGCTCGATGGGCTCAGCCCCTTCGACAGGCTCAGGGAGCAAGACGGGCTCAGCCCCTTCGACAGGCTCAGGGAGCAAGACGGGCTCAGCCCCTTCGACGGGCTCAGGGAGCAAGACGGGCTCAGCCCCTTCGACGGGCTCAGGGAGCAAGACGGGATCAGGGAGCAAGACGGGCTCAGGGAGCAAGACGGGCTCAGGGAGCGCCGGCGACCTCGTAGCCGTCGTCGACTTCGGAGACGTGTGCGCCGGCGATCCGGCCACCGATCTCGCAACCGCTTGGCTCACGTTCGACTCCCCAGCGCGTGCGGTCTTCCGTGCCGAGGTCGACCGGCGACGCGAGACGGATGCAGCGATGTGGGATCGTGCCCGAGGGTGGGCACTCGTGCTCGGCAGCGCGATCGTCGACACGATCGGCACCGAAAGTCGTCTCGGTCGCGTCGGCGTGCACGCGCTCGATCAGGTGCTGCTCGAGGGCTGACTCGCGACCGGTCCTCCACAGGCGAGCCGGGCCGTCGGCCGTGCACAGGAGGCGCCGCCTCGGCGGTCGCGGCATCCGTGCCCCGCGAGACTCCTCCCATGCTCGATTCCGATCCATACCGGCTCGCCGTGATGGGCAGCGCGCTCACCGCAGAGCGCATCGAAGACGCCAGGGCTCACTTGCGAATGCTCCGATCGCTGTTGGCCGAGGTGAACGAGTCCGTCCGTCGGCTCGTGCCACCGTCGACCGGGGCCTGGCGATCGGCGGCGGCCGACGGCTACGCAGATCGCCTCGAGTACTTGCGCGGGTGGGTCTTCGCTGCTCAGGAGTCTCTCGTCGTGGCCGAAACGGGGCTCACCGACCGCATCCATCGCATGGAGGCGCAGCTCGAAGTGCAGCGCGCCTCGACCGGCGCGCCGAGCACGCCGGCGCCGAGCACATCGGCGCCGAACACGGAGCCGTCGTGGACGACTCGCTGACCATCAGCGGCGGCGGTTCGACGGCCGTCGCCACCGATGAACTCCTCGCCGACGCTTCACGCCTCGGGGGCGCCGAGGCCACGCTCGCCGATTGGTACGAGCGCGCAAGAGTGATCAATATCGGTCTCGACGAGCTGGACCTCGGCGAACCTTCTGCGGGCGGCGACTCGAGCTCGCCGGCCGGAGCAACCGCACATGCGAAGCACCGGCTCCGGGAGTCGCGGGAGATCGCGGGCAATCTGAGGCAATCGCTGGTGGAGAGCGCCGAACGGTACGGCTCGACCGAGCGCACGATCGACGCCTTGTGGCGCCTCGGCGGCGCACATGTCGCCTGGTTCGCGGGTGTCGCCGCGTACGCGATCGTGCCGGGTCTCGCCATCGCAACCGGAGCAGAGCTCGCGGCGCGTGCACTGGGTTGGCGTACTCCGCTCCACGATTGGCTCGACGACCAGAAGCAGGTCTTCTCCGACCCGCTGTTCGTGCGCGCCGTGCGCACTGCATTCGACTCGGCAGACGAGTTCGTCGGCGGGCTCGTGTCGCTGCCGCCCGGGCTGTCCCTGCTCGCCGGCTCCGCGATCGGCGCACCCGAGAACGCCTCGGTGCTGCTCGGCGTCACGGGACTCGTCGGCCTCGGCACCGGGAGCCGGGTGCTCGTCGACCGGGCGGTTCGGGTGACCCGACCGCTCGGCGACGGCCGCGCCGACCAGAGCTTCGGGCTGCGCGACGTACGCAGCACCGCCCATCCGCCCGAGGGCCCGGTGACCGCGCCGAGCGGCATCGGCGACTTGGTCGAACGTGTTCCCGCGACCGACTCCGGCGCGCAGATCCGTATAGAGCGCTACGGCGAGGTCGATGACCCTCGGTGGATCGTCTACATCGGTGGCACGGTCGACCTCACCATCACCGCGGGTGTCGAGAACCACGACATGACCAGCAATCTGCACGGCATCGCCGATGACACGCCCCTCGACGCGCTGCGGCCCACCGGCGCGGACTCGGGCGCGGCCGAACGCGGGGTTCGCCTCGCGCTCGAGGAGGCCGGGGCGCAACCCGGCGATCCACTGATGCCGGTCGGATACTCGGGGGGCGGCGTCGTGGCCGCCGCACTCGCCGGCGACCCCGAGCTGAACGTGGTCGCGGCGGTGACCGTCGGCAGCCCGGTTGCCTCGGCCGAGTTGCGTGATGGGGTGCCCCTGCTCTCGATCGAGCACGAAGAAGACCTCGTGCCGGCGACCGGCGGCTGGGGGCATCCGTCACCCGAGCGCCTCACCGTCTCCCGCAGCGTGCTCGAGGCAGGTGTCGAGTACGAAGACTCGGTGCCGGCACACGATCCCTCTCGCTACCGGCGAACCGCCGAGCTGATCGATGCGTCGGAAGAGGAGCGGCTCGTGGCGTTCCGCGAGCAGGTCGCCGACTTCACAGGCGGCGGTGACGGCGAGATGACCCGATGGATCGGGATGCGCGTCAGCTCTGCGCCGTCGGACGCACCACGAGACCGATGAGCCAGCTGATGAGCCCCATCACGAGCGCGCCGAGCACGCCCCACCAGAAGCCTTCCACCGCGAGGCCGAAGCCCATGAGGCCGCTGATCCAGTCGACGAGCAGCAGCAGCAACCCGTTGACGATGAAGGAGATGAGGCCCAACGTCAGCACATAGAGGGGGAACGCGACGATTCTGATGAAGTTGCCGATGATCGCGTTCACCAACCCGAAGATGAGCGCAACGAGGAGGTAGGTGAGCACGGTGGCGAGGGTGGTGTCTTCGTAGGGCACCACCTCGACGCCCGCGACGATGAGCGTCGTGAGCCAAAGGGCGAACGCGATGACGATGACCTTGACGATGAACCGCATGGGTCCACTCTGTCAGACGGGGTCCCGACGGGCGAAGGGGTACGGTGGAATCCGTGACCGCACCGGAGCCCACGGGGGCGCGCGTTCGCCTGCGCCCCGAGATCGCCGCCCTTCCCCCCTACCGTCAGGGGCGCCCGGCGCCGACCGACGGGTTCAAGCTCTCGAGCAACGAGAACCCGTTCGAGCCGCTGCCATCGGTCGTCGACGTCGTCGCGACGTCAGCGCAACAGATCAATCGGTATCCGGATGCCACGGCGCTCGCCCTCCGCGAGCGGCTCGCCGAGCGCTTCGGCGTCACGCCCGACGAGGTGCTCGTCGGCGCCGGCTCCGTCGCACTCCTCGCCCAGTTCATCCTCGCGGCCGCCGCTCCCGGCGACGAGGTTGTCTACTCCTGGCGCTCGTTCGAGGCCTACCCCGGACTCGTCACCGTCGCCGGCGCCACGAGCGTAGCCGTGCCCAATCGCGCAGACCACGGTCACGACCTCGACGCGATGGCCGCGGCGATCACCGACCGCACCCGGGTCATCATCGTGTGCTCGCCGAACAACCCCACGGGCGTCGTCGTCACCGCCGACGAGTTTGAGGCGTTCATGGCGAAGGTGCCCGCCGACCGACTCGTGCTGCTCGACGAGGCGTACATCGAGTTCGTGCAGGCGCACGCCTCCACCGACGGCCGTACCCTCATCGGGCGCTACCCCAACCTCGTCGTGCTGCGCACCTTCTCGAAGGCCTACGGCCTCGCCGGCCTCCGCGTCGGCTACGCCGTCGGCCCGATCGAACTCCTCGACGCCGCCCGGGCGACGGCGATTCCGCTGGGGGTCACCGCTGCCGCGGCATCCGCTGCCCTCGCCTCACTCGAACCCGCCGCCGAGACCGAACTGCACGGCCGCGTCGCCGCGATCGCCGAGCGGCGCAGCCGCGTGCGTTCGGCGCTCGTGCAGCAGGGTTGGCCGGTGCCGCAGGCGCAGGGCAACTTCATCTGGTTGCCGACCGGCGAGGCCACGGCCGCCGTCGCCGACCGTCTCTTCGACGCCGGGCTCGTGGCACGCGCCTTCGCACCCGAGGGCATCCGGGTGTCGATCGGCGAAGAGGAGTCTGTCGATATCCTCCTCACGATTTGCGGCGAGCTTGTACCTGCTTCACAAGAAGGGCGTCCCGAGTAGCGGGTAGCGTGGAACGGTGGCAGCCCGCGAAAGAGAGTTCACCGCGCCGACGGTCCAGCTCCTGACCCCCGAGGGCGTACTTCGCCCCACCCCTGAAGCCGAGGCGTACCTCCCGCTCGTCGAGGCGTTGAGCGACGCCGAACTCGAGCGCTTCTACCGCGACATGGCGGTCGCGCGTCGCATCGACGTGGCGGGTGCGAACCTGCAGCGGCAGGGCCAGCTCGCCCTGTGGGCTCCGAGTCACGGTCAAGAAGCCGCGCAGGTCGGTTCCGCGCACGCAGCGCGCCCGCAAGACCACCTCTTCCCTTCGTACCGCGAGCACATCGTCGGCATCATCCGCGGGCTCGACCCCGTGGGCATCCTCGCCCTCTTCCGCAGCGCGACCCTCGGCGGCTGGAACCCCGAGGAGAACGGCAACTTCCACCTCTACACGCTCGTGCTCGCCTCCCAGACGCTGCACGCGACCGGGTACGCGATGGGCCTCCAGTTCGACGGCGCGACCGCGACGGGTGACCCCGAGACGGATGCCGCGGTGCTCGTGTACTACGGCGACGGTGCCACCTCGCAGGGCGACGCGAGCGAGGCGCTCGTCTTCGCCTCGAGCTACCAGACGCCCCAGGTGTTCTTCATCCAGAACAACCAGTGGGCGATCTCGGTGCCCGTCTCCCGGCAATCGCGCAGCCCGCTGTCGCTGCGTGGGGGCGGATTCGGCATGCCGGGCGTGCGCGTCGACGGCAACGACGTACTCGCGAGCTACGCCGTCACCCGCCAGTCGCTCGAAGAGGCGCGCGCCGGCCTTGGCCCGAGCCTCATCGAGGCGCTCACCTACCGCATGGGCGCTCACACCACCGCAGACGACCCCTCGAAGTACCGCAGCGACGACGAGGTGGCGTACTGGGAGGCGCGCGATCCGATCACGAGGTACCGCACGTGGCTCGAGGGCCGCGGGGCATCCGCAGCCTTCTTCGACGACGTCGAAGCCGAAGCCAACGACATCGCGACCGACCTGCGGCACCGCGCGCTCGAGCTGCAGGCGCCGACCCGCGAGGTGATCTTCGAGCACGTCTACAGCGAACCGCACCCGCTCATGGCCGAGCAGGCCGAGTGGCTCGAGACGTTCGAGACGTCGTTCGACACCTCGTCAGACGGGAGCGCAGCATGAGCGCCCGCGTCGAAGCCCTTCGACCCTTCGACGAGCTCAGTGCAGGCCGAGCTCAGGAACCGGAGACCCACGTGAAGGATGCCGCGACCGATGCCGCGCAGGTGACCGAGGGCGGGTCGGCGGGCGAGGCCGAGTCGACTGGTGGCGTGCGCGGCGTGCAGACCGTCTCGATGGCGAAGGCCATCACCGCAGGTCTTCGCGAGTCGATGCGCGCCAACGAGAAGGTGCTGCTCATGGGCGAAGACATCGGGCCGCTCGGCGGCGTCTTCCGCGTGACCGAGGGGCTCTCGGCCGAGTTCGGCGACAAGCGCGTGCTCGACACTCCGCTCGCCGAGTCCGGCATCGTCGGCACGGCGATCGGTCTCGCGATGCGCGGCTACCGGCCGGTCATCGAGATCCAGTTCGACGGATTCATCTTCCCCGCGTTCGACCAGATCACGACGCAACTCGCGCGCCAGACCGTGCGACACGGCGGAACCGTTTCGATGCCGATCGTGATCCGCGTGCCCTACGGCGGACACATCGGCTCGATCGAGCACCATCAAGAGAGCCCCGAAGCGTATTTCGCGCATACTCCGGGCCTGCGAGTGGTGAGCCCGTCGAACCCGCACGACGCCTACTGGATGATCCAGGAGGCCATCGACTCCGACGATCCCGTGCTGTTCTTCGAGCCGAAGAGCCGGTACTGGCCGAAGGGACCCGTCGACCTCGACCACGCCGGCCTGCCGCTGCACGCGAGTCGTGTGATGCGCCCCGGCACCGACGTCACCGTCGTCGGCCACGGCGCGATGGTGGCGACGCTGTTGCAGGCCGCCGACATCGCCGCCACAGAGGGCCGCAGCCTCGAGGTCGTCGACCTGCGTTCCCTCTCCCCCATCGACTACGGCCCCCTGCTCGACTCGGTGCACCGCACCGGGCGGCTGGTCGTCGCGCAAGAGGCGTACGGCAATGTGTCGGTGGGCTCCGAGATCGCCGCGACCGTCGCCGAGCGGGCGTTCTACTCGCTCGAGGCGCCGGTGCTGCGTGTCTCGAGCTTCGACACCCCCTTCCCGCCCGCGGCGCTCGAGACCGAGTACCTGCCGAGTCCTGACCGAGTGCTCGAAGCCGTCGACCGCGCCCTGGCGTACTGACTTGACACGCGCCGCGGCGCAAACATGACGACGACGGCATAGATCGACTGCGAGGGTAAAGAACATGAGCGAGATCCGATTCCCCCTCCCCGACGTCGGTGAGGGCCTCACCGAGGCCGAGATCGTGCAGTGGCGGGTCGTCCCCGGTGATCGCATCGTGCTCGACCAGGTCTTCGTCGAGATCGAGACTGCGAAATCGCTCGTCGAGCTGCCGAGTGCGTTCGAGGGCGTCGTCTCCGAATTGCTCGTCGAGGAGGGCAGCACGGTCGACGTCGGCACGCCGATCCTGGTGATCCAGACGGATGCCGCTTCGCCCGGCGCGCCCGGAGCGCTCGACGCTGCCCAGCCTGCGGGCATTGCTGCGCCGGCCGCCGAGTCGACACCGATCTACGGTGTCGCTCCGGCCGCCGAGGCCGCCGAGGTCAGCGGCGCCGTGCTCGTCGGGCACGGCAGCTCCGGCCCGACGTCGACCCGCCGCCGTCGCCACCCCACTCCCGATGGCGCCCACGGACACCTCGCTCCCCCGGCGCCGATTCCCGCGGCCCCGTCTGCTCCGACCGGCTCGGCCGGTGCATCGGCGGCGGCCGCGACATCCGTTGCCGCCGCTTCGATGCCGTCGCGGCCCGCAGCGCGCCTGCCCGTGATCGCGAAGCCGCCCATCCGGAAGCTCGCGAAAGACCTCGGCGTCGACTTGTCACGGGTCGCGCCCACCGGGCCGATCGGTGACATCACGCGCGACGACGTGATTCGCGAAGCGAGCCAGGCGAGCGTGTTCCGCAACATCCAGACGCCCGAATGGCCGACTGGCCGCGAAGAGCGGATCCCAGTCAAGGGCGTGCGCAAGGCGATCGCCAACGCGATGGTGCAGAGCGCGTTCCAAGCGCCGCACGTCAGCCTCTTCGTCGACGTCGACGCCAGCCGCACGATGGAGTACCTCAAGCGGTTGAAGGCGTCGCCCGACTACGCGGGTGTCAAGATCTCGCCACTGTTCATCATGGCGAAGGCCCTGATCTGGGCAGTGCGACGCAACCCCACCGTGAACGCGCAATGGACCGACTCCGAGATCGTGGTCAAGCACTACGTGAACCTCGGTATCGCGGCGGCGACGCCGCGGGGACTCATCGTGCCGAACGTCAAGGATGCGCAGGCGATGACCATGGTGGAGCTCGCCACTGCGCTCGAGCAACTCACGCTCACCGCCCGTGAGGGCAAGACGCAGCCCGCCGAGATGCAGGGCGGCACGATCACGATCACCAACATCGGGGTGTTCGGCATGGACACCGGCACGCCGATCCTGAATCCCGGCGAGGTCGGGATCGTCGCCCTCGGCACCATCAAGCAGAAGCCGTGGGTCGTCGACGGTGAGGTGCGTCCGCGCTTCGTCACGACGATCGGCGCGTCGTTCGATCATCGCGTGGTCGACGGCGACGTGGCGTCGCGGTTCCTCGCCGATGTCGCGTCGATCATCGAAGAGCCCGCACTGCTGCTCGAGTAACCGGCTCACCCGGTTGCGTCACCGGCAAGCGGACTGAGCCTGCTCGAAGTGGCCCGCCTGCGGGTTGAGCCTGCTCGAAGTGGCCCGCCTGCGGGTTGAGCCTGCTCGAAGTGGCCCGCCTGCGGGTTGAGCCTGCCGAAACCCTCTTGAGCAGTTACAGGCGCAATTCGTACGTGATGGCGTCGGGAGTGCGCGACGCCTGAGTGAATCCGGCGCGTTCGAGGGCGTGCCGTGCGGGAAGGTTGGCGACTTCGGCCTCGGCCTGGAGAGCAATGACGCCGGCGCTCCGGGCGAGCTCGACCACGGCGGTCACCGTGTGCAGCGCGAGGCCCTGGCCGCGAACGGCCGGCACGAGAGCGAATGCGAATTCGACGGCGCCGTCGATGCCCGGCGGGCCGAAGAGGTTCACTCCCCCGATGGCCGCACCGTCTTCGCCGCGGCGCACGAGATACGGGCCGAACGGGGCTGGGTCGCCGTTCTCCTGCACCGCGCGAAGGTACTCGGCGAGGAGTTCGGGTTCGTCGGTGAAGGCGTACGCGCCTTCCCATCCGTCATGAGGCTCGACGTCGCCCGAGAGCACTCGCTCGGCATCGGCGACGGTGAACGGATGCAACGTGAGGGGGGCCGTCGTCGTATCCACGTGCTTCACTCTCCCACGTCGGTGCGACACTCGCCAGACCTCTCCGCAGGATGACGGCGGGAATGCTTCGCACGTTCGCTGATGTTCACCGAGTATGCGTCGAACGGCTCTCTGATGGTTTTGACAATCATTATCAATAAGCTTACTGTGGAGAAATGACCGCCCGATCCAGCGCCGTTCCACGCCGCCAGCTCGCCTCGTTCGCAGGCGGGGCGACCCTCGCGGCGGCGACGCTCATGCTCGCGGGATGCGCGGCCCCCGCGGCATCCGATGACGGCGCCGACGGCCCGACGATCGTCGCGACGACGACCCAGGTCGGTGACTTCACCCGCGAGCTCGTCGGTGACACCACCGCGGTCACCCAGCTCCTCTCCCCCGGTCAGAGTGCGCACAGCTTCGACCCCTCGGCAGCCCAGCTGCTCGCCCTCTCCGAGGCTGACGCGCTCGTCGTGAACGGCGGCGGGCTCGAGAGCTGGCTCGACGACGCGGTGCAGGCCTCGGGCTTCGACGGTGCGCTCATCGACGCCAGCGCCGGCATCGAGCTCTACGGCACCCACGACCACGATCACGATCACGACGACGCAGGGGAGGCCGACGAACTCGACGAGGTCGAAGACTCGCATGAGGGTCACGACCACGGTGCCGGCAATCCCCACATCTGGACCGACCCCGAGCTCGCCGAACAGATGGTCGAGAACATCGCGCACGGGCTCCTCGAGGTGCCGGGCGTCGATACTGCGATGATCGAGGCGAACGAGTCCGCCTACCTCGAGCAGCTCGAAGCGCTCGATGCATGGATCGAGGAGAATGTCGCGGCGGTGCCGGCGAGCGAGCGACTGCTGGTGACCAACCACGACGCATTCACCTACTTCGTCGACGCCTACGACATCACGTTCGTCGGCAGCATCATCCCGAGCTTCGATGACAATGCAGAGCCGAGCGCGGCAGAGATCGACGCACTCGTCGAGCAGATCGGCGCGACGGGCGTGAAGGCCGTCTTCTCCGAGGCATCCATCTCACCCAAAGCCGCCGACACGATCGCGGCCGAAGCGGGCGTGACCGTCTACTCGGGCCCCGACGCCCTGTACGGTGACTCGCTCGGCGTCGCCGGCAGCGACGGCGAGACCTATCTCGGCAGCCAGGTCCACAACGCACGGCTCATCCTCGAGTCATGGGGCGTCGAACCTTCCGAGCTCCCGGCGGCCCTGCAAGGATGACACTATGAACGACTCCCCCGTGCTGCGCCTGCGCGCTGCCGCCTTCACCCATCCGGGCGGCGCAGGCGTCAGCGGCATCGAGCTCGCGATCATGCCCGGCGAGGCCGTCGCGCTGATCGGGCCGAACGGAGCCGGCAAGTCGACCCTCCTCAAGGGCATTCTCGGTCTCGTGCCGCGCACCGCAGGCACGATCGAGTTCGGTGAGACCGCCCCCGGCGCCGCGGCGCGCACCTCGCATTCCGAGAATGGAATGGTCTCGTTCCTCCCGCAGTCGGCGGAGCTCGACAGCGACTTCCCGATCAGCCTCGAACAGGTCGTCATGCAGGGCCGTTACCGCGGACTCGGGCTGTTCCGGTGGCCGGGGCGTGCGGATCGCGCGGCGGTGCGGCGGTCGCTCGAGGCGGTGGGACTCGAAGGGCTCGGCAAGCGGCCGTTCGGCGAACTGTCGGGCGGTCAGCGACAGCGGGGCCTCCTCGCCCGCGCACTCGCCTCGGATCCGGCGCTACTGCTGCTCGATGAGCCGTTCAACGGGCTCGATCAGGCGAATCGCGATGCGCTCGTCGACACGATCCGCACGCTGAAGACCCGCGGAGTCGCAGTGATCGTCTCGACCCACGACCTCGAACTGGCGCGTCTCGTGTGCGACACGGTGGTGCTCGTCAACGGCACGCAACTCGCGAGCGGCCCGGTCGACGAGGTGCTCACACTCGGCAACGTGCAGGAGTGCTTCGAGGGGCTCGAGGTCGAGCTCGACGAGCACACCCTCGTCGTGCCGGGCCACGAGGGGCATTGAATGCCCCGTGAGACATATACCGTGTCGAATCCAGTGAACGGCGACGGATGTCGCTGACCGATGCGCTCTTCGGGGCGTTCGCCATCCCGTTCATGGCCCGCGCTCTGCTCGTCATGCTCGTGCTCGCCATCGTTGCGGGCGTCGTCGGCGTGCTCGTCAACCTGCGACGGCTCGAGTTCATCAGCGACGGCCTGACGCACGCGGTGTTCCCCGGACTCGCGATCGGGCTCGCCGTCGGGGGAGCATCGGGGCTCCTGCCCGGCGCGGCGATCGCAGCGCTCGGCGGCGCACTCGCGCTCACCTGGCTCGACCGAGCCGGCATCACTTCGGATGCGGCGATCGCCATCGTGCTCACCGCGACTTTCAGTGTGGGCGTCATCGTCGTGTCACGTAGTGACGACTACGCCGGCGAACTCGAGGCGCTGCTGTTCGGGCGAGTGCTGACGATCCCTCCCGCCGAAGTGGTTCCGCTCGTCGTCGTGAGCCTCGTCGCACTCGGCATGGTGGCATTGACGATGAAGCAGCAGCTCTTCCGGGCGTTCGACCCGAAGGGCAGCCGTGCAGCAGGCAACTCGGCGCTCGTGCTCGATCTCGTACTGAACTCGGCGATCGCACTCGTCGTCGTGGCGGCGGCGAGCACGATCGGCACGCTGCTCGTGCTCGCCCTGCTCATCGTGCCGGGTGCGGTCGCGCGGCTCGTGACCGCCCGGTTGTGGTGGCTGTTCCCGGTGGCGGCCGTCTTCGCCGCGGTCGCGGCGTGGCTCGGGCTGGCCGTCGGGTTCGCGGTATCGGTGGGCGCCGGTGTCGACCTGCCGGCGGGCAGCACTGTCGTGGCGGTCTTCGTGGCCGGGTACGCGTTGGTGCTGCTCGTGAGCTCGGCGATCAGGCGCGGACGAGCGGGTTCGCGGGCGGGTCTCGATACGCGTCCTCCTGCGTCGGGCGCTACTCGACTGGCGGATGGGGTTGGCGCTACTCGACCAGCGGATGGGGTTGGCGCTACTCGACCGGTAGATGCGACGGGGGAGACGCACTGATGGGGTACTTCGAGCGGGCGCTCCTCGCCGCGATCGTCATCGGTGCGGGTGCCGGATTCGTCGGCGCGCTCGTCGTGGTGCGCCGACGCACCTTCTTCGCGCAGGCGCTCACGCACGGCACCTACCCCGGTGCCATCGCCGCAGCGGCGCTCGGGGTGAGCGTGCCGGTCGGTGCAGCCGTGGCATCCGTCGTGCTCGTCGCCGTGATGGCGGGTATCGCACGCGTGAGACGCCAAGGCGCCCAGGTTGCCGCGGGCATCGTACTGACCGGTGGATTCGCCGCCGGCGCGCTGCTCCAGGCTGTGATTCCCGGGCTCCCGGTACGGGCGGAGTCACTGCTGGTGGGCTCCATCCTGACGGTGAGCGATGGAGATATTCTCCTCGCGGCATCCGTTGCCGTGGTCGCCGTCGTGTGCGTCGCGCTCTTCGGCAAAGAGATCGCGTTCTCGACCTTCGATCCGAACGGGTTCCGCGCCGCCGGATACCGCGAATGGCCGGTGGAGCTGCTCGTGCTCGGCTTGACCGCCGCGTCGGTCGTGAGCTCATTGCCGGCGGTCGGCGCGATCCTCGCCATCGCGCTGATCGCTGCCCCGGCAGCGGCGGCTCGAGTTGTCGTACGCTCCTTCCGCGGCATCCTCGTCGTCGCACCGGTCATCGGCGCGGCGGCCGGTGTGCTGGGCGTGATCGCCTCACGGGGGCTCGCCATCGCGGCCGGCCCGGCGATCGCACTCGCGGCAACCGCCTTCTTCCTGCTCGCACTGGGAATCTCCAAGCTGCGCGGGCTACCGTTGAATCGAGTCGCCATACCGGTGGAGACCGCAGAGGACGCACGGATCGCATGAAGCGCAACACCTGGCAACGAGAGGCCGTTCGCGAAGCCCTTGACGACACCGAGGGTTTCATCAGCGCGCAGGCGCTGCATTCGACGTTGCACGCGAGCGGTTCCCCGATCGGGCTGGCCACCGTCTACCGCGCCCTCGGCGACCTCGCCACCACCGGCGAAGCAGATTCCCTGCAGTCGCCCGACGGTGAGGCGCTCTACCGTGCCTGCAGCACGACGGGCCACCACCACCACCTGATCTGCCGCAATTGCGGACTCACGGTCGAGATCGCGGCCGACGAGGTCGAGGCGTGGGCGAAGGCCGTCGCCGCCGAACACGGATTCACGGGTGCAGCGCACGTCGTCGACGTGTTCGGGCTCTGCGCCAATTGCACCCGGGTGCAGGCCGCGGGGGAGTAGGCAAGCGTCTGGGCCTCTTCGCGCAAGCATAAAAACCTCTTTGCGCGGGCATAAAAACGCAGGTCAGCACCGAATTCATACGATTCGATTAGGGTTGTGCTGAAGACCTCGATACGGTGGGTGATGGTCCTGCAAGACCGAATCGCCCAGTCCGCGGTCCGCTGTGCCCAGATCGGCATGGCGGGGCGTAAGGTTCGGCGGCGTGGCATCCGGCCCCGATGGCCGAGTGTGACGAAGTCCCGATTCGCCCGCAACCACAGCACCCCGTCGCGAGCTCGAGTTCGGCCTTCCGAGCCGTCGCCAACCCGGCCGTGACCCACGAGTCAGCACCGCCCGACTCCCGACCGTGCACCTGTTTCATGCGCGGCGTTCGGCGTGCGCTCCGGGAGCTCGCCTATGACCGTTACGTCTGCACTTGCTGACACCACCACTGCACCGCCTGCACTCGCCGACACCACCGCACTCGAGGTGCACAGCCTCACCAAGTTCTTCGGGCGAAAGCCGCGAGAGGCACTCGAGCGTCTGCGCGCCGGCGCGAGCCGTGCCGAACTCACTGCGCTCGGCACCGCGGCCGTGATCGACGCCGACTTCACCGTGCAACGCGGTGAGATCTTCGTCGTGATGGGACTGTCGGGGTCGGGCAAGTCGACCCTGATCCGCACGTTGAACGGCCTGCTCGAACCGACCGGTGGATCCGTCACGGTCATGGGGGAGACGATCACCGGCATGACGCCGAAGCGCCTGCGCGAGGTGCGCCGTCGCCACGTGTCGATGGTCTTTCAGCACTTCGCGCTGCTGCCGCACCGGAGCGTGCTCGAGAACGCCGCCTACGGCCTCGAGATTCAGGGCGTCCCGGCCGCCGAGCGGCGCGAACGCGCGGAGCACATCCTCGACCGCGTCGGGCTCGGGGGATGGGGCGACAAGATGCCGGCCGAACTCTCGGGCGGCATGCAGCAGCGCGTGGGTCTCGCCCGTGCACTGGCCTCCGACACCGACATCCTGCTCATGGACGAGGCGTTCTCCGCGCTCGACCCGCTGATCCGCAAGGAGATGCAGGAGCAGCTCGTCGAACTGCAGCAGGAGCTCGGGAAGACGATCATCTTCATCACCCACGACCTCAACGAGGCGATGTTCCTCGGCGACCGCATCGCCATGATGCGCGACGGCCGGATCGTGCAGATCGGCACCGCCGAGGAGATCCTCACGGACCCCGCTGACGACTACGTCGCCCAGTTCGTGCAAGACGTCGACCGCTCTCGCGTGCTCACCGCTGGCAACGTGATGGAGGCGCCGCGCGCGGTCGTCACGGCATCCGCCGGCTCCCGGGCCGCCCTCCGATCGATGCGCGATCTGCAGACCTCCATGGTGTTCGTGGTCGGCAGCGGCCGGCGCCTCCTCGGCGTCGTGCACGACCGCGACGTGCTGCGGCTCGTGCAGCGCGGTGAGCGGTCACTCGAAGCCGCCATCAGCGACGACCACCCGGTGGTCAGCGCAGACGAGCACCTCTCCGAGCTCTTCGAGAGCGCCGTCGAGAGCCAACTGCCGCTCGCGGTCGTCGACGAGCAGGGTCGCCTGCTCGGTGCAGTGCCGCGCGTGACCTTGCTCGCGGCACTCGGCAACGTCTCGGCGAACACCGCCGAGATGTCGATCATCGAGACGCCCGCCACCATTCCGGTCGATGTGATCACGGCGACGCTGCACCGCACCGCCCGCCCCGACACCGCGCTTGCCGACGCTGCCGATGAGACCGCGGTCGCCGCGGCAGTGGCGGAGGCCGCAGACATCCGTGCCGAAGGCCGGACTCGTCAGGCGGAAGACCGCGAGGCGGAAGACCGCCGTGCAGACCGTCGCCAGGAGGGCGACCACGAGGTCACCGCGAGCCGAGCGGATGCCGCGGGGGAGAGGAGCCCGGCATGAGCGACTTCCGACTCCCTCTCGGCGAATGGGCCGCCGCATTCATCCACTTCATCACCGACGTTTTCGGCGGGTTCTTCGCCGTCATTCGGACCGTCTTCGCCGGTTTCTACGACGTCATCGACTTCGCGCTGCAGGCACCGCCGTTCTGGGTCGTCATCATCGTGCTCGCCGGCGTCGCTTGGCTCGCCAAGGGCTGGAAGCTCGCCGTCGGCACCGTCGTCGGCCTGCTCGTGATCGTCGGCGTCGACCAGTGGGACAACGCCATGTCGACGCTCGCCCTCGTGCTCGTCGCCTCGCTCATCGCGGTCGTCATCTCGGTGCCGGTCGGCATCCTCGCCGCGCGTTCCGATGTCGCGTCGAAGGTCATCAGGCCGATCCTCGACTTCATGCAGACGATGCCGGCGATGGTCTACCTGATCCCCGCCCTCATCCTCTTCCGCGTCGGCGTGGTGCCGGGCATCGTTGCGACCATCATCTTCGCGATGGCCCCCGGCGTCAGGCTCACCGAGCTCGGCATCCGCGGCGTCGACAAGGAGGTCGTGGAGGCGGGCCAGGCCTTCGGCTCCTCGCCGTGGCGCATCCTCCGCCAGATCCAGCTGCCACTCGCGATGCCGAGCATCATGGCCGGGGTCAACCAGGTCATCATGCTCTCGCTCTCGATGGTCGTCATCGCGGGCATGGTCGGTGCGGGCGGGCTCGGCGGCATGGTCGTGCAATCGCTCACCCGCATCGACGTCGGCCTCGGCTTCGAAGCCGGCCTGTCGGTCGTGATCCTCGCGATCATCCTCGATCGGGTGACCGGCGCGCTCGGCACCAAGCGCAATCCGAACCGGCGCAGGCAGTCCCCGTCGCCCGACGACGTCAGCAAGGCGACCGATCTGAGCGAGACCGACGGCTCGGGGTTGCCGGTCAAACAGTCCATCCTCAAGGCGCCCGTCGCTGTCTGAGCTGCGGCATCCCGACTCCCAACCCCGAATCCCACCCTCCCCCATCCCCAACCCCCACCCCCACCTCCCAACCCAGACTCGTCCCCGCCCCCAATACCCCCGCCCCACTCGCCACCGTGCAGCAATTCAGGACGGGAGGTGTGTCGCGGCCCGGATCCCGACGGATTCGACCCGACACGCCGGCGCGAACCTGAATTGCTGCACGACGAAACGAGGGCGCGCGACATCCGCTCGCCCAAGGGCCGCTCAGGCGGCCATCCCCAACACCCGTGCCACAGCACACGGGAGGAAAGGAACACATGAAGAAGCGCATGCTCACCGGAGCACTTGCACTCGGAGCGGTCGCCGCTCTCGCACTCAGCGGCTGCGCCGCTGACGCCGGAGCCGAGGCCCTCGAGAACGGTGACCAGAAGGACATCACGATCGCCGTGTTCAACGGCTGGGATGAAGGAGTCGCGGCAAGCGAGCTCTGGAAGGCCGTGCTCACCGAGCAGGGCTACGACGTGACACTCGAGTACGCCGACCCGGCCCCTGTCTACACCGGTCTCACGACCGACGACTACGACGTGACCCTCGACACCTGGCTGCCGATCACGCACGCCGACTACATCGAGCAGTACGGCGACGACCTCGTCGACCTCGGCGCGTGGAACGAAGATGCCAAGCTCACCATCGCGGTGAACGAGGATGCCCCGATCGACTCCCTCGAGGAGCTCGCCGCGAACGCCGATCTCTTCGGCAACCGGCTCGTCGGCATCGAGCCGGGTTCGGGCCTGAACCGCGTCACGACCGAAGAGGTCATCCCGACGTACGGGCTCGACTCGATGGAGTACCTTACGAGCTCCACGCCCGCGATGCTCGCCGAGCTCACCGCGGCGACCGATAACGGCGAGAACATCGCCGTGACGCTCTGGCGCCCGCACTGGGCCTATGACGCGTTCCCGATGAAGGACCTCGAGGACCCCGAGGGCACGCTCGGCGATGCCGAGGGCATCCACTCCTTCGGCGGCAAGAGCTTCGAGGAGAACTACCCAACGGCGGCCGGCTGGCTGAAGAACTTCACGATGGACTCCGACCTGCTCTTCTCGCTCGAGAACGCGATGTTCAACAGCGATGCCGACTCCGATGACTACGCACCGGTGGTCGAGCAGTGGATCGCCGACAACCAGGAGTACGTCGACTCACTCACCGAGTAGTCAGGCAATCGAGCGGCATCCGCTCGGCAATCACGACAGGCGGCGGCCTCCACACGGGGCCGCCGCCTGTTCCATACCTCCCGCCGAACAGCGGCGGGCGGATCGACCCCGGACACGCCGGGGATCCCGCACGGCTGCGGGAGGAAGGAACACATGAAGTCCCGTACCATCGTCGGAGGAATCGCTCTCGGCGCTGCATCCATGCTCACCCTGACCGGCTGCGCAGCAGGCGAGGCCGAGACCGTCGAGAACGGAGATCGCGCCGACGTCACGATCGCCGTGTTCAACGGCTGGGACGAGGGCATCGCCGCGAGCGAACTCTGGAAGGCCGTGCTCACAGAGCAGGGCTACGAGGTCGAACTCGCCTACGCCGACCCCGCGCCCGTCTACGCGGGCATCGCGACCGGCGACTACGACCTGAACCTCGACTCGTGGCTGCCGGTCACCCACGAGGACTACGTCGAACAGTACGGCGACGACCTCGTCGACCTCGGCTCGTGGAACGGCGGCGGGCGCAACATGATCGCTGTGAACGAGGATGCCCCGATCGACTCCCTCGACGAGCTGGCCGCGAACGCCGATCTGTTCGACAACCGCATCGTGGGCATCGAGCCCGGTGCAGGGCTCACCCGCCTCACGAAGGAGGAGGTCATCCCCGCCTACGGGCTCGACGGGATGGACCTCCTCGAGTCGTCGAGTCCGGCGATGTTCGCCGAGCTCTCGGCGGCGACGGCGGCGGGGGAGAACATCGCGGTGACGCTGTGGAGTCCCCACTGGGCGTGGGAGGCGTTCCCGATCAAGGTGCTCGAGGACCCGCTCGGCGCATACGGCGCCGCCGAGGAGATCCACATCCAGGCGCGGTCCGACATCGAGGAGGAGCTCCCGACGCTCGCCGGTTGGCTGCGCGGCTTCGAGATGGACTCCGATCTACTGCACTCGCTCGAGAACGCGATGTTCAACGGTGACGATGCCGCTGCAGGCGACCGCGACTTCAGCGCGGTCGTAGCCGAGTGGATCGCCGACAACCGGGAGTACGTCGACTCGCTCACGGAGTAGCGCGAGGCGAACAGGGCGGGTGACGGATGCTGCGGCATCCGTCACCCGCCTTCGTCATGCAGGCGGGCTCACGGCCCACTCGGCTGCACTGCCCGCCGCCCGCTGCCCGCTGCCCGCTGCCCGGGCATCCACCCGCACGAGGGGTATCGGCCGCGAACGCGCCGGCGTATTGTTCGGCGAGATGGTGATCCGGTCCGGGGGCCCGGCGCTTGAGGTCGACTGCCTTCCGGCGGGCACGCGTGCGGCGCGGGTCCGGAGACCGGGCTGACTGGAAGGACCGACGATGGCCGACGATCCGAGCGTGCTCGCACCGACTTTCGCGAGGACGGCGGTGCGATCCGTCGCCCCGCGGTTGACGATACCCAAGGGTGAGATGGACCCGAAGACGGCCTATCAGATCGTGCACGACGAGACGATGCTCGACGGCAACGCCCGCCTGAACCTCGCGACGTTCGTGGCGACGTGGATGGGCGATGAGGCCGACCGGTTGTACGCCGAGTCGTACGACAAGAACATGATCGACAAAGACGAGTACCCGCGCACCGCCGCGATCGAGGAGAACTGCTGGCGCATCCTCGCATCGCTGTGGAACGTGCCCGACGTCGCCGACTCGATCGGCACGTCGACGATCGGCTCGTCAGAGGCGTGCATGCTCGGCGGCCTCGCCTTCAAGCGGCGCTGGCAGACCGCCCGTCGTGCTGCCGGCAAGTCGACCGAGAAACCCAATCTCGTGATGAGTTCGGCGGTGCAGGTGTGCTGGGAGAAGTTCTGCAACTACTTCGAGGTCGAGATGCGCCTCGTGCCCATCTCGGAAGAACACCCCACCCTCGACGGGGCCCAGATCGAGCAGTACGTCGACGAGAACACGATCGGCGTGGTCGCGATCATGGGTGTGACGTACACCGGCATGTACGAGCCGGTCAAGGAGATCGCCGAGGCTCTCGACGCCCTGCAGGCGAAGACGGGGCTCGATGTGCCGATCCATGTCGACGGGGCATCCGGCGCCATGATCGCGCCCTTCCTGCAGCCCGAGATCGAGTGGGACTTCCGCCTCGAGCGGGTGCACTCCATCAGTACTTCGGGCCACAAGTACGGGCTCGTCTACCCGGGCGTCGGGTGGGTCGTGTGGCGCACCCTCGACGCGCTGCCCGAGGAGCTCATCTTCCGGGTGAGCTACCTCGGCGGTGACATGCCGACGCTCGCCCTGAACTTCTCGCGGCCCGGCGCGCAGGTGCTGCTGCAGTACTACCAGTTCCTCCGCCTCGGGCACGAGGGCTACACCGCGGTGCAGCAGGAGTGCCAGGACGTCGCGAAGTACCTCGCGAAGGGCATCGCCGCGATCGGCGCGTTCGACCTGTGGAATGACGGGTCCGACATCCCGGTGTTCGCGTGGCGGTTGAAGCCGGGCCACACCGACAAGTGGAACCTGTACCACCTCTCGGATCGCCTGCGCATGAAGGGCTGGCTCGTACCCGCCTACCCGATGCCCGACAACATGAACGACCTCACGGTGCAGCGCATCGTCGTGCGCAACGGCCTCAGCCGCGACCTCGGCGACGAGTTGCTCGAGGACATCAGGGTCGAGACGGCGTGGCTCGACGCGCTCTCCTCGCCGATGCCGACCGAGGGGCAGAAGCCCGGGTTCCACCACTAGGGGGTTCGACCGTGTCCGAAGCGATCGACAGCGGCGACACCGCCTGGGTCCTGGTGTGTGCGGCGCTCGTGCTGTTCATGGTGCCGGGGCTCGCATTCTTCTACGCGGGTCTCGTGCGCCGCAGCACGGTGCTCGTCATCATGCAGCAGAACATCGTGCCCCTCGCGGTCGTCACGATCACGTGGGTGCTCGTGGGCTTCAGCATGGCCTTCAGCTCGGACGCCTGGTCGGGCCTCGTCGGCGACCTGAAGCTGTTCGGACTCATGGGGCTCGACGGAGCCCCGGCGCCGGCTCTGCACGTCGTCGATGCGGACGTCGCGATCCCGACGCTCGCGTTCGTCGCGTTCCAGATGATGTTCGCGATCATCACGCCGGCCCTGCTGACGGGTGCCACGGTGGGCCGGTTGCGTCCGCTCGGATGGGTCGTCGTGCTGGTCTTCTGGTCGATTCTCGTGTACCCGGTGATCGCGCACTGGCTCTTCAATCCGGACGGCTGGCTCGCGAAGCTCGGTGCGCAGGACTGGGCGGGCGGCATCGTCGTGCATGCTGCGGCCGGAGGCGCCGCGCTCGCGGTGCTCGCCGTGGTGGGGCGGAGGTCGGGCTGGCCGACGACCCGATCGATCCCGCATTCCATCCCGCTCGCGGTCGTCGGCGGCGGCATCCTCTGGTTCGGTTGGTTCGGCTTCAACGCCGGCGGGTCGCTCCAGGCGAACGGGGTGGCGGCACAGGCGCTGCTGAACACCCACGTCGCCGCAGCGGGCGGCATGGCTGCGTGGCTCGTGTGCGAGGTCATCCGCACGAAGCGAGCCACGGTGATCGGCGGAATCACCGGTGCGGTCGCCGGCCTCGCGACCATCACGCCGGCAGCCGGGTACGTCAGCACGCTCGCCGCCCTCGCGATCGGCGTCATCGCGGGGGTCGTCTGCACGCTCGCACTGAAGCTGAAGGTGTTCTTCAAGTTCGACGACGCGCTCGACGTGATCGCCGTGCACTTCGTCGGCGGCATCATCGGTTCGTTGATGCTCGGCCTCTTCGGCTCGGCCGCGATCAATTCAGCGGGCCGCGACGGCCTGTTCTCGGGGGGCGGTTGGGGGCTGCTCGGAGATCAGGCTCTGGCCCTCGTCGTCGTCATCGCCTACGCCTTCGTGGTCACCTGGATCATCGCCAGGCTGACGCAGGCGACCGTCGGGCTGCGCGCCTCCTCCGACCCCGCTCGCGATGCTGATCAGCAGGAGCAGGGCAGCGACGCATACCACCTCGCCGCGGTGCTCACGCGTGATCGCCGAGGCGGGGAACCGGGCGGCCAGGGTGCGGTGCCGCGTGTCGACGGCGCGGAACGGACCGTCATGGCCGTCGTCGAGACGCCCGACGCGGAAGAGCTGCGCGCCGAGCTCTTCGCGGCTGGGGCGCGGTCGATCGTGCTCGACGAGGTCACCGTCGCGACCGGCAGTGGCCAGCGCGTCTCGGTCCGCGAGCAGTCGGCGGATGTCGGTTTCGTCCGTGCTTCCCGCGTGGAGGTGCTGGTGCCGGCTGAGGCGGTGGCGGCGGTGCAGGCGGTGCTGAGCCGCGACGGCCGGGCGCTGTCGGGGCCGACGGTTCGCGACGACCACCGATGACCGCGACCCGTCTCGCGCGACCCCGTCGACTCCGCCGCGAGGCCTGGGGTTTCGCAGTGGGCTCCCTCTGCTTCCTGGTGGGCGCCATCCCCTTCTACGCGGAGTGGGCGGGGCCGGTCGGGGTCGGTGTCACGTTCTTCGTCGGATCGATCTTCTTCACGCTCGCGGCCTTCATCCAGCTGGGCCTGAGCGGCCGCCATGTGCCGAAGCGGGGAACCAACCGGGCCGACCGTTGGGATTGGTGGGCGGCCGCGATCCAGTTCGCGGGCACCCTGCTCTTCAACGTCAGCACCGCGGTCGCGCTCGCCGCGGCGGTCGCCGACCCCGAACGCCTTGGCGCCGGGTGGCGACCTGACGCCTGGGGGTCGGCCGCGTTCCTCCTCTCGAGCGTGCTCGCCGTGGTCGCGACGAAGGACCGCGGACAGCTCTGGGACCGGGATGCCCGTTCATGGCACGGCACCTGGCTGAACCTGCTCGGCTCGATCGCGTTCGGTGCCTCGGCGATCGGCGCGTACGTCGTGCCGCAGACCGATTCGCTCGTGAGCGCGTTCTGGGCGAACCTCGGCACGCTCCTCGGCGCGCTGTGCTTCCTCGTGGCGGCGCTGCTGTCTCGGCGCGTGATCGACGCGGAGCCCGCGCCGGCGTGAGGTCTCCGGGTGCCGCCCTACTTCGTGCCGCCCTACTTCTCGGCGCCGGCGACCATGCCCTTGATGAAGTACCGCTGCAGCACGAGGTAGACCGCGAGCACCGGAATCACCGACATGAGGGACGCGGCGGCGGCCGCGCCGAGGTCGCTGCCCGAGCTCGCGAAGAAGGTGCCGATCGCGGGGGCGATCGTGCGCATGTCGGGGCTGCGCATGAGGTAGACGCTGAGGGCGTACTCGTTCCAGACGGCCACGCTCGTGAGGATCACGACGGTGGCCGTGACGGGCTTCAACATCGGGAAGACGACCCGGAAGAGGATCTGCACTGGGTTCGCGCCGTCGACGGCCGCAGCCTCCTCGATCGAGAGCGGCAACCCACGCATGAACGAGGCGTAGAGGAAGATCGCGAGCGGCAACTGCGTGGCGACCATCACGAGGATGGTGCCCCAGTAGGTGTTGACCGCGTGCAGCTGGTTCATCATCGTGTACAGCGGCACGAGGATCGACAACGGGGGCACCATGATGAGGCCGACGATGCCGACCATCACGAGTCGGTTCGCGACCGTGGTGCGACGGGCGAGCGGGTAGGCGGCGAGGGCGCCGAGCACGCACACGAGCAGCGTGCTCACGACGGTGACGAGGGCGCTGTTGCCGATCGCGCCCAGGATGTTGCCGCGGTCGACCGCGGTGGTGAAATTCTGCCAGTACCACTCGTCGCCCGGGAAGAGCCACTGCGACGAGAGGTCGCTGCGCGGCTTCAGCGCGGTGGTGACGGTGATGTAGAACGGCAGCAACTGCAGGCCGATCGCGACGAGCAGGCCGAAGCCGATCGCGAACCGGCCGATCAGGCGACCGGTGCGGCTGCGAGTCGGTGGCTCCTGGTCGTCGACCGAACGGATGCCCCGCTCGGCCGTGGCCTCGAGCGGATCGATGATCGTCGTGGTCACTGCAGCTCCAGACGCTTGCGGTTCAGCATCGTGTTCGCGAGGAGGGTGAACACGGCGATGAGGATGAAGAGGGCGACGCCCATCGCCGAGGCGTAGCCGGCGGTCTGGTTGTCGAAGTACGCCGTGCTGATGAGCGTGGAGACGGATTGCGTGGAGTAGCCCGGCCCACCGCCGGTGAGCACTTGGATGACGTCGAAGAGCTTCAGGCCGCCGATGAGGTTCAGAACGATGCTCGTGGCGAAAGCCGGTTGCAACAGGGGCACAGTGACGTTCACGAACTGCTGCCACGGGCCGGCGCCATCGAGCCTGGCGGCCTCGTAGTACATGACGGGGATCGACTGGAGCCCGGCGAGGTAGATGACCATCGAGATGCCGACGAACTGCAGGGAGTTGACGAGCACGATGAGCGCGATGGCCGTCGTCGCATCGCTGAGCCAGGCCGTGCGTGCTCCGCCGAGGGCGATGACCAGGTCGTTGAGCCCCCCGGAGTTGTACGAGAAGAAGAGGTAGTACATCGTGCCCATGACCACGGGGGAGACGAGCACCGGCAGGTAGATGATCGCGCGGGCGACGTTGCGGCCGCGCATCGCCCGATCGAGCGCGAGCGCGAGGGAGAGACCGACGACCTGCTGGATGAGGGTCGACCCGAACCCGTACAGGAACGTGTTGAAGAGCGCCGTGTGGAAGTTCGGGTCGGCGAAGAGCCGGCCGTAGTTCTCGAGTCCGATGAAGCTGCGGCTCGGGCTGTAGCCGTTCCAGTTCGTGAACGAGAGCACGATGCCGTTGACGAACGGCCAGATCGTGAACATCGCGAGCACGATGAACGCGGGGACGTAGAAGAGGTTCAAGCTGCGTCGCGCGAAGCGGGGGACCGACGACGACCGGGAGCCGCGCCGCCGTGGCGGGATGGTGTGGGATGACGTCGCTGTCAACGCGTTGGCCTTTCGGGAGGTGCGGCGTGTCGGGGGAGCGGATCGTGGGGCGGCCGGGCCGCCCCACGATCGAGGTCACTCCTGGCCGTAGAGGCCGTCGAAGCTCGTCGTCATCTGGTCGATGACGGTCGGGACATCCGATTGGCCGGTGATGATGCTGTCGGTGGTCGAGACCATCGTGTCCCACATGCCGTTCGGCAGGTAGACCCGGTCGAAGTACGGCAGCAGCGGCACGTCGCCCGGGGCGACGAACTCGTCGTAGCTCGCCTGCAGGCCGCCGAGGTCGCTCGTCGCGTCGGTGAGTCCGGGGATGCCGCCCATCGCACTCGCGAGTTGGGAGAGGTTCTCGGGTTCGGCGAGGAACGCGACGTAGTCGAGCGCCTCCTGCTTCTGCTCGGACGTCTTGGAGACGCCGTACGCACGCCCCTCACCGCCGACGAGGAACGGTGCGCCGACGTCGGACGGGATGGGGAAGTAGCCGAGCTCGGCATCGGGGTTGAAGCCGTGCGCTGTGGCGACGATGTTGTTCTGCACCATGACGAAGCCGGTCGTGCCCTCGGCGAGTGCTCGGCCGAGGTCGTCGGTCGTCGCGGAGGAGTAGTCGGGGTTGAAGTAGCCCGCCCCCTGCCACGTCGCGATCTTGTCGAGGACGGAGGAGTACCCGTCGCCCTGGAACTCGCCGTCGAGGAAACCCTCGAACTCCTCGTCGGTGAAACCACCCGAACCCATGAAGTCGGGGATGTTGCCCGCGAACCAGCTGTCTTTGCCCGACGAGGAGATCGGCGTGACGCCGGCGTCGGACAGGGTCTTGAGGGCGGCATCGAACTTCGCCCAGTCGGTGAGGCTTGCGGGGTCGATGCTTGCGGCGTCGAGCACGGCTCGGTTGTAGACGATGCCCGCGACATCCGTGTCGAGCGGGAACGCGAAGAACTCACCCTCGTCGTTCTCCATCGCGGGCGCGAGGGCCGGGTTGAAGTTCTTCGCCCACGGCTGGTCGTTCAACGGTTCGAGGAATTCGCTGTAGCGCAACAGCGACCAGCCGTGGGTGGCCCAGATGTCGGGCACGTCGCCCGAGGCGAGGCGAACCTTCATGTCAGCCTCGTAGGTGTCGGTGCTCGGCACGAGGTCGATCTTCACGCCGGGGTGATCGGCCATGTAGGCGGCGGTGAGCTCGGTGAGCACCTCGAGGCTCGGGTCGGTCGCGCCGAAGTTGGTCTGCACCTCGATCGTCGCGCCCGCGCCGCCGTCGGCGGAACAACCCGTCAACGCGACGGCGAGCACTGCGATGGCAGCGACACCGGGAAGAGTGGACTTCATCGTCTTTCCTAACATTTGGGGACGTGCGCTCCGGACTTCGACGTCGCCGGCGCGGGGTAGCTCAGAGGTTACCCGCGTAGATTCTGAATCGCAAGCGTGAGTGCATCCCAGTATTTCATTGGATTACAGCCTGCAGATCTTGGTTGACACGCGTAGAACACGATGCGAGACTGCCCCTCAGACGCGAGCAATTCGGCTTGCGTGCAAGGCGAAGGAAACACCATGGCGTTCTCGTTGGGCATCGTCGGCGCTGGCCAGTTCTCAGGCCAGTTCGCGACCCTCTTCCATCACCACCCCGGCGTTTCCGAGGTGTACGTGACCGACACGATCCCCGAACGGGCCGACGAGCTCGTCGCCACGGCCGGGCTCGCGGGCACCATGGGGAGCTTCGACGAGATGCTCGCCTCGCCGGTCGACGCCATCGCGATCTTCACGCAGCGCTGGACCCACGGCCCGCTCGTCGTGCGTGCGCTCCGGGCCGGCAAGCACGTGTACTCCGCAGTGCCGATGGCCATTTCCGCCGACGAGATCGCGGCGATCATCGAGGCGGTCCGCGAGACAGGGCTCACCTACATGATGGGCGAGACGAGCTACTACAACCCGGCCACCGTCTTCGCCCGCGAGAAGCTCGCGGCCGGCGAGTTCGGCCGGCTCTTCTACGCCGAGGGCGACTACGTGCACGACATGGACCTCGGTTTCTACGACGCGTACCGCTACAGCGGCGGCGAGAACTGGAAGGCGACGGCGAGCTACCCGCCCATGCTCTACCCGACGCACTCCATCGGCGGCGTGCTCGGCGCCTGGCCCACCTTCGCGACCGCGGTCTCCGCAGTGGGCGTCGTCGACGATCGCGGTGACGGCGTGTTCGATCGCGAGGTCAGCCAGTTCGACAACGACTTCTCGAACGTCACCGCGCTCTTCGAGCTCGCCGCGGGCGGGTCGATGCGCATCAACGAGTTCCGTCGCGTCGGGTTCCCGTCGCACCGGCGTGAGTCGCGCTTCCGTTGGTTCGGCACCGAGGGCACCTTCGAGCAGGTCACGACGGCCTCGTACTGGCAGACGCGGGAAGGGGTCGAGGAGGTCTCCGAGCTCATCGACACCAACCCGTCGCTCGATGCAGACGATCCGTCGCTCGCGCACGTCGCACCAGCTCTGCGCGACGCCTTCGTGTCGGGGTACGCCGCGATCCACGACCGTTCGCGCATCCCCGAAGAGCTGCGTGGCCTCCACAACGGGCACGAGGGCAGCCACCACTTCCTCGTCGACGACTTCGTGCGTTCCGTCGAGCAGGGCACGCTGCCGCCGGTGAACGCCTGGACCGCGGCGCGGTTCACGCTGCCCGGCGTGATCGCGCACGAGTCGGCTCGGCGGGGCGGCGAACGCCTGGTGATCCCCGACCTCGGCGAGCCAGAAGCATCCGCTCGCCTGACGTCGAGCGAGGCGGTCAGTCGCTAGCCTTGCACTCACGCGACGCCGTCGGCCGCTGCATCACCCGCCCGCCGCTGAACGAGGGAATCTGAGATGAGCGAGCTGCCCAGGGCCAGGAAGGTCACTCGAGCCGATGTGGCCCGCTACAGCAGGGTGAGCACGGCGGTCGTGAGCTACGTGCTGAACAACGGGCCGAAGCCGGTCGCGCCGCTCACTCGCGAGCGGGTGCTCGAGGCGGTACGGGTGCTCGGGTACCGGCCGAACGCTGCGGCACGCGCACTGTCGACGGGGTCGGCCGACATGATCGGCATGATCGTCGTCGACAGCCGTAACCCGTTCTTCGCGCAGCTCTGCCACGCGCTCGATCGAGCGACCGTTCGCCGCAACCGCTCGTTGCTCATCGCCAACTCCGACCGCGAGCACGTCGCGGCGGCCGACCAGATCCACGACCTCGCTGCACGTCAGATCGGCGGCCTCATCATCGCCGACCTCCTCACCGCGGTCGAGCAGGCGATCATCGAGTCGCTCGACATTCCTGTCGTGCTGATCAACCAGTACACGGGCGCGAGCGAGACGCCGGCGATCGGTGTGGACTTCAGGGCCGGAGCGCAGCAGGCCGTGGAGCACCTCATCGGGCACGGCTATCGCGAGATCGCGTTCGTCGGAAGCGCGCTCGCCATCGACCGACGCGAACGCGGCTGGTCCGATGCGCTGAGTGAGGCGGGACTGGCCCTCGGGCCCCGGTTGCGCGCACCGTTCTCGTACGACGGCGGATATCAGGCCGGCCTCGCGCTCGCCGAATCGGAGCGCCGACCCCGTGCGGTGTTCGCGGCATCCGACCAGATCGCGGTCGGCCTGCTGGCCGCGCTGCATCGGGTCGGGCTGCGCGTTCCCGAAGACATCGCCGTGGTCTCCTTCGACGGCACGATGGAGTCGGCCTACACCTGGCCGCCGCTGACCACGGTCTCCCAACCGATCGCGGCGATGGCCGACGAAGCCATCCGTCAGCTCGTGACCGGTGAGCTGACGCCGGGCCTGACGACCTTCCCCACCGAGCTCATCATTCGCGAGTCGTGCGGCTGCTCGATCGACGACGACCGGGTCGCCGTGCCCCGAACCGATGCTGAATCCGAATCGGGTCTCGACCTCTCGTTGTAATACTCTCCACTACAGCATCGAGGGCGGGCGCCACGCGGCCGAAGAGCTGCGTCGCCGCGCCATCCGCTCGGTTCGGCCGCCTCCGCCCTTTCTGGTAAGCTGGCTCGTTGGCTGGGCACTTCCACTGCCCATGCCGCGACAATCCCCATCGACGACACGCGAGAAATCGCGGGCATTCGTGTGGGGAAGGTCAGCAGACAAGAGACCTTGGGAGGGGCATCCGCCCCTCGGTATTGGAGGAAACCAATGGCAGCAGTGTGCCAGGTGACCGGAGCCATTCCCGGCTTCGGACACAATATCTCGCACTCGCACCGTCGGACGAAGCGCCGCTTCGACCCGAACGTGCAGAAGAAGACCTATTTCGTG
Organism: Agromyces sp. Y575; assembly: GCF_059445445.1. Taxonomy (NCBI): domain Bacteria; kingdom Bacillati; phylum Actinomycetota; class Actinomycetes; order Micrococcales; family Microbacteriaceae; genus Agromyces; species Agromyces sp. Y575. Next base: position 950,203 of record NZ_JCAIUI010000002.1, read on the forward strand.
CCGTCGCTGCGGCGCAAGATCACCATCAACGTGTCCGCCAAGGGCATCAAGGTGATCGACGCTCGTGGCATTGAGGCAGTGGTCAAGGACATGCAGGCACGTGGGGTGAAGCTCTAATGGCGAAAGCACAAGATATCCGCCCGATCATCAAGCTTCGGTCGACCGCCGGCACCGGGTACACGTACGTGACCCGCAAGAACCGCCGCAACAACCCCGACCGTCTCGTGCTCAAGAAGTACGACCCCGTAGTGCGCAAGCACGTCGACTTCCGAGAGGAGCGCTAAGACATGGCGAAGAAGAGCAAGATCGCGCGCAACGAACAGCGCAAGGTGATCGTCGAGCGGTACGCCGCGAAGCGCCTCGAGCTGAAGAAGGCGCTCGTCGACCCCAACGGCACCGACGAGAGCCGCGAGGCCGCTCGTCAGGGCCTGCAGAAACTGCCCCGCAACGCATCGCCGATCCGCGTGCGTTCGCGTGACGCGATCGACGGCCGCCCCCGTGGCGTGCTCACGAAGTTCGGCGTCTCGCGCGTCCGCTTCCGTGACATGGCGCACCGCGGCGAGCTGCCCGGCATCACGAAGTCGTCCTGGTAACTCGACGACAGACGTCAGGCTTACCCGAAAGGGGCGTTCCGAAAGGAACGCCCCTTTCGTCGTCTGCGCCGCATGATCGGCGCAATTGCGAGTTGAACGGGGGAGTTCTGCCCATGGCGTAGGCACCTCTCCGTTTCGGAGCGTGAGGCAACTTCGGCCCCGACGACGCGCTGAACTCGCCGCGTTCCTCGAGCGCTGGCAGGCGATTCAGGGTTGACGAGGTCCGGCGGACGGCCGGATCGAACTGCAGAGCTGAGCGGATGCCGCATTGCGGGGCATCCGCTCAGCTCATTTGCGTGAGCGCGAGCCACATCGTCGCGCCCAGAGCGAACGAGATCCTCGAGCCGCAAGACGAGGCGAGAGTGAGCCCACATCGTCGCGCCCAGAGCGAACGTTGCGCGACACGCCGAACGAATGTGGCCAAAAAGCCCGGAAATCCGCGGGATTCCGGGGGTCTCTGCTACATTCGAAGCGGCCTGATCGGCCATGGGGGCGGTTGAACGATCGTTCCTGAGAACTCACAAATGCTGTACCCAACAGCGAAGGTCCGAGGAGGACATTCAATGGCTGACAAGTCGCTCAACAAGACCGAGCTCGTCGCGAAGGTCGCAGCGTCGACCGGACAGAGCCAGGCCACCGTCGACGCCGTTCTCGGCGGTCTCTTCGAGGCGCTCGCCGAGTCCGTGGGCTCCGGCACCAAGGTCTCGATCCCCGGGTGGCTCGCCGTCGAGCGCACGCACCGTGCTGCGCGCACCGGCCGCAACCCGCAGACGGGCGCCGAGCTCCAGATTCCGGCCGGTTACTCGGTCAAGGTTTCGGCTGGTTCGAAGCTCAAGGCTGCTGCGAAGTAACTGCGACTTCCCGAAGGGGCGTGCGGCGTGAGCCGCGCGCCCCTTCGCCGTTGGATCTCCTCCCCGCGCAGTGGGTAAGCCTGTGAGGGTGACGGATGCCGCGGGCTCGCGGTGCGCGCCGGTGCGCGCCGCTCTGGGCGGGCGCTCGGGCACCGCCGTCTAGGCTGGTTCGGTGCCCCGCTCCGTTCGAGTGCTCGGTCCTGCCGCGCTCATCGCCGTCGCCCTCGCCGCGACGTTCGCCGGCCTTGCCTTCGGCGGGGGAGCGGCCGAGCAGCTGATCCAAGATCCCGGACCGATCGCCCGCTACGGCGTGCCGGTGGCCAAGCTCTTCGTGAACCTCGGCGCTGCGGGCATGATCGGGGCGCTCGTGCTCGCAGTGTGGGCGCTCAGTCCGAAGCGGCGCGAGTTCGATCTCGCGCTCGATGTGGCCGCGGCATCCGCTGCCGTCATGACCGTCGCGAGTGCCGCGACCGGCCTCTTCACCTTCCTGCTCGTCACGAGCGTGCCGTTCGACCTGAGCGATTCCTTCGGGCAGAAGCTCGGCCAGTTCGTCACCACCATCGAGCTCGGGCAGGCGTTGCTCACGACGACGCTCGTCGCGGCGGCAGTCACCGTGCTGTGCTTCGCAGTTCGCAACCAGACCGCCCTCGTGTTCGTGACGGTGCTCGCGGTCGCGTCGCTCGTGCCGCTCGCGCAGCAGGGGCACGCAGCAGGGGCAGCCGGGCATGCCGCGGCGATCACCGCGCTCGGCCTGCACCTCGTGTTCGCGTCGGTGTGGCTGGGCGGACTCGTCACGATCGTGGTGCTGAAGCGCGAGCTCGGGGCGGAGCGACTGCCCGTCGTGCTGGCCCGCTACTCGACGGTCGCGCTCATCTGCTTCATCGTGGTGGCGCTGTCGGGGTACGCGAGCGCGGCGCTGCGCATCGGCGAATGGGATCAGCTCCTCACGCCCTATGGAATGCTCGTCGTCGCGAAGGTCGTTGCGCTCATCGCGTTGGGACTGTTCGGTGCGGCCCAGCGGCGGTTCCTGATCGGGCGGATGTCGCGGGGCGTGGGTTCCTCGGCGGCGGGTCTCGATACGCGTCCTCCTGCGTCGGGCGCTACTCGACCGGCAGACGGCGGGGGTTCCTCGGCGGCGGGTCTCGATACGCGTCCTCCTGCGTCGGGCGCTACTCGCCCGGCGAGCGGTGGGGGTGCTTTCTGGTGGCTCGTCGTCGCCGAGCTCGCATTCATGGGTCTCGCGTCAGGTGTCGCAGCCGCCCTTGCACGCACGGCGCCCCCGGTGCCCGAGAAGGTCACTGCCGGGGTCGCCGACTCTCCCGCTCAGTTCCTGACGGGCGAGCCGCTGCCGCCCTGGCCCGAGTGGACGCGCTTCTTCACCGAGTGGAACCCCGACCTCATCTGGCTGCTCGCCTGCGGCTTCGGCATCTTCTTCTACCTCGCGGGCGTGCGTCGCCTCCACAAGCGCGGCGACCGTTGGCCCGTCTACCGCACGGTGCTCTGGGTCGCCGGCCTGCTGCTGCTCGCCTACATCACGAACGGCGGCGTGAACGTCTACGAGCAGTACTTGTTCTCGGCGCACATGCTCGCGCACATGGTGCTGACGATGGCGGTGCCGGTGCTGCTCGTGCCCGGCGCACCGGTGACGCTCGCGGCCCGCGCCATCCGTGCCCGCAAAGACGGCAGTCGCGGCGGCCGCGAGTGGATCCTGCTCGCCGTGCACTCGAAGTTCGCCGGCATCATCGCCAACCCGATCGTGGCCGCGGTGCTCTTCGCCGGGTCGCTGTGGGTCTTCTACTACTCGCCGCTCTTCCGTTGGACCATGCTCGACCACATCGGGCACGAGTGGATGATCGTGCACTTCCTCATCACGGGCTACCTGTTCGTGCAGTCGCTCATCGGCATCGATCCGGTGCCGTACCGCCTGCCGTATCCGTTCCGGCTGGTGCTGCTGCTCGGCACCATGGCGTTCCACGCGTTCTTCGGACTCACGATCATGTCGAGCACTGGCCTGTTGCTCGCCGATTGGTACGGCGCGATGGGGTGGGGCACCGATGCGCTCATCGATCAGCAGCTCGGCGGCGGCATCGCCTGGTCGATCGGCGAGATCCCGACGGTGGCGCTCGCGATCGCGGTGGCCGTGCAGTGGGCCCGCAGCGACGAGAAGGAGTCGAAGCGACGCGATCGGCACGCCGATCGCACGGGCGACGCCGAGCTCGAGGCCTACAACGCGCAGCTCGCGGCGATCGCCGAACGCGACGGCCGGCCGTAGCTGCTGCCACGCCGAAGACTGGGGCTACTTCAGCTGGATCGCGATGTTGCCGTCGGGCTGGATCGTCGCCGAGAGGGCGATGGTGTACGGGCGATCCTCTTCGAGGGTGAAGTGGTGGCCGTCGAAGAGCGACTGCACGTCGACCGAGATGTGCGCGACGCCCTCGGTCGGCGGCATGTCGAACGATGCCTCACCGGGAGTGAGGGTGACCTGCGGCACGCTCACGATGCTCCATACCGGCTCTCCGACGACGCGGTCGTCGATCTCGATGCCGAAGGGGCACTTCGCTGGCTGCAGCACGGTCTGCGTGGCGCACTCCGCGAGGAAGGCGTCGACCCTCACCTGCACCCGCTCGACGAACGCGGCGGTCGGCTGCGCGTCGACCGTCACGGGCACGCGCGCCGATGCATCGGCCTGCAGTGCCACCGGCACCGCCTCGAGCAGCACCGAGCTGTACGAGAACTCGTAGACCGCCGGCGCGATCGCGAGGTACGGCGTGACTTGCGTGAATGCGGCGAGCTCCTCGCCGGATTTCGTCGCACGGGAGTCGAGGGTGAGCGAGCCCACGGTGAAGAGCGGGTAGTGCGCGGCGGTCACGTCGACCACGGCGAGCGGGCTGACCGCGAACTCCCAGCGGTTCAGCACGCCGTAGAGGGGATCGATGGGTCGCACGTCGAAGGAGGACTCGACGATCGCGGTCTCGAGCCGGTAGGTGGCCATCACCGTGTGCGTGCCGTCGGCGTGCGCCACATCGCTCACGATGCTGATGTCTTCGGGGCCGGACTCCACGACGCCGGTGCGGAGCATTGCCGTCGACACGTTGGCCGGCAGCCCGAGGGCTTCGAGCTCTGCGGCATCGAGCGCGACCCCTGGGGTCGTCGAGGCGGTCGCGATGTCGTCGTTCGCGATGGCGGAGAGGTAGCGTTCTATGAAGTTCGAGGCACCGTAGACCGTCTGGTTCAGGGCGCCCAGCGCGGCGAAGAACGCGCCCATGACGAGCATCGCGAGCCCGACCCAACCGACGACGGACAGCGGCGACACCCGACTGTTGCGCACTCCGGAGCTCCCCACCTGCCCAAGTGTAGATGGGAGGCAACGGCGGGAACTGAGAGCCGAGCTCTGAGCGGAAGGGCCCCAGCGCCGCACGAACCCCACGGCGAGGCGGTTACAGTGGGAGCGAAACACTCGCCCCGCGGCATCCGCTCGCCGAATCGAAAGCGCCCCAGTGCAGAATGTGACCCTCAGCCGCGAACAGGCGGCGGTCTTCGGGGCGATCGAGGGCACCCGTGAGCACGTCTTCGTCACCGGCCGCGCCGGCACCGGCAAGTCCACGCTGCTGAACCACTTGAACTGGCACACGCAGAAGCAGATCGTGATCTGCGCGCCGACGGGCGTGGCCGCCCTGAACGTCGGCGGACAGACCATTCACTCGCTGTTCCGGCTGCCGATCGGCGTCATCGCCGACCACGTCATCGAGCAGAACGACACGGTGCGCAAGATCCTGAACGCCATGGACACGCTCGTCATCGACGAGGTGTCGATGGTGAACGCCGACCTGATGGATGCGTTGGATCGCTCGCTGCGGCAGGCGAGGCAGCGGCCGCTCGAACCGTTCGGCGGCGCGCAGGTCGTGCTCTTCGGCGACCCCTATCAACTCGCGCCGGTGCCGGGCGACGCCGACGAGCGCGCCTACTTCGCCGACACCTACGACTCGATGTGGTTCTTCGACGCGAAAGTGTGGCGTGAGACCGATCTGCGCATCTTCGAACTCGGCGAGATCCACCGCCAGCACGACGACGACTTCAAGCTCATGCTGAACGCGGTGCGACACGGCCGGGTCACCGCAGAGATCGCCGGTGTGCTGAACAGCGTGGGTGCCCGACGCCCGTTGCCCGAACAGGGTGCGATCACGCTCGCGACCCGCAATGACACCGTCAACCGCATCAACCACACGCAACTGCACCGGCTGCCGGGGCAATCGCACGGCAACGAGGCCGAGGTCACCGGCGATTTCGGTGGTCGCGCGTACCCCGCCGACGAGAACCTCGAGCTGAAGATCGGCGCGCAAGTGATGTTCCTGCGCAACGACACCGCGATCGGGCCAGAGGGCCAGCGCTGGGTGAACGGCACGATCGGTACGGTGACATCGCTCGATCGGGCCGTGCGCATCGAGATCGACGGCGAAGAGCACGAGATCGAGCAGGTCACCTGGGAGAAGTACAAGTACACCTGGGATCCGACGCGCAAGAAGCTCGAGAAGCAGGTCGTGGCCGAGTTCACGCAGTTCCCGTTGAAACTGGCCTGGGCGGTTACCATACACAAATCGCAGGGCGCGAGCTACGACACCGCGATCGTCGACCTCGGCCAGCGCGTCTTCAGCCCGGGCCAGACCTACGTCGCGCTCAGCCGCCTCACCTCGCTCGACGGGCTCTACCTGGCCCGCCCGTTGCGACCGAACGACATCATCGTTGATCGCAACGTCGAGCGGTTCATGACGGGCGCCGATCGCGAGATTGCGTCGTCGCAGAATTGACAGCGTCGCGTTTGTGCAACATTTGCGGCGGCGGAGACCCGGCTGTGCGATCGCTACCGTAACGGCGGGTTACAATTTCAGCGGACACACGGCTGAGGGGAGCTTGGTGGCTGAAGAGTCTGGGGGCAAGTGGCGGCGGGGGTTTCTCGCTGTCGCGCTCGTCGGTGCGCTCACGCTCACGAGCTGCACCGGCGGCTCGGTCGACCCGATGGCCGATCTCGATCCCGTCGATGCGGCCTTCGGCGAGCAGCTCGCCGGTGAGTTGCAGGCGGTGCTCGACGAGGCCGTCGCCCTCAGCGGATCGAGTGGGGGAATCGCCGGTGCGTGGTCACCGTGGTCGGGGGAGTGGGCGGGTGCCTCGGGCACCGTCGACTTCAGCGAGAAGCCCGCGCCGGTCACCGTCGACACCGAGTTCCACCTCGGCACGCTCACGACCGAAGTGACGTGCACGGTGCTGCTGCGCCTCGTCGACGAAGGGCAGGTGCAGCTCGACGACCAGGTCGCGGAATACGTGGACTGGGTGCCGAGTCTCGACGACGTCACGCTCGGGCAACTCTGCCAGCACACTTCCGGCATCGCCGACTACTACCCGGGCCTGCGCAGCCACTTCGTCGCGAACCCCGAGCGCATCTGGCCGCCGAACGAGCTGCTCTCGAGCGGGCTCGCGCTGCCGCGCACCGGCCAGCCCGGTGAGCAGTGGGCGCATTCGCGCACGGGCATCCTGCTGTTGGCGATGGCGCTCGAGCGACGCACGGGACTCAGCTGGAGTCAACTCGCCGAGCGCTATGTGTTCGACCCGCTCGATCTTGACGACACCTCGCTTCCGACGCCGACCGACACCGAGCTCGACGACGGACTCGGCGCCTATTCCGCTGCGATCGCGCAAGACGGCGCGCTCGATTGCGCGGTGCGTCGCGACGACAGTTCGCAGTCGAGCTCGATGGGTGGGGCGGCCGCCGGCGCCGTGTCGAGTCTCGAAGACGCACGCCGGTTGAGCGCTGCGTTCGCAACCGGCGCGTTGCTCGACGAGGCGACCGCCCGCACGCAGTGGACGTCGATCCCGATGGGTGCCGACGCACCCGCGTGGCACGGGTGGGGCATCGGCGGGGCCGAGTACGGACCGATGCGTGGAACTGCGGGTGAGTCGACGGGCGCGCTCACCGCGGCATTCACCGACCCGAAGAGCGGCCTCACAATCGTCGTGGCGCTCAACAATTCGACGTCGGGTGAAGGTTTCGTGCGTGAGACGGCGTTCGCACTCGCTTCACTCGCGTCCAAGGCGGGCGCGGCCGCCGACCACGAACTGCCACTGGTCGAGTTGCCGTGGTCGTTCGAGCAGGCCACCACGAAGATGCGCGAACTCGCGAAGTGCCCGGTCGCGGCACCGGCTGCACCGGCTGCACCTGCGGAACCGGCACCGGCCGGCTGACGGCGCAACAAAATAGGTGAGGAACACTCGCGACGGCGCTAGGCTGACCGCATCCTCATGTCGGTGCCGACGAAGGAGTTGAGTCGCATGTGTCGCTGGCTTGCATACTCGGGAGAACCGCTCCAACCCTCCCTCGTGATCCTCGACGCGCAGCACTCGCTCGTCGCGCAGGCACTCGATTCGCCACTCGGCGCCGAAACGGTCAACGGCGACGGCTTCGGCGTCGGCTGGTATCCCCCCGGCTCGACGGCGGGGAGCCGTCCGTCGACGTTCCACAGCGTCGAACCGGCCTGGAATGACGAGAACCTCCGCGAGATCACCGAGTCGATCGAAAGCCCGCTGTTCTTCAGCCACGTGCGTGCGGCCGGAGGTCCGCCGATCCAGCGCACCAACTGCCATCCGTTCCGCCACCACAACTGGCTCTTCATGCACAACGGAGTCATCCACGGCTTCAGCACGATCAAGCGTGAGCTCACTTTCGCCATCGATCCGTCGCTCTACCCCGACGTACTGGGCACGACCGACTCGGAGGTGCTCTTCTATCTCGCCTTGACGTTCGGTCTCCTCGACGACCCGATCGCAGGCATGACGAAGGCCGTGCGGTTCGTCGAGGAGACCGGCCACGAGCACGGCATCGGGTATCCGATGCAGGGCACGGTCGCCATCGCCGACGGAGCGACGATCTGGGCCTTCCGGTACTCGTCGGAGGGGGAGTCGCGCACGTTGTTCCATTCCGTGGACATTCCGACGCTGCAGGAGATGTACCCGGATTTCCCGCGCCTGCGTCTCTTCGGCCAGAAGGCGCGCGTCGTCGTCTCCGAGCCCCTCAACAACCTGCCCGGCGCATTCGTCGAAGTGCCGGAGTCGACCGTCGCGATCCTTGACGACGACGGCTACCGGTACGAGCCGTTCATGGAGGGCGTGCACGTCTGAGGCTTCGCCGGGTTATCCTCGCGACCGGGACCACAACGTTTCGGGGCATTCGTTCGTCTCTAGAGATTGAACGTCGATCACTCTGCCAGGGAGGCCCGGATGTCCCACGCTCGATCTGCCGCCGCGCGGTTGCTGGCCGTCGTCGCCGGTGCGGCGCTCCTGTCGGGGTGCGCCCAGAACCTCCCGGCCTCGCCGCTGCCCGAGCCCCCTGCACCGCTGCCCTCCGTCGTCGTGGAGGAACCGGACGCCCCGGCCGTGACCTACGGCGCCGTCGACTGCCGCACGCTCAACGGACTGCTCGTGCCATCGCCCGACGCACCGGCGGCGACACCGATTCCCGAGCCTGGGCGGGTGCCCGCCAGGTTCGACGTCGTCGCGGCGCTCGGCTGCGAGTTCGAGATGCGCGACGCGGGCCGGAGCCACGGCGCGCTCGACGTCGTGGTGACGGTGACCCGGTACGAGGGCGACTTCGGCCCGCTGCTCAGCGCGCTCGCGGCACCTGATGACGCCTCCCCGCCCGACACGGTGTGCGCGGCCTCGATGGAGCTCGTGCCCCCGCTCTGGCTCGAGGCCGCCGACGGGTCGGTCGTCTCCGTGCGCTACCCCGTCGATGTCTGCGGGAAGACGAAGCCGGCCGTCGCCGAGGCGCTCGCGGGGCTCGACGCGGTCTCGATCGACGAGTGGACGGCGCTCGACTGACGCGACTGACGCGACCGACGCGCGATCGGCGCTGGACCAACGCAGCGCACGCCCGATCAGCGGGGTGAGAAACGCTCACTTCGCACGCAGAAAATCGCCCGCCACGGGGCATCCGCTGCCATACTGACCTCGGCTGCACCTTGCCAAGGTCGCCCGGGTCAGCCGGCCCGCCCGACCGCTCGTTCCACGTCGTTGTCGGAAGCGGGGTCACATGAACAAGTGGTCGGTCGTCGCGGTCCTCGGATCCGCCCAGTTCGTCATGGTCCTCGACGGCACCGTCATGAACGTCTCCATCTCGACGGTGGTCGAAGACCTCGACACGAGTGTCACCGCGATGCAGACGGCGATCACGTTCTACACGCTCACGATGGCCTCGCTCATGCTGCTCGGCGCGAAGCTCGGCGACGTGTGGGGGCGGCGGCGGGCCTTCGTCATCGGCTCGTGCATCTACGCCGTCGGCTCGCTCATGACGGCACTGAGCCCGAACGTGCAGGTCCTCTTCCTCGGCTGGTCGATCATCGAGGGCGTCGGTGCGGTGCTCGTCATCCCGGCGGTCGCGGCGCTCATCGCCGACAATTACGAAGGCCCCGACCGCATCACCGCGTACGCGATCATCGGGGCGGTCTCGGGCGCTGCAGTCGCGGCCGGTCCGCTCATCGGCGGCTTTCTCACGACCTATGCGAGCTGGCGGTACGTGTTCGTCGCCGAGGTCGTCATCATGATCGTGGTCGTGCTCTTCACTCGCGTGATCGCCGACCGCACCGCCCGTCAGACGGTGCGCATCGACGTGTGGAGCGTGCTGCTCTCGGCTGTCGGGCTCGTGTTCGTGGTGCTCGGCATGCTGCAGAGCAAGACGTGGGGCTGGATCACGCCGCTGCAGTCGCCCGAGATCGGCGGCGTCGAGATCGCACCGCTCGGCATCTCGCTGTGTGCGTGGCTCATACTCGCCGGCGGCGCGCTGCTCGCACTGTTCATGCGCCGTCAGCGCCGGCTTTCAGCCGCGGGGCGGGCGCCGCTCCTCGACGTGTCGCTGTTCTCGATCACCCGGCTCCGCAGCGGACTCGCGGTGCTCGGCGCGCAGTACACGATCACGGCCGGGCTCTTCTTCATGGTGCCGGTGTACCTGCAGATGACTCTCGGGCTCGATGCGCTCGAGACGGGGCTCAAGATCTTCCCGCTCTCGATCTCGCTCATCCTCTTCTCGATCATCGGCACGCGGCTTTCGCGGCTGTGGTCGCCGCGACGCATCGTGCGATGGGGCCAGGTAGCGCTCGTGGTGGCCTCCGTGCTGCTGCTCGGGTCGGTCGACCTCGAACTGCAGAGCATCGCCTTCGGGTGCGGCATGTTCATCGCCGGTGCCGCCCTCGGCCTGCTCGCGTCTCAGCTCGGAAACGTCAACATGTCGAGCGTGACCGAGTCGCAGACCAGCGAGGTCGGCGGACTGCAGGGCGTGTTCCAGAACCTCGGCTCCTCGCTCGGCACGGCGCTCATCGGATCGGTGCTGATCGGGGCGCTCGCCACCTCGTTCGCCTCGGGGGTGGTGTCGAGCGAGCTCCCGGCCGAGGTCAGGTCGATCATCGACGAACGCACGCAGACCGGCGTCGAGATCGTGCCGGCCGCCGACGTCGACGACATCGCGGAGAAGGCGGGGCTCTCAGAGGCCGAGGGCGAAGAACTCACCCGCGTCTACAGCGAATCGCAGATCTCGTCACTGCGCACCGCGTTCTTCGCGCTCATCGTGTTCGCACTCGCATCGCTGTTGTTCTCGCGCGGCATCCCCGCAGAGGTCATGGGGCGACGGCCTGAGAATGCGGATGCCCCGCCGGTCACGTGACTCGGCCGGTCGCCACGAAGAACGGGGGAGCACCATGAAGGCCCACCACGCGACATCCGACGCCGTCTCGCCGCCCGAGGCCGAGGTGTCGCAACCCTCACCGACCGACTTCGCGGGCCGCGCCCAGTTGGGGCGCGCGGCCCGGCGCCGCTCACCGAGGGGCGCGCACGCCGACTGGCGCCCGGCCGCCGACCGGCCGGACCCCGTCGCGCTGCTCGAAGAGCAGGCGACGACCCGGGTGCCCGAGCTCATCCCGATCCGGCACGCTCGCATGATGGTCTCGCCGTTCGCCTTCTACCGGGGCGCGGCCCTCATCATGGCCGCCGACCTGGCCGGCACGGCCGACTCGGGCATCACCGCGCAGATCTGCGGCGACGCCCACCTCTCGAACTTCGGCGTCTTCGGTACACCCGAACGCAAGCTCGTCTTCGACATCAACGACTTCGACGAGACGCTGCCCGGCCCGTGGGAGTGGGACGTCAAGCGGCTCGCCGCGAGCTTCGAGGTCGCAGGCAGGCAGCTCGGCTTCACCGAGATCGAGCGACGAGCGATCGCCGTCGAGTCGGTGCGCGGTTATCGCAAGCGGATGCGCCGGTCTGCCGCATCGCGCGTGCTCGACGCCTGGTACGACCGGCTCGACGCCGACCAGATCGCCGAATGGGTCCGCGACGAGCATCGGGCGGCCCGGGTGCTGAAGGAAGAGGTGAAACGCACCGAGGCGACAATCTCGAAAGCCCGAACCCGTGACGGCATGCGCGCATTCTCGAAGCTCGTGAGCGTCGTCGACGGTGACCTGCGAATCACGGGCGACCCGCCGTTGATCGTGCCTCTCGAGGACTTACGGCCCGACGACCGTTCTCGCGACGACGATGAGCAGCAGATGCGCGCGTTGCTGCGTGACTACGAGGCGACGCTGCCCCTCTCGAGGCATCCGTTGCGCGAGTACACCTTCGTGCACATGGCCCGGAAGGTCGTCGGCGTCGGGAGTGTCGGCACCAGGGCGTGGATCGTGCTGTTGCGCGGTCGTGACAACGACGACCCGCTGTTGCTGCAGGCGAAACAGTCCCAGTCGTCGGTGCTCGAACGGTTCCTGGGGCCGAGCCGATACGAACATCACGGTGAACGCGTCGTCAGGGGCCAACGCCTGATGCAGGCCGCGAGTGATCTGTTCCTCGGGTGGCAGCGGGTGACCGGCCATGATGGCGTGGAACGCGACTACTACCTGAGACAGTTGCACGACTGGAAGGGCGGCTTCGACGTCGAGCACGCGAGGCCGACCGGGGCGAAGCTCTACGCGCGCATCTGCGGCGAGACGCTCGCGCGGGCCCACGCTCGTTCGGGCGACCGGGTGGCGATCGCCGCGTACCTCGGTGGCAGCGACCGGTTCGATGAGGCGGTCGCCGATTTCGCGGTCGGCTACGCCGACCAGAACGAACGCGACTTCGAGGCATTCGTCGCTGCCGTGGCATCCGGCCGGCTCGAGGCGGCGCCCGCGTCGACGCCGTGATCGGGCCGCTCCCCGTACCGCGGGGGCCGGGTTCGCCCGGGCGGCGGCGTAGACCGCTCGCCCGGGCGACCTCGGACTCAGCCCTGCGTCGCGATGGCGAACCGGGCGGTGCCGTCGTCGCCGATCTCGGCGTCGAGCACCTTGTCGTCGAGCGCGATGACGGCATTCGTGCCGAGATAGACGCGCGCGCCGTCGCGTTCGACGATCGCATCGAGGTCTTCGGGCGCCTCGACGATGCGCACCGCGAACTCGGTGGCCTCCGGATCGTCGCTGTTGATGCGAAGGCCTCCATCGGTCGACCCGATGCTCTGCGCGACGATGGCCTTCACGACCGTGGTTGCCGATTCGGTGAGTGTGAGCATGTTGCTCCCCTTCCTGTCTGGCGGCGAGTCAGCCACGATTCCGAGAGTGAGCGGATGCCGCAAGGGCTCGCCGCCGATTCTCCGGAGACTCCCATGGAGACCCGCTGCTCGGCGCGCAGGCGCTGCCCGGGGGCGACTTCGACTCAGCCGAGCGGAGTGATCAGGCTCGGGTCGGCCGGGTCGACGGCGCGCGAGTTGTTGACCCGGCGGTCGACCTCGTAATTGGAGATCGTGGCGGCGACGCGCTTGGACTCGGAGGTGAGCAGGTCGAGCATCTCGGCTTTGCCTTCGTCGTCGAGCTTCACCGGCGCCAGGTACTCCTGCCATGCGTCGCGCTCGAGGAAGACAGGCATGCGATCGTGCACCTCGCCCGAGGCATCCCTGGCCTCGCGCGTGATGATCGACGTCGAGACCTCCCATTCGTCGCCGATCTTGCGGGTGGTGTAGATGCCGGCGGCGGCGAGCAGCGGCTGCTCGCCGTGCAGGAAGAATGCCTGTTTGTGGCCCGGCTCACCGGTCCACTCGTAGTAGCCGCGCATCGGCACGAGGCACCGGGATGAAGCGAACGCGCCCTTCCACAGTCCGTTGGTCGCGACCGTCTCGATGCGGGTGTTGAACTGCGGGCGCTTGGACTCCTTCATGAACGAGGGGTGGAAGTTCCACACGGCGGCATCGATCGAGCGGGTGATCTCACCGGTCTGCTTGTTCTGCCGCTCGCGCACGATCGGCACGAGCTGGGTCGGGGCGATCGAGTACTGGGGCTTCCAGTCGCGGTAGTCGTTGCCCTCTGCGACGAACTCCTGGATGAGCTCATCGAGCTTTGCGTCGTTCGCGAATCGTCCGCACATGCAGCCAGTCTGCACCCGACCACCGACAGCCCTACTGGGTGTTCGCCTGCAGCAACTCGGGTTCGCGAGCTGAACGTCAGTGCCCGGCGCCGAGATTGCCGGCGAGCCGGTCGCGCATCGTGGTGCTCGCTTCGTTCAGTCCAACGATCACGGCACGCTTGCCGTGATGCTCGTACTTCGTCGTGATGGCGTCGAGGGCGGCGACCGTCGAGGCATCCCAGATGTGTGAATTCGACAGGTCGATGACGACTCGTTCGGGGTCGTCGGCGTACTCGAACTGCGTCGTGAGGTCGTTGCTCGAGGCGAAGAAGAGCTCGCCATCGACCGTGTAGTTGACGGTCGGCACGCTCGCGTCCGCGTCGATGCTACGTACGACGGTTGCGAAGTGGGCGACCCTGCGGGCGAACGCGACCATGGCGACGATGACGCCCACGATGACGCCGATGGCGAGGTTGTGAGTAGCCACGACGACTGCGACGGTGGCGACCATGACCAGAGTCTCGCTCTTCGGCATGCGCTTGAGTGTGGTCCACCGGATGGAGTGCCAGTCGAAGGTCGCGACCGTGACCATGATCATGACTGCGACGAGCGCGGCCATCGGGATGATCGCGACGACGTCGCCGAGCACGAGGATGAGCACCAGCAGGAACACACCGGCGAGGAATGTCGAGATTCGGGTGCGGGCGCCCGAGACCTTGACGTTGATCATGGTCTGGCCGATCATCGCGCAACCGCCCATGCCGCCGAACAGGCCGGAGAGGATGTTCGCGGCGCCCTGGCCGAGCGATTCGCGGGTCTTGCGCGAGTGCGTATCGGTGATGTCGTCGACGAGCTTCGCCGTCATCAACGACTCGAGCAGGCCGACGAGGGCCAACGCGAGCGCGTACGGGGCGATGGTGGTGAACGTCTCCCAAGTGAGCGGGATGTTCGGGATGAACAGCTCGGGCAGGCTCTCGGGCAGTTCGCCCTGGTCGCCGACGGTCGGCACGTTGAGGCCTGTGGCGACGGTCGCGGCCGTGATCAGGACGATCGCGACGAGCGGGGCCGGAACGAGCTTGGTCAGCTTCGGCATGAACACCATGATGAGCAACCCGGCAGCGACCAGCGGATACACCAACCACGGCACCCCGATCAGCTGCGGAAGCTGGGCGGTGAAGATCAGGATCGCGAGCGAGTTGACGAAGCCGACCATCACGCTTCGCGGGATGAAGCGCATGAGGCGCGCGACACCGAGCACGCCCATGATCACCTGGAAGATTCCGCCGAGGATGACGGTGGCGATGAAGTAGTCCATCCCGTACTCGCGGGCGACTGGTGCGATGACGAGCGCGACGGCGCCGGTCGCTGCGGTGATCATGGCCGGGCGGCCGCCGAGGAAGGCGATGGAAACCGCCATCACGAACGAGGAGAAGAGCCCCACGCGCGGGTCGACCCCCGCGATGATCGAGAAGGAGATCGCCTCGGGGATGAGCGCGACGGCGACCACGAGACCGGCCAGCACCTCTTTCGTGAGGATGCGCGGCGTGCGCAGTGCCGTGAGCACCGACGGTTCAGGCTTGTATCTGTCGGACGTGTCTGTGCGCAGCTTGATCGCCAAGATGATCTCCGGTGGGGAAGCGGCTCTCAGGAACCGATGGAACGTGTCACAGGTCGAGCGCCGTCGCAGGAAGCCGCTCGGTTTCTTGCTCGGCGGGATGGCACGCCTCTGAAGATCATCATCGCAGTACGGCCGGCGACCCGCGGTATTCGCGGCCGGGATGCAGGGGCGGCGAGGTGAACGCGATGGTCGCACGGTTTCGATAGGCGGTTTTGTAACCTGCTAGCGTTATGCCCGAGCGATGACGCCGACGGAGGAGAACGGTCGAATGAACACATTTGGTCCAGCTGACATTCGTCGCGCGAATGCGCTCTCCTGCGTTCATGTGCTGCGCAGCGCGTCGTCCCCACTGACGCTGAGTGACATCGCACAGCGAACCGGGTTGTCACGCCCGACGGTCGATGCCGTCATCGCCGCATTCGAGCAGCGAGGTGTCGTCACGAGCTACGCGGCCGAAGGTGCATCCAGTGCCGGAGGGCGACCTGCGCGCCGTTTCGCGTTGGAGGCGACGAGTTCACTCGTCGCAGGCATCGACGCGGGGCCTCGAAACGTTCGCGTGCTCATCGCAGACCTCAGGGGCCGAGTCATCGCCCGTGTCGAGCGCAGCTTCGAGGGCTCCCCCGAGAGCGAGGAACGTCTTCGATTCGTCGGCGACACGGTCGTGCAGGCACTGGAGTCGACCGGGCTTGCCCGCACGCGTCTGCGTGCGGCGTGCATCGCAGTGTCGGGAATCCTCGGGGATGACGGTCGCCTCGCACACAGCATCGCCGTGCCCGCATGGAACGGTCTCGCAATCGCCGAAGAGCTCGGCGCCCATCTCGGGTGCGATGCGTTCCTCGAGAACGACATCAAGCTCGCCGCGTTCGCCGAGCACCACATGGGCGCCGCGCAATCCGTGGAGAACATCCTCTACATCCAAACGGGCAACCGGGTCTCCCTGGCACTGACCTTCGACGGCCAGATCTTCCAAGGAGCCCACAACAGCTCGGGCGAGGTCGGCAGCCTGCGCGGCATGCGATGGGCCAGCAACTCCGTGAAGGGTCAACTCACGTGGAAGAGCGCCGACACCGCGGAAGGCGTCTTCGCGAAGGCTCTCGATGGTGACACGGCCGCGCTCGACGAGGTGCGCACGTTCACGAAGGAGATCGCTCCGCTCATCACGACGGTGAGCCTCGCCGTGGACCCTGCACTCATCGTCGTCGGAGGTGGCCTCTCGCACTCCGCCGACCTGTTCGTCGACATGCTCAGCGCAGAGATCCACCATCTCAGCGTGCTCGCCGACAAGCCCCCCGTGGTGGCGTCCCCACTGGGGTCGGTGGGAACAGCGCTCGGAGCGCTCGCACTCGCATTCCAGAAGTCATCCACCCAGCTCTTCGGAATCTCAGGAGTCCCCGTGCCCGACATCACGACGCCGACCGATGCGAATGAGACCGTGTGAGCACCGCACTCCGAGTCGGACTCGTCGGTGTCGGCGCGAGAGCCGGTATCGGCCGGTGGGTGACGGGGCAGGGCACCGCCGCAGAGCTCACCATCGTCGCCGACCTCCGCCCCCAAGCCGAAGAGCGCGCGCGCTCGCTCTTCGGCGACGGGATCGCATTCGTCACCGACTACCGGCAGTTCGCAGAGTACGACCTCGACGCCGCCGTCATCACGACGCCCGATGACGCGCACGCCGACGTCGCGGAGTTCCTGTTGCGCGCTGGAATCGCCGTCTACCTCGAGAAGCCGCTCGCGATCAGCCTCGCAGAATGCGATCGCATCCTCGCTGCGGCCCATGAGTCGGGAAGCAAGCTGTACGTCGGTCACAACATGCGTCACATGAGCGTCGTGCGCACCCTGCGCGACGTCGTGCAGAGCGGGGCCATCGGCGAGGTGAAGGCCATCTGGTGCAGGCACTTCGTCGGCAACGGCGGCGACTACTACTTCAAGGACTGGCACGCCGAGCGCAGCCGTGTCGGGAGCCTCCTGCTGCAGAAGGGCGCCCACGACATCGATGTGATCCACTGGCTCGCGGGGGCCTATACCGAGCTCGTCACCGGCATGGGCGACCTCATGGTCTACGGCGGCGTCACCTCCCGCCGAGACAACGCCGACCGTCTCATGGGCGACTGGTTCAGCTCCGACAACTGGCCTCCGACTGAGCAGACCGATCTCAACCCCGTCATCGACGTCGAAGACATCTCGATGATCCAGATGCGGCTCGCCAATGGCGTACTCGCCTCGTACCAGCAGTGTCATTTCACGCCCGACTATTGGCGCAACTACACGATCATCGGCACGCACGGGCGGGCCGAGAACTTCGGTGACTCGTCAGGCGGCGTGGTGCGCGTGTGGAACAAGCGGCACGAGTACCAGGAGCACGGTGACCTCGAGTTTCCGATCGACGGTGACGAGGCAGGTCATGGAGACGCCGACCAGCTGACCATGGCCGAGTTCCTGCGGTTCGTCCGCGACGGCGGTGCGACCGAGACGTCGCCCGTCGCCGCCAGACAGGCCGTCGCGACGGGCATCACAGCTGCCGAGTCGCTGCGGGACGGGTCGAGGCCACGAGCCATCGCCCCGCTCCCCGTCGAAGTACAGCGGTACTTCGACAGGCATCAGGTCGAGGCTGACTGACCGGCACTCGGTCGACGGCGCAGACGGATGTCCCCTCCCATGAACGAACGAAAGTGAGAAGCCGCATGCGGTTCCTGAAAAGAGGCCTCGGCGTCGCCGCGATCGCCGTCCTGCTGTCCGGTTGCGCGTCTGGCGCGGATTCCGGCTCCAGTGAGATCGATGCCAACGCCGACCCGGCCGACGTCACCGGGGACGTCTCCTACGCCATCTGGGATGTCAACCAGCAGCCGGCGATGGAGGAGCTCATCGCCGACTTCAACAAGACCTACCCGAATGTGGAGGTCTCCATCGAGCTCACGGCGTACCCGCAGTACTTCACCAAACTGCAGACTCAAGGGTCATCCGGAACTCTGCCCGACGTCTTCTGGATGAACGGGCCGAACCTCCAACTGTTCGCCTCCAACGGCCTGCTGGCACCTCTCGAGCCGTTCGAAGAGGCGAAGGTGCTGGACACGGCCGACTACCCAGAGGCGATGAACGACATCTACACTCTCGACGGCGTGCAGTACGGCGTGCCGAAGGACTTCGATACGATCGCCGTCTTCTACAACCGCGACATCCTCTCGCGTGCCGGCGTCGCCGAGCCGACGTCCGACTGGACGTGGGACGAATACCACGCGGCCGCGAAGCAGATCAGCGACACGTTGGGCGGCGAGGGGATCATCGGCTCGGGTGACAACTTCGACACCCAGGCGATGGTCTACCCCTCCATTCTGAGCAACGGCGGAAGCATCATCTCCGACGGGGAATCGGGCTACGACGACCCGAAAGCGATCGAAGCACTGCAGTTCTGGGCCGACATGGTCGCAGACGGATCCATGCTCACTCCCGCACAGAATGCCGACACCACGGGACTGACGAAGTTCACGAACGGGCAGGCCGGCATGATGTGGACCGGCAACTGGCAGGTCTCCGCGTTGCTGGAGTCCGTCGTCAAGGACGACGTCACCGCCGTCGAACTGCCGCTCTCCCCGTCGGGTGATCGCCAGACGGTCATTCACGGCATCGGCAACGTGCTCAACGCGAAGTCCGCCGGCGACCCCGCAGCGCAGGCGTTCCTCACCTACCTCGCCTCGGAGGAGGCCGCCATCATCCAGGCGGAGCTCGGCGTGGCGAACCCTGCGTTCAACGACACCCAGCAGGCCTTCGTCGACTCGGCTCCCGACTACAACCTCCAGGTCTTCGAGGATGCCGCGACGGAGTACTCCCAGGCATTCCCGGTCTCGAAGAACACGAGCGCCTGGAACAAGCTCGAGACCGAGCTGCTGCCCGAGGCCTACTCGGGTGAGCGCCCCGTCGACGAGGTCGCGCAAGACCTTGCGGAGCAGATGAACGAAGCCCTCGCCAAGGAGAAGTAGGAACGATGGCCTCGATGAGGAATGGGGTGGGTGTCGCCACGGCACCCGCCCCGGTGCCGGGAGCGTCTCCTGTCGCACCCGCACCCGCACCCGCGCCCACGGGGCACCCGCGCCGATCGGTCGACGGGTACTGGCCGATCCTGTTCGTGCTGCCGCTGTTCATCGGTGTTGCCGCGTTCTACCTCTGGCCACTCCTGCAGTCGTTCTACTTCAGCTTCACCGAGTGGGGCGTGTTCGGCGGAACGACCTGGACGGGGCTGGACAACTACGTCCGGCTCTTCAGCGACCCCAAGGTGTTGCGCTCCATTCTGAACACCGTCATCTACACCGCGATCCTCCTGCTGGGCATTCCCATCGCAACCGTCTTCGCGAGCCTGCTGAACCGCCCCGGGCTGAAGTTCGCGATGGTGTATCGCACGTGCTTCTTCCTTCCCTACGTCGCGATGCCGACCGCCATCTCGATGGTGTGGAAGATCATCTACAACCAGGACTACGGGGTCATCAATTCGGCGCTGCGCGTCTTCGGAATCGAAGGCCCAGCGTGGATCGCCACGGAATGGTTCGCACTGATCGCGGTCGCAGTGCTCGGACTCTGGATGTCCATCGGCTTCAACATGATCGTGCTCTCCGCCGGTCTCAAGGGCATCCCTGCCGAGCTCTACGAGGCATCGTCGATCGACGGAGCGACGCAGACCAAGCAGTTCTTCTCGATCACGGTTCCCCTCCTGACGCCGTCGATCTTCTTCCTGTCGGTGATGACGCTCATCTCCGGCTTCCAGCTGTTCGACCTGCTGTACGCGCTCCTCGGGCCGACCAACCCCGTCATGCCCAAGACGCAGTCGCTCGTCTTCATGTTCTACGACGCTGCGTTCCTCGCGAACGAGAAGGGGTACGCCTCCGCCATCGCCATGTTCGTGCTGGTGATCATCGCGGTGTTCACCTACGCGCAGTTCAAGCTTCAGCGGAAGTGGGTTCACTATGTCGACTGATACTTTCGCCCTCTCGACCGGTCGTCGCGGAACCCGCGCGACGACGGGCCGGATCAATCACGGAAGCAACTGGGTCGCACACACGATCCTGATCATCGTCTCGCTGCTGATGCTGTTCCCCTTCATCTGGCAGATCAAGCTTTCTATCTCCACCGAGGCGGAGATCATGGCGATCCCGCCGAACTTCTGGCCGACGGGAGTCGAATGGGAGAACTACGTCGAAGTCTTCCAGCGGCTTCCGTTCCTCAGCCAGTTCTGGGTCTCGCTCGCGGTCACCGCACTGCGCACCGTGGCACAAGTCATCCTGTGCTCGATGGCGGGCTACGCCTTCGCGCGCATGCAGTTCAGGTTCAAAGGGCTCCTGCTGGGCCTGATCCTGTCGATCCTCATGGTTCCCGGACAGGTCTACCTGATCCCGCAGTACCAGATCGTGCAGAACCTCGGCCTGCTGGACACGATCGTCGGAATCGCGCTGCCCGGCCTGTTCAGCGCGTTCGGGACCTTCCTGATGGTGCAGTACTTCAGAACGATGCCGCGGGAGCTCGAGCAGGCCGCGCGCCTGGACGGATGCAACAGCTGGCAGATCTTCTGGCAGGTCATGCTCCCCCTGGCGAAGCCCGGCATGGTCTCGCTCGCGATCATCACGATCCTCGCCTCGTGGAACGACCTGCTGTGGCCGCTCGTCGTCGCCAGCACGCCGGAATCCATGCCGCTCTCCGTCGGTCTGGCCACCCTCCAGGGGTATCGCGCCAGTGTGCACACCGGCGTGTTGATGGCAGCATCGCTACTCGCGATGGCGCCCGTGCTCATCTCCTTCATCGTGCTGCAACGCCGCGTCGTCGAGGGCATCGCCTTCTCCGGCCTCAAATAGTCCTCCTCCTGCCCGAAATCGAAAGGCACTCATGCACCACGCGGAATCGTTGGCATCCGAATCCACCGCACTCGTCGTCGGTCTCATCGGCGCAGGCGGCATCTCCCGCGTTCACGCCCCCGCGTGGAAGGAGATGGGCGCGCACGTCCTGGTCCATTCGCAGCAAGGGGCTGCGGCGCTCGCCGAGCAGTTCGACCTGGAAGTCGTCGCGAGCTACGACGAAGTCCTTCGCCGTGCATCGATCATCGACATCGTGACGCCGACGCCGTCCCACGAGGAGATCGCCCTGGCCGCGATCGCCGCGGGCAAGCACATCGTCTGCGAGAAGCCCCTCACGCTCACGGCGAAGTCGTCGCGCTCGGTGTACGAGGCGGCCGAACGCGCGGGTGTGCAGATCTACCCTGCGCACGTCGTGCGTTTCACCGCGCCATACGCTGCCGCGCACCGCGCGGTGACATCCGGTGAGATCGGACGGGTCGCCGTCGCGCGCTTCTTCAGGGAGGCATCCAGCCCCGCCATCGGCACCTGGTTCCAGGATCTGAAGGCCTCGGGCGGCATCATCATGGACCTCATGCTCCACGACCTCGACCAGGCACGGTGGACCTGCGGGGAGGTGCTCACCGTCTTCGCAGTGCAGAACCCGCCGACGGTCGACGATGTCGTGCCGTCGTTCGTGTCTGCGCACGTCACGCTCACGCATGTCGGCGGTGCGATCTCGCACATCCACGCGACGTGGGGTGCGACGGGCACGAAGTTCAAGACGGGCTTCTCGATCGCGGGGGAGGAGGGCGTGCTGACCTACTCCTCGCTGGAGAACACGGGCCTGACACCCGAGCTGCAGGGACAGTCGGAGGGCGCCCTCACCATTCCGACGAGCAACCTGCGGGAGAGCCCGTATCTCACCGAGATCCGCGAGTTCACTCGTGCGTTCCACGGCGGGCCCGCGCCGCGCGTGAGCGCGGAGGACGGCGCGTTCGCCGTCTATCTCGCCGAGGCCGCACAGCAGTCGCTGTCGACCGGCAAGGTCGTGACCATGTCGGAGTTCAGCACCAGGCCGACACGACAGGAGAATGCAGCGTGATCACGGAGAAGCCCCTGAAGGTTGCGATCGCGTCCTTCGCCCATGTGCACGCCGCCGGCTATGCGAAGGCGCTTCTGGCGCTCGACGTCGAGGTGATGGCGAGCGACCCGGATGGCGCGGCTGCACCCGATGCCGCACCGCGCGGCCCCGAACTCGCCGCGAAGATCGGTGTTCCGTACGCGGACGACTACGACGCGCTGTTCGCATGGGGTCCCGACGCCGTCGTCGTGACGAGCGAGAACGTGCACCACCGAGCGCTCGTGGAGCGAGCGGCGGCCGAGGGTGTGCACGTGCTGTGCGAGAAGCCGCTCGCGACGGAGGTCGCCGACGGGCAGGCGATGATCGCCGCCTGCGAAGCCGCCGGCGTCATCCTGATGGTGGCCTACCCCGTGCGGTTCGCCCCGCAGTTCGCCGCCCTGCGTCACGCTGTCGACACGGGCCGCCTCGGCGAGCTGTTCGCGATCGTCGGCACGAACAACGGGAAGATCCCGATCGACTCGCGGCAGTGGTTCACCGACCGGGAGCTCGCCGGGGGTGGCGCGCTCGTCGATCACGTCGTGCACTGCGCCGACCTGATCGATGCGCTCACCGGCGGCGCGCGAGCCGAATCGGTGTACGCCGTGGCGAACAACATCCTGCATTCCGAGAAGAACGTGAGCGTGGAGACGGGCGGGCTGGTGACGATCACGTACGCCGGCGGACTCATCGCGACGATCGACTGCTCCTGGAGCCAGCCCGACACCGCTCCGAACTGGGGCGGAGTCTCGTTGAAGGTCACGGGCACGCGCGGCTCGGTGGAGATCGAGCCGTTCGCCGAACACGTCGGCGGTATCGGAGTGCGCGGCGGCATCCGTCTCGGCTATGCAACGGATGTCGACGCGCTCCTACTGAAGGAATTCCTCGGCGCGGTGCGCAGCAGCGGCGAGGCCGTGCCAGGGCGCCCCCCCGTTGCGCAGCCCCAGCCCGATGGCGGCGTTGGGCTGCGCACGCTCGAGATCGTCGACGCTGCGCGGCGTTCCGCGGCGACGGGCGTTCCCGTTACGGTGCAGCGCGAGGAGGCACAGCGGGTGTGAAGGACCTCCCCCGGTTCAGCGCTGGAGCGAGGCGACCTCTGCTGCAACCGATGGGGCGATCGTCGCCGACAAGAGCGACACCGCTGCGGCATCGGATGAACCGGGGTCGGCCGCGTGGGTCATCATCCGCTGCCCGGTGGTGCCGGGAAGGTGGAGCACCTCGAAGTTCAGGTCGAAGTCTCCGACCTCAGGGTGGTGGAAGCGCTTCACTCCACTCACGCACTGCTGCACGGGGTGCTTCGCCCACAGCGCGGCGAACTCGGTGCTCTTGAGAGTGAGCTCGCCGATGAGCTGCGTCAGCTCGGCGTCATCCTGGAACTGGGCGGCGGTGAAGCGGAGCGACGCCACCGCGAGGGTGGCCTCCTCTCGCCAGGAGCGGTAGAGGTCTCTCGTATGGGGGTCGAGGAACAGCAGGTGCGTGAGATTCGGTCGCTCCGAAGGTCGGGAGGGGGCATCGAAGTCCAGGTGCCCCGCGAGGAGCGCATGGCCGAGCGGATTCCACGCGAGTACTTCGTTCCGCCGGCCCATGACGACCGCCGGCACGTCGGACATCGCCTCGAGCAGGCGGATCGTGCCGGGTCGGGCCTGATCGGGTCGCGCCGGGCTGCGGCGCCTCGCCCGCGTCGGCCGCGCCAGATCGTGCAGGTGCGCGCGCTCGTCATCGTTGAGGTACAGCGCGCGAGCGATCGAGTCGATGACGGACTCGGAGGCATTCGTGGACTGCCCCTGTTCGAGCCTCGTGTAGTACGTGGCCTCAGGGGTGAGCAGTGCGCGCCGGGCTCGAAGGAACTCACCGAGCTCGTCTGATCCTGTTCTGCTGTCCATGCATTCATTCTGGGTCTTCCGGCAGGAAACAGCCTGCCCTTGCCAGTGCTAGGCAGTCGGGGGATCGGATGAGGCGGGTCTGGTTGCCCTGCGTGGGTCGGCGCAGAGTGATCTCACGGCGCCCTCCGGCGCCGCGATCACTCCACACCAGAAGGAGCCGGGATGTCCAACACCTCCCAGACCATCGATTCCACTCGACCTGCGACTGCGACTGCGGTTGCCTCTGCGTCTGCGGGTCCGTCCCAGGCAGCAGCGACCCGTTGGACGGGTCGGCAAAACCTCGTGCTCCTCGTGCTGTTCACTGCGAGCTTCACCTTGGCCGTCGACTTCTCGATCCTGAACGTCGCCCTGCCGAGCATCGGCGCCGACGTGGGCTTCTCCATCGATCACCTGCAGTGGATCGCGACGTCGTTCGCACTGCCGGCGGCGGGCTTCACACTCTTCTTCGGTCGCATCGCGGATCTGTTCGGCCGCCGCCGGCTCTTCCTGATCGGCATGGCCTTGCTCGGCGCAGCCTCGTTGGCCGGTGGCCTCGCGCAGGAGCCCGTGCTGTTGATCATCGCCAGAATCGGGCAAGGTGTGGCGACGGCGATCGTCGTGCCGGCGGCGCTGTCGCTGCTCACCACCTCGTTCGCAGAAGGCCCGCAGCGGAACCGGGCGCTCGGCCTCAACGGAGCGCTCATGGCCGCCGGGTTCACAACCGGGGCCATCCTCGGCGGCGTGCTCACCGATGTGCTCAGCTGGCGGTGGGCGTTCTTCATCAACGTCGTCGTTGCGGTCGCGGTGCTCGTCGTCGCGCCGTTCGTGCTCAAGGAGAGCCGGCCTGAAGACCGCCCGAGGCTCGACTTCGCCGGCGCCGTCACCGTGAGTCTCGGCCTGCTCGCACTCGTCTACGGTCTCACGACGGCCGGCGAGACGTCGTGGGGCAACCCGTTGGCGTGGGGATCACTGCTCGTCGGCGCCGCGCTCCTCCTCACCTTCTGGGCGATCGAACAACGTGTCGCGAACCCGCTCGTTCCCGTCGGGATCCTGAAGCGGAAGACGGTCGCCTGGGGCAACACCGCCGGCCTGCTCGCGTTCGCCACCGAGACCTCGCTCGTGTTCCTCTTGACCCTGTACCTGCAGCAGGTACTCGGCTACACGGCGCTCGCCGCGGGCCTCTCGTTCGCCGTGCTCGGAGTGGGCACGGTGCTCGGCGGAATCGTCGGCCCGAAGCTCATCGCCCGGTTCGGTGCGCGGCGGGCGATCGTCGCGGGCTTCCTGGTGCAGGCGGCCGCGACTGCCCCCCTCGTGTTGCTCGGCCCAGAGTCCAGTTGGATCATCCTCCTACTCGCGGCTACGTTCGTCGGCGGCGTCGCCAACCTGGTCGCGATCGTCGGATACGTCGTCACGTCGACCTCAGGTCTGCCCGATGCGGAGCAGGGCCTCGCAACGGGCCTGGTCACCATGAGCCAGCAGGTGGGCATCACGATGGGGATCCCGATCATGTCGGCGATCGTGACCGCGCACGTGAACACGCTCGGCGACACAGGCCCGGCCGGAGTGCTGAGCGGGATCACGATCGCCATCGCGGCGAACGCGGTGCTGTGTGTGATCGCGGCCGTTGCCGTCGCGCTCGCCTTGCGCTCGACCGCGTCGGAGAAGGCCGCTGCGTGAGCGCGCTCGTGCGGCGGGCACGCCGGGTCTGAACTCTCATTCGTGGGCTGAACTCCCGCGGAATTCCGGGGGAGTTCGACGGAGCGGATGACGGGAATCGAACCCGCGCTATCAGCTTGGGAAGCTGAAGTTCTACCATTGAACTACATCCGCACGCGGCATCCGTCCGACGAATGCACGGTCACCATGCTAGCAAGACGTGCCGCGCTGTTCCTCCCCGATCTGGCGCTAATGGTCAGGCGGCCTCTGCGGCGCGCGGGTGCGCGATCATCGCCTCGTAGACGCTGCCCGCGCCGTGCTGAGAGTACCCGAGCGCGACCGTGCGCTGGTAGAGCGCCCGAACCGCAGCAGGCAGCGTCGCGTCGATTCCCGCGTCCTCGCTGGCGATCGTGATGTGGTCGATGCCAGCCGCCATCATCGCGAGGCTCGCGCCGTCGTTCGGGTACGCACGATCGTCGATCTCCTTCGCGGCGCCCTGCAGGAAGTACGGCATCTGCTCGAAGGTCTCGACGGCGTACGGAAGGAACGTCTCCGCGCGCACCCCGGCCGACGCGAGCAGGGCTGCGGCATGACTCGTGCTCACCACCGCGGTCATGACGATGGCGAGCTGGGCTTGATACCAGAGCAGGGCAAGCCCGGGTTCCGCGCCGACGTATTCCGGTCTGGCGATGCGCGCGAGAGTACTGGACCAACGGTCGAATACCTCGCGAGGCCCGCTGTAGAACGCATACGCCGATTCGTCGCCGACGAGCGACGCGGGCACCATGATGCCGGCCGTGATGAAGGCGGCGCCGTGCTGCTCGGCCCACACGGCAGCGCGCTCCGCCTCGCGCGGCGTGTCGGAGCTGAGGTTCACCAGGACCTTCCCGGCGAGCCGCTCGGCGACCGGGCCGAGCATGTCGTACATCGCCCGATAGTGGGTGAGGCTGATCAGCACGAGGTCGGCGGCGTCGAGCGCTTCGGCCGCGGTACCTGCACGACGAGCGCCCGCGCCCACCACCGCGTCCGCGCGCGAGGCCGTGCGGTTGAAGACGGTGACCGGCAGCCCCTGGCCGAGCAAGGTCGTGGCCATCGCCTGGCCCATCGGGCCGAGCCCGACGACGGTGACCGCGGGCAGTTTCTCAGACATGAATCCCTTTCGTGAAGAAGTGGTTGCCTCCCAAGGCTCTGGCAACACGGTAATCTTGACAAGTACCGACTTCTAAGTCAGGTACTTACCAATAGGTCAGTGAAGGGTCGGTATGAAACGCCAGCATCGGCCCTATTCCTGCGGGATCGACGCTGCGATCGACGTGATCGGCGGCAAATGGAAGGCCCTGATTCTCTGGGGCCTGTACTCCGGTGCCCAGCGATTCGGCGAGCTGAGGCGACAGCTGCCCGGCATCACCGAGAAGATGCTGATCCAGCAACTGCGCGAGCTGGAAGCCGACGGAATCGTGCACCGGGAGGTGTACCAACAGGTCCCGCCGAAAGTCGAGTATTCGTTGACTGCGCTCGGGGTGTCACTGAACGAGTCGCTCGAGTCGCTCGGCGCTTGGGGCACGAAGCACATGGACCGTATTGCCTCAGTCCGTGAAGGCGCGGCCCCGCTCGTCCCGTAGTCGGGCACGGTGGGGTTCTCGTCGCTCGAGGGGAGTATGCGACGCTCGGGACCACCGGGAGATCACAGAACGCCGCCAAATAGCGCCACCAGTCACACGATGCCCGACCGGGCGTGACGACAGCGTTGCACCAATACCTAACGGATGGGTGGTATTCGATTTGGATGTCCCACGCCGATGTCGATCGCCCCAGTAGGCTGTCCCCGTGCTTCTCTCGGATCGTGACATCAGGGCCGAACTCGACCGCGAACGCATCCGTCTGGAACCGTACGAACCGGGCATGATCCAGCCTGCGTCGATCGATGTGCGGCTCGATCGGTACTTCCGGCTGTTCGACAATCACAAGTACCCGTTCATCGACCCGGCCGAAGACCAGCCCGAGCTGACCCACCTCATCGAGGTGCGACCCGACGAGGCATTCATCCTGCACCCGGGCGAGTTCGTGCTCGCGTCGACGTACGAGGCGGTCACCCTGCCCGATGACGTCGCTGCACGACTCGAGGGCAAGAGTTCGCTCGGGCGTCTCGGCCTGCTCACCCACTCGACGGCCGGG
The DNA here is from genome assembly GCF_059445445.1 of Agromyces sp. Y575. NCBI lineage: Bacteria > Bacillati > Actinomycetota > Actinomycetes > Micrococcales > Microbacteriaceae > Agromyces > Agromyces sp. Y575. Next base: position 978,284 of record NZ_JCAIUI010000002.1, read on the forward strand.
TTCATCGACCCGGGCTTCACCGGTCACGTCACGCTCGAGTTCTCGAACGTCGCAACTCTGCCGATCAAGCTCTGGCCGGGTATGAAGATCGGTCAGATGTGCTTCTTCCGCTTGTCGTCGCCGAGCGAGCGACCGTACGGCTCGGCCGAGTACAACTCGCGCTACCAGGGCCAGCGGGGCCCGACGGCGTCGCGGTCGTTCCACAACTTCCACCGCACGGATGTCGGTGCGTCCGACGCAGGCTCGCAGGGCAACTGACCCTCGGGTCGAGGCCCGCGGGTGTGACCTAGAGCGTTAGATGGCCGCGCATTTGCGGCGGTATTTGGCTGTGTCGCTATTGATTCAGCTGCCGATGAGGAGAGTCTCTCGGGCGGCTTCGACGACTTCCTTCGTGATGGTGGTGAGCTGGTTAATGTCGCGGATCCGGCGAATCTGGGTGAAGAGCCGTTGGACGAGGCGGAAGTTTCCGTTGGTGACGCGGGTGATGGCGGCGATGGCTTCGGTATCGGTGAAGTCGTCGGGTTCGAATGTGAGGCCGAGTTCGTTCCAGCGGTGTTGGAGGACGAAGGCGAGTTCGTCGTTGCTGAGGCCGCGGTACTGGTGTGCAAAGCCGATGCGGCTGTAGAGCTGTGGGTAGCGAGCGAGACGTTTCTCGATGCCTGGCATGCCGATCAGGATGACGCCCATTGTGTGCCGGTCGTAGTAGTCGCGGACTTGTTCGAGGGCGGGGGGCTTGAGCCGGTCTGCTTCGTCGACGATGAGCAGCTCGGTCAGGCCCGAGCTTCGCGAGGGGCGGTGTTCGAACGGGTTGATGTTGCCGTTCTGGTGGTATTCGATGGCCCACGAGACCTGCTGGCAGATGCGCGGGATCTGATCGTCGATCATGCGCGGGCTCGCGGTGACCGTGGGGGTCCAGAACGCGGTGCATGATTCGATGACTCGCGGAGGGATCGGGTCGGCATTCGTCTCGCCGAAGCGTTGCCATTGTTCCCATTCTGTGACGCCGGCGTAGGTGCGTGCCGATAGCGTCTTGCCGACGCTGGGTGGGCCGTAACAGACGCCGATATGCCGGTTGCGGCGCACGGTGGTGGCGAACTCGTCGAACCGACGGTGCTCCTTGGTGATGAGGAATGTGGCGGCGTCGGAGGGGACGGGCGGCGCTGCCGGCGAGATCTCGCCGAGCTTGTTCGACAGGAATCTGCGGCCGTCGTCGCCCTCGTCCATGATCGACATCATCGCTCCGTTCTCGTTGGACTAGTCCTCGGCGTAGGTGCGCAGCCGCCGGGGCACAGGCGTGTCGTGCGCAGGTTCTGGTTTGACGGTCAATGGGGTCGCATAGCGGGTATCGTCGGGCAGCGCGTCGGCGAAGCTGAGCTTCGATCGGATGTTCCTCTTGAGGGCGTTGCGCCGCGCGACCCGAGCGAACTGGAGCTGCTTGAGCGATATCTGCTCTGCGGCCAGTTCGGGCGCTACGGCTCGGCAGAGGAAGTCGTCTTGGTAGTAGACACGGATCTCGGCCATGTCGCGAGGGTCGTAACGGATGGTGACGGGTTCTCCGACGTATGCGGAGAGGGTGACGTCGATGTATCTGATGCCGCTGAAGCGGATCCCGTCACGGTGCACAATTCGCTGTGTTGCGACAGTCAGCAGGAGCAGGTCGAGGTCCTCCGGGCGTGCCGCGTTCTCGGGATCCAACCCCCGGCCTCCCACCGCTGCGTTGGCGCGGCGCCGGTTTCGGAGTGTCGGCGGTGGTTGTACTCGTCGACGATGAACTGCTCGAGCGCACGGTCGAGCTGCTCGATGGTCAGCATCGGCGTCGTCGCCGGCTCGCCGTTGGTGCCGTGCGGGATGAAGCCGGGGAGGTGCGGGAGGAGTTCATCGGTGACGGTGCGGTAGAACCGTTCGATCTTGCCGCGGCCCTGCGGGATCCCCGGAAGGGAGTGGATAAGTCGGATGTGGGTATCGAGGCAGACGCGCTCGAGGTGAGCGCTGGTGAAATCGGAGCCGTGATCGCTATAGAGGATGTCAGGCAGACCCAAGACGGGCCACGTCGGATTCGTCTTTCGCCGTATCGCCTGGTGCAGTGCGAGGGCGGTCTGCAACGCGCTGGGTGCGCCGGTGAAGACTGTGTAGCCGGCGATCGCACGCGAGTAGTCGTCGAGCACGATCGTGAGCCACGGCCGGATCCGCGTACCGGCGGCGTCGAGGACGATGATGTCGAGTTGGGTGTGGTCGCATTGCCATTGCTCGTTCGGGTTTGACGCGGTGCGCCGGTAGACGAGTTCGAAGCGGTCACGGTAGGCCGCGTCTCCTTCGTGCGCGAGGGTGCGTGTGCCTGAGTCGATGTTGGTGACGATCGCGCGGACGCTTGAGTAGCTCGGCGCACGCAGACCGCGCTGAGCCGTCACGTCGGAGATGCGGCGGTGGATGAACGCGATCGTCGGCGGAGGCTTGCGCAGCGCGAGTCCCTCTATCGCACCGACCAGATCATCGGGCAGAGTGTGCGTGCCGCGATCAGATCGCGGCTTCCGCTCCAGGCAGGTAACGGACTCCGCAGACCGGTACGAAGCAAGCCACCGTCGCAGAGTTCGCACGGGAACTCCGCTCGCGTCGGCGACACGGATGAGTGGCACGCCATCGTCGAGATGCTGGCGCAGCAGCGCTGCCCGCTCCAGCGCCGACGGCCCCGCCATCATGCATCCTGCCTACGTTGCGGACGCACCACCGGCGTCCAGGTCACGCTGCAGGTGACGGTAGATCGTGGGACGAGAGACACCGAACGTGTCCGCGATCTCCTGGACGGTGTGATGGCCGGCTTCATACATGGAGCGGGCCTGGTTGATCTTGTTCGCGGTCATCTTGAACTTGGGCCCACCCTTGCGCCCGCGGGCACGGGCGGCGGCCAGACCGTCGTGGGTGCGTTCGACGATGAGGTCATGCTCAAACTCGGCGATCGAGCATATGGAAGAACAAACGGCCGCCCGGCGTGGTCGTGTCGATCCCCTGCGACAACGCCTTCAAACCGATCCCTCGCCCCTGCAGCCCGTCCACGACCTGTTTCAGGTTCCGGACCGAACGGCCGAGCCGGTCGAGCTTCGTGACCACAAGGGTGTCACCGTCCCTGAGGTAGGCAAGGGCGTCGTCGAGCACCGGGCGCCGTGCGAGAGTGCCCGACATGTGCTCGACGAAGATCTTGTCGCACCCAACAGACTCGAGTGCGTCCGTCTGCCCCTCGGGATTCTGATCCCGAGTCGACACACGTGCGTACCCAATCACTGCCACCCTAAGAATGTAATGCAAATGCCGCCCACGTTACGTAGATTGTGGACACGAGTTGTGAGACGCGACACACCGATCCTTGCGCGGGTCTGTCGGGCGTCTCGCGAACGGTCGTTTATGACTCCCTGGATGTAGTTCACATTCCGAGGAAGGTCGCTGTTTCGCTTAGGTCAGCGCGGTCGGTGCGCAGTGGAGGTACGCCGGTGTCCTCGTATCCGATCGAGACGCCGCAGACCAGTACGAGGTCTTCGCTGGCTCCGACTATCTCGCTGACCGTTTTCCGGTACATGGTCCACATCACTTGGGGGCAGCTATGCAGCCCCTCGGCTCTCAGCAGCAACATCACCGTCTGGAGGTAGATTCCGACGTCTGTCCACTGCCCTGGTTCCATCGACTGGTCGAGATAGCAGAACAGGACGACAGGCGCGCCGAACCCGTCGCAGTTCAATGCGGCGATTTTCGCGGGCCGCTGAGGGTCGTCGCGCTCAATGCCCAGAGCCATGTACCTCTGGGCGGCCGCCGAAGAGAAGCGGTCGAAATAGGGCGAGCCGAGTTCAGCGGGGTACATCGGGTACTCCCGGTCATCGCCGGGGTCCCCTGTACGCGCCCTGGACTTCGCTCGTCTCTTCAATTGGGCCAGGGGCTCCCCGGTTGTGACAAAGACCCGCCACGGCTGAAGATTCCCGCTCGACGGTGCCCGCCCCGCTGCGGCGATCACACGCTCAAGCGCTTCCCTGGGCACCGGCTCATTGTTGAATGCCCGCACAGCTCGACGGCTGTCTACGGCCTCATACACGTCCATCAGCTGGCCGGAACCGCGCAACAAATCTTCACCGTCCCGAGGATACCTTCCGGCTTCTGCTGATATTCGAATGCTGCTGACTGGGAAGTTGGTCCCATCCGCTGGTGAGAAGGTCGTTTCAGTCACCGGAAGGATCTCTACTGAGAGCGTCTGCGTGGGAATCACCCAGGACGACGAGACCGTGATTCCCGCTGTGTGGCCAGAACATGGTGTGCTGGAGGGAGTGTCCCTCGTGCGGATTGTGTGGCCGAATGGAGGTGTGGACGTTGGGCAGGATTTGGAGGAATCCCGTGGCTTCTACACCACGTTCGCAGCGCTCGACGGGCGGGTTGAAGGCCTGTCGGGCTGTCCTCATGAGGAACCCGAGTCTCCAATCGTGTCATGACGTCGGTCGAAGGCATCCTTTTCCAGCAGTAGAGCGGCGCAAACTGTGGTGCCGAAGCAACGGCGCCGATAGCGACATTGGGACGGCGTAGCCGAGACCCTGCCAAATACCGCCGCAAATGCGCGGCCGTTTAGCGCTCTAAGTCACAGCCCGCGGGAGCTCAGAGGAACAGCAGAACGGCCGCGACGACCATCACGGCCGCTGTGGCGAAGTGGATGCCGATGGCGGCCGACGGGCGGCCGTGATTGCGGATGATCATCAGGCCGTCGCCGATGGGAACGAGCGCCTCGAGCAAGAGGACCACTGCCGCGGCCACTGGTCCGAAGAAGACGAGCATCGCGATCGCGACCAGCCCGAGCACGATGTCGCGCGGGCCCTTGATGTGCTGCCACGGGGTCACTTCGGGCGTGATGGCACTGGTGAAGCCGAAGCCGCGGGAGGTCGCTTCGGGAGCGGTGAGGTAGGCGATGCCGACGTAGATGATGCCCAGGGTGGGCACGAGCGCAAGAGCGGCGCCGATCCAGGTGGCCGGCGAGAATTGTGCGAAGTCCATGAGAATCCTTTCGATGCAAGATTTATAGCGAAGCTAGCATTCCTTTCGGCTTCGCGCTAGTCTGGCTTCGTGGCAACGAGTGAACGCATGGCGAGGCGTCGCGAGCAACGGCGCGGCGCGATCCTGGCGGCCGCGCGCGAGTTCGCGGAGGCCGAGGGCTGGTCCGCCGTCACGTCGCGGCGCCTGGCCGACGCGATCGACTACACCCAGCCCGTCATCTACTCGCATTTCGAGTCCATGGACGCCGTGATCGACGCCGTCGCGGTCGAGGGCTTCGGCGAACTCGCGGCCGCCCTCGCGCGAGCTCGCGCCGGTGCATCCGGCACTGAGCGAGCGCTCGAGGCCCTGAGTCGTGCCTACCTGGGCTACGCCGAAGCGCATCCCGCGATGTACGACGCGATGTTCGTTCGCGGAACGGGCCTCGCGTTCGCCGATGAGCGCACCTCGCCGCAGCTGGTGGCGGGCTTCTCCGAACTCCGCGCGGCGGTGCAGCCGTTCACCGAGCAACCCGACACGCTCGCCGAGGTGCTGTGGGCGAGCCTGCACGGCCTGACGATGCTGCAACGTACCCGTCGCGTCCCAGGTGACGGCGAGGACCGCCTTGCGGTGCTGCTCGGCCTGATCACGGGCTGATCGGCGTCAGCCGGCCGCTGTCTACGAGTGCGCGTCGGTCGACGAGTGCATGTCGGTCGCGGCATGCGCCGCGTCGGGCTCAGCCAGCTCCGCGTCGGAGGCGAGCATGAACGCCATGGTCGCATCAAGCGTCGCATCGGCGCGCAGCACCCGGTTGTGGCCGAAGCCTTCGGTCGGCACGAGCCGGGCCGAGTCGCGGTTCGCCTCGAGCAGTCGCTCGGACTCGGCGAACGGCACCCGCCGGTCGCCACGGTCGTGCACGAGCAGCAGGGGCGTGGCGTCGGGCAGCGGATGTCCCACGGCCGAGTAGCGCTCGAACGGGTCGGGCCGGCCGCGGAAGAAGCGAGCGGCGAATCGTCGGGCGAGCGCATCGCGCGTCGCGCGGTCGAGTCTGAACATCTCGCCGAACAGCTCGACGAAGATGCGCGGATCGGCGGCGCCTGCGATGGAGACGACCCGGTTCGCCTCGATGCCGTCGTGCACGGCCATGAGCGCGGCGAGGGAGCCGAAGGAGTGGCCGACGAGGCCGTGCCACGGTCCTTCGCGGCGGGTGAGCTCGTCGATGATGTCGAGGTGGTCGACGAGGTAGGTGTCGCGACCCGGGGAGTCGCCGTTGGCCGGCGCGTCGAACGCGAGCACTCGGAACCCCTCGCTGCGCAGCTCGCGGACGAGCGGTGCGAACACGCTCGCGCGTGATTGCCAGCCGTGCGCGAGCAGCACGGTGCGCTCTCCGCTGCCCCACTCGTAGGTGACGATGTCGACACCGGTGCCGTGTATGCCGGGGATGCGCACCGTGCCGCGTCGGGCGGCCCGATGCGTCGCGAGGTCGGCGGCTGCGATGGGCGTGCGCCGCCCGATCCGAATGAAGAGCGGCAGTGCGACGGCGGCGCCCGCCTCGGGTGAGACGGCCGCAGCGGTGCGGACGCCGGCGGCGATGACGGATGCAGCGGACATCGTAACTCCTCAATGGTGGCGGTGAACCAACAGTACGAACGGTCGTACGTACACTATACGAACGATCGTGCGTAAAATCGAGAGCATGACCGATATCGATGGCCGGCGACTGCGAGGGGATGCCTCGCGACGCATCGTGCTCGCGAGCGCGGTCGACATCGCCTCGGTCGAAGGGCTCGACGGCCTCTCGATCGGGCGGCTCGCAACCGCAGCCTCGGTCAGCAAGAGCGGGGTCGCCACGCTGTTCGGCACCAAGGAACGCCTGCAGCTCGCCACGGTCGACGCAGCACGCGAGCAGTTCCTCCGCACGGTCGTCGATCGTGCGCGCGTCGAGCCACGAGGCATCCGCAGGCTCGTCGCGCTCTACGATCACTGGATCGCCTACTCTCGCGACCGCGTGTTTCCCGGCGGATGCTTCTTCGGCACGGCGATCGCCGATGTCGACGCCAAGCCCGGGCCGGTTCGCGACGCCGTGGCCGCTTGCTTCGACTCGTGGAACTCGTACCTCGTGGTGTCGATCGGGTATGCGGTCGCGCAGGGCGAGCTGAACGCCGAAGTCGACGCCGAGCAGATCGCTTTCGAAGCGACCGCGGTGCTCGATGCGGCCAACAGCCGCTCGGTGATGACCGGGGCGAACGCACCATATCGGCGGGCGCGCGTGGCGCTCGCTGCACGGCTGTTCGCGGGCGCCGCCGACCCGGGCGTCGTCGCGACGTTCCTCGCCGTCGACGACGAGCTGGTCGCGTCGCGCTGACGAAGGGGCTTCGAGGTCCGCAGTCGTCAGCGATCGGCGAGGTAGGCCAGCACGGCATGCACGCGCCGGTGGCCGCTCTCGCTCGGAGGGAGCCCGACCTTGGCGAAGATGCTGCCGATGTGCTTGTGCACGGCGTTCTCGGTGACCACGAGGCGAGCGGCGATCTGGGTGTTGTCGTCGCCCTCGGCCATCGCCGCGAGCACCTCGGTCTCGCGAGGCGTCAGTCGGTCGAGCGGGTCGTGGGGTCGTGGCCCCAGCAATTGGGCGACGACCTCGGGATCGATGACCGTGCCCCCGGCAACGATCCGGTGCAGGGCATCGATGAACTGGCGTACGCGGCTGATGCGGTCCTTCAGGAGGTAGCCGACGTGCCCCCGATCGTCGCTGAGCAATTCGGCGGCGTACTGCCGCTCGACGTACTGCGAGAGGACGAGCACCGGCAGGGTCGGTCGACGGCGTCGTGCCTCGAGCGCGGCGAGCACGCCCTCGTCGCGAAACGTCGGCGGGAGTCGCACGTCGACGATCACGAGCTCGGGGTCGTGCGCCTCGACGGCAGCGAGGAAGGCCGGGCCGTCGCTCGCGATCTCCGCCACTTCGAAGCCGTAGGTGTCGAGCAGCAACTCGAGCCCAGCGGAGAGCAGCACATTGTCTTCGGCGACGACTACCCGCACGGGATCTCGACCGCGATCGTCGTCGGCCCGCCGTCCGGGCTTGCGATCGACACGTCGCCGTCGAGTGCGGCCACTCGCGATCGGATGCCGGTGATGCCGGTGCCTCGGCGTTCGTCGACCCCGCCGACACCGTCGTCGCGGACTTCGACGCGCAACTCGTCGGCGTCTCGTCGGAGCCGTACGTCGACGTGATCGGCGCTGCTGTGCTTGACGGCGTTGGCGATGGCCTCGCTGATCACGAAGTAGACCGCGGTCTCCACGGCCACTGGGACGGCGCCCAGCTCACGACGGTCACTACAGCGGGCTACCCTATCGTCGCGTGCGGCGACTCGTGCTCGTCTGGCGACGCGCGCTCGATCGATGCGCATGACGAGCGCGACGTCACCAGCGGTTGTGCACGTCTTCCGCCCAACCGGCGAGGCCGTCGACCGTGATCCATTCGCCCTCGTCGGTCTGCACCCGCCCTGCGAATGTGCCGAAGCACTGGTGGGTCGTCGACCGGATGACGAGCAGATCGGTGCGCGCGTAGCGGTCGTAGAACGGGGTGAACTCGAGCTCCACACGGTCGGTCGACATGTGCCATGGCCGCATCCAATCAGACGGGTCGAACTGCCAGCGCAGGGCCGTCGGGATCTTGTGCACTCGGCCGTCGACGGTGAATGCGGTGTGCGAGAGTCCGTTGCGGATGCCTTGCGGGCCGCCGCCGCCGAGGTTGATGCCGATGCGGCGGCCTTCGGCCACACCGACGGCGGCACCCCAGTTCCAGTCGGTGCGGTACGGGCCGCGGGAGCGGGCGTGGTCGAGCACGGCGAAGCTGTGCTCCGCAGGCACATCGCGCACCACTCCGTCGATCGTGAGGCTGCCGGATGTCGGCCGGTCGACGTCTTTGACGGTGTAGTCGACCAGCCGCCGACTGTGGGGCGAGGCGATGCCCATCGCCTCGTGCCCCGGGCGAGTCTCGGCGACGACGTCCACCTGCACCCGCTCGCTCTCCGCGCGCAGTCGTGTGCCGCCGTCGATTTCCTCGAACCGGAGCGACAGGCGTCTGCCCCGCGAGGTGTTCGGCCCCGCGCCGTGGGTTCCGGCCAGCGATACGCCGCGACTGAATGGTCCGATCTCGAAGGCGTCGATGGTCTGCATGCTCGTTCGATCGAGCACCCAGAGCTGGCGCACGTTCGCGAAATCGAGCGCCGCGATCGTGAGCGCGATGACATGCGTCGGGGTCACGATGCCCCAATACTCCCATCGCTTGTTGCGCCCCCAGCCATACCATCCGCGTCCGATTCGATCGGTGTCGTGGAACTGATGGCGAGTCCAGCCGACGGATGCCGGGTCGAGGCGTCCGTTCGGCCGGACGAGGTCGACCGGCGCGATGATCTCACGAGCGGTCATCGAACGTGCGGTCATCGCACGCGCCTGATGGGGATGACCGAGAGCGCACCGAGCCCGGCGAACACGATGCCGGCGACGAACACCGACGTGTAGCTGCCGGTGGCGGTGATGAGCGCCCACACCACGACCGGCGTGAGGGCCTGGGGGAGCGTCGTGGCGATGTTCAGGATGCCGAGGTCCTTTCCCGCCGCCTCGGCGGCCGGCAGCACCTCGGTCATGAGGGCCGCATCGACGCTCAGGTAGATGCCGTAGCCGAGCCCGAAGGTGGCGGCGAGGGCGAACATGCCGCCGATGGTCGGGGAGACCAGGGGGATCACGAGGGAGCACGCCATGATGAGCGACGCGATGATGACGAACACCTTCCGGCGCCCCGAGCGATCCGAGAGCTTGCCCGTCACGAACGCCGTGGCGAGGGCCCCGACCAGCATCACGGCGGTGAGCGGTGTACTGAGCGCGGTGGACTCGGCGTCGGAGATGCCGATGTAGTCACGCAGGATGTACAGCAGGTATGACTGCACGCTCTGGTAGGCGAGGATCATCAGAAACCGGCCAGCGAATGCCCACCAGAAGTCCGAATGCTGCTTCGGGTTCACCCAGAAGCTCGCGAAGAACAGCTTCCAGCTGAATGGCGCCACCTCGAGGTCACGCGACGAGAAGTCGCGGTTGAAGATCGTGAAGGCCAGGGTGACGACGAGGATCATCCCGCCGAAGACGGCGTAGCCGATGCCGATGCTGTTCGCGAAGAACCCGGCGCCCGCGACGCCGAGGCCCATGCCGAGGAACGTGCCCATGGCGAGCACTCCCGAGGCGGCGCCGAACCGCTCCTTCGGGATTCGGTCGGGCACGATCGCCGCCTGAGCCGTGCCGATCGCGTTCAGGGCGAGCATGACGAGCACCCAGTACACGCCGATCCACCATAAGCTCGCCGCGCCCGAGAGCAGCACCATCATGACGGCAGCGGTCGCCGCCGAGATGACCATCCACGGTGCGCGCCGACCGAACCTGCTGCGGGTGCGGTCGGAGAATGCGCCGATCAGCGGGTGGACGATGATCGCGCCGATCGAGGACGCCGTCATCACGAGGGCGAGGTTGCCCACCTTGTTCGCCGGGTCCAGCTGCTGCACCTGATCGGGAATGAAGATCACCATGAACGCGGCGTAGCAGCTGAGCATCGCGGCGTTCATCACGAACATCCACGTCAGCAGCCGTCGATCCGACGTTCGTGCAGGCGTGATCGTAGGACTCGGGGTGAGCGCGCTCATGGGGCTCCTTCTCCGTGGCGACGCTGCCGCGGCGATCCAGTGACGCCGGTCGGGTCCGGCGGCGGGTTCACCCACTGTAGCTGCGGCGCTTCCCGCTTGCGCACGGATGCCGCGACGAACGAGGGGCCCGCCGCTGGCGGACCCCTCGTGGTGCATCGACGCACTTACCGCGACGATCAGGCGCGGTCTGCCCCGTGCCCGGTGCGACCGTGCCCGGTGCGGCCACGACGGGCGCCGTGGTCAGGGTGCTGGCGCGGATCGCCGTGCTGATCGGCGTCACCGTGCACGTGCACATGGACGTGCACATCACTGCGAGCGGCACCGTGGCCGCACTCGCCGCGGCCCGCGCCGTGGCGGTGGCCGTGGCCGTAGCCCTCGCCGAAGTGACGGCGGCCGAAGCCGCGGCCGTGGCGGCGCGGCATCCGCTCGTCTTCCCTCCAGCCGAGTTCGCGGGCGATCGCCTCGAGTGAGGCGAGCGTCGTCGCGAAGTCTTCGGGGCTGACGGAGCCGGCGACCTTCGCACGCAGCGAGGAGACTCGCTCGTGCAGTGACGCACGTGCGGCCTCGCCGGCTTCGGTGAGGCGCCAGGCGCCCGGTTCGCCCTCGACCCAGCCGCGCTCGACGAGGGGCTCGACGCGCTCGGGGCGCGCTGCGAGCTTCTCGCTCATGCGGGGATCGGTGACGGTGCCGGCCACGAGGTTGAGGCGGCGCCAGTCGCGGCGGGTGATTCCCTCCGCCGCGAAGAGTTCGCGCATTCCGTCGTCGAGACGACGTTCGATGACCCGGAGCCAGAAGCCGAGTGGGCGCGGGCTCGTCGGGATGGACGTGTTACTGGTGTTGCTGTCTGGAGTGATGTTGTCGTTGTTCGACATGGGTGTTCCTTTCGTGCGCGATGCGCATCGGTGTCGCGAGCGGCGCTGGAGGCTCGCCCGCTGTGGCAGGTGCGCACGGGCGGCTCTCGCTCATGCCCGTGTCACGCGCCTGGTCTATTGCATGCTCCGTTACATGTATATGTACAATGACATACATGAGCGCATCGAGTCAAGTCCCTCCCGGCGAACATTCAGGGTCGGATGCCGCGGCCGGCGCCTCGGGCGACCCGATCACCCTGATCGAGCAGTCGCTCGTCACGATGCGCCGCGACCAGGAGCGGCGTCGCCTGCAGCGCCGCTCAGAGCACTTCGGGCGAGGCGGGCACGAGCCCGGCGAGCCCGGCGATCATGAGGGCCACGGACATCGGCGGGGTCGCGGTGTGCCGGACGAGTGGGGCGCACGCGGCGGCATGGGCGGTCTTGGCGGCGGGGGCGGCCGGGGTGGCCCGACGCGGCACGGGCTCGCGCATGCGGCGCGCTTCCGCCTGCTCGACGCGCTCGAGGGCGCAGGGCACCCCCTGTCGGTGAGCGAGCTCGCCGACGCGATCGGCGTCGATCAACCGCGCGCGAGCCGGCTCGTGCAGGCTGCCGTCGAGGCGGGTCACGTGCGCCGAGAGGTGGACGCCTCCGACGCGCGGCGCAGCGCGCTCGTGCTGACGGGGGCCGGGCGCAACCTGCTCGCGAGCGCACGGGATACGCGCCGCAGCGCTGTGGAGACCGCGCTCGCCGGATTCACGCCCGAAGAGACTGCCGAGTTCTCGCGCCTCTTTTCACGCTTCATCGAGGCGTGGCCCCGCGACTGAGGTGCCCGATCGGTCGCCACCGACCCACTGAGTTCCGTCGGACCACTTGACGCCCGCGCCGTGATCACGGCCCGGGCGGATTCGAGGTTCCACTCCACCGATTCGGCCAGCGGCTACAACAAGGGCGCCCTCGTCGAAGTTGCCGAGCAGGCGGGCATGACCCACGCCGGCGTGCTGCACCACTTCGGCAGCAAAGAGGGGCTGCTCGTCGCGATGCTGCTCGACTCGGCATCCGCGCTCATCGCCGTCATGGACGGCCTGCAGGTGCAATGGCTCCTGTAACCCGACGCCGTCGACATGCCCCGCATCGTCAGCCGCACGCTCGACGAGATCGTCGCGCGCCTGCGCGCGCAGACGCGGCTGGGCTCCGACGGCCGCAAGTGAGTCGACGGCCCGGCCCGGCCGCCGCGGGGCATCCGCTCGGTCAGCCCTACTTGGTCGGCGCCGTCGCCTTCACCGGAATCAGGAGCGCGAGCCCGAGTGCGATCACGAGGATGATGCCGAGGATGCCGAAGTACGGCTCGCCGCCGATCGTGACGAAGAGCGCGAACGCCGTCGGTGCGAGGAAGCTCACCGCACGGCCGGTCGTCGCGTAGAGGCCGAAGACCTCGCCCTCGCGGCCCGCCGGGATGAGCCGCGCGAGGAAGGTGCGGCTCGCCGACTGCGCGGGGCCGACGAAGAGGCAGAGCGCGAGACCGGCGGTCCAGAACACGATCTGACCGCCGTCGTGCAGGAAGAACACGAGCAGGCCGCTGACGACGAGCCCGATGAGCGCCGTCACGATGACGGGCTTCGCACCGAGCTTGTCGTCGAGGGCGCCGACCGCGATCGTCGAGATGCCGGCGACGACGTTCGCGGCGATCGCGAAGATGATGACCTCGCCCGCCGAGAACCCGAAGACGGATGCCGCGAGCACGCCGCCGAACGTGAACACTCCCGCAAGCCCGTCGCGGAACACCGCGCTCGCGAGCAGGAACCACACCGTGTTGCGCTGCTCCTTCCAGAGCCGCTTGATGTCGCGGCCGAGGCGGGCGTACGAGGCGAAGAAGCCGATCTTCTCTCGGTCGACGGCGGCGGGGTTGCGGTACTCGGGCACCGCGAAGAGCACCGGCAGGGCGAAGAGACCGAACCAGATCGCCGAGACGAGCATCGTGACCCGCACGTCGAGGCCGTTCTCGCCGGTGACGCCGAAGAGGCCCACCTCGGGCTGGATGAAGCCGAAGTACACGATGAGCAGCAGCACGATGCCGCCGACGTAGCCCATGCCCCAGCCGAAGCCCGAGACCTTGCCGATCGAGCGCGGGGTCGAGACCTGCACGAGCATCGCGTTGTAGTTGACGCCCGCGAACTCGAAGAACACGTTGCCGGCTGCAACCAGAAAGAGGCCGAGCAGCAGATATTCGGGCGCCGGCAGTACGAAGAACATCGCGAGCGTCATCGCGACGACGACGTAGGTGTTCACCGCGAGCCAGAACTTGCGCCGCCCGCTCGTATCGGATCGCTGCCCGGTGATCGGCGCGAGCAGGGCGATGAAAAGGCCAGCGATGGCGAGTGCCCACCCGAGTTGCGCTTCGACGGTGCCCGTCGGCCCGAATGATTCGCTCGTGAGGTACACCGTGAACACGAACGTCGTGACGACCGCGTTGAAGGCCGCCGAGCCCCAGTCCCACAGCCCCCACGCGAGAATACGGCCCTTGCGCGCTCCGGCCTCGGTGACCGCCGTGACCTGTGCGGTCTCCACGCCGATCGTCGCGGCGGCTCCGTCGGACGGCGTGAGATGCGACGGTGGGAAGTTGCGCGGCGTCTCGGGTGAACCCTGCGGAGGCGTCGGATCGGTCATGGCTGCAGTCTCGTTCTCTCAGGTGAACAGCGGGTGGCGGATGCTGCGGAGCCGCGACATCCGGAGGTCTCCGGGCTCGCGCTGGTCCGCATCGACCCGTGGGCACTGTATCGCCTGCGCGGTGCCGTGTGAACGGCGGCGCGCGGCCGGGAAATGCGGCACGTCGGCGGAATACCTCGTCGGCGCCTCGCGCTGCACCTTGGCATGGGCCTCGACGCAGCACTGTTCATCCACCTCCGCGACACCGACACGGTGCACATCGAGACGAAGACCCGCGACGGGCGCCGTCTCTCGACGCCGATCTGGTCGGTCGCTGTCAACGACGCGATCTATGTGCGCTCGGCGTACGGCCCGGAGTCCAAGTGGTACCTGCGCGCGACCCGCAATGCAGGCGTGGGTTTCCGCTCCCCGGTCGGGTCGCAGGCTGTTTCGCTCGAGGCGGTGCGCGACCCAGATCTCGAGTTGCGTATCGACGACGCGCTGCGTGTGAAGTACGCGGCCGAACCGGCAGCCGTCGCCGAGATGCTCACGCCCGCGGCGCGCGACACGACGCAACGTGTCGTGCCGGTCGCCGACGCGACGGCCCGGGTGTAGCGCTCAGGATCCGCCGCGCCGCTCTGTCACTGCAGCTCGAGCACCGATTCGAGCAGCTGATTGTAGCTCGCGAAGTGCAGCACTCCGTTGCTCAGTTGCACCGAGGGCTGGTAGTTCGAGTCGTAGTCGGCGGGTGCGAGGTAGGTGCCGTCTCCACGTTCGGTGTCGTCGAGCCAGCCTTCGGCTTGGAGCTCGGTGAGCCAGGCGTCTCCGGCGTCGCCCACGTCGAGGCGCGCGTACCAGACGGAGACATCGCCGCTCGGCTTGCTCCAGACGCAGACGAGGCCGCCCTCGTCTGCCATGCGCTCCATGACGGGCCCGAGCAGGAACGGATCGTCTTCGTCGAGCACGAGACCGTCGTCGGCGAGCTGCGCGTACTCGTCGGCGGTGAACACCGACGCGCAGCTCGTCGCCGACTGGGCAGGGTCGGTCGCGGCCTCGGTCGGTTCGGCGGTCTCGGAGGCGACCGGCGTGGCCGGGCCTGTCGAGGTCGAGCCGGAATTCTCGAGCGGGGTCGCCCCGCATCCGCTCAGGAGGAGGGCGAGCGCGCCCGCAGCGAGCACCGTGATCGATTGGGTTCGAAGTTCCATACCGAGAGAATAGGAAGATATCTTCCTATTCGCAATGGGTGTTGGCGAATCGTGACCTGAGTTCAGGGTTGTCCCTGAGCCGGGCAGTCTGGGCCGGCGGATGTCGCGGCCGGCGGATGTCGCGGGCGCCGCGACATCCGCCGTCTCAGCTGTAGACCTCGGCGATCAGCTCGCTGAAGAGCTGCTCTGCGTCGCATTCGAGGCGTTGCCGGGTGAACCAGTCGCAGACGTTCTTGCAGTCGCGGTGCAGTAGATCGAACCCCTGCGGGTTCGAGACCACGTCGACGACCTGCGGCAGGTCGATCGCGACGACCCGCCCGTGCAGCACGAGTAGGTTGTACGGCGAGAGGTCGCCGTGAGCGAGCCCCGAGTGCGCGAGCGTGCGCATGAACTCCACGACCTGGTGGAACAGATCGCGCAGTTCGTCGGGGGTCGCGCGCACCTGCGCGAGCCGCGGGGCCGCGACCCGGCCGTCGCCGATGAACTCCATGAGCACTTCGGTGCCGCCGACCTGCACCGGGTACGGCACGGATGCCCCGAGCTCGGTGAGTCGCTTCAGCGCCTCGAACTCGGCGTACGCCCACTGCACGCGCGCGACCTCGCGGCCGAACGTCGATCCCTTCGCGACGGCGCGCGCGTCACGACTGCGGCGGGTGCCGCGGCCCTCGGTGTAGACCGTCGAGCGGTGGAAATCGCTGTGCTCGTTGCCCCGATAGCGCTTCGCGGCGAGCAGCACGCTTCTGCCGGGCGTGCCGGGTTCCGCACCCGGCACGGCGCGTTCGATGAGGTTGAGGTCGGCCTCCTTGCCAGTCTTCACGACGCCGAGCTCGGTGTCGATCGCCGCGGCATCCGTGACGAGCCAATCGGGTCGCGGCTCCGGGCCGCGCTCGGAAGGGGTGGTCGCCGGCCAGGTCGACCAGCGTTGGTCCTCGCCGGGTTCCGTGGTCTGGAACGCGAGGTCGCCCGCGTCGAAACGCGGGGTCGTGAGGTCGTGGGATGCCGCGTGCGAACGCAGCACGGCAGAAACGTCGAGTGACGTGGTGATGTGCAAGGTGGATCTCCGTGGATCGCGGAGGCCACCGGGCCGCTCTTAGCGGGAGGGGGCCTCGCAAGTGAAAGGAACGTGGAGGTTCACGACAACGACAGCCATGATCGACTCCTTCCCTCACCGGATGCACCGGACCCATGCCGCGCGAATGACGCAGCTTCGGCAGTTTAGGGCGCTTCGCCCGGCGCGTCTAGTGGCCGACCCAGCTGGGGTCGTCGACCATCGACTGCAGTTCGTTCATGAAGCGCGCCGCATGGAACCCGTCGGCCGCCGCGTGGTGCACCTGCAGCGCCAGCGGCATGAACGTCGACCCGTCGCGTTCGACGAACCGCCCGATCGTGAAGATCGGCGCCAAGTGTCCGTTGCCGCCCGTGATGTCGAGCGTGAAGCCCGTGAAGCCGAGCCACGGAATGCTCGACACGTCGAAGATGTTGGCCGGCAGGTCGCCTTGCGGGAACAGGCCGGTGGCCGTGCTGAATCGGTCGAGGTCGGCGACCACCGCGTCGTGGAAGACGGTGAAGTCGCCGTCGTAGGGCGTCCAGACGCATGAGAACGTCTCGAGCTCGGCGTTGAACACCGTGTACGCCGGATGCACCTCGCTCCACGTGCCCGGCCCGCCGCCGTCGGTCGTGGTCATGCGGAACTCGGCGAAGCGGTTCACGAGCGTCGCGAGTGCGTAGATCTGGGCAGGGTAGGTCTTGCGGCCGACCGCTCGGAGCGCCGTGCGCAGGGCCGTCACGTCGACCTCGGTGGTGACGCTGTAGCTGCACGGCACCGCATCGCGGTAGTGCTCGTAGTGTTGGCGGCGCGGCCAGTCGGCCAGATCGATCGGGTCGACGTGCGACATGTTCCTCCTGGATCGCGGATCGCCGTCAAGCCTCTCACCTTCGGCGCGGAGCAGGGTCGGCGCATGCGGGACGACATGCAGCACGAGGCATCCGACACTGTGCTGCTCGCTCCGTCGCGTCAGCCATGCGATCGCCGCGGCCGGCTCGCGGGGCTCTGTTCAGCGGCTGTGGTCGGCGAGAATCTGGTTGACGTCGATCTGCGACAGGAGGTGCTGCCAGTCGAGCTCGCGGGCGACGTCGGCGATGTCGGCGTCGGCGAACGCCTTGCCGTTGCGGTGCACGACCACGCCGGGGGGCACGAGTTCGTTCAGTCGAGCGAGGATTGCGTCGTCGACCGCCTCGGGGTCGAAGTCCGCGCCGATGCGCGCGTACGTGTCGGCGGAGAGCGTGTACGAGACGAGACCCACTTCGATCGGTTCCGGCATGGTTGTCCTCCTCGGTCCAGGTGACGCAAGTCTCCTGCACATCCCGTCATTGCGCGACCCCGAAAGGCGATGATGACGGTGCGTCGATGGACGGCCAGCCATGCACGCGGTCGCAATACGAGGTGTTGGTCGAGGTGGCCGGAGTACCACTCCGGGGTCAGTCGTGAGGTGGGCGACGCAGTCGCTTGACGTCGGTGCGCCGCTTCTTCGCTTCCAAGCGCCGTTCCTTGGCACCGCGACTCGGTCTCGTCGGTCGTCGTGACGGTGACGGCGGCCGCAGAGCGTCGGCCACGACAGTGGCCAGCCGAGCGCGCGCAGCATTCCTGTTGCGCAATTGCGCGCGATGCTCGGATGCTGTGATCGTCAGTACTCCGTCGACAACGCGACTGCTCAGACGCTCGAGGAGTCGCTCCCGCTGGATCGGAGAGAGAACGGCCGAGCCTGCCACATCCCATACGAGTTCCGCTCGGGAGTCGGCAGTGTTCACACCTTGCCCGCCGGGACCGGATGACCGCGAGAACCGCCACGACAGCTCAGACTCGGGGATCGTGAGTGTTGAGTCGACCCGAAGACCGGGACGGTGGGCGGCGGGCATGGATCCATCATCCTCTGACGCTCGTGAAGTCGAGCATGGTCCGCGTCGACCGGCCGAGCCTGTCCAACGCGCATCCGTCGACCTGACGGGTTCCGGATGGCGAGCCGGCTCCACCTACTGCGCCAGGTAGAGAACGACCCACTGCGCCAGGTAGAGATCGACGCGAGGAGGTCAACCGCACGGACGTCTCCCTGTTCTCCCAGCCGGGTGACCCCCGGGTGACGCCAAGGAGGATTTCGCTGCGTTTCCCGCCGTGGACCGGACAACCCTTCATACGCTGGATGGATCGGAGCGGACACGCTCTCGTCCAGCTCCGACTCAGTGCCATACCGATCGGATAGGTGGTCCACCCATGCATTACAGCAGCGGCAACTACGAGGCATTCGCCCGGCCCCGTAAACCTGTGGGCGTTGACGACAAGACCGCCTGGCTGGTCGGTGCCGGGTTGGGCAACATGGCAGCCGCGATCTTCATGATCCGCGACGGTCAGATGAAGGGTGAGAAGATCACCATCCTCGAGGAGCTCAGCCTGCCCGGCGGTGCGCTCGACGGCATCAAGTACCCCGAGAAGGGGTTCGTGATCCGCGGTGGACGCGAGCTGGAAGACCACATGGAATGCCTCTGGGATCTCCTGCGGACGGTGCCCTCCCTTGAGGTCGACGGCAGCATGCTCGACGAGTTCTACTGGCTGAACAAGGATGACCCGAACTCCTCCAAGCGTCGCGTGACCGAGAAGCAGGGGCAGGACGCCGGCACGAACTTCAAGTTCGGACTCAGCTCGAAGGCGCAGAAGGAGATCGTGAAGTTGTTCCTCGCCACCCGTGAGGAGATGGAAGGCAAGCGCATCGACGAGGTCTTCTCCAAGGAGTTCCTTGAAAGCAACTTCTGGCTGTACTGGCGCACGATGTTCGCGTTCGAGGAATGGCACTCCGCGCTCGAGATGAAGCTGTACTTGCACCGCTTCGTGCACCAGCTCGGCGGCTTCCCCGACATGTCCTCCCTGAAGTTCACGAAATTCAACCAGTACGAGTCCTTCGTTCTGCCGATGTATACCTGGCTCCTCGAGCGCGGCGTCACGTTCCAGTTCAACACCACCGTGACCGACGTCCAGTTCGATATCAGCGACGGGCGCAAGCAGGCCACGCGGCTCGACTGGGTAGAGAAGGGGATCGTGGGCGGTGTCGATCTCAGCGAGAACGACCTGGCGCTGGTCACGATCGGCTCGCTCACCGAGAACTCGGATGACGGCGACCACAAGACACCTGCCGTGCTCAATACGGGCCCGGCTCCGGCATGGGATCTGTGGAAGACGATCGCCGCGAAATCGCCCGACTTTGGTCGCCCTGACGTATTCTGCCGCGATGTGGACAAGACGAAGTGGGAGTCGGCAACCGTCACAACTTTGGATGCCCGTATCCCGGCGTATATCGAGAAGATCGCCGAGCGCGACCCGTTCTCAGGAAAGGTCGTCACGGGCGGCATCGTCACGGTGCGGGACTCGCCGTGGCTGATGAGCTGGACAGTGAACCGACAGCCGCACTTCAAGGCGCAGAAGCCCACCGAGATCGTGGTGTGGGTGTACGGCTTGTTCGTCGAAACGCCGGGCGCCTACGTCAAGAAGGCGATGCAGGACTGCACTGGCGAAGAGATCACCCAGGAATGGCTGTACCACATGGGTGTCCCCGTCGACGAGATCCCCGAGCTGGCCGCGACCGGCGCCAAGACCGTGCCGGTGATGATGCCCTATGTGACCTCATTCTTCATGCCGCGCACGGCGGGCGACCGCCCCGCCGTCGTGCCGGAGGGAAGCGTGAACTTCGCGTTCATCGGTCAGTTCGCCGAAACGACGCGCGATTGCATCTTCACCACCGAGTACTCGGTGCGCACAGCGATGGAGGCGACGTACCAGCTGCTGAACGTTGAGCGAGGCGTGCCGGAGGTCTACAACTCGACATACGACCTTCGGTTCCTCCTGCATGCCACCAAGATCCTTGCCGACGGAGAAGAACTGCACATCCCGGGACCCGCATTCGCGGAGCGACACTTGGTCCACCGCTTCGACAAGACCGAGGTGGGTCAGCTTCTGACTGACTTCGGGCTCGTGCCCGAGCTGCAGGATACGCGCGCGCATGACCGTCACGACGATGCCATCGCTTGAGCGGAGAATGACGTCGGAATCCCGCCGACAGTAGCCCCCAACGGCAGGAAGAGCGCCCGGAGTGATCGATCTCCGGGCGCTCTTTCGTTGGACCTCCAGTGCAGGAATACTGGACGCCATCCGAAAGTTGAGTCAAGTACGCTCAAGTTTCACGCCTCCACTTGACACGTTCCCGAGGGGCTGCGAAGCTTGAGTCGGCAAGGCTCAAGTCTTGTCACACGTACTTCGGTTGCGGGCCAGCAAGGGTCGAACCGGCATCCGGCCCGCGGGTCTCGATACGCGTGCGACGGCGTCGCACGCCACTCGGGCGGCGGGTGGAGAGAAGGAGAAAACACATGTCACGTGCAGTAGGAATCGACCTCGGAACCACCAACTCGGTCGTCGCGGTCCTCGAGGGCGGAGAGCCCACAGTCATCGCCAACGCGGAGGGTCTTCGCACCACCCCGTCGGTCGTCGCATTCACGAAAGACGGCGAGGTGCTCGTCGGTGAGACCGCGAAGCGCCAGGCGGTCACCAACGTCGACCGCACCATCGCGTCGGTCAAGCGCCACATGGGCACCGACTGGAAGACCGACGAGATCGACGGCAAGCGGTACACGCCGCAAGAGATCTCGGCGCGCATCCTGCAGAAGCTGAAGCGCGACGCCGAGCAGTACCTCGGCGACACCGTCACCGACGCGGTCATCACCGTGCCCGCTTACTTCAACGACGCCGAGCGTCAGGCTACCAAGGAGGCCGGCGAGATCGCGGGCCTCAACGTGCTGCGCATCATCAACGAGCCCACTGCGGCCGCCCTCGCCTACGGCCTCGACAAGGGCAAGGAAGACGAGCTCATCCTGGTCTTCGACCTCGGTGGCGGCACGTTCGACGTCTCCCTGCTCGAGGTGGGCAAAGACGACGACTTCTCGACGATCCAGGTCAAGTCGACCGCGGGCGACAACCGCCTCGGCGGCGACGACTGGGACCAGCGCATCGTCGACTGGCTCATCAAGAAGTTCAAGGAGACCACCGGCGTCGACGTCTCCAACGACAAGATCGCCAAGCAGCGCCTGAAGGAGGCAGCGGAGCAGGCCAAGAAAGAGCTGTCTTCGAACATGAAGGCCTCGATCCAGCTGCCTTACCTCTCGCTCACCGAGAATGGCCCCGCGAACCTCGACGAGACGCTCACGCGCGCCGAGTTCGAGAACATGACGAGCGACCTGCTCGACCGCACGAAGAAGCCGTTCGAAGACGTCATCCGCGAGGCGGGCGTCAAGCTCTCCGACATCGCGCACGTCGTGCTCGTCGGCGGGTCGACGCGCATGCCCGCGGTCAGCGAGCTCGTCAAGAAAGAGACCGGCCAGGAGCCCAACAAGGGCGTCAACCCCGATGAGGTCGTCGCCGTCGGGGCGGCCCTCCAGGCGGGCGTCCTCAAGGGCGAGCGCAAGGACGTGCTGCTCATCGACGTCACCCCCCTCAGCCTCGGCATCGAGACCAAGGGCGGCATCATGACGAAGCTCATCGAGCGCAACACGGCCATCCCCACGAAGCGCAGCGAGACCTTCACGACCGCCGACGACAACCAGCCGTCGGTCGCGATCCAGGTCTTCCAGGGCGAGCGCGAGTTCACCCGCGACAACAAGCCGCTCGGCACCTTCGAGCTCACCGGCATCGCGCCGGCGCCGCGGGGCATCCCGCAGATCGAGGTCACGTTCGACATCGACGCCAACGGCATCGTGCACGTGTCCGCGAAAGAAAAGGGCACCGGCAAGGAGCAGCGCATGACGATCTCGGGCGGCTCGAGCCTCCCGAAAGACGACATCGACCGCATGGTGCGCGAGGCTGAAGAGCACGCTGCCGAAGACAAGGCGCGTCGCGAGTCGGCTGAGACCCGCAACCAGGCCGAGCAGCTCGTCTACTCGATCGAGAAGCTCATCAAGGACAATGACGACAAGCTTCCCGCTGACGTCAAGTCCGAGGTGCAGGGCGATGTCGATGCACTGAAGTCGGCGCTCGCAGGCGAAGACGACGAGGCCGTGAAGTCGGCCTTCGAGAAGCTCAACGCATCGCAGGGCAAGCTCGGCGAGGCGATCTACGCGCAGGGCCAGCAGGCCGGCGCGAGCGCTGCGGCCGGCGAAGATGCGAACGCGTCCGGCGCCGAGAGCGACCAGTCCTCTGACGAAGACGTGGTCGACGCCGAGGTCATCGACGACGACGAAGAGAAGAAGTAGCCATGTCCGACCAGCACGAGAACGAGCACGACGGTCTGGATGACGAGTTCATCCAGGCCGAAGGGCCCGATATCGAGACGGATGCCGCGGCATCCGCTTCGACGGGCTCAGCGGGCGATGGCGCAGACGAAGAGGTGCTCACGGTCGACGACATCCTGAACGCGGCGCAGGCTGAGGTGCAGGAGCCGAGCGACGAGCACCTCGCCGACCTCAAGCGCATCACGGCCGAGTACGCCAACTACCGCAAGCGCACCGAAGCGAACCGCGAGGTCGAGCGTGAGCGAGCGGTGGGTGCGGCCGTCGCCGTACTGCTGCCCGTGCTCGACGACCTCGACCGGGCTGAGAAGCACGGCGATCTCGAGGGCGACGCGCCATTCGCGACGATCGCCGCGAAGCTGCGCGGTGCGGTCGAGAAGCTCGGTCTCACCGCCTTCGGCGAGGTCGGCGAGCCGTTCGACCCGCAGCGGCACGAGGCGATCTTCCAGCAGCCATCCGCCGAAGTCGAGACCGAGACGGTCGCCGACGTCGTCGAAACGGGCTACACCCTCGGCGGCACGCTGCTTCGCGCGGCGAAGGTCGTCGTGAAGACGCCGCAGGCGTGACGGCCCCGTTGGTCGAGTAGCGGCGAAGGAGCGTATCGAGACCCGTCACAAGAGTCCCGATACGCGCTTCGCGCTACTCGACCGACACACACGACTAGATTTCAGAAGAGGAGGTGCCGATGGCCAGTCAGGATTGGTTCGACAAGGACTTCTACAAAGTGCTCGGCGTCTCCAAAGACGTGAGCGACGCAGAGCTGAAGAAGACGTACCGCAAGCTCGCACGCAAGTACCACCCCGACTCCAACGCGGGTGACGCCGCAGCCGAAGCGAAGTTCAAGGAGATCAGCGAAGCGCACTCGGTGCTCTCCGATCCCGAACAGCGCAAGGAGTACGACGCGGTTCGCGCCATGGGTTCGGGCGCTCGGTTCACCGCGCCCGGTGGCGCTGGCGGCGCGGGCGGTGCGGGCGGCTTCGAAGACGTCTTCGGTGGCATGTTCGGCCAGGGCGGCGGGGGCCGCAGCCAGTCGTACACGTTCCAGCAGGGCGGCGACTACGACGACTTGCTCGGCGGGCTCTTCGGCGGCGGCCGCTTCGGCCAGCCGAGCGGCGGCTATCGCGGTCAGGGCGGCCCATCGAAGGGTCGGGATGTCGCGGCGTCGACGACCCTCGACTTCGTCACCGCCACCAAGGGCGAGCAGATCACCCTGCAGACTTCCGACGGCAAGCCGATCACCGTGCGCATACCCGCCGGTGTCGCCGACGGCCAGAAGATCAAGCTCCGCGGCAAGGGCCATCCGTCGCCCGACGGCGGCGAGCCCGGCGACCTCGTGCTCACCGTGAGCGTGCGCAAGCACCCCGTGTTCGAGCGCGACGGCCTGAACCTTCGGGTCAACGTGCCGGTGACCTTCGCCGAGGCGGCGCTCGGCGCGACCATCCAGGTGCCGACCCTCGGCGGCGACCCCGTCAAGCTGCGTGTCGCACCCGGCACCCCGAGCGGGCGCGTGCTGCGCGTCAAGGGTCGTGGCGTGAAGACCACCAAGGGCACAGGAGACCTCCTCGCGGTCGTGCAGATCGCGGTGCCCTCGCACCTCTCGAAAGACGCCGAGGAGAAGCTCGCGGAGTTCGCCGCGCTACTGCCCGACGAAAATCCGCGCGACGAGCTGCTCTCGAAGGCGAAGGCATAGGCGGTGGAGATGAACGAGATGAGCCCGCTGTTCGTCATCTCGGTCGCCGCCGAACTCGCTGGAATGCACCCGCAGACCCTGCGCCAGTACGACCGGCTCGGGCTCGTGTCGCCCACCCGCACCGCGGGCAAGTCGCGGCGCTACTCGATGCGCGACGTCGTGCACTTGCGCGAGATCGCGCAACTCTCGAGCGAGGGTGTGAACCTCGAGGGCATCCGCCGGGTGCTCGGTCTCGAAGACGAGGTGACCGCGCTGCGGGCGCGGGTCCACGAGCTCGAGGCCGCGCTCGCCGACGAGATGCTGAACCGCCCGGGGCGCCGCGTGTTCGCCGCAGGGTCTGCCGGAGAAGTCGTTTCTCTTCGAGCCGGCACTCGCATGAGACGCGAGAACGCCGTCGTCGTGTGGCGGCCGCTGGAACGCGGGTAGGCCACCCGAATCCCGGGAATCCATCCGATCGCGGGGCATCCTCGAGCTGCCAAGATGTACTCGTCGGAACAAGAGATACTCGTCGGAACAAGAGATCAGGGTGGCACGGGAACAGCGAATACGGTCGTCGTCTACGGAGCGACCGGTCACACGGGACGCTTCGTCGTCGCCGAACTCCTCCAGCGCGGCTTCACGCCGATCGCCGCAGGGCGCGACCGGGCGCAGCTGGCCGCACTCGCCGCCGAGTGGAGCGAGATCGTCGTGCGACCGGCGACGGTCGACGATCCTGCGGCGCTCGATGCCGCGTTGGCGGGCGCCGCTGCGGTGATCAACTGCGCCGGCCCGTTCGCGGTGACCGCGGGCCCGGTCGTCGAGGCCGCGCTCCGCGCGGGCATCCCGTACATCGATGTTGCCGCGGAGATCGAGGCGAATGCGTCGATGTTCGCCGACTACGCCGAGGCCGCACGGGCGGCGGGCACGATCGTACTGCCGGCCATGTCACGGCGCCGCTCGCGGTCGAAGCCGTCGAGCGAGTGCTCAGCGGGCGCACCCGCGCAACTGGCGTGGTCTCGGCGGGCGCAGTGTTCGACGCCGCGGACTTCCTCCGCTCACTGTCGCCGCATGTGACGGTCGACCTGCCCAGCTGAACTCAGCGACCCCAGGCCGAGGCGGGCGCTTCGATGACCGCATAGGGCCGCGAGCTCCAGTGGGTACCGTTGCCATAGTGGCTCGACGCCCAGGCCGACGCCCAGATCGCCTGCGCAGTCGCGTCGGCAGAATCACCGCGGGCGAGTGCGGCATCGACGTCGGGGTAGCGGCCCGACTTCAGGTTCTGCGCTGCGTAGAAGGCGGCCTCCATGAGGGTGGCGTAGCTACCGAGTCCCGAGCCGCCGCCCGAACCCTGCCCGTTGTTCAGGGGGTTGTTGCGGTTCCACCAGTTGTCGGCGCCGTTCTCCTGACGCATCCAGCGCATCATGAACGTGATGTTCTCTTCGGTGACCGGCCAGGCGCCCTCGATGAGCACGAGCTTGGCCCAGTCGACGTTCGTGCCACCGGCGACGAGAGTCTGCTCTCCGGTGGTCGCGACGTAGGACTCGTGCGAGATCGCCGCCGCCGCGACATCCGCTGCGACGCTGAAATCCTGCGCGTCACCCGAGTGCGGCGTATTCGCCGAGGCGAGGGGGAGTACTCCACCGGGCTGCGGCAACGGTGCCAGGGTGAGGCCCGCGAGGAGCCCGATGACCGAGAGCACCGCCGCCGCCGCGAGCGAGCGGCGCGGGGAGCGCACGTTGCGCGGGGTACGCGTCACGGGCGTCGCGACTCCATGTCGCGCCGCCCGCCGTCCCCCGGTCTGTGCGTCCTGCATGCGGCACGAGAGTAGCAAACCTCACCGAGCGCCGCACCCAGCAAGATCGTCCGTGACCAGGCGCACCGGTTGAGCGTCGGTCGCCGCGTACCCTTGGGGGATGGCTTTCGACTTCGGTGCGCTGCAGCGGCGCCCCGATGTCGAAGGGCCGGGCCTCGAGGCATCGGATGCCGCGGACCGGCTGATCCTCGACGAAGCCGCCGCCATGATCGGTGGGGTCGGCGAGGGCGAACTCGTCGTCGTCGACGACTCGTACGGGGCACTCGCGCTCGCTGCGGCGGATGCCGGGGTCCGCGGTATCAGGGTGCACCAAGACCTCATCACGGGTGAGCGCGCGCTCGTCGAGAACGCCCGTCGACTGCGGCTCGAGGGTGCGGCGCAGTCGTTGCCGCTCGGCGCCGAGCTCTTCGAGGGCGCACGCCTCGTGTTGTTGCGATTGCCGCGCTCGCTCGACCGGCTCGACGAACTGGCGGAGCTCATCGCGGCGAATGCCCATCGCGACGCCGTGGTCGTCGCCGGCGGTCGCATCAAGCACATGTCGCTCGCGATGAACGAGGTGCTCGCACGGCACTTCGAGCGGTTGGACGTGAGTCATGCGCGCCAGAAGTCGCGCGTGTTGATGGCACGCTTGCCTCGTCGGTCGAGGAGTGACGAAGGAGCGTATCGAGACCAGGTCGCGGGGTCGCGATACGGCGCTGGCGCGCCTACTCGACCAACGGATGCCGATCGAGACCAAGTCGCGGGGTCTCGATACGGCGCTGGCGCGCCTACTCGACCAACGGATGCCCATCGAGACCAGGTCGCGGGGTCTCCTCGACCGACGGATGCCGATGGAGACCAGGTCGCGGGGTCTACTCGACCAACGGATGGCAACTGGCCGCGACGCACTCGGCATGACGACGTCGACCTCGTGGTCGTTGCGCACGGCGGGGTCTTCGCGGGCACCGGCATCGACATCGGCACGCGGTTCCTGCTCGAGCAGCTGGGCGACGCGGTTCCGGATGCCCCGACCGTTGTCGATCTCGCGTGCGGCACGGGCGTGGTGGCGGCGTGGCTCGCGCGAGCGCGACCCGGGCTGCGGGTGACGGCGACCGATCGTTCGGCGTCGGCCGCGTCATCCGCTCGGCTGACCGCCGAGGCGAACGGAGTCGCCGACCGGGTGCAGGTCGCACAGGCCGACGGCCTCGAGTCCTTCGCCGATGCGAGCGAGCCGCTCATCGTGGTGAACCCGCCGTTCCACAGCGATGCGGCGATCTCGACCGGCATTGCCGCCCACCTCTTCGCCGACGCCGCGCGCGTGCTCGCCCCGGGCGGCGAGCTTTGGTGTGTGTTCAACTCGCACCTGCGCTACCGGCCGTTGCTCGAACACGTCGTCGGCCCGACCCGTCAGATCGCCCGCAACGCGAAGTTCACGGTCACCGCCTCGCGGCGAGCGGTGGCGTGACCGGCCGCGCGATCAGGCGCGAGAAGTGCGACGGATCGATGAACTCGGTCTCCACCGGCTGATCCTCACCGAGCGCGGCGCGAGCGAGCAGCTCGCCGCGACTCGCCCGCGACCGCGCCGACCGCGCCGTGACCCAAGAGTACATCGCTCGCCGAGAGTTGCCCGATCGCTCGTCGATATCGATGCGTTCAGTCACCGTTCGACGCTACCTGCGGGATGCGGGCATCGCCGCATCGTGTCAGGCTTGAGCAATGACGACCACCATCGAGCAACTCGACACCGATCGCGCCGTGCGTGCCACGGCCGAGGTGCCGTGGCGCACGATCGTGTGGGATGACCCCGTGAACCTCATGACGTACGTCAGCTACGTGTTCCGCAGCTACTTCGGGTTCCCCCGCGAGGAGGCCGAACGCCTCATGCTGCTCGTGCACACCGAGGGCAGGGCGATCGTGGCGACCGGCAACCGCGAGGCCATGGAGCGGCACGCGCAGGCGATGCACGGCTACGGTCTCCAGGCGACCGTCGCGAAAGGCGAACCGTGATCGTCGCGGGCCTCGGCGGCGGCGAGGGGGTTCGCATCGTGCTCGAGATCGAAGAGGCGATGCTCCTCTCCGAGCTCGCCGACCAGGTCGACTCGGTGCTGCTGCTCGGCGAAGTCGACGACCCGGCGCTCGGCCGGCTGCTGCCCGACGCCTACCCCGACGATGCGGCCGCGGCGCACGACTTCACCCGCTACACCCGCGACAACCTCGTCGACGGCAAGCGCCAGGCGGCGCAGCGCGTGCGCGACGCGACCGCCGTCGACGTGCAGGCCGGGCTCGTGCAGATCGAGCTCGACCAGTCGGAGGCGTGGGGCTGGCTGACGTTCCTCACCGACCTGCGGCTGATCCTCGCCGAGCGGGTCGGCATCGTCGACGAAGACGAGACCGAGTCCGACGAGACCCGCGACGACTACCTGCGTGCGGCGTACGAGTGGGCCGGGTTCGTGCAGGGCTCGATGCTCGAGGTGCTCGACCCGATCAAAGGCTGAAGACCACCGCTGGTCGAGTAGGCGCGCCAGCGCCGTATCGAGACCTGGTGACGGGTCTCGATACGCTCCTGCGTCGCTACTCGACCAACGAGGTGACGCTCCTGCGTCGCTCCTCGACCGGCGGGTGGATCATGGCAAGCTGAGCACGTGAGCCGAGACACCGCGAACATCACTCACGAACCGTCGTCGATCGCACGAGTGCTGCGGCATCCGGCGGCCAATGCCGAATCGCTCGAATCGATCGCCCTGCTCATCGGCGCCGCCACCTTCGTCGTCGGCGGGCTCGTCGCCTGGCTCGTCTTCCTCGGCCGAGACCTGGAGATCGCGGGCCCGGGATCGCTCGGCGAATTCGTGAGCGTCGGCGCCGCGATCGCCACGCTCATCGCGTTCGTGCTCGGCCGCCTGGCTCTGCGCACGCGTAGCGCCGCGGGTCTGGCCGAGGCGAAGCTGCCGGGTCTCGACGCGCCCGGAGCGCACATCCACTGGTTCGACCTCACGGCGATCGCCCTCGCGCATGCGTTCATCGCGCTCCTCGGCTGGGTCGGCCTCGCCGACCTGCTCGAGCGCAGCTTCCAAGGTGCCGTCGTCTTCGCACTGCCCGGAGCGATTCTCGCCGGGGTCGGCATGGCGGTCACCGCCTACGCGGTGTTCCTCTCCGCCGCCCACCTCACGCCGATGCTGCTGTCGTTCGTGCTCGCCCTGTTCCTCGTCGTCGGTGGGCTCGCGAGCATGCTCAGCTCGAGCAATCCACTGTGGTGGCAGCAGAACCTGAGCGCGCTCGGCATGACGAACGATGTCTCGGCGCTCGCGTTCAACATGACGCTCATCATCGCCGGCGTGATCGTCACGACGATCGCCCGGTACGCGACGGCGGCCGTGCCGACGACGACGCCCGCAGAGGTGCGCGGTCGCAACATCGTGCGGGTCGGCATGATCCTGCTCGGGATCTTCCTCGGATGCGTCGGAATCCTCCCGGTCGACCGGTTCTTCATTCTGCACAACACCGTCGCGACGGGCATGACGATCGCATTCGCCGTGCTCGTGATCGGGCTGCGCTGGTTCATCCCGTCGATGCCGAAGGTGTTCATCCTGCTCGGATACGTCTACGTCGGCGTGATCGTCGTGCTCGCCGTGTTCTTCACGACCGGGTACTACAATCTCACCGCCGTCGAACTCGTGGCATCTGTGCTGATCTTCAGCTGGATCATCGTCTTCCTCCGCAACTCGAGTGCGATGCACGGGCAGCCGGCGACGGATGCCTCGGCGACGCCGGTCTCGGAGGTTCCCGCACCCGCACCCGCTGGTTGACGAGCGACGAAGGAACGTCTCGGAACCTGCTCGCCCAGGGTGGGTTTCGAGACGGCCGCGGGCGGCCTCCTCAACCCGCAGGGACGGGTCTCCTCGACCTGCAGTGAGGGGGCCTCCTCGATCTGCAGGGACGCGAAGAGGGTCGGATGCCGAAGCATCCGACCCTCTCAGCTGCCGTCTGAGATCAGACGTTCTGCGTGGGGTGCCCGAGCGCCTTGGCCTTCAGCAGTTCGTACTCCTGTTGGGTGATGGTGCCCGAGTCGAGGAGGCCCTTGGCCTTCGCGATCTCATCTGCAGGGCTGTGGGCCCCGGCTGTTTGACGGATGTACTCCTGGGTCGCGGCTTCGGCCTGCTTGTAGTCCTTCTGCGCGCGCTCTGCCATGCCCTTGCCCCGGGCGATGAGGTACACCAGCGCGGTGAGGAACGGCACGAAGACGAGGAAGATGATCCACAATGCCTTCCACCAGCCGTTCAGCTTCTGGTCCCGGAACAGGTCGGCGATGATCGCGAACAGCGCATACAGGTAGGCGATGAACGCGAATATCCAAAGGAACCACCAGATCAGGTCCCAGAAATTCGTCCAGAAACTCATATGCGCAGCCTTTCACTGAGTGAGCGCCCCCCAGGAGCGCCGCTGAGGTGAAACCTATCGCTTGGCGGCTCGGCGCGTCCATACTTCGAACAACCACGCTTCGACCACCACAGCGATACTCTGGCCGCGGGAGGCGGAACGATGACACTTGCCCTGCCAGCGAGGGATCCGGATGTCTCGCCGCGGCGACTGCTCGTACTCGCCGTACCGGCGCTCGTCATCGGCATCGTGTCGGCGCTCGTGCTGTGGGCGCTCGATCGGGTGTCGGGTGGGCTGCAGAGTCTGATCTGGGAGGCGGCGCCGGAGGCGCTCGGCGTCGACCCGTCGGGATGGTGGATCCTCCTCGTACTCACCGTCACGGGATTCGCCGTCGGGCTCGCGCTGCGATTCGTGCCGGGGCACGGCGGGCCCGACTCGGCGACCACCGAGCTCGTCGGGCCGCCGCTGCCGGTCGCGACCCTGCCCGGACTCGCTCTCGTCACCGTGCTCGGGCTCGCGGGCGGCGTGAGCCTCGGCCCCGAGAACCCGATCATCGCCATCAACACGGCGATCCTCGTGGCCGTCGTCGCACGGCTCATGCCGCAGGTGCCCGCCCAGCTCACGACCCTGCTCGCCGCATCGGGCACGATCGGCGCCCTGTTCGGCACACCCGTGGCCGCCGCGCTCGTCTTCACGGGCATCGTGGCCGCGCTGAAGTCGGGCGGGTCGCTCTGGGACCGTCTCTTCCTGCCGGTCGCGGCGGCCGGTGCCGGTTCCATCACGATGCACCTCCTCGGCGCGCCGCCGCTCGCCTTCAGCTTGCCGCCCATCGGCCAAGTCGAACCCGGGGACCTCGCCACCGGCGCGCTCGTCGCGTGTGGTGCGACGATAGTGGGGCTCGCAGCACTGTTCGCGTTCCCCTGGATCTACCGTGCCCTGCACGCGCTGCCCCACCCCGTGCTGATTCCCACCGTTGGCGGCGTGCTGCTCGGCCTGCTCGGCATGCTCGGCGGCCCGATCACCATGTTCAAGGGGCTCACGCAGATGGGCGAGCTGCTGAACCAGGCCGATGAGCTGGACGGCGCCCAACTCGCTGCGATCGCAGGCATCAAGATCCTCGCGCTGCTCATCGCGGCGAGTGCCTTGTTCCGAGGCGGTCGCGTCTTCCCCGCGACGTTCATCGGCGTCGCACTCGGTCTCCTCGGCCACGTCCTCATCCCGTCGATGCCGATCGGCCTGGCTGTGGCGTGCGGCGTGCTCGGCATCGTGCTCGTCGTGACCAGGGACGGCTGGATCTCGCTGTTCCTCGCGGTCGCCGTCTGCGGCGATATCGCCGTGCTCCCGATCCTGTGCGTGGTGGTGCTGCCGGCGTGGTTGCTCGTCACCTGGGCGCCGGAATTCCGCATCGAGCCCGAGGTGCATGGTGCCGAGGCGGATGCCGGTCGCGCACCGCGAACAGGGTGATGCGGCGCGGGACATCCGCTCGCTCAGCAATAACCGACGGCGGCTTCGTCCGCCAGACAGGGAGTACACAGATGGGCGAGGTCATCGGAAGCATCCTGCCGCTCGCACTCGGTATCGCGATCAGCCCGATCCCGATCATCGCGGCGATCCTCATGCTGCTCTCGCCGAAGGCGAAGGGCACGAGCGTCGGCTTCCTGATCGGCTGGGTACTCGGCATCGTCGTCGCGGTCGTGGTGTTCACGCTGCTCGCCTCGATCATCCCCGAGCAGGACTCCGACGCCTCGAAGCCGATCTCCGGTGTCATCAAACTCCTGCTCGGTGCGGGCCTGCTCTTCCTCGCCCTGAGGCAGTGGCGCACCCGGCCGAAGCCGGGGGAGGAGGCGGCGTTGCCGAAGTGGATGTCGGCGATCGACTCGATGACCACGGTCCGCGGGGGTGTGCTCGGCTTCCTGCTCGCAGCCGTCAACCCGAAGAACCTGCTGATGGCTGCAGGTGCGGGCGTGATCATCGGCACGGGCGGCCTGAGCGGCGGTGAGATCACGATCTCGGTCGTGATCTTCACGATCATCGCCGCGTGCACCGTCGCCGTGCCCGTGATCGCGTACCTCATCGCCGCCGAGAAGATGGGCGGCCCGCTCGAATCGCTCCGCGCGTGGCTCGTGCACAACAACGCGACGGTCATGGCCGTGCTGCTGCTCGTCATCGGCGTCGTCGTGATCGGCAAGGGAATCGGGAGCTTCTGATGACGGATGCCACTGAGCCCGAGCCGCTCGCTGAGCCCGGGTCGATCGCTGAGCCTGAGTCGCTCGCTGAGCCCGTCGAAGCGGGCGACTCGGGCGGCTCCCTTCGACAGGCTCAGGGAACAGGGCAGGCTCAGGGAACAGGGCAGGCTCAGGGAACGGAGCAGGCTCAGGGAACGGGGCTCGCGCACGGGACGCGGATGCTGCTCACGATCGCCGCCGCGGCGATCGTCTTCGCCGGCATCTGGTTCGCCCGCGACATCCTGGCCCCCGCCGCCGTCGCCGCGGTCGTGGTGATCATCGCCCACCCGGTGCGCCGCCCGCTCGAACGCCGCGGCTGGCCGAGCTGGCTCGCGACGACCGCGGTGATCGTCGTCGCCTACCTGATCCTCGCAGCGCTCGGCATACTGCTCGTCGTGGCATCCGTGCAGTTCATCGAGATGCTGCCCGACTACGCCGACAAGCTGACCGCGACCGTTCAGGCGATCTACGACTGGCTCACCTCGCTCGGAATCACGAGCGTGTCAGCCGCTTCGACGGCCGCCGCCGTCGACCCCGAGGTGCTGCTCACCTTCGCAGCGGGGGTCGCCGATGCCGTGCTCGGCGCCGCGACGGCGTTCTTCTTCGTGCTCGCCTACGTCATCTTCATGGCAGCGGATGCCTCGCGCTTCAGCCGCGGCGGCGGCCGCGTGTTCGGAACGGCGGCGGGCGACGTGATCGGCGCCCACTACTTCACGAGCGTGCGGCGGTACTACGTGGTCAACGCAACGTTCGGACTCATCGTCGCCGTGCTCGACGGCCTGCTGCTCTGGGCGCTCGGCGTGCCGATCCCGATCGTGTGGGCGATCCTCGCGTTCGTCACGAACTTCATTCCGAACATCGGCTTCGTGATCGGCGTCATCCCGCCCGCGGTGCTCGCGCTCGTCATCGGCGGCTGGCCGCTCGCGCTCGTCGTGATCCTCGCGTACAGCGTGATCAACGTCGTGCTGCAAGTGCTCGTGCAGCCGAAGTTCGTGAGCGACGCCGTGGGCCTCAGCCTCACGCTGACCTTCTTCTCTGTCGTGTTCTGGACTCTCGTGATCGGGCCGATCGGTGCGATCCTCTGCATCCCGCTCACGCTGCTCGTGCGGGCCCTGCTGCTCGAGCCCGACGAGAACATGCGGGCGCTCCGCCGGCTGTCGGGCGACCCGAACGTGTCGTGACCCGATGTTCGTCGTCCGCCGAGGATTCCGCTGGACTCTGGCGTCCCGGGGTGCTGCGCGCGTAGTCTGCAACCACGTGGATTGGGGGAGATCATGGCGGATTTCGAATACGGTCCGGTGGACCTGTACCTCGTGGGGTTCGAGGGCGATCGCCCCGATGCAGGCAGCCTCGAGGCGATTCGTGAGCTCATCGAGGGCGGCGAGATCAGGTTGCTCGACTTCCTCATGATCTCGCGGGCTGAAGACGGCACGGTGAAGATCACCGAGTTCGAAGAGGTGAGCGACGAGTACGGCTTCGGCACGGTCGAGCTCGAAGCGATCGGCCTCGTCGCCGATGAAGATGCCACCGAACTCGCCGAGGGTATTCCGCCTGGCACTTCGGGCGCGTTGCTCGCGATCGAGCTCGTCTGGGCGAAGCGCCTCGCCTCGAAGTTCGCCGCGGCCGGCGGCATCGTGCTGCAGACCGAACGCATTCCCGCGCCGGTCGTGAACGCCGCGCTCGCCGAAGCCGAAGAGGAGTAGGAAGATGCCGTTCAGAAGAATGGGACGCCCCGGACTGATCGGCATGGCCGCTCGCACGGCAGTCGTCGCCGGAACCGCCACCGCCGTCAGTGGCGGCATGCAGCGTCGCCAGCAGCAGAAGTCCCAAGACCAGTACGAGCGACAGCAGTACGAGGCCCAGCAACAGCAGGCGCAGGTCGACGCAGCGGCCCAGGCCGCGGTGGCGCAGCAGCAGCAAGCGGCGATGGGCGTCGCGTCGCAGCAGGCCGCTGCAGCACCGGCTGCTCCGGCCGCTTCGGCGGGCGGCTCTGACATCGTCGGCGAGCTGTCGAAGCTCGGCGCGCTGAAAGAGCAGGGCATCCTCACCGACGACGAGTTCGCCGCGGCCAAGGCGAAGCTGCTGGGGTGATCGTGCGAGCCTCGTCCGAGTCCTTTCGCGGCATCCGCTCGGCTGCATACACTGAGGCATGACCGTCACTCTGAGGGGCGTCTCGACCGTCGTTCCGCCGACTGTTCTCGTGCAAGAAGAGGTGCGCGACGTGTTCGCGGGCCAGCCGGGGCTGAACCGCCTGGGCCAGCGCATCGTCGCCACCTCGTTCAACGTGTCGGGCATCGCGACCCGCTACACGGTGCTCGACGAACTGAGCTTCGACGCGCACCCCGAAGAGCCCTTCTTCTTCGACGTCGAATCCGGCGAGCTCCTCTTCCCGGGCACCAAGGTGCGCAACGAGATCTACGCCGAGCAGGCCACGCCGCTCTACGTCGAGGCGGGTCGCAGGGCCATCGAGGCGACTCCGGGCATCGAGGCATCCGATATCACGCATGTCATCACCGTCTCGTGCACGGGCTTCTATGCGCCGGGGCCCGACTTCATGATCGCCCGCGAGCTGGGGCTCGACCCCGGTGTCGAGCGCTATCACCTCGGCTTCATGGGGTGTTACGCGTCGATTCCGGCACTGCGCATCGCCTCGCAATTGGCGAAAGCGGATGCCTCGGCGGTCGTGCTCGTCGTCTCCGTCGAGCTCTGCACGCTGCATCTGCGCACGTCGAACGACCCCGACACGATCGTCGCGTCGTCGCTCTTCGCCGACGGGGCCGGCTCGGGCATCGTCACGTCGCGGCCCCTCTCGCCCGGTGAGCGGGCGTTCGACCTCGACCGCTTCGCCACACGCATCACGCCCGTCGGCGAGAGCGACATGGCGTGGAAGATCGGCGACCACGGCTTCGAGATGGTGCTCTCCAACGCGATCCCGGCGATCATCGACGACCACATCACGGGTGCGCTCGAGCCGCTCTTCGCGCACGACGATGCGCTCGCGACGGCGCTCGCCTCCGACGGCTCTTCAGATGCCATCGAGCATTGGGCGATCCACCCGGGCGGGCGGTCGATCCTCGACAAGGTCGAGTCGCGGCTCGTGCTCACCGAGGCGCAACTCGTGCCGGCGCGCGAGACGCTGCGCGACTACGGCAACATGTCGAGCGCGACCGTGCTCTTCGTGCTGCGGAACATCCTCGACTCCGAGGCAGCCGCCGACGGCGACCGGGTCGCGGCGATGGCATTCGGCCCGGGGATCACCGTCGAGTCGGCGCTCATGACCATTCGGGTGTGAGCTCTGCGTCGGGCGCGGCGAGCGCGTCCGACGCCTACGATGGCCACATGCAGGCGCGCGACACAGGGAACACCCGTGGCCTCGGCCGACGCGACGACGAGGTCGCCGAGCTTATGGACGACCCCGCCGCCGACCCGGCGATGCTCGCGAAGACCTACGAGCGGTTCCGGCTCGTGAACGCCGTGGTGTCGGGGGAACGCGCGGTGTACCGACGGTGGGTGCGGCCGCGACTCTCGCCGGTCTGGGGCACACGTCTCGTCGACATCGGCTCGGGCAGCGCCGACCTGCCGCGCCGCCTGTTGCGCTGGGCCGACGAAGACGGACTGCAGCTCGAGATCACGGCGATCGACCCCGACGCGCGCGCGATGGAGTGGGCATCGGCCCAACCGCCGACACCGGGGCTGACGCTCAGCCGTGCCACGAGCGGTGAGCTCGTCGAGGCGCGCGAGCACTTCGATCTCGTGCTGTCGAACCACGTGCTGCATCATCTCGACGGCCGCGAGCTCGGAGCGCTGCTGCGCGACAGCGAGCTGTTGCTCGGGGCGGGCGGCATCGCCGTTCACGGCGACATCGAGCGCACGCGTCTCGGCTACGCGGGCTTCTGGCTCGGCACGCTGCCGTTCGCCGGCAACCTGCTCGCCGGATCGTATATTCGCCCCGACGGGCTGACGTCGATCCGGCGCAGCCACACCGCGGCCGAGCTCGCGGCCGTGCTGCCCGAAGGATGGGCTGTGCGGCGGGCCTTCCCGTCGCGGCTCGAGGTCGTCTGGGGCACGGATGTCTGAGGCATCCGTCGACCCGATGCACGACGTGGTCATCGTGGGCGGCGGGCCCGTCGGGCTCCTCCTCGCCTGCCTGCTCGCGCAGCGCCGCCGCGATGTGATCGTGCTCGAACGTCGTGCCCCACGCACGCACGCGGGGTCGTCACGGGCGATCGGCATCCATCCGCCCGGGTTGCGTGCCCTCGACGCTGTAGGCATCGGCGGTGCGGTGCGGGCCGCCGCCGTCGAGATCCGGGGTGGCAGGGTGACGTGCGAGGGGCGCACGCTCGGCGTGATGTCATTCAGGCGCGCCGGCACGGTCTGGTCGCTGCCGCAGGTCGAGACCGAGGCGATGCTCGAACGGCGGCTCGGCGAGCTCGCCCCGGGCGTTCTCGAGCGGGCGACGGAGGTGCGCGGCATCCGCGACCGGGGCACCCACGTCGAAGTCGCAGCTGATCGTGGTGGCGAAGAGGTCACGGTGCGGGCGCGCTACGCGGTCGGGGCCGACGGGGTGCGCAGCGGTATCCGGAGCCTCGTCGGCATCGGATGGAATGATTGGCCGGGCCGGGCGCACTACGTGATGGGCGACGCTCCCGACGACACCGACGAGCCGGCGACGGCCCTGCTGCACTTCGAGCCGGCCGGAGTGGTCGAGTCCTTTCCGATGCCCGGGCGGCAGCGTCGCTGGGTCGCGTGGGTCCGGCGACCGCCGGCGCGGCTCGACGCCGGTGTGCTCGCGACGATCGTCGCCGGTCGCACGGGCGACGAGCTCGATCAGGCGTCGGTGTCGCCGCCGACCGCCTTCGAGGCGAGACAGCATCTGGCCGAGCGGATGTCGCATGGCCGCGTCGCGCTCGTCGGCGACGCGGCGCACGAGGTCAGCCCCATCGGCGGTCAGGGCATGAACCTCGGATGGCTCGACGCGCTCGCCCTCCATCACGATCTGACCGCCGCGCTCGACGCGGGGGCGCCGTTCGAGGCCTTCACCCGTTATGCGCGAGTGCGGCGGTCGGCGGCGGCGCGCGCCATGCGCCAGGCCGCGTTCAACATGGCGATGGGCGCGCCGGCGGCCGGTGCGCGGCTCCGGCTGCGCAACGCTGCCGTGCGTACACTCTCCGTGCCGCCGCTGCGGGCGGTGCTCGCGCGGGCGTTCACGATGCGCTGGCTGTGACGCTCACCCGCACCCGGCGCCGGCGCCGCCACGCCTGACGCGGGCACGCGGATGCGTGTCGGAGGACGCGAGTCCGGTGGGAGGACGCGGACCGGTGTCCTCCGACGCGGGTGACGTCCTCCGACGTGGGCCGGCGACGGCGGCGACCGCGCCTCAGAGGGTGATGCGCGTGAGGAGGAAGACCGGGATCTGGCGGTCGGTCTTCGTCTGGTAGTCGGCGTACGGCGGGAAGGCCTCGACGGCTCGTTCCCACCAGAGCTCGCGCTCGTCGCCCTCGAGCTCGCGCGCGACGTAATCGTGCTTCTCGGAGCCGTCTTGCAGCTCGACGTGCGG
The DNA here is from genome assembly GCF_059445445.1 of Agromyces sp. Y575. Classification (NCBI taxonomy): domain Bacteria; kingdom Bacillati; phylum Actinomycetota; class Actinomycetes; order Micrococcales; family Microbacteriaceae; genus Agromyces; species Agromyces sp. Y575. The sequence goes on from NZ_JCAIUI010000002.1 coordinate 1,016,605, forward strand.
GTGCTTCTTCACATTCCAGTACCAGACCGGATGCTTCGGCGCACCGCCGAGCGACGCGACAGCTGCGTATTCGCCGTCGTGCTCGACGCGCATGAGTGCCGTCTTGCGCAGCTTGCCGGACTTCGCGCCGACCGTGGTGAGCAGGATGATCGGCATCCCCTTCAGGGTGTTCGACTTCTCGCCGTTCGACGCCTCGAACGCCTCGGCCTGATTGCGCGCCCAACTCGACGTGCTCGGTTCGTACTCGCCTTCCAGTGGCATCTGTTCTCCTCGATCGGTTCCTCGACGATAACCCGATGGCGAGCCGAGGCATTCCGCTGCGGTGCATCCGTTCAGCGATCGAGCGCCCCGGGCGCCTCCTGCAGGGCATCATTGCTCCTTCGCTCGTCCGCCCGAGCGATCGCGCGCGCGAGCGCCTCGGCCTCCCGGGCAAGGTGGTCGGTGTTCGCCGAACGGAATCGGCGGAGGGGTGCGTCGTAGACGATCCTGGCCGCGCCCGGCGAGCAGTCGAGCAGCTCTCGAATGCCGAGCAGTGCATCGTCGTCGGACGCCGCCGACGTCACGGCCTCGAGCACGGCGCTGAGCTCGCCCCTCGCGTCGAGCAGCGCACGCAGCCCCTCGAGTTGCTCTTCCATCGCACGCCGCTGATCCGGGGCGGACGGTTGTGCGCGACCGGTGCGCGGTTGGTGCTGCTCGATCTGTTCAGCGGTCAGTTCGACCTCGAGCGGTGTCTCGGTGGGGATCCCGAGATCGATGAGCGTTGCCGAGATCTCGAATCGCCCCGGCTCCAGATCGCGCCACTGGTTCGTATCGAGTCGCACGTGCACGCGCGCATATTCGCCGGCGTCCAATGGGAGGGCCGGACCCTGACCGCCCACGAAGGCGAAGGAGCCGGATCCAGGTCCTTCACCGGCGCGGGAGATGAAGCCGATTGCGACGAAGGTGTCGCCGTCAGGCCGCCATCGTCCTTCACCCGTGTTGACGACGTCGACCATCAGCCGGTCGAGGTCGGGTTCCGTGCGAGTAACCTCGGGCCAGCGCAGGGCGAGACCACGGCCGCGCTCGGCGCGACTCCGTCGCAAGGGCTGGGGTTCGGGATGGACCTGCACGTGTGCCGTCTTCGATCCGTCGCGTGGCGGCGCGACCTGCGCGATGCGCCACGTCTTCGATCCTCCATCGACCGGAGCTCCCAGCACGACGGCGTACTCCGGTCGGGCAAGCACTCGCCAGCCATGCATCGGGGTGCCGTCTGGTACCCCCTCGATCGACACCTCGAACTCGAGGCTGTCGAGCACGGATCCGAGCTCTGCCCCCGGCTGCTGAACCGCTGCTCGGTCGACGGTGATGCGTCCGATCTGGGGGCGATCAGCGGATGTTTCCATGGCATGAGCCTTCCACATCGGCATCACGTGCCGGATGACGACCGCACCCGCAGCACGCTACCCGTGTGTTACTTCTCCGCCCCGCCGGATTGCCCGTTGATGGACTCCTGGTAGAGGTCCGCGTAGGTGCGCGAGTCCTTGACCAGGTCGTCGCAGAAGGCCGCGACGTCGTTGCCGATGAGTTCCAGGACTCCCTTGTCGGCCGCGACGCCCTCCTCGAAGAAGTCGATGAGCCCCGCGAGAACGTCAGGCAGGTCGATCGGTCCGGTCTTGAAGTAGTACCTCTGAATCTCTTCGTAGACGATCTGGTAGTCCGGCGGGAGCGCCTTGACCCGCGCCATGTGTGCCCGCCACTGCTTCTTGCCTTCGATGATGTCTTGAATGCCCACGTCAGCCTCCTAGCCGGCCCAATTTCCTTGCGACGTCCCTGTTCAACTGCTCGCGCCACCGGTCGCGGAAGGTTCGAGCACCTTCTCCGCCGGCCAGCGCCACGCAGAAGCCCTCGACGTCGTCTCCCAGAACCTCGTGAACGCTCTGTCCATCGGCCGCTGTCTCTTCGAGCAGCCCAAGGGCACCGTCGAAGATCGGCATCAGATTTCGACCGGTGAAGTCCCCGTAGAGGAATAGATGGCCCTTGATCTGCTCCCATGCCGCTCGGTAGTCGGCCGGGAGCGCCTCTGCCCGGACTTCGAACGCCTTCCATTCCCTGGTGAGATCGCTGCCTGTGATGGTCTCCCAGAAGTTCATCTCCCGCCCTCCTTGAGCTTGTCGATCCGTGATGTGATGTACGCCCATTTCGCCCAGAACCTCGCGAGTTCTTCTCGCCCCGCGTTATTGAGCGCATAGAACTTGCGCGGCGGGCCCAACCCCGACGGCCGTTTCGCCACCTGGACGAGCCCGTTCTTCTCCAGTCGCAGCAGGATCGTGTACACCGTCCCCTCGATGACATCGGCGAATCCGAGTTCGTTCAGCCGCCGCGTGATGGCGTATCCGTAGGTCTCCTCGGTGCCGATGATCTCAAGGACGCAACCTTCGAGCGTGCCCTTCAGCATCTCCGTCAGATCGTCCACGTGCGTCCTTTTCAGTGCCCCTGGTACTCGGTGCCACCGAGTACCGCTACACCGTACCACAGAGTAGCCTGCAGCACCCGATGGGCAATCTGACCCCGGACACCGCGGTTCGGCGGTCGGCTGTCCGGTTGTTCGGCTACGGCGTTGTGCGATCCGATCCGATCATCACGATGACGAGTGCAGCACCCGTTGGATCTCTGCAACAACGATCTCGGGCTCGCTGAGCATGACAACGTGGCCGGAACGCTCGGCGATCACGTGCCGACCATGTTCGGCGCGTTCCGCTCGCGCACGATGCGCGGCGATGAGCTGGCGACGCCCTTCCGCTCCGACACCGGCACTCTTCCCTCCCGAGACGATGGTCAGCGGTATAGCCGGAAGGTCGATGGACGCCGACTGCAGTTCGCGGAGATCATCCGACATCGATGTCGATTCCGCGATCTGGGTTGCGACCGCCCCCGACGTGTACATCTCCTGCCGCACATCCGCCCGGATCTGCGGCGGAAGGGAGCCGGCCGTCAGCCCGTACACCCATCTCAGGAGACCGATGCGGGCGAGCCCGGGAAACAGGGAGTTCTGAATCCGAGTGGCTCGTTCGGTGGCCGGCGAGTAGTAGAGCTCGCAGTCCTCATCTGCCGGATCGACCAGTACGAGAGCGCGGATCCGCTCGGGTCGAGCGGATGCGGCACGGCGCACGATCGGGCCGCCCCAGCTGTGCCCGACGAGCACGAAGCCTGCATCCCCCTCGCGTTCACCCTCCAGGTGATCGAGCAGGTCGTTGAGGTCATCCGCGAGCGCGGGAAGCCGGCGCGATCCTGCGGCCTGCGGGCTCAGGCCCAGTCCGGCGCGGTCGTAGACGACCGACCGCGCCACGCCTCCGATGGTCGGCTGAACCATTCCCCAGATCGAACGAGTCGAAGCGATGCCGGCCTCGAAGACGACGGTCGGTCCGGGGCCATCGACGACCTGGAGGAAGAGGTGTCTGCCGTCTCTCGTCTGGGCCCAGCCGGGACTCCCCTGAGGATGCCCCTGCCACCTGCTCGTGTCTCTTTCGGTCGCAGCATCCCTCGAGGAACTCATGCGGTCGAGCGTACTGCTCGATGAAACTGTGTGCCGCAGGCGGAATGTACCTCGCCTCAACGTACCCTCGGGTACCTGTCTCACGCTCAGATTCGCGTCGTCCCACCGTGGGTGCGATGAAACACTGAGACGCACAACGGATGACCCAACGGTGCGAGCCAACGCGCGCGAGACCTTTGGGTGACGCCGGGTGAAATACCGGGTGGTTCCGGCGCTCGCGGCGTCGTTTCCGATCTCGCTTATGGAACCATTCAAGCTCGGGTGGATGTCGCGGGGGAGCCGCAACTCCGTTGTGGCGCGTCCCTCCCGGGCCCTGCTGATCCTGGCAGGGAGTTTCACCGGGGGAAGGACGACGCCATGCAGTGGTTGCATTCGAAGAGTTCATCGTCGAAACGACCCGGGCTGACGCTCGGGTCGAGCATTGCGACGACTGTCGAGCCACGCGGCGGGCTCCGCTGGCGCTCGCGTCTGGCCGCGATCGCGGTGTTCTCGTTGTTCGCCGTCGCAGTTCCGGCGCTCGCAAGCCCGACTGCGGCCATGGCCGCAGCCGGGGACGCATTCAACTCCTCGCGTCCGACGGCGTTCGTCGCGCAGAGCCCCACCGCGGGCGACAACACGCGACTGTTCCGTTCCGAGACCTCGGGTGCCGGCGAGTACACGTTCACCCCCGAGGGGCAGATGTCGGCCGGCCTGTACAACGCGATCGGATTCAATCCCGCAACCGGGTACATCAACGGCGTCGCCGTTCAGGCCATCGGTACGATCCCCGTGCGTGCGTTCATTCGCATCGGTGAGGCCGGCGTGATCACGCGGGTCGGCTCGAGCCTGCTGCCCACCGTGCAGTATGTCGGGGCGTTCAACTCGGATGACGGGCTGTTCTACAGCACGGTCGGCACCGCTGCGAACGCGCCGCTCTCAGCCGTGAACGCCCAGACCGGCGTCATCGTGCGTCAGGTGACGATCCAGAGCAGAGATCAATTCGCTGACATGGAGTTTCACGACGGCTTCTTCTGGGCAATCGACTCTCAGGATCGAGCATTGCTGCGCATCAACCCCGCCAACGGCGTGGTGACGAGCTTCGCTAACGCGTTGCCGGGAATTCCGAGCGGATCCTGGGGTGCGGCGTGGAAGTTCGGAAACGGCAACCTCGCCTTCTCGCACAACGCGTCGGGCACCATCCTGCAGCTTCGGATCACGAACGCCGCCTCGGCGACACCCGTCTTCGAGATCGTCTCGAGTGTTCCGGGGCCGCCGTCGAACGGCAACGACGGCACCGCCATTCCGGGCGACCCGGTCGATCTCGCGCTGGTGAAAGACGCCCCGGCGACCTTCACACCGGGCGAACCCGTGAGCTACACGATCACGATCACGAACAACGGCCCGGGTGAGTCGAGCGGATGGGTCATCACCGATGAGGTGCCCGCTGAACTGACCGGCATCTCCACCTCGGGGGCGAGCTGCGCCGTGAACGGCAACGACGTCACGTGTTCCGGGGCGCGTCTGGCGGCCGGCGCTTCGGCGCAGGTCACGATCACCGGTACGACGGATGCTGCGGAGCGCGGCTGCTTCACGAACACCGCCTCGGTGCTCGGCAACGAGTTCGACCCGGGCGCGGCGGACAACGAGGACAGCGCCGAGAGCTGCGCACGCCTGCTCGAAGTGACGAAGGAGACCACCGGAACGCAGGACAGCCGTGCCGGCGCCACCGTGACCTACACGGTCACGGCGACGAACGTCGGAGCCGGGGCATTCACCGAAGCCGACCCGGCCCATGTCTTCGACGATCTGGCCGGTGTGCTCGACGATGCTGACTACAACGACGACGCGGTCGCGACGCAGCCGGGCACCGTCTCCTTCGCCGACCCGTTGCTGTCGTGGTCGGGTGCGCTTCCCGCCGGCCAGACGGTCGAACTCACGTACACGGTGACGCTGACCGGGGACGGCGACCGCCTGGTGCGGAATGTGGCTTGGGTGCCCGGCGATCCGGGGAACCCGGAGCCGCCGGCCTGCAGCCCGCCGACCGCGGCCGGAACCGACCCGGTGACGGGAGAACCGTGCGCGCAGTCGCAGTTCGACCGCCCTTCGCTCTCGATCGCGAAGACCTCGGACCAGACAGAACCGCCCGCGGCCGGGGACGTGATCACGTACACGGTCACCGTGACCAACACCAGTCAGGTCGACTACACCGCCGACATCGCCGCCCAGGCGTCGATGTCAGATAACCTCGCCGGAGTACTCGACGACGCGAGCTACAACGACGATGCCAACGCCCCCACCGGCACCGTGTTCTACACCGAGCCGTCTCTCTGGTGGATGGGCCCGCTCGCTCCGGGCGAGTCGGTGGAGATCAGCTACACGGTCACGGTCACGAACACGGGCAGCGGTGACCATGCGCTGTACAACATGGCGTGCCTGTCGCCCGACGAGGTGGCGCCCGACGGCGTCGAGTGCGCGGACGTGCGGTTGCCGCTCGCCTCGTACACCGTGACGAAGGTCGCTTCGATCGCGGTCGCGCACCCTGGCGACACGGTCACGTACGCGGTGACGGTGACGAACGTCGGCCAGGTCGATTACACCGACGCGGACCCGGCGACCTTCACCGACGATCTCGCGGATGTGCTCGACGACGCGACGTACAACGGCGACGTGAGCGCCGGTGGCGCCGTGACCGGTGACACTCTCACGTGGTCGGGGCCGCTCGCGATCGGCGCGTCGGTGACGGTGGCCTACTCGGTCACCGTCGGTGCCGCGGGAACCGGTGACGGTACCCTCGCGAACACGGTCACGCCGACCGGACCGAGTGGTCATTGCATCGGCGGCTGCGAGACCGAGACCCTCGTGCAGGCATTCCAGCTCGCCAAGGCGGCCTCGGCGACCGAGGCGCTGCCCGGCGACACGGTCACCTACACCGTGACGGTGGAGAACATCGGCGACGTCGCCTACACGGGAGCCGCCCCCGCGGCGATCACCGACGAACTGTCGGGCGTGCTCGACGACGCCATCTACAACGGCGACGCCAGCGAGGGCGCCACGGTCACGGGTAGCACCCTGAGCTGGTCGGGCCCGCTCGCGGTCGGCGAGACGGTGACCATCACCTACTCGGTCACGATCGATGCCACCGGCGACGGCGACCACAAGCTGGCCAATGTCGTGACGCCTGGATCCGGCGGCAGCTGCGCGCCGGGCGAGTGCGAGACGGTCACCCCGATCCGCGCGCTCTCGGTGCACAAGTCGACGCCCACGAACGACGTTGTACCGGGCGAGACGGTCACCTACACGATCACGGTGACCAACTCCGGCCAGGTGCCGTTCACTGCCGGGGAGCCGGCGTCGTTCACCGACGATCTCAGTGAGGTCATCGACGACGCGAGCTACAACGCCGATGCGGCCGCCGATCTCGGCACGATCGCCTACGACGCCCCTGAGCTGTCATGGAGCGGCCCGCTCGACATCGGCCAGACCGCGACGATCACGTACACGGTGACTCTGAACGACCCCGACACGGGCGACCAGCGGATGCTGAACACGGTAGCCACCCCGCCGGGTCAGGGCTCCAACTGCGAGGCTGGTTCGACGGATCCCTCGTGTTCGGTCGTACTGCCCGCGGCATCCTTCTCGGTCGCGAAGACCGCCTCGGCGGCCTCGGCGCTGCCCGGTGACGTTGTCACCTACACGGTCGCCGTGACCAACACCGGCGACGTCGCCTACTCCGCGGTCGAGCCGGCATCGTTCGCCGACTCCCTCGACCAGGTGCTCGACGACGCCACCTACAACGGCGACGTCTCAGCGGGTGGCTTGATCTCGGGTGACACGCTGACCTGGTCGGGGCCGCTCGCCGTGGGCGAGACCGTGAACGTGGCGTACTCGTTCACGGTGAACGAGCCGCGCACCGGTGATCTGCTGATGCGCAACGACGTGCGTCCCACCGCACCAGGCGGAGGCTGCGACCCGGCCGGTGCGTGCGAGACGGAGACCGCACTGGGCGCCTACTCGGTGACCAAGTCGGCTGCGCCGGCCGCTGTCGCACCCGGCGGTGTCGTCACCTACACGCTGACCGTCGTCAACACCGGTCTCATCGCCTTCAGCACCGACCGGCCGGCGAGCGTCTCCGACGACCTGTCGGGCGTACTCGACGACGCGGCCTACAACGGCGACGCGACCGCGGGCGCCACCGTCGCCGGCGACACGCTGAGCTGGGCCGGCTCGCTCGCGATCGACGAGACGATCATCATCACCTACTCGGTGACGGTGGACGACCCGATCACCGGGGACGGCGACCTCGAGAACACCATGGTTGCGACGACACCGGGCGGCGTGTGCGCCGATTCATGCGCGACCACGACCCCGACGACGTCGTACACGGTCGCGAAGTCCTCGTCCGCGGCCGAAGCGCTCCCGGGCGACACCGTCACCTACACCGTGACGGTCACCAACACCGGCACGGCCGACTACACGGATGCCGAGCCCGCAGCGTTCTCGGACGACCTGAGCGCGGTGCTCGACGACGCGACGTACAACGACGATGCCACGAACGGTGCGGTTGTTTCGGGGTCGACTCTGACGTGGACCGGCGCACTGCCTGCTGGGGAATCGGTCGAGATCACCTACTCGGTCGCGATCGACGAGCCGATCGCGGGCGATCAGGTGCTGACGAATGCCGTCGTGCCGACCGGCCCCGGCGGGGGCTGCGACCCTGACGCGGAGTGCACGACGACGACTGCGGTCGGGTCGTACACCGTGACGAAGGCGGCGTCGGCAACGCGCGCAGCGCCCGGCGACACGATCACCTACACGGTCACGGTGGTGAACACCGGACAGGTGCCGTACACGACGGCGGATGCAGCGGCCTTCGTCGACGACCTGGCGGCAGTGCTCGACGACGCGACGTACAACGACGACGCGACGAACGGTGCCGAGGTCGACGGGGAGACCCTGACCTGGTCGGGTGCCCTCCCGATCGCGCAGACGATCACCGTGACCTACTCGGTGACCGTGAACGACGCGGCGACCGGTGACGGCACGCTGACGAACTCAGTCGTGCCGGAAGGCCCCGGAGGGAGCTGCGAAGGCACGTGCACGACCGAGACGCCGGTCGGCTCGTACACGGTGGCGAAGGCCGCCTCGACCGAGCTCGCCCGCCCGGGTGACGTCGTCACGTACACGGTCACGCTCGTGAACACCGGGGCGGTGCCGTACACGGCGGATGCTCCGGCGAGCCTCGCCGACGACCTGAGCGAGGTGCTCGCCGGTGCCACCTACAACGGCGACGCATCGAGCGGGGCAGCGGTCACGGGTTCCACGCTCAGCTGGTCGGGTGCACTCGCCGTCGACGAGACCGTGATCATCACGTACTCGGTGACGGTGCTCCCCGCTGGCGAAGGCACCGGCTCACTGCGCAACACCGTGACACCGACGGGCCCCGGCGGCGACTGCACGGGCTCGTGCGAGACGGAGACGCCCGTGCAGTCCTTCACCGTCGCGAAGGTCGCTTCCGAGGCCGAGGTACTGCCGGGCGATGTCGTGACGTACACCGTCACGGTGACGAACACCGGCGACGTCGCCTACACGACCGACGGTGTCGCCGCGTTCAGCGACGACCTGGCGGCAGTGCTGGACGACGCCGTGTACAACGGCGACGCGAGCGCCGGGGCATCCGTCGTGGGCACCGCATTGAGCTGGACGGGCCCGCTCGCCGTGGACGAGACCGTCACGATCACCTATTCCGTGACCGTGCGGGAGCCCGCGGTCGGCGACGGGCGCCTGACGAACACGGTGGTGCCGACCGCGCCCGGCGGTGGCTGCGACCCCGACGGCGCGTGCGCCGCCGAGACGCTCGTGCGCTCGCTGCACGTCGTGAAGTCGACCACGGCCGTCGACGTGATCCCGGGGACGACGATCCCGTACGCGATCACCTTGACGAACACCGGGCAGGTGCCGTTCACCGACGCCGATCCCGCATCGTTCACCGACGATCTCGGCGACGTGCTCGGTGACGCGGGCTACAACAGCGATGCGGCCTCGAACGCAGGCGGCATGGTGTCGTACATGGATCCCGTGCTGTCGTGGGCCGGTGCGATCGCGCCCGGCGCGAGCGTCACGATCTCGTACTCCGTGACCGTCAACGACCCGGCGACCGGTGATGGCCGGCTCGTGAACGCCGTGGCCACTCCGCCCGCGGCCGGCGGCAACTGCGAAGCCGGATCAACCGATCCTGCCTGCGTCACGGTCGTGCCGGCGGCGGCCTTCACAGTCGCGAAGGCGGCGTCGACGAGCGAGATCGCTGCCGGCGACTCGGTCACCTACACCGTGACCGCCACGAACGTCGGCGGTGTCGACTACACGACGGATGCCCCGGCGTCGTTCACCGACGACCTCACCGAGGTGCTCGACGACGCGGCCTACAACGGTGATGCCTCGGGCGGGGCGACCGTCGACGGGAACACCCTGTCGTGGTCGGGTGCACTTCCTGTCGGAGCGTCGGCGACCGTCACCTATTCGGTCACGGTCGACGCGCCGAGCACCGGCGATCATGTGCTCCGCAACGCGGTGATGCCGACTGCGCCCGGCGGTGGCTGCGCACCGGATGCCACGTGCGTGACCGAGACCCAGGTCGCGTCGTACACGGTCGCGAAGGTGGCCGGCGTCGAGGCCGTGAAGCCCGGCGGGGTGGTGACGTACACGATCACCGTGACCAACACCGGGACGATCGCGTACAGCGACACCGACCCGGCATCGTTCCGCGATGACCTGGTCGAGGTGCTCGATGACGCCGTGTACAACGGGGACGCCTCGAGCGGTTCGACCGTCGTCGATGGAGTGCTCGCCTGGTCGGCCCCCCTCGGCCTCGGGGAGACCGCCACGGTGACCTACTCGGTGACGGTGAATGACCCGGTTACCGGTGATGGCCGGCTCGAGAATGCGGTGGTTCCCACCGCGCCCGGCGGCGGTTGCGCCGACGCGTGCAGCACCGACACCCCGGTCACGCCGCTCACGCCCGTCACCCCGGTTCCGCCGGGGCTGGCGTTCACCGGTGCGGTGCTGCCGATCTCCGGCGTCTTCGCCGGCCTCGGATTGCTCGTGGCCGGCGCGCTGGTGCTGATGGCGCGCCGCCGCCGCCGACCCTCCGCCTAGTTCCTCCGAGGCCTCTCTGGAAGCGGTGCCTGCCGAGCGTCATGAGCTGTGCCGGCCGATGTCGTGCGGTGACGCCCGGCAGCGACGCCAGTTCGCTGAACCCGCTCAGCCCCGGGCGAGCACCAGCGAGAACTCCACGAACCCGTCGGGCTCGACGGAGACGAAGCCGAGGTTGGGCGCTTCGACGCCGAAGTCCGCGAAGGTGATCGGGATGCTGCCTGCAACCTGGCCGTCGGTTCCGTTCAAGACGGCATCGAGGTCGACGGTGACGCTGCGGGTCACGCCGGCGAGCATGAGGTCGCCCGTCGCCTGCACGGTCTGCGCTTCGCCGACGGTCGGTGCCGTGTCGACCGTGATCGGTTCCGTGAGCACGAAGGTCGCTGTCGGGAACTCGTCGACGCGCAGGGCATTCGAACGGAAGTACTCGTCACGATTGCCCGAGTCGGTCGCGATCGACGCGACATCCACCTCGAGCGACGCGGCGGTGAGGCTCAATCCGTCGACCGCGAAGCTGCCCGACACGTCGGAGGTGCGCCCGGTGACCGTGACATCCGTGCCGTTCAGCACCTCGTCGAGTCGGTAGCCGGCGAACGAGCCGTCGGTCACGGCCCAGTCGCCGGTGAGATCGGATGCCTCGGCACCCGCCTCGGCCGTCGCCGTCGGGGCTGCCGTCACCGAGGGCGCCGTCTCGGCCGCGCCGACGATGACGTCGCGGTACACGATCGGGCCGGCGATGGCGGCGGTGGCGCCGAGCACGAGTGCTCCGGCGACGATGGAGATGGTGATGATCTTCGTGCGCTTCTGCATGCTGCTCCCCAGGGTCGGACTTCGAGCTTTGCCGATGAACGTATGAGAAAGCATTGAATCCGCTGCGATCGTTTCGAGATGACGGCGGATGACGCAGAATGGCGTCCACCTCCCGCTCTGGCGCGCCACGCGGCATCCGTCTACCTTGAAGGCGGGGGAGATTCGGCGCGGATGCCGGAATACCAACCCTCTCACCAAAGTTGAGTCTGCTTGGCTCAACTTTGAAGAAGGGAGTTCCTGTGGCCAACATGCAAGGCGCGCCGAGCACGGAAGAAGAGCAGAAGTCGGCGCTCGAACAGTACGGTGTCAATCTCACCGAGATCGCGGAGGCGGGCAAGCTCGACCCGGTCATCGGCCGTGACGCCGAGATCCGCCGCGTCAGCCAGGTGCTCACCCGGCGCACGAAGAACAACCCCGTGCTCATCGGTGAACCGGGCGTCGGCAAGACCGCCGTCGTCGAAGGACTCGCCCAGCGCATCGTCGCGGGCGACGTCGCCGAGTCGCTGAAGGGCAAGCAGCTCATCTCGCTCGACATCTCGGCGCTCGTCGCAGGAGCGATGTACCGAGGCCAGTTCGAGGAACGGCTGAAGTCCGTGCTCAAGGAGGTCAACGACGCCGAAGGCGAGATCATCACCTTCGTCGACGAACTGCACCTGCTCATGGGCGCGGGCGGCGGTGAGGGATCCGTCGCGGCCTCGAACATGCTGAAGCCCATGCTCGCGCGCGGCGAGCTGCGCCTCATCGGCGCGACCACCCTCGACGAGTACCGCGAATACATCGAGAAGGATGCCGCGCTCGAACGCCGCTTCCAGCAGGTGTACGTCGGCGAACCGACGGTGGAAGACACCGTCGCGATCCTCCGCGGCCTCAAGGGGCGTTACGAGGCGCACCACGGGGTCACGATCTCCGACGCAGCACTCGTCGCCGCGGCATCCTTGTCGAACCGCTACATCTCTGCCCGGCAGCTGCCCGACAAGGCGATCGACCTCGTCGACGAGGCCATGTCCCGCCTCAAGATGGAGATCGACTCGAGCCCCGTCGAGATCGACCAGCTGAAGCGCCAGGTCGACCGCTTGAGGCTCGAAGAGCTCGCGCTGAAGAAGGAGAAGGACGATGCCTCGAAGGAGCGGCTCGCGAAACTCCGCGAGACGCTCGTCGAACAGGAGCGCGAGCTTGCCGGCCTCGAAGCACGCTGGGCACGCGAACGGATGTCGCTGAATCGCGTCGGCGATCTGAAGAAGCAACTCGACGACGCGGTCACGCAGCGCGATCGCGCCATGCGCGAGGCCGATTACGCGAAGGCCTCCAAGCTCGAGTACGAGACGATCGCCCAGCTGCAACGCGATCTCGCTGAGGCGGAACTGGTCGATGCTTCGACCGGCTCAGCAACCGGTGAACCACGGATGGTCAACGAGCAGGTCACGGAAGAAGACATCGCGCAGGTCATCGCGGCGTGGACCGGCATCCCCGTCGGCCGTCTGCTGCAGGGCGAGACCGAGAAGTTGCTGCACCTCGAGCAGGAGCTCGGCAAACGCCTCATCGGCCAGAAGCGCGCGGTCGCGGCGGTCGCCGACTCGGTGCGCCGTTCGCGCGCCGGCATCAGCGACCCCAACCGGCCGACGGGCTCGTTCCTCTTCCTCGGCCCGACCGGCGTCGGCAAGACCGAGCTCGCGAAGTCGCTCGCCGACTTCCTCTTCGACGACGAGCACGCCATGGTGCGCATCGACATGTCGGAGTACGGCGAGAAGTTCTCGGTCTCCCGGCTCGTCGGCGCCCCTCCGGGCTACGTCGGCTACGACCAGGGCGGCCAGCTCACCGAGGCAGTACGCCGTCGGCCCTACTCGGTGATCCTCTTCGACGAGGTCGAGAAGGCGCACCCCGAGATCTTCGACGTGCTGCTGCAGGTGCTCGACGACGGACGACTCACCGACGGTCAAGGTCGCACGGTCGACTTCAGGAACACCATCCTGATCCTCACGTCGAACCTCGGCTCGCAATACCTGATCGACCCGGGTCTCAGTTGGGACGAGAAGGAGCAGGCCGTACTGCAGACCGTGCGGCAGGCGTTCAAGCCCGAGTTCGTGAACCGGCTCGACGACATCGTCGTGTTCTCGGCCCTCAGCGAGCACGAGCTCGCCGAGATCGTGAACCTCTACGTCGACCGGCTTTCGGCTCGGCTGAACGAACGTCGGCTCGAGCTCAGAGTCACTCCCGACGCTCGCGCCTGGCTCGCGGAGCGTGGCTACGATCCGCTGTACGGTGCCCGCCCGCTGCGCAGGCTGATGCAGCACGAGATCGACGACCAGCTCGCTCGAGCCCTGCTCGCCGGCGAGGTTCGTGACGGCGACGCCGTCGTGGTCGCGCTCGCCGACGACGGCGACTCGCTCACGGTCGGGCGGGCCGACCCGCCCGTCGAATAGGCCGTCACTCCGCGGCATCCGTTCGCTTCACTGAGCGGATGCCGCGTGGCGGCTGCGTGGCCGTTAGTCGCCGCCGGGCTCGGATGCGGGCTCGGATGCGGGCTCGGGCTCGGGCTCGCGCACGCCGTTCGCGTTCGCCGGGATGCGTCGTTCGAGCGCAATGGCGACCACCCCGATGCCGATGCAGCTGACGACCATGACGGCGATGTACACCGCGTCGAGCCCCTGGCCGAGCAGCAGCCCAGCTGCGATCGGCCCGGCGATCGCGCCGCCCTGGAACGCCGCCGAGTTGATCGCGTTGTAGCGGCCGCGATTGTGGTCTGAGGCGAGGTCGTTGTAGATGGCGGGCACAGTCGGTTGCAGCAGCGTCTCGCCGAACGCGAACACGCCCATGAAGGCCAAGACGCCGATCGCTGCCGCGAGCGAGTCGGGCAGCAGCCCCGCGGCGCCGAGGATCAGCCACGAGAACGCCCACACCGCCGCCATCACCCACATGACCCGGGTGCGCCGCTTGCCGGTGATGTACCTGAGCACGGTGAACTGCAGGAGCACGATGACGACCGTGTTGACCGCGAAGGCGAAGCCGACCATGCGCGTCGAGACCTCTGCCACCTGACGCGCGTACGCGGGGAACCCGGCCTCCAGCTGGCCGTAGCCGATGAACATGGCGATGAAGGTGAGCAGCGTCAACCACAGCACCGCAGGCTGCTTGAGGATTTCGCGATACCCACCGACCGCCGCGGCGTCTTCGCTGGGCTCGGCGTGGGTACGCACATGCCGGAGCGGCCCGAGCAACAGGGCCGCCGGCACGAGGCAGCTGATCGCGTTGACGAGGAAGATCACGGTGAACGTCTCGGGGGTGTCGACGTCGATGAAGAAGCCGCCGATCACGCCGCCGACGCCGATGCCGAGGTTGACGAGGGCGAAGTTGACGCCGAAGTACTGCTGGCGCAGCTCGCCGTCGACCACCGCGGCGATCAGGGCGTTGAAGCCGGGCCACGAAATGCCGAAGTTGACGCCGATCAGCACGAGGGCGACGGCGGCGACCGCCGGGTGGGTCGCGTACGCGAGCAGGGTGCAGCCGGCGATCATCGCCGCCAGCCCGACGAGCAGCACCTTGCGGGCGCCGAACCGGTCGATGAGGGTGCCGCCGGGGCCCGTCACGATCAGCCCGACGATCGCGATCAGGCTCATCAGCCCGCCGGAGAGCCCGAGGTCGAAGCCACGCACCTCGTGCAGGTAGATGATCGTGAACGGCAGCGTCAGCCCGCGGCCGAGCGTCTGGATCGCGACCGTCGAGAGCAGCCATCGCCCTTCGGTGGGGAGGGCGTTCCAGAAGCTCTTGATGCCGATCACCTGAATATCTTGGCGGACTCCGCCGACATCGCACACCCGGGGTTCACCTTGCGGCTCTACGCTTCGGCCATGCTGTTGCGCGAGAGGACGTCACGTGAACTCGTGGTCGAGACCGACCGCGGTGCGGTCTCCGGCGTGCGCCGTCACGGAACCCGCGTCTGGCGAGGCATCCCGTATGCGGCCTCGACAGCGGGCGAGCACCGGTTCCGGGCGCCGCGACCGGCCGCGGGGTGGGAGGGTGTGCGCGACGCGACACACTACGGACCGGTCGCCCCGCAGAAGCGCAAGGGACAGTTCATCGGTGCTGCGTCGCGCCTGCAGCGCAGCGAGGACTGCCTGAGCCTCAACGTGATCGCGCCCGGCGAGGCCGAGCCGGCGGTCCGGTCGGCGCGATCGGGCCGGCCGGGTTCGTCGGGCGACGCCGGTCGCCCGGTCATGGTCTTCATCCATGGCGGCGCGTACAGCGTGGGTTCGTCGGGGGAGTACCCGCCGCAGGGCGAGCGCCTCGTGCGGCGGCACGGCGTCGTCTACGTGAGCCTCAACTACCGTCTCGGTGCGCTCGGCTGGCTCGACTTCCGCGCCTACTCGCGCCCCGAGCGCCCGATCGAGGCGAACCTCGGGCTTCGAGACCAGGTCGCCGCTCTCGACTGGGTGCGCCGGAACATCCGTGCCTTCGGCGGCGACCCCGACCGCGTGACCCTCTTCGGCGAGTCCGCCGGCGCCAATTCCGTGACGACGCTGCTCACCGTGCCGGCCGCCGAGGGCCTCTTCCAGCGGGCGATCGCGCAGAGCTCGCCAGCGGCCGCCGTGTACCTGCCCGAGGTCGCCCAGCGCTGGGCCGGTGAGTACGTGCAGTTGCTCAGCCGGCTGGTCGACGATGACGACCTCGAGAGCGAGTCGGTCGAGGATGCCGCGGCGATGCTCGTCGCCGCGGATCCCATGCTGCTCGCCGAGGCGACGACGGCGCTCACGATCCGCACCCCAGACGAGAACCCGGGCACGATCAGCCTCGCCCCGGTCATCGACGGCGAGTTCCTCCCGCATCGTCCGCTCGATGCGTTCCGCGACGGGCTCGCCCACCGGGTACCCCTCATCATCGGCACGAACGACCGCGAAGGTTCGCTGTTCGAGGGCCGCATCGACATCCTGCCGACGACGAAGCCGCGCATCCGCGCGATCTTCGCGAACACGAAGAAGAAGGCGCGCAAGGCGATCAAGCGCCAGTACCCCGGCCTGCCCGAGCGTCGCCCCGCGGCCGACTTCGCCGGCGACTTCACCTTCTGGTTCCCGAGCGTGAAGGTCGCCGAACGCCACTCCCGGTACGCCCCGGTGTTCGCCTACCGCTTCGATGCGGCGCCACGGATGCCCCGGCTGCTCGGTCTCGACGCGACGCACGGTCTCGAACTCTTCGCCCTGTTCGAGAAGTTCGACACCCCGGTCGGCGTCGGCCTCACACTGCTCGGCGGGCGCCGGATGTTCCGGGCCGTCGGGCGACGGATGCAGGCGGAGTGGGTCGACTTCGCGGCATCCGGCGCCCCCGGCCCCTCGTGGCCCGGCTACGACGAGCTCGACCGTCGCACCCTCATCTTCGACCGAGAGGATCGCGTCGAGCTCGATCCGCGGCGCGAGAAGCGACTCGCATGGCAGGAGTTCGTGCCGCACGTGTGAGCGCCGAGGCAACGCACGTGTGACATCCAGGCAATGTAGGATGTCCGCACCTCTGTAGGACACAGAGGGGCGTCGGCGTCCTCCCAAGTGCTCACTGTCCTACCGAGCCGTGCGCCGGCGCCTGAGCGTAGGCTCGAACCATGCTCGCCACCGTCATCCACGCCGCCCGCGACATCCGTGTGGAAACCGTGCCCGACCCCGTGCTCTCCACGGGCGGCGACGCGATCGTCAAGGTCGTTGCTGCGTGCGTGTGCGGTTCGGACCTCTGGCCGTACCGCGGCATCACGCCCACGCGCGAGCCGCATCGCATCGGCCACGAGTTCATCGGCGTGGTCGAAGCAGTGGGGCCGGATGTCGCGGTGGTCGCCGTCGGCGACTTCGTGATCGCCCCCTTCTACGTGTGCGACAACACGTGCGTCAACTGCCGCAACGGCGTCTCGACCTCATGCCTGAACGGCGGATGGTGGGGCGGCGACGACCGTCATGGCGCGTTCGCCGACGGCGGGCAGGGCGAGCGGGTGCGGGTGCCGCTCGCCGACGGCACGCTCGTCGTCGTGCCTGGGCCGGTCGCCGAATCCGAGGTGCCCGGCCTGCTCGCGCTCTCCGACGTCATGGGCACGGGGCATCACGCGGCGGTGTCGGCCGGGGTCGCTCCCGGCGACTCGGTCGCCGTCGTCGGCGACGGAGCTGTCGGGCTCTGCGCGATCATCGCCGCGAAGCGGCTCGGCGCCACGACGATCATCGCGATGTCGCGGCATCCCGACCGCCAGGAGCTCGCCCGTGAATTCGGTGCGACGCACGTGGTCGCCGAGCGCGGCGTCGAGGGCGTCGCACGGGTGAAGGAGCTTACGGGGGGCATCGGCGCCGATCGTGTGCTCGAGTGCGTCGGCACCAAGGAGTCGATGGACCAAGCCATCCGCTCGAGCCGACCCGGCGGCATGGTCGGCTACGTCGGGGTGCCGAACGGCGGCCCTGAGCTGCCGGTACGACCGCTCTTCGACCGCAACGTCGGCGTGAACGGCGGCGTCGCGCCCGTGCGCGGCTACATCGAGGAACTGCTGCCCGACGTGCGCTCGGGCGCGATCGAACCCGGCCGGGTCTTCGACCTCGAGCTGCCGCTCGCCGAAGTCGCCGAAGCGTATGCCGCGATGGACGAACGGCGCGCGATCAAGGTGATGCTGCGCCCGTGAGCTGAACCGGCGAGCGGATGCCCGCAGGCTCAGCCCACAGCGCCTGCCCCAGCGCCTGCCACAGGCTCGCCTCACAGCGCCTGCCGCAGCCGATGCCGCAGCATCTGCGATTCCGCACGACCCTCTTCCGGGGTGCGCCCTCCGTGTGCCAGCATGGCGGACAAATCCGCCACAGAAGGAGGGTATTCATGCCACGGATCAGATCGATCGCAGCGGGCGCCGTACTCGCACTCGCCGTCACTGCACTTGCGGCCGCGCCGGCAGGGGCAGCCACATCGGAGGCGACGAGCGAACAGGAGTTCGTCGTGCTCTTCGCCGAGGGAACCTCGAGCGAGCAGGCACGAGTCGCAGTTGAAGCAGCGGGCGGCACCATCGTCGGTGAGAACACCGACGTCGGCGTCGCAACCGTCGTCACCAGCGAGGCCGGCTTCGCCGAAGCAGCCGCCGAGCAGGGGGTCATCGAGGGCACCGCGAAGAATCGCGTCATCGCCGGCGTGTCCGACGGGCACGCCTCCGATACGAAATCGCGCAAGGCCGATGCCGTCGAAACCGAAGGGCGCACCGAAGCCGCCGCGCCGTCGGCGCACGCCGCTGACCGGCACGGCACCGGGCGGCCAGGAGAACCGCTCGCCGACCTGCAGTGGGACATGCAGCAGATCGGCGCGACGATGGACGGCTCCTACAAGTGGGAGAAGGGATCGAAGAAGGTGCTCGTCGGCATCCTCGACACCGGCGTCGACGGATCGCACCCCGACATCGCACCGAACTTCAACGCGAAGCTCAGCCGCAACTTCACGGTCGACGTGCCGTTCGACGCGAACGGCGTCGAGGTCGACGGCCCGTGTGAAGACGAAGCCGACCAGTCGTGTGAAGACCCGGCCGATGTCGACGAGAACGGGCACGGTACGCACGTCGCCTCCACGATCGGCTCGCCGATCAACGGCGTCGGCATCGCGGGTGTCGCACCGAACGTGACGCTCGTGAACCTGCGCGCCGGTCAGGACTCGGGGTACTTCTTCCTGCAGTCATCCGTCGACGCGCTCACCTATGCCGGCAAGAACGGCATCGACGTGATCAACATGAGCTACTACGTCGACCCGTGGCTGTTCAACTGCACGAGCCACCCGGCCGACTCGCCCGAAGACCAGCAGGAGCAGCAGACCGTGATCACGGCCATGCAGCGTGCCCTCGACTACGCACGCGCCAAGGGCGTGACGCTCGTCTCCGCGGCAGGCAACGGGGCGACCGACTACACGAAGGCGATGAGCGACGCGTCGAGCCCCGACTTCGCCGATGTGCCGGGAGAGGTCGCGTACACCCGCGACCTGCTCGACCCGGCGACGTGCACCTCGATGCCGTCAGAGGGCGATGGCGTGGTCTCGGTGTCGAGCACCGGCATCTCCGAGCGCAAGGCGTACTACTCCGACTACGGCAACGGCTACATCGACGTGGCCGCGCCGGGCGGAGACGTGTACGACACGGCCGACAACACGCGCGACGTCACGAAGGGCGCGCTCGCCGCGTACCCGAAGTCGCTGGCCGAGGCGAACGGCGAGATCGACGAGAACGGCGAGCCGACCGTCGACTACGTCGTGAAGAGTTGCGATAGGAGCGGCGCGACGTGCGCGTACTACCAGTACTTGCAGGGCACGTCGATGGCATCGCCGCACGCAGCGGGTGTCGCAGCGCTGATCGTCAGCAAGTACGGCCTGCCCGACCTCCGCAAGGGGCTCCACGGCAAGTGGCTCGCACCGGCGGTCGTCGAATGGAGGCTCGCGCAGAGCGCGGTCGACACTGCCTGCCCGGTGCCCGCGGAGTTCACCTACACGCGGCACACGCCGGCGGGCGCCACCCTCACGGCGACGCACACCTGCGAGGGCGGCGGTTCGCCGAACGGGTTCTACGGTAAGGGCATCGTGAACGCGATCGCGGCCATCGGCCGCGATCGCGGTCGCACTGGTCGCTGAGCGGTTGAACTGAACGGGGCGGATGTCGCGGCGACGCGGCATCCGCCCTTCGTGTGCTCCCGTCAGGGGCGGGTGAGCTCCTCGCGGATGCCCGCGACGAACGCGTCGATGTCTGCCTCGCTAGTGTCGAAGCCGCACATCCAGCGCACCTCGCCGCGCGCGGCATCCCAATCGTAGAAGCGGAACCGCTCGCGGAGCCGGTCGGCGACGCCCGCGGGCAACGTCGCGAAGACGCCGTTCGACTGGGTGTGCTGCGTGAAGCCGAGTCCCGGCAGCTCGCCCGCGGCGACGCCGGCGTCGAGCGCGTCGCGGAGGCGGCGGGCCATCGCGTTGGAGTGGCTCGCGTTCTCGAGCCAGAGGTCGCCCTCGAGCAACGCGATGAGCTGCGCCGAGACGAAACGCATCTTCGACGCGAGCTGCATGTTGAGCTTGCGCAGGTACTTCAGGCCCTCGGATGCCTCGGTGTTCAGCACCACGATGGCCTCGGCGCCGAGCGCACCGTTCTTGGTACCGCCGAAGCTCAGCACGTCGACCCCGGCGTCGCGCGTGAACGCTCGGAGCGGAAGGCCGAGGGTGGCGGCCGCGTTCGAGAGGCGTGCGCCGTCCATGTGCAGCTTCATGCCGCGCTCGTGCGCGTGGTCGGCGATCATGCGCACCTCGTCGGCCGTGTACGCCGTGCCGAGCTCGGTGGTCTGCGTGATCGAGACGACGAGCGGCTGCGCGCGGTGCTCGTCGCCCCAACCCCACGCCTCGCGGTCGATGAGCTCGGGGGTGAGCTTGCCGTCTGGCGCGGACACGGTGAGCAGCTTGATGCCGCCCACGCGCTCAGGCGCACCGCCCTCGTCGGAGTTGATGTGCGCGGTACTTGCCGAGATCACGGCACCCCAGCGGGGGAGCATCGACTGCAAGCCTGTGACGTTCGCGCCGGTGCCATTGAAGACGGGGAACGCCTCGATGCCCTCGCCGAAGTGCCGCGCGAACACCTGCTGCAGGCGCTCGGTGTAGACGTCTTCGCCGTAGGCGACCTGGTGGCCGTCGTTGGCGGCGGCGATGGCCGCGAGCACCGCGGGGTGCACGCCCGAGTAGTTGTCGGAGGCGAAGCCGCGGAGGGAGGTGTCGTGGAGCTGTTCAGTCACCGAACCATCCTCTCACCCCTCTCACCTGCGCCGAGAGTGCAGTTGATGTCGCTATTCGCAAGGGAATCCGGCATCAACTGCACTCTCGACGACCGCGGAAGGCCCGGTGTGCGCGAGGGGAGCGGGCTCAGCCGCGCAGCGCCTCGGCGAACGGCACGCGCGCACCCGTCTTCAGCAGCGAGCTGCGGTAGATGCGCTCGCCGATCACGACCGCGAGCGCCGTGGTCGCGACGAGCAGCACGAGCGAGACGATCGGCTCCCACCACTCGGCCTGTCCGAGGAAGATCCGCATCGGCATCCCGACGGGCGCCGAGAACGGCACGTAGCTCATGATCGTGAGCACGACCGGGTTGTCGTTGAAGAAGATCACGAGGAAGTAGGGGATCATCACGAGCATCGTCACCGGCGTCGTGACCGAGCCGATGTCTTCGGCGCGCGACACCAGGGCGGCGCTCGCGGCGAAGAGCGCGGCGAGCATCACGAATCCGATCGCGAAGAACACCACGAACCAGATGACGGATGCCCCGAGCACGCCGAGCAGCACCTGCTGGCCGCTGAGCATCAGCCCGAGGATCGCGAGCACCGCGATCGCGAGGATCTGCGAGAACGCGAGCACGCTGTTGCCGATCACCTTGCCCGTGAGCAGCGCGCGCGCCGACACGGCGGAGAGCAGGATCTCGACGACGCGGGTCTGCTTCTCCTCGACGACCGATTGCGCGATCGTCGAACCGAACGTGATCGCCGACATGAAGAACACGATGCCGAACCCGAACGCGACGAGG
Organism: Agromyces sp. Y575; assembly: GCF_059445445.1. Lineage (NCBI taxonomy): Bacteria > Bacillati > Actinomycetota > Actinomycetes > Micrococcales > Microbacteriaceae > Agromyces > Agromyces sp. Y575. Next base: position 1,038,594 of record NZ_JCAIUI010000002.1, read on the forward strand.
TAGGCGAGGCCGGGATCGACCGCCGGTGGGTCGAGCAGTTCGACCGTCGGATTCACCGAGAGCGCCGAGAGGACCGAGTTCGGCGCCGAGTCGAGGCCGATCACGACGACGCCGAGCGGTTCGGATGCCGCGGGTGCGACGATCGCCTCGACGTCGCCGTCGCGCAGCATCTGCTCCGCCGCATTCTGATCGGCCGCCGGCACCGCCTCGAGCGACTCGTTGCCCGCGACGACGTCGGTCGCTCCCGCGATCACGGCGACCCTCGGCGACTCCGACTGCCCGCCGAAGATGCTGCCGAGCACGACCGAGGCGAGCACGCCGAGCATGAGTATGCCCGTGGAGATGAGGAATGCCTTGCTACGCAGGCGCATCGTGACCTCCCGCCCCGCGACGAGGTTGACGCTGTCGATGAAGCTCGGGGTGCGGCGTTCGTCGCCCCCCGTTGGTCGAGTAGGCGCGCCGGCGCCGTATCGAGACCTGGTGCCGGGTCTCGATACGCTCGCTTCGCTCGCTACTCGACCAGCGGTGTTGTCCGGTCCGGTGCTCACAGCACGACCTCCTTGAAGATCTGGGCGAGCGTGGTGTGCTCGCGGGTGAAGCTCACGACTTCGCCGCGGGAGACGGCTTCGGTGAGTGCGGCCTGCCGAGCGGCATCCGTCTCGGCTTCGAAGACGGCCCAGCCACCGTCGAACTCGGCGACCCGGATGCCGGGCTGCTCACGCAGCCAGCCGACATCGCCCGAGGTGAGCAGCTCCCACCGCTCCGAGCTGTGCTCGGCGCGCAGGGCGTCGCCGGTGCCGGCGGCGGCGATGCGGCCGCCGGAGATGATGACGAGGTCGTCGCAGAGCCGCTCGACGATGTCGAGCTGGTGCGAGGAGAACAGCACGGGGGCACCGGATGCCGCAGCATCGGCCAGCACGCCCTGCACCGTCTCGACGGCCATCGGGTCGAGGCCCGAGAACGGCTCGTCGAGGATGAGCACCTCGGGCTGGTGCACGAGGGCAGCCGCGATCTGCGCCCGCTGCTGGTTGCCGAGCGAGAGCGACTCGATGGTGTCGTCCGTGCGCTCGCCGAGGCCGAGACGCTCGAGCAGTTCGATGGCGTTGCGGTGCGCGGCGGCGGCGGTCCAGCCGTGCAGGCGGGCGAGGTAGACCGTCTGCTCGAGCAGGCGCATCTTGGGGTACAGCCCGCGCTCTTCGGGCATGTAGCCGAAGCGGCGCCGGTCGACCTCTGTGACGGCGTCGCCGCCGAGGGTGACGGTGCCTTCGTCGGAGGAGAGCACGCCGAGGATGATGCGCATCGTCGTCGTCTTGCCTGCGCCGTTGCCGCCGACGAAGCCGGTGAGGCGGCCGTCTCCGACGGTGAAGCTCACGTGGTCGAGGGCGAGGCGCTCGCCGTAGCGTTTGGTCACGTCGTTGAGTTCGAGCATGGCTTCACGCTACGGATGCCGCGTGGCCGGGGCATCCGTCGCGTGACGGGTCTTGCCCGCGCCCCCATGCCGGCGGCTCCGTCACGAGGGGGAGACGGTCGCGGTCGGGCGCGCCGGATGTGTGCGTGCGAGGGTCGAGAGCGGGCGCCCCTCGAAGATCGTGCGCAGTGCGACCGTCGTGCTCACCCGCACGGGGTGGGTGGAGCGGATGCGCACGAGCAGCTCATCGAGTTCGGCCGCTGTGCCGAGCCTGGCGATGGCGAGATGACTCGCGTCGCCCGAGGTCGCGTAGCAGGATTCGATCTCGGGGTGCCCGACGAGAAGCTCGCCGAGATCACCGTCGGGCGCCGGTCCGGTGAGCGTGATCTCGAGGAATGCGGTGAGGGGCACGCCGACGGCCTGCGGGTCGATGACGGCGCGGTAGCCGCTGATGACCCCCCGCTGCTCGAGCCGCTGCACGCGCGACTGCACGGCCGAGGTCGACAGGCCCGTGAGCGTCGAGAGGGTCGTGAGCGTCGCCTGACCGTCGGCCGCGAGTGCTGCGACGATGCGCAGGTCGATGTCGTTGTCGAGTTGTGCTGTCGCGTTCGGCTCGCCCATTCGTTCCACCATAGTGTCCGGTTCATGCACCGCGTTCAGATCCGGCGATCCATGAGATAGGGTTCAGATGTTCAGCCTGGAGCAACGGAGCCCGGCTCGACCCACCCGAAGTGCGGGCGACTCCCTCCGCCGAAAACGGCAGTTTCTGCTCCAGGCCGATTGTGTTGCCTTCCTTCGGCAGATTTCCGATGAGAATCATAAGTTCTCGGAATTTCATCAGCCTGTTCACTGGACAGCCGGATTGTTGCCGATCGGTAAATTCTGATACGAATCGCATCTTGGTAGTTGACTATTCATCGCCCCATCATGTTCTCTTGCTAGAGATTCGAGTTCCGCACCACATGTCCGACTCCAGCAGCGAAGGAATATGAAACGTATGCGTGCTACCCCAACCCCCAGGAATGGAAGGTCGCGGCGTGGGTTCCCCGTCGTTGCGGCCGTCTCTCTCGCGGCCTGTCTTGCGATCGGGCCCGCGGCGACCGCGTTCGCCACTCCGCTCGCAAGCGACGCGACGCCGTCGGCCTCGTCGAGCGCCGATGCGAAGATGCTTCGCATCGCGACGGCCGGCTTCGTCGACACGTTCAACCCGTTCATCTCGATCTACCTGACACCGACGAACGTCATCCGCTACGTCTACGAGAGCCTCGTGCAGAACGATGCCGAAGACGGCTCGCCCACCGAGGGCCTCGCTGAAGAGTGGGAGGCCAGTCCTGACGGCATGACCTGGACCTTCACCCTGCATGAGGGCATGAAGTGGTCCGACGACGAGCCGATCACCTCCGCCGACGTGAAGTACACCTACGAGTCGATGATGAACGACCCGATGCTGGGCACCGCCAACGGCAACCTCGTGTCGAACTTCGAGAGCGTCGAAGCACCCGACGACCTCACCGTCGTCATCAACCTGAAGACACCTCAGGCGCCGAATCCCGGCTCCGAGATCCCCGTGCTGCCCGAGCACATCTGGGCCGAGGTCGACGACCCCACGACCTTCGAGAACGACGCCGATGTCGTCGGCTCCGGCCCGTACACGCTCGAGAGCTACTCGGCGAACCAGTCGATCACCCTGAAGGCGAACCCGAACTTCTGGCGCGGCGCCCCCAAGATCGACGGCATCCAGTACGTCTACTACACCAACTCCGACGCCCAGATCCAGGCGCTGCGCGCTGGCGAGGTCGACCTCGTCACGGGGCTCACCGACACCCAGATGAGCGCACTCGAGGGCGAAGAGGGCGTCACGACCCAGGCGGGCACCGGTCGTCGTTTCACGTCGATCAGCGTGAACGCCGGAGCCGAGACGCCCGAGGGCGTCGCCTACGGCACCGGCAGCCCCGCGCTCAAGGAGCTCGCGGTGCGCGAGGCGCTCCGTCTCGGCATCGACATGGAGTCGCTGCTGAAGAACGTGCTCGGCGGCTACGGCGCTCCCGCGACGAGCTTCATCCCGAGCGCGTTCGAGAAGTGGCACCTGCCCGACGACGACGAGGCGATCGTCTCGTTCGACCCCGACGCGGCGATCGCCAAGCTCGAGGGTGCGGGCTGGGTCGCCGGTGCCGACGGCATCCGTGAGAAGGACGGCAACCGCCTCTCGATCCGACTGCTCGCCGACGCGGAAGACATCGTCGAGATGTCGACCGCCGAGTACCTCGTGCCCTGGATGGCCGACATCGGCGTCGAGCTGAAGCTCGAGACGACCGACACCGACACCATCTCCGATCGCACCTCCGTCAGCGACTACGACCTGTACTTCTCGGGTTGGAGCGTGAACCCCGATCCCGATTACCAGCTCGGCCTCAACCTGTGCGCATCGCGACCCGACGCCGAGGGCAACGGCGCGACGAGTCAAGACGGCTACTGCAACCCCGAGTTCGATGCCCTCTATGCCGAACAGCACTCGGAGCTCGACGAGGGCAAGCGCGCCGAATTGGTGCACGACATGCTGCGCATGCACTACGAGGATGTCGCGCAGATCACCCTCTGGTATGGCCAGGCGCTCGAGGCCTACCGCTCCGACCGCTTCACGGGCTACACGACACAGCCCAAGGAGAACGGCATCATCGCGAACCAGGCCGGGTACTGGGGCTACCTCACGGTCGAGCCGGTCTCCGATGAGGCCTCTTCGTCGACAGGCGACTCCGGCCCGGCGATCGGTCTCTGGATCGGCCTCGGCGTGCTCGTCGTGGCTGCCGGTGTCGTCGCGATCGTGATCGTGCGACGTCGTAAGACCGCGGGCGATCGCGAGTAGTCGGACAACGCAAACCCGGTCGGATGTCGCCAGTGGCGGCATCCGGCCGGGCGACCGATGTCGGGCGCCAAGAGAAATCGGGCGCAAGTGAAGGAGGACGGAGCGCAATGACAGACACGATCACCCCCGTGAACGCGGCGGTGCACGACGAGAAGCTCGCAGAGGAAGCGCCGGCACGCTCGTCGTTTCTGAGCTACCTCGGCTCCAAGCTGGGCGGGGCGCTCATCAGCCTCGTCATGGTCGTGCTGCTCGGCTTCTTCGCCTTCCGGGTGCTGCCGGGCGACCCGGTGCGACGCATCGCGCAGGAACGCCCGATGAGTCCCGAACAGATCGCCGAGCTCCGGCGCCAGTACGGCCTCGACAAGCCCGTCACCCAGCAGTTCATCGACTACCTCGTCAACATCGTCACCGGCAACCTCGGTCAGAGCTACGTGTACCGCACCTCGGTGAGCGAGCTCATCGGGCAGTACATCGGTCCGACCCTGCTGCTGACCGGCACCGCCGCGGTCATCGCAATCACTCTGGGGCTGTGGCTCGGCCAGCGTGCGGCATGGCGCAACGGCTCGCTCTTCGACAAGGTCGCCACCGGCACCTCACTCACCCTGTGGTCGGTGCCCACGTTCTGGCTCGCGCTGATCCTGCTCATGGTCTTCGGTGGCACGCTCCGGTGGTTCCCGACGGGTGGTATGTCCGCCCCGGGCCTCGAGCCGGGCTCTTTCGCCTACGTCATCGACGTCGCCCGGCACATGGTGCTTCCAGTGGTCACGATGGTCGCGGTGGTCTTCGCGCAGTACCTCATGGTCATGCGAGCATCGCTGCTCGAGGAGAAGTCCTCCGACTACCTGACGACGGCGCGCGCGAAGGGGCTGCGCGACGACCTCGTGCGTCGTCGGCACGCCGTGCCGAACGCGCTGCTGCCCACGGTGACCCTCGTCTTCATGCACATCGGCGGGCTCATCGCCGGAGCCGTCACCGTCGAGACGGTGTTCTCCTGGCCCGGGCTCGGCAAGCTCACCTACGAGGCCATCAGCGGCCCCGACATGCCCCTGCTGCAGGGAACCTTCGTGGTCTTCTCGACCATCATCATCGTCATGAATCTCATCGCCGACCTCATCTATCGGCAGCTCGACCCGAGAGTGAGGCGCGCATGAGCACCACCGAACAGGCGCGGCCGGCCGCCCAGCTCACGACCCGGCAGGTGGCCGGTCGCCGGCGTCGTGCCTCGGCGGCGAAGCTCTGGCGCGAGTTCCGCGCGAGCGCATCGGGCATGTCGGGGCTCATCTTCCTCGGCGTCGTCATCCTTCTCGCGATCCTGGCCCCGGTCATCGCCGACCGCTCGCTGCTCGACGTCACGCAGCTCACCGACCAGCCGAGGTTCGCCCCGCCATCGTGGGAGCATCCGATGGGCACTGACCATCAGGGTCGCGAGCTGTGGGTCCGCATGATCTGGGGTGCGCGCACCTCGCTGCTCGTCGGCGTCGCCGCGACGGCGATGTCGATGGTCATCGGCACCCTCGTGGGCATGGCCGCCGGCCACTTCACCGGCGTCACCGGCGGCATCATCATGCGCTTCGTCGACTTCTTCCTCGTACTGCCCTCGCTCGTGCTCGCAATCGTGCTGTCGTCGGTGCTCAGCCGCGGGGTGCTCACGATCGTGATCGCCATCGGCGTGACCTCGTGGGCGAGTACCGCCCGCCTCGTGAGAGCCCAGACCCTCGCCGTCGAGGCCCGCCCATACGTCGAGCGCTCCCAAGTGCTCGGCGCGGGGCACTGGCACATCATCGGCAAGCACCTCTTCCCGGCGGTGCTGCCGCTCGTGCTCGCCAACACGACCCTCACGGTCGGTTCGGCGATCATCGCCGAGTCGACGCTCGCCTTCCTCGGCCTCGGCGACCCGACCCAGCAATCGTGGGGCACCATTCTGAAGGACTCGATGGACGTCTCGGCCGCGACGAGCGGCTACTGGTGGTACGTCGTCATCCCGGGTCTCGCGATCGTGCTCGTGGTTCTGGCGTTCACCCTCGTCGGGCGTGCGTTCGAATCCATCGTGAACCCGACCCTCAGGAGCCGTTGATCATGCCCGATCTCGTTTTCGACGACGTCTCGATCACCTATCGCACCGTCGCGTCGCGGGGTCGCGGCGACATCGCCGCCGTGCGCAACGTGAGCCTCTCGCTGCCCGCGGGCGGCACCCTCGGCATCGCCGGCGAATCGGGTTCCGGCAAGTCGACGCTCGCGATGAGCGTGCTGCGGCTGCTGCCCGACAACGCGGTGATCGACGGGCAGGTGCGCGTCGGCGATCAGAGCGTCTCCGATCTGAGCTTCGGCCAGTTGCGGGCGTTGCGCTGGTCGGAGGTCGCGATCGTCTTCCAGGGGGCGATGCACTCGCTGAATCCCGTGCGAACCGTCGGCCAGCAGATCATCGAGGCTCTCGAGCTGCACGTGAAAGACGCGTGGCGCAGCCCAGAGGCGCGAAAGGCCCGCCTGGCCGAGTTGCTGGGCCAGGTCGACCTGCCGCTCGCGAAGGCGGCCTCGTATCCGCACGAGCTCTCGGGCGGGCAGAAGCAGCGCGTCATGATCGCGATGGCGCTCGCGTGCGAGCCCGACATCATCATCGCCGACGAGCCGACGACGGCGCTCGACGTCATCGTGCAGGGGCAGATCCTCGAGGTCGTGAAAGACCTCGTGACCCGGCGGGGCATCTCGCTCCTCATGATCAGCCACGATCTCTCGGTGCTCGCCACCGCGTGCGAACGCATCGCCGTCATGCGCGACGGCGTGCTCGTCGAGGTCGGGGAGTCGCAGCAGATCTGCACCGATCCGCAGGAGGCGTACACGAAACAACTCGCCGATGCCTTCCCGACCATCGGGGACCCCGCGTCGCGGTTGAAGCCCGTCACCCGCCGCGGCGAGACGACGACGGGCGCGATCTCGGCGCCGGTCGCCGCCGCGGTCGCGCGCGCGATCAGTGCAGCGGATGCCGTGGAGGGGGCGGGCGATCCCGCGGCCGAAGACGTGGCAGAGAAGGAGGTCCTGCTCGAAGCCCGCAACCTCAGCGTCACCTTCCGCTCGCGCGGCAAGACCGTGCAGGCGGTGCGCGGAGTCGACCTCGCCTGTCGTCGCGGCGAGATCGTCGCACTCGTCGGCCAGTCCGGTTCGGGAAAGACGACGCTCGCACGAACCCTGCTCGGACTCGAGTCGCCCGACCGGGGAGGCCAGGTGCTCTTCCGTGGTTCGCCGCTCGGCCGTTCGACGAAGCGCCTGCGCGAGTTCCGTCGGCAGGTGCAGCTCATCCTGCAGGACCCGTCGGCGGCGCTGAACCCGAAGCTCAGCGTGTACGAAGCCGTGGCAGAGGGGCTTCGCATTCAGCACTATCCGGGCGACGAGCGCGATCAGGTCGCCGCGAGCCTCGAGAACGCCGAGCTGATGCCGGCGGAGCACTTCTTCGAGGCGATTCCGCACGAGCTGTCGGGCGGGCAGCGTCAGCGCGTCGTGATCGCCGGGGCGCTCGCGATGAATCCGCAGATGCTCATCGCCGACGAACCGGTCGCATCGCTGGATGCCTCGGCGCGAGGCGAGATCCTCGCGCTCATGCTCCGGCTGCGCGACGAGCTCGGCCTCTCCGCTCTCGTCATCACTCACGACCTCGGTCTCGCCTGGAACATCGCCGACACGGTCGCCGTGATGTACCACGGGGAGATCGTGGAGCGTGGCACGACCGAATCGGTGCTGCTCGACCCGCAGCACGAGTACACGAAGAAGCTGCTCGCCGCGGCCCCGAAGATCGTCGGGCGTGACGGCGTGCTCGCGACGGCTTCGTGACTCGCGAATGACCCTCCACGAGAATGCTCCGGTCTCCGGCCTGCCCTGGGTCGTCGTCGCCGGCGATCGCGACACGGTGTTCCGCGAGCTCGGCGCGCATTTCGCCGATCGCATCCGCGATATCCGGGCGCGGTCCGACGCGCAATGGTCGAAGCTCATGACTCGCGTCGAGCGCGAGGCCGTGGGTGAGCGGATGCAGCGCATCGAGGCGTCGACTCGCCGACTCTGCCCGGTCGAGTCGCACGAACTCGACCTGCTCGCCGAGGGTGCTGGGCTGCCCGCATTCGACCTGTGGGTGTACAACCTGCGCGGCGACGTCGGGCGAGACGGCACCGGATGCAGCGACGTGTCGTTCGCGACATCCGCTGCACTCGTCGTGGGTCACAACGAAGACGGCCACGCCGCCTCGACCGACGACGTCTGCCTCGTCACGCTCGCGATCGAGGGCGACCCGACCGTCACGGTCGTCTGGTACCCGGGTTTCCTGCCGTCGAACTCCTTCGTCGTCAGCGAGGCGGGCACCGTGTGGGGCCTCGATCACGTGCCGGTCGTCGAACCCGACCCGAACGGTGCGGGGCGGCACTTCGTCGCGCGCCACGCGCAGCGGAGCCACTCGGGTGCCGAGGCGATCGAAAGGGCGTCGTCGGTGCCATGCGCCGGCGGGTTCTCGTTCAACATCGGCGACCGGGAGACCGGCCGAGCCGTCATGATCGAGAACGCCGCAGGAGTCGTGGAATCGCGCTCGGCCTCGGAGACCTCGTCGTGCCTCTGGCACACGAATCACTTGCGATTCATCGAACATCCGGCGCCGGGCATGCAGCCGGGCGACGAGTCGCTCATCGAGAGCCGCACGCGCGGCGAGCGGTTGCGCGCGCACCTCGGGGCGCGACTCGACGAGCGGCACGGCGCCGCCCTCGACGCGAAATCGGTGTTCGCAGCCCTGCGTTCCGAAGGCGTTCTGAACCGATCCGCCGAACTCGTCACGTTCACGACGACGGTCGCCGATCTCGCGAACGACCGCATCATCGTGCAGGGCCGTGGCGCAGTGCCGGGCCGACTGAGTCGACCGAGCCGTGAGAACGCCGGCGACTCCACTACTGATGCGCGAGACGCATCAACAACTGAGTCATTGAGCAGCACACCGTGGACCGGTGGCCTCGCCGCGTTCGCACGCGGGCGAGCGCTCGAGATCCAAGCGCCGGTATGAGGGCGCCGGTATGAAGGCGCCGGTATGAAGGCGCCGGTATGGAGGCGGGCGACATGAGGGCGGGCGGCATGAAGGCGGGCGACATGAAGGCAGGCGGTATCGGGGTGGCGAACATGGAGTTCGGAACGGCATCGGGTATCACCTGGTCGGCGAAGGCGATCGACATCGATACCGGCGCGGTGCTCTTCGAGCACGACGCGCAGCGCGCGCTCGACACGGCGAGCATCGGCAAGGTGTTCCTGCTGCACTCGGTGCTCGAACTCGAAGAGCGCGGTGAGCTGAGCCTCGACGAGCCGGTGACGAGGCGGCCGAACGAGGCGATGGACAACTCCGGCCTCTGGTACCTGCTGCAGGCCGACACGCTGAGTGTCTACGACCTCTGCGCCCTCATCGGCGCGGTGAGCGACAACGCGGCGACCAACACGATGTGCCGTCGTGTCGGCCTCGACACCGTGCACCGTTCGACGGCGGCACTCGGGTACACCGAGTCCTCGCTCGACGACATCGTGCGCTGGCCGATTCCTCCTGGTTTCCCGCCGAACCTCTCGACGGGCAACGCCCGGGAGCTCACCGACTTCGTCGCGCGCGTCGCGAAGAGCGAGCTGCTCACCGAGGCGGGCTGCGACACGCTGCGACGGTGGCTCGGCGCCGGCATGGACTGCTCGATGGTGGCCTCGGCGTGGGGCCTCGACCCGCTCGCCCACTACTTCTACGACCGCGACATCTGGATGTGGAACAAGACCGGCACGACGAGTCGCGTTCGCGGCGACATCGGCGTCGCGATGTCGCCGAATCGACGAGTGGCGTACTCGGTGCTCGCGAACTGGAAGCGCGGCACCGATCATCGCGACGAGGCCCTCGCGACGATGCGCGACGCGGGGGCCGCGATCCGCGAGTACCTCCTGCACGGCTGAACGGGGATTCGGATGCCACGGCACGTGCAGTACAGCGCGGTGCGCACCGCAACGGGATTCGCTCGCGGCGCGCACGCCGGCACCGTCGTCGACGACGCCGGGTGGCTGCGGCGGGCCGGCTCGGTCGGGACGGCCGAAGAGGTGGGGGAGGCCGAGGAAGTCCGGGAGGCCGGAGAAGCCGGCGAGGCTGCGCCCGGGCGGTGGGCCTCCGAGCCAGTCGAGGTCCCGTTCCTTGCGACCGAGGCTATCCTCTCGTGGAATGCGGTCACCCCGCCCGGCACATGGATCGAGCTGGAGTTCGCCGCCAGGCACGTCGACGGCTCGTGGACCGGCTGGTACGTGATGGCTCGATGGGCGGAGGGCGACGTCGCCGAAGGCGCCTGCCCAGACGCCGTGCCGCGCACCACCGTGTCGGGTCAGAGCGACGCAGATGCGTCCGTGCACGCCGATACCTTCGTCGCCGCTGCCGGCCGTCCGTTCGAGGCGTACCGGATCCGCGTGACCCTCGCTCGCAATGCGGGCGTCGACGTCGACGCATCGCTCGCCATGGTCGGAGCGATGGTCTCGGCGCTCGACGACGCGACTCCGCTCGACGACGCGACTCCGAACGACGATGCGACTCCGCTCGACGATGCGGCTCGCTCCGAGCACGACGGCGTCGGCGAGGGAGGCGCTCGCGGCATCGCGCTCGAGGTGCCGCGATTCTCGCAGCTGCTGCATCGCGGTACGCATGTCGAGCTCGGCGGCGGCGGTGAGGCCTGGTGCTCGCCGACCTCGACGGCGATGGTGCTCGGCTTCTGGGGGCGGCTCCCGGTGCCGCAGACCCTGGCCTCGGTGGTCGCGCCGAATGGCGACCCGCAGGTCGTGTGGGTGGCCGCGGGCTGCTACGACCACGACTACGGCGGCACGGGCAACTGGTCGTTCAACGCCGCGTTCGCCGCCCGCCAGGGGCTCGAGGCGTTCGTCACGAGGCTGCGTTCGCTCGACGAGGCCGAGAGGTTCATCGCGGCCGGCATCCCCCTCATCGCCTCGGTGTCGTTCACTCGCGATGAGCTGCCCGAGGCGGGGTACGTCACCGAGGGGCACCTGCTGGTGATCGCGGGGTTCGAGGCGAACGGCGACGTCGTCGTCAACGATCCGGCGGCGCCCGGCAACGCGGCCGTGCGTCGGCGCTATCCGCGCGCGCCGTTCGAGCGCGCGTGGCTTCGCAGTGCCGGCGGCAGCGGCGGCGTGGTCTACGTCATGCACCCCGTCGACGTGCCGCTGCCCGCCGCGGTCGGCGAGGAACGCAATTGGTGAGCCGGGATCACCGCGCGAGCACGGCGGTGAGCAGTTCGATGCGATCCCGCAATGAGGAGAGCAGGAGGTGCTCGCTCACGGCGTGGGCGCCGCCGCCGCGTGGGCCGAAGCCGTCGATCGTCGGGATGCCGAGGGAGCCGACGAGGTTCGTGTCGCCGGCGCCGGCAGCGGGGCGACCGGTCGCAGATCGGCCGAGTGCGGATGCCGCGCGCCCGACCTCGTCGAGGAGTGTCCGATCGCCCGCGCCGGCCAGCCACGCCGGACGACTCGTCAGGATGGTCGCACGTACGGAGGCGCCCGCGCGGATCGGCGCGAGCCGGGCGAGTGCGCCGAGCACGTGCTGCTCCGACTCACCGTCGACGAAGCGCAGCCCGATCTCGGCGGAGGCGGCGTCGGGCACGACGTTCGCCCTCGCGCCGCCACTCACGGTGCCGACGTTGCAGAGCACCGGCGAGATCGCCGAAGCCTCGGCGACGACCTCGCGCACGACGAGCAACTGGTCGACGAGTTCGTCGATGGCCGACACACCGCTCTCCGGATCGAGCGCCGCGTGGGCCGCCCGGCCTTCGATGTCGAGCCGAACCCGAGTGCTGCCGGCACGGCCGACCTTGAACGCGCCGTCGGGGTGGGGCGATTCGAAGCCGATGACGCCGGCGACGCCGTCGAGCGCGCTCCGAACGAGCTCTTGCGAGGTGGGGGAGCCGACCTCCTCGTCGCAGTTGATGAGGATGCGCACCGGACGCCTCGGGCGATCGTGCAGGATCTCAAGGGCGGTGAGCATCATCACGAGCCCGCTCTTCATGTCGAACACCCCCGGGCCTCGCACGATGTCGCCGTCGACCGACCACGGCACCTCGCCCGTCAGGGTTCCGTGGTCCCACACGGTGTCGGAGTGGCCGAGCAGCAGGAGTGGCGCCTCGTCGCTCGTGCCCGGAACCTCGATCACGAGATGCGTTCCGGCGTCGGTGACGGCGCGGCGGATCTCGCTTGCGAGCGGTGCGAACCATTCACCGAGCAGCCGTGTGATCTGCTCGCTCGCCGCCGCGTCCATCGACGGAGTCTCGATCTCGACGAGCTGCAGCAGCCGATCGGGCACCGCACCCCACGCAGCATCCACCGCCGCCCTGACCTCTGCTGGTGTCATGATTCCCCTCGGTAAAGATACGCTGCATATTCTAGCTGCAGCATCGCAGAGACATCGAGTAGAAACTGTCAAGGAAAGGCCGATCGTGGTTGCCATCGGCAATCATATGATTCATATAATGGGAGTCGTGACCGATGCACAGGCTCGAGACCGGAGCGAACACGAGCACCTCACCTCCGATGAGTTGTCGAGGTTCGAGGACTTCCAGCAGGCGAGCGCACTCTATCGACGCGTGTTCGGCTACGGTTCCGACGAGTTCGCACTGAACAGCAACCTGCTGAGCGCGCTCGTGCGGAGCGGCGGGTCAGCCGTCGGGGTGCGGGGCGGCGCCGGTGAGCTCATCGGTTTCGCCTACGGATTCCTCGGATCCGACGACACCGGCTTCTTCCACTACTCGCAGGCCGCGGTCGTCGAGGCGGGGTACCAGAGTCGCGGTGTCGGTCGCATGCTCAAGGTGCGACAGCGCGAGGTCGCGCTCGCATCGGGCGTCACGACGATGCGGTGGGCGTTCGACCCGGGTCTCGCTCGAAACGCGCACTTCAACTTCAACTCCCTCGGTGCGCACAGTGCAGCATTCGTGCGCGAGTTCTACGGGCGCTCGGGCACCGATCGAGTGCTCGTGGACTGGCCGCTCCTCGACGGTGACGACCCGTACGCATCGGCGCGGGCCCTCCTGCCGCCCGACGCGCTCGCAGAAGCCGAGACGGGTGTGGCGGTCGCCCATTCCGGCGGGCACTGGGTGCCGATCCCGGCGCAGGCCGGTGCCGACGCGGCCGGCGATGGCGGTGGCGAGTCGCGCCTGCACACCACCCTGCACGAACTGCACGAGGAGGGCTTCGTGCTGGTGAGCTGCCGGCGGGTCGACGCCCGCACCTCGGCCTACTTCGCCGCGCCGGCGGCCGGTGGAGGCGCCCGATGACGATGCTGGAACGCCGCGACGAGCAATCGGAACCCCGTGACGACGAATTCGAACGCGAACTCAACCGCACCCTTCGTTCGCCCGAGGCCCGGTTCGGGGTCCGGATGCGCAAGAACCTCTCCGCGGAGGGCCTGCAAGACCGGGTGATGGAGACCGAGGCGGCATCGCTCGCCAACACCTTCGCCCACCTCCGGGCCAGCGCCGCCGTGCCGCAAGCCGCCGCCATCATTCTGGGGGCTCGTCGCAAGTTCATCGCGGGAGCGGGCAAGTCGGCGGCCTATGCGGCGCTCCTCAACGCCGACCTCGCCGCCACCGTGCCGAACGTCTACCTGATCGACGGTCATGCACTGAACCCGCTCGACGTACTCAGCGACGTTCGCTCGACCGACGTGCTCATCCTCTTCTCGCTGCGGCGCTACCGACGTGAGACAGTCACGCTCGGCCGCCTCTTCAGCGAGGCCGGCGGGCAGCTGGTCGTCTTCACCGATTCCGAGGATGCACCGCTCGCCGCCCACGCGACGTCGCTGATCGTGCTGCAGACCGGATCGGCCTCCTACGCCGACTCGCCGACCTCGGTCGCGGCCGTCTGCCATCTGCTGAGCACGCTCACGACCGCGAGCGCGAAGGGTGCTCGGCGCCGGTTGTCGACCCGTGACGAACTCAACCGGGAGATGGACCTGTACTACGACCATGCGAACGACGGGGAATCACCATGAGAGTCACACGCATCGAGCTCTTCGAGGTGAGCCTGCCCCTCGTGCACGGCTTCCAGACGAGCTCGCATCGCAAGACCGGCCTCGACCACATCCTCGTGCGCTTCGACGACGAGCTGGGCAACACGGGCTGGGGTGAGATCGCCTCGCCGAGCGATCCGTTCTTCACCTCGGAGAACACCGACACGGCCTGGTCGATCGCGACGAGCTATCTCGTGCCGCGGGTGCTCGACGCCGAGTGGTCGCACCCGGCGGAGGTCGACGAATTCTGGGCGAAGATCCGTGGGCACGAGTTCACGAAGGCCGGATTCGCCGGCGCCGCGTGGGACCTCTGGTCCACCTCGCGTGGCATCCCGCTCGCGGCGGCGCTCGGCGGCACCCGCACCGAGGTGGCGGCCGGCGTCTCGCTCGGCATCGAGCCCACCATCGACGAGTTGCTGGCGCAGGTCGGGTCGCAGCTCGAGGCCGGCTACGGCCGGGTGAAGCTGAAGATCGCTCCCGGTTGGGACCTCGAACCGGTGCGCGAGGTGCGCCGCGCGTTCCCCGACCTCGAGCTGCATGTCGATGCGAACGGCGCCTACCGCAGCGACGATGAGACGCTCGCCCGCCTTGCGGAGTTCGACGGCGCGGGCCTCAGCATGATCGAACAGCCCTTCGCGCCCGGCGATTTCGTGGGCCATGCGCGACTGCAACAGCGCATCGAGACGCCGGTCTGCCTCGACGAGTCCATCGTGCGGCTCGACGACCTGCACACCATGATCGCGCTCGGCGCCGGGCGGGTGCTGAACATCAAGGTCTCCCGCATGGGCGGGCTCACCGTCGCGAAGGCGGCCCATGACCTGGCCGGTGCCGAGGGCATCCCCGTGTGGTGCGGTGGCATGCACGAGTTCGGCATCGGTCGCGCCGCGAACCTCGCGATCTCCTCGCTCGAGCACTTCAGCTACCCATCGGATGTCTCGGGGTCCGACAAGTACTACGTGCGCGACGTGATCACGCCGCCGGTGATCGCGCGCGACGGCATCGTGAGCGTGCCGACCGGGCCCGGCATCGGGTTCGACGTCGACCTCGACTGGATCGAGCAGAACACGCTGCGGCGCTTCGACTCGCGGGTGGTGGTGGCGGCAGCGGCTGATGCGCCCGAATCGATCGAATCGGATGCCGCGCCGCGCCCGCCTGCCGCCCGGCACCCGTCATCGTCCGCGGCGGCAGCCGGGGCATCCGCTGCCGTGCTCTTCTTCGTCGACGACCTCGCCGAGGGCATCGACGAACCAGAGACGCCGTTCCACGTCGAAGACCCGGATGCGCCGCAACTGAACGTGCGCGACCTCAGTGCGACGCGAGGCGACGGCGTGTTCGAGGCGCTCGGCGTGCACCACGGCCGACCGCAAGCGCTCGAGGCCCACTTGCGGCGGTTCGCCCACTCGGCGGCGCTGCTCGACCTGCCCGCCCCGAAGCTCGACGTCTGGGCCGCGTGCATCGAAGCGGCGATCGCGGCGCACGGCGGGGTGAGAGACGGATTCGCCAAGTTCGTGATGACGCGCGGCGTCGAGGGCACCGGCGTGCCCGTCGGGTGGGTCTACGTCGCCGATGCCGCAGACTTCACCGTCGTCCGCGAGCAGGGCGTCGCGGTCGTCACGCTCGATCGCGGCTACCGGCACGACGTCGCGCACACTTCGCCGTGGCTCCTGCAGGGTGCCAAGTCGCTCTCGTACGCGGTCAACAAGTCGGTGCTGAGGGAGGCGGCACGCCGCGGTGCCGACGACGTCATCTTCACGAGCTCCGACGGGTTCGTGCTCGAAGGGCCGTCGTCGACGGTGCTCCTGCGGTTCGGCGATCGGTTCGTCTCGCCGCCGAGCGATCAGGGCATCCTCGCGGGAACGACCCTCGCGAGCGCGATCGAGTGCCTCGCCGCCCTCGGCCACGAGACCCACCGCGAGCCCGTGCCCGCCGACCGTCTCGCGCAGGCCGACGACATCTGGCTGCTCTCGAGCACCCGGTCGGCGGTGCCCGTCGCGCTCCTCGACGGCGAACCGCGCACCTTCGACCGGGCCCTGACCGCCCGGCTCCAAGCCCACCTGACGACCCGCGAACGCTAGGACGGACACGACGATGACGACGACCACAGCGGCGACCACGCCGACGAACGCGGCCACTGCCGAGCGGCTCGAGATTCCGATCTTCGACGGTCACAACGACCTGCCGTGGACGGCGCGCAAGCACCGCGGGTACTCGGTCGAAGGCATCGACGCGACCGCGCTGACCCATCACACCGACATCCCCAAGTTGCGCGAGGGCGGGGTCGCCGGGCAGTTCTGGTCGGCGTGGGTGCACTCGGAGATCGAGGGCGCCGATGCCGTGAAGGCCACGCTCGAGCAGATCGACTTCGTGCACCGCATGGCGGCTCGGTACCCCGAGACGTTCCAGCTCGCGACGACTGCCGACGCGGCACGGCGCGCGATGGCCGCAGGGCGGATCGCCTCGATGATCGGAGTCGAGGGCGGCGGTCAGATCGACAACTCGCTCGCGGTGCTGCGCGGGTACGCCCGGCTCGGAGCGCGCTACCTGACGCTGACCTGGACGTCGACGAGCGACTGGGCCGACTCGGCGACCGACGAGGCGAGACACGGCGGGCTCACCGAATTCGGCCGCGAAGTCGTCGCCGAGATGAACCGCATCGGCATGCTCGTGGACCTCGCGCACGTGTCGGTGGCGACCGCCGACGCTGCGCTCGAGACCGCGATCCGGCCCACGATCGTCAGCCACTCGAGCGCATGGGCACTGAACCCGCACCCGCGAAACCTTCCCGACCGCGTCATCCGTCGTGTCGCCGATGGCGGCGGCGTCTACATGGTCACCTTCGTGCCGTCCTTCCTCACCGCGGAACGGCGTGCCTGGGTCAACGGCGGCGAGACCGGACCGAAGCCGAGGGTGACCGTCGCGGATGCCGCCGACCACGTCGAGCACGTGCGAAACGTCGCGGGCATCGACGGTGTCGGCCTCGGTGGCGACTTCGACGGCACCGATGACATGCCCGAGGGGCTCGAGGATGTCGCGGGCTATCCGCGGCTCTTCGCTGAACTCGCCCATCGCGGCTGGACGGAGCCCGAG
The DNA here is from genome assembly GCF_059445445.1 of Agromyces sp. Y575. NCBI lineage: Bacteria > Bacillati > Actinomycetota > Actinomycetes > Micrococcales > Microbacteriaceae > Agromyces > Agromyces sp. Y575. Next base: position 1,055,991 of record NZ_JCAIUI010000002.1, read on the forward strand.
CTGCGCAAGCTCGGAACCGAGAACGTGTTGCGCGTGGTCGCGGCATCCGATGACGACTACCTGGACTTCATGGGCGCCGGCGCAGACCGAGCGGGCGAAGCGTGAGAGAGAGCGAGAGCGTGCAGATGCCGACATCGAACGGGGCGCCGAGGGTGCTCGTGGTCGTGAACTCCCGGGCGAGCCAGCTGCGACGCATGCAGCCGTGGCTCGAGTCGGCGGGGCTCGATCTCGTGGTCGCCTATGGCGACGACGCGCTGCCCGACGAACTGGAACCGTTCGACGGGCTGATCATGCTCGGCGGCGGGTTGATGCCCGACGAGTACTCGCGCGCACCATGGCTGCGCCGAGAACGCGAGCTGGCGGCTGAAGCGATCGCGGGCGACATCCCGACGCTCGGCATCTGCCTCGGCGGGCAGATCCTCGCCGACGTCGCGGGCGGCGAGGTGCGTGCGGAGTACGGCACTCCCGAGCGCGGCGCGACCGAGGTGTTCGTGACGGACGACGGGGCCGACGACCCCGTGATCTCGGCGCTCAGCCCGGCCACCTACGTCATCGAGAACCACCAGGACGTGATCACCCGGCTGCCGCCCGGCGCGGTGCTGCTCGCCTCGAGCACCGCCTGCGTCAACCAGGCGTTCCGACTGGGGCGCCATGTGCGCGGGGTGCAGTTCCATCCCGAGTCGGGTGCGCAGAACCTCAGGAACTGGGATGACGCGGCTCTTGCCGCGGTGGGCGTCGACAAGCAGAAACTCGTCGACGATGCGCTCGTGCACGAGGCCGAATCGGCTGCGCGGTGCGAGCGCATGGCGACGGCGTTCGCCGCGGAGGTCGTCGGCAGCCGAGTCGCCCGCGTCGGCTGAGGGGTTTCGGATGTCGCGGGTGCTGGTTACGCTCGCAGGGTGACCGACGGGATCGACGGATCCGAGGTGGGCGAAGCGCCGGCGGCGGTGTCGCCTGCGGTACCTCCTGCGCCGAGTACCCCGCCTGGTTCCGCCCCCGTGGCGCCGCCGCCGGGCGGCATGCGCACCTTCGTGCAGGTGCTCGCGAACACGATGGTCGCGAACGTCACGACGAGCTTCCTCTGGTTCGCGCTCACGTTCTGGGTGTATCTCGAGACGCACTCCGTGCTGGCGACGGGCATCATCGGCGGCGCGTACATGCTGCTCATCGCCCTCTTCTCGATCCTCTTCGGAACCATCGTCGACCGGTATCGCAAGCACCTCGTCATGGTGCTCTCGAGCGTGGTCACCCTGATCTCATTCGTCGCCGCTGGCCTGCTCTACCTGGCGCTGCCCGAGTCGGCGCTCCTCGACCTCGGCGGTCCGTGGTTCTGGCTGTTCTCGGGCATCATCCTCTTCGGGTCGGTCATCGAGAACATGCGCAACATCGCGCTCTCGACGACGGTGACCCTGCTCGTGCCCGAAGAGCGGCACGCGAACGCCAACGGCATGGTGGGCACCGTGCAGGGGCTGGCGTTCCTCGTCACGAGCGTGTTCAGCGGGCTTGCGATCGGCATGGCCGGCATGGGATGGACGCTTGCGATCGCCATCGCCGCGACCATGGTCGCGCTCGTGCACCTGCTCTTCGTGCGCATTCCAGAAGCACGTCCGGTCGTCGACCGGGATCGCTCGCCCGCGATCGACCTGCGCGGCAGCATCTCCGCGATCCGGGGCGCACCAGGGCTCTTCGCCCTCATCCTGTTCTCCACGTTCAACAACCTCATCGGGGGCGTCTACATGGCGCTGATGGACCCGTACGGACTGACGCTCTTCCCGGTCGAGGTGTGGGGTATCGTGCTCGGCGTCTCCTCCTCCGGGTTCATCATCGGCGGCATCGTGATCGCGAAGTGGGGCCTCGGTCGTAACCCCATCCGCACGATGCTGCTCGTCGTGGTCGGCATGGGGGTGCTCGGGGCGCTGTTCACGATCCGCGAGTGGTGGCTGTTGTACGGAATCGGCATCCTGGCCTACATGACCCTCATCCCCGCGGTGGAGGCGGCCGAACAGACGGTCATCCAGAAGGTCGTGCCGTTCCGCCGACAGGGCCGCGTGTTCGGGTTCGCGCAAGCGTTCGAAGCGGCGGCGGCGCCGATCACCGCGTTCCTCATCGCCCCGATCGCGGAGTTCTGGATCATCCCCTATATGGAGTCAGACGGCGGGCAGGCGACTTGGGGCTGGCTGCTCGGTGACGGTGACGCCAGGGGCATCGCGCTCGTATTCCTGTTCAGCGGGCTCGTGATGGTGGTGCTCGCGCTCGTCGCTTTCCGCACCCGTTCCTATCGGCTGCTGTCGGCGGTGTACCAGGGTGAGCAGCCTGTTTCCTCGCCCGATCCTGTGAGTTGAGGAGCGAGCGGAGCGAGCGTCTCGAAACCTGCACGCCCGAGGCTTGGGGTTTCGAGACGGCTCTGGCGGGCCTCCTCAACCCGCGGTATCGCCCACGAGGTACGTGGTGTCGATGTGCCCGCTCGGGTGGACGACGCTGTGATCGAGGGTCAGCCGACGCTGCCCGAGGTCGGCCGGGGTGAACGGCCGGCCCGCACCGATGAGCACCGGCACGGTGCGCAGGCGCAGCACGTCGACGAGGCCGGCGCGGAAGAGGGCGTCGGTGAGCGTGAGGCTTCCCCAGACGATGATCGAACTCGTGCGTCCCTTCAGCGCCGCGACCGAGTCGGCGGCGTCGCCGCTGAGAATCTCGATCTCGCCGGTGCCCCACGGCGCTTGCTGCAGTGAGTTCGAGACGACGAACTTCGGCAGCCGATTGATCGGCTCAGTGACGGGTTCGACGGCCGGGTCGGCCGCCGGCCAGTGGTCCGCGAACATCCGGTAGGTGTTCGCGCCCAGCAGGATCGAGTCGATGTTCTCGAGGAACGCGAGCTGGTCGTGGTCGGCCGGGTCGACGGAGCCGTCGGCCAGGAAGAAGTCGAGTCCGCCGGACTCGTCGGCCGCATACCCGTCGGCGGTGACGATCTGCTCGACGGTGAGGCGGCCCATCAGCTGACTCCGTCGCTCGCGAGGCGGCCGGCGAGCACGTCGAAGGCGCTCGCCCATCCGTCGTAGAAGTTCCCGTCGCCGGGGTGACCGGCCCAGCCGGTGAGGTGGAACGTCATGTGCGTCTGCTCGCCGGAGGCGCCGTGCTCGGCGAGCGTCACCGTGATGACCGGCGCTGACTCGTCTGGGTCGCCCGGCGACGCCCACGTGAACACGAGCCGCTCGGGCTCGATGACTTCGCGGTAGACGCCGGCCGTCGGGTACTCCGATCCGTCGGGGGCGATCATCGTGTAGCGGTAGCGCCCGCCGGGGCGCACGTCGAGTTCGACGGTCTCGCGCGGCGTGACGACACCGGCCGGGTGCCACCAGGCGGAGGCCTCGTCGGGGTCGGTCCACGCGCGCCAGATTTGTCGCCGGGGTGCATCGAACACTCGTGTGATCGTGAATTGCTTCGTTGCGGAGGCGGTCTGCTCAGGCATCCGTCTGTCCTTTCAGCTCGCGGAGTCGCGCGTCGAGGAGGTCGAAGCGCTCGTTCCACTCGCCGCGGTGGCGTTCGACCCAGGCGGATGCCTCGTCGAGCGGCTCGGTGCGGAGGGTGCAGGTGCGCCACTGGGCCGTGGCCGTGCGCTCGATGAGCCCGGCGCGTTCGAGCACCTTGAGGTGCTGCGAGATCGCGGGGCGGCTCATCGCGAAGGGCTCGGCCAGTTCGCCGACGGTCGTCGGGCCGTCGCGGAGGCGCGAGAGGATCGCGCGTCGCGTCGGATCGGCGAGCGCCTGGAACACGAGGCTGAGCTCGTCGGGCCCGTTCGGCATGTAAGCGACTCCTTAATTAATGATCTGCTTACATTAGGACGAGGTTCGCCTGACGTCAAGCGTCAAGAGGAGAATGACGGAATGGCCGACAACGTGCGCAACCTCCAGACCGCCCTCGACTCCTTCGCAGAGCACTGGCAGCCCCACCGCCTCGCAAGCGTGAACGACTACGAGGTGAAGGTCTTCAAGGCGCAGGGTGAGTTCACCTGGCACTCGCATCCCGACACCGACGAGTTCTTCATGGTGATCGCCGGGCGGCTCACGATCCAGTTGCGAGACGGCGACGTCGAGCTCGGAGCCGGCGACGTCTACGTCGTGCCCCGTGGCGTCGAGCACTGCCCCCGCGCCGACGGCGAGGTCTCCGCGATGCTCATCGAACCCCGTGGCACGACGAATACCGGTGATACCCCCAGCGAACGCACGACGCAGCTGCGCGAACTCGACTGAGGATCGTCTCCTCGGGACTTCGACTCAGCTGCCCGCCGTAGGCTGGAACGCGTGTTGCGCACCATGCTGAAGTCGAAAATCCACCGTGCCACCGTCACGCACGCAGACCTCCATTACGTCGGTTCCGTGACGATCGACCGGGATCTCATGGATGCCGCCGACCTGCTGCCCGGCGAGCAGGTCTCGATCGTCGACGTGACGAACGGCGCCCGACTCGAGACCTACGTCATCGAGGGTGAGCGTGGCTCGGGTGTGCTCGGCATCAACGGCGCCGCGGCGCATCTCGTGCACGAGGGAGATCTCGTCATCGTCATCTCGTATGCGCAGTTCGACGATGCAGCCGCTCGCACGTTCCGGCCGCACATCGTGCACGTCGACGCTGCCAACGACGTCGTCTCGCTCGGCCACGATGCGGCCGAGCCCGGCGCGAACGGCCTGCTGCGGCCGCCACACGCAGCGGCCTGACGACGAGGTCGGGGTGGGCCGCGCTTCAGCTGCGGGGCCGGGCTTCAGCCGCGGGGCCGGGCTTCAGCCGCGGGGCCGCACGACGCCGTGCTCGTACGCGTAGACCACGGCGTGCACGCGGTCTCGCAGACCGAGCTTCATGAGTACTTTCGAGACATGCGTCTTCACAGTCGCCTCACCGACCCAGAGTCGCTCGGCGATCGCGGCGTTGGAGATGCCCTCGGCGAGGTGCTCGAGCACCTCGCGCTCGCGGTCGGTGAGGGAGTCGAGGGCAGTGGGTTGAGGAGGTCGCTCTGCGACCGTCTCGAAACCGGGTTGCTCGGGCGGGTGGGTATCGAGACGGCGCAGGCGCGCCTCCTCAATCCGCGATCTGCCCCCCGAGACGGCTTCGATCACGCGCCGCGTGACATCGGGCGACAACAGCGCGTCGCCCCGCGCGACCACCTGTACCGCCTCGATGAGCTGCTCGGGGCTCGAGTTCTTCAGCAGAAACCCACTCGCACCCGCATCGAGCGCGGCGAACAGGTAGTCCTCGCGGTTGAAGGTCGTCAGCACGAGCACGGCTGCCTCGGATGCCGCGTCGGCCGTGATACGCCGAGTGGCCTCGAGTCCGTCCATGCCGGGCATCTGCACGTCCATGCAGACGACGTCGGGATGCAGTGCGGCGACGGCAGCGATCGCCTCCTCGCCGTTCGCGGCCTCACCCACGACCTCGATGCCGTCTTCGGAGTCGAGGATCGTGCGGAACCCACCTCGCACGAGACTCTGATCGTCGACGACGAGCACGCGGATGCTCACGCGCGCACCCCCTGTGTGCGCCGCAACGGGAACTGTGCACGCACGAGGTAACCGCCGCGCGCGCGGGGTCCGAGTTCGAGGTGTCCGCCGGCCGCGGCGACCCGCTCCTGCATGCCCAATTGGCCGAGGCCGCGGCTCGAGGCATCCGTCGCCGAATCGGAGGTGGATCGCCGCACTGCGCCCGTGTTCGTCACCTCGATCTCGACCGACTGCTCCGTCCAGCGCACCCGCACCTCGGCGGTCGCCGCGGCGCCCGCGTGCTTTCGCACGTTCGTGAGCGACTCTTGGGCGATGCGGTACGCGCCGAGGTCGACGACGGCGGACACCGGTACCGGCTCGCCCACGATCGCGAGCGTCGTCGGCAGGCCGTTCGCCGCGCACTCGGCCACGAGCTCGTCGATGCGTTCGATGCCGCGGGTCGACGTGCTCTTCGTCGCGGCCTCCGCGACACCGCCGAACTTCAGGGCGAGGGCGTCGTCGAGCACTGCGGATGCCCCGGTCTCGGCGTCGCCGCGCAGCGTGCCGAGCAGCCCGTGCAACTCGTCGACGGCGTCGCGGGCGCTCTCCTCGATCGAGGAGAGCGCGGCCGAGGCGGCATCCGGATCCTTCGCGAGCACTCGCCGCGCGGCGCCGGCCTGCACGCCGATGACCGAGACGTGGTGGGCGACGACGTCGTGCAGCTCCCGTGCGATGCGCAGTCGCTCGATGGCGACGGCGTGGGCCCGGCTGCGCTCGCGCTCGGCCGCGAGTTCGATGGTGCGCTGCTCGAGCTCGGCGCGTGCTCGCGCCGAACGGTAGGCGGCATCGCCGAAGTACCAGGCGCCGCCGAAGTAGAGCAGGTTCGTGAGCACGTTGATGAGCCCGAAGGCGAGGTATGGCGAGAGCAGCCCCTCGCGGGAGAAGTCGGGAAGGTAGTCGTCGACCCCCGAGAGGACGATGAGGTTCCAGAACAGCCACGCGAACATGCCGACGACGATGACGCCTCGCGCGAGGGTCGCCCAGCGACGGCTGCGCCCCCAAGCGCCCACCGTGTAGATGGCGACGAATAGGCAGATGTTGCTGAAGAGCGCCTCGCCGACCTCTGCGAGGGCACCGATGAGGAAGGCGACGGATGCCACGAGCGCGACGAGCTCGGGCCATCGCCGCCGTGCCGCGAGCGGGAGGGTCATCGCGGCGACCCAGATCACGCTGCCCCACCATGGGGCGTCTTCGCCCCATCCGGTCGCGCGATACAGCACGACGCTCGCGCCGGTACCGACGGCGAGCACGAGGGCGAGGATCACATCGTTGCGGAAACCGAGGCGCCCGGGCCGCGGGCGCACCCACTCGACGCCGTCGACGACGGGAGGAGGCGTGGTGGCGGTCATGCCACAACGCTACTCAGTGAGCGCCTGTCGGGAATCCATCGGGCGACGGAGATGCGGTGGGCGACGATTCTGCTCAGGGCATCTCTCGGATCAGCCGTCGTACCTGGTCGACACCAGGTAGCGGGGCGGGGCGGGCGTCTCGTTCCGGCGCCGGCTCGCCTGCAGCATTGGCCGGGTCGAGGAGCCGGTGCAGGCCGGTGCGCATCAAGGCTCCGTCCATGGACGTGATGCCGCTCAGTGCGAGTACGGACACTCCCTGATCGAGCGCGGCCATGAGCAGTGCAACGTCGTCGACCGGAAGGTTCTCATCGGTCGGTCGCGCTTCGGTTGCGACGCGCTCGAAAGCGTCGACCATCACCTGCACCCGTGCGCGGAGCGCAAGGACGAGCTTGTCGTCTCTGGCGGCGGTCGCGATGAACTCCAGCGTCGCGAGCCCGAACCCTCGCACCATCTCCGCGATGTCCACGCCGGTTGCGGCTTCCAGTTCTGCGGTGTCTGCGGGAGCCGTATCGGCAGTCGTCTCGGCCGTCGAGAACGGGTCCCACCCCTCACCGCGCAGCAGCTCCAAGTTGAAGTCCATCACCGCGAGGAACAAGTCCGACTTGCCGTCGAAGTTCGAGTAGACCGCACCCTTGGAGAATCCCGCGTCGCTTGCGATGCCGTCCAGGCTTGCCGCGTGATAGCCGTCGCGGGCGAACGCGCCGAGCGCTGCGAGTACTAGCGCCTCGCGGGTCTCTCGCTGCCGTTCGACGCGGGTCCGCGGCGTGCGGGGCGCTGAGCGGCTACCGACCATGTCGCCATTCTACTGGTTGACCTACCGCGCGTATCTAGATACTGTTGGTATCCACATACCATCGGTATCCGAACGCTGAAAGGCCAGTGAACATGAGTGCTGCAGTGCTGGAGGTGAACGACCTCACCCGACGGTTCGGATCGGTCGTCGCCAATGACGGGATCGGATTGCAGGTGCGGGCCGGAGAGGTGGTCGGGCTGCTCGGCCACAACGGTGCGGGCAAGACGACCCTGGTCTCGCAGGTCGTCGGACTGCTGCGGCCGGACGGTGGGTCGATCCGGGTGGCGGGCGTCGACGCGATCGCCGATCCGGCGACGGCGCGCCGATGCGTGGCGCTCCAGCCCCAGGCACAGGCGCCGCTCGACGGCCTCACTCCGAAGACAGCGATCGAGATCGCCGGTCGGCTCAGGGGCATGTCCCGCGCCGACGCACGGGGAGCCGCACGAGCGCTGGCTGACGAACTCGATATCGGCGAGTGGTTCAACCGCCGGGCGACGCCCGACGGCGGCGGCCTGTCAGGTGGAGTGCGCCGACTCACAGCCTTCGCCATGGCGGCCGTCGCTCCGGTGCCACTGATCGTTCTCGATGAGCCGACCAACGACGTCGACGCGGCACGACGTCGACGACTGTGGAAGACGGTACGACGCCTCGGCGATCAGGGTGCAGGTGTACTGCTTGTCACTCACAACGTCGTGGAGGCAGAGCGGGTGGTGGACGCGCTCGTCGTGCTCGATCGCGGCAAGGTCGTCGCGGCGGGTTCACCAAGCCGCCTCCGAGGTTCAAGCGACCATGATCTCCAACTCGAGCTCTCGCTGCATCCGGATGGAACCGACCCATCCGAATCCCTTTCCGAGGTGCCGATCCCGATCATCCGTCGGGTCCGTGCCGGACGCCGGGTGCTGATGACGCTCTCTGCTGTCGATGCCGCGGCAGCCGTCGCGTGGGCCACGGCCCTCCGATCGTCCGAAGACATCGAGGGTTATGCGCTGGCTCCAGCCACCCTCGAAGACGCCTACCTCGCCGCCACGGCGACCGCCGACGCACATACGACGAACAGCACGGAGGATGCCGGTGATGTCTGAACAGATGACCTTCTCGCCGCCAGCGCCAGCGCCAGCGCCAGCGCCAGCGCCTGCGCCTGCGCCTGCAGGGGTACCGTCGCGCGCCGGGCTTTGGGTGAGCTACGGGACCTTGTTGCGCTGGACGATGGCTCAGACCGGTCCCATGCTCCCGTTCGTCATCGTCGTCCAGGCTGTGCTCGCCGCCGGGATCATCGTCGGTTTCGGATTGCTCATCCCCGACATCGACACCTCGTCCGCCCAGTTCCTCTCCACCGGTGCACCCACAGTGCTCCTGATGATCATCGGGCTCGTCATGGTTTCCCAAGGCGTCGCTCAGGCACGCACGAGCGGCACATTCACCTACCTGCGAGCGCTGCCAGTGCCACGGCCACTGTTCCTGCTGGCCGACCTGACGGTGTGGCTCGGTGTCGCACTGCCCAGCGTCGCCGTTGCGGTGATCGTGGCACAACTTCGCTACGGATTCAGCTACTCCTTCGACTGGCCCCTTCTCGTGACCGCATCCGTCTTGACCGCGGTAACCGCCGCCGCAATCGGCTACGCGATCGCAGTGACCCTGTCACCGTTGCTCACCCAGCTCGTCACCCAGGTGCTGGTGTTCTTCGTGATGCTCTTCTCGCCGGTCACCTTTCCGGCAAGCCAACTCCCCGCCTGGTTCCAGACTGTCCACGACGTGCTCCCGTTCAGACCGGCCGCGGACCTGATCCGCGCCGGACTGCTGGCAGACACCTACACCGCGAGCTGGCGTGACTTCTTCGTGCTCCTGGCCTGGTGCGCTCTCGGACTCGCAATCAGTATCCGGGCAGTGGTCCGCCGAGCCTGACGATGGCACACGCACATGCGCATGCACATGCACGTGCACATGCACGTGCACGTGCACGCACAGAAGGCGCCCGGCGAGGTACTGGTGGCCGCGGCATCCGGCCGATACGCTCTCGACTCATGACCGCTGAGCCCATGACCGCGGAGCCCGCGACCGTTCCGAACCTCAGCTTGCGCGAGCGGCCGTTCGACTGGTTCTTCATCGTGATCTTCTCGCTGTTCACGATCACGAGCCTGATCAGTGACATGATGCCGACGCTCGGCGTCGACATCTCGGCGCCCTCGTCGAACTTCCTCGTGAACTCGAACTACTGGTACGCGAGCGACACCGACCCGCTCTTCATGGAGCCGCCGTTCTGGATGCGCATCGTCACCGGGCTCTCTGCGTTCGTCTATATGCCGTTCTACATCGTGCTCGTCATCTCGCTCATCCGCGGCTGGAACTGGATCCAGCTGCCCAGCGTGATCTACGCGACGATGATCTCGACCATTACGGGCATCATCGTGTTCGGTGTCGAGTTCTTCGGCGAGCCCGAGTGGCAGACGACGAATCCGGTGAAGTTCCTCGCGTTCAATCTGCCGTATGTGCTGATTCCGATCGTGCTGCTCGTGCGCATGCGCAAGCCGCTGCCGTTCACCCGGCGGTTCTGAGCGAGCGGATGCCGCGGGGTCGCGCGATCGGCGGGACGGGTGAGGTGCCGCATCTGCGGAGGCGAGCGTCGCGCGAGTCCCTCCTCCGGCGCGCGCGAGTCCCTCCTCCGGCGGGCGCGAGTCCGTCCTCCGGCGCGCGCGAGTCCGTCCTCCGGCGCGCGCGAGTCCGTCCTCCGGTGGGCGCGAGTCCCTCCTCCGGTGGGCGCGAGTCCCCCCTCCGGCACGCGCGTCGCCTCCGACGAGCGCGCGTCGGGCGTCGCTGGCCTGCCATCGAGTGCGTGCCGTGCGTTCAGGCTGTTGCGCGGTCGGGTGGGTCGTGGCGTTGGTCGTGTCGGTCGGCGAGTCGGGTGGGTGAGGTTGTTGCGGTGCGCCAGGTGCCGCCTGGGTCGAGCCAGGCGGGTGGGCGGATCTGGGGCACACCGCGGCGCATGCGGATTGCCCAGCCTGAGGTGTCGATCGTGCGGTGGTGATGCCAGCAGAGGAGGACGCCGTTGTCGGGGTGGGTGGGGCCGCCGTCGATGTCGGGGATGACGTGGTGGATCTCGGACCATGCGGCAGGCACGGTGCAGCCGGGGATGATGCAGCCGCCATCGCGGAGGGTGATCGCGCGGCGTTGGTGGGGTGTGAAGCAGCGTTGCGGGGAGCCGAGCTGCTCGATGCGGCCGGTGTCGTCGAGGACGACGATCTGGATGCCGCCGGTGCAGATCATGTGTCGTGCCGCGCGGAGTGAGATGGGCTGGTCGATGCCGTCGGCATGCGCTGCGCCCCGGGATGCTTCGAGATCCGCCGCTCGGACGCTGACGAGGACGGTGGGTGCGGCGCCGCCGATGCTCGGGTGCTGCCCGGAGCGGGCGGCGGTGTCGATGATCGCGGCGAGGACGTCGTGCCGTTGCTGTTCGGTTGTGCGGGTCTCGGCTTGCACGGCGATGTCGGCGCGTTCTTCTTCGGTGAGGAATCCGCCGCCGCTGCGGGGTGCCAGGTGTGCGTCGAGGAGGCGGGTGAGTTTCGCGGCGACTTCGGGCAGCAGTTCACCCGCGATGGCGATAAGGCCATCGCGGGCACGCCCGATGCGCAACCCGCGGCGGCGCATCGCCCGTTCGTCGTCGGGTTCGGGGCCGTCTTGGTCGAGGAACGCCGCCCACGCACGTGCTTGCACGGTCAGTTCATCGGCCGTGCACCGCACCGGTGCACCATCGCCGGTACCGGTGGCTTGGGCGACGAGCTCGCGTTCGGCCGTGTCGAGTCGGACCGGGTCGGCGACGGTTCGAGTGCGGCCGAGCTCCCGGATGATCGTGCCCGCGGCATCGACGCCGACCTCACCCGCCGTGAGCGCCGCCGCGACATGCGGATGCTGCGCCGGCGTAGCCTGCCCAGTCAGGCCGGTGCCCACCCGGGTCGCCGCCCCGATCGCGACCCGCCGGCGTGCCTCGGCGCCCGAGACTTGTGTGACGCGTTCGATCAGTTCAGCGGCCGTACGGCACCCCTTGCGTGCCGACATCCGGCCGACGCCGAGCTCGGACCGGGAGCGTTCGGCGACCTCACCGGCGAACAGCGCCCGGTGCGCGTCGAGCAGCCGCCCGACCCTTTCGAGCGCCCCCATCGTCAACAGCAGTTCGTCGTCACCCAGACCACGCGACGTTTCGGCATCGAGCGCCCCGTCGAGGGTCGAGCGGATCTGCTCGAGCGTGTCGGGGATGCCTGTCATACCCGCAACACTGCCACCACCCACCGACATTCATACCACACCAAAACGCGAGATCAACCGCCATTTTCGACCGACTCCTCCTCCACAGGAACCACCCGACGGAAGTTCTCCACAACCGTCGGATTCGGTCTGCAAGCTCGTCGACGTTGTGATCCCCTTCTCGGCCGCCGGGCGTCGCAGACCGCAGCGTATGGTGGGGCCATGGGGAACATCGATGATGCTCGACCCGAGCAGGAACAGGCTGCCGCGCCCGAGAAGGAGCCGCCCTACCAGGCCCTCTTTCCCAACCTCGACCACATGTCTCGATCTTCGTTCGACAGGGGCACGGTGAGTCGGCGTCGCATCAGTCGGGCCATCGTTCTCCTCGCGCTGATTCCGATCGTTGTCGGCGCGGTCATCCTTTTCGCACAGCTTGTGAGTTGACGGTCTCTTCCTCCGGTGTTCCTCTGCCCGGTGGGCGTATCCGTCCGACGTGTTCCGTCGCTCAGGCGGTCTCGTCAGGCGGTCTCGTCAGGCGGTCTCGTCACGCGGCGAAGGGCGGCGCGCACCGAGCGGGAAGGCTCACTCAGTGGCTCCGCCCGGTTCGGGTCCCACCGGAGCCACTCGGATCCGGTGGGACCATACATGCCGATTCCCTCAGTCGAGCGGCTCAGCCTCGAGGTCGCGCACGTGGTAGAACTCCTGGTCCCAGAGCGCGTAGATGAGCCACGTCGGCAGGATGTACGACTCCTGCATGTAGTTCGCCTGTGAAGCGTGGATCGTCCATCCCTCGTGCTTCTTCGCGACCTCGGCGCCCATCGCGTATTCGGGCTTCGGCTGGTTCGCGACGACGAATGCGCCCGCCTCACCGCCGAACACCGAGAGCGCGCCCGACGGGCTGATCGTGTAGACGAGGTGCTTCGGCCCCGTGTAGGAACCGCCCGAGGCCTCGAGCTCGGCGATCGCGAGTTCGGTGACGCGGCCCATCTGCATGTGGTCCTTGTGGCCGGTCGCACCGCTCTCGGGCCAGAACCCCACGACGACGTCGGGGCGCACGCGCTTCATCTCGGCGACCACGCGCGCGACGAGCTCGTCTTCGTCGGCCTCGGGCACGCCGCCGTCGGGGTAGTCCCACACGACGTGCCGGTCGACGCCGAGGTTGAAGCTGTTCTTCAGCGCCTCGGCCTTGCGGATCTCGCCGAGGTCCTCATCGCGCGCGACGACCGGCGTCTGGTGGCCGGCCTCGCCCTGCGTCGCGGTGATCATCGCGGTGTACGTGCCGCCCTGATGTGCGCGGAAGAACAGGCCGTTGACGGTCTGCTCGTCGTCGGGGTGCGCGAAGACGCCGAGCACGCGAGTGCCGTCGAGTTCGGCGATGACCGAATCGACGCCCTTCGCGGTGGGTTCGTAGAAGAGATGGCGACCCGCCCAGTAGGCCCCGCCGATCAGGGCGAGGATGACGGCGACGACGATGATGAGCGCGACGGTGCGCTTGCGCATGGTGGGACTCTCGATACGGATCCGCGTCGGGGTGCGCGGATGGGCGAGGAGATGCTAACCCGGCGCACTGCGGAAACAGAATTCCGCTCGGGTTCCGCGACTGCTCTTGCCAACGGGAAGATATCTTCCTATTCTTTCTCCCATGGCACGCAGACGCGAAGGACGGCTCTTCGACCTCGAGGTCGACATCCTCTCCGCCGGCATGGAACTGCAGGGCGACGAGGGCGACTTCTACGGCTTCGCGCTCGCGAAGCGCATCGCCGAGCGGTCGGATGTCGCGGGGCTCACCGCGCACGGCACGCTCTACAAGGCGCTCGCGCGGCTGACCGAGCGTGGCCTCCTCGAGTCCACCTGGGAGGACGTGGCCTTGGGTGAGGCCGAGGGGCGCCCCAGGCGTCGCCTCTATCGGGTCACCGGTGCCGGCGAGCTCGCCTATCGCACCGAACTCGACGCGCGACGGGTCGCCGTCGTCCAGGGCAAGGCAGCATTCGCATGAGCGCCGGCGGCATCGACGAGCGCGACGATGTGTTCGAGGTGCGCGAGATGCGCGAGGTGCGCGACGCGCTCGAGGTGCGCGACGTCGCGGCATCCGCGCCCCGCGTCGACCGTGCCGTACTCGCCTGGGGGCGCTGGTACACCAGCGACCTGCCCGAGGCGGTCGCGGCCGACCGCCTCGCCGAGCTCGAATCCGACATCTACGAAGAGCGAGAGGCCGCCGACGGTGCGCCAGGGTCTGGGCGCTCGATCCTCGGACGTGCGATTCGCGGCATCCCCGCCGACCTCAGCTGGCGATTCAGCCGCCTGCGGGGCGCCGCGCTCGACGCACCGCGCGGCACGTTCCCGCTCGCGATGCCGGCGCTCGCGCATGTCGCGACCGCGCTGCTGCTCGCATGGGGCGTGCTGATCGTCGTGCGCGTCGGCGCGGGAGTACTCGCCGGCTCATGGAACGGCGCGTGGGACCTCGTGGCAGCCGGGTTCTGCGGCCTCGCCATCGCGCTCGTCGGCGCGGTGCTCACCGTGATGCCGCGCCTGCGCTGGCTCGGCGCGCTCTGGCTCGCCGCCGCGGCATACGTGCTCATCCGTTTCGGCATGTACGCACTCATCGCGTCGAGCATCACCCTCAATGAGTTCTACTCCTCGTCGCTCAGCCTGGCCATCCTCGTCAACCGCGTGCTCGCCGCAGCCGGTGTGCTGTTCTTCGTCGCGATGGCAGCGTGGTGGCTCCCATCCGCCATGGGGCGCTGGGAGTCGAAGCGTCGACGAGCGGATGCCTCACCCATCCCCAGCTCGGAGGGAACCGCCGCATGAACCTGCAACGCATCGCCGCGATCGTCGCGATCACGGGCGCAACGCTCGGCGGGGCCTCCGTCGTCGCCCTCGGCGCCGCTGCCTATACGGCCAACCAGCCGGCGCCGGTGAGCGACGAGGCGATCGGCGGCCACGATCTCGAGCCGCAGCCCGAGCCCGCCCCAGTGGCGGCGCCCGCCGGGGTGGCAGACAACGTGACGCCCGTGGGTCCGCCGACCCCCGGAACGGGAGCGATGTCCGCCGACCACAACCCGTACCTCGACCCCGCCGACCCCGAGTACGTGACCCCCGAAGATCGGTCGGAGTGGCTCGGCAAGCAAGTGGTCATCCGGAAGTGCATGGATGCCGCGGGCTTCGAGTTCCTCGAGTGGCAGTGGTGGCTCGGCGGCAGTCCGCAGCCGAAGGGCCTCGACTACGAGACCTCGATCCTCTGGACCCAGGCGCTGTACGGTCCCGACACCTCCAGACCCGGCGGCGGTTGCGCCGACGTGGGCAACAAGGCCGAGGCCGAGGCGCGCGCTGCGGGGCATCCGCTCAGCGCGCCGGTGCCCGACGACGACCCCGCGCTCGACACCGAGCGTCAGGTCTGGCTCGAATTCCAGGATCTCGTGCGCGCCTGCATGATCGAAGCCGGCCAGGAGTACCTCTACTGGGAGTGGTGGAACCCGGCGTACCAGTCCTCGGCCGACGCCTCGGGCGTCGTGACATCGGCCGCGCAACCGGCTGGACTGAGTGAAGCCGAGAAGGCGGCATGGTCGCTCGCGCTCGACGGTGACGCCGGACTCGGCGCGGCCTACCGCTGGGAGGACGCCGGCTGTTGGGGCGCCGCCGTGCACGAGGCCGGCAACGACAACCTGCACTGACCTGACGACAAGCACTGACCCCGGCGCGGGGCGAGGGGCGAGGGGCGCGAGTCAGGCCCTCGCGCCCTCGGCCTTCTTCTTGAGGAAGATGAGCGGCAGGAGCCAGCCGCCGAGCGCCGTGATGATCCAGACGATGAGTGTCGCGAGGATCCAGGTGACCCAGCCGTCGATCGTGATGCCACCCGGGAAGAGCGACGCGATGAGCAGCGCGACGAACGTCGAGACCAGGCCGATGCCGCCGAGCACCGCGGACGCGTACTTCCGGGCCAGGTTGAAGATGAACGGGCTGAGCACACTCTGCGCGATCGCGAAGACGATGATCGCGATGAGGAATCCGCCCCACTCGAGGTGGAAGTCGGGGAGGACCCACGAGGCAACGAGAAGGCCGAGGGCGGCGGTCACGAGGTAGATCGCCGCACGAATGAGGAAGCGCACCATGCCGCGAGCGTAGCGGGGCGACGGATGCCGTGTCGAGCAGCGCGCGGCAGCGGCATCCGCTCGTACCGTGGCGGCTCGGGCGCGAAGCGAGCAAGATGTGTTGCATGGCCGAACGCGCGGAGCGCGGTGAGACGGGCATGGAACCGAACCCCGCGGCACGACGGGTGCAGGCGGCGTACTTCACCCTGCTCATCGGCAACACGCTCGCAGCGTCGTTCATCTGGGGTGTCAACACGCTCTTCCTGCTCGACGCGGGGCTGACGAACTTCGAGGCGTTCGCCGCGAACGCGTTCTTCTCGGTGGGCATGGTGATCTTCGAGGTGCCGACGGGCGTCGTCGCCGACACCCTCGGGCGAAGGGTCTCGTACCTGCTCGGCACCGTCACCCTCGCGGTGACGACCGTGTTGTACTACCTGCTGTGGGTCGGCCACTCGCCGTTCTGGATGTGGGCGATCGTCTCGGTGCTGCTCGGGCTCGGCTTCACGTTCTTCTCGGGCGCCGTCGAGGCCTGGCTCGTGGATGCGCTCGCCGCGACCGGCTACACCGGTGGTCTCGAGCGGGTCTTCGGGCGCGGCCTCGCCCTCTCGGGCGCGGCGATGTTCGTCGGCTCGATCCTGGGCGGCGTCGTCGCCCAGGCGACGAATCTCGGCGTGCCGTTCCTGATCCGCGCGGGCATCCTCGTCGTGATGTTCGTCGTCGCGGCGCTCGTGATGCGAGATCTCGGTTTCACGCCCGCCGGCCGTGCGCACCCGATCCAGGCGACGAAAGAGGTGTTCAGCGCCTCGGTGAAGTACGGACTCGGGCGACGCCCGGTGCGCTACGTCATGTTCGCGTCGTTCTTCACGACGGGCGTCGGCTTCTACGTCTTCTACGCGCTGCAGCCCTATCTGGTCGAACTCTGGGGTGACACGGGGGCCTACTCGATCGCCGGGCTCGCGGCGGCGATCCTCTCCGGGGCGCAGGTGCTCGGCGGGCTGGCCGCGCCGTGGGTGCGACGTCGGTTCCGCAAGCGCACGACGACCATCATCGCGAGCCTCATCGTCTCGACCCTCGTGCTGCTCGCCCTCGGCGTGAACCAGAACTTCTGGATCGCGCTCGTGCTGCTCACGCTGTGGGGACTCGTCGACGCGGCGGCCGGCCCAGTGCAGCAGGCGTACTTGAACGACATGATCCCGTCGCAGCAGCGAGCGACCGTGCTCTCGTTCGACTCGCTGCTCGGCAGCACGGGCGGCGCTGTCATCCAGCCGGTGCTCGGCCGCTCCGCCGACCTCTGGGGCTACCCGGGATCGCTGCTCGTCAGCGGCGGCATCCAGGTGCTCGCAGTGCCGTTCATGTGGCTGAGCCGCAGGCAGGGGTCGCCGGCGGATGTCGCGACGGGCGAGGAGATCAGCGCGCCCGAGAACCCGTCGGATGCCGCCGGGCCGACGAGCGCTGGCGGTTGAGCGCTCGCTGAGCGCTCGGTGAGCTACCTCCGAGCTCCCGCGGAGCTATCTCTGAGCTACCTCTGAGCGACCTGGGGGCTCGATCTACCCCGCCAGCGGCGCGTTGAAACGCAGGAGCGCAGCGCGCTCGACGAACGCCTCGGCGTCGGCGGCCGGCGGTACCTCGATCGTCGTCACGGCGGTGTTCGCGAGCGCCGGGAAACGTCGACGGTATTCGTCGAGCGGTAGCCCGAGCACTCGGCACAGCACGAGCCGGATGAGTGTCGTGTGGGCCACCACGAGCACCGTGCCCTCTGCGCCGGCGACCCGGGTCAGCTCGGCGAGCGCGGCGAGACCGCGTGCTGCCGCCGCCACTCCGGGCTCTCCGCCCGGCAGCGGCGACGAGGCCGGCGCGGCGATGAAGCTCGCCAACTGCTCGGGGAAGAGCTCGGCCATCTCGGCTCGCGTGCGGCCCTCACCTGCGCCGAAGGCGACCTCGCGGAGGCGTGCATCGATGATCGGCTCGACTCCGACCGCGGTGGCGGCCGCCTCACCGGTCTCGACCGCTCGCGAGAGGTCGGAGGTCGCGACCAGGTCCACGCCGGCTGCCGCCGCCCACCGCGCGAGCGCAGCACTCTGCTCACGGCCCCGGGCGGTGAGCGGCACGTCGGTCGCCCCGGCGTAGCGGTTCTCGGCATGCCACGTGGTCTCGCCGTGGCGCACGAGGTGCACGGTCGTCATCGGGTGATCCCTTCACGAGCGGATGCCGCGAGCCTGTCGTCGATCCATCCACGCGCGTCGAGCTCGTCGACGAAGCGAGCGTACGCGGGCAGCAGTCGATCGTGTCGCTCGGCATCGGGCGGCACGATCCGCGCCGGCCGGAGCATCCGTGCGGCCGTTGCCGTAAGCGGGTCGGGCGCCTGCGCGCCCGGGGTCGGCTGCGCGCCCGCATCCGAGCCCGTAGCCGAACCGGCACCCACATCCGCATCCACATGCGCACCCACATCTGCATCCGCTCCCGCCGCAGCCAGCACGGCCATCCCGGCCGCACCCTCGCCGTGCTCGGGCAAGTGCACCGGCCGGCCGAGCAGGTCGGCACGAAGCCGGGTCCACACGGGGTTGCGCGCACCGCCGCCGGTGACGAGCAGCGGGCCGCTCACATCGAAGCCGCCCGCTGAGAGGAGGTCGAACGCGAGGCGTTCGACGTAGGCGACCCCGTGCAGGATCGCGGCGAACGTCGAGGTGTCGTCCCTCGCGCCGGTCGGGAACGCCGTCGCTTCGGCGGAGACGAACGGGAACCGCTCGCCACGCCCGACGAGCGGGTAGGCGACCGGGGGTGGCGCCGCCGCATCGAAGTCGCGCGTGAGTTCGTCGAGGTCGCGGCCGGGCAGCAGTGCGGTGATCGCGCCGGCACCCGTGCTCGACGCGCCGCCGGGATACCAGCCGCCGCCGAACGGGGCGCGGTGCGAGTAGACGGCGCCGCTCGGGTCGACCCGCCGCTCGCGCGAGACGCCCTTCAGCACGAGAGTTGTGCCGAGCACCGAGTTCCAGGCGCCGGGTTCCAGCGCGCCGGCCCCGATCTGGGCTGCGCAGCCGTCGGTCATGCCGGCAACGATGATGCATCCGGCCGGCAGCCCGGTCTCCGTCGCAGCTGCGGCGCTCACCTCGCCGATCCTCGTGCCGGAGGGCACGAGCCGCGGCATTCGCTCGACCGCGAGGCCGAGCTCGTCGAAGACGGCGCCCGGCCACTCCACGGCGTCGAGGTCGGCGCCCGACTTCAGGGCCGAACTCAGCTCGCTCGGCAGCCGGCGCCCGGCGAGGCGGCTCGTGATCACGTCGGGCTGATGGGCGACGGCGCTCGCCGGCCCCAACGAACCCTCGTCGAGCATCGCCAGCAGCTTCGGCAGCGCCCAAGACCCTTGCATGCGATAACCGAGCCGCGCCCAGACCTCGGCCCCCGTCGACGCCACCCGGTCGAGGTGCGCCGCCCCTCGACGGTCGTCGTACATGACGGCGCGGCCGGTCGCTCGACCCGAGACCGGGTCGACGGGAACCACGGTTCCCGAAGTGCCCGACACTGCGAGCGCCCGCACCTCGGTGCCGCCGGGCAGCTGTGAGGTCACGTCGCCGAGCACTGCCACGACGGCCGACCACCAGGCTTCGGGGTCCTGTTCGTGCCGGTCGCCGTGCCCGTCGCCGTGCCCGTCGCCGTGCCGGTCGCCCTGACGGAGACTCTGCAACGGCGACGATGCCGCGGCGAGACGGCGGCCCTCGTCGTCGAGTGCGATCGCGCGCACGCTCTGCGTGCCGAGATCGATGCCCAGCCAGACCGGTTCGCTCACTCGCGCGGCTCCGCGGCCCACACCGGCCACCGTTCAGCGAGCGCGTCGCGCGTGGCCAGGAAGTCGGCGTGCCGCTCGTCGAAGAGCGCCCGGCGGGAGGCATCCGGTTCGAAGACCCCGCTCGGTGCGACGAGCGCAGTCGCCGCCTCGCTGAGCGAGGCGTAGCGACCCGAAGCGACGAGCGCGGTCAGCAGCGCACCCTTCGCGCCCACCTGGGTTCCGTTGACGCGAATGGTCGTCACGCCCGTGATGTCGGCGATGCTCTGGCACCAGAGTGCGCTCGCAGAGCCGCCGCCCGAGAGCACGAGTTCCGACGGCGCCGCCCCGGAGACGGTGAGGCAGTCGCGGATGACATGACCGAGACCCTCCACCGTGGCGCGTGCCAGGTCGGCGCGGGTGTGCGCGAACGAGAGGCCCGCGATCGTGCCGCGCGCGGTGGGGTCGAGGAACGGTGCGCGCTCGCCCGCGGGCGAGAGATACGGCCACACGCGAACGCCGGATGCCCCGGGCGCCGCCTCGCCCGCGAGAGCCATGAGTTCCGCGGCATCCGCGAGACCGAGGAGTTTCCGCATCCACTCGACGACACCGGTGCCGGCGAGCGTCGGGAACGCGCGAACGACGGGGAAGCGGGGGCCGCTGCGGAGCGTGAGCCCCGACGGCTCTCCCGTGGTGTCGGGCGCGTCCACGAGGATGCCGGTGCACAGCGTCGTGCCGAGGATGCAGAAGGCCGAGCCCGGCGACACTGAGCCTCCACCGAAGGCCGTGGTGACGACGTCGTAGGCAGCCAGCGTGACCGGGATGCCGGCGGGCAGGCCGAGTCGCTCTGCGAGCTCGGCCCGGAGGGGGCTGGTGAGCTCGTCGTCGCCGAGTACCGGCGGCACGAGCGATCGCAGCTCGCTGAGCCCGTAGCGCGCGATGAGCTCGTCGGAGATCGTTCCGCTCGCGATGTCGAGCCAGGGGGCGGATGCCTCGGAGGGGTGCAGTCCTCGCGTGCCGGTGAGCGCGCCGAAGATCCAACCGCCGCACGTCGTGACCTCGGCGACGTTGGTGAGCTCGGCCGGCGCGTTCTCGAGCGTCCACGCGAGGATCGCGTGCGGCAGGCCGAGGTTGCCCAGGGATCCGTTGACACGGAAGGCTGCGTCGAGGAGCCCGTCGCGAGTCCAGCGGTCGACGACCTCGTAGGCTCGGGCGTCGTTCCACAGCACGGCGTTGCCCGTGGGCCGCCCCTCGGCGTCGAGCATCCAGGCGCCGTCGCCCTGTGCTGTGAGCGCGAGCGCGGAGATCGGCAGCGGTGACGCCTCTGCGGCCTCGGCCACGCACCCGAGCACGGCATCGAGCACCTCGTGCATGTCCTGTTCCGACCAGCCGGGATGCGGCGAGCTGATCGCCGTGGTGCGCCGGGTGACGACGAGCTCGCTGCCGGCATCGTCGAAGACGACGGCCTTGATGAGCGTCGTGCCGGCGTCGACGCACAGCGTCGCGGTCGTTGCCGTCGCTGCCGTGTTCATCGGGCGACTCCGGAACGCGACCGTTCGAGCACCGCGGGATTGGCGACATGAGCGGGCGTGCGCCCGGCGACGAAGTCGGCGACGTCGCGGGCGACGATGTCGGCGGCGCGCAGGGCGGTCTGGCGGGTGGCGCCGGCGAGGTGCGGCGAGACCACGACGTTGGGTGCGCTGAAGAGGGGCCATTCCGGAGGCGGCGGCTCGATGTCGTAGACGTCGAGCGCGAGCGCCCCGAGGCGGCCGGAGCGCAGCAGTTCGGGCAGCGGTTCGTAGTCGAGCAAGCCGCCGCGGGCGGAGTTCACGAGCACGGCCCCCGCCGGCAGGAGTTCGAGGGCGCGGCGATCGATGAGGTGGCGCGTCTCGTCGGTGAGCCGCGCGTGCAGGCTCACCACCGAACTCTGCCGGAGGAGGTCGTCGAGGTCGACGGACACGACTCCATCGGACGCGAGCACCGTCGGGTCGGCATAGGGGTCGAACGCGAGCACGCGCGCCCCGAACGAGCGGAGGATGCGGGCGACGATGCGGCCGATCGCGCCGTAGCCGACGAGACCGACGGTGGCGTCGCCGAGCTCGCCGCCGACGTTCTCCCACGCGTAGTAGTCGCCGCGCCACTCGCCCTGCTTCAGCGCGGCGTCCGTCGTCGGGATGCGGCGCATGGCTGCGAGGATCAGGCCGATCGTGAACTCAGCGGCGGCCTGTGCGTTCCGGCCCGGGGCGAAGGTCACGAGCACTCCCGCGGCGGTGGCGGCGTCGAGGTCGACGTTGATCGGGCCGCCGCGGCACACGCCGATGTAGCGCAACGCGGGGCTCGCGGTGAACACCTCGGCGGTGAACGGGGCCATCTGGGTCACGGCGATGTCGATGCCCTCGAGTGCGGCGATCGTCTGGTCGACGGTGCCGCTCGCCTCGTGCACGCTCGCGACGTCGCCGAAGGGCTCGTGCGGCCACGGGAGGGTGAGTTCGCGGTACTGCGGTCGGGGTTCGATGCCCGGCAGCTCGCGGTCGAGCGCGTCGCGGAACAGTCGTGGGGTGACGAAATGGTCGCCCGCGACCAAGATGTGCGTCATTGCGCGCCTTCCTGCAGAGCAGTAGACCGTGCTGGTGCATCGGTCGAATCGAGCGAGCGTAACATGCAGAATGTTATTAATACCAACAGGTCTGTGGAAGGGGAGGGCCGCTCAGCGAGTGGTGCGCGACGGGATCGGCGCGAGATGCACCGTCGCGTGGTCGGCGATGCGCTCCGCCATCGCCGGGTCGACGTCGTCCGTGAGGATCACATCGGTGAACTCGGCGATCGGCACGAAGCGATGCAGCGAGGTGTGGCCGACCTTGGAGCCGTCCATCATGAGCACCCGGCGCCGTCCGGTCTGCAGCATCACGCGCTTCATGCTCACGATGTCCTGCTCCTGGTGGTAGGTCATCCGTTCGTCCATGGTCGAGGTCGACTGGAACGCGAGGTCGACCGCGTAGGCCTCGAGGTTCGTCTGATCGGGCGGCCCGACGAAGGAGTCGTGGGTGCGCGAGTACGCGCCGCCGATCATGATGACATGCACGTCGGCTGCCTCGCGGAGCGTCTCGAGCACCTGCCGGTAGTTGGAGACGACGGTCAGCGGGGCCTTCTCCTGCAGCAGGCCGGCGAGCGCGAGCACCGTCGTAGAGTCATCGAGCATCACCGACATGCCGGGTTCGACGAAGGTCTGGGCGACGCGGGCGAGCGCGGCCTTCTCTTCGGCGCGCCGGTGCAGCCGAAACTCCGAGCTCGACTCGAACACGCTCGTCGGCAGAGCGGAGACGCCCCCGTGGAACTTCCGCACGAGTTGTCGCGCTGCGAGCTCCTCGAGATCGCGGTGCACGGTCATCAGGCTGCGCCCGGTGAGCTCTGCCAGCTCGGCCGCGGTGGCAGAGCCCGCCGCGAGCACGTGGTCGAGGATCATCCGTTGCCTGGCGCTGCGCGAAGACGGACCGGGGCTGGTCGAACTCATGGATCCTCCTTCGAGCCTGCCGAACTTTATCAAGACAATCGCGATATGGACCAGCAATTCGCCAGGTTTGATCGAAGAGTTATCAACGGACTTGACGTTTATAACGTGAATGTTGGTATAGTTCCCGGCAACGGTCGGGTGGAGTGCGTCGCGACGCTGCCGGCCGCCCCGGCACCGACACTTCCCCGCACCGGGGACTCACCAAGGAGATTCAATGAAGAAATCCCATGTGCGACTCGCAGCCGTCTTCGGCTCCATCGCACTCGTCACCGCCCTCGCGGCGTGTTCGGATGGCGGAACCGGAACCGGCGGAGCCGGCGAAGGTGATGGAGCGGCATCCGGCAAGATCGCGTTCCTCATGCCCGACCTCGCGTCGACCAGGTACGAGCAGCAGGACAGCCCCCTCTTCACCGCGAAGGTGGCGGAACTCTGCCCCGACTGCGAGGTCATCTACCAGAACGCCGACTCCGACCCCGCGAAGCAGCAACAGCAGGCCGACTCGGCGATCGCGCAGGGCGTGAAGGTCATCGTGCTCGATGCCGTCGACACGAAGGCCGCGGCATCCATCGTCGTGAACGCCCAATCGCAGAGCATCCCGGTCATCACCTACGACCGGCCCATCGTCGACACGCCGGCCGACTACTACGTGTCGTTCGACAACGAGGGCATCGGCGAGCTCATCAGCACCTCGCTCGTCGAAGGCCTCACGGCGGCCGGCGCCACCGGTGGCGTGCTCATCGTCAACGGTTCGCCGACAGACGACGCAGCCCAGCTCATCAAGAAGGGCATCCACACAGGCATCGACGCGAGCGGATTCGAAGTGCTCGCCGAGTTCGACACCCCCGGCTGGGAACCGCAGAAGGCGCAGGACTGGGTCTCGGGCCAGATCACGCAGTTCGGCCCGCAGATCGTCGGCGTCGTCGCGGCCAACGACGGCACGGGCGGCGGCTCGATCGCCGCGTTCAAGGCGGCCGGCCTCACGCCGACGCCGCCCGTCACGGGCAACGACGCCGAGATCGCCGCGATCCAGCGCATCATCGCCGGCGACCAGTTCAACACCATTTCCAAGCCCATCCGCATCGTCGCCGAAGCCGCGGCCGAGGTCGCCTTCGCCTTCCTCTCGGGCAACCCGCCCGAGGGGGAGACGACGCTCTTCGACACCCCGTCGCAGCTGTTCACGCCCGAGGTCGTGACACAGGACAACGTCAAGGAGATCATCTTCGACGGCGAGATCTACAGCGTCGACGAGGTCTGCACCGACGAGTACGCCGCGGCCTGCGAGGCACTCGGCATCAGTTGAGCGAGCGGATGCCGCCTGCCCGAGTGGGCGGGCGGCATCCCGGTCTCCGCCGCCGACGCACGAGCGGCCCCGCGCTCGTGCGACGCATTGCATTTCACGACGAACATCCACCGCACGACGAAATCCACCGCACGACGAAGAGGTCACCCGTGAACGCACTCCCTGCGACCGACCCCGCTGCCACGCCGCACGGCGTCCGCCCGAACATCCACACCGTGCTCTCGATGCGGGGGATCTCGAAGAGCTTCGGAGCCGTTGCCGCGCTGACCGACATCGACCTCGACGTCGACTCGAGCGAGGTCGTCGCGATCGTCGGCGACAACGGCGCAGGCAAGTCCACGCTCGTCAAGGTGCTCTCGGGGGTGCACGCGCCCGACTCCGGCACGATCGACTTCGGCGGAGAGCGGGTCACCCTGCCCACGCCGATGGCCGCGCTCGACCGCGGCATCGCCACGGTCTTCCAGGACCTGGCCCTCTGCGACAACCTCGACGTCGTGCAGAACCTGTTCCTCGGTCGCGAGCGCCGCCGGTTCCGGCTCGACGAGGTCGGCATGGAGGTACGCGCCTGGGAGCTGCTGCGCCAGCTCTCGGCGAAGATCCCCTCGGTTCGCATTCCGATCGCATCGCTCTCGGGCGGCCAGCGCCAGACCGTCGCGATCGCCCGTTCGCTGCTCGGTGACCCGAAGCTCATCATCCTCGACGAGCCCACCGCCGCGCTCGGGGTGGCCCAGACGGCCGAAGTGCTGAACCTCGTCGAACGGCTGCGGGAACGCGGGCACGGGGTCATCCTGATCAGCCACAACATGGAGGACGTGAAGGCCGTCGCCGATCGCGTCGTCGTGCTCCGGCTCGGTCGCAACAACGGCGAATTCCGCGTGAGCGACGTCTCGAGCGAAGACATCATCGCCGCCATCACCGGCGCTACCGACAACGCGGTCACGCGGCGCCGCTCCCGCAGCGACGCGGGAACCTCGACCAGCCGGCCCAGCACGGAGGACGAGGCACGATGACCACGACGACCCCCACCGACCTGCAAGACGAGCGCATCCGCGTCGACACCGGTGTCGGAGCGAGCATCCGCGCCTCCTTCGATCGCATTCGCGGTGGCGACCTCGGATTCCTGCCCGTCATCGCCGGGCTCGCGATCATCTGGACCATCTTCCAGATCCTGAACCCCTACTTCCTCTCGAGCAGCAATCTCACGAACCTGCTGATGGAATCGGCCCCCGTGGGCGTCATCGCACTCGGCATCGTGTTCGTGCTGCTCGTCGGCGAGATCGACCTCTCCGTCGGATCCGTGAGCGGCCTCGCCGCCGCGATCATGGCGATCAACTTCATCGACAACCGCTGGCCGCTGCCGCTCGCGATCGCGGCGGCCGTCGCCGCCGCCGTCGTGATCGGATTCGCGTACGGCTTCATCTACAACCGCATCGGCGTGCCGTCGTTCGTGATCACCCTCGCCGGACTCCTCGGGTTCCTCGGGCTGCAGCTCTTCGTGCTCGGGCCGAAGGGCACGATCAACCTGCCGTTCGATTCACCCCTCGTGTACTTCGGGCAACTCGCGTTCGTTCCGCAGTGGCTCGCGTACACGCTCGTCGCGCTCGTGGCGGTGGCAGTGCTGGTCGGCGGGATGCTTCGTGCGCGCGCCCGCCGCAACGCCGGGCTCTCTGCGCCGGCGCTCAGCCTGATCCTCATCAGAACCGGCCTCCTCGTCGTGCTGCTGGGCTTCGGGGTCTGGTATCTCTATCAGGCACGCGGCGTCGGCTGGATGTTCGTGTTCTTCGTCGCCCTGGTGCTGCTCGCGAACTACGCGCTCACGCGCACGAGTTGGGGCCGCTCGCTCTTCGCTGTGGGCGGCAATCGGGAGGCTGCCCGGCGCTCCGGCATCCGCATCACGGCGATCTACACCTCGGCATTCATCGCCTGCACGACGCTCGCCGCCGTCGGCGGCCTACTCGCCGCAGGGCGCCTCGCCTCGGCGGCCCAGTCGAGCGGCGGCGGCGACATCAACCTGAATGCGATCGCGGCCGCCGTGATCGGCGGCACGAGCCTGTTCGGTGGCCGCGGCTCGGCCTTCGCCGCCTTGCTCGGCATTCTCGTCATCCAGTCGATCTCCAGCGGCCTGACGCTGCTCAACCTCGATTCGTCGATCCGTTACATGGTGACGGGTGCGGTCGTGCTCATCGCGGTCGCCCTCGACGCGGTCGCCCGACGTTCGCGCAGTTCGCACGGCCGAGCCTGACGAGACACCGCGCCGCGCACCGGCGGGTGCTGCCGTACTCGGCTACGTAACCCCATTCGGGGGGCGTGTAGCATGGAGCGGACTCGCCAGAACGGCCGCGCGGTCGTTCCCGAATCGCGGCCGGAGGTGCCCGATGCGGAGAACCATCATCTTCAGTGCCGCCATCGCGGCCCTGTTCGTCGGCTCGATCTTCGTCGGCGTCGCCGTGGCGACGACCGGTGCACCCGTGCTCTACGACGCGCGCTCGCCGCAACCCGTCGTGACCACCGACGGCGGTTTCGGGGTCGAGGCGGGCGAGGCGCAGGGGAGCGACTCCCAGGTTCCGGCCGACGGAGCCGAGGCGAATGACGACGAGCCGCTGCCTGCGCCGCCGACTGCATCGCAGCCAGGGCCGGCGCCGAGCCCGGCTCCGACTCCGACGCCCGCACCGACGACACCGCCCGATCCGATGCCCACGCTCGAGGAGCAGCAGGCCTGGCTCGGCTTCCAGCAGCTCGTTCGCGAGTGCATGACCGAGGCCGGCCAGGAGTACCGCTCATGGGAGTGGTGGTACACCGAGCCGCGCGATCCGACGTCGACCGCTCCAGCGATGCCCGATGGGTTCACCGCCGAGCAGGAGGCCGCGTGGCGACTCGCCCTCGAGGGCACCGACGGTGACGATGGTGGATGCATGGGCGAAGCGGTGCGCGCCGATCAGCAGAAGCCGCCCGCTCCGCCCGCGGCGTCTGCGCCTCCGCCCGTCGAGACTGAAGCGCCACGCGCAGACTGACCGTCGCGCCAGTGGCTCGCGGCTGCGACCCCGCCCTCAGGCGGTGAGTTCGATGACGGTACCGTTCAGCTCTGAGGCATCCGTGTCCCAGAGGTCGACGACGGATGCCGCGAGCCGGTCTTCGAGGCCCGCGAGTGACTTCACGCGGAACGTGATGGCCGCTGCGGTGGGTCTCGATACGCCTCCTTCGTCGACTACTCCCGCTCCCTGAGGCCGTCGAAGGGAGGCGAAGCCCTGCGCGAGGGAGCGCATCCACGATTCGCTCGCAGCCTTGACAGCGGTGTAGTTGGCGCCGCCCGCGGTCGGTCGCTCGACGGTGGTCGATGAGACGATCGCGATGCGCCCGGCCGGGGAGGCGACGAGGTCGTCCCAGAAGGCTCGGCTGATGTAGCGCAGCGCGGTGAACGAGCGCTCGAGCACCCGGTAGTCCTCTTCGGTCTGGCCGGGGATGCCGCCTCCGCCGCGCCAGCCGCCGACGAGGTGCACGACACCGTCGACGTCGCCGACCCGCGCGTGCACTCGCATGGCGAGTTCGAGCACGTCGTCGCCGTCGGTGAGGTCGGCGCGCTCGCCGATCACGCCGGGCAACTCGGCCTCGAGGGCCTCGATGCGGCCCTCGTCGCTGCCGACGGCGATCACTCGGGCTCCGGCGTCGAGCAGCGCGCGGGCGACCGCCCGGCCGGAGGTACTCGTCGCTCCCGCGATGAGCACGGTGCGGTTCGCGAGATCGGTCATGTAGTCATTCTCCTCTTGCGCAGGCCGGTCGAGTAGTGACGAAGGAGCGTATCGAGACCAGGTGTGAGGTCTCGATACGCTCCGCTATTCGACCGGCGGGTGGTCTCGATACGCTTCGCTACTCGACCGGCGAGTCGCTACTCGACCGGCGAGTCGCTACTCGACCGGCGAGTGGGCAGTGATGCCGACCGTCGACTCGATGACGGACTTCATCTTCTTGTCGAGGGCCTCGTAGAACATCGACAGTGGGAACTCGTCGTCCATCACGAGGTCGGTGTAGCCCTTGGGCGGGCCGGCGAGCACCTCGCGGGGCAGACCCTCGGCCCACACCGACGCCGGGTTCGGCGTGACGACGCTCGTCACGAGCTCGTATGCGGCGAGCCAGTGCACCGTCTTCGGGCGGTCGATCGACTTCCAGTACAGCTCGTCGATCGCGTCGCCGAGCTCGACGACCGCATCGGGCACGGCGTCCCAGTCGAAGCTCAGCGAGACATCCGTCCAGTCGAGCACGTGCTTCTGGTGCAGCCACGCGAACAGCAGCTGGCCGCCGAGCCCGTCGTAGTTGCGCACACGGGAGCCCGTGATCGCGAACCGGAAGATGCGATCGAAGATCACCGCGTACTGCACGAGCTTGCCGTGCTCGAGCAACTGCTGCTCGATGTCGGTGAGCGGCTCGCCGCCGCCCTCCGAATGCTCAGTCGCTCGTGCCCGAAGGCCGCGTTCGATCTTCACCGACTCGCGGAACGCGGTGAGGTCGCACCGCAGTTCCTCGAGCGAGTAGAGGAAGAACGGCATGCGCTGCTTGATCATGAACGGGTCGAACGGCAGGTCGCCGCGCATGTGCGTGCGGTCGTGGATGATGTCCCACATCACGAACGTGCGCTCGGCGAGCTCCTGGTCGTCGAGCAGGGCCACCGCATCGTCGGGCAGTTCGAGCTTCGTGATCTCGGATGCCGCGCGCACGACCTTGCGGTAGCGGGCCGCCTCCCGGTCTTGGAAGATCGCGCCCCACGTGAACGACGGGATCTCGCGCATGGCGACCGTCTCGGGAAACAGCACGGCCGAGTTCGTGTCGTACCCGGGCGTGAAGTCGACGAGCCGCAGGCTCACGAAGAGCTTGTTGCCGTAGTCGCCCGCCTCGAGCGCCGCGATGAACTCGGGCCAGATCGTCTCGACCACGAGCGCTTCGACGTGCCGCTCGGTCGAACCGTTCTGCGTGTACATCGGGAAGATCACGAGGTGACGAATGCCGTCGATGCGGTGCCGCTGCGGCTGGAATGCCACAAGCGAGTCGAGGAAGTCGGGCACGCCGAAGCCCTCGGCCTGCCAGCGGCGGAAATCGACGACGGACGCCGCGAGGTACTCGGCCTCGTGCGGGAACCGCGGTGCGAGGGCCTCGATCGACTCGACGATCGCGTCGACGAGAGCGGACGCCTCGTCTTTGCTCCCTGAGCCCTGCTCTCTGTTCCCTGAGCCCTCTCTGTTCCCTGAGCCTTCTCTGTTCCCTGAGCCTGTCGAAGGGTCGGAGTTCCCTGAGCCCTGCTCTCTGTTCCCTGAGCCCTGTTCCCTGTTCCCTGAGCCTGTCGAAGGGTCGGATGCCTCGGGCACCGAGCCGTCCTTCACCTGCAGCGCCTGCAACGCGGTCGCCGACTCCTTGAGGCGGAGCCACGCGGCATCCGTCTCGACGCCCTCGGCCAGTGCGAGGTCGGCGGCGGTCACCTCGTCTTCGAGAACCTCGGGTTCGCCGATGATGGCGTCGATCGTTGTGTTGCTCGACATGTGAACCTCCGTTCCTCAGTGAGGGGGTGCGCGGGGTGCGCGTGATGGCGCGGCGAGATTCGCCGGCTCCCTCAAGGCTATGAGGCGAGCCGCTGCGATTGGTTGTGCCCCGGCGCAGGAATCTTGTGTGAACGCAAGATTCCACGGTGCAGATCGCCGATTCACGCAATCGTCGTTGTCGATAGAGTGCGGGCATGGCGGCCTCAGCCGGTGTTTCGGCCGCGAGCGAGCAGACCGCGGCGACGCTCGCGTCAGCAACCGGGATCTCGTCGCGTATCGTGCGCGACGGTGAATGCGGTCGCCGCGCGTCGATCCGTGACGCCATGGGGAGCACTGTCCATTGACAGTTGCTCATCTGCACTGTCAGGCTGCGGGTCGGCAACCCGTCGATCCCTTATAGCAAGGAACTCTCACATGACCGCTCCCGCTCCCGTCACCGTACCCGCGCAGACGGCGCCCGCTGAGAAGTGGAACGTCCTCTCCATCGTCGGCTTCGTGCTGTCGCTGCTCAGTTTCAACGTCATCGCGGTCGTGCTCGGCTTCATCGGGCTCAACCAGGTGAAGAAGACCGGTGAGCGTGGCCGTGGCCTCGCCATCGCCGCGATCATCATCGGTTTCGCATCGATCGTGGTCTGGGTCATCGTCATCATCGCGTCGGTCGCGCTCGCCGCGACGACCGCGTCGCTCTCGACGTACTAGGCCAGTAACTCGCTTGTCCCCGCCCGGCTCAGCCGGGCGGGGACTTCGTCGTTTCAGCGGGAGCCGTTTCAGGGAGCCGTTTCAGCGGGAGCCGTCGTCAGTGCACCAACTCGGGCTGCGGCTCGGGCGAGGCGCCCCGAGAGCCTGCGTCGGCGGATGCGACGACCGGCGTCGCCCGCCCGGCCGGCAGCAGCAGTGCGAGCAGCGCCGAGACGAGCAGCACGGCCGCGCCGACGACGACGGCCGGCTGGGCACCCGCGCCGTACTCTGCGGGCGTGAGCGCGCCGCCCGCGCCCGTGAACACCGCGGTGGAGACGGCGATGCCGAGGGCGACACCGATCTCTCGCAGCATCGAGTTGGTGCCGCTCGCCTTGGCGTGGTCGACGGGCGCCATCGTCGCGAGTACGGCCGTCGCCGATGGTGCGAATACGAGTCCCATGCCGATGCCCGCGACGATGAACGGCGCGACGAAGGCCGAGTACTCGGTGCCCGGCTCCAGCAGCTGCGTCAGCCAGAACAGCGCGCCCGAGAGCGCGAGGAACCCGGCGACGATGAGTGCGCGCGTACCGATACGCCCGGCGAACACGCCGGCGAGCGGTGCCACGATCATGGGCGCGAGAGTCCACGGCGAGGTCTGGAGTGCGGCTTCGAGCGGGCTCGCGCCCTGCACGACCTGCAGGAACTGGATGAGGATGAAGATCGACCCGAAGGCGCCGAAGCTGAACCCGAAGCCCGCGAGGTTCGCCACGGTGAAGCTGCGGTCGCGGAAGAGGCGCAGCGGCAGGAGCGGCGCCGAGGTGCGCGACTCCCACGCCACGAACGCGAGGAGCAGCACGCCGCCCGCGATGAGGCTGCCGAGCACCTCGAAGGTCGACCAGCCCGCGTCGTTGCCTCGTACGATGCCGTAGACGAGGCCGAGCAGGCCGAGACCAGAGAGCACGAGGCCGACGAGGTCGGCGCGAAGGCGCGCACCGAAGCTGTTCGGCAGGGCGGCGAGCGCGAGCGCGACCGAGACGACGCCGACGGGAACGTTGATCCAGAAGATCGCCTGCCAGGCCCAGCCCTCGATCACGGTGCCGCCGATGAGCGGCCCGGTTGCCACACCGAGACCGGCGACGCCGCCCCAGATGCCGATGGCCAGCGGGCGGCGCGCGAGCGGCACGGCGCCGGCGAGCAGCGTGAGTGAGAGGGGCATGATGGCCGCAGCCCCGAAGCCCTGTGCGGCGCGTGCCGCGATGAGTTGGCTCGGATCGGTGGCGAGAGCGGCGAGCGCCGAGCCCAGCGTGAACACGACGATGCCGATCACGAAGACGGTGCGGCGCCCGAACCGGTCGCCGAGCGCGACCGCCATGAGGATCGTGCTCGCGAAGGCGAGGGTGTAGGCGTTCATGAACCACTGCAGCTCTTCGACGGATGCCCCGAACTCCGAGTGCAGCACGGGGAGGGCGTTGGTCATGACGAGGTTGTCGAGCGTCGCCATGAACATCGGCAGGGCTGTGGCGATGAGGACGAGCCAGATCGGAATCGAGCGGCGGGTGCGCAGCGGCGCTGCGGGGGGCGTCGTGGCTGGGTCGACGGTTGTGGATGACACGGCGTGGCTCCAAAGTTGTAATCGGATGATTACTTGGACTGTAGTAATCGACTGATAACATGTCAAGCATGTCGGCCGAAGAAATCAGTCCCGCCCCGCGCATGAAGGCCGCCGATCGTCGTGAGCAGATCCTCATCGCTGCGACCGCGGTCTTCGGCGCCAAGACCTACGTGGGCACCACGACCGACGAGGTGGCGCGCGCAGCGGGCGTCAGCCAGCCCTACGTCGTGCGGCTCTTCGGTACGAAGGAGAAGCTCTTCATCGAGGTGATCGAGCGGGCCTACGCCCGCCTGGTCGCCGAGTTCCGCGCGGTGCTCCCGGGGTCGGTCGAAGGTCGCGCCGAACGCATGGGCACGGCGTACACGAGCCTGCTCGCCGAACGCGGCATGCTGCCCGTCATCGCGGGCTCAACGGCCCTCGGCGGCGAGCCCGTGATCGGGCGGGTCGCACGCAGGGGCTTCAGCGAGATCTGGCGCTTCGTGCGCGAAGAGGCGGGATTCTCGGAGGAGCACACTCGCCAGTTCATGGCCACCGGCATGCTCATCAACGCGATCGTCGGGCTCCGCCTGACCGGTGACTACGGCGACGAGCTCTCGGCGACCGAGATCTTCGACGCGTGCTTCCCCGACGGTGTGGCGAAGATGCGGGCGCTCATGCCGGCGATCGACGAACCCTGGTGAACACCAACCTGTGAGCGAGCGGATGCCGCGGCATCCGCTCGCCCGTCAGAGCGCCTTCTGCATGGACATCGCCGCGGTCGCATAACCGAGGTGCTCGTAGAGCCGGATCGCCGGCTCGTTGTAGGCGAACACGTTCAGGCGCAGGTACACGGCACCGTGTTCGCGCGCGACCTCCTCGGCGAGCAGCATCGCCCGCCGGCCGAGCCCGCGGCGCCGGTGCGTGTCGTGGATGGCGACATCCCAGATGTACCAGTTGGCCGGGTCGCTCATCGGGCCGATCCAGAGCCACCCGGCATCCTCGTCACCTGCCTCGACGGTGAAGAGCAGATGACCGTCGATGAGGCGACCGTCGGGGAAGGACTGCTCCTGCGATGCCCGGCGCGCGGCGGTCGCCTGCTCGGCCGTGTCGCCGGCATTCCGCCGCGCCTGCTCATACGCCGCCATCGCGATCGGCAGCCATGCAGCGGTCTCGGCATCGGTCTTCGGCCTGAGGCGCACGTCGTCGGTCATCGCCCCATGATGCCATCCGCGCGCCGGGGAGGCGTCACGCCCAGCGGTGCACGGTCATCGCCCCATGATGTCATCCGCGCGCCGGGGAGGCGTCACGCCCAGCGGCGCACCGCCCACCTCTCGACGATCGCGACGACCGAGTCGGTGAGCTTGCCGAGCACGGCGAGCAGGATGATCGCGAGGAAGATGCGGTCGATGCGTCCGTTCTGGCCCGAGTCGTTCAGCAGGAACCCGAGGCCCATCGACGACGCGATGAGCTCGGCTGCGACGAGGAACAGCCACGACTGCGCGAGCGCGAGCCGCAGGGCCGAGAGCACCGAGGGCACGACGGCCGGCAGCTGCACCGCAGCGAAGAGCGGCACCCCGTGCAGCCCGAACGCGCGGCCGGCTTCGATGAGCTGGCGGTCGACGTGCCGCAGGGCCGCCGAGACGATCGTGTAGACGGGGAAGAAGGCGCCGATCGCGATGAGGATGACCTTGGACTCTTCCGCTATGCCGAACCAGAGGATCAGCAGCGGAATCCACGCGAGCGACGGCACGGCACGGATCGCACCGAGCGTCGGCGCGAGCAGGATGTCGCCGAGCTTGGAAAGCCCGACGACCGCGCCGAGCGCGAGCCCGATCGCCGCACCGAAGGCGAAGCCGAGGAAGACGCGCTGCGTCGAAATCGCGATGTAGAGGCCGAGCAGCCCGCGCTCGGCGAGGTCGACCGCAGCGAGCCACACCATCTCGGGCGAGGGCAACTGCGACACGGGTACCAGCCCGGAGGTCGACACCCACTGCCACAGGCCCAGCAGCGCCAGCGGGATGATCGCGCCGCCGACGATGCGGAACCAGCGGCGATCGACGAGGTCGCGCCTGCCGCTCGGCACCTCGGGAGCAGCGGATGCCTCGCGGCCGGCCGCCACCGACGTCACGCCACCGTTCACGGCGACCCGCACGTCGTCGCCGTCGTGGATCGCCGCGCCGGTGGCGAGCGTCGCGCCCGAGGCATCCGTCATCGTGGTCGCCTACTCCTCGAAGCGGGCCGCGTCGGCCTTCGTGATGAAGGCGTCGTTGACGATCGTGTCGAGGGCCTCGTCGACCTGCTCCTGCGTCTGCACGTCGCCGAGCTCGACGAAGATCGGGCCGATCTTCTCGAGCACCTTGACCTGGGTGTCGCCCGGCACGGGGTCGATGTCGAGGTTCGAGCGCTCCTCGATGACCTTCGTCGCGACGGCGAGGTCGAGTCCCGCGACGTCGGCGAGAATCTGCGCCGTCTCCGCGGGGTTCTCAGCGGCCCAGGCACGGGCCTGCTCGTAGGCGTCGACGACGGCTTGTGCGACCTCGGGCTTCTCCGCGAGGAACGTCTCGGTCGCGTTCAGGAACCCGTAGCTGTTGAAGTCCACGTTGCGGTAGAAGAGGGTCGCGCCCTCCTCTTCGGCACCGGCCATGATCGGGTCGAGACCCGACCACGCGTCGACCGAGCCGTTCTGCAGCGCGGCCCAGCCGTCGGCGTGCTGCAGGTTCTGCACAGTGATGTCGGATGCCTCGAGCCCCTCGGCTTCGAGCGACTGCAGCAGGAAGAAGTACGGGTCGGTGCCCTTGGTTGCGGCGACCTGCTTGCCCTTCAGGTCTTCGATGGAAGTGATGGCCGAGCCGTCAGGCGCGACGAGCGCCGCCCACTCGGGCTGCGAGTAGAGGGAGATGACCTGGATCGGCGAGCCGTTCGAGCGAGCGAGCAGCGCAGCCGAACCGGCGGTCGAGCCGACGTCGACCGCGCCGGCACGGAGCGCCTCATTGGCCTTGTTCGAGCCGGCCGACTGCACCCAGTTCACCGTGAGGCCGGCGTCTTCGAGCCAGCCCTGGTCTTTGATGATGAGGCTCAGGGGGTTGTAGGTCGCGAAGTCGATGTTGAGGGTCTGACCTTCGAGTGAGACGGCTTCGCCGCTCTCGGCGGGCTCGGGCTCGGCGGCCTGGCCTTCGCCGGCGACGCAACCGGAGAGCAGCAGCGCCGCCGCTGCGGCGCCCGCGACGAGCGCGGTACGGAGGAACGGGGTGCGGGACACGTGGGACTCCTTCAGGGGTGGTGGCGCTTGATGTGGGCGCCGGTCAGAACGGGAAGTGCGGGATGGTCGTGGTGGTCTCGATGCCGCGGGCGGCACCGTGCCGGTCGATGCCGAGGCCGTCGAGGAGGCGGCCGCGCAGCTCGGCGAGCTCGGCAGATCCGCGATCGCGGGGGCGGGTACCGGGCACGACGACGATCTGGCGGATGTCGGCACCCGGCGTCTCGCCGTCGCTGCCGAGCAGGATCACCCGATCGGCCAGCTGCAGGGCTTCGTCGACGTCGTGCGTGACGAGCAGCACGGTCGTGGGGGCGGCCGCGTGTACGTCGAGCAGGAGGTCTTGCATCTTCAGGCGAGTGAGCGCGTCGAGCGCACCGAAGGGCTCGTCGAGCAGCAGCACGCCCGGGTTGCGAGCGAGGGCACGGGCGAGCGAGGTGCGCTGCGCCATGCCGCCCGAGATCTCGCGGGGGCGGTGGCCCGCGAAGTCCGCGAGACCGACGAGTTCGATGAGCCGCGCGACCTGGTCACGTCCGGCGGCCTTCGGCGTGCCGCGCGGAAGCCCGAGCGCGACGTTGCCGGCGACCGAGCGCCACGGCAGCAGTCGAGGTTCCTGAAAGCCGACGGCCGAGCGCCGGTCGTACGGCGGAACCGCCGTGCCGTCGACGGTCACGGTGCCCGTGCTCGCACGGTCGAGCCCGCCGGCGATGCGCAACAGCGTCGACTTGCCGCATCCGCTCGGGCCGAGGATCGCGACGATCTCTCCTGACTCGACCTCGAGGTCGATGTCACGGAGCACCTGCCGGGTGCCGGCGGCCGTGTCGAACGCGCGCCCGATGCCCCGGAACGACACGGGCGCGGCTTCGGCCGAGCCCGTCGTCTCGTGGGGAAGGGCGGATGTCGTCGGCATTGGGACTCCTCGGAGCGGAATGGGGGGATCCATTCGAAGCTATCGACGTGCCGCCGGGCTGTCAGGCGCGTTTGACCCGCGGCGTAACACTGCCGACTGCCGACTGCCGACTGCCGACTGCCGACTGCCGGCTGCCGACGGCAACGCCGGGGTGCGCGAAGATGGGGGGATGACGAGAACGGTGCGCGGCGCGAAGGTCCTCATCACCGGAGCGGCCGGTGGCATGGGCCGCATGTACGCCGAGCGGGCCGTGAGCGAGCACGCGGCATCCGTCACCCTCTGGGATCGCGACGCGGCCACGCTCGCCCGCACCGTCGACGAGCTCGGTGCGATCTCGCAGGGCCGCACCCGCATCCAGTCGTTCGTCGTCGACGTCAGCGATGCCGGGGCGATCGCGAAGACCGCCCAGAAGGTGCGCAAAGACGTGGGCAACCCCGACGTGCTCATCAACAACGCCGGCATCGTACGGGGCAACCGCTACTTCTGGGAGACCGACAACGGCGAGGACACCCGCCCGACCATGCAGGTCAACGCGCTCGCGCCGATGTACATCACACGCGAGTTCCTGCCCGGCATGATCGCGGGCGCCTACCGGCCGGCGCGCATCGTGAACATCGCGAGCGCGGCCGGCACCCTCGCGAACCCGCGCATGGCGGTCTACGCCGCGTCGAAGGCAGCGCTCATCAGCTGGAGCGACTCGCTGCGAGTCGAACTCGAGCAGGCCAACAACGGCAACGTCAAGGTCACCACCGTCACGCCGAGCTACATCTCGACGGGCATGTTCGCCGGCGCGCGCGGCCCGGTGCTGGCCCCGGTGCTCGAGCCCGAGTATGTCGTCGACCGCGTGTGGCGGGCGATGCTCGACGGGAGGCCGCTCCTCGAACTGCCGTGGAGCGTCGGCGTCTCGCGAGCGCTTCGCGGCCTGTTGCCGACCCGGGTCTTCGACCGCCTCGTCGGCGAGGGGTTCGGCGTCTACCGTTCGATGGAGCGGTTCACCGGGCGTCGCTGAAGGCGGGTCGAGCGCTGATCCGTGATTCGTGTCATATATGTTAGGATACGGAACGTGTCGTATCCTAACGAAGAGATGAGCCGTCAGCTCGGGCCGGAGATTCGTCGCGGGGGGCGTCCTCGCGACGACCAGCGTGAGGGCGAGATCCTCAGCGTCGTGAACCTGCTGCTCGCAGAGCGCGGCTACGAAGGCGTCACCTTCGAAGAGGTCGCGCGTCGTGCGGGAGCGTCGAAGGCAACCCTCTATCGACGGTGGAAGTCCAAGAGGGATATGGTCGTCGCCGCACTGAAGGCCGGCCCTGCGCGCCGCGAGGGGCCGGATGAGATCAATACCGGCAGCCTGAGGGGCGACCTGCTCGCGCTTTGTCAGCGCCTGGTCACGACGATGCGTTCCACGGATGGCCAGACCGCCATGCTGCTGTTCCAGGCGGGCCTTGAAGATCCGGAGCTGGGCGAGGCGATCGAACGTGCCGTCGGCCCCACCGGAGCTCGATTGCCCGCCTCCGTCGTGGACGCAGCCGTCCGTCGGGGGGAACTGCCGGAGGGCGTGGACCCGTTCCCCTTCGAGGAGGTCGCCGGCGCCGTGATCTTGTTCCGGCGGCTCAACGGGCTGGAGATCGACGACCGCTACCTCGAAGCGCTCGTCGACTCGATCCTCATACCGGCGCTGCTGGCGACACCGCCGGCGATGCGCGACTTCCCCGCCGGCATCTTCTCCGGCCGTCCATCCCCCGCAACCGACCCGCAACCTGTGAAGGACACATCATCAGCACACTGACCATCGACGGATTCCGGTACCAGACACTGCAGGGCGAGCAGGGGGTGGACCTGCGCGTCGCAGTCGGAGGCACAGGACCCGCAGTCGTTCTCCTCCACGGCTTCCCGCAGACGCACTACATGTGGCGCCACGTCGCCCACGAGCTCGCTGCCCGGCACACGGTCATCGTTCCCGATCTGAGGGGGTACGGCGAAAGCGCGAAGCCGCCGGAGCACGGTCCGGACACGTACTCGAAGCGCACCATGGCCGAGGACGTCATGCAAGTGGCCGCGGCACTCGGCCACGAGCGCTTCGGACTGATCGGCCATGACCGCGGTGCGCTGGTCGCCGTTCGTGCCGGCCTCGACCACCCGCACGCGGTGCAGTATCTGGGGATCCTCGACGTGCTCCCCACCCTCGACACCTGGCAGGTCCTGCAGGGCGTGAACGCGAAGGTGGCGTGGCACCTGTACCTCATGGCCCAGCCCGCGGGCCTGCCGGAGAAGATGATCACGGCAGTCGCAGCGGAGTTCTTCGCCTCATTCCTCGATGCATGGGATACCGACGGCTCGACCTTCACGCCCGAGGTCCGCCAGCACTACATCGACAGTTCCGTGAATGCCGTGGACTCCATCGTCGCGGACTACCGCGCCACCTCGAGCATCGACCTCAGCATGGACCTCGAGGACCGCGAGGCGGGCAAGACGCTCTCCATGCCCGTCGGCGTCATCTCCCAAGACTGGGGCGCCCAGTTGGGCTTCGATGCCGCCGCACTCTGGCGAGCGTGGGCAACCGACCTGACGTACGAACCGATCGACGCCGGCCACTTCATGGCCGAAGAGAGGCCCGTTGAGATCGCACGCTTCATCAGCGACCTGTCTGCACGCCGCCAGGTCTGACCACGGGCACCGGCGATCTAGGCTTTGAGCATGGGCAAACTCTTCAACTCCATCGACGACAAGTTGAAGGCATGGATCGAGGCGCAGCCCATGTGGTTCGTCGCGACCGCCCCGCTCGGCGCGGACGGTCACGTCAATGTGTCTCCCCGTGGACACGACTCGTTCTCGGTCCTCGACGATCACCGTGTCGCTTGGGTCGACTACACGGGCAGCGGCGTCGAGACGATCGCCCATCTGCGGGAGAACGGGCGAGTCTGCCTGATGTTCAACTCCTTCGACAGCCGCCCGCGCATCGTGCGATTGCACGGCCGCGGGTCGGTCTGGCTCCCTGGCGACCCGGCCTTCGAAGAGGTCGTCGCACTCCACCCCGACCACCCGAGTACTCGAGCCGTCATCACCGTAGAGGTGACCAGGATCAGCGACTCGTGCGGTTGGGGCGTGCCCATCATGGAGATGACGGGTGAACGCGACCTGTTGCGCCTGCAAGCCGAGAAGAAGGGCGTCGAAGGCATGGCCGAGTATCGAGTCGAGAAGAACACCCGAAGCGTCGACGGTCTCCCGGGGCTCATCACCGCCTGAAACGCGCGTGCGTCAGAGCCCGTTGCGGCTCAGCCACTCGAGCAGCACCCGAGTGAACTCCTCGGGCCGTTCGACGCTCGGCAGATGGGCGGTGTCGGCGAAGCGAACGCCCGTCGGATCGGGCAGGTTCGAGAGCAGGTGGTCGTACGCCGCGAGCGCCGAGCTGAGGTCGTACTCGCCGACGGTGACGAGCGCCGGTGAGCGGATGTCGCCGAGCCGATCTGCGGCCGGCGGTTCGAGTGGCAGCATGGTGCCGTCATCGGCCGCGTGCGCGATGTTGGGCGAGTTGAGCTCGTGCGCGAGGCGGACGAACGAAGGATCCAGATCGGCCTCCGAGCGCCGCGGCCCCGCCGCCCAGAGCGTGGTCTCGAGCCGCACGATGCGCGCCGCGTCGATGGCGGGGTCGAGGCTGTCGATCTCGTCGAAGCGGCGCTGTTCCTCGTCAGTGAGCGGGAGATCGGGGAAGCCGCTCGGCTCCGAGCCGACCGTCACCACTCCGTGCACGCGGTCGGGCGAGGCGATCGCCGTGTCGAGGGCGATCTCACCGCCACGGCTCGCGCCGATCACCGTCGCCGCTTCGATGCCGAGATGGTCGAGCACCGCGAGGGCGTCGGCGTGGTTCGCGAACGGAACGGCCTCGTCGTGGCGAGTGCCGCCGAAACCGCGGGGGTCGAGTCGGGCCACGAAGTGGTGTTCGGCGAGGGCGTCGATCTGCGGGTCCCACATGCCCAGGGTGGCGATGCCGGCCGGGATGAGGAGCAGCGCGGGTGCGGAGGCGCGCCCCGCGGACTCGTAGTACAGATCGGCGCCGGGAACTGCGAGCGAAGGCATCCCCCGAGACTATGCGACGGATGCGGCCCGCGGAATGCGGAAGTCAGGCGGGGCATCCGTCAGTCGTCGTTGTTGCCCTTGTTGCCCTTGTTGCCCTTGTTGCCCTTGTCGTCGTTGCCCTTGTTGTCGCTGTTGCCAGGCCCGTCGTCATCATCGTCGTCAGAGGGAGTCGGAGTCGGAGTGGTCGCGACTTCGGCCGCCTCGAGGTCGTTGCGCACGAGGGTGAGCGCTTCGTCGATCTCCTGCGCCTGCTCCGCCCCGATCGTGCCTGCGTCGACGGCATCGGAGACATCCTGATCGAGCAGCGCGAGCTCGGCGAGGGCACCGATGTAGTCACCCGCATCGGCGCGCTCGGCGACCTGCACGACCGAGGCGTGCAGCTCGGAGCTGACCGACTCGGCCGACGGGCTGCAAGCGGTGAGGCCGAACGCGAGCGTCATCGCGATGGCGGCAGTGGGGAGCATCGTGCGGAACCGGATCATCGCGTGACCGCTCATCGGGTGACCGCTCATCGGGTGACCGCCTCATCCAGCAGTTCGAGGTGCACGCCGAGTTCACCCGGAAGGCTCGGCAGCGGCTCTGCCGGCGTGGTCGACGTCGAGGTGAGGCCGGCGATCGCAGGCGGCACGAGCAGGGCCGCGCCGACGGCGATGACGGCGAGCAGCACGATGGCGATCGCCGGTCGTAACCAGCGAGGTTGCCGGGGATTCCGCCAGCGACGCGGCCTCGATGGGGCCGGACGCATCGCGGCGGCGACAGCGCGAGCGGCGACGGCATCGTCGGAGCCGACGCCCCCGGTAGCTGCGGCTCCGGTTGCGGCTCCGGCTGCGACTTCCGCTCCAGCGCCAGCGAGCACGGTCGTCGTCGCGGTCGGGAGCACGAGCGTGGGGTCTTCGGCTGCCTCGTGCAGCACGGTCGTCGTCGAGGGCGACTCATCGAGACGGCTCGCTGCCATCGCGACTTCGAGCGCGGCCGGTCGTGCTGCGGCATCGCGGGCGGTCATGCGTCGCAGGAGTGCGACCCAATCGGCGCCGAGCTCATCGGGGATCTCGGGGTCGCGCACGAGTCGCGCGCTCGTGGACTCGGTCGCCGGGCCCGGGAACGCCTGTTGCCCGGTGCGCGCCTCGAGCAGCAGCAGTCCGAGTGAATAGATGTCTGCCGCGGTGCCGGGGGCGTCGCCGCCCACCTGCTCGGGGCTGAGGTAACCGGGCGTGCCGACGAAGGCCCCGGTGCGGGTGAGGC
Organism: Agromyces sp. Y575; assembly: GCF_059445445.1. NCBI lineage: Bacteria > Bacillati > Actinomycetota > Actinomycetes > Micrococcales > Microbacteriaceae > Agromyces > Agromyces sp. Y575. The sequence goes on from NZ_JCAIUI010000002.1 coordinate 1,097,829, forward strand.
GGGCGTCGTCGATGAGACGCGCGATGCCGAAATCGGCGAGCTTGGCATTCCAGCGACGCGTCGGCAGATGCGCCCGTGCAAGCAGGATGTTCGCGGGCTTCACATCGCGGTGCACGATGCCGCGCTCGTGGATCACGTGCAAGGCCTCGGCGATGTCTGCGGCCAGGCCCGCGGCATCCGCTGGGCTCAACGGGCCGAGGCGCAGAGTCTGCCGCAGGTCGCGTCCGTCGACGAGTTCCATCACGAGGTACTCGCGTCCGCTCGCCTCGTCGCGACCCGCGTCGTAGAGTCGCACGAGCGCGCGGTGCTCGACGCTCGCGAGCAGCGCCGTCTCCGATCGACGCCGGGCGTCGTCGTCGATGCCCTCGGCCGCTTCAGCGAAGACCTTCACCGCGACGGATCGGCCGAGGCTCAGATCGGCACCGCGATAGACACTCGCCATTCCACCTCGCCCGATGAGGGTGCCGAGGCGGTAGCGACCGCCGAACGTGGTGCCCGTGAACGGGTCTCCCGCAGCTCGGTCGTGGGTGCTGGTCACGTACTCGAGGGTACCGCGGCGGCTGGGAGCCGTGGCGGAGATCAGGGTGCCCGGCTCCGCCCCGAGAAGATCGACCCGGCCCGCGACGATCGCTCGGGACTTAGAAGATCATGGGCCGATCGTCGTCGTCTTCGCCGAGGGCGAGTTCGACGAGCACCGGCACGTGGTCGCTGGGAGCGTCGCCCTTGCGCTCGTTGCGGTGGATGGAGGCATCCGTCACGGCCTCTGCGAACGCCGCCGAACCGAGGATGAAGTCGATGCGCATGCCCTCGTTGCGCGGGAATTTCAGCTGCTTGTAGTCCCAGTAGGTGTAGCCCTCGGGGATGCGCGGGCGAACCACGTCGGTGACCCCGGCGTTCTCGAGGGTGAAGAACGCCCGCCGCTCGGCCGGCGAGACGTGGGTCGACTGCCCCTCGATGACCGCGGGGTCGCCATTGTCTTCATCGAGCGGAGCGATGTTGAAGTCGCCCAGAAGCGCGAACGGTACTTCAGGCCGAGCGGATGTCTCGGCGCGCGTGTAGTCGGTGAGCGCCGCGAGCCAGTCGAGCTTGTAGGTGTAGTGCGGGTCGTCGAGCGAGCGGCCGTTCGGAACGTAGAGACTCCACACCCGCACACCATCGACGGTCGCGCCGATCGCGCGGGCCTCTTGCGGCTGATCGGGGCCCTCGAGTCCCTTGAGGAATCCCGGCATGCCGGGGAAGGACGTCTCGACCTCGCCGATCGGTGATCGGCTCGCGATCGCGACGCCATTCCACTGGTTCAGCCCGTGGATCGCGACCTCGTAGCCGGCCGCCTCGAAGGCCTCGAGCGGGAACTGCTCGGGCTTGCACTTGATCTCCTGCATCGCGAGCACGTCGACGTCTTCGCGCACCATCCAATCGACGGTGCGGCCGACGCGGGCGCGGATCGAGTTGACGTTCCAAGTGGCGATGCGCATGCGTCAAGCCTATTCGGGTGCGGCGACACGACACGCGCCGAAGTCGCAGGGCGAGACGGCCCTCACAGGCGCCTCGGCCCTCACGATCGCTCCCTCGCGAGCCTCGGCACGACGATCCAGAGCAGGGCGGCGGCGGCGAGCGCGACTCCGAGTGCGACGAAGCCCGCGACTCGGCCGAGCGCCAGCTCGAAGATGAGTCCCGCGACGCCCGCCGCGAGCAGCGACGCCACGAGCAGGTGGGCCCGCAGCAACCGGTCACCGCGGCGCACGATCCGCTCCTTCTGCTGTCGCCCGAACAGCTGGCGATGCAGGATCACGGGCGCGAGCCCGAGCAGCGTCGCGACGCACGCGAGTGCCACGAGCACGAGATAGAGCCACAGCTGGTAGCCGTCGAGATCGGTGAAGCGGGGCTGGAACGCCGCGGCGAGCAGGAATCCCGTCATGATCTGCGTGCCGGTCTGCGTCGCCCGCAGCTCCTGCAGAATGTCGCTCCAGTTGCGGTCGAGGCGCTCGATGCGAGTCTCGGCGCGCCCGTCATTGCGGTCGTCGAGCGAGAAGCCGGTGCCATCGTTGGACATGCCGCGAGCGTAGCGCAGCGTCAACAGCCGCGCCCTTCTGGCGGCGTGGCACCCGGAGCTGCGAAGATCGGAGCAACGCGAATCCTGGGGGTGGCCGTGAAATTCAGCATCGAAGGCGTCGAGGGCATGCCCGAGATCACGAAGGGCGCCGACCTCGCCGCGCTCATCGCCGACGCGGTCGATCTCGAGGGCGGCGACATCCTCGTCATCACCTCGAAGATCGTCTCGAAGGCCGAGGGGCGCATCGTGGCCGCCGCCGACCGCGAGCAGGCCATCACCGACGAGACCGTGCGGGTGGTCGCGACCCGCGTCTTCGACGGAGGCGTCACCCGCATCGTCGAGAATCGTCAGGGCATCATCGGCGCCGCAGCGGGCGTCGATGCGTCGAACTCACCCGACGGCACGGTGCTGCTGCTGCCGGTCGACCCGGATGCCTCGGCGCGGGCGCTGGCCACCGGCATCCGTGCGCTCACGGGCGCCCATGTCGGCGTCATCCTCTCCGACACCCTCGGCCGGCCGTGGCGCGAGGGCCAGACCGACCTCGCGATCGGCGCGGCCGGCGTGCACGTCTTCGACGATCTGCGCGGTTCGACGGATGCCTCGGGCAAGCCGCTCTCGGTCACGATGCCGTGCGTGGCCGACGAGATCGCGGGCGCCGCCGAGCTCGTGAAGGGCAAGTCGTCGGGCGTGCCGGTCGCCGTCGTGCGTGGACTGGGGCGCTTCGTGGGCGACCTCGACCTGCCGGGCGCGCGGTCGATCCAGCGCCCCGCCGAGCGCGACCTGTTCCGAGTCGGCGCCGACGAGGCGTACAACGAGGGGTATCGCGACGGCTTCGACGAGTCGCAGGCCGAGGGGCCGCTCGCCCAGTAGGCCCCTGCACCCAGTAGTCCCGTTCGCTGAGCCTGTCGAAGCGAATATCCGACCAGAGCGCTTCGACGAGCTCAGCGAACATCCTTCTCGACGAGCTCAGCGAACATCCCTCACGGCGCGCGTTTCCTCATCGACGCGAGAAGATGGAGGGGTGTCAGCACACATCGGCTACGCCGCGATGCTCGAGCGCTTCCCACCCGCCGAGGCGGTCGCGCTCAGCGCGCTCGCCGAGTCCCACGGCTTCACGGGGGTCATGGCGAGCGACCACTTCCAGCCGTGGGTTCCCGCGCAGGGGGAGTCGTCGTTCGTGTGGAGCGTGCTCGGCGCGATCGGCGAACGCACGCGCGGCGACCTCGGCCCGGGCGTGACGACACCGGGGTTCCGGATGCATCCGGCCGTCGTCGCCCAGGCGAGCGCAACGCTCGGTGCGATGTATCCGGGGCGGCACTGGCTCGGACTCGGCTCGGGCGAGGCGCTGAACGAGCACGTCGTCGGGCCGTACTGGCCGGAGGCCCCCGAGCGCATCAACCGCATGTTCGAGGCGGTCGACGTGATCAAGAAGCTCTTCGTCGGCTCGATGGCCGGGCGGGACGTGCGCCATGCCGGTCCCCACTTCAAGCTCGAAGCCACGCGCCTGTGGACAATGCCGAGCGTGGCACCCGAGATCCTCGTCGCGGCATCCGGCCCTGTCACCGCGCTTCGCGCCGGCCGCACCGTCGACGGGTTCATCACGACCGGCGCGCCCGCCGACAAGCTGCAGACGCTCATCACACGCTTCGCTGAAGGCGCACGCGCGGCGGGCCGGCGGCCCGATGCGATGCCCAAGGTGCTGCAACTGCACCTCTCGTGGGCCGCGACCGACGAGGCAGCCATGCAGAACGCGCTGCACGAATGGCCGAACGGCGGGATGCGCTTCCCGCGCAGCGATATCCGCTCGCCGTGGGAGTTCGAGCAGCTCGCCCACACGGTGCGCCCCGAGGACTTCGCGGGTCGCATGGTCGTCTCCGCCGACCCCGACGTGCATCGCGCCGATATCCAGCGCCACCTCGACCTCGGCTTCGATCGCATCTACCTGCACAATGTCGGGCGGAATCAGGCCGAGTTCCTCGAGGTCTTCGGCCGTGACGTGCTTCCGGGGCTCCGGGCGTGATGAGCGCATCGGATGCCGCGGCCACGACCGCATCGTGGACCGTCGTGATCCCCGTGAAATCGCCCGCGGGCGCGAAGACGCGACTTGCGCCAGCCGTGCCCGACCACGCACGCGCCGAGCTCGCCCGCGCCTTCGCCCTCGACACGATCGCAGCCGCCCTCGTCGCGCGAACCGTCGCGCGGGTCATCGTCGTCGGCGATGACCCGTCGCTCGCGGGCGGCGCGGAGTTCCTCGCCGAACCGGCCGAAGGCCCGCGCGGGCTCACGCCGGCGATCGCGTTCGGCATCGCCCACGTTCGCTCCCTGAGCCTGTCGAGCTCCCTGAGCCCGTCGAGCTCCCTGAGCTTGTCGAAGGGAGCGGGTGTAGTGCCGGGTTCCCTTCGACAGGCCCCGGGAACGAACATTGCCGTGCTGCTCGGCGACCTGCCTGCGTTGAAGCCCCAAGAGCTCGATGCCGCGCTCAGCGCCGCGTCGCGGCATCCGCTCGCCTTCGTTCGCGACGCCGACGGCACGGGCACGACCCTCGCGACCGCGATGGCAGGCACCTCGTTCGAACCGCGGTTCGGTGTCGAGTCCGCCGCGCGGCACGCCGCCGCGGGGTTCGTCGAGCTCGAGGCATCCGCAGCGCCCGGCCTCACCCGTGACGTCGACACGGTCGACGGGCTCGAAGCCGTGCTGCACCATGGAGTGGGCGACCACACCGCCGAAGTCGTCGCGCGTCTCGCCGATGCACCCCCGTCCGATCGAAAGGGAACAGCATGACGCTCACACTCGGATACAAGGCCTCAGCCGAGCAGTTCGCCCCGCGCGAGCTCGTCGAGATCGCCGTCGCGGCCGAAGCCAACGGCTTCGAATCGGTGTTCACGAGCGACCACTTCCAGCCGTGGCGACACGACGGCGGTCACGCGCCGTTCTCGCTCACCTGGATCGCCGCCGTCGGCGAGCGCACCTCGACGATCAGAATCGGCACGAGCGTCATGACGCCGACGTTCCGCTACAACCCAGCGGTGCTCGCGCAGGCGTTCGCGAGCCTCGGCTGCCTCTACCCTGGGCGCATCATCGCAGGCTTCGGCACGGGCGAAGCGCTCAACGAGATCGCGACGGGGTTCCGCGGCGCCGGCGAGCAGGAGTGGCCCGCGTTCAAGGAGCGGTTCGCGCGCCTCCGCGAATCGGTGCGACTCATGCGCGCACTCTGGACCGATGACGAGCAAGTGAGCTTCGAGGGCGAGTACTACTCGACCCACGACGCGTCGATCTACGACCGTCCGGATGTTCCCGTGCCCGTGTACATCGCAGCCGGCGGCCCGACCGTCGCGAAGTACGCGGGGCGCGCGGGCGACGGATTCATCTGCACCTCCGGCAAGGGCATGGAGCTCTACACCGAGCAGCTCATCCCTGCGGTGAAAGAGGGTGTCGCGGCCGGTGGTCGCTCGTACGACGACCTCGACCGCATGATCGAGATCAAGCTCTCGTACGACACCGACGCCACGGCGGCCCTCGAGAACACGCGCTTCTGGTCACCGCTCTCGCTCACGCCCGAGCAGAAGCACTCCATCACCGACCCCGTCGAGATGGAGCGGGCGGCCGACGCGCTGCCGATCGAACAGATCGCGAAGCGCTGGATCGTCGGCAGCGACCCCGACGAGGTCGTCGCCTCGATCAAGGCCTACGTCGACGCCGGGTTCAACCACCTCGTCTTCCACGCGCCCGGCCACGACCAGGCCCGCTTCCAGGAGCTCTTCGCACGCGACCTCGCGCCGCGCTTGCGCGCACTCTGAGCTGCCGCGCCGCGCCGCGCGTCAGCGCATCTCCCACGACGCTTTGCCGCGCCACGACCCTTGCAAAACGTCCGTGCGCGCGCAAAAGGTCGTGGGAGGGGCGCGGAGCGGCCGAGTCAGTACAGGCCGGGCCGGTTCACGCTCGGCGGCAGCGCGCAGTAGTCGTAGAAGAAACGGGTCGGCGACGACTCGTCGGTGACATCGACGATGACGGATGCCCCGGAGTGCGGCAACTCGTCGCCCGCGAGCAGCCACAACGAGAAGTGCCAGGCGCCGCGCACCCGATCGTCGAGCAGTCCCCGACCGTCGACGACGAGCACTGCGTCGTCGGATGCGCCGGGCAGGGTGCCCGCCCGGAACGGCTCGATCGTGTCTGCACGCAGCGTCGCCTCGCCGACAGAGCTGCTGCTGCCGTCGTCGCCGCGGCCTCTGCTGATGTCGCCGACGGACGCGCGCACGACGGTCTGTCCGCGCGCGGCGAGCACCTCAGCGAGGTCGTCGGCGAAGCGCACGGCATCGGCCGTCGCCGCGGCCTCGACCGCGATGAGCCGGCGCCCGCGCGGCGCATTGTGCAGGAACTCGTCGGCGATGCCCGCGAGCAGTTCGTCGCGGGGCTGCGCCTTGTATGCCGTTCGCGTCATCTCCTCAGGCTACGCGCGGCAGCGCTCAGCGCACAGGTCTGACTACCAGGCCGGTGCCGCCGCCTCGGCGGACCGGTTCGGCGGCGGCGGTCATCAGCCCGTTCGGGTCGATTTCGATCGCCGCTGCAGCACCGATCTGCGCAGCGGAGGTGAACTGGTCGCCCGATGGCACGAGCACTTGGCCGTATGGATCGAGCGCAGCCTGGTACGCGGCGATGAACTCGGGTTCGGCCGGGGTGACCGCGGCGTTCCGCTGTGAGGCGCGCGGCGCTGCCACAGCCTCGGGCAGGGTCATGCCGAGGTCGATACGGTTTATGAGGATCTGCAGCACAGTCGTGATGATCGTCGCCCCGCCGGGCGAGCCGAGCACGAACCGCACGGCGCCGTCTTCGAGCACGATCGTGGGTGCCATCGACGACCGCGGTCGCTTCCCCGGCTCGATGCGGTTCGGGTCCGACGCGTTGTACACGGTGCTGAAGTCGGTCAGTTCGTTGTTCAGCAGGAACCCGCGGCCCGGCACGGTCATCGCCGAGCCGCCGGTCTGCTCGATCGTGAGCGTGTACGCGACCGCGTTGCCCCACTTGTCGACGACCGAGAGGTGCGTCGTCGAGACGTTCTCGGTGTCGGCCGCCTCTTCGAGGGCGACGGCCTCGCAGCCGACCCCGTCGAGTGCGCCGGCGGGCACCGGCCGCGTCGAGGCGAACGCCGGGTCGATCGTGCAGTCGCGGGCGTCGGCGAACTCCTGGCTGAGCAGCGTCTCGGTGGGAACGTCGACGAACGCCGGGTCGCCGACGTACGCGCCGCGGTCGGCGAACGCCCGGGCTGTCGCCTCGAAGTAGAGGTGAAGGCTCTGGCCGATCTCGGCCGACGACAGGTCGTGGTTCTCGAGGATGTTCAGTGCCTCGCCGACGGTCGTGCCGCCCGACGACGACGGCGCCATGCCGTACACGTCGAGCCCGCGGTACTCCACGTGCGTCGACTCCTGCTCCACGACGGAGTACGCCGCGAGGTCGTCGGTCGTGAGCGTGCCGGCCGGCGCCGGCAGCGACGATGCCGGGTCTTTGCGCGGATGCTGCACGACGTCGGCGATCTCGGCCGCGAGCCGGCCCGAGTAGAACGCGTCGGTACCGCGCACAGCGATGAGCGCGAGCGTCTTCGCGAGATCGCGATTGCGGAACTTCGTGCCGACCTGCGGGGCGTCGCCGCCGGGCAGGAACAGCTTCGCCGTGTCGGGGAATGCAGCGAACCGCGCCTTGTTGTCGAGCGTCTGGTTGCGGAAGGTCTCGTCGACCGTGAATCCCGTCGCCGCGAGCAGGATCGAGGGGGCGAGCATGAGGGAGAGCGGCTTCGTACCGAACCGGTCGAGCGCGGACTCCCATGTTGCGAGGGTGCCGGGAACGCCGACCGAGACACCGGATGACACGAGCTCGGGAGTGAACCGGTACGGCTGGCCGGTCGCGGGGTCGATGAACGCGTCGTTCGGCATGGCGGCCGGCGCCGTCTCGCGCCCGTCGATCGTGCTCACCTCGCCCGTCGCTGCGTCGAAGTACACGAAGTACCCGCCGCCCCCGATGCCGGCGCTGTACGGCTCGGTGACGCCGAGCGCCGCCGCGGTCGCGACCGCGGCATCCGCCGCGTTCCCGCCGAGACGGAGCACCTCGACGCCGATCCGGCTCGCCGAGGCGTCGACCGACGAGACCGCGCCGCCGTATCCCGTCGACGTCGACCGGGTCGGCGATGACGTCGACCCGGGGGCCGCAGTCGCGACGGAGTTCGCCGCCGGCGGCGCCGCGAGCGACTGCGCCGATGCCGGCGCGGCCGTGGCGATGACACCGACGGCGAGCGCGCCCGCGAGCGCCAACGCCAGGTTGCGGCGTGCGGAGTGGCGGTGGACGACGACGTTGACCATGAGATCCCCCTTGAACTGGGTACAACGGCTCGATCCCCCTCACGCTAGACCCGGGCGGGCTGGGCGGCAACGCCTGCTGCACGAACGCCCGACACCGACGCCCGCTACACCACCGGCCGGCTCGACCAGCCGCTGCTGCGACCGCTCAATTCCGAATCGAGCGTCTCCTGCGCGAGCTGCATGGATCGGACGTAGCGCTCCTCGGAGAATCGCCTGCCCATCTCATCGGGTGCGACATCTTCGACGTGCTGCACCACCCACCAGATGTTGCCGAGCGGATCGCGGAGGCGGCCGCCCCGATCGCCCCACGCGGCGTCGTCGAGTTCGGTCACGACCTTTGCGCCGGCTGCAACGCCCCGCTCGAACACCGCTGCTACGTCGTCGACGAACACGCGGAGCATCGCCGGGGTCGACGGCCAGTCGGGCCGCGAGTCGAACGCGAGCAGCCAGGTGTCGCCGATGCGCAGTTCGGCATGCCCGATGCCTCCGTCTTCCGTGGGAACTCGGGCGATCTCGACGGCACTGAACACGTCGCTCACGAAGTCGAGCAGTCTCGTCGTGTCGGGTGTGACGATCCACGTCTGCACGGAACGGTTGCTTCCAGGGTTCAGGTCTTCGGTTTCCATGTGGACGACGTTACGGAAGCGTGTGGTCAGTTTCTGTCCGGTTTCAGTGCGAGGTCTCGATGCCGTGCCGTGCATGTCCGAGATCCTGAGTGTTGCCCACAGATCGGCTCCGGATGCCGCGAGCAGGCGTAGCCTGAATGCATGCGCCCCCGCGACACCGGGGCGTCCCGCAGGCTCAGCCGCTGGATTCCCGCCATTGCCGTGCCGATCGCGATCGGCGTCGGAGTCGTGCTCGTGCCTCTTTCGGCCAATGCTGCTGTCGATCTGCCCGATCTGTCGCCCGCTGAGTTGCTCGAGTTCGCCGCGTCGAGCGAGGTCGATGCATTCTCGGGCACGGTCGAGCAGACGTCCGAGCTCGGGCTGCCCGACCTGTCGGGTCTCACGGGCGCGATGAGCGGCCCGGGCGGGCAGCCAGGCGCGGGCGACGGTGCGGAGGGGACATCCGCCACCGACCTCGACGACCTGATCTCGCTCGCCACGGGTACTCACACCGCGCGGGTCTACCTCGACGACGCGAACGCGCGACTGCAGGTGCTCGACGCACTCGCCGAGCGCAACGTGTACGTCTCTGACACGGGCGCCTGGATCTACGACTCCGCCGAGAATGCAGCCACACGCATCACACTCCCAGAGGGCACCGACCTCGAGGCGCTCGACCACGAGGCGAAGCACCACGCCGACGAGGCTCGGGCCCGCCTCGAAGCAGAGGCCGGAGCACCGATGCCGACGCCTGAGCAATTCCTCGATCAGGCGCTTGCACGACTCGACGAGACCACCGAGGTCTCCGTCGGCACCGACGCGCGCGTCGCCGGTCGCGAGGCCTACGAGCTCGTGCTCACCCCGCGCGACGCCGACACTCTCGTCGGCGAGATCGCGGTTGCGATCGACGGTGAGACGGGTGTCGCGCTCGCCGCATCGATCACCGCCCGCGGCGCCGACGAGCCCGCCTTCAGCGTCGCCTTCACCGACATCTCATTCGATGCGCCGGATGCTTCGGTGTTCGCGTTCACTCCGCCCGAGGGCGCGACCGTGACCGAGCAGGTCGTGCCGATTCCGACCGCCGCCGAGCTCGAGCAGTGGAAGGCAGAGGCCGAGGCGGGGTCCGACACGACCGGCGAGCGGATGCCGCAGCCGATCGTGCACGGCGAGGGCTGGTCGGCCGTGGTCGAGTTGCCGATGAGTGCCGGCGGCGCCGCAGGCCCCGGCGCCGAGGCATCCCTTCGACAGGCTCAGGAGGCCGCCGCGATGCTCGGCTCGCTCACCGAACCCGTCGACGGCGGGCGCATCCTCACGACCTCCCTCGTGACCGTGCTCTTCACTGACGACGGCCGGGTGTTCGCCGGCGCGGTGACCGCCGACCGCCTGTTCGACGCCGCCGCGACCGGTCGCTGACGGGCAGCAGGCGCGTGCCCGAACTCGCGATCGAGACGCACGGCCTCACCAAGCGTTTCCGCTCGCAGCTCGCCGTCGACGGCATCGACCTCGCGGTGCCGCAGGGGGCGGTGTTCGGGTTCCTCGGGCCGAACGGCTCGGGCAAGACCACGACGATCCGCATGCTCCTCGGTCTCGTCGCGGCGACCGCAGGCGATGCCCGCCTGCTCGGGGCAGACATGCCGCGGCACGTCGACTCGGTGCTGCCTCGCGTCGGTGCACTCGTCGAGGGGCCGGCGTTCTCGCCCTACCTCTCCGGGGCGGCGAACCTGCGCCGATTCGACGCCGCCGACCGGCACGCCCCGCGACGCACCCGCGCAGCGCGTGTCGCCGATGCGCTCGATCGCGTCGGTCTCTCGCACGCCGCGCAGAAGAAGGTGCACGCCTACTCCCTCGGCATGAAGCAGCGGCTCGGGCTCGCGAACGCGCTGCTCATGCGGCGCGAACTCCTCGTGCTCGACGAGCCCACCAATGGCCTCGACCCGCAGGGCACCCGCGAGGTGCGCGCGCTGATCCGCTCCCTCGCGAACGACGGTACGACGGTGTTCGTATCGAGCCACCTGCTCGCAGAGGTGGAGCAGGTGTGCTCCCACGTCGGGGTGATGAGCGCCGGGCGTCTCGTCGCCCAGGGAACGCTCGACGAGTTCCGCAGTGACGGCGAGGCGCGGGTGCTCGTGCGTACGCCGGATGCGGCCGGTGCTCGCGAGGTGCTGGCGCGACTTGGGCTCGTCGATGACGGCGACACCGCGGGCGATGGGCTCGTGGCCGCCCGCCTCGGTGCGATGACGGCCCCTGCCGAGTCGATCGTTGCCGCGCTCGTCGCGGCGGGTGTGCGCGTGCGCGGGTTCGAGCTCGAGCGCGTGAGCCTCGAGCAGCGGTTCATGGATCTCACCGGCGAGGGGTTCGACGTTGTCGAGTGACGCGGCGGCGGCCACCCCCGCTGGTCGAGGAGGCCGCGAAGCTGCCGTCTCGAGACCGACCATGGGCGGCGGGACGCTCTCCCTCCTCGGCTCCGAACTCCTGACCCTGTTCCGTCGCCGCCGCACCTGGGCGATGCTCGGCGCGCTCGCACTCATCCCGATCCTGATCGCCGTCGCCATCCGCGTCGCGGGCGATTCGCCGAGTGGCCGCGGCCCCGCTTTCCTCGACCAGATCACGAACAACGGTCTCTTCGTCGGGGTCACCGCGATCACCGTCGCGATTCCGCTGTTCCTGCCGCTCACGATCGGGGTGGTCGCGGGTGACTCGATCGCGGGCGAGGCGAGCCACGGCACTCTGCGCTACCTGCTCATCGCGCCGGCCGGGCGCATCCGGCTGCTCCTCGTCAAGTACGCGGCGGCCGCGGTGTTCTGCGCGGCGGCGACCCTCACGGTCGTGGTGGTCGGCACGCTCATCGGCTGGGCGCTCTTCCCGATCGGGCCGGTGACGCTGCTCTCGGGTGCGTCGGTGAGCGTCGGTGACGGACTCCTCCGGTTCCTGGCGATCGCCGCGTACGTCACGGTGTCGCTCCTCGGCCTGTCGGCGATCGGCCTGTTCCTCTCGACGCTGACGACCGTGCCCGTCGGTGCAATGGCGGCGACGGCGATCCTCGCGGTGGTGGCGCAGATCATGGGCGCGCTGCCGCAGCTCGAGTGGCTGCATCCGTGGCTCTTCACCCACTACTGGCTCGGCTTCGCCGACCTGCTGCGCGCGCCGCCGGTGTGGGACTCGTTCGCCGACAACGCGCTGCTGCAGGCCGGCTACCTCGCGGTGTTCGGCGCGCTCGCGATCGGCCGGTTCCTCACGAAGGACGTGTTGTCGTGAGCGGCGCCGTCGTGAGCGGTGCGACACCCGCGTAAGCGATGAGCGGTCGGCCGGTCGACGGGTGTTCGAGCACTTCGGCCTCGACGCCCCAGACCTCGCGGATGAGCCCGGGTTGGAGCACGTCGGCTGGGGCTCCGGATGCCACGACCCGGCCCCGCTCGAGCACGATCACGTGATCCGCGTACGCGGCCGCGAGCCCGAGGTCGTGCAGCGCCGCGAGCACGGTGCGACCGCTCGACGCGAGCGAGCGCAAGAGCTCGAGGCTCGTGAGCTGCGCTCGCACGTCGAGGTGGTTGGTCGGCTCGTCGAGCAGCAGCAGTCGGGGTTCCTGCGCGAGTGCCCGGGCGAGGTTCACCCGCTGGCGTTCGCCGCCGGAGAGCGACGAGAACGGGCGCTCGGCAATCGCCTCGAGCCCGAGGGCTGCGAGCGACTCGGCGACCACGGCCCGATCCTGGTCGCCGAGCCCAGACCAGGCGCCGAGATGCGGAGTGCGGCCGAGGGCGACGACCTCGTCGACCCGCAACTCGGGGGAGTCGTGGGTCTCCTGCTCGGCGAGCGCGACGAGCCGGGCCCGGTCGCGGCGGCGCAGGACGGCAAGATCGTTGCCGTCGAAGGTGAGCGCACCGGCATCCGCTCGCTCGAGCCCCGCGATGAGATGCAGCAGCGTGGACTTGCCGGCGCCGTTGGGGCCGAGCAGCGCGCCGAGGCGGCCAGCCGGCACCGTGACGTCGACATCGTCGATGACGAGCCGCCCCGTGCGTGTGAAGTGCACGCCGGCGGCGTCGAGGCCGAAGTCGCCCGGGCCGGAGCGATCGTCCCTGCCGGTCATCGCAGGCTCCGGTTCCGCAGCAGCAGCACGGCGAACACCGGCCCGCCGATGAGCGCGGTGAGGATGCCGACGGGCAGCTCCCGCGGGTCGAAGAGCGTGCGTGCACCGGTGTCGGCCCAGATGAGGAAGATCGCGCCGGCGAGTGCCGAGAGCGGCAGGAGCGCGCGGTGGCGGGAGCCGACGAGCAGGCGCACGGCGTGCGGCAGCACGAGCCCGACGAACCCGATCGAGCCGCTCACGGCGACGAGCGCACCGGTGAGCATCGCGGTGCCGCCGAGCAGCAGCCATCGGCTGCGGGCTACGTGCACGCCGAGCGCGGCGGCGGCGGTGTCGCCGAACGCGAACGCGTCGAGCGTCTTCGCGCTCGTGAGCAGCGGCACCCCGATCACGACGACCGCGCCGCCGGCGATCGCGACGGACACCCAGTCGGTGCCGGCGAGCGAGCCGAGCAGCCAGTTGAGAATCTCACGGTAGCTGTCGCCGGTCGCGCTCCAGAAGATCACGAGGCTCGTGAGGGCGCCGAACACCGACGACACGGCGAGCCCGGCGAGCACGGTCTTCGTGGGCGAGAGACCGCCGGCCGCCCGCGCGAGGCCGAGCGTCGCGACGAGCGCCACGATGGCGCCGGCGAACGCGGCGAGCGGCAGCAGGAGCCCGACCCCGAGCACGATGACGACGACGGCGCCGACCGAGGCGCCCGACGAGAGTCCGAGCAGGTACGGGTCGGCGAGGGGGTTGCGGGTGAGTGCCTGCATGACCGCGCCGCAGAGCGCGAGACCGGCGCCGACCGCCGCAGCGGTGAGCACCCGGGGCATCCGCAGCTCCCACACGATGCCGTCGCGAAGCGGGGGCAGCGTCGGCTCGCCGATGCCGAGGTGTGCGAGCACGCTCGCCCACACGTCGGCTGGGCTGAGGCCCGCCGGCCCGATCGTGACGGCTGCCACGATCGAGATGACGAGCAGCACGGCGAGGCCGAGTGCCCACGCGGTGGTGCGGCGACCGCTCGAGCGTTCCGCTGGACGAGGAGGCGCGCCAGCGCCGTCTCGAACCCCCTCCGCGCGAGCGTCGGGGTTTCGAGACGCGTCCTCCTTCGTCGGACGCTCTTCAACCCACGGTCGGTCGGCCATCAGCGATCCAGCTCCCCGAGTTGCTCCACGAGCGAGGCGACCGCGCCCACGTTGCGCACGCCCGCCTCGGAGGCCGGGAAGTCGACGATCAGGTAGCGCTGCTGCTGCACGGCGGGGAGGGCTGCGGTCGCCGGGCTCGACTCGAGGTGAGCGATCTTCTGCTCGGCGGTGTTCCACGCGGCGTCGACGAGCACGATCACGTCGGGGTTCGCGGCGACGATCGCCTCCCAGCCCATCGAGGTCCAGGTGTCGTCGACGTCTGCCGCGATGTTCTCGAGTCCGGCGGCCGACATGATCATCTGCGGGGCGCCGATGCCCGCGCCGACGAAGGGCGTCTCGTCGCCCGAGCTGTACCAGAGCGCGGTGAGGCCGTCGTCGTTCGGCTCGATTGCGTCGAGTTCGGCGCGCTGCGACGCCACGAGTTCAGCCGCGACATCCGGAACCCCGAAGATGTCCCCGGCCTCCTCGAACTCGCGGAAGACCTCGTCGAAGGTCAGCGGTTCGGGCATGTAGCCCTCGCCCTTGCAGGCGGCGGGCGCGACGTAGGTGGCGACCCCGAGCTTCGCGAGAATCTCGCGGTCGCCGGCACCCTCGGCGGTGAGGTTCGACTCCCAGCCGGCGAAGACGAGATCGGGTTCGGCGGTGAGCGTGACCTCTTGCGAGGGCACCTTTTCGGAGAGCACCTCGAGCTCGGATGCCGCGCCCTCGAACTCCTCGGGCACCGGGCCGTCGCTGAATGCAGTGCCGATGACGCGGTCGCCGACTCCGAGGGCGAGGAGCAGCTCGAGCGTCGACGACTTGATCGTGACGATGCGCTCGGGTGCGGCATCGAACGTGACCTCGGTGCCGCAGTTGTCGATCGTGAGCGGGAACGCCTCGCCGTCGTCGGCGGGCGCTGCGGCGTCGGGAATCACCGTCGAGGTGGCCGCGCACCCCCCGAGGAGCAGGGCGGCGACGATCGGTGCGGCGAGGACAGCGGAGCGGCGACCGCGGCGGCTTCGGGTGCTGGATCGGATCGGTGCGGCGGGCATGAGGCCTCCGGGAGTGCGTGCGGATGGATCCGACGAGGTCGGCGACACACGGCCCAATCCCGGGCCATCACGACCGGTGAAAGCACACCGGCGGTCGTATTCATCCTATGCCTCGAGATGGGTGGCGTGAGGGGTGGCGGGGTGGGTATCGTGTAGCCGCTGCATCCGCCGTCGCAACCCGTTCGCCCGACACTTCGATGCATCGGCACGAGCTCGCTCGCGCAAGCCCCGACCAATCCCCGACCGCCCCGACCGCCCCCACAGAAGCGAGACCGTTCACGATGAGCATTGCCACCGCACCGCAGCAGACCGCGCTCGACGCGCCCCGATACGGCGCGAGCTTCGGGGAGGCCGTCTCACGGGGCTTCCGCAAGTACGCGACATTCTCGGGTCGCGCCAGCCGGAGCGAGTACTGGTGGTGGACGCTGATGCACGCCATCGTCGTCACCGTGCTGTACATCGTGCTCATCGTCGGTGGCATGACCGGTGCGACGGTCGACGCCGACGGCACGTCGATGCCCGGCCCGATGTTCGGCATCGGCTTCGCGCTGCTCGCCATCTGGCAGCTGGGCACGATCGTTCCCACTCTCGCGCTGGTCTGGCGCCGGCTGCACGACACCGATCGTTCGGGGGCGTTCTACTTCATCGCCTTCATCCCCTTCGTCGGCAGCATCATCCTGTTCGTCTTCACGGTTCTGCCGGAGGACCCGGCGGGCGCGCGTTTCGACCGCTGATCGACGCGGACGCAGCGTCCGATTTCCGCCAGTGCATGGCGTGGACTTCGTCCAGAGTGGAGGTACGACGCGGCGTTTCCGACGTCGATGAAAGGACGTACTCATCCATGAACACCATTGCATTGGTCACCGGCGGAAACCGCGGACTCGGACTCGCCACAGCCACTGCCCTCGCTCGCAAGGGAACCACCGTCATCATCGCCGGGCGTGACGCTCGAGCGGCCCGAGCCGCAGCAGACGAGCTCGTCGCGCAGGGCCTCGACGCCGAAGCGGTGACGATGGACGTCGTCTCACCCGCGCAGGTCGCCGCTGCGGCCGAGCTGATCGCCAGTCGCCACGGACGGCTCGATGTGCTGGTGAACAACGCCGGGATCCTGCCGGAGGCGACCGCGACGGGCGACTACGACTTCGTCGACATCGGCGCCTTCGCGCGCACCTTCGAGACGAACGTCGTCGGTGCAGCGACCGTCATCGAGGCGTTCATGCCGCTGCTTCGTCGCAGCGACGCCGGCCGCATCGTCAACGTCTCCTCGACCATGGGGTCGCTCAGCGACCAGTCCGATGAACGGTCGCCCTACTACGGGAGCATCGTTCCGGCCTACCAGGCGTCGAAGGCGGCGCTGAACAGCATGACGATCGGCCTCAGCAAGAAACTGACCGGCACGTCGGTCAAGGTCACGTCGGTGTGCCCAGGCTGGGTGCAGACCGATCTTGCACCGGGGAACCGGCAGCAGGCGCCGACGAGCGCCGAGGAGGCAGCCGAGATCGTGGTGACGGCAGCGACGCTTCCGGAGCACGCGCCGTCGGGAACGTTCATGAGCAGCGCTGGGCCCGTGCCGTGGTGACCCGCGACCTGTTCTCCGTCAGCTGACGTCGGATCAGCGCTGCGTGTTCGCCCGCGCGCCGACGCTCGAGCCGAGGGCGATGGCCGCGCCGGCAATGGCGGCGGAGGCATCGAGGTCGTGCATCCAGAGCGGGGCGGATGCCGCGTGCAACCCGGTCTCTTCGAGGGAGGCGGTCGCCGCGGCATCCGCTTCGTCGACGAGCCAGGCATCGAGCAGGCCGCCGGCCGCCCTCGTGCCGTAGTGCCGGCCGACGGCTTCGGCGGTCGTCTCGACGCCGATCGCGGTGAGGCACGCGTCGGCCATGCCGCGCACGACCTTGCCGCCGATGATGGGGGAGACGCCGACGACGGGCGCATGCGTCTCGGCGAGGGCCTCGCGCATGCCGGGGATGGCGACGATCGTGCCGATCGACACGACGGGGTTCGACGGCGCGATGAGCACGAGGTCTGCGCCGACGATCGCCTCGACGACACCCGGTGCGGGCCGGGCGGTCTCGAGGTTCTGCTGCCGGAAAGCGAGCGCGGGCAGGGCGGCGCGGTACCTCGTCCACCACTCCTGGAAGTGCATCTCGCGCTCGCCGGTGGGGTCGTCGGCATCGGCGACGAGCACGTGGGTGTCGACCTCGAAGTCGGTCGCCGGTATCAGTCGCACGCCGAGCGGCCAGCGCTGCTGGAGGCGATGCGCCACCTCGCTTGGCGTGAGGCCCTCGCGAAGCCAGGCTGTGCGCGCCAGGTGCGTGCCGAGGTCGAGGTCGCCGAGCGTGAACCACGGCCAGCCCACGCCCCACTCGCGCAGTTCGGCGGCGACGCGCTCGCTCTCGCCGGCACGGCCCCAGCCGCGCTCGGTGTCGTTGACGCCCGCGAGGGAGTAGAGCAGCGAGTCGAAGTCGGGCATGAGGCGGACGCCGGCGAGCCAGAGGTCGTCGCCGGTGTTCACGATCACGGTGACGGATGCCTCGGTGCCGCCGTGGCCGTCGGGCCAGCGCCGAGCGCACTCCTCGCGCACGCCGCGCACGAAGCGCGCGCCCCCGACACCGCCCGCGAGCACCGTGATCTGCACTCGCCCCACCCTACGCGCGCACGCAGGGGCTGGCGGTCGAGGTCGGCCGGGTCCACGATGGGAGGGACAGCACTGCAGCGGCGCGGGAGGCCACATGAACTCGACCTCGACCTCGACCCATCGGACCGTCGCCCTCGTGGGTGGAGCGGGTTCCGGCACGACGACGCTGCTCGACGCGCTGCTGCTGCGCGCCGGCGCGATCCCGAGAATGGGCAGCGTCGAGCAGGGCACGACGACCGGCGACCACGAGCCCGAGGAGATCGCGAGGGGTATGACGCTCGGGCTCTCGCTCGCCCACCTGGCCTGGGTCTCCCCCGACGGCACCGATCACACGCTGACGCTCGCTGACGCTCCTGGGCACCCCGATTTCATCGGTGGTCTCGACACGGCACTGGCGGTGGCGGATGTCGCGGTGCTGGTCGTGAGCGCGGTCGACGGCGTGACCGCCGGCACACGCACCGCCTGGGCCGCGGCGGAGGCGGCCGGCGTGCCGCTCATCGTCGTGATCACCCAGGAGGACAAGGCTCGCGCCGATTTCCGCCGGGTGCTCGAGGAACTGCGCGCCGCGTTCGGCGATCGCCTCGTGGCGCTCGAGCTGCCGATCGGTGAGGAGCACGATTTCACCGCGCTCGCCGACGTACTCAGCGAGCAAGCCCTCGTCTACGACGATGCCGGTCGCCATCATGACGAACCGCTCCCGGCCGCGGTCGAGGCGGAGGAGCATCGCATGCACGTCGAGGTGACCGAGGAGATCGTGTCGCATGACGACGAGCAGCTCGAGGCGTACCTCGACGGGCGTGAGCCCGCGGCATCCGAGCTGGAGCGCACCCTCGCCCGCGAAGTGGCGACCGGCGAGGCGATCCCGGTGGTCGTCTGCTCTGCGGTGACCGGCACCGGCGTCGACCGGGTCGCCGACCTCGTGTGCACGCTGGCGCCGTCGGCGCTCGAGCACGACAGCCGCATCGTGATGGGCGGCACCGAGGTAGCCGTCGCCCCGAACCCCGACGGCGAGACCCTGCTGCACGTCTTCCGCACCGTGGCCGACCCGTTCGTCGGGCAGGTGTCGATGTTCAAGGTGCTCTCGGGCGTCGTGCGGCCGAGCGATCGGCTGCACAACGCCACGACCGGTGCCGACGAACGATTGCACGGGCTCTTCCGGTTGCGGGGAGCTGAGCATCTGCCGGCCGACGTGCTGAGCGCCGGCGAGATCGGCGCGGTCGCGAAGCTCACCGGCTCGCCGTCGGGAACCCTGCTGTGGAGCCGCGCGAGCGGCACCGCCGAGCCCGCGCCGTTGCCGCGGCGCGAGCCGGTGTACGCGGTGAGCCTCACCCCGGTGACGCAGTCCGACGACGAGAAGCTCATGAGTTCGCTCGGCCGCATCGTCGCCGAGGATCCGACGCTCGTGGTCGATCGCACGGGCGGCGCGGCGATCCTCCGAGGCCTCGGCGACACGCACGTCGACGTCGCCGTCGAACGGCTCGCCCGCGTGTTCGGCGTGCGCGTGACGACCTCGCCGGCGCCGATCGGGTACCGCGAGGTGATCGCGGGCCGGGTCGAGGTCGAGGGCCGGCTCAAGAAGCAGTCCGGCGGGCACGGCCAGTTCGCCGTGGTGCAACTGCGGGTCTCGCCGATGCCGCTCGGTGGCGGGTTCGAGTTCGTCGACTCGGTGGTGGGCGGGGCCGTTCCGCGCTCGTACATCCCGGCTGTCGAGAAGGGCGCGCACGACGCCCTCGCCGCAGGCGGGCCGCAGGGGCATCCGGTCGTCGATGTGCGCGTCGAGCTGGTCGATGGCAAGTCCCACTCGGTGGATTCCTCCGACATGGCCTTCCGCACGGCGGCGTCGATCGGCGTGAAGGCGGCGCTCGCCGAGGCGGGCACGGTGCTGCTCGAACCCGTGTCGCTCGTGACCGTCACGGTTCCGAGTGAGCTGCAGGGCACGGTGCTGACCGATCTCTCCGGCCGCCGCGGGCGGGTCAGCGCGACGGAGGCCGCCGGCGACGGCCGGGCGCGCATCGTGGCGAACGTGCCCGAGGCGGAGCTCGCTCGCTACGTGCTCGACCTGCGGTCGATCACCGGAGGCCGGGCCGAGTTGACGATCGCGCCCGACCACTACGCGAGAATGCCGGGCGCCTCTACGAGGTGAGGCCGGCGTGAGGCCGACGCCAGCGCGGGCATCGGGAGGACACGGCGCCTCAGTACCCGCCGGCCGCCACGTGATGAGCCGCCGACGCGAGCGCATCCGCGACCTCGTCGGCGCCTTCGCGCAACAGGCCGACCGTCACCCGCACGAAGTCACCGCCCGCCCGGGTGCGGGCGCCGCCCGCGGCCTCGGCGACATCCGATGCCGCTAGGAACGGCGTACCCGCCGCCACGCGGATGCCGGCCGCCGCGAGCTGCACGAGCGCCGATCGTTCACTCAGCACGGGCATCCAGAGATTGATGCCGTCGGCGGCGGCGACCTCGACGCCGCGCGCCCGGAGCGCGTCGCCGAGCGCGCGCTGCCGGGAGTAGTACTGGCGTCGAGCCTCGGCGACGGCGTCGATGGAAGCGCGCTCGGTCAGGAGGTCGAGGAGGATCGTCTGCACCATGCGCGAGGTCCAGCCGGGCCCGAGCATGCGCCGGGCGACCACGCGCTCGACGAGCTCACGGGGGCCGCCGAGCGCGGCGATGCGCAGGTCGGGCCCGTGCGACTTCGAGAAACTCCGCACGTGCACCACCCGGCCGGGCAGCGAGCTGCCGAGCGTCACGTCGCCCTCGGTCGAGATGAGGCCCGAGTGGTCGTCTTCGATGACGACGAGGCCGTCGACATCGGCGGCCGAGCGGATGACTCGGGCGAGCGCCGCGGCCCGGTCGGCGTTCATCGAGGCACCGGTGGGGTTCTGCGCGCGCGGTTGCAGGAGCACCGCGACCGGCCGCCCGTGCAGAGCCCGGGCGAGTGCTTCGGGCACCATGCCGTACTCGTCGAGTCGCACGGGCACGGCCTCGGCTCCGAGCACGTCGAGCAGGTCGAGGAACGGCGGGAAGCCCGGGCTCTCGACCACGACGCGGTCGCCGAAGCGCACGAGCTGCTCGAGTGTGCGGGAGATCGCGTCGAGCGCGCCGTCGACGACCATGATGGTCTCGACCTCTGAGGGCCAGGATGCCGCGAGTGCCGCCGCGAGTGCCGGGATCACGGGTTCGGCCTGGTAGCTGCCCGTCTCGGCGCGGGCCGAGACGCGGGAGAGCGCGGGGCCGAGAGCCGGCAGCAGCAGCGGGTCGGGCGTGCCGCGTGAGAGGTCGAGCCGTACCGGGTCGTTCGGCGCGGCCATGCCGCGCATTCGGGGGGCGAGCCAGCTCTGCGAAAGGGGCCGTACGAAGCTGCCGGCGCGGCCGCGAGACTCGATGAGGCCGGCCCGTGAGAGCGCCTGCCAGGCCTGGCTCACCGTGGCCGGGCTCACCCCGAGCTCGCCCGCGAGCTCACGCACGGTGGGCAGGCGGGTGCCGACCCCGAGCTCGCCGGAGTTCACGAGGCGGGCGATCACGCCCGCGATGCCGCGGGGGGTCGTCTCGGGGAATTCGGCGAGCGCGGTCAGCGCAGGGCCGGTCACGCGAACACCGACCACGCCGGCTCCGACCGCACCACCAGCCGCACCGACGCCATTCACACGAGCAATTGCCACATCAAAAGCTGACACGACCATTGCCTCCTCACGAAGCAAGCGACAGGATGAGTAACCACAACCTCACAGTGTGAAACACAAGAGAAATGTTCACGCCGAACAATAACAGAACGGGTCGCGAGTCCCGTTCGGGAACTCCGGACTTGCAGTCCGTGGCACAACCTCTCGGCGTCACAGCACCACCCGGTGAGCAGCTCAGGTTCCACGCCCATCGAGTGCACGGCAACGACGCCGACCGACTCAGGAGGCACAATGACGATCGTCCGAGCGGCCATCACGCAGACGACCTGGACCGGCGACAAGGCGTCGATGCTCGACAAGCACGAGCAGTTCGCTCGCGATGCGAAAGCCCAGGGCGCCCAGGTCATCTCCTTTCAGGAGCTCTTCTACGGGCCGTACTTCGGCATCACCGAAGACGTGAAGTACTACGACTACGCCGAGCCGGCCGACGGCCCGATCGTGCAGCGTTTCGCCGCCCTCGCGAAGGAGCTCGGGCTCGTGATGGTGCTGCCCATCTACGAAGAGGAGCAGCCGGGCGTCTACTACAACACCGCGGTCGTCGTCGATGCCGACGGCACGATCCTCGGCTCGTACCGCAAGCACCACATCCCGAACCTCGACAAGTTCTGGGAGAAGTTCTACTTCCGGCCCGGCAACCTCGGCTACCCCGTGTTCCACACCGCCGTCGGCCCGATCGGCGTCTACATCTGCTACGACCGTCACTTCCCCGAGGGGTGGCGCGAACTCGGCCTGAACGGCGCGCAGATCGTCTTCAACCCGAATGCCACGAAGCCCGGGCTCTCGAACCGACTGTGGGAGATCGAGCAGCCGGCCGCTGCTGCCGCGAACGGGTACTTCGTCGCCGCCGCCAACCGCGTCGGCCTCGAAGACAACGAGTACGGCGACCTCGCCGTGAATTTCTACGGCAAGAGCCAGTTCGTCGACCCGCAGGGCAACATCGTCGGCGAGTACGGCTCGGGCACAGATGAAGAGATCGTGGTGCGCGACCTCGACCTCGACATGATCCGGCAGGTGCGCAATGCCTGGCAGTTCTACCGCGACCGCCGCCCCGAGTCCTACACGTCCATCCCGAAGCCGTGACCCCGTGGGTCGAGTAGCGCGAAGCGCGTATCGAGACCTCGCGACGAGATCTCGATACGGGCCTGGCGGCCCTACTCGATCAGCGAATGGAGACGGGCCTGGCGGCCCTACTCGATCAGCGAATGGAGACGGGCCTGGCGGCCCTACTCGATCAGCAAACGCAAAGGAGCAGTAGTGACCACCACCCTCATCACCGGCGGCACCGTCGTGAGCGCGACGGGCCGGGCCGCGGCCGACGTGCTCGTCGACGGCGAGACGATCCGGGCCGTGCTCGAGCCAGGGAGCAATATCCTGGGCACGGATGTCGCGGCATCCGTCGACCGAGTGATCGACGCCACCGGCAAGTACGTGATCCCGGGGGGCATCGACGCCCACACCCACATGGAGCTGCCGTTCGGCGGCACCGCCGCGATCGACACGTTCGAGACCGGCACCCGCGCGGCCGCGTGGGGCGGCACGACCTCGATCGTCGACTTCGCGGTGCAGACTTACGGGCAGCGCATCGAAGACGGCCTTGCGACCTGGCATGCGAAGGCGGCCGGCAACTGCGCGATCGACTACGCCTTCCACCAGATCGTGGGCGATGTCAACGAGGCATCCCTCGCCTCGCTCGCGAAACTGCCCGACGAGGGCATCACGAGCTTCAAGCTGTTCATGGCCTACCCGGGTGTCTTCTACTCCGACGACGCGCAGATCCTCAAGGCCATGCAGGTCTCCCGTGACACGGGCATGTTGACGATGATGCACGCCGAGAACGGCCCCGCGATCGACGTGCTCGCCGCGCAGCTCGTCGAGCAGGGCAAGACCGACCCGTTCTACCACGGCATCGCACGTGCCTGGGAGATGGAGGAGGAGGCCACGCACCGCGCGATCATGCTCGCGAAGCTGACCGGTGCACCTCTCTATGTCGTGCACGTGTCGGCGAAGCAGGCGGTCGAGCAGCTCGCCTGGGCCCGCGACAAGGGGCAGAACGTCTACGGCGAGACCTGCCCGCAGTACCTCTACCTGTCGCTCGAAGACCAGCTCGGCGCGAAGAGCGAGGAATGGGGCGCCTTCGAAGGTGCCAAGTGGGTCTGTTCGACGCCCCTCCGCTCTCGCGAAGAGGGCCACCAGGAGTCGATGTGGCAAGCGCTGCGCACGAACGACCTGCAGATGGTCTCGACCGACCACTGCCCGTTCTGCATGAAAGACCAGAAAGAGCTCGGCCGCGGTGATTTCCGCAAGATCCCGAACGGCATCGGCACGATCGAGCACCGCATGGATCTCATGTACCAAGGCGTGGTCACCGGTGAGATCACCCTCGAACGCTGGGTCGAGCTCACCTCGACCACACCCGCCCGCATGTTCGGCCTGTACGGGCAGAAGGGCGTCATCCAACCAGGCGCCGACGCCGATCTCGTGGTCTACAACCCGAATGGACACACGACGATCGGCGTCGGGCTCGATGCATCCGGAAACCCGACGGGCCGGACCCATCACATGAACATGGACCACTCCGCGTGGGAGGGCTTCGAGATCGACGGCCACGTCGACACGGTGCTCTCGCGCGGAAAGGTCATCGTCGACGGCTTCGCCTACCTCGGCGCCAAGGGCGACGGTCGTTTCCTCAAGCGCGGCCTCAGCCAGTACCTCATCTGAACACCGAGCGGCCTCCTCAACCCGCTGAATGAAAGGGAGCACGGATGGAATTCGGAGCGGTCCTGCAGACCAACCCGCCGGCATCGCGAACCGTCCAGCTCGCGAAGCTCGCCGAGAACCACGGCTTCACGCACGTCTGGACCTTCGACTCGCATATCCTCTGGCAGGAGCCGTACGTCATCTACAGCCAGATCCTCGCCGAGACCCGCAAGGTCAAGGTGGGGCCGTTCGTCACGAACCCGGCGACGCGCGACTGGACGGTGACGGCGTCGATCTTCGCGACCCTCAATGAGATGTACGGCAATCGGACGGTCTGCGGCATCGGCCGCGGCGACTCGGCTGTGCGCGTCACCAACGGCAAGCCCACGACCATCGCCGAGTTGCGCGAGTCGATCCACGTCATCCGCGAGCTCGCGAACAGCCGGCCCGTCGAATACCACGGCTCCACGCTGCAGTTCCCGTGGAGCCACGGCTCCGAGCTCGAGATGTGGGTGGCCGCCTACGGTCCGCTCGCGTTGAAGCTCGCGGGCGAAGTCGGCGACGGCTTCATCCTGCAGCTGGCCGACGTCGACATCGCGGCGTGGATGATCAAGCACGTGCGCGATGCCGCCGAGGCCGTCGGACGCGACCCGATGTCGATCACCTTCTGCGTCGCCGCGCCCATGTACATCGGCGACGATTGGGAGCACATGCGCGAGCAGTGCCGCTGGTTCGGTGGCATGGTCGGCAACCACGTGGCCGACATCGTCGCGAAGTACCCTTCGACAAGCTCAGGGCAGGCGGCAGCGGTTCCGCAGGCACTCACCGACTACATCAAGGGCCGCGAGGGCTACGACTACAACGAGCACGGGCGCGCGGGCAACGCGCACACGACATTCGTCCCTGATGAGATCGTCGACCGGTTCTGCCTGCTCGGCACGGCCGAGCAGCACATCGAGAAGCTCGAGCAGCTCAAGTCGCTCGGCGTCGACCAGTTCGCCGGATACCTCCAGCACGACAACAAGGAGGAGACGCTTCGGGTCTACGGCGAGACCGTGATCCCCGCGCTCTCCGAGCACCTGACGGCGAAGGCATGACCATGGTCGACTCCCGCGGGTTGAGGAGCGACGAAGGAGCCACCGAAACCCCCCGCGCCGGCAGGACCGGGTTTCGAGACGGCGCTGGCGCGCCTCCTCAACCCACGGGTGCACGCCGACGGGGCACCGCTGCGGCCTGGGGTCTCACCGGCATCCTCGTCATCGCGCTCATCTGGGAGGGTTACAAACTGATCGGCCCCGCCGACGGCGTCGTCATCGGCGAGACGCGCGTGCTGCCGCGCACGACCGACCTCGCGATGCCGCACATCTGGGAGATGCTCGGTCGGCTCGGCGAGCCGGTCACCCGTGCCGACGACGCGCTGCCGCTGTGGGCCGTGGTCGCGCTCGCCGCGCTCACGACCCTCGGCATCGCGGCAGTCGGATGGCTCGTGGGTGTCGTCGTCGGCATCGGCCTCGCCCTCGTGATGCAGCGCTGGCGCATCGCAGAGTGGGGCCTGCTGCCGTGGATCGTGCTGAGCCAGACCGTGCCGCTCATCGCCTTCGCGCCCGTCGTGAAGAGCTGGGGGTCGCGCGTCGAGATCGGCGCGTTCGAGTGGCAGGACTGGATGTCGGTCGCCCTCATCGCGAGCTACCTCGCGTTCTTCCCGATCGCGATCGGGGCGCTCAAGGGCCTGCAATCGCCCGACCGCATCCACACCGAGCTCATGCAGACGTATGCGGCGGGCTACTGGCCGACTCTCGTGAAGCTGCGCTTCCCGGCATCCGTGCCGTATCTGCTGCCCGCCTTGCGGCTGGGCGCGGCCAACGCCGTGATCGGCGCGGTGGTCGCCGAGGTGTCGACCGGGCTGCAGGGCGGCATCGGTCGCATCCTGATCCAGTTCGCGGGGCAGGCCTCCGGCGACCCGGCGAAGGCGTGGGGGCCGATCTTCGGCTCGATCGTGCTCGGGCTCGTAGCTGCCGGCTCGGTCGCGCTCCTCGGCGTGATCCTCAAGAACTACCGACGAACGGAGGAAGCGGCATGAGCGATCGTGAGGGGTTTCGAGAGGCTCAACCCGCAGGGGGGCAGGCTCGACCCGCAGAGGGGCAGGCTCGACCGGCAGGGGGGCAGGCTCGGCCGGCAGGGGAGCAGGCTCAACCCGCAGGGGGGCAGGCTCGACCGGCAGCGGGGCAGGCTCGGCCGGCAGCGGAGCCCGCGGTCGAGATCAGCGGAGTCGACAAGGTGTTCGAGACCCGCACCGGTCAGGTGCAGGCGCTCGACACGATCGACCTCACGGTCGCGGCGGGTGAGTTCGTCTCGCTCATCGGCCCGAGCGGATGCGGCAAGTCGACCCTCATGCGCCTCGTCGCCGATCTCGACCAGCCGAGTTCGGGCACGGTCGCCGTGTTCGGCAAGTCGGCCAAGCAGGCGCGCCTCGACCAGGAGTACGGCATCGCCTTCCAGCAGGCGGGGCTGCTGCCGTGGCGAACGGTCGCGGGCAACGTCGCGCTGCCGCTCGAACTGCACGGCGCGCCGTCTCTTCGGCAGACTCAGAGCGGCGTTGCTCGCACCGCTCGCGTGGCCGAGTTGCTCGACATGGTGGGGCTCTCGGACTTCGCCGACCGCTACCCCGACCAGCTCTCGGGCGGCATGCAGCAACGCGTGGCGATCGCCCGGGCACTCGCCGAACAGCCGCGATTGCTGCTCATGGACGAGCCGTTCGGCGCGCTCGACGAGATGACGCGCGAGAAGATGCAGACCGAGCTCGTGCGCATCTCGGCCGAGACCGGCGCCGCCGTGGTCTTCGTTACTCACTCGATTCCCGAGGCGGTGTTCCTCTCCGACCGGGTCGTCGTGATGTCGCCGCGGCCCGGGCGCATTCAAGAGATCGTGCCGATGCGCCTCGGCGCCGACGCGCAGCGCGCCGCCCGCACCGAAGAACTCCGCGAGGAGCGCGGCTTCTTCGACATGGTCACGGCGGTGCGCGAGGCACTGCACGGCGGCTCGCCCGTTGCGGCCGGCGCACGCGGGCTGGAGAACCGCTGATGACCGCCCGGGCCCCATGGACTTTCGCCGAGTGTTTCCGTTCGCGCCCGGTGTTGCCGTTTGGTCGGAAACACCGCGCGCGAACGGAAACACCGGGTGGGGAGGGAGTGGGATGACCACGGCCACCGCCACCAGGGCCGCCGGCATGAGCCCGCGCACTGAGACGACGCTGCGCATCGTCTCACCGATCGCGGTCGGGCTCATCGTGCTCAGCGTGTGGCAGTTCCTCGTGAGCGTCGTCGGCGTCAGCGACTACCTGTTGCCGAGCCCGGCGTCGATCGTCGAGGAGCTCATCGCCTACTGGCCCTCGGTCGTGCAGGCGACACTGCTCACCGGCACCAACGCGTTGCTCGGTCTCATCGTCGGCTCGATCCTCGGCATCGCGCTCGCCGCGCTCGCCGCGAGGTGGCGCCCGATCGACCAGATGAGCGCGCCCGTCGTCGCTTCGCTCGCGGTCATCCCGATCGTCGCCCTCGCCCCTGTGCTGAACTCGATGTTCGGCGCCGACAGCCAGTTCGGCCGGCAGGCGATCGCCGCGCTGGCCTCGTTCGTGCCGGTCTTCATCAACACGCTGCGCGGGTTCCGGCAGACCGCGCCCGTGCACCGCGACCTCATGAAGGCCTATGCCGCCAGCTCGGGCCAGGTGCTGCGCACACTGACCCTGCCGACCGCGCGACCGTTCATCCTCACCGGCATCCGCATCGCCTCATCGCTCGCCGTGATCTCCGCGCTCGTCGCCGAGTACTTCGGCGGACCTCGCGGCGGACTCGGCGGGCTCATCTCGACGTCGGCCGCGTCGAGCGCCTACGCCAGGGCCTGGGCGTACGTCGTGGCATCCATCGCCCTCGGCCTGCTCTTCTACCTCGCTTGCTTGGCCCTCGAACGGCTGCTGCAACGTCGCGCACCGCGGGAGCAGCGCAGCCCCTGACGCCAGACCCTCGGGGAGCCGTCATCGGCGCCTCGGCGGAACGCACCACCCGCACCACCGCATCACCACGCATCACCACCGCACCGCACCACGAAAGGACCGACATGAACCACAGCAGACGTCGCTTCGCGACGATCGGCGGCGCGCTCGCCATCTCGGCGGCGCTCGTCCTCACCGCATGCTCGGGATCCGGCGACGGGTCAGAAGGCGGATCCGACGACGCGTCGGGCTCCGGCGACCTCACCTCGGTGAAGCTCCAGCTCCAGTGGCTGCCGCAGGGCCAGTTCGCCGGGTACTTCGCCGCCGCCGACCAGGGCTACTTCGAAGAGGAGGGCCTGGACGTCGAGATCATCCCGTCGGGCGGCGACATCGTGCCGCAAGACGCACTCGCCAACGGCGACGTCGACTACGCGATCGCCTGGGTGCCGAAGGTGCTCGGCTCGATCGAGCAGGGCGCGAACCTCACGAACATCGCCCAGATCTTCCAGAAGTCGGGCACCCTGCAGGTGTCGTGGGCCGACTCGGGCATCGACTCGGTCGCCGACTTCGAGGGCAAGAAGATCGGCTCATGGGGCTTCGGCAATGAGTGGGAGATCTTCGCGGCCATGGCTGCCGAGGGCCTCGACTCCTCCACCGTCGAGATCATCACGCAGGACTTCAACATGAACGCCTTCCTGCAGGGCGACATCGATGCGGCCCAGGCGATGACCTACAACGAGTACGCTCAGTTGCTCGAGTCGGTCAACCCCGACACGGGCGAGCTCTATCAGCCCGAGGACTTCAACGTCATCTCCTATCAAGACACGGTCGGCGCCATGCTGCAGGACGCGATCTGGGCCGACACCGAACGGCTCGAGAGCGATGAGGAATACCAGGACACGACGGTCGCGTTCCTCAAGGCGGTCATCAAGGGCTGGATCTACGCGGCCGAGAACCCAGAGGAGGCATCGGAGATCACGATCGCCGAGGGATCCGGCTGGGGCCCGAGCCACGAGCTCTGGATGGTCAACGAGACGAACAAGCTCATCTGGCCGGCGCCCGACGGCATCGGCATGATCGACGAGGCCGCGTGGGACCAGACCGTCGCCGGGGCTCTCTCAGCGGTGAACGAGTCGGGCGCGAGCCCGATCACCGAGGAGCCGCCGGCGTCGGCATGGTCGAATGAGTGGATCACGGGGGCTCTCGATGAACTGAAGGCCGACGGTGTCGACGTCACGGGCGAGAGCTTCGAGCCGATCGAAGTCGAACTCTCCGAAGGCGGCAACTAACAATGCGTCGCTATTCGAGGAGCGTCCGGCAGAGCGTCGAACTTTCCGAGGGTGGCAACTCACAATGCGTCGCTATTCGAGGAGCGCCTGACGAAGGAGGGTGCGTATCGAGACCGACTTGCGGGATCTCGATACGCACCGCGCCGGGGCGCGGCGCTACTTGATCAGCGAACGGACAGAAAGGGCACCTTGCCATGACCGCCAACAACACCGAAGGCAGCAGCCTCACCGACGGACTCGACGAGCTCGCACGCGAGCTCGACCGCGAGCACGTCTTCCATTCCTGGTCGGCCCAGTCGCAGCCGTCGAACCTCGTGATCGCGAGCGGCCGCGGCTCCCGGGTGTGGGATCACGCCGGCCGCGAGTACCTCGACTTCTCGAGCCAGCTCGTGAACGTCAACATCGGCCATCAACACCCCTCGGTCGTGCAGGCGATCCGGGAGCAGGCCGAGCTGCTCACGACGATCGCGCCGTCGACCGTGAACCTCGCCCGTGGCGAGGCGGCCAAACGCATCGTCGCCCACGCGCCATCCGGATTCCGCCGGGTGTTCTTCACGAACGGCGGTGCCGACGCCAACGAGAACGCGATCCGGATGGCGCGGCTCCACACGGGGCGCGACAAGGTGCTCTCGACGTACCGCTCCTACCACGGCAACACGGGCGCCGCGGTGGTCGCGACGGGTGACTGGCGGCGGGTTCCGAACGAGTTCGCCCGCGGGCACGTGCACTTCTTCGGCCCGTACCTGTATCGCTCGGAGTTCTGGGCGACGACGCCCGAAGAGGAGTCCGAGCGAGCGCTCCGTCACCTCAGACGAGTCATCGAAGCCGAGGGGCCGTCGTCGATCGCGGCGATCCTGCTCGAGACCATCCCTGGCACGGCGGGCATCATGCTGCCGCCGCCCGGCTACCTCGCGGGCGTGCGGGAGCTCGCCGATCAGCACGGCATCCTCCTCATCCTCGACGAGGTGATGTGCGGGTTCGGTCGCACCGGCCGATGGTTCGCCTTCGACGGCTACGACGTGCGACCCGATCTCATCACCTTCGCGAAGGGCGTGAACTCCGGCTACATCCCCGCGGGCGGCGTCGTCATCGACGAGCCCATCGCGGCGACGTTCGACGACCGGGTCTTCCCGGGCGGGCTCACGTATTCGGGGCATCCGCTCGCGATGGCCTCGATCGTCGCGACGATCGACGCGATGTCGTCGGAGGGCATCGTCGACCACGCCCGTGAAATCGGCGACACCGTCATCGCGCCCGCGCTCGCCGACCTCGCCGAGCGGCACACCGTCATCGGCGAGGTGCGCGGCGAGGGTGTGTTCTGGGCGATGGAGCTCGTCGCCGACCGGGCGACCCGTGAACCGCTGCCCGCGGCGGCGATGGGCCGCATCAAGTCCGCGCTCGTCGCGCGCGGGCTCCTGCCGTTCGTGCAGGACAACCGCATCCATGTCGTGCCGCCCTGCGTGGTCACGGCCGACGAGGTCGCCGAAGCCGTGGAGATGTACGACGAGGTGCTCGGCACGACTGCGCTGGTCGAGTAGCGCCGGCGAAGCCGAGGCGTATCGAGACCCCAACGAGGAGGAACCATGACCGAGATGATCGAACACTGGATCGACGGGGCATCCGTCGCCGGCGACTCAGACCGCAGCGGACCCGTCTACAACCCGGCCCTCGGCACCGAGCAGAAGCGCGTGCGCTTCGCATCGACC
The DNA here is from genome assembly GCF_059445445.1 of Agromyces sp. Y575. Taxonomy (NCBI): domain Bacteria; kingdom Bacillati; phylum Actinomycetota; class Actinomycetes; order Micrococcales; family Microbacteriaceae; genus Agromyces; species Agromyces sp. Y575. Next base: position 1,129,074 of record NZ_JCAIUI010000002.1, read on the forward strand.
GACGACGTCGACGTCGCCGTGCAGGCGGCGGCGCAGGCCTTCCCGGGCTGGCGCGACACCTCGATCGCGAAGCGCCAGCAGGTGATGTTCGCGTTCCGTGAATTGCTGAACGCCCGCAGCGGTGAGCTCGCCGCCATTCTCACGAGCGAGCACGGCAAGGTGCTGTCGGATGCCGCGGGCGAGATCGCACGCGGACTCGAGGTCGTCGAGCTCGCTTGCGCGATGCCGGGCTACACGAAGGGCGAATACTCCGAGAACGTGTCGACCGGCATCGACGTGTACTCGACGAAGCAGCCCGTGGGCGTCGTCGGCATCATCAGCCCCTTCAACTTCCCGGCGATGGTGCCGCTGTGGTTCTTCCCGCTCGCGATCGCGACGGGCAACACGGTCGTGCTGAAGCCGTCGGAGAAGGACCCGTCTGCGGCGATCTGGCTCGCTCGCCTGCTGCAGGAGGCGGGGCTGCCCGACGGCGTGCTGAACGTCGTGCACGGTGACAAGGTCGCCGTCGACGCGCTGCTCGAGCACCCCGTCGTGCGCTCGATCTCGTTCGTCGGATCGACCCCGATCGCGAAGTACATCTACGCGACCGCGACGGCCAACGGCAAGCGCGTGCAAGCCCTCGGCGGTGCGAAGAACCACATGCTCGTGCTGCCCGACGCCGACCTCGACCTCGCCGCCGATGCCGCGGTCAACGCAGGCTTCGGCTCGGCGGGGGAGCGCTGCATGGCCGTCTCAGTCGTGCTCGCGGTCGACTCGGTCGCCGACCAGCTGGTCGCGAAGATCGGCGAGCGGATGTCGCGGCTCACGACCGGCGACGGCACCCGAGGCTGCGACATGGGGCCGCTCATCACGCGCGAGCATCGCGACAAGGTCGTTGGCTACCTCGACGTCGCCGCATCCGACGGGGCGACCGTGGTCGTCGACGGTCGTTCGGTCGAGATCGACGGGGAGGCCGACGGGTTCTGGCTCGGCCCGACACTCGTCGACAAAGTGCCGCTGTCGTCGTCGGTGTATCGTGACGAGATCTTCGGGCCGGTGCTGTCGATCGTGCGGGTCGATGGGTATCAAGCGGGGCTCGACGTGATCAACGCCTCGCCGTACGGCAACGGCACGGCGATCTTCACGAACGACGGTGGCGCGGCTCGGCGCTTTCAGCGCGAGGTGACGGTCGGCATGATCGGCATCAATGTGCCGATCCCGGTGCCGGTCGCGTACCACTCGTTCGGCGGGTGGAAGGACTCGCTCTTCGGCGACGCCAAGGCCTACGGCCCGCGCGGCTTCGACTTCTTCACGCAGGAGAAGGCGGTCACCTCGCGCTGGCTCGACCCGAGCCATGGCGGGCTGAACCTGGGGTTCCCGCAGCACGAGTAGGGCGGAGTGCGCCGCTGGAGTACCAGATCGGCGCGAGAGTGCGCCCGCGACGGAGCCGTTTCCGCACTCTCCCGCCGATCGGGTATTCGGGTGCGCGGGGATCGGACGCGCGGTGATCGGGTGCGCGGTGATCGGGTGCGCGGGCGGCCGGCGTCAGCCGCGCGCGGAACGGGTGCGCGGTGATCGGGTGCGCGGGCGGCCGGCTTCAGCCGCGCTCGGAACGGCTGCCGAACGCCGCAACGGCGGCCTGAGCGTCGGGCGTCTCGAAGGCGGTGCCGATCGTGCGGGCCTCGTCGTCGAGGGCGTCGGCGAACGAGCGTTCGAGCCCCGATCGCACGAGTCGCTTCGCCTGGCCGAACGCGTCTGTGGCGCCGGCGAGCCAACCGGCCGCGATCTCGCGTGCCCGCGACCCGAGGGCCTCAGCCGGGACGACCTCGGTGACGAGTCCCCAGTCGAGCGCTTCGGCGGCCGAGAGCGTGCGCGACGTCAGAGTGAGCTCGAGCGCCCGCCGCATGCCGATGGCCTCGGGCAGCAGGGTGCTCACTCCGCAATCGGGGGTCAGTGCGACATCCGCATATCGGCTCGCGAACGTCGCACGCTCAGAGGCGATGATGAGGTCGGCGATGAGCATGAAGCCGAGGCCGCCGCCCGCGACCGGGCCCTGCACCGCTGCGACGATCGGTTTGGCACTCTCGCGCAACGCGCGGTGCCCGTCGTGGATGCGGTCGGCGAGGTCTGTGATGACGGCGCCCGCCTCGGGTTCCCCCGCGGCGAGCTGCGACATCGCGAGCACATCGCCGCCCGCGCAGAACGCGCGTCCGTTGGCGTCGAAGAGCACGGCACCGATGTCGTCGCGCTCGGCGATCTCGTGCGCGAGCGACTGCCACCGCCCGATCGCCTCGGGGTCGACGGCGTTCAACCGGGCCGGGCGGTTCAAGGTGATGCGGGCGAGCCCCTCGGTCACATCGAACAGGATCGCGTCATCGCTCATGGACGTGGAGTCTACTTCGCCCCCTCGGATCGCGGCTCCGACGACGCTTTGCGGCGTGGAGGATGAGCCGCGGATGCACTCCACGCCGCAACGCGTCGCGGGAGGGGAGAGACGGTGCGTGAGGGGAGGGGTGCGTGAGGCGGGGCGGGGGATGCGTGAGGTGGGGCGGGAGGGAGAGGGGGCGTGGGGTCAAGCGGGGGCGTGCGCCTGCTCGAGCCGCGACGCGCGCGCCACGAGTACGTCGAGCACCGTGCGCACGGCGAGGCGCTCTGCGACATCCGGCCGCACCAGGGCCACGATCTGCCGAGCGGATGCCACGCCGCGCAGCGGCTTCAACACGATCGATTCGGGCACCGCGCCCGATGTGAATCGTGGCACGAAGGCGATGCCGAGGCCCGCCTCGATGAAGGCCTCGATGATGCGCATGTCGCTGAATCTCTGGCTGACGGTGGCGCGCTGGCCGGACTGCTGCTCGATGGCGTGCAGGATGCGTTCGAACGGAAAGCCGGGCGGCACCCCGAGCCAGGTCTCGTCGACGAGGTCGGCTGGGGTCAGGTGGGCGCGGGCCGCGAGCCGGTGGTCGGCGGGCAGGCCGATGTCGAGCGGTTCGGTGAGCAATGGCACTGCTCTCAGGCCGCGGCCGCCCCAGGGCAGCACGCCCGGCATGGTGTGCGCGAGCACGATGTCGAAGTCGGAGGTGAGGTCGGCGAACTCGGCGAGCTCGGGGTCGAGGTCGGTGGCGCGCACGACGAGGCCGGCGACCTGAGCAAGATCGGTCAGCACGGCCGGCAGCAGAGCGGCGCCGATCGTGGGAAAGGTGAGGAGCGAGACCTCGCCGCTCGGGTGGTTGCGGAACTCGTCCCAGAGAGCGGTCGCGTGCTCCAGCGCGATCGCGACATCTGCGGCGCTGCGGGCGAGTGCATGCCCGGCGCTCGTGAGCACGACGCCGCGCCCGCTGCGTTCGGTGAGGGGCATGCCGGCCTCGCGCTCGAGCACCTTGAGCTGTTGTGACACGGCCGACGGGGTTCGGCCGGTGGCCTCGGCCACGGCGGTGACGCTTCCGCGTTCGGCGAGTTCTCTCAATAGGTCGAGCCGGCGCACATCCATGTAGTCAAACTACATCGTTATTGTAGAATTGTGAGCTTGTCCTGAATGGTCTTCCGCGGTTCAATAGGGGAATCGAACACGTGCAACGGCGCATCGATCGCTCGATCAGCTCCTCGCTCGTTCTTCGAAAGGAACCACCATGCTCAGCATCATCGTGCTTCTCGGCGGCGTCTCCGCCGTCGCTGTCATCGGCTCGATCGTCGTCACCGCTCGTGACGGCTACCGTCGTCAGCCGCGAGAGACGTTCGCGCGCACCGTCTAGACGTTGCCGCGAAGCCCGGGGGTCCGTTCCCGGGAATGCAGGGCCGCTGCGCGGGGGAGGGACTTCTCCACCTGTGAGTGCGGCCCTCTGCAGGGCCGCTGCGCGGGGGAGGGACACCCCGCGGGGCGGCCCTCGTCATGTTCGCCTGCGACGCGCGATGCGCATCGGGATGTACTGGGGGGATCCCGATGCGTGGGGTTTCGATACGCGTCCTCCCGCGTCGGGCGCTCCTCGACCAGCGAGGGTTCTCCTGCGTCGGGCGCTCCTCGACCAGCGAGGGTTCTTCTGCGTCGGGCGCTCCTCGACCAGCGAGGGGTCTCCCGCGTCGGGCGCTCCTCGACCAGTGACGGGCACCGATCCTCCACCAGCGAGGGATCCTCGACACGGCTGACCGTCTGGGGCTAGCGTTTACCCAAGGGCACAACGTTTGGGGGAACGATGGCGCACGTGGTCGCGAACGGCGCAGGCAAGGCGATGATGGAGCGGCGGGCCGACCCGACGCACGAGTACATCCTGAAACTCACCGGCAAGGAGCGCCCGCGGGTGCTCTTCGTCGGCACGGCGACCGGCGATGATTCCGCGTACATCGTGAGTTTCTATACGACGTACGATTCCGACCGGTGCGCACCGCACCACTTGCCGCTCTTCCATCGCGCCGTCGACGACCTCGCCTGCTTCGTGAGGGGCTTCGATGTCATCCACGTCGGTGGCGGCAACACCGCCAACATGCTCGACGTCCGGCGTCGATCGCCGGACTCGCCATGGCCTCCATCGTGATGGTGCGCAAAGGAAAGGACCTCGAGGACGACCCCGAGTTCCAGCGTCGCCTGGCTGCGCACCTGGTGCAACCGGCCGTCCACGTCGACGTCGACAAGAAGCTGCCGCGCACGTCGGTGCTCTCGGCGTCGCTGTTCCTCGCGGGCGTCGGCGTGATCGTGCTGTTCGGCCTCTTCGAGGGCATTCGCCCGATCGTCGGCACCGCTGACGACGGCGACCCGGTGCGGGTCAGCATCACCGTCATCATCGAGGTCGTCATGGGCGTCATCGCGGCGCTCATCTTCGTGACCTGCAAGGTCAAGGCGTCGGATGTCCCGAAGCAGTCGACGTTCCCGGCCGGCATCGTGGGTGCGATCGCGCTCTTCGGCATCGCGTGGCTCGCGAACACCTTCGTGGCCGCGAACACCAAGCTCATCGTCGACGGCCTCGGGGCGCTCGTCTCCGGATCTTCGGCGTTCCAGCTGCCGAACCTCATCTACATCGTCGTCGCGATCATCATCGGTGTCGCGCTCTCCTTCGTCATCGTGTGATGGTCGAGCCGGCCGACCGGACCCTGCTCCGCGAGTTCCTACTCGGGCTCGCGAAGGGCATGAACGCGGCCGCCGACTCCGTCGACCGGATCGGCGACACGCTCGTGGAGGTGTCGCAGGCGTATGGCCACGATGACATCGAGCTCACCGTGTTGCCGACCGTGATCATCATCCAGACGGGTGAGGGGGAGCAAGGCCGTGTCGCGATCCGGTCCACGGTGAACGCCTCGTTCCGCTTCGATCAGATCGCCGCGCTCTACCGCCTGATCGACCACGCGAAGCGCGCGGAGATCGACCCGGGCGAGGGCATCAACCGGTTGAACGCGATCGGCGCGATGAAGCCGACCTACGGATGGTTCGTGCGCACGTTCGGGCACGCGCTCCTGACCACCGGGCTCGCCCTGCTGCTCGCGCCGTCGTGGCAGGGGGCGCTCGTCGCGTTCGTGCTCGGCGCAGCCATCGGCGTCGCCAAGCTCGTGCGCTCGCCGACGCTGCAGATCGTCTTTCCGGTCTTCGCGGCATTCCTCTGCGCGCTCGCAGTGTTCCTCCTCGCACCGCACTTCGCGATCGGCGACCCGATCCGCCTGCTCATCGCACCGCTCGCGACGTTCCTGCCGGGCGGAGTTCTGACCACGGCCGTCGTCGAGCTCGCGGCAGGGCAGATGATCGCCGGCGCCTCGAGGCTCGTCTTCGGGTTCGTGCAACTCGCGCTTCTCGCTTTCGGCATCCTCGCCGCGGGCACGCTCGTCGGCGTGGGGAACTCGGACTATGTACCGCTCGCGACCGATGCGGACGCTCCATGGTGGATGGCGGCCATCGGTGTGCTGCTCTTCGCGATGGGCAACTACCTGCACTTCTCGGCTCCGCCGCGGACCTTCGGCTGGGTGCTGCTCGTGCTGCTCGTCGCCTACACCGGCCAATTGATCGGCGGGGCGCTCATCGGGTCGGTCGTGAGCGGGTTCATCGGCGCGCTGGCGATGACGCCGGTCGTGCTGTGGATCGCGACCCTGCGACGTGGTGCTCCGTCGCAACTGACCTTCCTTCCTGCCTTCTGGTTGCTCGTGCCGGGGGCGGCGGGCCTCGTGGGCCTCACCGAGGCGATCGGAGCGAGCCGCGGATACGCGGACTTCGCCCAAGCGGTCATCTCGATCATGTCGATCGCGCTGGGCGTGCTCATCGGCACCGCCCTCTACCGGGTCGTGCATCAGGGTGCCGAAGAGCTCGCCGACTTCCACATCGATGCGCCGGCCGCGCTCACCGAAGCGGAGATGCCGCCGTTCTGGGCGCGCCTCGTGCCTGGTACGCCGCGCTCGTTCTGGGGGCGTCGGCACCGGCGACCTGCGGTCCGCGATCGAACGGATGCCTCGTCGACACCCCCGGACGAGGGGACATCTTCCCCTTCCTCTCAGGCAACCGGGTCGTAGAGTATTCGGGTGACCCTCCTCGACCCTCAGCCCATCGACGCTGCGCGCGCCCAGTTGATCGACTTCATCGCGGCCGACGCCGTGTTCCACGGGGACTTCACCCTGACGAGCGGCAAGAAGGCCACCTACTACGTCGACCTCCGCAAGGTGAGCCTCGACCATCGGGTCGCGCCGCTCATCGGCCAGGTCATGATCGACGTCATCAAAGAGGTGCCCGATGTCTTCGCCGTCGGCGGCATGACCATGGGCGCCGACCCGATCGCCGCAGCGATCCTGCATCAGGGTGCCGCGCAGGGCCTCGAGTACGACGCGTTCGTCGTGCGCAAGGAGCCGAAAGACCACGGGCGCGGCAAGCAGGTCGAAGGTCCCGACCTCGACGGCAAGCGGGTCATCGTGCTCGAAGACACCTCGACGACGGGCGGCACACCGTTGCAGGCGATCGAGGCGCTGAAGAAGGTCGGCGCCGAAGTCGTGGCAGTCGCGGTGGTCGTTGATCGGGCGACCGGTGCCCGTGAGGTCATCGAGGCTGCGGGGGTGCCCTACCTCTACGCCATCGGGCTGGAAGACCTGGGGTTGGCCTGATGAGCGGCGACGGGCAGGGCATGGGGGGCGACGGCGCGGATTGGCTGCTCGCCCAGTTGGCGAACGGCGATGCGCCGCGCCGTGACGTTCCCCCGCTTCCGCAACCTCCCGTCGCCCCGCCCGCCCAACCGGTGCAGCAGGTTCGGCCGGCATCGCCTGCCACGCCGGCGCCGCGCCGTGAAGAAGTGCTCGACTGGTTCTCCGAAGCCCCCGCGCAGCCGACGGATGCCGCGACCCGCGCACTTCCCGTCGTCGGTACGCCGGCCCCCCAGCAGACGCCGGCGGTAGCGCCGGCGCCGGCCGAGCCCTCCGCCTTCCCATCGTGGACTCCGCCGTTCGCCGTCGGTCAGCAGCAGACTCCTGCCCCGACCCCGGTGTACCTGACGCAGGTCGAGCCCCCGGTCGGGGCGCCTTCGGCCGCAGGCCCGGCCCCGATTCCCCCTACGGCTGCGCCATGGCCGCCGGTCGCGCCCGTCGGCCCGCCCGTGCCTCCTGCAGCGCCGGTGGCGCCCGCCGCGACCGCACCCTTCGCCCCGGCGACTCCGCCCGGACCGGTCACTCCCACGGCGCCCTTCGCGCTGACGTGGGGATCGAACGACCTCGAGTCCGAAGACGCGATTCGAGCAGCGTTCCGCGGTCTCTCCGGCACGCCGGCCGCTCCTTCCGATGTCGCACCGGCCGCGGCATCCGTCGCTCCCGCCGCAGCGGTACCGCCGGCCGCTCCGGTTCCGCCGGTCGCGCCGACTGCACCGATCGCCCCGGCGGCCGGCGGAGTGGAGCCTCCGTTCGCCGGCTTCGCGCCGCAGCCGCCCGTCGCCCGGCAGTCGTTCGCCCCGGTGCAGCCGGTCGCAGAGCAGGCGGCACCGGCGACCCCCACGCCGGTCCACCCGACCGCACCGGCGTCGGCCCCGGCCGGATGGGACGCGCGGTCCCCGCGCACCCCGTCACCGACTGCGCGTTACGACGACCTGGATGCGCGTTCGCCCCAGACTCCGTCGTCGACCGCCCGCTACGACCACGAGCTGTGGGCCGCGCTGAACGAGCCCGACCAGGCACCGACTCCGCCCGCCCCGCCTGCGCAGCAGGCCGCACCGCCCGCGCAGCAGGCCGCCCGGGCCGCACCGCCCGCGCAGCAGGCCGCACCGCCCGCGCAGCAGGCCGCCCCGGCTCGAACGGACCATGGCCGCTTCGGCGCGTTCGCGGCCGAGACCACCGACCCGTTCGCGGCGCTCACCGCCGCGACGGCCGTGCCGGTGCAGCCCGCATCGCCGCCGCCGGAGCCCTCGCCCGAGTATCGAGCTCCGGCTGCGGCACCCCTTCCGCCGGCTGCAGCGCCGTTTCCGCCCGCTGCGGCACCCCTTCCGCCGGCCGCAGCACCGCGTCCGCCGGTCATCCCGCAAGCCGCAGCTCCGTTCGCCCCGCCGGCTGTGCAATGGCGGCCCGCAGAGCCGCAGTATCCGGCTGCCGCGGCGCCCGCCCCGGCGCCCGTGCCCGAGTCGCACGCGGGCTTCCCCTTCATCGAGGTGAACGGTGCGGGCCGCGATCAGGAGAACGCGCAGGTCGGCGCGCGTGCGCGCGAGGCGGATGCGTTCAACACGACGCCGTTCCCCGCGTTCGCGTCGGCCGGCGCAGGTGGCGACGACCCCTCCCGGCAGCCGCCGGCACCCGTCGACGACCTGCTCGCCTCCCTCGGAAGCGGCGCACCGCGAGGTCGCGAGGCGGTTCCGCCCGCGCGCGACCCGTACGGTGCGGCGAACCCGCAGAACCCGCAGAACCCGCAGAACCCGGCGACCGGGCCGATGGGCCTCGACGCACTCGGGCTCAATTTCAATGACGACGACGATGGAGACATCGGCGAACTGCAGCACGATGACTACGATGACGAACCGGCTTCCGGCATCCGTGGCCGATTCTTCGGACGTGGCCGTGGCCGTGGCGACGACCCTGAGCCCGAATTCGACGATTCGCCGATCGCTCGCGACACGGACGAACCCGGCTACCTCTGGAACCTGACGCCCGATCCGACGGCCGAAGACCCGAAGTCGAGCCCCGAGGCGGTGGCGACCTCGTTCCTCCCCCGCACCGAGCCCGAGCCCGAGTTCGCATTCGGGCCCGAACCGGCCTTCGAACCCACGGCGGAGCCCGAGTGGTCCTCCGGCCGCGACCCCGAGCCTTTCACCGACGACGGTCGCTTCGCTCCGGATGCCGCGACGGTCGCGTTCCCCATGGTCGGCATGCAATCGCCGGCGAACCAGCAGCACGGGGCATCCGAGGCCGACTCGCTCTCTTCACTCTTCGGCGCTGCCGCTGCCGCCGGCGCATCGGGCCCGAACGACCCGTTCGCCGCAGCCGCGACGGGCGGGTATCCCGCAGCAGCCGGGCGGGTACCCGCACCGGGCACGCGTGCCGCCGGAGACGGCATCGGCCCGCAGCGCACCGGCAGCGTGGGTAGCGACCGCGGCGGACGCGGCGGCGGCAATGGCGGCGGCGGCAATGGCGGCGGCGGGGGCGGCGCGAACGGGGGCAGCTCCCCGGGCACCCCGAAGGGCGGCAATCGCACGATGCGCACCCTCACCTGGGTGGCCGGCGGTCTCGTCGTGCTGCTCGTGATCGTCGGGCTGTACTTCCTCGGCACACAACTCGCGAGCGGCGACGACGGCGGTGAGCAGCCGTCGGGCAGCGCCTCGGAGACGCCGTCGGAGACAGCTTCGGCTGCTCCGACCGCTGCACAGCCCGCCGGAGTGCACCCGTGGGACACCCTCTTCGGCGGCGAGTGCATCGACCCGTTCGTCGGCGTCTGGGCTGAGGAGTTCACCGTCGTCGACTGCGCGGCGCCGCACGCGGCCCAGCTCGTCTATCGCGGCACCCTGCCCGGTGACGCCGCGGCGCCGTTCCCGGGTGAGGCCGAGCTCGGCGCACAGATGGCAGGGCTCTGCACTGCTGCCGGCATCATCGATCGGGGTTTGGTCGCAGGCATCCCCGATCTGCAGGTGACGGGTAGCTTCCCGGTGACCGAGGAGCAGTGGGCAGCGGGTCAGCGCAGCTACTACTGCTTCGCGAATCGCGCGGGCGGAGAGGCGCTGACTGGGCCGATCAACGGACCCGGCCCGGCGGTCTGAGCGACATGAGCGCGAACGCGCCCGAGGAGCCTGCACTGCCGCGCGGCCCAGTCGTCGTGTTCGGCTCGCTGAACGTCGATTCGACGAGTTACGTCGAGGCGTTCCCCGCGCCCGGCGAGACGATCCTCGCCCGCGACTTCCGAGTGGCGCTCGGCGGCAAGGGGGCGAACCAGGCCGTCGCTGCGCACGTCGCAGGTCTCGAGGTCGCGTTCGTGGCGTGCATCGGCGAAGATGCGAGCGGCGCGTTCGCCCGCGCGACGCTCGAGCGCCTGGGCCTGCCGATGTCGGCGGTGCGACAGGCCGCGGATGCCCCGACCGGCGTCGCCCAGATCACCGTCGCCGACTCGGGTGAGAACACCGTGATCGTCACCGGTGGCGCGAACCTCGCGCTCACGCCCGCGCTCGTCGACGCGGAACGCGAACGCCTCGCTGCTGCGGCGCTCGTGCTCACGCAGGGCGAGCTGCCGGTGCCCACGATCGAACGCATCGGCGCCGTCGCGGCAGCCCTCGGAGTGCGGTTCGTGCTGAACCTCGCACCGCCGGCCCAGGTCTCCGCCGAGACCCTGCGTACAGCCGACCCGCTCGTGCTGAACGAGCATGAGGCGCGAGCGGTCGGCATCGGCACGGATGCCCCGGCGGGCGCGACCCTCGACGAGTGGCGCGGTTTCGCGGCATCCGCGGCCGGCGGCATCGCCCGCTCGGTCGTCGTGACCCTCGGTGCGGCGGGCGCGGTCGCGGCCGACGCGAGCGGGTCGTGGGCCGTCGTCGCCCCCCGCGTGACCGCGGTCGACACGACCGGCGCCGGCGACGGGTTCACCGGCACGCTCGCGGCGTTCCTCGCCGAGGGGCGCACGCTGCCCGAGGCGCTGCGCATCGCCGGCGCGGCCGGCGCGCTCGCCGTGCAGGCGCGCGGCACCGTCGACTCGTACGCACCACGGTCGGCTGTCCTCGCTGCTGCTGCTGCCGCTGCCGCTGCTGCTGCTGCCGCTGTGATCACCGGCCCATGAGGAGCGTCGCCGAGTGAGCATCCCCGTGATCGTCGACTGCGACCCCGGGCACGACGACGTGTTCGCGCTGTGGCTCGCGGCGGGGCATCCGTCGCTCGAGTTGCTCGCTGTCACGACGGTGGGCGGCAACGTGCCGCTCGAGCACACGAGCCGCAATGCCCGAATCGCCCTGTCCGTCGCCGGTATCGTCGACGTGCCGGTCTCGGCAGGCGCCGCCGGTCCGCTCGTGCGTGCGTTGCAGACGGCCGAGTGGATCCACGGTGAGAACGGACTCGGCGGCCCCGAGCTGCCCGAACCGACCGTGCTGCTCGACACGCGCAGCGCGACCGAGCTCATCGCCGAAACGCTCGCGGCCTCGGTCGAGGCCGCCCCCGTCGCGATCATCGCGACCGGGCCGCTCACGAACATCGCCGTGCTGCTGCGCGACCGGCCCGAGCTCGCCGGGCGCATCCGCGAGGTCGTTTGGATGGGCGGCTCCACCGAACGCGGCAACGTCACGCCCTACGCCGAGTTCAACGCCTGGGTCGACCCGGAGGCACTCGACCTCGTCGTGCGCAGCGGAGTGCGGTTCACGATGGTGGGATTGAATGTGACCCATCGGGCGCTCGTCACGGCGGCGGTGCGTGAACGCCTCGCCGCGATCGGCAATCGCACCTCGGCCTTCGGTGAGGAACTGTTCGACTTCTTCTGCCGAACGAACGCCGAGGTGTTCGGCATGCCCGATGGGCCGCTGCACGACCCGGTCGCGGTCGCCGTGCTCGCCGACCCCGCGAGCGTCGTGCTGCGCCGCACCCGGCTCGACATCGAGCTGACCGGCACCGAGACGGTTGGCGCGACGAGCGTCGACCTCGACGGCATGCTCGGGCGCGAGCCGAACGCGTGGGTCGCGACCGAGATCGACGTGGACCGGTTCTGGGCGGGCGTCGAGGCATCCGTGGCCCGACTGGCCTGAGGCGGTCGCTGGTCGCGCCGGTCGGACCGGACGGTTCGCACTCTCGATCACGGCATGGAGAGCCAATCGGGCGACGCGTGCGTTCAACCACTCGGGCCGTTGCAGCGGGATTCCGTGGCCGCAACCATCGACGATCTCCAGTTCGCTGCGGCGGCACTCCGAGAAGACTCGCGGAGCCGACCCTGAAGCCGCCGACGCGATGCTCGAGGCCGAGCGCGGCAAGGAGCAGGGCAGCTATTGGTCGGGCTTCTGAATTCTGGCCGAAGCCCTCGCCGCTGCACCCGCGGGCACCTGGCGCGCTGAGCCGGCGAGGAGGATCGTCGCGCCGCCCGCGACGCAGACCAGGAAGATGCCCGCGAGGGTGAGCACGTCGAGCACCTGGCCGAGCAGGAGTGTGCCGATGATCGCCGCGAGAGCCGGATCGACGGAGAACAGCACGGCGACGGTGCGGGCCGAGGTCAGGCGCACCGCGAGCATGTCGCAGCCGAAGGCGATCAGCACCCCGAGCACCGCGGCGACGCCGAGCGGCGCGAGGTCGGCGGGCGTGACGGCCGGCAGCGCACCGATGCCGAGCGGCGCCGTGAGCACGGCGGCGACGATCACGGCGAGCGTCAGGTCGTGCAGCGCATTCGCTCGAGGCTGATCAGACGAGCGCGTCGTGCGGCCGATCCGCTCGGCGAGCAGCGTGTACGCGGCGAGTGAAGCTCCTGCGACGCCTGCGGCGATCAGGCCGATCGGATTCACGTCGGGCGTGGGTCTCGTGATGAGCGCGACACCGCCGAGCCCGAGTAGCGGGAACACGACCATGAGCGGCCGCCGCACCGCGAGCGCCGCCACGAGGAACGGGCCCATGAACTCGATCGTGATCGCGACGCCGAGCGGCACGAACTCGAGCGCCACGTGGAAGCAGACGTTCATCGCCGCGATCGAGGTGCCGTAGGCGAGGAGCGCGAGCCACTCGGCGCGGCACCGCCCGGCCAGTCGCGGGCGGATGATCACGGCGGCGAGCGCCGCGGCGATCGCGAATCGCAGGCCACTCACGCCGAGCGGCCCGAGGCGGTCGAACATGCCGTGCGAGATGACGGCTGACAACTGCACGGCCGTGGAGGCGATGAGGAGCACGCCGCAGCCGAGCAGGGCGCGACGGAAGGATGGATGAGTCGGTTGCATGGATCGAGCCGGAAATCGTCGAGTAAGGTCAACGGACCCGGGGTCGCCGGGCGGTGCTCGCTGTGCCGGGGAACCGGCCACTCGGTGGAGAACCGGACGCAACCCGTGCGACGTTACGGGCCGGACGAGTGCTCGGCGTCGGGGTCGGCCCGGGCGGGGGCTCAGGGAAGGCACTGAGACGCGCGGCCGAGCTCGATCTCGACCCCGAGGTGCTCGACCGCGTCGCTACAGCTCGGTCTCGGCCGGCGCCTCGTGCACGAGCTCGGCGACGCCCGAGAGGATCTCGTCGGGGCGGAACGGGTACTTCTCGATCTCGGCCTGGTCGCTGATGCCGGTCATCACGAGGATCGTGTGGAGGCCCGCCTCGATGCCGGCGACGATGTCGGTGTCCATGCGGTCGCCGATCATCGCCGTGTTCTCGGAGTGCGCGCCGATCTTGTTGAGCGCCGAACGGAACATCATCGGGTTCGGCTTGCCGACGACGTAGGGCTCCTTGCCCGTCGCCTTCGTGATGAGCGCGGCGATCGCCCCGGTCGCGGGCAGTGGCCCGTCGGCGCTCGGCCCGGTGGCGTCGGGGTTCGTGACGATGAACCGCGCACCCTTGCCGATCAGGCGGATCGCCTTCGTGATCGCCTCGAACGAGTAGTTGCGGGTCTCGCCGACGACGACGAAGTCGGGCGCGGTCTCAGTCATCACGAACCCCGCGTCGTGCAGCGCGGTGAGGATGCCGGCCTCGCCGATGACGAAGGCGGTGCCGCCCGGCACCTGCTGCTTCAGGAAGTCGGCCGTGGCGAGCGCCGAAGTCCAGAGGCGGTCTTCGGGCACGTTGAGGCCCGACCCCCGCAGCCGCGCCGACAGGTCGCGCGCCGTGAAGATGGAGTTGTTCGTGAGCACGAGGTAGGGCGTGCCGGCGTCCTCCCACTGCTGCAGCAACGCGCCAGCGCCTGGCAGGGCGTGGTTCTCGTGCACGAGCACGCCGTCCATATCGGTCAGCCAGCACTCGACTTCTTCACGTCGTGACATGTGCTCCAGACTATGCCGCGGAGGTCACGGGCGGATGATGTTCGAGCGGCGAGTGGATGTCGCGGAGCGGCGTTCGCAGGCCACGGCATGCGTGTTCAGTGCAGGAGTGCGCGCCAGTCCGCGGGTACGCGGCCTTCGGGACCGGGCACCGGCTGGTCGTCGGGGTGGGCGAACGGGGGACTGAGCGGAGTCGACTTGGCCGATGCCTCGGTGACGTAATCCCAGAACCAGTGCTCGCCGGGCTCGAACGACGTCGCCACGCGGTGACCGGACTCCTCCGCATGCTGGCGGGTGTGCTGCGAAGGCGAGGAGTCGCAGCATCCGATCTGGCCGCAGTCGACGCAGCGGCGCAGATGGAACCACCAGCCGCCTCCCTCGATGCAGTCGGCGCATCCGGAACCGCTGGGCGGCGGCGCGAACTCGCTCACGCGAACACCTCCGCGGCCGCGAGTGCCTGATGCACCGAGGCGACCGCGCTCGATCCCTCGCCGACGGCGGCGGCCACGCGCTTCATCGAGCCCCGCCGCACGTCACCGGCGGCGAACACCCTCGGCATCGAGGTCTCGAACGGCAACGGCATGCGACCGAGGTCGCGCCACGAGTCGCCGAGGCCGACGACGTCGGCACCGGTGTGCAGGTAGCCGTCGGCGTCGCGCTCGAGACCGCCCAACCACTCGGTCGCCGGCTCGGCACCGATGAAGCAGAACAAGCCGCGGCACTCGACGGTCTGCTCGACCTCGCCGGCGAGCGTGACCCGCTCGAGGCCGTTGTCGCCGTCGAGGCCGACCACGCGCGTGCCCGTGTGCACATCGATTCGCACGTCGTCGATGATGCGGTCGACCAGGTAGCTCGACATCTGCCGCCCGAGGTCGTCGGCGCGCACGACGAGGCGCACGAGGCATCCGCTCGCAGCGAGGGCGAGTGCGGCCTGACCTGCGGAGTTCGCACCGCCGACCACCACGACCTCGGCGCCAGCGACCTGGCGCAGCTCGAGCATCGATGCCGCGTAGTGGATGCCGGAGCCCTCGAACTCGTTCCACCGATCGAGGTCCAGCGACCGGTAGGTCACGCCCGTCGTGACGACGAGGGCCCGGGCGCGCACGACCGCTCCGTCATCCAGCGTCAGGTGAAGGGCGTCGGAATCGGTCTCGAGCCGTACCGCCTCGCACGGCGCGATCACGTGCACGCCGAACTTGATCGCCTGCAGCGACGCCTGTGCGGTGAGATCGTCGCCGCTGACGCCGAAGGGGAATCCCAGGTAGTTCTCGATGCGGGAGGTCGCCGAGGACTGGCCGCCCGGCGCGACAGCATCGAGCAGCACGGTGCGCAGCCCCTCTGAGGCGCCGTAGATCGCGGCGGCGAGCCCGGCCGGCCCGGCACCGACCACGGCCAGGTCGACGGTGGCGTCGTCTTCGGCGGCGTACGCCAGGCCGAGCACCTCCGCGAGCTGTCCGGGGGTGGCGTTCGGCAGGCTCTCGCCCTGCACGACCGCGACGGGCAGGTCGTCGGTCGAGACTCCGTGGTGCGCGAACGCGGCCGCCGTCTCGGGGTCGTCGATGTCGGCCCACGTGTGCACGAGGTCGAGTCGCTCGGCGTACCGTCGCAGCGTCACGGCCTCGCGCGAGCGTCCGGAGCCGATGATCTTGAGCGTCCACGCGGCAGGTCCGCGCCGCAGTTGCTCGCGCCTCGCCCAGAGGGTGCGCAGCATGAGGTCGCAGAGCTCGTCGTCTTCGGCCATCATGCGTTGCAGCGACTCGTGGTCGATGCGGTGCACGCGGCCGGCTTCGACGACGCGCGCCGTGAGAAACGCGCGCTGCCCGTTGAGCAGCCCGAGCTCGCCCACGAAGGTCCGCGGGCCGAGCGTTGCGATGCGCGTCTCCTCGACCCACTTGAGCGGTTCGCGGACGATGTCGACGGTGCCCGATTCGACGAGCACGAGGTCGTACCAGCGGTCGCCCGCCGAGAAGAGCACGTCGCCGGTCTGCGTCGGTGTCGCCGCGCCGTAGCGCAACATTCGTTGCCACTGGGCATCGGTCGGTTCGGGGATGGTTCGGGTTCCTGAGGCTCCCATGACTCCATCGTGCATGATGAACGCGATTCGCGGGAGGGCGGGTTTCGGATCAGGCCGTCACCCAGATCGCGGCGGCGACCTCGGCGGGCAGGTCTGCGTCTGCGTCGGCCGCGCCGAGCACCCGCAGGCGAACCCGGCCGGCTGCGACATCCGCGACCCTGATCTCGACACCCGGGCGGATGCCGCCGCGCTCGAGTTCTCGCAGCACGGCGGGGTCGCGGTCGCTGATGCGTAGCACCGTGCCGCGGTGGCCGCTCGGAGCGTCGGCGAGGAGTACGGCCGGCTCGCGCACGAGCGTGCCGTCGGCGGCGGGGATCGGGTCGCCGTGCGGGTCGTGCCGCGGGCGCTCGAGGCGCACGTCGATGGCTTCGAGCAGGCGGTCGGAGATGGCGTGTTCGAGGATCTCGGCCTCGTCGTGCACCTCGTCCCAGCTGTAGCCCATCTCCTGAACGAGCCAGGTCTCGATGAGGCGGTGCCGACGCACGACGGCGAGGGCGCGGGCGAGGCCGAGATCGGTCAGGCGCACGGCGCCGTAGGGCACATGCGAGACGAGGCCGGCCGCGGCCATCTTCTTGACCATCTCGGTGACCGACGACGGGGCGACACCGAGGCGCCCGGCGAGCACCGACGGGGTGATGGGGTCGGGCTGCCATTCGGTGTGTGCATACACCGTTTTCAGGTAGTCCTCGATCGCGGGACTCTGGGTGCTGGGCATCGGCCTCAGACTATCGGGCGCCCATCAGCCGTCATGGCCGCCAGTCACGCCCCGGTGAACACGAGCCAGAGCAGCACACCGTTGAGCGCGATCAAGAAGACGGATGACGCGACTCCCGCCGCAGTCGTCGCCCAGTGGTTCTTCCACCGGCCGAGCACGCCGGCCTTCGCGGTGAGCACGACGAGCGGGATGAGGGCGAACGGGATGCCGAACGAGAGCACGACCTGGCTGAGCACGAGTGAGAGGGTCGGGTCGAAGCCGAGCCAGAGGATGACGAGCGCCGGGATCAGGGTCACGAGTCGGCGGAAGATCAGCGGCACCCGCACGTGCAGCAGTCCGTGCATGATCTCGGCGCCGGCGTAAGCGCCGACCGAGGTCGAGGCGAGGCCCGAGGCGAGCAGGCCGACCGCGAAGAGGGTCGCGATGACCGGACCGAGCGCGACTCCGAGCGCAGCGTACGCGCCTTCGAGGCTGTCGGTGCCCTCGACGCCCGAAAGGTTCACTGCGGCGAGCAGCAGGATGCAGAGGTTCACCGTGCCGGCGATCGCCATCGCGATCGAGACATCCCACCGGGTCGCGCGCACGAGCACGCCGGTCGGCACCTCGGTCGCCGTGCCGGGCGCCAGCTCCGGCGCAGCCGTGCCGCCCCGGATGCCGAAGCCGTGCCACGCGACCTTGTTCGCGGCCACGGTTCGGGCCCGCCGCGTCGCGAAGCGATCGCGAGCGAGCGCCGAGTGCGCGTAGATCGCGTGCGGCATGATCGTCGCGCCGAGAATCGATGCGGCGAGCAGCACCGAGTTGGCGTCGGCGAAGCGCGGCACGAGCCCGGCGAGGAGGCCGGCGGGGTCGGGCGGTGCGACGAAGACGCCGACGGTGAAGCCGATCGCGATGATCGCGAGCAGGCCCATGATGACGAATTCGAAGGTGCGCGGGCCACGCCGCGACTGGAGCACGAGCAGCACGATCGACACCGTGCCCGTGATCAGCCCGCCCCAGAGGAGCGGCACGCCGAAGAGCAGGTTGAGCGCGACCGCGCCGCCGATCACCTCGGCGAGGTCGGTCGCCATGGCGACGAGCTCGGCCTGCAGCCAGTAGGCGCGGCGACCCCATCGGTTGCGGATGCGGCCGCCGAGCACTTCGGGAAGGCTGCGCCCGGTGACGATGCCGAGCTTCGCCGAGAGGTACTGGATGAGCCACGCCATGACGTTGCCGAGCACGACGACCCAGACGAGCAGGTAGCCGTACTGCGCACCGGCGGTCATGTTGCTCGCGACGTTGCCGGGGTCGAGGTAGGCGACGCCCGCCACGAGAGCCGGGCCGATCAGCCAGGCGGTGCGGGGCACGGATGTCGCGCGCTTCGCGTTGCCGGCGGCCTCGGGTTCGCCCGGGGCATCCGTCGAGCGAATCTGATCGTCGAGCTCATGGTCGGGAGCTTTCGGCATACCGAAAACCTAGCAATATTTAGGCTCCCCGAAAACCCCCGATCGGCGTCGGCGACACGAGAATGGGTAGCGTTGCACAGGTGAACGAAGAGCCGAGCGAAGCGGATGTCCCCGAGCCCTCGCTGACGCACGGCGTCGGCCCCTGGCCGGGCGGCGAAGGCGACTGGCCGAGCGACCCGCAGTTCGACCCCGAGCTGCTCGAGCACGGCGACACCCGCAACGTCATCGACCGCTACCGGTATTGGCGCATGGACGCGATCGTCGCCGACATCGACGAGCACCGGCACCCGTTCCACGTCGCCATCGAGAACTGGCAGCACGACATGAACATCGGCTCGATCGTGAGGAGCGCCAACGCGTTCGCCGCCGACACCGTGCACATCATCGGCCGCCGGCGCTGGAACAAGCGCGGCGCGATGGTCACCGACCGCTACCAGCACGTCGAGTACCACCCGGATGTCGCGGCGTTCGCCGAGTGGGCGCACAAGGCATCCGTGCCCGTCATCGCCGTCGACAACGTCGAGGGCGCCGTGCCGATCGAGGCGTTCGCGTGGCCCGAGCGCTGCGTGCTGCTCTTCGGGCAGGAGGGGCCCGGTCTCTCGCCCGAGGCGACCGAGGCCGCCGATGCCATCGTCGAGATCACGCAGTACGGCTCGACCCGCTCGCTCAACGCGAGTGCCGCGGCCGCGATCGCGATGCACTCCTGGGTGCTCACCCACGCCGTACCGCCCGCACCTGCGGAGTGAACCCATCCGGCTCTGCGGGTTGAGCTTGCCGAAACCGCTCCTCGGGTCGGTTTCGACAGGCTCAACCTGCAGAGGTCTGCGACACTGGCACCGATGCGGGTTGAGCTTGCCGAAACCGCTCCTCGGGTCGGTTTCGACAGGCTCAACCTGCAGAGGTCTGCCACACTGGCACCGATGACAGTCATCGACAACGCGATCTATCGCGACGGCGCGCGCGTCGCCACGCCTGCGAGCCTCGACGAGACCTTCGAGACGCGAGCCGAGCACGGCGGGTTCGCCTGGATCGGCCTCTACCGCCCGACTGACGAGGAGCTCGACGCGGTCGCACAGGAGTTCGGCCTGCATGATCTCGCCGTCGAAGACGCCCGCAAGGGCCACCAGCGCGCGAAACTCGAACGGTACGGCGACTCGCTCTTCGTGGTGCTGCGCCCAGCCCGCTACCTCGATGCTGAAGAGGAGGTCGAGTTCGGCGAGCTCCACCTCTTCGTCGGCAAGGACTACGCGATCAGCGTGCGCCGGGCCGAGTCGCCCGACCTCGCGAAGGTTCGCAAACGACTCGAGAGTTCACCCGAACTGCTCGCAAAGGGCCCTGAAGCCGTGCTCTACGCGATCCTCGACGAGGTCGTCGACGAGTATCTCCCCGTGCTCGCCGGCCTCGAGAACGACATCGACGAGATCGAGGAGCAGCTCTTCGACGGCGACCCGATGGTCACCCGCCGCATCTACGATCTCTCGAGCGAGGTCATGGAGTTCCAGCGGGCGACTCGGCCGCTCGTCGACATGTTCCAGGCGCTCGAGCGGGGGTTCGAGAAGTACGGCGTCGACCTCGAGCTGCAGCGCTACCTGCGCGACGTGCTCGACCATGTCATCCGTGCGGTCGAGCGCGGCGAGTCGTTCCGCCAGCTCCTGCAGAACGCGCTGACCGTGCACGCCACCCTCGTCGGCCAGCGCCAGAACGACGAGATGAAGCGCCTCACCGAGACGAGCCTCGCCCAGAGCGAGCAGACGAAGAAGATTTCGAGTTGGGCGGCCATTCTCTTCGCGCCGACCCTCGTCGGCACGATCTACGGCATGAACTTCAGGTACATGCCCGAGCTCGACTGGCCGTGGGGCTACCCGTTCGCCGTGCTCCTCATGGTGCTGCTCGGCTGCCTCCTCTACGGCGTTTTCAAGAGTCGCAACTGGCTCTGAGCGAGCCGTCCGCCTCACCCGAGGATGCTCGGTTCGAGGTCGCGCAGCGTGCGGAAGTGCGTCATGCGGGTGACCCCGATCGCGGCGATGACGAGTCCTCCGACGAGCCAACAGGCGAGCACCGTGGCATCCGTCACCGTGCGCGAGAGGTCACCGCCGTACATGAACTGCCGCATCGCATCGACGACGTAGCTCATCGGCAGCACATGGTGCAGGGCCGCGAGCGGCCCGGGCAGGGTCTGCCACGGGAACGTGCCGCCTGCCGTCACGAGCTGCAGCACCATGAGCACGAGCCCGAGGAACTGGCCGACCTCGCCGAGCCAGACGTTCAGCGCGAGGATGATCGCGGCATAGGTGACCGAGGCGAACATCATGGTGCCGAGCGTGCCGAGTGGATGCACCATGGTGAAGTCGAGTGCGAAGGCGAGCACGAGGTAGAGCAGGCCCATCTGCAGCACGCCGAGCAGTCCGGGTGTCATCCAGCCGGCGAGCGTGACGCGGAACGGCGAGTGCAACGCGGTGACCGCCCGACGCGAGATCGGCTTCACGATGAGGAAGAGGGCGTAGATGCCGATCCAGCCGGCCAGTGCCGCGAAGAACGGTGCGAGGCCGGCGCCGTAGTTGGCGGCGGCGGCGACGGCGCTCGTCTCGAGCGCAACCGGATCGGCGATCGTCGCGGCCTGCGCGTTGCGGGTCTGCTCGCTCGAGTCGGGGATCTCCGCGGCACCGCTCGTCAGCGCGTCGCGCAGCTCTGCGGCGCCACTCGAGAGCGTGCCGGCGCCGGAATTCAGTGTGCCTGCCCCGCTGTTGAGCGTGCCGAGCCCGGTGCCCAGTGTGCCGATGCCGTCGCGGAGCGTGACGGCGCCGTCGGCGAGCTCCGCACTGCCGGAGGCGAGTTCGTCGATCTGCCCGACGACCTCCTGCACCCGCTGGTCGCCCGCCTCCAGATCGGCGCCGATCGGGTCGAGCCGTGCGAGCACGGCATCGATCGTCGCCTGATCGAGACCGGCCGCTGCGAGGTCGGCTGCGAGGTCGGCGCGAGCCTGCGGCAGGGCGGCGGTCACGTCGGCGACGGCCGCACCGACGCGATCGGCGGCGGTTGCGAGCTCGGCGTTGCCGTTGGCGACGCGAGCTGCACCGTCGGCGAGGGTCGTGGCCCCCGCTCCGAGCTGGGCGGCACCGTCGACGGCGCTCCCCGTGCCCGCGAGGAGTTCGGCGGTGCCCGAAGCGAGCTCGGCGGCGCCGTCGGCGAGTTGTGCGGCCCCGTTGCCTGCCTCGACGATCTTCCCGCGGATCGTCTGGATCGAATCGAGCAGCGTCGTCGCCGCTTCCCGGCCGACCTCCTGGGCAACCGTCGTGCGAATCTTCTCGATGGCCTGCGAGCCGATCGTGCTCGCAAGATAGCTGTTCGCGTCATACGTCTGGAGCACGAGCTCGGCCTGGCGCGGGTCATCGCCCGACACTGAGGTGAGCGCCTCGGAGAAGTCCGCGGGAATCGTGATCGCGAAGTCGAACTCATCGCGGGCGAGGCCCTCTTTCGCCTCTTTGGCCGAGACTCGATGCCAGTCGAAAGCATCGCCCTTCAGCAGCTCGTCGGCGACCTCGTCGCCGACGTTGCGGGCCGGCGTGTCGCCGTCGGCAGGCACGCCGGTGTCTTCGACCACGAGGGCGACAGGAATTTCCGGCAGCTTCGCGTACGGGTCCTGGTTCGCCCAGAGATACAGACCTCCGTAGAGGATCGGCACCGCGATGAGCGCGAGGAGGGCGAGGCGCGACATCGTGGTGGACATGAGTCGCCGCAGTTCGGCTGCGATCATCTGCGGCACCTTCATGCGCGGCAGCTTCACCTGCGGACCCTTCATGCGAGGCCTCCAGCCGCGAGGGCCTGTTCATCCTCGTCGCCCCCTCGCATCCGCGAGATCATCGCGGCGGCGCCGATCGCGGTGGCCGAGGCGTCACCGGCGATCATGAGCACGGCGAAACCGCGTTCGGCGAGGTCTTTCGCCTGCTCCCACCAGACCACCGGATCGCCGCCATGCCGGTCGGGCGCGACGACCACGAGCCCTTCGACGCCCGTGCGGAGGATCGCGAGCTCGGTCATCAGCTGCAGGCGTTCGCGGGGGGCGACGTCGGCGATGGGCACTCGGGCGAGCACATCGAGGCCCATCTCGCGGAGCCAGCGCTTCACTGCGATCGGGTTGGAGGCCCGCCCCGCGAACATGAGCTCTTCGGCGACGACGCCGGCGACCGTCACGCGCGGAGCCGGGTCGGAGACGTCGGGTGCATCGACGAGTGCGACCCGCCGGCGGATGGACGCGGCATCCTGGCGGCCGTCGAGTTCCACCGTGCCGGTGTCGGGGTGCATCCGCCCCGACGCGATCAGGCCGAGCACGGTCGGTCGCTGTTCGGTCTCGGCGCGAGCGAGCGTCGCCCGCCCGGATTCGTACGAGAGATTCGTGTTCGGCAATGCTTGCCCGTTCCGACCTTTCGCCACCCCGCGCAGTTCGATCCTCATGGCTGCCTCCCCGCTGGCATCGCCGTATCTCTGCAGTGTACAAAAGCTGCTGCCCTTCCGGTGGCCTGCGATCGCGGTTAGCGTTGGGGCATGACCGAGATCACCGACGATCTGCCCGCTCGACTCATGCACGAGGAGCACGCCGGCTGGCGGGCGATCGTCGAGGGGCGGGGCGGGGAGCATTACGTGCGGGCGATGACCCGCGATGCGCTCATGGTCGTCGAGGGGGCGATGCTCGGCCGTGACGAGATTCTGGCGGCCTTCCGCAAGACTCCGCCGTGGGAGACCTACGAACTGCACGAGCCCGCCGTCATCCGTCTCGGCGACCGTGCCGGCATCGTCGTGTACCGCGCCGTGGCCACGCGCGGCGACGACACCGTGAACCTGCGCATGTCGACGACGTACCTCTACGACGACGGCGCGTGGCACGTCGCGGCGCACCAGCAGACGCACGCCTGACCCGGCGAGCGCCGACCGGGTGGGCCAGCCGGCCGGCTCAGCCGGGTGGTTCGGTCCGGTGGCTCAGCCGGGTGGTTCAGTCAGTCGGTGCCGAGGTCGAACGCCGCGGCCTCGATCGCGGCATCCGTCGCCGCTTCGAGGTCGGTCTCGGTCTCGCCGGCGGTGATCTCGGCCGCTTCGCCCTGAGTGAGGTCGCCCACGAGCTTCGCGGTCTCGCCGCCGACGATGCCCTGCTTCGCGTACTGCTCGAGGCGGGCGCGCGAGTCGGCGATGTCGAGGTTGCGCATGGTCAGCTGGCCGATGCGGTCGAGCGGGCCGAATGCTGCGTCGCCCACGCGCTCCATGGAGAGCTTGTCGGGGTGGTAGCTGAGTGCGGGGCCGCGCGTGTCGAGGATCGTGTAGTCGTCGCCGCGGCGCAGGCGCAGGGTGACCTCGCCCGTGACGGCCGAGCCGACCCACTTCTGCAGCGACTCGCGCAGCATGAGCGACTGCGGGTCGAGCCAGCGGCCCTCGTACATGAGCCGGCCGAGACGGCGGCCCTCTTGGTGGTAGCTCGCCACGGTGTCTTCGTTGTGGATCGCGTTGAGCAGCCGCTCGTAGGCGATGTGCAGCAGCGCCATGCCGGGCGCCTCATAGATGCCGCGGCTCTTCGCCTCGATGATGCGGTTCTCGATCTGGTCGGAGACGCCGAGGCCGTGCCGGCCGCCGATCGTGTTCGCCTCGAGCACGAGGGCGACGGCGTCGGCGAACTCCGCACCGTTGATCGTGACGGGTCGGCCCGCCTCGAAGCCGATCGTGACGACCTCTGGGGCGATTTCGACGTCGTCGCGCCACGAGGGCACGCCCATGATGGGTTCGACGATCTCGACCCCGGTGTCGAGGTGCTCGAGGGTCTTCGCTTCGTGCGTCGCACCCCAGATGTTCGCGTCGGTGGAGTAGGCCTTCTCGGCCGAGGCGCGGTACGGGAAGCCGCGCGCGATCATCCACTCGCTCATCTCGGTGCGGCCGCCGAGCTCGGTGACGAACGCCTCGTCGAGCCATGGCTTGTAGATGCGCAGGCGCGGGTTCGCGAGCAGGCCGTAGCGGTAGAACCGCTCGATGTCGTTGCCCTTGTACGTCGAGCCGTCGCCCCAGATCTCGACGTCGTCGTCGCGCATCGCACGCACGAGCAGGGTGCCGGTGACCGCGCGGCCGAGCGGGGTCGTGTTGAAGTAGGTCTTGCCGCCCGAGCGGATGTGGAACGCACCGGTGGCGAGGGCCACGAGCCCCTCTTCGACGAGCGCAGAACGGCAGTCGACGAGACGGGCGATCTCGGCGCCGTACTCTTTCGCGCGGTCGGGAACGGCCTCGACGTCGGGCTCGTCGGGCTGGCCGAGGTCGGCGGTGTAGGTGCAGGGCACCGCGCCTTTCTCGCGCATCCAGGCGACCGCGACGGAGGTGTCGAGACCTCCGGAGAAGGCGATGCCGACGCGTTCGCCGACGGGGAGGCTGGTCAGGACTTTCGACATGCCCTCCAGCCTACTTGCGCTGCGGGTTTCGGTTGTCGCGTCGCTCCTCCTCAACCCGCGGAGCGACCCCCGCGATAAGGTTGAGTGTGACTGCAGATCAATCAGCACCGGAGCCAGAGGCGTCGCTCGCCGACGAACCCGAGGTGCGGCAGGCGCTCGCCGAGGGCGACCGCGCGTCGGTCTCGGCGGTCGTCGCGGGGCATCCGTCGTCGCCGCTCGCCTGGACCGAACTCGCCGACCTCGCCGATTCAGAGGGCCGCGCCATCGAGTCCTTCGCGTTCGCCTCCGTCGCGGTCGACCTCGCCCGGGAGCAGCTCGCCGCCGGCGGCTGGCAGCCGGGCGACCTCGTCGCGTGGGCCGATGAGCCCAACCGCGCCTACTTGCGCGCCCTCGACACGCAGCGTCGCGCCGCCGAGAGCCTCGGCCTCGTCGACCGCGCGACGCGTCTTGCCGATGAACTCGCGACCGCCGACGCCGAAGCACCGGCGCGCATCGCATCGGAGTACACCCCGACGCAGCTGATGCCCGTCGTCGCCGCGCGCCCACCTTTCACGCCTGCGACATCCGTCGAGGCACACACCGGCGACCCGATCGCCGAACCCGCCGTGTCCGACGCGGCAGGAGCAGGAGAGGACTGACATGCCCGCAGCCGTACTGATCGGTGCACAGTGGGGCGATGAGGGCAAGGGCAAGGCGACCGACCTGCTCGGCTCGCGCCTCGACTACGTCGTCAAGTTCAACGGCGGCAACAACGCCGGGCACACCGTCGTCGTCGGCGACGAGAAGTACGCCCTGCACCTGCTGCCCTCCGGCATCCTGACGCCCGGCGTCACGCCGGTGATCGCCAACGGCGTCGTCGTCGACATCGAGGTGCTCTTCGAAGAACTCGAAGGACTCGAAAGCCGAGGGGTGGATGTCTCGAAGCTGCGCGTCTCCGCCAACGCGCACCTCATCACGCAGTACCACCGCACCCTCGACAAGGTCACCGAACGGTTCCTCGGCAAGCGGCAGATCGGCACGACGGGCCGCGGCATCGGCCCGGCCTACGCCGACAAGATCAACCGGGTCGGCATCCGCATGCAAGACCTGTTCGACGAGAACATCCTGCGGCAGAAGGTCGAGGGCGCCCTCGACCAGAAGAACCACCTGCTCGTCAAGGTCTACAACCGTCGCGCGATCGGCGTCGACGAGGTCGTCGACGAGCTGCTCGGCTACGTCGACCGCCTGCGCCCGATGGTCACCGACACCGCGTTGCTGCTGCACCGGGCGCTCGACGCCGGCGAGACCGTGCTCTTCGAAGGCGGCCAGGCCACGATGCTCGACGTCGACCACGGCACCTACCCCTTCGTCACCTCGTCGAACGCGACGAGTGGCGGCGCCGTCACCGGCTCGGGCATCGCGCCGAACCGAATCGACCGGGTCATCGCCGTGGTGAAGGCGTACACCACCCGCGTCGGAGCAGGCCCGTTCCCGACCGAGTTGTTCGACGAGTGGGGCGACTTCCTCACCGAGCAGGGCCACGAGTTCGGCACCACCACGGGCCGCCGGCGCCGCACCGGCTGGTACGACGCGCCCATCGCCCGCTACGCCGCCCGCATCAACGGCGTCACCGACTTCGTGCTCACGAAACTCGACGTGCTCACCGGCATCGAGCGCATCCCCGTCGCGGTCGCGTACGACGTCGACGGCGAACGCTTCGACGAGGTGCCGGTCTCCCAGTCCGACTTCCACCACGCGAAGCCGATCTACGAGGAGTTCCCCGGCTGGACCGAAGACATCACGGGTGCGCGCGAGTTGTCCGACCTGCCCGCGAACGCGCAGGCGTATGTGCGCGAACTCGAGGGCATGAGCGGCTCGCGCATCTCCGCGATCGGCGTCGGCCCCGGCCGCGACGAGATCGTCACGCTGCACGACCTGCTCGAGTAGAGCCGACCGGGCGCCGACGAACGAGAAGGGGGTGGATGTCCGTGACATCCGCCCCCTTCTCGTCGGTTCGACTACTTCTCGGTGCCGATGGCCCCGTCGATGTTGTCGCGAACCGCGTCGATCTTGTCGGCGTGGTCGCCGGCGACCTTCTTGGCAGCCTCGGCAGCGCCGTCGAGCACCTTGTCGCTGATGTCTTCAGCCTGTTCGCTGTTCAGGACTTCGGAGATCTTCTCCTTGTTGTCCTCGATGAAATCCTTGGCCTTGTTGGTCAGATCGTCAAGAGCGCCCATGGCCCCCACCTTTCGTTTCGAAGTCGTCGTGCTCTCGTCATCGTAGGGCGGGGGCTCGCCGAGGGGAAGGCCGGCGACACGTGGGGACCCTCCTCGTCGCTCGCCCGTCATGTGCGCTTCACGTGCGTCGTGGCAGACTCGAACAGTGACCGCGACGCACCCTGTCGACGATGAACTCGTCGGCCGTTTCATCCGACTCAGCCCGTTCGCCGAGGCCGACGTGCCCGAGCTGTTCCAGGCCCTCTGCCGGCCCGAGGTCTTCGCAGGCGGGTACGGCGGCGGCCCCGCTGGATTGCCGGCCGACCTTGCCGGGTTCGAGGTGTTCGCGCGGTCGTACTACTCGGGCGACGAGTCCGTGATGCCGTGGGCGGTGCGCTTGCGTGGCGGTCCCGACGACGGCCGCGTGGTGGGTGCGACCAAGCTCGGCGATTTCGACCTGCCGAACGAGTCGACGCACATCGGGTGGACCGCCTACGACCCGGGCGTCTGGGGCAGCGCGGTGAACCCCGAGACGAAGCTGCTGCTGCTCGACCTCGCCTTCCGGAACGGGTTCGGCCGGGTGAAGATCCAGGCCGACGCGAACAACGCGCGATCCCGCGGGGCGATCGAGAAGCTCGGTGCGCGCCTCGACGGTGTCATGCGCCGCCACAAGCGCCGCGCCGACGGCAGCTGGCGTGACAGCGCGGTGTACTCGGTGATCATCGACGAGTGGCCCGCGGTGCGAGCCGGTCTCGAGGGGCGACTCGCGGCATGGGGTGATCGGCCGGTAGAGGTGCGCCAGGGGCAGCCGCGACGCTGACGCCGCGACTCGCGCATTCGAGAGTCGAGTTGTTACTCGTCGATCATCGTCGCTCGGCTCGACGCGACCGCTCGGGTGATTGTGGGCGAGGGCGAGTGCCGCGACCCACGCTCAACGTTCACTCGAACTGAGCGGCGCTAATCTCCACCGGCGCTAACCCCAGAGTTTCGAGGCACCGTCGACGATGGCGGCAGCTCCGCCGACGTAGGCGATCACGATCACCGCGATGCGTGCTGCGTGATGCGGGATGCGACGGTGCAGGAGTTCGCCGAGCGCGAGGCCGATGAGCAGCGCGCCGATGACGAATGGCCAGGCACCCGGCTCGAGCTCGGGCACCGCCCACCCGGTCGCGCCGAGCTTTCCCACGAGTGATGCGACGCCGATCACCACGAAGTACGGCTGGGCCGTGGCTGCGAAGGCCGCCTGCGGCCAGCGCGTCGAGACGGCGTAGACGCTGAGTGCGGGCCCGCCGACCCCGGCCGAGGCGTTCATGAATCCGGATGCCGCGCCGGCGACGATGGCCGGAGTGCGACCGGTCGCGACGTGCTCGGTGCGGGTCATCGCGAGCGAGACCGTGAGCGCGACGATCACGAGCACGCCGACCCCCAGTTGCAGCACGGGGCCCGGCAGGTGCGCCGCGACGAGCGCCCCGCCGACGGTGCCGGCGATCGCCGGAACGACGAGCCAGCCGAACCGCCGCCAATCGACATGACGCCACACCCTCGGCAATATCAGGAGCGAAGAGAGCACCGCGCAGAGATTCACGACGATGACGCCGTCGAACGGCCCGAGCAGGATGACGAGCGCCGGTGCGGCGATGAGCGCGAAGCCCATGCCGGTGATGCGCTGGGCCAACGCGCCGACGAGTACCGAGACGGCGACGGGCAGGAGCACCGGTGCAGTCTATCGACGGCTACCGTCGGGGCCGCCCAACGCACGCGTCGGCCCGGTTACCGGCCCCGCTGCCGGAACGGCCTTCGGTCCGGCTTCCGGCACGTGCAGCCGGGTGAGGAACGCGTCGGTGCCGCGTGGGATGCCCCGGCGGTCGGCACGGGAGACGAGCACCGTCACGGTGACCGCGATCGGCACCGTCCACGCTGCGGGCTGCTCGAGGAACGGCCGCAACGAGGGGGCGGCGGCCGTGAGGAGCGGGCCGCCGAGGATCGCCACGCCCGACAGCACGGCACCCGTGAGCATGCCGGCGATCGCCCCGCGTGCGGTGAGGCCGCGCCACCAGATGCCGAGGATCAGCATGGGGCAGAGCGTCGATGCCGTGAACGCGAAGACGAGCCCGACGCTGCCGGCGAGACCGGCAGACTCGGTCGTGAGTGCGACGAGGAGCGGGATGAACGAGGAGACGACCGCCGCGATGCGGAACCCGCGCACACTGCCGCCGAGCAGGTCTTGGCTGATGACGCCGGCGAGCGAGACGACGAGACCCGACGAGGTGGAGAGGAACGCGCCGAACGCGCCCGCGATCACGAGGGCCGTGAGCAGCTCGCCGCCGACTCCCGGCACGAGCCGGCCGGGCAGCAGCAGGATGAGCGCGTCGGCCTCACCGGAGGCGGCGAGATCGGGCGCGAACGCGCGGCCAAGGAGGCCGAACGCGGTGGGGAAGAGATAGAACACCGAGAGCAGCACGAGCACGATGACCGTGGTGCGACGGGCGGCGACGCCGTCGGGGTTCGTGTAGAAACGCACGAGCACGTGCGGCAACCCGAGGGTGCCGAGGAGCAGCGCCACCATGAGCGAGACCGTGCGGTAGACGTCGAGGTCGGCCGGACCCGCCGCGGGCGGGAACGCCTCGGCGGGCGTGAGCTGCGACGCCGGCTCACCGCCGCCGAGGATGAGCAGCAGCGCGACGACCGGCACCGCGAGCGCCGTGAGCTTCAGCCAGAACTGGAACGCCTGCACGAAGGTGATCGAGCGCATGCCGCCGGCGGCGACGATGACGGCGACGATGACGGCGACGGCGAGCGAGCCGACCCACGAGGGCAGCCCCGTCGTGATGCGCACGGTGAGGGCCGCGCCCTGCAACTGCGGCACGATGTAGAACCAGCCGACGACGATCACGAGCGTCGAGGTCACCCGACGCGCCCACTTCGATTCGAGGCGTGCCTCGGTGAAGTCGGGGATCGTGTACGCGCCCGAGCGGCGCAGCGGCGCAGCGACGAAGAGCAGGAGCATGAGGTATCCGGCCGTATAGCCGATCGGGAACCACAGTGCGCCAGAGCCCTGCAGCAGGATGAGCCCGGCGATGCCGAGGAAGGAAGCCGCCGAGAGGTACTCGCCCCCGATCGCCGAGGCGTTCCACCACGGTCGCACCGTGCGGGAGGCGACGTAGAAGTCACTCGTCGTGCGCGAGACCCGCAACCCGTAGAAGCCGATGAGCGCCGAGGCGAGGGCGACGGCCGCGATCGCGGCGTAGCCGATGACGGGATTCATTCCGACTCGGTGAGCGATCGGTAGCGCGCCTCGTTGCGCGTGGCGGCACGCACGTAGAGCCCGCCGACCGTGATCGTGAGCGGGTAGACGCCGACGCCGAGCAGCAGCCAGGACGCGGGCACCCCGAACACGAACACCCCGTCGAGCTCGGGCACGAGCGCGATCGCGAGCACGAAGAGGGCCGTGGCGACGGCGAAGCCGACCGCGAAGACGATCGCGAGCCGCAACTGCGAGCGGATGAGCGAGCGCACGTACACGCCGGCGATGTCGCTCGTCGGCGCCCCCGAGCCATGCAGCGGCAGCAGGCGAGCGGCGTTCCCTGAGCGTGCCGAAGGGGCCCCGGCGAGGCCCGGTCGCGGAGCGGTGACACGCACCCGCGGCGGGGGTGCGCTCGTGGGTTGAGGAGGCGCGTCGGCGCCGTCTCGAAACCCTGTTCTTCGGGCATCGCCGGTTTCGGTGGCTCCTTCGTCGCTCCTCAACGCGTGGGGCTCCGGCTCGTCGCTCATTGCCTCGGCCGGATCATCGCCTGGTCGAGCCGGTCGCGCAGCGCCGGCAGCAGCCGTCGGCTGACGGGCAGCTCGGCCTGGCCGACGGTGACGCTCGGATGGTCGGAGCCCAGCCGGATGCGGCTGACGTGCGACAGCGACACGAGATACGAGCGGTGCACGCGTACGAACCCGGCGTCGGCCCATTGCCGCTCGAGGTCACTCATCGGCACGCGCACGAGGTAGCTCGCCTCCTCGGTGTGCAGCCGCGCGTAGTCGCCCTGCGCCTGCACGTAGCGCACGTCGTCGCGGCGGATCATGCGGGTCGTGCCGCCGAGCGAGACGGCGATCATCTCGGGCGCAGCGGATGCGTCGGGGTGCGCCTGGCTCGATGCGCCGACCTTCAGCGCCTCGACGATCCGGCCGAGCGAGCGGTGCAGTCGTTCGGTTCGCACGGGCTTCAGCAGGTAGTCGACCGCGGCGAGGTCGAACGCCTCGATCGCACCTTCTTCATCGGCCGTGACGAAGACGAGCACCGGCCGATGCTCGAACCGGGCGAGTGCGCGAGCGAGGTCGAACCCGGTGAGCCCTGGCATGTGGATGTCGAGGAACGCCGCGTCGACCGGCTCCCGCGTGAGCAGGCGGATCGCCTCGGCGCCCGAGGCGGCCTGATGGATCACGCCGACCCGAGGATCCTGCCCGAGAAGGAAGGCGAGCTCGTCGATCGCGGGCTGCTCGTCGTCTGCGATGACCACGGAGATCATGGCTCCAGTCTCCCATCGGCGCTCGCTGAGCTTGTCGAAGCGCGCTTGCCGGGGGAGTTCCCTTCGACAGGCTCAGGGAGCGCTCGCGGGCGTCTCGGGCCCGACTTCGGCACGCGCATGCGCACGAGCGTGCCTGCGCCGACGTTCGTCTCGACGACGAGGCCGTGCTCGTCACCGTAGACCTGCCGGAGACGCGCATCGACGTTGCGCAGGCCCACGTGCTCGCCCCCGGCGGCGCCGCCCGCGAACACCGTCGTGAGCGCTTCGGGGTCGATGCCGACGCCGTCGTCTTCAACGCTGAGGTCGGCGAACGCGCCGGAGTCGGCTGCGGTGATCGTGATGCGCCCGCCGCCCTCCTTCGACTCGAGGCCGTGCCGAACGGCGTTCTCGACGAGCGGTTGGATCGACAGGAACGGCACCACCGTCGAGAGCACCTCGGGCGCGATCTGAAGCGTGACTTTCAGGCGCGCGCCGAAGCGGGCCCGTTCGAGGCGCAGGTAGCTGTCGATCGAGCGGAGCTCTTCGGCGACCGTGGTGAAGTCGCCGTGCCGGCGGAACGAGTAGCGGGTGAAGTCGGCGAACTCGAGCACGAGTTCGCGCGCCTGCGCA
Source organism: Agromyces sp. Y575 (assembly GCF_059445445.1). NCBI lineage: Bacteria > Bacillati > Actinomycetota > Actinomycetes > Micrococcales > Microbacteriaceae > Agromyces > Agromyces sp. Y575. The sequence goes on from NZ_JCAIUI010000002.1 coordinate 1,161,354, forward strand.
GGGTCGGTGTTGATGAAGGAGGCGATCGCGTTCAGGGAGTTGTAGATGAAGTGCGGGCTGATCTGCGCACGGAGCGCCCGCACCTCGGCTTCGGCGAGGGCGGCGCGCGAGGCGTCGAGTTCACCGAGCTCGACCTGGGCTGCGACCCAGGCGGCGACCTCACCCGTGGCCCGCACGAGGCCCGCGCGCACGGGGGAGGCGAACGCCACGATCGCCCCGAGTGGACCGGCGCCGCCGAGGATCGGGGCGACGACGGCATCCGTCTCCCACGCGCCGATCGGAATCCGGCGTTGCACCTGCTGCCTGCCGCTGGCGAGGGCCGCAGCGGCGAGCCGCTCGGCGACCGGACGCACGGCATCGTCGCCGTCGATTGCGATCGTGCCCGATCGGTCGACGATCGCGAGGCTCGCGCAGCCGAGGAGCGTTCGCAGATGCTTGCCTGCACGCATCGCGTCGAGTTCGTCGATGCCGCCGCGCAAGTGCTCGGCCGCCCGTGACGCCAGGTGCAGTGTCTGATAGGTCGCCTGCTCGGCGTCGGTGCCGAGCTCCTTCGAGGCAAGCACGATGCGCCTCAGGAACAGCATGAGCCCGACCGCGAGCGCTCCGCCGGCCGCGCCGAGGGCGGCAGCGAGCAACATCGACTCGGACATGCACGCCAGCGTAACCGCTCGACCCGGCGCCGATCGCTCGTCGCGTCGGGCCCGCCGTTCGTCGCACCGACGATGCCGTTCGTCGACGACGAACGGCATGCGCCCCACGCAGCCGGTCGGGAGCGCGAGAGTGGGCCGACCGAACATTCGATGCGGCGTGCGATCCGTTCGCCGCTCCCCCCGAAGGAGACGCGATGGGCAACGAAGCCCTGAGCGCGGAGAAAGAAGCGGCCCCGGCCGTCGACTACCGCGCGGTGCAACAATCCGAAGAGTTCCAGCGACTGCGTTCGAAGCACCGGAAGTTCGTCTTCCCCGTGCTCGGCGCTTGCCTCGTCTGGTACCTCGCCTACGTGCTGCTGGCCGGCTACGCGCACGACTTCATGTCGACGCCCGTGTTCGGCAGCGTCAACGTCGCGATCCTGCTCGGTCTCGCGCAGGTCGTCACGACGTTCGCCGTGACCACGTGGTACGTGACCTACGCCAACCGTGAGCTCGACCCGATCGCCGCGCACATGCGCGAGGAGATCGAGTCCGGGGCATCCTTCGCCGAGACCGAGGTGAACCGCTGATGCTGCACTTCGAAGCCGCCCCCGCCACCCAGGTCGGTGAGCCCTGGCTGAACATCGCCATCTTCGGCGCATTCGTCGCGATCACGATGATCATCGTGTTCCGCGCGAGCCGCAACAACAAGACCGCCGCCGACTACTACGCCGCCGGCCGCTCGTTCACAGGCGGCCAGAACGGCTCGGCGATCGCGGGCGACTACCTCTCGGCGGCGTCGTTCCTCGGCATCGTCGGCGCGATCGCGATCACGGGCTACGACGGGTTCCTCTACTCGATCGGCTTCCTCGTGGCGTGGCTCGTCGCGCTGCTGCTCGTCGCTGAGCTCCTGCGCAACACGGGCAAGTTCACGATGGCCGACGTACTCTCGTTCCGCCTGAAGCAGAAGCCCGTGCGCATCGCGGCCGCGACGACGACGCTCGTCGTCTGCTTCTTCTACCTGCTGGCTCAGATGGCGGGCGCGGGCGGTCTCGTCTCGCTCCTGCTCGGCGTGGGCGACCAGCTCGGCCAGGCGCTCGTCATCACTGTCGTGGGTGCGCTCATGATCCTCTACGTGCTCATCGGCGGCATGAAGGGCACCACCTGGGTGCAGATCATCAAGGCGATCCTGCTCATCGCGGGCGCCGGCGTGATGACGGTGTGGGTGCTCGCCATCAACGGCTTCAACTTCTCGACGCTGCTCGACAATGCGGTCGCGGTCGCGGGCAACCCCGAGATCCTGAACCCCGGCATCAAGTACGGCGTCTCGGAGGTCGCGAAGGTCGACTTCCTCTCGCTCGGCCTCGCCCTCGTGCTCGGCACTGCGGCGCTGCCGCACGTGCTCATGCGCTTCTACACGGTGCCCACCGCCAAGGAGGCACGCAAGTCCGTCGTCTGGGCGATCTGGCTCATCGGCATCTTCTACGTGTTCACGCTCGTGCTCGGCTACGGCGCGGCGGCCCTCGTGGGCGCCGACGTCATCGCGGCGGCTCCGGGCGGTCCGAACTCGGCGGCACCGCTGCTCGCGTTCGAGCTCGGCGGTCCGGTGCTGCTCGGCCTCATCTCGGCGATCGCGTTCGCGACGATCCTCGCGGTCGTCGCCGGCCTCACGATCACGGCGGCGGCCTCCTTCGCCCACGACATCTACGCGAGCGTCGTGAAGAAGGGCAAGCCTGCACCGGGTGCCGAGGTCAAGGTGGCTCGTCGCACCGTCGTGATCATCGGCGTCGTCGCGATCGTCGGCGGCATCGGGGCGAACGGCCAGAACGTCGCCTTCCTCGTGGCGCTCGCGTTCGCGGTTGCGGCGTCGGCGAACCTGCCGACGATCGTGTACTCGCTCTTCTGGAAGCGCTTCACCACGCAGGGCGCCCTGTGGAGCATGTACGGCGGTCTCGCGTCGGCGATCATCCTCATCATCTTCTCGCCGGTCGTCTCGGGCTCCGTGACGTCGATGCTGAAGACGGAGGACATCAACTTCGCGATCTTCCCGCTCTCGAACCCGGGCATCGTCTCGATCCCGCTGGCCTTCTTCCTCGGCTGGCTCGGCACGGTGCTCGACAAGAAGAAGGAGGACCCGCTGAAGCAGTCCGAGATGGAGGTGCGCTCGCTGACCGGCGTCGGCGCCGAGAAGGCGACGCAGCACTGAGCACTCCCGGCGGCGGGAAGTCCCACCCGCCGCCGGGAACCGTTTCGACCCGGCGGGAATGCCTGCCCATGCCGTGTCGAACGAACAGGCGGGGGCGGATGTCGCAACGTGATGTTGCGGCATCCGCCCCCGTTGTCGCGTGAGGTCACATGTTGATCATGTGGCCGGCGAGGCCGTGGTACGCCTCCTGCAGCGCCTCGGAGAGCGTCGGGTGCGTGTGCACGTTGCGGGCGAGCTCGAGGGCGCCGAGGTCCCACTTCTGCGCGAGGGTCAGCTCTGGCAGCAGCTCCGAGACATCCGGACCGATGAGATGCCCGCCGAGCAACTCGAGGTACTTCGCGTCGGCGACGAGCTTGACGAAGCCGACGGGCTCGCCGAGCCCGTTCGCCTTACCGTTGGCGCTGAACGGGAACTTCGCGACGACCACGTCGTAGCCCTCGTCGCGGGCCTGCTGCTCGGTGAGGCCGAAGCTCGCGATCTGCGGCTGGCAGAACGTGGCGCGCGGCATCATGCGGTAGTCGCCGAGTTCCATGGTCTCGGCGTCGCCGATCGTCTCGGCCGCGACGACGCCCTGCGCCTCGGCGACGTGGGCGAGCATGAGCTTCGCGGTGACGTCGCCGATGGCGTAGATGTGCGGCACGTTCGTGCGCATGCGCTCGTCGATCGCGATGGCGCCGCGCTCGGTGAGCGCTACGCCCGCCTGCTCGAGGCCGAAGCCCTCGACGTTCGGCGCGAACCCGACCGAGATGAGCGCGCGGTCGACCTGCAGGCTTCCGGCGTCGCCGTTCGCGCCCGTGTACGAGACGGTGACGGATGCCCCGTCGTCGACGACCGACTCCACCTTCGTCGACGTGAGGATCGGCACTCCGAGATTGCGGTACTGGCGGGTGATCTCCTTCGAGACTTCGACGTCTTCATTCGGCAGCGCCCGGTCGAGGAACTCGATGACCGTGACCTCGACCCCGTAGTTGCGCAGCACGTAGGCGAACTCCATGCCGATCGCGCCGGCGCCGACGATCGCGATCGAGCGCGGCAGTTCGCGGGTGAGGATCTGCGACTCGTAGGTGACGACGTTCTCGCTCAGTTCGACGCCCGGCAGCAGCCGCACGCGTGAACCGGTCGCGATGATGGCGTTCGCGAAGGTGAGCTGCTCGGCCTGGCCGTCGGCCCTCGCGACGTCGATCGCGTTCGGGCCCGTGAACGTTCCGCGCCCGTCGACCTCGGTGATGCCGTTCTTCTTCATGAGGAAGTGCACGCCCTTGACGTGCTTCTCTGACACCTGGCGGCTGCGGTCGAACGCGACGCCGTAATCGAAGTGCGCCTCGCCCGAGATGCCGAACGCCGCAGCCTGGTCGTGGAAGATGTGCGCGAGCTCGGCGTTGCGCAGCAGCGCCTTCGAGGGGATGCAGCCGATGTTGAGGCACACACCGCCCCAGTATCTCTCTTCGATCACGGCGACGCTGAGACCGAGTTGGGCGGCGCGAATCGCGGCGACGTAGCCGCCCGGGCCCGCGCCGAGGACGACGACATCGAAATGGCTGGTCATTCCGTCAGCCTATGCGCGCCGCACCGCGGAGCGGGAGGGGGAATCGAGGCCAGCGGATGCCGCGGCGGCCGTCCTTCGGCGGATTCCGGACAAGCACCCCGGCAGTCGCGTCGGGGCGTCGGCGGTCGAGCATACGCTCGATCGGTGAGCACCGACCAGCACGCCACCGTAGCTGCACTCGCCCCGAAGCGCACCGGTCGGTTGTCGACGTGGCCGCAGTTCCTCGGCATGGGCGTCGTCTGCGGCCGACGCCGCGTTCTCGCTCCGTGCTGACGCCGCAGGTGACTCTCAGTGCAGCCGGCGCCAGTCCGCCGGCATCGGAACCGCACCCCATGCCTCGTCGGGGGCCCAAGGTGTCCAGTCGGCGTCGAATGGCCAGGCTGCGCCGCGCGCGATCGAGGTGAGCTCCTCGCCGGCCATGCGAGCGCGTTCGGCGTCGGTGATCGCCATTGCGCCGACCTCGACGAGCCATGCCAGTTCGTCCTCGTCCTTGTAGTCGACCTCCCAGGGCCCGCCGACCGGGTCGCCCACGCCGACGACGTCGAGAGTCCAGTCCTCTGTGTCGAATCCGACGGCGGAGCGGCGCCACGGCTCCTCGAGGTTGCCGTACCAGACGCTGGTCCAGTCACGGCCGTCGTGCCAGCGCCACACCGACCACGGCTCGCCGTGTCGGTGCACCCGCACCACCGCGTCGCCGTTCCAGTTGCGCTCGAGGTGCGTGCCGTTCCACTCGTCTGGCAACACGAGGCGGCGGTTCGGCCCCGCTCCCCGGCCCGCCCTGGCGCGCACCGCGGAACCGGGCGGCGTGCAGATGACGGTCAGCTCGTCGGAGTCCGTGACCACGATGCCGGCGACCGCGAACCCGACGATGGTGCCGTGACTTCCGTATTGGTGGACGCCGCGGATCGCGACGCGCCTGCCGCGCTCGAACGGAGTGGGCTCGCTCGCATGCGGGTGGGGCGCATGCGGCGCGTCCTCGGTTGTGTGGTCGAGGTACGTCATTCCGGGAGCCTAGCGATGCGAGGGCTTGACAGCGGCTCGTAGACATGGTTGGTTAGTTACACAAGTAATGAACCAACCAAGGTTCGACACGCAAAGCAGACGGGCGGGTATGGACGAATCGCGTCCGATCTTCATCCAGATCGCTGAACAGGTCGAGAACGACATCATCGACGGGACGCTGCCGGAAGGCAGCCAGATCCCCTCCACGAACGAGTTCGCCGCCTTTCTGCGAGTCAACCCGGCCACAGCACTGAAAGGGGTGAATCGCCTTGTCGACGACGGAATCGTGGAGAAGCGAAGGGGTATCGGCATGTTCGTAACCGAGGGAGCCCGAGCGCGGCTCGTCGAGCGTCGCCGGGCCGATTTCGCCACCGAGTACATCAGACCTCTCATCATCGAAGCCGAGAAGCTCGGCATCGACATCAACGAACTCGCGGGCCTCCTCCGCGCAGAAAGGATCGAATCATGACCCGCACCGTGGTGCACGCCACCGGGCTGACCAAACGCTACGGCTCGTTCACCGCCGTCGACGCGGCCGACTTCTCGCTCGAGGAGAACCGCATCTACGGGCTGCTCGGCCGCAACGGCGCAGGCAAGACCACGATCATGCAGCTGCTCACCGGTCAGCTGTTCGCGAATGCGGGTCGGCTCGAGGTCTTCGGTCGCGAGCCGGCCGAGCACGCCGACGTGCTGCGCCAGATGTGCTTCATCGCCGAGTCGCAGCGCTACCCAGACGACTTCAGCCCGGCGCACGTCTTCAAGGCGGCACCGTGGTTCTTCGAGAACTGGGATGCCGCGTTCGCCGAGCGCCTCGTCGCCGACTTCCGTCTCCCGGTGAAGCGCCGCATCAAGAAGCTCTCGCGCGGCCAGCTCTCCGCGGTCGGCGTCATCGTCGGCCTGGCCTCGCGGGCGCCGATCACCTTCTTCGACGAGCCGTACCTCGGCCTCGACGCGGTGGCACGCCACATCTTCTACGACCGCCTGCTCGCGGACTACGCCGAGCACCCGCGCACCATCGTGCTCTCGACCCACCTGATCGACGAGGTCGCGAACCTCCTCGAGCACGTCATCCTCATCGATCAGGGCAAGATCCTCTTCGATCGGGATGCCGACGAGCTGCGAGGGTCGGCCACGACCGTCGCGGGTCCGCGGGCCGCGGTCGAATCGTTCGTGGCCGACCGGCCCGTCATCGGTCGCGAGGGCATCGGCGGACTTGCATCCGCCACCATCGACGGTCGCCTCGACCAGGGCGAGCGCATCAGGGCTGCCGAGCTCGGACTCGAGCTCGCGCCCGTCTCGCTCCAGCAGCTCATCATCCACATGACCGGCACCGACCTGAGTGCCGATTCGACCGATCAGGAGGTCGCAGCATGACCGCCGTCACCGCCGCACCCGTCGTGCGCACCGAGGCCCGCTCACGGGCCCACGAGATCTGGCGCATCGTGCGCCTGCACGCCGTCAACCCATCGGTCTTCTTCGGGGTGCCGTGGATCATCCTTGGCACTGCATGGGCGATCTCGCTCATCATCACGCTCATCATCCGGGCAGCCTCGGGCGGCAACGTGACCGCCGAGGACATGGAGGGTATGCGCTACAGCTGGGCGGTGCTCTCGCCGCAGTGGTACCTCGTCGTCGTCGGCGTGCAGGCGATCGGGCTCACCTTCTCGTTCGCCCTCGGCTTCGGGGTGACCCGCCGCGACTTCTGGCTCGGCACGAGCGTCATGTTCGTGCTCGTCTCCGTCATGTTCGCCGTCGCGATCGCGACGCTCGTGCAGATCGAGATCGCGACGAGCGGCTGGGGCCTCAACGCGCACATGTTCGATGCGCTCTGGTACGGGCAGAACTGGTTCGTCGACCTCTACACGGCCTTCTCTCTGCAGCTCATGGTGCTCTTCGTCGGAGCAAGCGTCACGACCGTGTACATGCGGTGGCGCATGAAGGGCATGCTGATCCTCGTCTTCAGCGCCATCGTACTGTTGCTCGCCGCGATCGCGACCATCACCCTGAGCCAGTCGTGGCCGGCGGTCGTCGCCTGGTTCGTCAGCATCGGACTCGTCGGCGTGTTCAGCATCTTGCTCGGCCTCGCAGCGGTGTTCGCGGTCACCGGGTACCTCGTGATCCGGCGGGCGACACCCCGCTGAGTTCACGAGTGCGGGTCGAGCCTGCCGAAACCTCTGGGGGATCGGCTGGTTTCGGCAGGCTCAACCCGCCAGGGCGTCATCCGGGAGGATGACGCCCTTCGTCGTCGAATGCGACTTCCGCCCGACGCGCCGCCCCGGCCCACCCCGGCAGGCTCGAGGGTATGAGTTCCTTCGTGATCGAGGCATCCGGCCTCAGCAAGTCATTCGGCCAGACGCACGCGCTCGCTGGCATCGACCTTCAGGTGCGCACCGGGGAGGCGCTCGCCATCATGGGGGCCTCCGGGTCGGGCAAGACCACGCTGCTGCACTGCCTCGCGGGCATCACCCGCCCCGACGCCGGCACGGTCGGCTTCCAGTCCGGCGCCGGGCGCGTCGATGTGACGGCGCTCAGCGAGCGCGAGCGTTCCCGACTGCGCCGGGAGGCGTACGGGTTCGTCTTCCAGCAGGGGCTCCTCATCCCGGAGCTCACGGCGGTCGAGAACGTCGCGCTCGCACTCATGCTGAACGGCATGCCGCGCGCTCGCGCCGAGGAGTACGGCCGCGGGTGGCTCGCGGCGCTCGGACTCGCCGGCATGGAGGATCGCCGCATCGGCCAGCTCTCGGGCGGCCAGGCGCAGCGCGTCGCCATCGCGCGGGCGCAGGTCACCGGGGCATCCGTCGTCTTCGCCGACGAACCGACCGGCGCACTCGACTCGACCACCTCGGCCGAGGTCATGCAGGCGCTGCTCGACTCGACCACGGGCCAGGGCCGCACCCTCGTGCTCGTCACGCACGACGCGGATGTCGCGGGCCGCTGCTCGCGCATCGTGGACATGCGCGACGGTCGCATCGTTGGCGAGCGGGTTCCCGCATGAACGCCCGCATCGTGGACATGCGCGACGGTCGCATCGTCGGCGAGCGGGTGCCGGGGGTGACGGCATGATCGCCCGCGTCGCGTGGCTGCTCGCCCGGCCCGGCACTGCCGGTGCGGCCGCCAGCCTCCTGCCCATCACCGCGTTCGCGATCGTGACGGCACTGCTGCTCACCGTGCTCGGCGGCGCCCAGTCGTTCTGGACCGACACCGGTGAGAACGTCACCTACCAGGCCCTCGCCGTCGTCGCCCTCGTGCTGCTCGTCGTTCCGCTCGCCTCGCTCGGCGGGGCGGCCGCGCGGCTCTCGGCGCGCCGACGGGACGACCGGCTCGCGACGCTGCGGCTCCTCGGCGCGACTCCCGCGACGGTGTCGGCGCTCGCCGTGATCGAGTCGGTCGTGCTCGCCGTCGCCGGCGCCCTCGCCGGCGTAGTGCTCTACTTCGCGCTCGTGCCGTTGATCGCACTCATCCCGTTCCGCGGTGAGGCGCTCGGGGTCGACGGCGTGCTGCTTGCCCCCTTGATGATCGCAGGGGTCGTGCTCGGGGTGGCCCTGCTCGCCATCGTGAGCGCCTTGCTCGGCCTCCGCCAGGTCGTCATCTCACCGCTCGGCGTGCGCACGAAGCAGGACGCCCCGAAGCTGCACTGGCTGCGCATCGTGATCGGGGTCGCGGTCATCGCGATCGCCTTCCTCATGATGGCCGCGCTGCAGGTGGCCGGCTCGGCGTTGCTCATCCTCGCGATGCTCGGCGCCGCGTTCGGTGGCACGGTCGCGGTGCTGAACCTCATCGGACCTTGGGTGATCCGCCTCGTCGCACAGTCCCAGATGCGACGCGCGAAGGCCCCGGCACGACTGCTCGCGGCTCGTACCGTGCTCGAATCGCCGAAGGCCGCGTGGCGGCAGGTCTCGGGGGTCGCGATGACGAGTTTCATGGCCGTGTTCGCCGGTACCGGGACCGCGCTGCTGAGTTCGTTCAGCGCGGGCGCCGACACCGGTGACGTGGAGCTCATGCACCTGATCGACGACCTCCGCACGGGCATCTTCATCGTCGTCATCGGCTCGTTCCTCATGGTCGCGTGCTCGGTCGGCGTGAACCAGGCCGCCGGCATCCTCGATCGCGGCGAGCTGTACCGCTCGCTCGGGATGCTCGGCATGCCGACGCAGACGATGGACGCGGCCCGCCGCCGCGCCGTCATGTCGCCGCTGCGAATCACGGCGATCGGCTCCGCGGTGACCGCGGCCGTCGTGATGCTGCCGCTCACGAGCCTCACGATCATCCTCGCCCCGTTGTCGCTCGCGGTCATCGCCGGCGTGCTCGCCGCCGGCATCGGCGTCGTGTGGCTGGGCCTGCTCGCGACGAAGCCGATGCTCGAGAGGGCGGCCGTCGCGGGGTGACGAGCGCGCGACGCGAGCCGCCGAGACCGGGATGCCCGGGAGCGCGACCGCCGCTACGCTCGAAGCATGACTGACGGGTCCATCGACGAACGTGATGCCGCGATGAGCGAGCTCCTCGGCATCCGTTCGAGCATCGACAACATCGACGCCGCCCTCATCCACCTGCTCGCCGAACGGTTCAAGTTCACGCAGCAGGTCGGCCGTCTGAAGGCGACGCACGGGCTGCCGCCGAGCGACCCCGACCGGGAACGGCGCCAGATCGCACGGCTCCGCGGCCTCGCGATCGACGCGCACCTCGACCCCGCGTTCGCTGAAAAGTGGTTCAACTTCGTCGTCGCCGAGGTGATCCAGCATCATGAGGAGCTGGCGAACGGTGCGGGCGCGGCCGGCACGGCTGAGGAACTGTGAGCTGGTACCCGACTCGGCTCCCGTCACAGGCCGGCAAACGGTACCTCGTGACCGGTGCATCGGCAGACCTCGGGTTCTTCACGGCGGCTCGGCTCGCGGGTGCTGGCGCTCATGTCGTGCTCGTCGGGCACGACCCCGAGCGGCTCGGGGCGGCCATGGCCGCGATCCACGGCGCGCGCCCCGAGGCATCCGTCGAACCGCTCGTCATCGACATGGCCTCCCTCGATTCGGTGGGCGACGGTGCAGCACAGCTGGTGCAGCACCCGCCGTTCGACGGCGTCGTCACCAACGCGGGCATGGTGCGCGCGCCCGGCGCGCGCCTCGAGTCGCCCGACGGCAACGAGCTCGTGCTCGCGACGAACGTGCTCGGCCATTTCGCCCTGCTGGCCCGGCTGTTGCCGCGCCTCGCCCAGGGTGCGCGCATTGTCGCGGTCGGTTCGCTGAGGAGCCGGGTCTCGACGTTCCGGGTCGACGACCTGCAGCTGACCCGCGGTTACGACCCCTGGCGTGCGTATGCGCAGTCGAAGATCGCGATGCAGGTGCTCGCCTTCGAGCTCGACCGGCGGCTCAGGGCAGCGACGGTGCCCACTCGAGCGGCGCCGGCGTCGAGCCTCGTCGCGTACCCCGGTTACTCGATCAGCGTGCGCACCCCGATCGTGCCCGGGGTCAACGAGACGACGGCCGACGACCGGTTCGCCGACGCGCTGCCGGTGCCGTGGGCGCAGGGCAAGCACCGCGGTGCCGAGCCGACGCTGCATGCCCTCACCGCCCCTGACGTCGAGGGCGGCCAGTTCTGGGGTCCGCGCTTCGCGACGAAGGGCCCGCCGACCCTGCAGGTGCCGACCCGCACGTCGACGGATGCCACGATCGGCGCGCGCTTCTGGGTCGTCGCCGAACACGCCACGCGTATGACGTTCACCGTCGGGGGATGAGCCCCGACAAGCCGCGGCCCGGCCTCTTCGCCCGGCCGCGGGTGCGGAGAGTGCTCTCGCGCAGCGCGGTGGTCGTCGGCATCCTGCTCGCCGCGTTCGGCGTGATCGCCGGGCGCTACGGGTTTCTCTTCGCCGGCATCATCGTGGTGGGGCTCGGCGCGGCGATGGGCCCTGGGCGCATCCGGCGCTGATCTTCGACGATGTCAGGCTGATTTCACCCAACTCGGGGATGTCGCTGACGCCGCAACTCAGGCGGTCAGCGTCGTCGCTTCGTGCAGCACCGGGAAGTTCACCGAGCGCGCGATGAAGCAGTAGTCGCCGATGCGCTCGTGCAGTTCGTTCGCGAGCTGCAGGTCGCTGCCCGCAGCGATCGTGACCCGCGGACGCAGGGTGACTTCACTGAACTGTCCGCTGCCGCCCGGTTCTTCGAGCATCGTGCCGGTCGGGGCATCCGTGTAGTCACTGACGACGACGCCGGCGCCTGCGGCGAGGGCGAGATACCAGAGCATGTGGCACTGTGCGAGCGAGGCGACGAGCAGCTGCTCGGGGTTCCAGCGTTCCGGGTCGCCGCGGAACGACGGGTCGGAGGAGCCTGCGATCGGCGGAAGGCCGTCGGCTGTGACGTCGTGGTTGCGACCGTACGCGCGATGCGCCGAAGTGCCGGTGCCGAGGTTGCCGGTCCAGCGCAGGCCGATCTCGTAGCGGTGGGTCGTGGTCATTCCGGGCTCCGTTCGGTGGCGATGCGGCTGGTGGTGAGGGCGTGGGCTGCGGCGGCCGCCCGCGCGCCGTCGGCATCGCCGGCGACGATGAGCGTGAGGATGCCGCGGTGCTCGTCGTGAACGGACACAACACGCTCGCGTTCGCCAAGCCGGTGGCGCGTCGAGACGACGATCTGGTCCCAGTAGCGGTCGAGCGTCGCGACGATGACAGTGTTGCCGGCGAGCTCGGCGATGTGCTGGTGGAAGCGGCGATTGCGCTCGGTCGCTGCAGGCAGGTCGCCGCTGCGCGTGAGCGCGTCCGTGTCATCGGCGATGGCTTCGAGTTCGGCGAGACGGGCGGGCGCAAGTTCGCCGCGGCGCACGAGGGTCGCGAGAGCGGATGCCGCGTGGCCGTCGAGCAGGGCACGGGCCTCGTACAACTCGGCGAGCTCCGCGGCGTCGCGCAAGTGCACCCGAACACCGCGGCCCTGCGCGACGACGAGTCCGTCAGCTTCGAGCCGCTGCAACGCCTCGCGCACGGGGGTTCTGCTCACGTCGAGCCGTTCGGCCAGCGATGACTCGCTGAACCTCGTCGTGCTGTCGAGTGCGCCGGCGAGCACGAGCTCCCGCAGTTCGCTGTAGACCGTCATGCCGAGAATTATTGCATGCAATAACAGATATTGCATCCATTCGAAGTGGTGCTCACGCGCCGCGCGGGGTTCACCTTCCGGTAACCACGTCGTCTCCCGGCGTTGGCGGCCGCTGCCTACCGTGGGCCAACGGAACACAGCATGCGCCCGCCTCGGGCGCAGCGGTCACGAAAGGTTTCCGATGAGACTCAACACCAAGGCCTGGCCCGCGATCGCGGCGGCGGCCCTCCTCGCTGCCGGCCTCGCCGCCTGTTCTTCGCCCTCCGCGGCCGATGACACCGCAGCGGATGCCTCGGGCGACGTGAGCTTCGCGGTCGACGAGAACACCCTCGTGTTCGGCGTCGTGCCCGACTCGGTCGACACCGAGACGAACTACCAGCCGCTCATGGACTACATCGCGCAGGAGACCGGCAAGACGGTCGAGTACCACGAATCCACCGACTACGCGGCGCTCATCGAGGCTGCGGTCGCCGGCAAGATCGACGTCGCCTCCTTCTCGGGCTTCACCTACGTGACCGCGACGAACAACGGCGCCACCCTCACCCCGATCTCCTCGATCATCACGGATGAGGGCCAGGAGCCCGGATACTTCTCGCAGGCGATCGTGCCCGTGGGCAGCGACATCACCGACCTCGCCGGCTTCAAGGGCAAGAAGGTCTGCTTCGTCGACCCGTCGTCGACGTCGGGCTACCTCTTCCCGAGCTACAACCTGTTGAACGAGGGCATCGACCCCGAGACCGACGTCACGCCCGTGTTCGCGGGCAAGCACGACGTCTCGGTCACCAAGACCGGTGAGGGTGTCGAGTGCGAGGCGGGCTTCGCGGAGGACAGCGAAGTCGAGAAGAGCGACAAGGTCGAGGTCATCGCCGAGACCATGGTGCCCGGTGCGCCGATCGTCATCTCGAACACGCTTCCCGAAGAGCTGAAGACCCAGCTCACCGAGATCCTCAGCGAGGTCACGATCGACGACATCATCGCCGCGGGCATCGAGAGCGCCGACACCGACGCGTTCCGGAGCGTCTTCTTCGCGACGTCGCCGGTCGACGACGCGTACTACGACACGATCCGCGACATCTGCGAGCAGACGAACGCGGAGCAGTGCCAGGGCTGACGCCCGGCACCTGACCCACGGTCGAAGAACTGCACGGAACCGGAACACGGAGCACCGCATGAGCATGCCAGTCGGCAACGAGGATCGAGTCGTCATCGACGTGACCGCACTCACGAAGGAGTTCGGCCGCACCGTGGCGCTGCAGGGGGCGTCGCTCACGGTCGCGAGAGGCGAGATCGTGGTGCTCCTCGGGCTGTCCGGTTCGGGCAAGTCGACGTTGCTGCGGCACCTCGACGGTCTCGAGACGCCGACCGCAGGTTCCGTGCGAGTGCTCAGCCAGGAGGTGCCGCGCCTCTCGGGGCGGCGCCTCCGGGCCCTGCGCAGTCGTATCGGCTTCGTCTTCCAGCAGTTCGAGCTCGTGCCCTCGCTCACGGTGCTCGAGAACGTGCTCACGGGTGCGCTCGCCGAGCTGCGCGGGCCGCGTCTCGGGCTCTGGAGCTACCCGCGGCGCCTGAAGCTCGCGGCGCTCGGTCATCTCGACCGCGTCGGCCTGCTCGACCGCGCGTACCAGCGCGCCGATACCCTCTCTGGTGGTCAGCAGCAGCGCGTCGCGATCGCGCGCGCCCTCATGCAAGGCCCCGAGATCCTGCTCGCCGATGAGCCCGTCGCCTCACTCGACCCAGAGTCGAGCGGGCAGGTCATGTCTCTCATTCGCGAGATCGCGATGGACGCGGGCCTGACGGTCGTCTGCAGCCTGCACCAGGTCGACCTCGCGCTCTCGTGGGGCGACCGCATCGTGGGCCTCCGGCACGGCGAGGTCGTGCTCGACACCCCCGCCGAGGGGCTCTCGAAGGCCGAGGTCATGGAGATCTACGGTCGCGTCGCGACGTCGACGACCGAGCTCGAGGCCATCGAGACCGAGCTTGCGGATGCCGCGGCCGACGCCGACGCCGTCGCCGAAGACGCAGCCCTGGCCGAGGGCGCGCTGCGATCGTGACGACGCTCGCAGCGCCGCAGTCGCCACCTCCGCCGCACGCCGCGGCGACGCAGACCTCGATCACCGAGCGGGCCCCGCGCCGCCGGGTCTCGCCGGAGCGGATCGCGGCGACGCTCACGCTCGGCGCGATCGTCGTGGCATCCGTCGTCGCGCTCGCCGACTCGGGCATCTCGATCCCGAGCATGGTCGAGAGCTGGGGCAACGCCGAGCGGTTCTTCGTCCGCGTCGGCATCCTCACGTTCCCCGAGCCGGGGGAACTCCTCTACCTGACCGCACTCACCGTCGGGCTCGTACTCTGCGGCACGCTGTTCGCCGCCGTCATCTCGGTGCCCGTCGCCTACCTCGCGGCCTCGAACACGACACCGGGTCGGGGCTGGCAGGCCTTCGGCCGCTTCCTCGGCGTCTTCACGCGGGCAGTGCCCGACGTCGTGCTCGCGATGGTGTTCGTGCTCATGTTCTCGCTCGGGTCGCTGCCCGGCATCCTGGCGATCGGCATCCACTCGATCGGCATGATCTCCAAGCTCTTCGCCGACGCCATCGAGCAGATCGACGAGGGGCCGCGCCTGGCGATCCGTGCTGCGGGCGGCTCGAAACTGCAGGAGTTCACGAGCGGAATCCTGCCGCAAGTGCTGCCGTCGTGGGTCGCGACGGTGCTGCACCGCAATGACATCAACCTGCGCGGCTCGGTCGTGCTCGGCTACGTCGGCGTCGTCGGCCTCGGCATGGAGATGTCGTTCGCGTTCAAGTCGCTGAACTACTCAGAGGGCCTCGGCATCGCGCTCGTCATGTTCGCGCTGTGCGTCGTGATGGAGATCGTCTCGAGCGTCGTGCGCCAGGCGATGCTCGGCGGCGTGCCGACGGGGCGCGGCATCGGCGATCGGGTCGTGCGCGGGGTTGGTCGAGCAGTCGCCGGTCGTGCAACTGCTGGTCGAGGAGCGAGCGCCAGCGAGCGTATCGAGACCGCCTCGGCAGGTCTCGATACGCCTCCTTCGTCGGCTACTCGACCAACGATTGCGGCCGCCCTTCGCCGCCCGTGGGATGCTGTGCGCATCCGCAACACCGCCTGGGGCTGGGTCACGCTCGCGGTCGTCCTGGGCAGTGTGCTCGTCTGCAACGTCCAGTGGGGTGACCTCATCACGTTCTGGGCGAAGGTGCCGGCGATCGCCGCGGCGTTCTGGCCGCCGAGTTTCGGCAACTACGACGCGGCCACGATGTTCGGCGCGATGGCGCAGACGATCGGCATCGCGCTCGCCGCGACCCTGCTCTCGTTCGTCCTGTCGGTCTTCATCGGCTCGCTCGCAGCGCGGAACGTCGCGCCGAACGGTACCGTGCGCGGCTCGATGCGGTTGCTGCTCGTGGTGATCCGCGGCATCCCCGAGGTGATTCTCGCGATCGTGCTCATCGTCATCACCGGACTCGGTACGCAAGCCGGCACGCTCGCGCTCGCCTTCGGTGGCATCGGACTGCTCGGCAAGCTCATCGCCGACTCCTTCGAAGAGGTCAAGCCAGGCCCCGAGCGTGCGTTGCGAGCGACCGGTGCGAGCCGCGGTCAGGTCTACGCGTCGGCGACCGTGCCGCAGGGCACCCGGGCGCTCATCGGGCACAGCTTTTATCTGCTCGACACGAACATCCGGGCGGCCACGATCCTCGGCATCGTGGGTGGTGGCGGCGTCGGCTACTACCTGCTGAACGCCGGCCAGGGTTCGAACTACGCGGTCGTCACGGCGATCGTGCTGATGATCCTCGTGACGGTGCTCATCGTGGAGGGCATCGCCATGTGGATGCGGCGGGTGTTCCGATGAACACGAGCCCGATGAACACGAGCCCGATGAACAGTGCAGGCTTCGACGTCGCCGTCGTCGGCTCGGGCATCATCGGCCTCGGTGCAGCGCTCGCCGCGCACCGGCGCGGGCAGCGGGTCGTCGTGATCGAGCGGGGCAGCGAGGCATCCGGGGCATCCGTGCGCAATTTCGGTCACTTGTGCTTCACACCGCAGGTCGGCCTCGCCCGTGAGTTCGCGCTCGCGTCACGCGAACTGTGGCTCGGCCTCTCGCGGGATGCGGGGGTGTGGCTGCGCGAGTCGGGCACGTTCGTCGCCGCGCGTCGTGACGACGAGCTCGCGGTGCTGCGCGAGTTCGCCGGCGTGCGCGGCGCCGGCGAGGTCGAACTCCTCTCGGCAGCCGACACCGATGCGCGGATGCCGCTGGCCCCGGGCACAGCCGTCGGCGGCGCGTTCCTCCCGCTCGACCTGCAGGCGAACCCGCGTCAGGCCGTCGCCGCGCTCTCCGCACACCTCGAACGCGAGGGAGTGGAGTTCCGTCGCCGCACCGCGGTCGGTGGTGTGCGGCCCGGCCGGGTCGACACGAGTCGGGGCCGCATCGACGCCGACCGCGTCATCGTCGCGGTCAACCACGACATCGACCTGCTCTACCCCGAGGTCGCCGAACGGCACGGCATCGTGCGCTGCGCACTCGACATGCTGCGCGTCTCGGCGCCGCTGCGGATGCCACTGGCCGCACCGCTCCTGACCGGGTGGTCGCTCGTTCGGTACGGCGCGTTCTCGGCCGGGCCAGCGGCATCCGCACTGCGCGAGAGACTGCACGCCGAACAACCCGCACTGGCCGCGCTCGACCTCAACCAGATGTACACGCAACTGCCCGACGGCACCCTCATCGTGGGCGACACGCACGCTCGCGGCGCGACCGCGTCGCCGTTCCAGAGCGAGTTCGCGTTCGAGTCGCTCATCGAGGTGACCCGGGAACTCTTCGGCATCGACTCGCTGCGTGTCGTCGAGCGCTGGCAGGGCGTCTACGCAAGCGGGCCCGACGGCTTCCTCATCGAGGAGGTCGAACCCGGCGTGCACCTCGCCGCCGCGACGACCGGCATCGGCATGACGACGGGGCTCGGCCTCGCCGATCACGTCGTCGAGAGATTCTCCGGCGAATCGCCGGCAACGGGTGAGCGGGCATCGACCGCGGCACCCGCCACGACCACCCTGCAGAAAGGCGCATCATGACCACGAACCCGCCCGTCGGCCTGTCCGACGACGAACTCGCCGAGCTCGACGAACTGGCCGAACTCGGCGAGGCGGCGGCCGATCTCGAAGCCGATGACCTGGAGCGCGAGCTCGAGCACGACCTCGATGCCGACGACCTCGACGACGAGTTCGACGACGACGCCATCGAGCTCATCGTGCTCGACATGGCCGGCACGACCGTCGTCGACGACGGCATCGTCGAGCGGGCCTTCGTGCTCGCCGCCGAGCGCACCGGCATCGTGCCCGACGACGAGTTCGACACGGCGCTCGAGTACGTGCGCGACACCATGGGGCAGTCGAAGATCGAGGTCTTCCGCGTGCTCACCGACGGCGACGAAGATGCCGCGCAACGGGCGAATACGGCGTTCGAGGGTGCGTACGCCGAGCTCGTCGCGAGCGAGGGAGTCGCCGAGATCGAGGGCGCCGCCGACGTCATCAGGGAGTTGCGCGAGGCTGGGGCATCCGTTGCGCTCACGACCGGCTTCGCTGCCGCCACCCGTGACGCGATCATCGACTCGCTCGGCTGGCACAGCCTCGCCGACCTCGTGCTGTCACCGTCCGATGCGGGCCGCGGCCGGCCGTACCCCGACCTGCCGCTCACGGCGCTGCTGCGCACCGGGGCGTCGGCCGTCGACTCGATCGTCGTCGTCGGCGACACCGTGAGCGACATCGAGTCGGGCGTGAACGCCGGCGCGGGCCTCGTCGTCGGCGTGCTGACCGGCGCACACGACCGCGACGCGCTCGCCGCGGCCGGTGCCGACGCCATCATCGACAGCATCGCCGAACTGCCCGCGCTGCTCGGCCTGCGCGGGGAGTAGGCGAGTGTCGATGCACACCGTCGTGCGGGTCGGCGAACTCGACGTGATCGTGAAACCCTCCCCGGTCGCAATGGTCTGGAACGAGCCGGGGCGACCGCACGATGCGCTCGCCGCACCCGGCGTGCGGCTCGCTGAGGGCGAAGCCCTCGTCGAGGTCGAGCTCGCGACGATCTGCGGCTCCGACGTGCACACGGTGCGGGGTCATCGCGCCGCGCCTGCCCCTCTCGTGCTCGGGCACGAGCAGGTCGGTCGCGTCGTCGCCGTCGGCGAGGGCGCGATCAGCGCCGACGGGGTGCCGCTCGAACTCGGCGACCGTGTCGTCTGGTCGGTCACCGTCAGCTGCGGGGACTGCGATCGGTGCCGCCGCGGCCTCACGCAGAAGTGCCGCTCGCTCGCCAAGTACGGGCACGAACGCGTGCACCGCGGATGGGAGCTCTCCGGCGGATTCGCCACGCACGTGCAGCTGCGCGCCGGCACGGCGACGGTGCGGGTGAGCGAGACGCTGCCCGCCTCGGTGGCGGCGCCCGCTTCGTGCGCGACGGCGACGGCCGTGGCGGCGCTCGACGCGGCATCCGCTCGGGTCGATCTCAACGGCGCACTCATGCTCGTGACCGGGGCGGGAATGATCGGCCTCACGGTCGCAGCGATGGCGATCGAAGCGGATGCCGAGGTCATCGTCTCCGATCCGGATGCCGCGCGGCGTGCGTTCGCCCGCAGCCTCGGCGCCGTCGCCGTCGACCCGGCAGCGCGCGGCGCTTCGCCCGAACGGCTGCACTCCGCGTTGGACCGCTTCGCGGCGCGCGGGATGCCCGAAGTGCTCGTGGCGATCGAGGCCTCCGGATCCGCCGCCGCGGTGCGCACCGTCGTCGAGACCATCGGGGTCGGCGGCGTCGCCGTGCTCGTCGGCAGCGTCTCGCCCGGGTCGGAGGTGAGTCTCGATTCCGAGTCGCTCGTGCGCCGGCTCGTGACGATCACCGGGGTGCACAACTACGCGGCCCCGCAGCTCGTGCGCGCCGTCGAGTTCCTCGAGCGGTCGTGGCGGGAGTTGCCCCTCGACGAACTCGTGGGCGCGACGCATCCGCTCACCGAACTCGACCTCGCCATCGACGAAGCCGCGACCGGCCTGCATGTGCGGGTCGGGGTGGCGCCGGGCCGCCGGCCCGTGTGAGCTGCACCCGTGGTTTCGGTCCGTCGCGATTCCGGGCGAGTCCGGAGCATGGAGTCGTAGGCTGATTCGATCATGCGCGTGATCAGTTACAACCTTCGGAAGCACCGGGCGAGCGGCGAACTCGTCGGCATCGTCGAACGGTACTCGCCCGACATCCTGTGCCTGCAGGAATGCGACACGCACGACCTGCCCCAGCAGATCGACTCCCTCGAACTGGTCGACGCGACGCAGAGCAATCGCCTCGGCCTCGCACTGTACTATCGCGCCGACCGGTTCCGGGCGGTGCGCGTGCAGACGTTCGTGCTCAAGAAGTCGCTCCACGACCGGTTGCTGGCACCCGCTCACGAGCGACTCATCGGAGTGCGTCTCTTCGATCTGGAGGCGCAGCGCGAGGTGATCGTCGCGTCGTTCCACGCGGCGCCGCTGACCGCGCTCAACTCGTTGCGACGGCACCAGATCAAGTCGGCGCTCGGCGAGCTGCAGTTTCTCGGGCCCGGTCTGCCGACGCTCATGGTGGGCGACTACAACTACCCGATCTTCAAGGAGAACCTCGGCGAGAAGGTGCGCGACTCGGGGTACGACCTGACCCTCAGCGACAAGCGCACGTACACGCGGTACAAGTTCTTCCGCGGGCACTTCGACCTCGCGACCTCGGTCGGGCTCGACATCGTCGGCATCGAGACGCTCGCGCGAGGCTCGTCCGATCACATGCCGATTCTCGTGGATGCGAACTACAGTGAGCCCGGTTCGGTGGGCGGCGCGGGGGCCGTGGGTTCGGTGGGTGCCGCGAGTTCGGGGGGTGCCGCGAGTTCGGGGGGTGCCGCGGGTTCGGTGAGCGTGGTGTACGAATCGGGCGCGGTCAGCGAAGCAGACGAGCCGAGCATTCCGGGCGCGGCAGGCATCCCGTGATCAGCCGCGAGCTCGCGCTCGCGTTACGGGAGGCCGGGCTCACGTGGCATCCGGAATCTGGTGACCGCTTTCAGCTCGACCTGCCCGACTCGGTCGAGACCGAGGTCGAGGCCGACGTGTTCACGGTCAGTGAGATGACGATCGAGGCGCACCGGTTCCCGACCGGCACCATGCTCGGGTTCAACGGCACCACCGAGTGGGCGCTCGACTCGGTCTCGATCGGCGACGCCGTGTGGCTGCCCCGAGAAGACCAGCTCCGGGAGCTGCTGCGATCGACATTCCGTGCGCTCCGGCGACTCGACGACGCGTTCGAGGTCGAGGTCGATCTCGCCGGCGAACAGCGGCGCTTCGAGCATCCGGATGTCTCGGAGGCCTACGGCCGAGCCCTGCTCGAGCTCATCGGCCGGTCGCGATGACGGATGCCGCGGGCGACGCGCCGGCCGGCATGGGTGATGCCGGCGGGCTCACCGTCGCGCAGGGCGTTACGGAAGCGGTCGCGCAGGCAGTTGCCGCCCTCCGTGTCGGCGCAGCTCGCGACGAAGCGCTCGCCGAGTACGTGCCGGAACGGCGAGTCGTGGGAATCCCGCGCGCTGCGAGGATGAGCTCGCTCGGCCGGGTGTGGCGGCTCGGTGCGCTGCTCCTCGCTGCCGACGGCGGCCTCCTCGCGACGGGCAGGGTGGTGCGGGCCGAACTTCCTGCCCGTCGCAGCACACCGGCGGCGGCGATCGCCGAGCAGCGCGCCTTTCGGGCTGCCGCGATCAAGGGTGGCTTCAGCGAGGGCGAGACCGTGAACTTCGACGCGGCACCGGTCAGCCTCGTCGAACTGGCTGGCGCCGGGGCATCCGGACCCCTCGTGGTCGTCGGCGATGCGGTGTTCGTACGCTGGAATCCGGCCGGGCCCGACGCGCTCACCGCCCTCGACCGGTATCTCGCCGACCGCATCGAGCTGCTCGTGAACCCGCCGTCGGGCGCCTGAGCTGCTTCCGGGCTGCGCGCGATTTGCGCATTTGCTAGTGTCGACGATCGTGTCCTGTAATTTCTCGGCAATGATCATTCGGCCCCGCACCGCCTGAGGCGGGGCGACCGAACACTTTTCGCGTCCCTCCGCCTCGGCCATAACCCTGGCCGCGGTGCGTCTTCGGCGTGCCCGGCTGACGATCCTCGCCAGCGGAGCTTTCATTGCGCACACACACTTCTTCTTCCACCTCTGCCCACCCATTTGCGTCCGACGTCGGCGGCCGCCACGAGCTCGGGCAGAACTTCCTCGTCGATCAGAGGGTCGTCGAACGAATCGTCACGTTGACCGCCCGGACACCGGGCCCGATCGTCGAGCTCGGTGCCGGGAGCGGTGCACTCACGCGCCCGCTCGTCGACCTCGGGAGGCCGCTCACCGCGCTCGAGATCGACCCTCGGCGAGCGGCCGCGCTGCGTCGTGATCTCGGCAGTGCAGCGACCGTCGTGCAGGCCGACGCGCTCACGTGGCGGTACCCCGTCGAGCCGCACGTGGTCGTCGGCAACGTGCCGTTCCATCTCACGACGGCCATCATGCGATCGCTCCTCGCCCGCGCGCACTGGACCGACGCGGTTCTCCTCACCCAATGGGAGGTCGCGAGGCGACGCTGCGGGGTCGGTAGCTCGAGTCTCCTGACGGCCCAATGGGACCCGTGGTTCGAGTTCACGCTCCACGGGCGCGTGCCTGCGCGCGCGTTCCGACCGTCGCCGTCGGTCGACGGCGGGGTCTTCACCATGGAGCGGCGTCGGCGGCCGCTCGTCGACATGGTTGATCGCCCGGCGTACCAGGCATTCGTCGCCGAGGTCTACCGCGGGCGCGGGCGGGGGCTCGCGCAGATTCTGACGCGAACGTCGCGACCGCTGAGCACCGATCGAGCGCGGATGCTGCTGCGCACACTCGCGATCCCCGACCACGTGCTGCCGACGAGACTCACGTGGCAGCACTGGGCCGCCGTCTGGACGGAAGTCCGATCGAGCACCGGAACGAGCACCGGAACGAAGACCCGTTCTCGCCGCGGACCCCAGCGCGAGCCGCGGACGCGCGGCGCTAGCGGAGGTCGCGGGTGAGGCGAATGCCGAACGGATGGGGCCCGGCGGCGAACCACACGATCGAGCCGACGAGCGGGAAGCAGATCACCGCGATCGCCCAGACCCACCGTTCGAGCTCGTTCAGCTCGTCGCTGCGGAAGATGCGCGACACGACCCAGAGGATGACGGCGAGGTACCCGACGGCCAGCACGAGTGCGACGAGGTTCCAGGCGAAGAATCCGTCCAATGTCTCATCCGTTCGTCGCAATCGAGCGCAGCAGGTGCTCGTCACCGACAGGCTACCTTCACGCCCGGTGCATTCGGGCGTTCACCGCCAGAATGGGTGCATCGGCATGGGGAGGGCGCATGAGGTGGTACCGCACCGACGCGGCCCGCGACTTCGCCGTTGCCGCCAACGACGGCATCATCACCACCGCCGGTGTGCTGCTCGGTTTCGCCGGCGCCGGCGCATCGAGCACGACGCTCCTCGTCGCCTCGCTCTCGGCCCTCGTGGCGGGCTCCGTCGCGGGCTTCGGGGCGAAGTACGCGGAACTCGCGGCCGAGCGCGACACCGAGCGGGCGCTGATCATCGAGACGGAGCGCGACATCAGCGAGGACGCGAGCGACGATCTCGAGGACCTCGCCGCGCACTTCGTCGATCGCGGTGTGCCGCGCGACCTGGCGCGCGAAGTCGCCCAGCGGATGCACGCGCATGACGCCGTCGGTGCCCAGCTCGAGGCCGAGCACGGCATCGACGAACCGATGCCGGCTTCGGGCCCGTTGCTCGGCGCGTTCGCGAACGCGGCGGCACTCGCCACCGGTTCGCTGCTTCCGCTGATCATGCTGCTCTCCTATCCGGCCGCCTGGGAGGAGTGGGCGGTCGCCGTCGCGACCCTCATCTCGCTCGCCGTGACGAGCGTGCTCATCGCGCTCTCTGCGCGTACCTCCGTGCCCCGGGCGCTGCGCCGCACGATCGGCATCGGCGTGGCGACGATGGGGCTCAGCTTCCTCGCGGGTCTCCTCGTCTTCTGAGCGGGCGCGCGGAGTCAGCGGCCGCGGCCACCTACTCCGCGGCCACCGGCGCCGGTCTCGCTGCCATGGCTGTGGCGATGGCCGTCGCTGGCGCGCGGATGCAACGCACGACGACGCCGATGACGATCGCGAGTGCGAACACCGCGGTCGGCACCCAGATGAGGGTGGCCTGCCACGACTCGGAGGCCACGGTCAGAACCCGTAGGGTGTGACCGGGGCGAGCGTGCCACGCCGCATCGCGTCGAGTACGGCGAGCTCGTGCGGCACGACCGGGTCGGGCAGGCCGTCGAGCGGGAACCAGGCGAGCTCGGCCGCCTTGTCTTCCATCGGGCGAGGCTCTCCACGCCATTCGGTGGCGGCGAAGAACACGTCGATGCGTTCGTCGATCGCCCGATGCGGCGTGCCCTCGGTGCGGTGCATGACGGTCAGCACCGTGAGCGCCGACTCGTCGAGATCGACGCCGAGCTCTTCGCGGGTCTCGCGAACCGCGGCCGCGAGAAGCGACTCTCCGGCCTCGACATGACCGGCCGCGCCGCACGCCCAGTGCTCGTCGAAGTACCCCGTGCCGTGGCGCAGTTGCAGCAGCACTTCGTCGCCCCTTCGCAGCACGACGTAGGCGGCCGGGATGACCGCGAATCTGCCGTGCGACGCGGCATACGCCTCGGTGTACACGGTTCCGTCGGACTCGGTCATCGGGTCTCGATACGCTTCGCTACACGACCAACAACTCGACCGGCGTGCGTCAGTACCCGACGATGGGCCCGAACGCCTCGGCGAGCGGGGCGCGGTTCACACCGCGCAGCTCGTCGATGGAGAGGGTGAAGAGACCCTGCACTTCGAGGGCGGCGGATGTCGCATCCGTCACGCCGATGCGCCGCACCGGGTAGTCGCGGCCCTCGCAGAGCCCACGGAACTTGACGTCGTCTTCGCGGGGCACCGTCACGATGACCCGGCCGGAGGACTCGGAGAAGAGTGCGGTCGCGAGGTCGATGCCGGCGTCGCCGGCGACCTCGTCGAGCACCACGCGGGCGCCGAGGCCGAAACGACCGACCGCTTCGGCGAGGGCGACCGCGAGGCCGCCATCGGAGAGGTCGTGGGCCGAATCGATGAGCCCCTCGATCGCAGCCGCGTTGAG
Organism: Agromyces sp. Y575; assembly: GCF_059445445.1. Taxonomy (NCBI): domain Bacteria; kingdom Bacillati; phylum Actinomycetota; class Actinomycetes; order Micrococcales; family Microbacteriaceae; genus Agromyces; species Agromyces sp. Y575. The sequence continues at coordinate 1,185,997 of NZ_JCAIUI010000002.1, forward strand.
CAGCTCGGCGAGGCGCTTCTCACCGGCGAGATCGACGGCCGGCGGGCGTCCGCCGAGGTGGCCGTGCACGACGCCGGCCCACGCGGAGCCGTCGAGCTCGAGCGCGGTGTCGCCCAACAGGTAGATGTTGTGCCCGTCATCCTGCCAGCCCGACGGGATGCGGCGCGCGACGTCGTCGATCACGCCGAGCACGGCGATCACGGGCGTCGGGTGGATCGGCACATCGCCGGTCTGGTTGTAGAAGCTGACGTTGCCGCCCGTGACGGGAATGCCGAGCTCGAGGCATCCGTCTGAAAGGCCCTCGACCGTCTCGGAGAACTGCCACATGACCTCGGGGTTCTCGGGGGAGCCGAAGTTCAGGCAGTCGGAGACGGCCGCCGGCACCGCGCCGGAGACGGCGACGTTGCGGTACGCCTCGGCGAGGGCGAGCTTCGCGCCCTGGCGCGGGTCGAGCTGCGAGTAGCGCCCGTTGGCGTCGGTCGCGATCGAGACGCCGAGGCCGGACTCCTCGTCGACGCGCACCATGCCCGCGTCGTCGGGGTAGCTGAGCGCCGTGTTGCCGAGCACGTACTTGTCGTACTGGTTCGTGACCCACGCGGCATCCGCCTGGTTCGCCGAGCCGATGAGCTGCAGGAACTGCGCGCGGATCTCGTCAGGCGTCGTGGGCCGGTCGAGCTTCGCGGCGGTGTCGGCCTGCAGCGCGTCGATCCAGGTGGGGTAGGCGACGGGGCGCTCGTAGACGGGGCCGTCGACGGCGACGGTGCGCGGGTCGACGTTCACGATCTCTTCGCCGTGCCACATGATGCTGAGGCGGCCGGTGTCGGTGACCTCGCCGAGCACGCTCGTCTCGACGTCCCACTTCGCGACGACCTCGAGGAAGCCGGCGAGCTTCTCGGGGCGCACGATCGCCATCATGCGCTCTTGACTCTCGCTCATGAGGATCTCTTCGGGCGTGAGCGTGGGGTCGCGCAACAGCACGTCGTCGAGCACGATCGCCATGCCGCCGTCGCCGTTGGAGGCGAGCTCGGAGGTCGCGCACGAGATGCCGGCTGCGCCGAGGTCTTGGATGCCCTCGACGAGGCCGCCCGCGAAGAGCTCGAGGCAGCACTCGATGAGTACCTTCTCTGCGAAGGGGTCGCCGACCTGCACCGCGGGGCGCTTGGTCGGGCCGCCCTCGGCGAAGGTGTCGGAGGCGAGGATCGACGCGCCGCCGATGCCGTCGCCGCCCGTGCGGGCGCCGAAGAGCACGACCTTGTTGCCGGCGCCCTTCGCGTTGGCGAGGTGCAGGTCTTCGTGGCGCATGACGCCGACCGCGAGGGCGTTCACGAGCGGGTTCGCCTGGTAGATCGGGTCGAACCAGGTCTCGCCGCCGATGTTCGGCAGGCCGAGGCAGTTGCCGTAGAAGCTGATGCCCGACACGACGCCGTGCACGACGCGTGCAGTGTCGGGGTGGTCGATCGCGCCGAACCGCAGGGCGTCCATGACCGCGACCGGGCGGGCGCCCATGGAGATGATGTCGCGCACGATGCCGCCGACGCCGGTTGCTGCGCCCTGGAACGGCTCGATGTAGCTCGGGTGGTTGTGGCTCTCGATCTTGAAGGTGACCGCCCAGCCCTCGCCGACGTCGATGACGCCCGCGTTTTCACCCATGCCCACCATGAGGTTCTTCTTCATCTCGGGCGTGACCTTCTTGCCGAACTGCTTCAGGTAGATCTTGCTCGACTTGTAGGAGCAGTGCTCGCTCCACATGACGGAGTACATCGCGAGTTCGGCGCTCGTGGGGCGGCGGCCGAGGATGTTGCGGATGCGCTCGTACTCGTCGGGCTTCAGGCCCAGCGCGGCGTACGGCTGCTCCTTTTCAGGAGTCACTGCGGCGACCTCGACGGTGTCGAGCGCCGGCGTCGCGGTGCTCCCTGAGCCCGTCGAAGGGGCAGCGGTGTTGGCGGGGGCTTCAGTGGTCACGAGTGGCGAGCTCCAGAGAACGGCGGCGAGCGGATGCCGCGGGGCGGATGCCTGACCCCGCAAGTCTACCGGCCGCTGTGGTGCGACTGCGGCGCCCCGACCGGGCGCTGTGGTGCGACCGTGGCGCCCCCGACCCGGCGCTGTGGTGCGACCGTGGCGCCCCGACCGGGCGCTGTGGTGCGACCGTGGCGCCCCGACCGGCCGTTGCGATGCGACCGGTCTCACGCAACCGCTGTGACCACTCCGGCGGCCGAGGCTGAGGTGGTGGGCACGGGCACGGGCATGGGCACAGGCGTGGGCAACGACCGCTGCCGTTCGACCTGCGGCGAATTGTCGGGATGCCGTGCTGGGCCATGGCGAGACAGGAGGTGACGCGCTGCCACATTGCCCGGTCGGGGCCGTTGCTCGGGGTCGAGGTGTGCGGGCGGGACGAACCAGCTGCGAGCATCGCGGATGAAGATGCTCCACCCGTCGTCGTGGACCCGATGATGATGGAAGCTGCAGAGCATGATGCCGTTCGCCACGTCGGTGCGGCCACGGTGGCGCTTCCACCACGCGATGTGGTGAGCCTGGGCATGCGACGGGGGTCGGTGGCAGCCCGGCCATGCGCAGCCGCCGTCTCGTTCGACGAGCGCGATCTTCTGGGCCGGGGAGAATCGCCTTGCCGCGCGGCCGAGCTCGAGGGGTTCGCATCCGTTGCGCATGAGCAGCGGGGCGACCCCGGCCGACTCGGCGAGTTCGCGCGCGGTGGTGGCCGACACGGGCTGATCGACGCCGTCGATGTTCGCGTGCCCACGCCCTGTCACGAGCGCATCGACATCGATGCGGGCGACGACGCTGACCCCTCGAAGTGCTGGCGGTGCGGCCGCGCTCGAGAGGGACAGCCTCGCGATGTCGGCCAGCGCATCGGCGTTCATCTGCCCGATCGTGCGTTCTTCGCGGAAGAGGGGGTCGGCGGCCTCGACCTCGCCGTCACCTGGGTCGGACACGAAACCTGCGCCAGAATCGCCGTCAGCGTTGCCGTCAGCGTTGCCGTCGGCGCCGGAGCCGGGCGCCGTGTGGTCGCCCGTCGCCCCGAACGGACGCTTCGCATCTCGTGCCCGGTGCAGTTCGGCACCGACGAGCGCCTCGATCGCGAGCTTGATCGGTGCCCCGTTCGCCGGATCGAACGCGCCCTTCAGATTGATCATGCCCGCCGCGTCTTGCCAGATGGAGAGACCTCGCCGGGACCGGAGCTCGTCTTCGCGCGGCTTCACACCGTCTGGATCGAGGTGCGCTTCGAGCTGTTTGATCAAGCGCGTGAGCCCGTCGACGCCGACCATCGGAGCGCGGTCGACGAGGAGCAGTTCTGCGGCGTCGACCTCGTCGCGCGCGACGACCGGCGGCAGGTGGTCGAGAAACCGGCGGATGACCTCGGCCGCAGCGACGCCGAGCGTGCCTGCATCGAGCGCGGAAGCAACATGCGGATGCCGCGGGGGCAGGGCCTCGCCGGTGAACGAGGCACGGTGGCTCGTGGCCTGACCCACCGCGACGAGCCGTGCGGCATCGGAGTAGCGGCCGCCGGTCGTCTGTGCGATCAGCCGCTCGGGCGAGGAGAAGCCGTGCTTTCGCGACAAGTCGTCGCCGTCGCCACCGCCACGCGAGCGCTCGGCGATGCCGGCTGCGCAACGTGCTTGCAGGGCCTCGACGCGGCGACCGAGCCTGGCCAACGACTCGGTCGCGCGCATGAGCCCGTCGTCGCTCATGACGCCGATGTCGGCCTCAGCGTCGCGCGACGCGGCGAGCAGGGCTCCCGCCCACTCCTGCAGCACCGACGCGCACACCGCTTCGAGTTCGCGGAGTGCTGCAGGGGCTTCGGGCATGTCACTATTCTAGCGGGTTTCAGACTCAAATACGAATGAATGTTCGAATGTGGAGAACTCGAGTGGGACGCCCCGAGGTGCACCGCCCCGAGGTGCACCGCCCGAATGCGCCGCCCCGAAGCGCGCCGCCCCGAGGTGCACCGCCCCCGGAACCCGAGCCGCCCACGAGCCACCCGCGAACCTCCACGAACCCCGCGAACCCCCACGAACCACCTGCACCCAGCGGCATCCGCTCTGTAGACTGAACGCGGTCGCCGCATTCTCGGCGGCCCTGGGCGCGCACATCAGCGCGCAGTCGACCCGCCGTCGGCCACTCGCGGAGCCCCGCCCCGCCGTCCGCGGGGAACGCCCTTCGCTCAGGTACTCCCATGACGCCGTCCACTCCCGTCGATCGAACCGACACCACGCCCGCCCTCGCGCCGCCGTTCCCGTGGCTCGGCCTCATCGTGCTCGCCGCCGCCGTCTTCCTCTCGGTCACTATCGAGATGATCCCGACGGGCCTGCTGCCCGACATGAGCCGCGAGCTCGAGGTCAGCGAGCCCCTCATCGGCCTGCTCGTCACCGTGTTCGCCGCGACCGTCGTGGTGCTCACGGTGCCGCTGTCGGCCCTGACCAAGCGGATGCCGCGACACACCCTCATCGTCATCGCGCTCGCCGTGCTCGCGGTCAGTTGCGTGCTCACCGCGTTCGCGCCGAACTACGGCACGGTGCTCGCCACCCGCATCCTCGGCGGCGCAGCCCACGGCCTGTTCTGGTCGGTCGTCGGTGCGTACGCAGGCCACCTCGTGCCGAAGGAGCAGCTCGCCCGCGCCGTCTCTATCAGCGTCGCGGGCGGCTCGCTCGCGTTCGTGCTCGGCGTTCCGCTCGGCACGGCGCTCGGCCAGGCCTTCGGCTGGCGGCTCGCGTTCGCCGGAATCGGCGTGCTCACACTCCTCGGCGCCCTCCTCGTCTGGCGATTCCTTCCTCCAGTACGGCACCATGCGGGCGAGACGGATGCCGCGCCGCTCCGTCTGCGCAGTGATCCCACGTTCGTGCCCGTACTCGTCGTCTGCCTGATCACCGCGGTCACGATGGTCGGTGCGTACACCTTCTACACCTACGTCGCGCCCTTCATCACCGAGGTCATGGGACTGCCGGCCAGCGCCATCAGCCCGATGCTGCTCGCCTACGGCATCGCGGGCGCGGTCGGCCTCGTGTTCGCGGGAACCGTGCTCGGACGCCGCCCCACCGTCGGACTCGCCGTCGCGCTCATCGCGACGGGCCTCGGCGTCGCGGGTCTCGCGCTCTTCCCGCAGGTGCCGGGCGTCGGCATCGCGTGCTTCCTCCTGTGGGGCACGGCGTTCGGGGCGCTCCCGCCGATGCTCAACACACGCTTGCTGCATTCGGCGTCGGCGCGCATCCGCGATGCCGCGGCATCCATCTACACGACGGCCTTCAACACCGGCATCGGCGGCGGGGCGCTGCTCGGCGCGATCCTGTTCGGCGTGATCGGGCTCGGCGGACTTCCGTGGGTCTTCGTGGCGCTGCTCGCGTGCTCGAGCACCGCCCTCATCTGGACCGCTGCCGTCAATCGCGTGCACCGCTGACGATTCGACCGTTGGTCGAGTCGTTTCCGTTGGTCGAGTCGCGAGCGAAGCGAGCGTATCGAGACCTGGGGGCGGGGTCTCGATACGCGGGCTCCTTCGTCGCGCACTCCTCGACCGGCGGTGGGGCTCCTTCGTCGCGCGTTACTCGACCGGCGGGGCAGCTACTCGGCTCGTGAGAACGCGGCGGCGCGCTCGATCTGCTCGCGCGTGAGCGGCACGCCCGTATAGCGCTCGAACTGCGCCGCTGCCTGCATCGCGTGCACCTCGGCCCCGCTGATCACGAGCTTGCCGGCGGCCCGCGCTGCTGAGACGAGCGGCGTCTCCGCCGGGAACGCGACCACGTCGAACACCACGGATGCCGCACCGACATGCTCCGCCGAGAACGAGAGCGCCGAAGCATCCGCCCCGTGCATGCCGAGCGGGGTGACGTTCACGATGACGTCGGCGCCGGGCTCGGGATCGGTCGGCGTCCACGCGTAGCCGTACTGCCCGGCGAGCGCCGGCCCGAGAGAAGAATTGCGCGCGACGACCACCACGTCGTCGAAGCCCGCGCCGCGGAACGCCGCGACCACGGCCTTCGCCATGCCGCCCGAACCGCGCACGAGCACGCGCTGCGCGGGGTCGAGCTCGTGCTCGGCGATGAGCTGCGCGATCGCCTCGTAATCGGTGTTCGACGCGGTGAGCACGCCGCCGTCGTTCACGATCGTGTTGACCGACTCGATCGCCGCCGCCGAGGGCTCGACGACGTCGACGAGCGGGATCACCGCCTCTTTGAACGGCATCGACACGGAGCATCCGCGAATTCCGAGCGCACGGATGCCGCGCACGGCGCCCTCGAGGTCGTCGGTCGTGAACGCCTTGTAGATGAAGTTCAGGCCGAGCTCGTCGTAGAGGAAGTTGTGGAACCGTGTGCCGAGGTTCGACGGCCGGCCCGCGAGCGAGATGCAGACCGCCATGTCCTTGTTGAGGATGGGCATGCTGCAATCTTCCCGCAGCCGCAGCCGCAGCCGCAGCCGCAGCCGCAGCCGCAGCCGTTGGTCGAGTAGCGCGAAGCGCGTATCGAGACCCTGCCGATCGGTCTCGGCACGGCATCGGCGACCACAACAGCGTCGACGTCCGAGAGCGGATGCCGCGGCATCCGCACCTCATCAAGCCTCGCGACCCCCGGGCGGGCCGATCACGAGCAGCCCCGCGAAGACGACGGCGATGCCGACGACCGCGAGCGACACGAGCAGCACGGGCCGCGCGAGGAACCAGCGCAGCAGTCCGTTGACCCAGTTCGAATCGGCGGGATGATCCGTTTTCTCGCGGCGCCAGTCGCCCTCGAGGTGGCCCTTTCGCACGAGCCACAGTTCGAAGGGGATGGTCGCGTAGGGCACGATCGCGGTGAGCACGGCGAAGGCGATGCGGCCGACGTTCCAGCGCTGGTTGACGCCGATGATGACCGAGGCGAGGGCGTACGACAGGAACACGAACCCGTGGATCGAACCGCCGACGAGCACCGCCCACTCGACGCCGGCGGCGTACTTCAGGATCATCGCGACGATGAGGATCGTCCACGTGACGGCCTCGGCGAAGGCGAGGCCGCGGTACAGGCGTTTCGGTGACACAGGCGCTCCAGAGCTCGGTTGCTTCCATCGTGTCAGGCCCGGCTGCATGCCCGCATCGAACGAACGATTGACCCATCTGCTGGTTGAGCCTGTCGAAACCCCCCGTCTTTTCTGCTGGTTGAGCCTGTCGAACCCCCCCCCCCCCCGTCTCCTCTGCTGGTTGAGCCTGTCGAAACCCCCCGTCTCTTCTGCTGGTTGAGCCTGTCGAAACCCGCCGTCTCTTCTGCTGGTTGAGCTTGTCGAAACCGTCGTCTCCTCTGCTGGTTGAGCCTGTCGAAACCCGCCGTCTCTTCTGCTGGTTGAGCCTGTCGAAACCGTCGTCTCCTCTGCTGGTTGAGCCTGTCGAAACCGTCGCCTCGAGGTCTCGACGAGCTCGACCGGCACTCGCGCTCGGCCGGTGCGCGGTAGCCTTGGCCGGTGACCGAGCAGTCTGCACGCGAGCTCGTCTCGAGCCTCATCGCGTCGATCCCCGATTTCCCCGAACCGGGCGTGACGTTCCGCGACCTGACCCCGGTGTTCGCGAGCGGGCCGGCGCTGCACGCGCTCGGCACCTCTCTGACGGAGCCGTTCGCCGGCCGGTTCGACGACATCGGCGGGGTCGAGGCGCGCGGGTTCCTCATCGCGGGTGCAGCCTCGGCGATCTGCGGCGCAGGCGTGCTCACGATTCGCAAGGCCGGAAAGCTGCCGCGAGCGGTACTCCGTGAGGACTACGCCCTCGAGTACGGCACCGCAGCGCTCGAGGTGCACGAGGGCGAGTTGCCGCCGGGTTCCCGCGTACTCATCGTCGACGACGTGCTCGCGACCGGCGGTACGGTCGCGGCCGCCGCACGGCTCGTCGAACGCGCCGGCTGGCAGGTGGCCGGCATCTCGGTCGCCCTCGAGCTCACCGACCTCGGCGGGCGCGGCGCGCTCGGCGACCGCTACGAGATCTTCTCGCTGCTGCAGTACTGAGCGCTCTTTCGGCCAGAGCGGATGCCGCGGACTCCGAGCGCCGCGGAACCGCCATGGTCATCGCGGACGTTCCTTGGTAGCGTTTGCCTCCGAACGAGGAGGTCCGATGCGGGACAGCATGCCGAAGCGAACGCTCTGGTGGGGCGTCGCCCTGTCGCTCGCGGGAGCCGTCCTGGCCGCGTACGTGCGCCCTGAGCTCTACGCGACAGCTTGGCTCAACGCCCAGCCCGGGCAGACCGTGCTGATCTTCTGGCTCCTGGCGATCGACCTGGTGAACACACTCGTGCTGCCGCTCGGCACCGCGCTCATCGCGGCATCCCTCGTCATGTTCTACATCCGCGGGCGCTCGCAGCCCGTCGCCGTCGACGCCGAGCGCCCGAAGCGCTGGGTGCTGCCCGAACCGCTCGAGCGCCGCACCGACCGCTGAGCCGGCCGGCTCTGGCGTCGCTCGCGCGGGGAGTGTCACCGGCGTCCGCCGTCGAGGCGCAGGGTCTCGCCGGTGAAGTACGGGGCGGACATGATCCACAGCACCGCGTCGACGACGTCTTCAACGGATCCTGTCGCACCGACGAGCGTCCGGGAGGCGGCTGCGGTGAGGAACGCCGCCTTCTCCGCACCGCGGGCGTCCCAGAGACCTGAGTCGATGATCCCCGGAGAGATCGCGTTCACGCGTACCGGAGCGAGTTCGGCGGCCAGGTGTTGGGCTGCGAACGCGATGGCGCCGTTGGCGATTCCCGTGGCATAGCTCCCGGAACCGGGACGCCAGGCGACCTGACCGGAGAAGAGGGTCAGCGATTGCCGGATCTGGAAGTGCTTGGCCAGCAGGAGGGGACCGGTGATCTTCGCCGCGATCGCCTCCTGCACCCGGGAGAGCTCCATCGCGCGGATCGGTGCACTGTACGTCATGCTGGCGGTCGAGATCAGGTGATCAATGGGACCGATGTGCTGCGCGGCCGCAGCCACAGACGCCTCGTCACGCAGGTCGATGCGCATTGTCGTCTCATCACGCGGCGCGTGTGCGGAGACGGTCACGTGTGCGTCTTCCGCATCTGCGCCCGCCGCGATGGCGGCGCCCAAGCGGTGGGTTCCGCCGATGACGAGGACGGTCTTGTTGGCGAGTCTTCCAGTCACGTTCTTCTCCGATCGGGTGCCGATACACCCGACGCTATGGAAAGGTAACTGGTGACTTCAACGTAACCGGAGAGGTTCCATATGGCGTACAACATCATGTCCGCGAGCTGTCCATCGCGTATCGTGCTGCGGCGCATCGGCGCACGATGGACGGTGTTCATCGTCAACGCGCTCGAACACGAGCCGATGAGATTCACCGCCCTGGCGACCCGAATCCAAGGGATCACCCCGAAGGTCCTCGCGGAAACGCTCCGGTCCCTGGAGGAAGACGGCCTGATATCCCGAACCGTATTCGACGAGAACCCCCCTCACGTCGAGTACGAACTCACGGAACTCGGCCGCTCGCTCCTGGTGCCGCTCCGCGCCGTGAGGGAATGGGCCGAAGAACACGTCCCCGCTGTCCTCGCCGCCCGGGCCGCTCCCAGGCCAACAAACGCGAAATAGTTCCCGCTGTGGTCACCCGAGTCGGCGGGTTCACTCCTTCTTCGCCGCGGACACGTCGACGCAGACGATTCCCTTGTTGCCGTCCTGATCGGCGATGACCGTGAGCGAGGGCGCGTCGCTGTCATCGACGACGATCCCGCCCGCGGCGAGGGCGGAGGCGATCCGCTGCTCGGCCACCTCGGGCGCCACATAGACCTCGATGTGGAACCGCTGACGCGGAGTCTCGTGCTCGTCGGTTTCCCCGAACCAGAGGTTCGGTACCCGTCCCGTGGCGTCCCGGATCTCGTCGCTGGGGGACCCGCGGCCCTGGGACTCGGCGCTCCCGGTCAGGAGGGCGGCCCACACTGGGGCGATGGTCGCGGAGCGGGCCGTGTCGAGGCCGAGCTCGATGTCGCTGACCGAGGCCGGGTCGGCGTCGAGGTCGTGGTCGGCGGCGATCTCGGTGATCCGCCGCGCGAGGTCGACGTCCTGCTGGGTCACCCATTCGACGACGTGTTCGGTACCCTCGTCGTCGCGGTAGATGGCGTCGTCGCTGACCAGCTCGAGGTCGACGTACCCGTTGCCGATCGATACGCGCGGATGGTGGCCGAGCGCGTCGCCGGCCTCGCCCACCGCGACGACGAACCGTGCTCCCGTGCCGAAGTCGTCGACCACGTACCGGGCATGCAGTCCCTGGGCCAGTTTGCGCCAGTCGGTCAGGTCGGCCGCGGCGATCTGTTCGCCCTTCAGCATGTCCATAGACGTGAGTGTAACTCGGGTTCAACCGCGGCGGCATCGGAGAATCCACTTCGAGCTCGTTCTGCCGTTGGACCTCTTGCAGACGCGCCTCCCCGCGACACCGGAAGCGCCGAAGATCCAATGGTGGACGGCCCCCCAGCGCAGCCACGGTGCCGCGGCACCCCGCCGCTCAATCAGCGAGTGCGGCGACGTCGGAGAGGTCGGATGCGTCTGGGGTCGACGCCTGTTCGAGCTCGCCGGCTCGCCCGGCGCGACGCGCTCGCGCAAGTTGCGCCAGTGTGGCGAGCAGCGCCAGGAACAGCGGAACGGCAGCGACGACGACGAGCCATTGCACGGGCGCGATGCTCATGGACACCGAGCCCACCAGGCCGCCGAGGGCGGTGCCCGCGTAGATCGCCGAGCTGTTCAACGCGAACACGGGCGCAGGGTTGTCGGGGTCGAGACGGCCGAGCTCGTACTGCTGGGCCGGGATGATGATGTTGCCGAAGACGCCCCACGGAACCACAAGGAGAAGGACCCACCAGAAGTTCGTCGCAAGGCCGAACACCAGTGTTCCGATCGTGATCGCGACGAGCGAGACGGCGGTGATGCGGAAGCCGCCGAATCGATCGATGTATCGCCCGCCGAACAGGAGGGATGCGATGCCTGCGACGCCGAACGCGGAGAGCACGGCGGCCAGGGCGGAGGAGTCGAGCCCGGCAGTGCTGAAGAGCAGAGGTGCGAAGTAGATCGAGATTGCGAAGAAGCCGGTAGTCACGAGTGCCGTGGTGCCGGCGACGGCGAGCACGGCGGGGCGGCGCAACGGCGCCAGTTGTGCAGCGAAGCCGGGATTCGCCGGCCTCGGCGTCTTCGGAACGAAGAGGATGCCGACGATCGCCAGAACCCCGAGCGCCGCGACCACCAGGAGCGCGGCGCGGTACCCCCAGGCGTTGCCCACCACGGTGCCGATCGGAACGCCGATCGCGCTCGCAGCAGTGATGCCGAGGAGCACCATCGTGATGGCTCGGCCCCGCCGCTCGGCAGGCACCATGCCCACGGCGACGGCGGACGCCTGGGGGGTGAAGGCCGCCGAGCCGAAGCCGACGATCGCCCGCGTGATGAGGAAGGTCGTGATGTCTTGCGCCGCGATCGAGGCGATGGTGCCGAGCACGAGACCGATGAGTGAGATGACCATGATCGTGCGCCGCTCGAAGCGCGCCAGGAGCACCGGCAGCAGCGGGGCGCTGACGGCGTAGGCGAGCGCGAACACGGTGACGCTGAGCCCGGCGACGGCGGGCGTGGTGTCGAGGCCGTCGGCGACCAACGGGAGAATCCCCGTCATGATGAGCGCGTTCGTACCCGTGGCGAAGGTTCCGAACATCAGGAGTAGCAGGTGCAGGTTCACAAGTCCTCAGGTTCCAGTGATGGTCTTATTTCAAAAGTTCTTGAAGCAGTGAACCACGGGTATGCTGGTCGCAGCAAGAGTCGACCCCGAGGAATATCCGCGATGCGCACACTCGCCCACCCGGCCGCAGCCGACATCCGTCTCGACGATGTGCTGTTCGCCCTGAGCGACCCTCATCGCCGCGCGATCCTCTCGCTGCTCGCGCACGACGGCGACAGCCTCAGCGGCACCTGCGCACTCGCGGCAGGCGCAGAGCCCTCTGCCGCATCGCATCACCTCAAGGTGCTGCGCGAGGCGGGCGTCACGAGCACGGCCGTCGCCGGCACCGCGCGCATCGTCTCGTTGCGTCGCGAAGAGCTCGACTCGCGGTTCCCTGGTCTCATCGACAGCATCCTGAGCGCATCGTCCGACCCGCGTCCGACTCGCGAGGAGGCTGCCGAGATGCTCGGCATCCGCGATGAGCCCGAGTCGCTCTCGCGCTGAGTTCGGCGAACGGATGCCTCGGTGCGGCACCCGGTCCCGGCACGTGACAGCCCACCGCGCCGACGCAAGTTGTTTTGACAAAATCAAGACAACCGATAGGCTCAGGCCATGACCACGAACGCCATCGATGAACGCGAGCAGGCTTCGGCCCGGCTTCGCGGCGCGGGGCTCAAGGTCACCGAATCGCGACTCGCGGTCTTCGACGCCTTCCTCGAGGGCGAGCACCTCGACGCCGACGACGTGCACACCCGCGTCGCCGCGTCGCTGCCGAGCACGTCCCGGCAGGCCGTTTATGGGGTGCTCGGCGCGCTGACCGAAGCGGGGTTGCTACGCAAGATCGAGCCGGCCGGCTCGCCGGCTCTCTACGAGACCCGCACGGGTGACAACCACCACCACCTCGTCTGCACGCGCTGCAACACCGTCTTCGACGTGGGCTGCGTCGTGGGCGAGGCCGCCTGTCTCACGCCGAGCGAAACGCACGGTTTCCGCATCGCCTCGGCCGAAGTCACGTTCTGGGGGATCTGCCTCGAGTGCAGCGCGAGCGACGCGCTGAGCTGAGTCCGAAGCCGCCCGCGCCGGCATTTCCGCATCCACCATCCGTATCCGTATCCGTATCCGCACCCCGCGCCGGGCTCATCCGGCGCGCCCCGAACTCGGGCGCCACCCTCCTGGCGCCCCGCCTGCCGCTGGCCGGCGATCCCAGAGAAAGAACGAAGAGAAAAAGAGAGAAGGACGCATGCCCGAACCCATCACGACACCCATCACGACACCCACCACGACGCAGACCGGAACGCCGGTCGCCAGCGACGCCCACTCCCTCACGATCGGCGCCGACGGCGCGACGGTGCTGCACGACCGCTACCTCGTTGAGAAGCTCGCCCAGTTCAACCGCGAGCGGATCCCGGAGCGGATCGTGCACGCGAAGGGCGGCGGCGCGTTCGGCACCTTCGAAGTGACCGCGGATGTCTCGGCGTACACCCGTGCCGCGGTGTTCCAGCCCGGTGCGACCGTCGAGACCCTGATGCGCTTCTCGAGCGTCGCCGGCGAACAGGGCTCTCCCGACACCTGGCGCGACGTGCGCGGCTTCTCGGTGAAGTTCTACACGACCGAGGGCAACTACGACATCGTCGGCAACAACACCCCCGTATTCTTCATCCGCGACGCGATCAAGTTCCCCGACTTCATCCACTCGCAGAAGCGCCTCCCGGGCTCGGGCCTGCGCAACTCCGACATGCAGTGGGACTTCTGGACCCTCTCGCCCGAGTCGGCTCACCAGGTGACCTACCTCATGGGCGACCGCGGCCTGCCGAAGTCATGGCGCGAGATGCACGGATTCGGTTCGCACACCTACCAGTGGATCAACGCCGAGGGCGAGAAGTTCTGGGTCAAGTACCACTTCCGCACGCGGCAGGGCGACCTGCACCTCGACCCGGCCGCCGCCGAGGCGATTGCGGGCGCCGACGCCGACTACTACCGGCGCGACCTGCACGACGCGATCGATGCGGGGAATCACCCGAAGTGGGACCTGCACGTGCAGATCATGCCCCACGACGACGCGAAGACCTACCGGTTCAACCCCTTCGACCTCACGAAGGTGTGGCCGCACGCCGACTACCCGCTCGTGAAGGTCGGCACGCTCACGCTCGACCGCAACCCGGCGAACTTCTTCGCCGAGATCGAGCAAGCCGCGTTCTCGCCGGCGAACACGGTGCCCGGCATCGCCATCAGCCCCGACAAGATGCTCATGGCGCGCGTGTTCAGCTACCCCGATGCGCAGCGCTACCGCGTGGGCACGAACTACAACCAGATTCCGGTGAACGCCCCGCACGCGGCATCCGTCGCCAACTACTCGCAAGACGGCGCCCAGCGTCACGGGTTCAACGCGCCGACCACCCCGGTCTACGCGCCGAACTCGTTCGGCGGCCCCGTGGCCGATGCCGAGCGCGCGGCCGAGGGCGGCTGGGAGTCCGACGGCGAGCTCGTGCGTTCGGCGTACACGCTGCGCTCCGACGACAGCGACTTCGGCCAGGCCGGCACCCTCTACCGCGAGGTCTACTCGGCCGAGGCGAAGGCTCGTCTGCTCGTGACCCTCACGGGTCAGGGCGAGTCGATCACGATCGACGAGATCCGCGAGCGGTTCTTCCAGTACTGGACGAACGTCGACGCCCAGCTCGGGGCAGCGCTCCGCGCGAGCGTCGGCAGCGAGGATGCCGCGGCGTAGCCGAGGCGCTCGAAACGCGCGATGCCGGGGTTGCAGCCCCGGCATCGCCGACCCATCACGCACAACCCCTCCGACAGAAGGAACGCAACATGAACAACGGATCCCTCCCAGCCTACGTCGAGCCCTCGGCGCTCGCGCTCGACCCTCAGCAGATCGCGATGGGTTCGGCCGGGCAGCGCGCGGCGATGACGATGACGGATGCTCCGGCACCCGCGCTCGACCCTCAGCAGGTCGCGATGGGCTCGGCCTCACAGCGTGCCCAGATCGTGCACGTGCTCGGCGGCTCGTACGTCTCGGGCGCGCGCACTGTCGTGGCACCCGGCCGCTACACCGACACCGAGTTGTCGCGGCGCTGAGACGGGCGCGGCCAAGCGGCCGGAAGGTGCGGCCGTCGGCGGCGGGGCCGTCCATGCCCGTCGGTGGCGTGAGCCCACGAGTAGCATCGGCCGCATGGCCGAGCTGCCCGGGACGCGGGCGACCTCTCGGGCTTCGAGGCGAACCCCGAGTACCGCTGACCGCGCGGGCTCAGCCCGACCCGAGAACAGGACGACGCGCTGCATCGGAGATGAGAACAGGAACGAGCGACCCGTCCGGGTCGCTCGTTGCTGTTTCCGGAAATGTGTTGCTACGCCTCGACGAGGGCACGCTTGATGACGCTCGTGAAGAAGCCGAGCCCGTCGACGCCCGAGCGCATCGCGAGCGCGGTGTCAGGGCCGAAGCCCGGCTCGACCGCGTGCTCGGGGTGCGGCATCAGGCCGACCACGTTGCCGCGTTCGTTCGAGATGCCCGCGATGTCGCGAAGTGAGCCGTTGGGGTTCACCCCGACGTAGCGGAACACCACGCGGCCTTCGCCCTCGAGCCGGTCGAGGGTCTCATCCGAGGCGATGAACCCGCCCTCGCCGTTCTTCAGCGGGATCGTGATCTCTTGGCCGGCCGAGAACTCGCTCGTCCATTCGGTCGACGCGTTCTCGACGCGCAGCACCTGGTCGCGGCAGATGAACGAGCCATGGTCGTTGCGGATGAGCCCGCCCTCGAGCAGGCCTGCCTCCGTGAGCATCTGGAATCCGTTGCAGATGCCGAGCACCGGAAGGCCGCGGTTCGCCGCGTCGACGACCTCCGTCATGATCGGGCTGAGCGAGGCGATCGCGCCGCAGCGCAGGTAGTCGCCGTAGCTGAAGCCGCCAGGAAGAATGAGTGCGTCGACGCCCTCGAGATCGTGCGAGCCGTGCCAGAGCGCGACGGGCTCACCGCCAGCGATGCGCACGGCGCGCTGGGCGTCGCGGTCGTCGAGCGAGCCGGGGAAGGTGATGACACCGATGCGCATGCGTTGTCTCCCGCGCCTCAGTGCGTCTCGCCGGCGGGGGCGACGAAGCCGTCTTCGGCGGAGGCCGCGGCATCCGCTGCCTCTTCGGCGAGTTCGGCGTTGGTGACCTCGTAGTGGATGCCAACGACGTCTTCGATCACCTGGTTCGAGAAGATGTCTTCGGCGATCTGGCGGATGTTCGCCTTGAGCGCGTCGTCGACGGGTCCGTCGACGGTCACCTCGAATCGCTTGCCGATGCGCACCGCGCTGATGCCGGCGTGGCCGGTGCGGGCGAGAGCGCCGGCGACGGCCTTCCCCTGGGGGTCGAGCAGTTCGGCTTTGGGCATCACGTCGACGACGATGGTGGGCACCGCGGTTCTCCGTCCGGTGTCGAAAGTGTGGATGCGTCGATTCTACCGGGGAGCCGAGGCGTCGAGACATCCGTCGCCGTTCGCGCGCCCTGGGCGCCGGACGCGCACGCCGCGGCCCGGTCGCGCTGTCGGCGACCGGGCCGTCGTGCCGTGCCGCGGCGGATGGCCGGTTCGTGCGTCAACGGCGAGTGATGGCCTTGATCACGAGGCCGATGCCGACGATCGCCGCCGCGCCCACGGCGATGACGAGTGCCGGATTCTCCCGGTACCGCGCCTTCACGTAGGCGACGCTGTCGTCGGCGACCTCCTTTGCGCTCGTCATGGCGGCGTTCGCCTGCTCGGCAATGGCGTCGGCCGCGTCGGTGGCGGTGTCGGCGACGTGTTCGGCGGTGTCGCGCATCGTCTCAGTCACCTGCTCGGTCGCGTCGCGCGCCGCGTCGGTCGCGTCGGTAACTCGGTTCGCTGCGTCCTTCGCGGCTGCCTCGGCGTCGTCGATGGTGCGGTCGGTGTCCGTCATCAGTGGCTCCCTTCGTCGGGTGATCGAGTCATCGTACGCTCGCTACCCCGGAGCGACTCGGATCGGCGGATGGGCTTGCCACGGGTTCGCCGGGCTGCTATCGCCAATGGTCGTGGTCGTGCTCGTGCTCGTGCTCGTGCGGGAGTTTGCCATCCAATCGTTCCGTGCGTATTATTCCGAACGGAATAATTGAACTCGACCGATCGGTACAGGGGAGCGGATGTCACGACTCAACCCGCTCGCCGTCTCCACGCTCGCGCTGCTCGCCGAGCGCGAGATGCATCCGTACGAGATGTACCAGTTGATGCTGCAACGACGTGAGGACCGCGTCGTCAAGGTCAACGCCGGCTCGCTCTACCGGGCGGTCGAGCGGCTCGCCGCCGATGGCCTCATCGCCGAGTGTGGCGTCGAGCGCTCCGGCAACCGGCCAGAGCGCACCGTCTACGCGATCACGGACTCCGGTCGGCAGGCATTGCGCGCAACGCTCGCGGAGATGCTCAGCGAGTATGTCAACGAGTACCCGGAGTTCCCGGTCGCCATCGGCGAGGCGCACAACCTCCCCGTCGCCGAGGCGGCCCGGCTGCTCGGCGAACGACTCGAGGCGATCGCCGCGACCATCGGCTTCATCGACACCGGGCTCGAACACATCGCCGCCAAGGGCATCGCCCGGCATCACGTGCTCAACGTGCATTACACCCGGGCGATGCTCGAGGCCGAGTCGCGCTGGATCGCCCAGACCATCGGCGAACTCGACTCCGGTTCGCTCACCTGGCCAGACACGGACTCCGACGTGAACCCAGAACCGAACACAGACCTTCGAAGGACACAGTGAACCAGATCGCCAAGCCGTGGCCCGCCCTGTGGGCGCTCGTCATCGGCTTCTTTATGATCCTCGTCGACTCGACGATCGTCTCCATCGCGAACCCCGCGATCCTCACCGACCTCGACACCGATCTCACTGCGGTGATCTGGGTGACGAGCGCGTACCTGCTCGCCTACGCGGTGCCGCTGCTCATCACCGGGCGTCTCGGCGACCGGTTCGGGCCGAAGCGCGTCTATCTCGTGGGTCTCGTCGTCTTCACTCTCGCCTCGCTCTGGTGCGGCTTCTCGGGTGACATCACGATGCTCATCGCCGCCCGCGCGGTGCAGGGCATCGGAGCTGCGCTGATGACCCCGCAGACGATGGCGGTCATCACGCGCATCTTCCCGCCGGACAAGCGCGGTGCGGCGATGGGGCTCTGGGGTGCGGTCGCGGGCATCGCGACGCTCGTCGGCCCGATCCTCGGCGGCGTGCTCGTCGACTCGCTCGGCTGGGAGTGGATCTTCTTCGTGAACGTGCCCGTGGGCATCGTCGCGTTCGTGGCCGCTTGGCGGCTCGTGCCGAACCTCGAGACGCACTCGCACCGATTCGACTGGCTGGGCGTCGTGCTCAGCGCGGTCGGCATGTTCCTGCTCGTCTTCGGCATCCAGGAGGGCGCGACCTACGACTGGGGCACGATCACCGGCCCGATCACGGTGTGGGGTCTCATCATCTCGGGCATCGTCGTGCTCGTGGCGTTCGTGGTCTGGCAGCGCTTCAACCGCGCCGAACCGCTGCTGCCGCTCGGCCTCTTCCGCGACCGCAACTTCTCGCTCTCCAACGCATCGATCACGCTCGTCGGCCTCGCGATCACGGCGATGCCGTTGCCCCTCGCCTTCTACTTCCAGATCGCGCGCGGTCTCGAACCCACCCAGGCGGCGCTCATGCTCGCGCCGATGGCCGTGACCACGGGCATCATGGCTCCGCTCATCGGCAGGCTCAGCGACCGCGTCGACCCGAAATGGGTCGCGTTGGCCGGCTTCTCGATCGTCGCGCTCGCGCTCGGCTGGTATGCGTCGCTGCTCACGCCCGATGCGGAGCTCTGGCTGCTGCTGCTGCCGTCGGCATTGCTCGGCGTCGGCCTGTCGGGCATCTGGGCCCCGCTCGCCTCGACGGCAACCCGCAATCTGCCGACGGCGATGGCCGGCGCAGGCTCGGGCGTCTACAACATGACCCGTCAGGTCGGGGCGGTACTCGGCTCTGCGGCGATCGCGGCGCTCCTGAACGCCCGCCTCGCCGCCGAGCTCCCCGGCTTCGACACCGAGGCGGCCGAACAGGCCGGCGGCGGTTCGGGAGGTGCGCTGCCCGCGCCGATCGCCGAGGGGTTCTCGGCGGCGATGTCGCAGTCGCTCTGGCTCTCGGTCGTGGCATTCGCGGTCGGTGCCGTCGTGGTGGCGTTCTTCGCCAAGCCCAAGGTGACGGTGACGTGGGGGCAGAGCGCGCAGGCGCCGGATGCCGCCGACGAACGGCCGGCTGCGCCTCAGGCGACCGTGGGGGAGAGTCGCCCCAGCGCATCGCTGAACGCGCCGAGGTCGCGGCCGAGTCGGCCGAAGTAGGCGAGGTCGGTCGCCTCGACGGCGGTGTTCGCGCGGTTCGCGAGTTCGGCTCCGGCGTCGGTGCGAGCGCCTCGCGCTGGGCGGCCTGCCACGCGTTCGTCGCCTGCGCGCCTCAGGCGAGCCCGGCCCGCTCGAGCAGCACGGTCTTCAGGATGTCGCGCGTCGCCGCGAGTCCGCGGTGCACCTCTTCGAAGCTCGTCGACAGCGGAGAGAGTCCGATGCGCAGCCCGCCGGGGTCGCGGTAATCGGGAATGACGTCCTGCTGCCAGAGCCGGGCGGTCACCTCGCGCATCGCGGCATGGTGCAATGTCACGTGACCGCCGCGCTCCTCGGCATCGGCCGGGGAGGCGAGCGTCACGCCGAGCGGTGCGAGCCAGTCGTCGGCCAGGGTGATCGCGTACTCGGTGAGCGCGACCGACTTCGCGCGGAGCGCCGGCATGCCGGCCTCCTCGATCATCGCGAGGGTCTCCTCCATCGCGAGCATGCCCACGATCGGCGCCGTGCCTGAGAGGAACCGGCGGATGTCGGGCACCGGCTCGTAGTCGGGTCCCATCGCGAACATGTCGGTGGTGCCCCACCAGCCCTGGATCGGCTGGGTCAGCACCGCCTGCAGGTCGTCGCGAACATACGCGAAGGCGGGTGACCCGGGGCCGCCGTTCAAGTACTTGTAGGTGCATCCGACGGCCAGGTCGAAGCCCCAGAGATCGGCCCTCACCGGCACCGAGCCTGCCGAGTGGCAGAGGTCCCAGAGGATGAGGGCGCCTGCGTCGTGCGCGATGCGCGTGAGCTCGTGCGCATCCGCGAGATAGGACGATCGGTAGGCGACGTGCGAGACGACGACGAGCGCGGTCTCGGGGCCGACGGCTTCGGCGAGCTGCTCGGGGGTCACGCCCGCCGAGGTGTCGGCCTCGATCCACCGCAGGCGCGAGCCCGTCTCGCGAGCGATGCCGTCGAGCACGTAGCGGTCGGTCGGGAAGTTGTCGGTGTCGACGACGATCTCACGCCGCACGGGGTTGCGGGCGATCTGGGCGTCGACCGCCGCCCGGGCGAGCTTGTAGAGCAGCACGGTGGTCGAGTCGCCGATCACCGTCTGTCCGGCCTTCGCCTCGATGACGGCCCGCCCGATGCGGTCGCCGATCTCGGTCGGCAACTGCAACCACGCCTCATCCCAGCCGCGGATGAGGCGCCCGCCCCAGTCGTCGCGGAGGAACCGCTCGACCCGCGCGATCGCCGACACCGGCGGCCGGCCGAGCGAGTTGCCGTCGAAGTACACGAGGTCGGTCTCCGCACCCGCGAAGCGTTTGCGGTAGTGGGCGAGCCCGTCGGAACGATCCATGCGGCGGGCGAAGGCGAGATGCGGGTCGAGGGTCAACGTGACTCCAGATGGTTGGCGCGGGTGCGGTCTCGGTCGCGGGCGGGGCGGCCGTCGAGGGGCTCGAGGTCTTCGATGGGTGAGATTCGGGCGCTCGCGAGCCAGGCGGGAAGCTCGTCGAGGGTCACGGGCGCCGGGCCGGGCACGAACGTTGCGATGCCCTCGAGCGAGTGCGGCGCGTCGGCGGCGGGCCACGGGTCGGTGATGGCGGTCAGGATGTCGGCAGCCGTGAGACCGGCGCTCGCGAGCGCGGCGAGCTCACCGGGATTGACCCCGTCGGGCAGTGCGCCGTTTCCGAGATCGGTGCCGTAGAGCACACGCCCGCCGGCCGAACGGAACCTGCTGAGGTTCTCGACCGCTCGCTGGAGGTCGGGGGTCGCCTCACCGCGACCATGGATGTCGAGCGTCGAGATCCAGATCTGTCCATCGGATGCCGCGTGCTGCACGAGCTCGCTCGGAAGCCGTTCGGTCCACGGGGTGTGGACGAGCACGTCGGCACCGGCGTCGATCGCGCGCTCAGCCATTCCGGTGCCTTCGGCGTGCACCGCGACGAGGAGCCCGGCTGCGCGCGCCGCGCGCACGATCGCATCGAGCGTCGCCCGATCGAACACCGGCCCCGCGTCGGAGTTCATCACGAGCTTCACGAGCGACGCACCGAACGCCCGCTGCTCTTCGACGATGGTCTCGATCGCGGTCGAGAGCTCGCCGCGATACCGGCCGCGGATGTCGCCGACGAGCGGCACCTCGCGCAGGCTCCCGGGGAGCAGCCAGTCCCGATCGCTCGGGTATCCGCCCGGTGCGGTGAGGAACGCGCCCGCGTGATGCACGTGCGGCAATCCGTCGCGGGCGGCGAGCGAGGCGATGACGGCCGGGTTCGCCCCGAGATCGACGACGGCCGCGATGCCGCCCGTCACCGCGGCCTCGGGTTGCACCATCTCGAGGTGCACGTGATGGTCGATGAGCGGCGGCAGCATCGTGCCGGTCTCGCCGGCCCGGTCGCCGCCACCGCTGAGGGAACGGCGCGCGGGCCGGGCGAGCGGCCCGAGTTCGAGGCCGGTCAGGGCGAGTTCTCGGTCATCTTCGGCCACGTCAGCCAGCCTACGTCGACTCGTGCCCGATGGCGTCAGCCCGGGATCTCCGTGCGCACGGCGTACAGCTCGGGGAAGAAGGTGAGGTCGAGGGCGCGGCGCAGGAAGGACGCACCGCTCGAGCCGCCGGTGCCGGTCTTGTTGCCGATGATGCGCTCGACGGTCTTCAGGTGACGGAAGCGCCAGAGTTGGAAGTTGTCTTCGAGGTCGACGAGCTCTTCGCACGTCTCGTACGCGGCCCAGTGCTCATCGGTGTTCGCGTAGATCGTCGCGAAGACCGGCACGAGCTCGGGGGCGAAGGTCCACGCCTGCGTCACGTCGCGCTCGAGGATCTCTACGGGCACGGGGTACCCGGCGCGAGCGAGGAGCCGGAGGAACTCGTCGTAGAGGCTCGGGGACTCGAGCGCGTGCCGGAGGATCACGCTCGCCGCGGCATCCGATTCGAAGACCTGCATCATCTTCGCGTTCTTGTTGCCGAGCACGAACTCGACCGCGCGGTATTGGTACGACTGGAAGCCGCTCGCGTTGCCGAGCACTCCGCGGAACTGCGCGTACTCGGTCGGTGTGAGCGTCGCGAGCACCGACCACTGCTCGGTCAACGTCTTCTGGATGTGCTTGACGCGGGCGATGCACTTGAGCGCCCGGCCGAGCTCGTCGGCGCGCAGCAGGTCGCGCGCGGTCTCGAGCTCGTGCAGCACGAGCTTCAGCCACAGCTCGGTGGTCTGGTGCTGGATGATGAACAGCAGCTCGTCGTGGTGCTCAGGCCGCGAGATCGGCCGCTGCGCCGAGAGCAGCGTGGGCAGGTCGAGGTACCCGCCGTAGCTCATGCGATCACTGAAGTCGGTGACGACGGAAGCCTCGATCGTGCGGGTGTTCGCTTCGACGCCGTCGACCGCGCTCTCGTGTTCAGTCACGGCTCCAGCCTAGCCACGGGGACGGGGCACTCCGCCGGCTGTGTCACTCTTTGCCCGGCTGTCGCCTTCTGCCCCGCCTCAGTCGGCGGCGCGCACCTCGACGAGGTTCGCCCACGGGTCGTCGAACGCGAGCGTGCGACCGTCGTCGCGCGTGGCGACTCGAGCGTGCGACATCCGCTCGCCGAGTGCGCCGAGGTCGTCGGCGGTCGGCACCACGATCTCGACCTTGCCGAGTCCGAGGGCGAGGCTGCGGCGGCCGGCACCACGACTGTTCCAGGTGTTCATCGCCATGTGGTGGTGGTAGCCGCCGGCCGAGACGAACAGTGCCTGGTCGCCCATGCTCGCCGTGGTCTCGAAGCCGAGCCGCTCGACGTAGAACTCACGGGCGCTCGCGACGTCGCCGACCGAGAGGTGCACGTGGCCGACGACGGCGTCGCCGATGCCGATTCCGGATGCCGCGGCATCCGCTGCGCCCTCGGTGAGGTGCTCACGCAGATACTCGTTGGGGTCGAGATGCAAGGTCGCCATCTCGACGGTGCCGTGCACCCAGCTCCACTGCGAGCGGTCGCGGTCGAAGTACAGTTCGACGCCGTTGCCCTCTGGATCGGTGAAGTAGAAGGCCTCGCTCACGAGGTGGTCGGCGCTGCCCGTGAAGGTGCCCGGGTACTTCGAGGCGACGGCGTAGATCGCGGTGGCGAGTGCCTCGCGCGTGTCGAAGACGATCGCCGTGTGGAAGAGGCCGGCGTCGCGGGGGCTCGCGTGCTTCAGCTCGGGCGCATGCTCGAGGATCACGATCGGCGTGGTGCCGCGTCCGAGTACGGCGACCGGGCCGTCGTGGCTGAGCAGCTCGAGGGTGACGCCGTCGCGGTAGTAGCGGATCATGGCGTCGAGGTCGCCGACGCGCAGCGTCACGGCGCCCATGCCGGTATCGGCGGCGAGGAGGCCGGTTCCGCCCGGATGGCCATTGGTTGTAATCACAACTAATAGTAACGGATGCAGCGGCACCCGTATTCCAGAGGCACAAACTCCAGAGCGCAAACCCCAGAGCGCAAACTCCAGAGCGCAAACCCGCCCGGCATCCTCCGATGCGGCGGCGCGCCCGCCGACTCACTCGATCGGCGGGCGCGCATGAGATGTGCCGGTTCAGCCCGCCGAGACGATGTTCGCCTTTGCCGGGTTGCGGCCTGGAATCAGGACCCCGGCGATGACCGCTGCAACCAACGCGGCCGCGGCTGCGACGATGAAGGCGGTCACGTATCCGCCGGTGGCCTGACTGACGAGGCTCGCTGCGGCCACGCTCGAGATGACCGCAGCGCCGACCGAGGCACCGAACTCGTGGAACGTGCTCACGATGCCGGACGCCACGCCGGCCTCATGCGGTGCGACCTGACCGAGCGCAGTGGCCGCTGCCACCACGAACAACGCGCCGATCCCGGCCGAGCCGACGCTCACTCCGATCACGACGCCTGCGACGCTGGGGAAGACGACCGGGATGGACAGTCCGATGGCGGCGATGACCAGTCCGATGATCGCGAGCGCGCGGCCGCCCGTGCGACCGAGTACCCGGCCGCCGAGGTTCGCACCGAGCATGGTCGCCAGCGCGACCGGCAGGAACAGGAGACCCGTCACGAGCGGTCCGAGGCCAGCGTGGCCCTGGAGGAAGAACGATCCGAGGAAGAACACCGCGACCATGAGCGCGGTGGCGATGGCGATCACGAACGTGCCGGCGACGACGGGGCGGCGGAACAGCAGCCCGAGGTCGAGCAGCGGAGAGGCCGCCGTCTTCTGCCGCCAGCCGAACAAGAGGTAGAGCACCGCGCCGGTTGCCAACAGGATCCAGGTCTGCGGGGCGAGCCATCCGATCTCGCCTGCACCGATGAGTGCGTAGATCACCGATCCGGTTGCGGCGGTCACGAGCAGCGCGCCGAGCACGTCGGCGCGACGGTCGGCCCCGATCGCTGCCGCAGGGAGGGCGGGAAGGAGCCGGGTGAGCACGATGAACACGATGATGCCGACCGGCACGTTGATGAAGAACACCCACGGCCACCCGGGGCCCGCGGCGAGGAGCCCGCCGACGAGTACGCCGGCGGCCGCGCCACCGCCGCCGAGGGCGGACCAGATGCCGAGAGCCCGGTTCCGCTCGTCGCCCTCGAACATCCGCACCACCATCGAGAGGGCGGCGGGCGAGAGCATCGCGGCGCCGAGGCCTTGGCCGACACGGCCGGCCAGCAGCATGACGGGGTCTTGCGCAGCGCCGGCGGCGAACGATGCGACCGTGAACACGGCCAGGCCGACGAGCACGAGCCGGCGCGGCCCGATGAGGTCTGCGACTCGGCCGCCGAGCAGCATCAGTCCGCCGAACGTGAGCGTGTAGGCGCTGACCACCCATGTCAACGCCTCCCTGCTGAGGTCGAGATCGGCGCCCATCAACGGGAGGGAGATCGCCACCACGGTCACATCGAGGATGAGCATGAATTGTGCGATGCCGAGCAATGCGAGCACTCGCCAGCGCTTGGGGTAGCCGTCCATGATTCTTCCAATCTGTAAGTCAAGCACGGGTGTACGAGTTGTAACCGATAGACTAACTCATACATTCCCGTACGAGTTGTAAACCGAGGAGGCGACGCGATGGCATCGACCACAAGCGTTCCCGCAGCGGTGGATCGACGGGGCGCCAACGTGCGCGCCGATGCCCAGCGAAACCGCGCGGCCATCCTGCAGGCAACGGTCGACGAACTGCGCAGGAATCCGGATGCCTCGGTGAGCGACATCGCCGCTGCTGCCGGCGTCGGAAGGATGACGCTGTACGGGCACTTCAGGACCCGCGCCGAACTGCTCGAGGCCGCTCTCGTCGAGGTGCTCGCCCGTGGCGAAGGCATTCTGAGCAACGTCGACCTCGACGGCGATGCGACCGCCGTGTTCCGTCAGCTCATCGAGACCAGTTGGACGCTCGTGGATCAATCACGCGCGCTGCTCGCTGCAGCGCAGAAGGAACTGCCACCCGCCAGAATCCGTGAGCTCCACGAGAATGCGGAGTCGCGCCTGCGCGGACTACTCGAGCGCGGGCAGCGTGAAGGTGCGTTCCGCACCGATCTTCCGGTCGCCTGGCTCCTGGCGACCACCCATGTCGTGATGCACGGTGCGGCCGACGAGATCGCCGCCGGCCGACTCGAGCCCGGCGACGCCGCACGGTTCATCTCGGCAACGCTCCTGGCCGCATTCGCTGCGGGTGCCGCGGGTGCCGCGGGTGCCGCCGGTGCCGCGGATGCCGCAGAAGACACGGCCCCCTCGGCATCTGCCGGCGGCGGCGAACACGGCTGATCGAGCGCCGGACTCGGCCGAATCCCGGGAAGGCCGCGCACTGCGAGGCTGCCGTGCGAGGCAGCACTCATGCGCGCCTGCGTCTCTTCCCGCCCGACGAGCGCCCGGCATCCTGCCCGATGCGAAGGTGCTCGGTCGCGACGCGCCAAACTCCGTTCACTCTTCGTAGTCCGAGCGTCGTCGTGAAGCGCACGGTCTCGCGCCGTCGACCGCTCGAGCGCGCCGTGAACTCGTCGCGGCTGACGCAGAACGCGACCTCGCCTGCGACGCTCACGGTGAGATCGCGCACCTCGTAACCGATGCGACCGCGGAACTGGGCGAACCAGAGGTGCAGCCAGGCGACGTGCGGGGCTTCTCCGCCGCGGACGTCGAGCGGCGGAGCGACGCCGAAGGTCACCGCGCCGACGGTGTAGCGCGACGCGAGGTACTCCGAATCGCGTGAACGGATCGCCACTGCCCGTTGGCTGACGAGCCAGCGCACCGCGATCGCGTCGATCGCCGCCGTATCGGTGAGTTGCTCGAACGTGGACATGCTGCCTCCTCGGTGCCGGGAGCAGCACCCTCAAGGGAGCGACGAACGGGCAGGCGGCGATTCGACACCCGACGGTGCGAGCGGAGCGGAGCGCGGGACGGCGAGCGCCCGTGCGAAGCGCCGGAGGTCAGACGCCGGACGTCAAGCGGTCGAGCAGTTCGCGGTAGCGCGCGGCGGTCTGCTCGACGATCTCGTGGGGGAGCGTCGGGGGCTGCTCCGAGACATCCTCGTCCCAGTTCGCGGCGAGCCAATCGCGCACGGGCTGCTTATCGAAGCTCGCCATGCGCAGCTCGGGGCTCGCAGCGGTGGCGTACGTCGCGGCATCCCAGTAGCGGCTCGAGTCGCTCGTGAGCACCTCATCGGCGAGTGTCACGATGCCGGTGGCGCGATCGGCACCGAACTCGAATTTCGTATCGGCGAGGATGAGGCCGCGCGCCTCGGCGATCACCGAAGCGCGGGCGAAGATATCGAGCGACAGTGAGCGCAGTTGTGCGGCCACGACGTCGCCGACGAGTTCGACGGTGCGCTCGTACGAGACGTTCACGTCGTGCTCGCCGACCGGCGCCTTCCACGCGGGAGTGTAGATCGGCTCGGGCAGGCGATCGCCGTTCTCGAGTCCTTCGGGCAGAGGGAAGCCGCCGATCGCACCCGTCGCCTGGTACTCCTTGAAGCCCGCGCCGGTGAGGTAGCCGCGCACGACGCACTCGACGGGGAACATGTCGAGCGTGCGGCACAGCGCCGCCCGCTCGGCGAGTTCAGCCGGAACCTCGGGTAGTTCGAGCGACTGGAGTCGATCGTCGAGGGGGTGCGCGAGATGATTCGGTACATCGGGCAGTTGATTGAACCACCAGTGCGTGAGGGTCGTGAGCATCGCACCCTTGCCCGGGATCGCGGGCGAGAGCACCCGGTCGAGGGCGCTGACGCGGTCGGTCGCGACGACGAGCACGACGGGCGAGAGGCTCAGCGGATCGCCCGTCCAGGTGTCGTCGTCGTCGAGCACCTTGGTCGGCACGTACAGGTCGCGCACCTTGCCCGAGTAGACGTGGGTCCAGCCGGGGTATTCCTGCGAATCGCTCACCGCCCCAGTTTACGGGCGTGCGCGAATTCGGGCGAGCTACTCGGTGACGCGAGCGGCGATGTCGGTGCGGTATTGGCCGCCCTCGAGGCGCAGATGCCCGAGCGCTTCGTACGCGCGACGGCGCGCCTCGGCGAAACCGTCGCCGACGGCCACGACATTGAGCACGCGGCCGCCTGTGGCGATGAGCGGCAGATCGCCGGAGTCGGAGGCCTTGTCGGTCGCCGCACCGATCGCGGTCGCCGCGTGCGCGAGGTGCACCCCGGGCACGGATGCCGCGGCCTCGATGCCCTCGATCGGGCGCCCGGTCTCTGGGGCCTCTGGGTACCCCTCGCTCGCGAGCACGACCGTCACCGCGGCATCCGCTCGGAAGACCGGACGCGGCAGTGAGCCGAGCCCGCCGGTTGCCGCGGCGTAGAGCAGGCCCGAGAGCGGGGTGTCGAGGCGGGGGAGCACGACCTGCGTCTCGGGGTCGCCGAAACGGGCGTTGAACTCGATCACGCGAATGCCGCGCGAGGTGAGGATGAGCCCCGCGTAGAGCAGTCCGATGAACGGAGTCTGCTCGGCGGCGAGCTGGCGCACGGTCGGCAGCGCGATCGTCTCGATGACCTCGTCGACGAAGGCGTGCTCGCTGCCGAAGCGGCCGCCGCGGCCGTCGTCGGCGTCGTCGAGCCACGGCAGCGGCGAGTACGCGCCCATGCCGCCGGTGTTGGGGCCGGCGTCGCCGTCGCGCAGACGCTTATAGTCCTGTGCGGGCGAGAGCGGCAACACGTTGGTGCCGTCGGAGAGGAGGAAGAGCGAGACCTCTTGGCCATCGAGGAACTCCTCGATGAGCACGGGGCCCTGCTGCAGGTAATGAGCCGCATGCGCGACGGCGGCTACGCGGTCGTCGGTGACGAGCACACCCTTTCCGGCGGCGAGCCCGTCGGCTTTCACGACGTACGGGGCGCCGAACTCGTCGAGTGTCGCCTGGACGTCGTCGAGGGTTTCGGCGAGGTTCGCCCGGCCGGTCGGAACGTCGGCCGCCTCCATGACGCGCTTGGCGAAGGTCTTCGATCCTTCGAGGGCGGCGGCCGCCTTGCCCGGCCCGAACACGGCGATGCCGCGGGTGCGCAGTGCGTCGGCGACGCCGGCGACGAGCGGTGCCTCGGGGCCGATGATGACGAACTCGATGTCGTTGTCGAGGGCGTAGTCGGTGACGAGCCCGGGGTCGGTCGGGTCGAGCGCGATCGTGGTCACGCTGCCGCGAGCCGAGGAGGTGTGGGATGCCGCGATGCCCGCGTTGCCCGGTGCCGCGATGATCTCGTGCCCGGCCTCCTCGTCGAGGAGCGCGAGGATGATGGCGTGCTCGCGCGCGCCCGAGCCGAGGACCAGGATTCTCACCGGTTCAGGCTACCCGATCCGCCCAATCACCCTTTTTCAGGAGATTTTGGTCCCGCATGCGGATGTCGGCCGGAAAACGGCCGGTTTCGTGCAGAAACTCCTGAAAACAGTTCAGGATGGAGGCATGGCACGGGCGAGGATCGGCGACGAGATCGGACAGGCGGCGGTTGCGACCGTGCAGGCGTTGACGGTCGAGGGCACGGATGCCGCGGCATCCGTCGACCGCTCGACCCTTGCACTTGCGGTGCGCTACTCGCTGCAGCTGCTCGCCGAGCAGGCGCCGGGCGGCACCGTCGAGGTGCGGGTGCCGCCGTTCGGCGCGGTGCAGTGCGTCGCGGGCCCGAAGCACACGCGCGGCACTCCGCCGAACGTCGTCGAGACGGATGCCTCGACGTGGCTCGCCCTCGCGACGGGCGCGCTCTCGTGGGTCGACGCTCGGGCGGCGGGGCGGGTGCACGCCTCTGGCCAGCGTGCCGACCTCACCGAGGTGCTGCCGGTCTTCCGCAACCCGGCGCCCTCCAAGTGAACGGCGCCGATCTGCTCGGCGACCCCGTCGTCGACGTGCTCTCAGCGCTCTCAGCGCTCTCAGCGCTCTCAGCGCTCTCAGCGCTCTCAGCGGTCGTGGCCCTCAGCTGAGCGGGGCTGAACAGGTACCGGGTGCCACTTCCAGCGAGGTGCGGGACAATAGAGGGGTGAGCGACACGCAGAACTCTCCCGAGACGCCCGAGCACTACCGCGTGGTGAGCGTCGGCGGAGTCCCCGTCGAGCCCGAACCGCTCGAGACCGACGTCACACGCGACACGGTCGCCGTGCGGCGCGCACCGCGCTACCCGCGGTTCCTCGCGCTGGGCGCACTGGTCGGGATCGTCGTCGCGATCATCCTCACCGTCGTCTTCCCCGACAACGACGAGTTCGACAAGGGCCAGGTGTTCGGCTTCCTGCTGCTCCTCTGCGCCACAGTCGGCGTCGCACTCGGGGCGGTCGTCGCACTCGTCATCGACCGGGTCTCCTCGCGGCGCGCGGCATCCGTCGCCGTCGAACACGAAACCACGCACCGCGTCGATGAGTGAACGGGTGACGGATGCCGCGGCATCCGCTCGACTCAGGAGAGCTGCGTGCGCTCCACCCAGCCGAGGTATTCGTCGGTGACGGTGCCCGTGACGTAGTCGCCCGTGAAGCACGACAGGTCGAGCTGCTCGATGGACGTGCCCTGGGTGATCGCGGCCTGCAGGTCGGCGACCTCCTGGTAGATCATGTGGTCGGCGCCGAGTTCGGTGGCGATCTCGGGGATCTTGCGGCCGTAGGCGATGAGCTCTTGACGCGAGGGCATGTTGATGCCGTAGACGTGCGGGTGCCGCACCGGCGGCGCAGCCGAGGTGAACGTCACCTTGTTGGCGCCGGCTTGGCGGGCCATGTCGACGATCTCCTTCGACGTCGTGCCGCGAATGATCGAGTCGTCGACGATGAGGATGTTCTTGCCCTTGAACTCGGTGCCCATGGCGTTGAGCTTCTGGCGCACCGAGCGCTTGCGCTCGGCCTGGCCCGGCATGATGAAGGTGCGGCCGACGTACCGGTTCTTGTAGAAGCCCTCGCGGTATTCGATGCCGAGCTTCTGCGCGACCTGCATCGCGGCGGGGCGCGACGAGTCGGGAATGGGCATGACGACGTCGATGTCGCCCTTGCTCATGTGGGTCGCGATCGTGGTCGCGAGCCGGTCGCCCATGCGCAGTCGCGCCTCGTAGACCGAGATGCCGTTCATGATCGAGTCGGGGCGGGCGAGGTAGACGTACTCGAACGAGCACGGCACGAGCACGGGGTTGGCTGCGCACTGCTTCGAGATCATCGCGCCGTCGAGGCCGATGAAGATCGCCTCGCCGGGCTCGACATCACGCACGATCTCGTAGTCGCCGTTCTCGAGCACGAGAGATTCGGATGCCACGATCCACTCGTCGGTGCCGTTGGCGGCGCTGCGCCGACCGAGGATCAGCGGGCGGATGCCGAACGGGTCGCGGAAGGCGAGCAGCCCGTAGCCGGCGATCATCGCGATCACCGCGTAAGAGCCCTCGACGCGTTGGTGCACGTGCTCGACCGCGGCGAACACCTGGTCAGGGTCGAGGTCGAGACCCGTGATCTGGCTCTGCAGCTCGGTCGCGAGCACGTTCAGGAGCATCTCGGTGTCGCTCGTCGAGTTCACGTGACGACGGTCGATGGAGAACAGGTCGCTCGAGAGCACGCGGGTGTTCGTGAGGTTGCCGTTGTGCACGAGGGTGATGCCGTAGGGCGCGTTCACATAGAACGGCTGCGCCTCCTCTTCGCGCTCGGCTGCGCCCTTCGTCGTGTAGCGAACGTGCCCGAGCCCCATGTTGCCGATGAGCGAACGCATGTCGCGGGTGCGGAAGGCCTCGCGCACCTGGCCGCGTGCCTTCGTCATGTGGAAGACGGGGCCGTCGGCGGTCGCGATGCCGGTCGAATCCTGGCCGCGGTGCTGCAGGAGGAGCAGGCTGTTGTAGATCTGCTGGTTGACGGGCTCAGTGGAGACGATGCCGACAATGCCGCACATGCGAGCGATGGCTCCTCGAAGGTGGGGGAAGCGTCCGAGCAGGACGCCTCAATCCTCCCATACGTGCGCGTGGGAGCTGCCTGAGCAACGAACGAACGCTCAGTACTCCGACGGCTTCGCGAGCACGGCCATCGTGCAGCGTGAGATGCACACGAGCTTGCCAGCGGCATCCGTGATCTTGATCTCCCACACCTGGGTGGTGCGACCGCGCGTGAGCGGCGTCGCCTCGCCGTAGACCCAGCCGTCGGCCACCGGGCGCGTGTGGTTCGCGTTGATCTCCATGCCGACGCAGTAGTTCTTCTCGGGGTCGACGGTGAAGCTCGCGCCCCAGCTCGCGAGCGTCTCCGCGAAGGCGACGGATGCCCCGCCATGCAGTACTCCGCCAGGTTGGCGCGTGCGGTGGTCGACGGGCATGCGACCCTTCAGCGAATGCTCCGTGACCTCGGTCATCTCGATGCCGATCGCCCGGATCATGGTGTCGTCTCGTGAGTTCGCCCACTCCAGTGAAGGCTCGCCGAACCAGATGCTCATGCCCTCGAGTCTGGCACCACTCTGTGGGTTGAGGAGCGAGCGCAGCGAGCGTCTCACTCTGTGGGTTGAGGAGCGAGCGCAGCGAGCGTCTCGAAACCGCTCGACATCCGTCTCGCGGTTTCGAGACGGCCCTGGCGGGGTTTCCTCAACCCGCGTGACTCTATGCGAGCTCGGCGATGATCGGGTGCATGGCGTCGTCGAACGCCGAGGCATCCGACCGCAGCGAGTCAGTGACTGCGACGGTCATCGCGCCGATCCACCACACGCCGGCCGTCGCGAAGGGCACGACTTCGACGTTCAGCTCGAAGGAGTGGGCGCGACGCCCGACCTCCCGCTCGTGCTCGGCGATCGTGCCGGCGTAGGCGCGGTACGAGTCGCCGCGGCGCGAGGCTGAAGCAGTGCGGTAGCCCTCGTGCGCCCAATCGGCCCACGCCCGCGCGGCTTCGGCGTGTGGCACGATCGCGGCGGCGAGCACTTCGGCCTCGGAGAGCGGCAGCGCGACATCCGCACCGAACTCATCGACGAGTTCGAGGGGCACGGGCGACGGATGCGCCTCAGGCTCGACGGTCATCGCCCACCAGGCGCGCCATTGGCGCTCGAGCAGGTCGTGCTGGTCGATCTCGAGGCGGTCGCCGACCGCGCCGACGTCGCGCAACCGCGGGAGCTCGACGGGCGAGGCGATCGAGAGCACTTCGCGCAGATAGAGGGCGAGGAGTACCGGACGACCCGCGTTCTCACGGATCACCCACGATGGTGTGCCCCCCGGCTGCATGGCAGCATTTTAGTCCTCGCCTCGCTCGGCGGCACGGATCGGCGCGCGGTGCGCGGGTACGCTTGACGGGTGACCTCGAACTCGTCCTATGCCGCTGCCGGAGTCGACACGCGCGCGGGTGATCTCGCTGTCGAGCTCATGAAAGAGGCGGTGTCCGCCACGCATGGGCCGAACGTGGTCGGCGGATTCGGCGGTTTCGCGGGGCTCTTCGACCTCTCGTTCGCCAAGGACTACACGCGGCCGCTGCTCGCGACCTCGACCGACGGCGTCGGCACGAAGATCGCGATCGCCCAGGCGCTCGACAAGCACGACACCATCGGGCAAGACCTCGTGGGCATGGTCGTCGACGACATCGTCGTGGTCGGCGCGAAGCCGCTCTTCATGACCGACTACATCGCGTGCGGCAAGGTCGTACCCGAACGCATCGCCGCGATCGTCACGGGCATCGCCCGGGCGTGCGCCGAGACGGGCACTGCACTCGTCGGCGGCGAGACCGCCGAGCACCCCGGGCTCATGGGCGAAGACGACTACGACGTCGCGGGTGCTGCGGTCGGGGTGGTCGAGGCCGACAAGCTGCTCGGCGCCGAACGAGTCGAGTCAGGCGACGTCGTGCTCGCGATCGCCTCGAGCGGCCTGCACTCCAACGGCTTCTCACTCGTGCGCCGTGTGCTTCGACAGGCTGAGATCGACTTCGCCGATCGCTCTGACGATCTCGGCTCGACTTGGGGCGAGGCCCTGCTCGAGCCCACACGCCTCTACTCGGGCCCGCTCGTCGAGTTGCTCGCCGGCCCGCACGGCGATGCGGTGCACTCGCTCTCGCACGTCACCGGCGGTGGCATCGCCGCGAACCTCGCACGCGTGCTGCCCCTCGGTTCGTGGGTCGAACTCGACCGCTCGACGTGGTCACCTGCGCCCGTGTTCCGCGTGCTCAACGACCTCGCGGGCACCACGCTCGAGTCGACCGAAGGCACCTGGAACCTCGGCATCGGCTTCTTCGCCGTCGTGCGAGCGGATGCCGCGGCATCCGTCATCTCGGCACTCGGCGCCCTCGGCCTGCCGGCCTGGCAGGCGGGCACCGTGACGATCGGCGCCCTTCGACCCTTCGACGGGCTCAGGGCAGGCCAAGCTCAGGGAGCGGATGTCGATGGCTGGGAGCAGGGCGCCAAGGGCGTCGACGGCGGCGCCGTGCGCCTCGTCGGCTCCTACGCGAGCTGACCGGGGTTGACGATCATCATGCGCACCTCCGTCTCGATCGGGCTCACCGGCACCACCGATGCGTCGATCGTGCGGACACTGGCGCCGCGCATCGAGCGTCTCGGGTTCTCCGGGCTGTGGCTCAACGACGTCCCCGGCGGCGACTCGCTTGCCGGGCTTCGCGTCGCGGCCGGCGTCACCGACTCGCTCCGGCTCGCGACGGGGGTGATTCCGCTCGACCGGCGGCCAGCCGACTCGCTCGACCTCGCCGGCCTTCCGGCCGGGCGCACGGTGATCGGCGTCGGCTCAGGTGGAGCCGCCCGCTCGCTCGCGCTCGTCGAACGGGGCATCGCCTCGCTTCGCGAAGCGAGTGACGTCTCGATCATGGTCGGCGCACTCGGCCCCCGCATGCGCCGACTCGCGGCTGAGCAGGCCGACGGGGTCGTCTTCAACTGGCTCACGCCGTCGGTGGCCGCCGACGCGACGCGAGAGCTCCGCGCCGCGGCCGGATCGCGGCAGGTGAGCAGCGTGCTCTACGTGCGCACCATCACCGACGCCGATGCGCGCCCGGCGCTCGAAGTCGAGGCCGAACGCTACGAGACCGTGCCCTCGTACGCGGCGAACTTCGCCCGCCTCGGCATTCGCGCGATCGACGCGACGATCACCGACGCGGCGGGTCTCTCGGCTTATGACGGCGCGGTCGACGAGATCGTGCTGCGCGCGATCAACCCGACGGGCTCACTCGCCGAACTCGAGCGCTTCGTCGAGACGGCGGCCGGGTGGCGCGGCGCCTCCTGAGGCGCAGCGCCTTCTGTGGGCGCGTGTGTCGCCGCTCGCGTTGAGGCAGGCGAGAGCAGCCGCGCGATCTCGTTCGTCACGGCGCCGACGTCGACGGCATGCTCGGTCTCGACATCGAGGATCGGCAAGTCCGAGATCGGTCGAGCCGTCGCGCTCCATTCGTCCCACTCGGCCAGGCGCCCCGCATCGGTGTGGCCCGCATGCCTCTGTCGTGACGTGAAGCGACGACGCATCACGTCGGCGGGAGCGTGGCACCACACTTCCAGGCCCGGCGGGTTGCCGACGGTTCGGAGCCCGTCGCGGAGGAAGGCCTCGTCGCGGCCGGTCGCCCAGAACGAGTCGATCATGACGGCGCCGTCGAGCATCGCCGCGATCGACCACATCGCGTCGGACGCGATTGCGCCCAGCCGCGAGGTGGGCAGTCGCGCGTCGACCGCATCGGCGAGGGCCTCCTTGATCGCGTCCTTCGACACGAGCGGCACACCGAGTTCGTGCGCCAACGGAGCGGCGAGGGTCGACTTTCCGGCACCAGGAACACCGTTCACGAGGATGACGAACTCGGCCATGTCGCGAGCCTACGCATGCCGCCCTCGGGCCGGTGTGACGAAGACCGTGAGGGAAGGTCGGTGATGACAGCGCCTGTCAGGCGCGTTGTTCGTCGCCCGCGACGTAGGTGTCGTCGTCGTCGGCGGAGTAATCCGCCCACTTCGCCGCTTCTTCGGTGTAATCGTCATGCGGCGAGCTGGTGAGCTCGCGCTCAAGCGCGTTGTAGTCGGTGTTCGGGCTGAAATACTTCAGCTCCCGAGCGACCTTGGTGTGCTTGGCTTTCTGACGGCCGCGCCCCATGCGTGACCCCCTTACGGCATCTGGCCGGGTGGGATGTCTTCGTCACCCGGCGCTCATCTGATAAATGAAATCGTCCGGCCGCCAGTTTAGCACCGGACTCGGGGCGCTCGGCGTCCTCCACAGGCGTGCTGTCGGTCGGATGCCGGCGTTCAGCGCGTGTGCTGCGAGCACACAGCAACCCGTGCTGAGATTGTCAGGTGATGACGAGCCCTGAACGCGTGAAGGTCGTAGTGATCGGCGCCGGCCAGGCCGGCTTGTCGGTCGCGTTCTACCTACGCCGGTTCCAGCTCGTCGCCGACCAAGACTTCGTGATGCTCGACCGGGCGCCTGGCGCAGGCGGGGCTTGGCAGCACCGCTGGTCATCGCTCAGGCTCGGAACCGCGCACCGGGTGAACGACCTGCCCGGCATGGCCGAACTGGACCTCAGTTTCGAGACCGCCGACCGCAACCTGCCCGCCAAAGACGTCGTCGCCGACTACTACGGGCGGTTCGAAGAACACTTCGACCTCCGTGTGCGACGGCCCATGAACGTACGGCAGGTCTCCAACGACGGCGTCGATCTGCTCGTGCGCTACGAAGACATCACCCCGCAACCATTCGCGCTCGAAGAGCAGAAGGCCGCGCGCGGTCTCTTCGGGCGGCGGCGCAAGACCTTCGAAGAGCCCGAAGCCCCGTCAGCGCCGCAGCATCAACTCGCGACGCAGTTCCTTGTGAACGCCACCGGTACATGGGGCTCGCCGTTCGTGCCGTACTACCCCGGCATGACCGAGTTCGCCGGCCGGCACGTGCACACCTCCGATTACACCGCGGCCGAGGACTTCCGCGACAAGCACGTCGTCGTGGTCGGCGGCGGCACCTCCGCGATCGGCTTCATGCTCGAACTCGAGGATGTCGCAGCAGGGCTCACGTGGGTCTCGCGCCGGCCGATCGACTGGCTCGATCGCCAAGAGCTCGACCTCGAAGGGGCATCCGCTGCGGTGGCCATGCAAGACGAGGCCGCGCGCTCGGGTCGTGCGCTGCCGTCGATCGTCAGCGGCACCGGCGTGCCCCGAAGCCGGCGCATCGCCGCGGGCATCGAGCGCGGTCTGCTCGTCGCGCGACCAGTGTTCGACCGCATCGAGGGCGACCGGGTCGTCTGGGAGGGCGAAGAATCGGGCATGGCCCGTGCCGACGTCATCATCTGGGCGACCGGCTTCCGGCCCGAGCTGCGCCACCTCTCGCCGCTGAAGCTCCGCGAGAAGGCCGGAGGCGTCACGGTCGGCCAGGGCGCGGCGTGGAGCGACCCGCGGATCTTCCTCGCGGGCTACGGTCCGCAGGCCTCGACGATCGGTGCGAGCCGCGCGGGGCGCATGATCGCCCGGCAGATCATGGCGATGCTCTAATCGGCCGAACTGTTGGTTGAGCCTGTCGAGACTCGGGGCTGAGGGGTTTCGACAAGCTCAACCCGCAGAGGTCAGGCGGATGTCGAGACTCGGGGCTGAGGGGCTTCGACAAGCTCAACCCGCAGAGGTCAGGCGGATGTCGCGCCGCCGCACGGCGCGCGTGACACGGTCGATGAACTCGCGCACCGAGGCATCCATCGTTTCCGTAGCCGTAGTCCGACGCTACTTCTTCGGCTTCCTGCCGCTCTCGGCATTCGCTCGTCTTGGCACCGGCCGCACGGGCTCGCCACGACGATCCTGTCCGGGCAGCGGGCGCGAGCGCCGACCGTAGAGCAGGTCGGAGGAGTCGAGCAGCCACGGCACGAGCGCGACCGTGACACCGTGCACGAGGAGCAGCTTCTGGCTGATGCGCCGCGCCTTGTGATTGTGCAGGATGCCCTCCCACCAGTGCCCGACGATGTACTGCGGCATGTACACCGTGACGACCTCGGAGCCGTGCTCCTCGCGCCGCGACTTGATGTAGTGGATCAGCGGATAGCTGAGGTCGCGATACGGCGAACTCAGGATGCGCAGCTTGACGTGGATGTTCTGCTTCACCCAGTCCTTCTTCAGGCGCTTCGTCTCCTCCTCGTCGAGCGAGACGTGCACCGCCTCGAGCGAGTCGTGGCGGGCCGCGATCGCATAGTCGAGCGCCTTCAGCGTCGGCTTCTGCATGCGGCCGACGAGCACGATCGCATGGTCGCCCGTCGCACCGAACGTCGTGGTCGGGTCGACCTCGATCTCCTTCTCGACGTCGCGATAGTAGCGGTTCACGCCCAACATGAGGAGGAACAGGATCGGCATCAGCACGAAGACGATCCACGCGCCGTGGGTGAACTTCGTGATCGTGACCACGATGAGCACGACCGCCGTCATCACAGCGCCGATCGCATTGATCACGAGCGCCCGCCAGATCGCCCCGCGAGTCAGCGGGGCGGCGCCCGAGGCATCGACTCCACCGCGAGAGAGCGGGGCGGCGCCCGAGGCATCCGCTCGCCCTCTCGACGCCTTCGAGCCGCCGGGCCGATGCCGCCGACGCCGAAGCTCTCGCAGCCAGTGCCGAACCATTCCGGTCTGCCCGAGCGTGAACGAGACGAACACGCCGATGATGTACAGCTGGATCAGCACCGTCAGGTTCGCCTGGAAGATCACCAGAATGACGGATGCCGCGAGCGCGAGGATCACCACACCGTTCGAGTAGATCAGGCGGTCGCCGCGGGTCGACAGCGACTTCGGGGCGTAGCGGTCGCGTGCGAGCACCGATCCCAGCAGCGGGAAGCCGTTGAACGCGGTGTTCGCCGCGAGCAGCAGCACGAGTGCCGTCGCAGCCTGGATCACGTAGAAGAACACCGTGCCGTCGCCGAACGTCGCGGCCGCGACCTGGGCGATGAGGCTGCGTTGCGGCTCGGTGGCGCACTCCGCCCAGCCGATCAGGTGGCACGGATCCTCGGCGTAGTGCACTTGCGAGACGAGCGCGAGCGCCGTGAGGCCGGCGAAGAGCACGATTGCGATGCCGCCCATGAGCACGAGCGTCATCTGCGCGTTCTTGACCTTCGGGAACCGGAACGCGGGCACGCCGTTCGAGATCGCCTCGACGCCCGTGAGAGCGGAGCATCCGCTCGCGAACGATCGGAGCAGCAGCAGGATCACCGCGGCCTGGCCCAGCGATTCGGCCTGCACGCCGTAGCCCGCCGACTCGGCCACCGGCGGGTCGCCGAGCACGGTGCGGGTGAGGCCGATGACGACCATGATGAACACGCTGCCGATGAAGAGATACGTCGGCACGGCGAACGCCTTCGACGACTCGCTGACGCCGCGGAGGTTCACGGCGGCGAGGATGATGACGAAGACGACGGCGAGTTCGACCCGGAACGGGTTCAGCTCAGGGATCGCCGAGATGATGTTGTCGACCCCCGATGCGACCGAGACGACGACGGTCATGACGTAGTCGACGAGCAGGGCGGATGCCACGACGAGGCCCGACTTCTCGCCGAGGTTCTTGTGCGCCACCTCGTAGTCGCCACCGCCCGACGGGTAGGCGCGAATCAGCTGCCGATAGCTCGCGACGACCGTCACGAGCAGCACGACGACCGCGAGCGCGACCCACGGTGCGAAGCTCAGAAAGGCGAGGCCGCCGACCATGAGGATCATCAGGAGCTCTTGCGGCGCGTACGCAACAGAAGAGAGTGGGTCGCTCGCGAAGATCGGCAGCGCGAAGCGCTTCGGGAGGAGCTGACCCTCGAGATGCTCAGTGGGGAGCGGGTCGCCGATGATCCAGTTCTTCGGCGACTTCAATTCAGCCGGCGGTGTATCCGCCTCATTCGTCACGGCGGTTGAGACTACACCCGCGGCGCCCCGTGTCAAGGGTCGATCGACGCCGGGTGACGGATGCCTCACGCTGCAGCCGCGCGTGGCCTGAAACGCGCCCGATCAGCGCCGGGAACGCCTTGTAGAGTTGGGTGACGATTCTTCGATCATTCGAGCCACCCGGGAGCGGACGTGAACCGTGCGATGCAACTCGCGCGTGGCTCCGCCACCGCTGCGGTCGCCCTGCTCCTCGCAGCGTTCTCACACGCCGCCGCCGGTGGTGAGGCGCCCGGAGGGGTCGGGCTCGTGCTCGCAGGCATCGTCGCGCTCGCGGCATCCGTCGCCTTCGTCGGCCGCCATTCGACGCCGCTGCGCACCGCGCTGGCCGTGATCGCGAGCCAGGGCACATTCCACCTGCTCTTCGCCGTCGGCGCGGGCAAGCCGACCGGGTCGTTCGTCATCGACGGCGCCGGCCACCACCAGACCGTCGCGTTCGTCGACGGCGCGGGTGCCGCCGGTGCCGCGGCGGCCGCACACACTCACGCCGATGCTGCGATGCTCGTCGGTCACGCCGTCGCTGCGGCCCTCACCATCGTGTATCTGCTCGCATTCGAACAGGCGGCATGGCGCGCGGTCGGTGCCGCCGCCCGCCGATTCGTACTGCGGCTCACCATGCCGATGCAACCCGTCGCCGTCACGGCGCCGGTCGCACTCCGGGTCGTCGAGTCGCCGGCGCCCCAGCTTCGCTCGCGGCTGCGCTTCACCGCGTTCGGCTATCGCGGGCCGCCCCTCCTCCTCGCCTCCGCATAATCGCCGCCGTTCGGCGGTACCAGAGAACTCCGGATGTTCCGAGTGACCCACGCGCGCGTGGTCCTCATCGGTCCCGGACCCGAGGAGAAGGACTCCCAACCGCAATGACCATCGCAACCAGCGTCGACCAGTCGACGACCCGCACCACCCGCGTGCGCGCC
Organism: Agromyces sp. Y575; assembly: GCF_059445445.1. NCBI lineage: Bacteria > Bacillati > Actinomycetota > Actinomycetes > Micrococcales > Microbacteriaceae > Agromyces > Agromyces sp. Y575. Next base: position 1,226,060 of record NZ_JCAIUI010000002.1, read on the forward strand.
TTCGTGCTCACCGCCTTCGTGCTCACCGTCGCCGCCGGCATCACGCTCGCCGGTGCATCGCCCGCCTTCGCCCACGACGAACTCGTCGCATCGACCCCCGAGCCGGGCCAGGTGTTCGACACCGCCCCGACCGAGGTCGCGCTCGACTTCTCGAACGACATCATCGAGCTCGGCACCGCCGTGATCGTGGTCGACCACCACGGCGAAGAGGTCGCCGTGGGCGAGCCCGTCGTCGCCGGGCCACGCGTCACGGCCTCGCTGCCCGCCGGCCTCGAGGGCGAGTACCAGGTGCGCTGGCGTGCCGTTTCGAGCGACGGGCACCCCATCGAGGGAACCATCGACTTCGGTGTCGGCGCCGACGCGACCGGCGGCTGGACCGAGGAGCCGCCGCACGACGACGCGGCCACCGGCGACGACGAGGGTGAGCACGCCGAGGACGGCGACGCGCACGACGATGCGCACAGTGACGCCGCCGCGAGCGGCCCCGACGGATTGGCGATCGTCGGCTTCGTCGTCGGCGGGCTCGGAATTCTCGCGCTCATCGCCGCCGTCATCGTGAACGCGAGACGTCGGAGTGCAGGTCCCGGTGCTGGCGACGGCTCGGGATCGTCGGGAACGAACTCGACCGGCACCGATGGCACAGATGGCACAGGTTCGTCTGGCACCGATTCGTCGGGCGACGCCGTCTGATCGAAACGAGCGGATGTCGCGGGTGACGCGGCATCCGCTCGCGCGGCCGCCCTATGCCTGAGGCGGTGCGCTGAGCTCGAAGACCCAGTCATTCGTGTGCAGCACGAGGCCGGGCTTCACCTCGAACGGCTCCTCGCCGAGCAACCGGAAGCCGGCCTTGCGGCACACGGCGTTCGACGGCGGGTTGTCGACGCGCGGGTACGCGTGCACCGGCAGGGTCTCGCCTTCGGCGCGTGCCGCCTCGAGCATCGCAACGACCGCGGCAGGCGCGATGCCCTGGCCGCGATACTCGGCCTCGACCGACCATCCGCTCTCGAGGGCGGGCTCGCCGTGCCACTCATGCTGCCAGTAGCCGACCATGCCGACCCCCTCGGGATGCCCCGGGATCACGACACGGAACTGGTGGGCCGCGCCCTCCCGCTGCAGTCGGAGATAGCGCTCGTGGCGGGCGAGCACCTGTTCGTCGTTCTCGGGGCCGCCGAGCTGGTCCATGAGCTCGGGCGTGTTCGCACGGTGGAGGAGTTCGAGGTCGTCTTCGGACCACGGGCGCAGTTCGATGTCGGGCATTTCGTCATCGAAGCATGCACGACTGACAAACATGCGGCTGACATGCGGCTGACATGCGGGACGGAGCGGGGGCATCCGTCCCGCATGACCTGGGACTGAGCGGCGGGTGCCGGCTCAGTGGTCGGTGAGGGTCGCCAGCACGTCGGCGCGCACTTGCGCGAGTCGCGCCTTCAGGACCGTGACCGACTCGGGCGTGACGCGACCGCGACTCGCGTGGGTGCGCAGATCGGTGCGCAGCTGCTGCCGGAACTCGCTCAGCACGAGATCGGCCTCGTGCACGGCACGGCTCGTCTCGGCGCGAGCGTCGCCGCCCCAACCGGTGGTCGAGGTGCTGCCCGACGTCGATGCCGCGGATGCCGGCATCTTGGTCGCCGATCGCGTGGCCTCGCGGGCCGCGCTCGCGAGTTCGGCGCGGAGCGAGCGCATCGCATCGTTGACCTCGGCACGTACGCCGTCGGCGAGGCGTCGCACGGAGTCGGTCACCTCGTTCTCGATGCCGTCGAGCTCGTCGCGGCGTGCCTCGAGTTCGGCGCGACCGGCATCCGTGATCTCGTAGACGGTCTTGCGGCCGTCGGTCGACTTCGAGACGAGGCCCTCCTCCTCGAGCTTCGAGAGGCGGGGGTAGATCGTGCCGGCGCTCGGGCTGTACGTGCCGCCGAAGCGCTCCGAGAGCGCCTGGATCAACTCGTAACCGTGACGCGGCTGCTCGTCGAGCAGCGCCAACAGGTAGAGGCGCAGACTGCCGTGGGCGAAGACGGGCGGGGTCATGCGGCGCCGCCCTGAGCCTGTCGAGGGGATGCCTCGTCGTCGCTCGAGCCCGAAGCGCTCGACGCGTCGCCGTGGCTCGCGCCCGCGGCATCCGTCGCCGTGCTGTTCGCCTCGCGGCGCATGACGGAGATCGACCCGGAGACGCTGTTCGCGCCGAGGTCGAGCCACCGGCCCGACAGCTCGCCGGTGACGCGCTCGAAGCCCTTGCCGAGCATGCCCCTGATGGTCGTATCGTCGATCAGCACCGTGCCGCCGACCGTGTTGATGCGGTAGCGAGCGCCGGCGCCCGGCGCGAAGCGCACGGTCAGGTTGCCCGAGACGGTGTTCGTGTCGACCCGGTCGGGCGTGCCGAACGCATCGAGGATCATGTTGCCCGACACCGTGTCGGCGTTGAACGAGCGCACGTCGCCGGTGGCGACGACGTCGCCCGACACCGAGTGCGCGGTGATGCGGCCGGTGTGGTTGCCGGCGGACACTTCGCCCGAGACCGTCGAGAGCTCGACGTCGCCCTCGTGGTTGTCGAGCACGAGGTCGCCCGAGACGGTGCTGAGCTTCGCATCGGTCGTGAATCCGGAGACGAGCGCATCGCCCGAGACCATGCCGAGCTTCATGACCACATGGCGCGGAGCGAGGATGGACACGTCGGCCTTCGCGTTGCCGGCCCAGCCCTTGAAGACGTCGATGAAGTTGTCCCACCGCAGTTGCGGGTGGTCGATCTCGAGGGAATCGCCGTCGATCTCGATCTTCAGGTCTTTGCCGGTGACGTTGGCGACCTCGATGCGGGCGCCGGGTTCGTCGTGGGCGATCACGTCGACCTTGCCGCCGATGAGGCTCACCTTGAGCTTGCGAACCAGTTCGAGGTCGATGACCCGCGTTTCGCCTGGGTTGATGACCCATTTCTCGATGGACATGCGGTGCTCCTTCTGTTGCCGTAACGCCGTTGAGGCCTGTTGCGAGGTTCGGATGCCGCGGCATCCGCTGACCTCGAAGTCTGTATCGCGATATATCGCGTGTGCTGACGTAAACACGATATATCGCGTCTCCGCGAATCGCAAGTGCGTGTTTCGCCGGCCCGTATTCGCCGAGTTGCACGATGATCTGCATGGCACGCCGTTTGCGCGCGGCGCGTCGTGCCGATCATCGTGCAACTCAGCGCCATGGGAGCTTCAGCCCGTCAGGGCGAGCGGATGCCGCAGCTTGACATTGACGCAGCGTCAACCTTTATCGTCAGTGACGTGGGGCAGACGCCCCGCTGATCACGAGAGGAGCACGCCGTGGACTGGTCGATCCAGGAGATCGCGAAGCTCGCCGGCACGACGAGCCGCACGCTGCGTCACTACGACGACATCGGGCTGCTCGCCCCGGCGCGCATCGGGTCGAACGGGTATCGCTACTACGACGACGCCGCGCTCGTGCGCTTGCAGCGCATCCTGCTGCTGCGCGAGCTCGGCATCGGACTCCCGGCGATCAGCGAGGTGCTCGACCGCGAGGAGAGCGCCCCGCATGCGCTCCGCAGTCACCTCGAGTGGCTGCGCGGCGAGCAGGAGCGGCTGGCGCGGCAGATCGCGTCGGTCGTGAGCACCATCGGAGCATTGGAAGGAGGTGAACAACTCATGGCAGAAAACATGTTCGACGGATTCGACCACACCCAGTACAGGGAGGAGGTCGAGGAGCGTTGGGGCAAGGAGGCATACGCGAAGAGCGACGCGTGGTGGCGCTCGCTGAGCTCTGAAGAGAAGGCTGCGGGGCAGCAGCGCGTCTTGCAGCTGAGCAGCGACTGGATCTCGGCGTTCGAGCGGGGCGTCGACCCCGCGGGCGACGAGGCGCAGGCGCTCGCGCAGCGGCACTTCGAGTGGCTGCGCGGCGTGCCCGGTACGCCGGGTGGCGGCGGTGCCGGCCCGAGCAAGGCCTACTTTCTCGGCCTCGCCGAGATGTACGTGGCCGACGAGCGCTTCGGCGCGAACTACGGCGGCCAGGCGGGTGCCGAGTTCGTGCGCGACGCGATGACGGCCTACGCCGAGCGCGAGCTGTAGCGCGAGCTGTAGCGCGAGCTGTAACGCGAGCCCGTGCAGTCGCCCCCGAGGTGTCCCGGCCTCGGGGGCGACTGCGGTCTCGGCGCCCGGTCGGCTTCAGCAATTCAGGAGCGGAGGTGTGTCGCCCGGCGTGTCGCCACGGTTGCGCGTGAGACACGCCATCGTCGTCCTGAATTGCTGGGAGTCGATGTGACGGTCATGGTGGCGAGGGTCGCGGTCAGGCGGCGGATGTCGCGGGGTCGGCGGATGTCGCGGGGTGGGAGGATGTCGCGGATGCGGCGAGGGTCGGGGTCAGGCGGCGGATGTCGCGGATGTGGCGGGGTCGGCGGGTGTGGCAGATGTGGCGGGGTCGGCGGGTGTGGCAGATGTGGCGGGGGACCCGGGCGCAGCGGCATCCGCTCGCTCGATGCCCGTTGTGTCTGGCGCGTCCGGCGCGCTTTCGAAGCTCGGTGTGTCTGGCGCGACTGGCGCGACCGGCGCGACCGGCGTGCGCTTGATCGCGAACAGCGGGATCGTGTACCCGCAGAGCGGACCGATGAGCACCGCGAAGGCGACGGTGCCGATGCCGACATTGCCGCCGAGCAGCCAGCCGGCGGCGAGCACGATGAGCTCGATGCCGGTGCGCACGATCCAGATCTTCCAGCCGGTGACGCGGTGCAGGCCCGTCATCAGGCCGTCGCGCGGGCCGGGGCCGAAGTGCGCGCCGATGTAGAGGCCCGTCGCCACGGCGAGCAGGAGGATGCCTGCGGGGAGCAAGAGCACGCGCACCCAGAGGTCGAGCCCCGGAGGGATGAGCCAGAGGCCGACGTCGGCGGCCGGGCCGATGAGCAGGGCGTTCATGACGGTGCCGAACCCGAGTCGCTGGCGGATCGGGATCCAGAGCAGCAGCACCACGCCGCTCATGAGCACCGTGATGAGGCCGAAGCCGGCGCCGGTGTGCTTCGCGATGCCCTGCGTCAGCACGTCCCATGGGCCGACGCCGAGCTCGCCGCGCACGATGAATGCGATGGCGATGCCGTAGAGGAACAGCCCGACGAAGAGCTGCACGAACCGGCGTACGAGTACCGGGGTCGAATCGGCAGACTGAAAGAGCGTCGAGCGGGGCATTCTGCAATCCAATTGCATGATTGGCCTTTTCGCAAAGAGCCAATTCGTCTAAAGTGGCTCGAATGGCGGAGTCCACACTGAGCGCGCGATCGCTCGAGAACCTGCTCGGCGACTGGCGAACGGGCGCAGGCAGCGCGTATCACGCGCTCGCCGAACGCATCCGGTTGCTCGTGCTCGACGGACGCATCCCCGTCGACACCCGGCTGCCGGCCGAGCGCGATCTCGCCGAGCGACTCGGGCTCAGTCGCACCACGGTGACCGCTGCCTACCGTCATCTTCGTGAGCAGGGGCTCGTGCTGAGCCTGCGCGGCTCGGGCAGCGTCGCGAGACTGCCCGGAGCGCCGACGATCCTGCCGGCGCCACCCGCCTCCGACTACATCGACTTCTCCAAGGCGGCGCCCCCGGCGCTTCCCTGGCTTCCGGATGTCGCGCGGCAGGCGATCGACGATCTGCCAGAGCACCTCGGCGACGCCGGGTTCGATCCGATCGGCACGCCCGCGTTGCGTGCGGCGATCGCCGATCGCTACACGGCGCGCGGACTCCCGACAGCTCCCGAGCAGATCATGGTCACGATCGGTGCGCAGCACGCGATCGCGTTGCTCTCCCGTGCGATCGTCGGGCGCGGTGACCGGGCCATCATCGAGGCGCCGACGTACCCGCACGCGTATGAGGCGCTGCGCGCGGCGGGTGCCCGGCTCGTGCCCGTGAGCGTCGCGTCGCGCGATGACCCCGCCTGGACCGGGCAGGCCGAGACCGAGGCGCTCACTCGAGCGATCGGGCATTCGAACCCGGTTGCCGCGTATCTCATGCCCGACTTCCAGAACCCGACGGGGCGATCGATGAGCGTCGACGCCCGTGAGCGCGTGCTCGACGCCGCCGCCCGACAGGGCACGGTGATCGTGGCCGACGAGACGACCGGCGAACTCGATATCGATCGCGCAGGATCCTTCCTGCCGATGGCCGCGTACGGTCCGGCGATCATGGTCGGCTCGGTCGGCAAGACGGTCTGGGGCGGCGTGCGCGTCGGCTGGATCCGCGCCGACCAGCCGCTCATCCGGCGCCTGCTCGCCGTGCGATCACCCGGCGATCTCGGCACGCCGATCATCGAGCAGTTGCTCGTCACCCGACTGCTTCCGCACATGGATGACATCCTCGACCTGCGCCGCGAGCAGCTCCGAGCCGGGCGCGACCGGCTCGAGGGGTTGCTCGCCGAGGCGTTCCCCGAATGGCAGGTGCCGCACGTCGACGGCGGTATCGTCACGTGGGTCGGGCTCGGCGCCGCCGTGAGTTCGCAGCTCGCGCTCGCCGCCCGTTCGCAGGGGCTGATCATCGCGGCGGGGCCGAGGTTCGGCATCGACGGCGCGTTCGAACGATTCCTCAGGCTGCCCATCTGCTATCCGGCCGAGACGACGGATGCCGCGGTGCAGGCGCTCGCCCGCGCGTGGCGCTCGCTCTCGGGGGCGGCGCCGGCGCCCGACCAGAGCCTGCTCGCGTCGGTGATCTGAGCTCGCCCGATGGCTGCCCGACTCGAGGCGATCGGAATTCACCGAATGTCACTCGGATTTCATCGGTTCGAGATATCGCTCGCTCGTGCCTGCGAGAATTGAGCAATGCACCTGCTCGCAGCGCTCAGCATGAAGAACCGCGCGCTCATCGCGCTCATCACCGTCGTCGTCGCGATCTTCGGCGGCATCTCGCTCACGAGCCTCAAGCAGGAGCTGGCACCGTCGATCGAGTTCCCGCAGCTGTCGATCGTGACGAGCTACCCGGGTGCGTCACCCGACATCGTCAACACGGATGTCTCGACGCCGATCGAGACCGCGATCCAGGGCATCACCGGACTCGAGACAACCTCGACGACGAGCTCGACCGGTCTCTCGCGGGTGACCGCGAGCTTCACCTACGGCACCGACCTCGCGTTCGTCGAGCAGAAGTTGCTCTCGGCGGTGAACCGCATCTCGAGCCAGTTGCCCGAGGATGTCGACCCCCAGGTGCTCGCCCTCAGTCTCGACGACTTCCCCGTGCTGCAGATCGCAGTCACCGGCGCCGACGACATCAGCGCGCTCTCCGACGAGATCGAGCGCACTACTCTGCCCGAGATCACCGACGTCGACGGCGTGCGTGAAGCGAGCCTCATCGGCGAGGTCGGCCAGCGGGTCACCATCACACCCGACCCCGAGAAGCTCGCGGCGCTCGGGCTGACCCAGCAGGCAATTCGCGACGCGTTGCAGCAGAACGGCTTGCTCGTACCCGCCGGCAGCATCACCGAGGGCGACTCCACCTTCGCCGTGCAGACCGGCACGCGTATCGGCAGCATCGAGGAGATCGCCGCGCTACCCGTGCTGGGAGCGACCGAGCAAGTGCTGCCGGCCCCGCCCCCCGAGACCCCGGCCGGCGACCAGCCGGCGACCGAAGAGCAACCGTCGGCAGAGCAGGAGCCGACGGGCTCGGTTGCACCAGACTCGGTTGCGCCAGGCTCGGTTTCGACAGGCTCAACCAACAGCGTTCCCGTCGCGGCGACGATCGCCGACGTGGCATCCGTCGAGCTCACCGACAACCCCGTCTCGAGCATCTCGCGCGTCAACGGCGAGCCCGCGCTCACCATCTCGGTCACGAAGCTGCCCGCGGCCAACACCGTTGAGGTGTCGAACGCGGTGACCGCGCTGCTGCCCGACCTCGAGTCCTCGCTCGACACCACGAATCCGGGAGCGACCTTCACGGTCGTCTTCGACCAGGCACCCTACATCGAGCAGTCGATCGAGTCGCTCGCGACCGAGGGCCTGCTCGGCCTCCTGTTCGCGGTGATCGTGATCCTCGTCTTCCTGCTCTCGATCAGGGCGACGCTCGTGACCGCGATCTCGATTCCGACGTCGGTGCTCATCACCTTCATCGGGTTGCAGGCTGCCGACTACACGCTCAACATCCTCACGCTCGGTGCGCTCACGATCGCCATCGGCCGTGTCGTCGACGACTCCATCGTCGTCATCGAGAACATCAAGCGGCACCTCATCGAAGGCGTCGACAAGGCCTCGACGATCGTGCACGCCGTGCGCGAGGTCGCCGGCGCCATCACGGCGTCCACCATCACGACCGTCGCGGTCTTCCTGCCGCTCGCGCTCGTCGAGGGCGTCACAGGAGAACTGTTCCGGCCGTTCGCACTCACCGTGACCATCGCGCTCGTCGCCTCACTGCTCGTCTCGCTCACGATCGTGCCGGTGCTCGCGTACTGGTTCCTGAAGCCCGCGACCCTTCGACAGGGTCAGGGATCGGGTGATTCCGGGGCCGATGCAGAGGTCGCGGCGGCGGCGTTCGTCGACGAAACGCCGGTGCCGGCGACCGGCACGAGCGCCGCAGCAGCCGTCGACGAGCTCGAGCACCCGTCGCGCCTGCAGCGCGGCTACCTACCGATCATCGAGTGGACCTTGAAGCATGGCGTCGTGACGATCGTCGTCGCGCTGCTCGTGCTCGGCGGCACCGTCGCGCTCACCCCGCTCATGAAGACGAACTTCCTCGGATCCTCGGGCCAGAACACGTTCCAGGTGTCGCAGGAGCTGCCGCTCGGTACGAGCCTCGACGCGCTGGAAGCGGCGTCCGAGCCGGTCGAGCGGGTGATCCGCGACACCGAGGGCGTCGAGACAGTGCAGACCTCGATCGGCGGCGGCAGCGGGCTCGCCGCCGCGTTCGGTGGTGGCGGTGCGACCGTGACGTACTCGGTCACGACCGACGAGAGCGCCGATCAAGATGCACTGCAGGCGAGCGTGCGCGACGAACTGGCCGCCCTCGACGACGTCGGCGACGTCACCCTCGCCGCGTCGAGCGGGTTCGGCGCCTCGAACGACATCGAAGTCGACATCACCGCGTCGAACGCCGAAGACCTGCAAGCCGCGACGGATGCCGTGGTCGAAGAGCTCGACGGCATCGATTCCATCGCGCAGGTGTCGTCGAATCTGTCGGAGTCCCAGCCCTACGTCGCCGTCGAGGTGAACCGAGCGGATGCCGCTGCCGCGGGCTACTCCGAGGTCGCCCTCGGTGCGGTCGTGTCCGCCGCGATGCAACCGCAGAGCGCCGGCTCCGTCGTGATCGACGAGAAGACGCTCACGATCTACCTCGCCGCCGCGAACCCGCCGGTCACCGTCGAAGAGCTGTCGGCGCTCGAGGTGCCGACTCCCGCCGGCCTCGTGCGGCTCGATTCGCTCGCGACAGTCGAGAACGTCGAGGGGCCGGCATCCGTCACCACCGTGCAGGGCCTCCGCAGCGCGACGGTGTCTGCGACGCCCTCGGGAGACGACCTCGGCACGGCGAGCGGCGCCGTCTCGGCGGCGGTCGCGGCGGTCGAGCTGCCCGCAGGCACGACGGCATCGATCGGCGGCGTCAGTGCCGACCAGACCGAGTCGTTCTCGCAGCTCGGGCTCGCACTGCTCGCCGCGATCCTGATCGTCTACATCGTGATGGTGGCGACGTTCCGTTCATTGCTGCAGCCGTTGCTGCTGCTCGTGTCGGTGCCGTTCGCGGCGACCGGTGCGATCGCGCTGCAGGTGATCACGGGCATCCCCCTCGGCGTCGCCTCGCTCGTCGGTGTGCTGATGCTCGTCGGCATCGTCGTGACGAACGCGATCGTGCTCGTCGACCTCGTGAACCAGTATCGAGATCGCGGAATGACCGTGCGTGAAGCTCTCGTGCACGGTTCGTCGAGGCGACTGCGCCCGATCCTGATGACCGCGCTCGCGACGATCTTCGCGTTGCTGCCCATGGCGCTCGGCATCACCGGTCATGGCGGCTTCATCTCGCAGCCGCTCGCGCTCGTCGTGATCGGCGGACTCGTGTCGTCGACGGCGCTCACCCTCGTGGTGCTGCCGGTGCTCTACGACCTCGTCGAGGGCGGGCGCGAGCGTCGCCGGGCGAAGCGAGCGGCGAAGGCGGCGGGCGGCGGGTCGGATGCCTCGGTGTCGCCGGCGCTCGCCGTCGCGGGTGGCGCTGCGGCGTCTGCAGCGGCGGCGTCCGTCGAGCTGGACACTGAGTCGGCCGCGCCCGCTGCGGTCGACGCCGACGCCGACCCCGACGCCCACCGGGGAGACGTCGACGACGTCTCCCCGGGCGACGGTATCTGACCCCGGCAACCGATCGACGGGGCGTCCAAACGTCGCAGATGGCGGGCATCGGCCCGCTGAGGTCGCCATCTGCGACGTTTCGGTGACTTCAGTTGTGTATTGGCGCGCTACTCGGAGGGCGGCGCGGGTGGCGCGGGTGGTGCAGGCGGCGCGAGCGCGGCGATCTTCGCGAGGAGCGAGGCGCGCTCGCGTTCGTTGCCGGTGAGTCGGGCTGCGGTCTCGAGTTCGCCGCGTGCCTCGCCGGTGCGGCCGAGCCGACGCAGCAGCTCTCCGCGCACGGCAGGCAGTGGGGCGTAGCCGGCGAGCTTGCCGCCGGCCACGAGTTCGTCGACGATCAGCAGCGCTGAGGCCGGACCCGTCGACATCGCGACGGCGACCGCACAATTCAGCTCGACGACGGGCGACGGGGCGAGGCGCCCGAGCGCTTCGTAGAGCACCACGATGCGCGCCCAGTCGGTGTCGTCGACGGATGCCGCGACCGCATGGCACTCGGCGATCGCCGCCTGCAGGCCGTATGCGGCACGTCCGCGGCCGATCTGGTCGGCGCGGGCGAGCGCTGCGCTGCCGCGTGCGATCTGCGACCGGTCCCAGCGCGAGCGGTCCTGTTCGTCGAGGGGGATCGGCGTGCCGTCGCGTTTCGTGCGCGCCGCGAAGCGCGAGGCGGTGAACTCCATCAGGGCGACGAGCGACTGCGCCTCGGGCTCGCGGGGCATGAGCCCCGCGACCATGCGGGCGAGACGGATGGCCTCGGCCGAGACATCCGGCCGCACCCAGGCCTCGCCAGTCGCCGGCAGGTAGCCCTCGTTGAAGATGAGGTAGAGCACGGAGAGCACCGAGCCGAGCCGCTCGGCGTATTCGTTCGGCTCGGGCACCTCGAACGGCACCTTGGCCGCTGCGAGGGTCTTCTTCGCGCGCACGATGCGCTGCTGGATCGTGGCCGTCGGCACGAGGAACGCCCGGGCGATTTCGTCCGAGCCGAGGCCGCCGACGATGCGGAGTGTCAGGGCGATCTGCGCCTCGCGCGAGAGCACTGGGTGGCACGACACGAAGATGAGCCGCAAGATGTCGTCGTCGATCGTGTCGGGGTCCCAGAAGGTGTCGGATGCCGCGGCGCGATCGCGCTCGAGGTCGTGGGCCATCGAGGCGTACCGCTCGTCGAGCCGCTCGCGACGACGCCAGCCGTCGATCGCGCGGCGCTTGGCCACCGCGGTGAGCCACGCGCCCGGGTTGTTCGGCACGCCCTCGGCCGGCCACTGCCGCAGCGCTTCGACGAGCGCCTCCTGCGCGAGATCCTCCGCCTGGCCGACGTCGCCGACGAAGCGGGTCAGGGTCGCAACGATGCGCGCCGACTCGATGCGCCAGACGGCGGCGACGGCGCGTCGTGCGCGGTCGGCGGGCTCATTCGCCTCGCCGACCGTGCCCGGGGCATCCGTCTCGCTCATTCGGCTGCGGTGCCGAGACGGCCCTCTGCCTCTTCGCGCCAGCCGGCTTCCTTCTGGATCCACTCGTTGTCTTGAGGGAAGTCCTCGAGCTCATTGATCCGGCGCACCTCGAGCTTCGAGCCCGGGCCGAGGGGGCAGCGCTTGGCCCATTCGGCGGCCTCTTCAGCGCTCGAGGCCTGGATGATCCAGAAGCCGTTGAAGAGCTCCTTCGTCTCGCCGTAGGGGCCGTCGGTGACGACCGGCGGGGTGGAGTCGAAGTCGACGACGAAGCCCTCCTTCGCGTCGGAGAGGCCCTCGCCCGCGAGCAGCACGCCGGCCTTGATCAGCGACTCGTTGTATGCGCCCATCGCCGCGATGACTTCGGCGAAGTCGAGGTTCTCGTACGCCTCGACGGCTGCGTCGTTGGACCGCATGATCAGCATGTACTTCATGGTTCTCTCCTTTGTGGGGAGGGGGCCGAAGTGCCCGCCTCACTCTGGCGTCGAACGGGCGGACGCCGAATCGACATCGCTCGCGAACTTCTTTTCCTCATGCTGCCATGCGTGGTCTGTTTGCGTCGTGCATACCCTAGGGGGGTATATTGAGTCGCAACGACGAAAGGACCCCGAGATGACCCTCGCGCCCGAAGGCAGAACCGAGATCGAACTCACCGACGACAGCTGCGCGTGCTGCGCAGTCGACACGGTCACGGATGCCGCGGCTCCCGCCGAGGCGCACGCGCATGTCCCCGAGGCGCACACGCCCGCCGACGGTGCCTCGCTCGTCGAGGCGAACTTCGGCGTCGCGGGCATGACGTGCGGCAATTGCGTGCGCCACGTGACCGAAGAGCTCGTCGGGATGGACGGCGTCGACGCGGTCGAGATCGAGCTCGTCGCGGGCGGCGTCTCGAGCGTGACGGTGCGCAGCGCGGCCCCGGTCTCCGCGGCTGCGATCAGCGCGGCCGTCGCCGATGCCGGCTACGAGGCGATCGTCGAGACCCAGACCGCCGAGATCGAGCGCATGCAGGACCTACCCGGCCGGTGACCGACCGGTCGGCCGGTCGGCCGGTCGGCCGACGGATCGGCGGGCGACGCGCGACGCGCGCGCTACAGGGCGCGGCAGCGTGCGGGCGTTCCGATTGCGCGCCTCTCGCCACAGGCTCCGATGCTGTGCTGTCATGAGTGGGTGACTGACTCGACGCGGGAACCGGTAATCGCAGGGGCGAACTCGTGAACGCGAGTCGGGCACCGCAATTGGCAGGCGCGGTCCGTCGCTCGCCGTTCCCGCCGATCGCCCAGTTCGCGTTCCTCTCCGACTGCCACACCGGTGCACTCGTCGCACCCGACGGATCGGTCGGATGGCTCTGCCCGCCGAGGTTCGACGCGCCCAGCGTCTTCGCGACGATCCTCGACCGGCAGGCCGGCTATTTCCGCTTCGGGCCGTTCGACGTCAACGCACCGTCTGCGCGCGCCTACGACCCGGGCACCAACGTGCTCGTCACCACGTGGAAGACCCCGACCGGCTGGGCCGAGGTGCGCGACGCGCTCACGATCGTTCCGCGGACGGCGCCCGACACGACGACCCCGCATACCCGGGCGCCCGCCGACGACGACGCGGCGCATTGCCTCGTTCGCACCGTGACGTGCCTCGACGGACACGTCGAGATGGAGCTCGTCTGCGAGCCGGTCTTCGACTACGGGCGCGTGGACGCCGAGTGGGCGGCGACCGACGAGCACAGTACGACCGCGAGCGGCGGCGGCGTCTCGCTGCGGCTGCGCTCCGATCTCTCCCTCGGCATCCAGGGCGGACACGTTCGCGCGCGCCACACCCTGAGCGCGGGCGATCAGGCGTTCTGTTCGCTGTCGTGGGCTGACGACCTCGCCGGACCGGCGACGTTCGAAGAGGCGACCGCCGAACTCGACGTCACGGTCGCGTTCTGGCGTGACTGGCTGAGCGACGCGAGAATCCCCGACCACCCGTGGCGCGAAGCGCTCGAGCGCTCGGCCCTGACGATCAAGGGACTCACGTACATGCCGACGGGCGCGACGGTTGCCGCCCTCACGACCTCGCTGCCCGAGACGCCGGGCGGGGAACGCAACTGGGACTACCGCTTCAACTGGATTCGGGACTCGTCGTTCACCGTGCAGGCGCTGCACTATCTCGACCTCGATTGGGAGGCCGACGAGTTCGTGGAGTTCCTCTCCGGGCTCGAGGCGAACGGCGACGGTTCGCTGCAGATCATGTACGGCATCGACGGCCGGCGCGACCTCACGGAGTCGACGCTCGATCACCTCACGGGATACCTGGGTTCGCGGCCCGTCAGGATCGGCAACGGGGCGTTCGCCCAGCGGCAGAACGACCTGTACGGGGCGGTGCTCGATGCAATCCTGATGCACTCGCGTCGCAGCCAGCGGGTGCCGCGATCACTCTGGCCGCTCATCCGGTCGCAGGCCGAATGCGCAACCGCGGTCTGGCGCGAGCCCGACCAGGGTATCTGGGAGTCCCGCGGCGAACCCCAGCACTACGTGTCGTCGAAGATCATGTGCTGGGTCGCGCTCGACCGGGCCTCGAAGCTCGGCGACATCGTCGGCGACGCGGAGCTTTCGAAGCAGTGGCGCGGCGTCGCCGACGAGATCGCCGCCGACATCTTGGGCAACGGCGTGAGCGATCGTGGCGTGCTGCGCCAGCACTACGGCACCGATGCTCTGGATGCATCCGCCCTGCTCGCGGCGATCTACGGCTTCCTCCCCGTCGACGACGAGCGGTTGCGGAACACGGTGCTGGCGATCGCCGACGAACTCACCGAGAGCGGGTTCGCGCTTCGCTACCGCACTGAAGAGACCGACGACGGCCTGTCGGGGCGCGAGGGCACCTTCCTCATCTGCTCGTTCTGGCTGGTCTCGGCGCTCACGATCATCGGCGAGGGCAAGCGCGCCCACGCGCTCATGGAGAAGCTGCTCCGAATCGTCTCCCCGCTCGGCCTGCTCGCCGAGGAGCTCGACACGGAGACGGGCCAGCACCTCGGCAACTTCCCGCAGGCGTTCTCGCACCTCGCCCTCATCGAGGCCGCCCGACGCATCATCATGATCGAGCGCCTGATCGAGTTCATCTGATCGGCGTCTGCGGGTTGAGCCTGTCGAAACCGCTCGGGTCGAGTCTGGACGAGCTCACCCGCAGGGGCGGGCTCTGGTGCAACCTCGCAGGGCGCTGTTATGTTCGCCGCGGAGGTGCGCGTGCGCAGAATGACGAGTTCGATGGGTGCGGCTGCGGCATTGATGGCGCTGGCGGCGCTCGCCGGGTGCTCTGACAGCGCGGCATCCGGCGACGCGAAGGCGACAATCGAGGCGACGGATGCCGCGGCGCAGGTCGTGTCCATCCCGATGCCCGAGTTCGCACCGTGGCCCGAGAGCGATCCGTTCACCGAGGCCGACATCGAGGCCGCGCGCATCGCCGAGTCCGACAGCAACTGGCAGGCCGTGCTGGCGACGTATCCCGATGCGGTGCGACCAGAGGTCGCGTTCGAGGCCTACGTGACCGACGAGAACCGCGTCGACGTGACGCGTGCCTGCTTCGAGGCAGCCAGCCTGCCGATCGACGAGGGTCGCACCGGCCCGAACCCCGACGACCCCGTCGTCTCGGTCGGCACGTCGACGACGACGGTCGAGGAGGCGATCGCCCTGTTCTCCTGCCGGGTCGCGCATCCGGAGCGGCGCACCTCGGGCCCGCCGAACGCCGAGCAGCTCGGCTGGATCTACGACTATCTCACCGAGTACTACGTGCCCTGTTACGAGGCGAACGACATCGTCGTGCCGCCCGCTCCGCCGCGCGAGGAGTTCGTCGCGAACTGGCCGAACCAGGGCTGGTTCCCGATGGTCGGCGACCACCCGATGGCGATGGACGCCGAGTGGGACGCTGCGCTCTCGGAGGCCTGCATCGACTCCGACACGGCGATCATGACGGGCCTCGTCGAGCGGGCGGGCGGATGACCGGCGCCGTCGGCTTGCCACCCGCCCTACCGCGGCGCGGCGCGTCGTCGGGCGTCGACGAGCTCCCGGCCGAGCCGTACCGGTGGGGCGATGACGGCCCGCCGACGGAGGCCTACAGCCGCGTCGGCGACGCCGAGCGCTACCTGTATTTCCCCGACACGTTGTGAACGTGGGGTGATGTAGGCGAGGACCTCCGGGACGATGTGGGTTGCCACACACACGTCGTTCCACGGAGGTCCTCGTGACTCACGCTAATGCTCCTTTGACGCCTGAAGGGCGTCGTCGTCTTGCGGTTCTGATCGTCGAGGAGGGCTGGTCCGTGCGCCGCGCTGCGGAACGGTTCCAGTGCTCGCCAGCAACGGCGTC